>NZ_CP054212.1:2400000-3600000 GCF_013285385.1 Paramixta manurensis | reverse complement strand
CGTGCTGAGTATGGGGGATTTTTCTACCGAACTCTGTGGCGGCACCCACGCAAGTCGTACGGGAGATATTGGCCTGTTCCGTATTATTTCTGAGTCAGGAACCGCGGCGGGCGTACGTCGTATTGAGGCGGTCACCGGCGAAGGCGCGTTGGCTCAGGTTCATGCCCAAAGCGAACAATTACTGGATATTGCTCAGTTGGTGAAAGCCAACAATAGCAATTTAAATGAAAAAGTACGTTCAGTGCTTGAGCACGCACGCGTACTGGAAAAAGAGTTGCAACAGCTCAAAGATCGACAGGCCGCGCATGAGAGCGCATCGCTTAGCAGTAAAGCTATTGATGTGAAGGGTGCAAAACTGTTGGTTAGCGAACTGAGTAATGTCGAGCCTAAGTTGTTACGTACAATGGTTGACGATCTGAAGAATCAATTAGGATCGGCGATTATCGTGCTGGCAACGGTTACGGAAGGCAAAGTGTCCCTGATTGCTGGGGTGACAAAAGATCTTACCGACCGTGTGAAAGCGGGTGAGCTGGTTGGCGCAATCGCGCAGCAGGTCGGCGGTAAAGGTGGTGGACGCCCGGATATGGCGCAGGCGGGAGGTACCGATGCACAGGCATTGCCTGGCGCGTTGCTTAGCGTCGAGTCATGGGTCGCCGCTAAACTGTAATGAATAAAAATGCATTGGAACAGCGCCACGGAGCAGATACCTTGGCGCTTTTTAGCACAATGCACGCCCTGTAATCATAAAGTCAGGTTGGTGTGGTGTATTTCGGCTAAACTAACTATCAGCAGAATGTATTGGCATGGTGATATGTTTTGATGTCATTGTCATCACCTACATTTCGCGTTATATGATGGATAATGCCGGGAACCGACAGACCCGACTCTTTTAATCTTTCAAGGAGCAAAGAATGCTTATTCTAACTCGTCGAGTTGGTGAAACCCTCATGATTGGCGATGAGGTGACTGTAACGGTGCTGGGAGTTAAAGGTAACCAGGTTCGCATTGGTGTGAACGCCCCTAAAGAAGTTTCGGTTCATCGCGAAGAGATCTATCAGCGTATTCAGGCCGAAAAGTCTCAGCAAACGAGTTACTAACGGATACAGCGCCTTGCTATGTTTAGCGAGGCGCTACCGGTTTCCTCCCGCCAGTTTGTTTTATTCTCTATTTCGATTTTTTCCCTTTTTTGTGAAATGCAACCGCTTATGGCTGTTGATAAATCACTCTTTTTGTCTCGAAAATACGCGGATTGAATGGGATTTGTTCAAACGATCATTAGCCGGGAAAAATTGTTTGACTTATAAGTCCGGGAAAGTAATATGTGCGCCACGCAGTGCCGATGAGCGGAAACAAAGTTCAAAAGCACAGTTCGCAAGAACGCGTGTGGTGAGGTGGCCGAGAGGCTGAAGGCGCTCCCCTGCTAAGGGAGTATGCGGTCAAAAGCTGCATCCGGGGTTCGAATCCCCGCCTCACCGCCATTTTGCATCCGTAGCTCAGCTGGATAGAGTACTCGGCTACGAACCGAGCGGTCGGAGGTTCGAATCCTCCCGGATGCACCATTTTATGATGAGATAATAGTGTAGTCCCGGTCTGGTCAGGCAGTAATCTGGCAGCCAGCACCAGGGAGGATAACGTTGCTTTAGCAACGGCCCGTAAGGGTGACGCGTAGCGGAATAATCCTCCCGGATGCACCATTTCTTGGCGAGATGGCGAATGGTTAAAGGTAAGTGAAACAAGAAGTTGTTATGCATCCGTAGCTCAGCTGGATAGAGTACTCGGCTACGAACCGAGCGGTCGGAGGTTCGAATCCTCCCGGATGCACCATTTCATGTTGAGATGGCGGTTTCTCTCCGGTAGATACCTTCTTTTTTAGTTCCTCAGAAGTCACATTGCTTTCTTTCAGGCAACATAGTCTTTCCGATGCATCCGTAGCTCAGCTGGATAGAGTACTCGGCTACGAACCGAGCGGTCGGAGGTTCGAATCCTCCCGGATGCACCATTTCATGTTGAGATAACCGTGTAAGTCCCGGTCTGGTCAGGCAGCAATCTGGCAGCCCGCACCAGGGAGGATAACGTTGCTTGAGCAACGGCCCATAGGGTGACGCGTAGCGGAATAATCCTCCCGGATGCACCATTTCTTCTTTTTCCCCAAACAACTTCCTGCTAAAACTCTCTGTCATTTCTGCTTTCCTGAAATACTAATGCTTTCAAAGCATTTGCTGTTCATCTCTAACGGCGACAATCCGGACGCTTTGCGATAAAGTATGGGCTGGTTTGTTCTATGCCCGGAGAAGCAATGTACGATCGTTATGATGGCCTGATTTTCGATATGGACGGCACAATTCTGGATACTGAGCCGACGCATCGAAAAGCCTGGCATCAGGTCCTGGCGCGCTATGGGATGGCGTTTGACGAGAAAACCATGGTAGGGCTGAATGGCTCGCCAACTTGGAGAGTTGCCCAGGCGATTATCGACAGTCACCAAGCCAGCCACGATCCTTATCAACTCGCGGAAGAGAAAACCGCGCTGGCAAAAACCCTGTTGCTAGATAGTGTTCGTCCGTTGCCGCTGATTGAGGTGGTCAAAGCGTATCATGGCCGTAAACCCATGGCGGTGGGAACCGGTAGTGAACACCAAATGGCAGAGACATTATTGCGTCATTTAGGCTTACGCGATTATTTCGACGTGATTGTCGGCGCCGATGATGTTGAACGCCATAAACCCGAGCCAGATACTTTTTTACGCTGTGCCGCGCTGTTGGGCGTAGCGCCTGCTCGCTGCGTGGTGTTTGAAGACGCTGATTTTGGTATGCAGGCAGCGAAACGTGCTGGTATGGATGCGGTGGATGTGCGCTTGCTGTGAGTGAGATGCTGGCATATGGCTCGCTGGCCGCCAGCAGTTTTCTCAGCGCCACCTTACTTCCTGGTAGTTCAGAAGTGTTACTGGTCGCGTTAATGCTGGCCGGTAAGTCATCGACGGTAGGGTTAATTTTTGTCGCAGCGGTAGCGAATACACTGGGTGGATTGACCAATATTATTCTGGGCCGCTTGCTGCCATCTCGACCTCAGGGGCGATGGCACCATACGGCAGTAGCGTGGTTACAGCGTTTTGGCCCGGCGGCGCTGCTTTTCAGTTGGTTACCGGTGATCGGCGATCTGCTGTGTGTGATTGCCGGCTGGCTACGTTTTTCGTGGCTGCCGGTGGTACTGTTTTTGGCGGTTGGCAAAACGTTGCGCTATATCGTGGTTGCGATTGCAACCTTACAGGGCATGGAGTGGTGGCATTGATTCGCACAGATTCAAAGCTACGGTTAACATTATGCTGAACAAAAATAAATTATTCTTAGAGCGGGAGGTCAATTTGATCCCGGATGTATCTCAGGCGCTTTCTTGGCTGGAAGCCCATCCTCATGCGCTAAAAGGCATTGGCCGTGGTATTGAACGTGAAACCTTACGCATTGAGCCGGACGGCCATTTGGCGACAACCGGCCACCCTCAATCGCTAGGTTCTGCGTTAACACATAGCTGGATCACGACCGATTTTGCCGAAGCGCTGCTGGAGTTCATTACGCCTGTCGATCACGATATTGATCACCTGCTGGCTTTCTTACGAGATATTCATCGCCACGTTGCGCGCGACCTTGGCGAAGAGCGGATGTGGCCGTTCAGTATGCCTTGCATCATCAAAAACCATGAAGAGATAGAGCTGGCGCAGTACGGCGACTCAAATATTGGTCGTATGAAAACGCTGTATCGCGAAGGGCTAAAAAATCGCTATGGCGCGTTGATGCAAACCATTTCTGGCGTGCACTATAATTTCTCGCTACCGCTCTCCTTCTGGCAAGAGTGGGCGGGGATTAAGGATCAGGAGAGCGGTAAAGCGGAGATTTCGGCAGGTTACCTGCGTCTGATCCGTAACTACTATCGCTTTGGCTGGATCATTCCTTATCTGTTTGGCGCTTCGCCTGCGATTTGTTCCTCTTTCCTGCAAGGTAAAGAAAGCGTGTTACCGTTTGAACGTACCGAAGCGGGGATGCTGTATTTGCCTTATGCCACTTCCTTACGCTTAAGCGACCTGGGCTATACCAATAAGTCACAAAGTAACCTCGGCATTACCTTCAATTCATTGGCGGCCTACGTTGATGCCTTGAAAAAGGCGATTAAGACGCCTTCAGAAGAGTTTGCCGCTTTGGGCATCAAAGATAGTCAGGGACACTGGCTACAATTGAACACCAATGTGTTACAGATTGAGAATGAGCTGTATGCGCCGATTCGACCAAAACGCGTCACGCGTTCTGGCGAAGCGCCGTCTGATGCGCTTCTGCGCGGCGGCATCGAGTATATTGAAGTGCGGTCGCTGGATATTAATCCATTCTCGCCGATAGGCGTTGATGCGAATCAGGTTCGCTTCCTCGATCTTTTCCTGATTTGGTGTACGCTGGCTGATGCGCCTGAAATGAGTAGCGCTGAATTACAATGTACCCGTAAAAACTGGAATCGCGTTATTCTCGAAGGTCGTAAACCGGGCCTGATGCTTGGTATGGGATGCGAAGATAACCTGGCGCCAATGGCGGAAGTGGGGAAAGCGTTGTTTGCCGATCTACAACGGGTTGCTGAGGCGCTGGATAGTAACGAAGGTGAGCGCCATTATCAGGATGTGTGCGATCGGTTGGTCGCCAGTTTTGACGATCCGGAACTCACCTATTCGGCGCGTATTCTGCAAGCGATGATGGCTGACGGTATTGGCGGCACCGGCATGGCGTTGGCGGAGCAATATCGCCATATGTTGTCTGAAGAGCCGTTAGAAGTGCTGTCAGAAGAGGCATTCACACAAGAAGCCTTGCGTTCACGCGATGCGCAGCGCGATATTGAGCAGAGTGATACGCTGACTTTTGAAGCATTCCTCGCCGCGAAGGCGGGCTAGAAAAGAAAAAGGCCACATCGCTGTGGCCGAAATAAACATCTCTGTTGTCAGGGATGATGATAACAAATGCGCGTCTTTCATATACTCAGACGCACGGCGAACAGAAAAGTTTCATCGTTCTAAAAAAATTTCTCAAAACAGGAGGTGACAATATGCCACTGCTGGATAGTTTTACTGTCGATCATACTCGCATGGCCGCTCCCGCGGTACGTGTAGCTAAAACCATGCACACTCCTCATGGCGATCCGATCACCGTGTTTGATCTACGCTTTTGCGTGCCGAACAAAGAAGTGATGCCTGAGCGTGGCATTCACACCCTGGAACATCTCTTTGCCGGTTTCATGCGTAATCATCTAAATGGCGATGGGATTGAAATCATCGATATTTCGCCGATGGGCTGCCGGACGGGTTTCTATATGAGCCTGATTGGTACGCCTGATGAGCAGCGTGTGGCGACAGCGTGGAAGGCCGCAATGGGCGATGTGCTGAAAGTCACCGATCAGCGTAAAATCCCTGAGCTGAATGAGTATCAGTGCGGGACTTTTGAGATGCATTCGCTGGACGAAGCGCAAGATATCGCGCGTCACATTATTGAAAGCGATGTCCGCGTGAACCACAACGATGAGTTAGCATTGCCGAAAGAGAAGTTGCAAGAGTTACATATCTAGTCTGGTGTGCCGGGGCAACCCGGCACCTGCCATGTTGATGGTTAACGGCCAACCGACTCTTTTATCGATTTTTGCGGCGTAATCTTAATCTGCTTCACCATGTTGTCCTGCACATCCAAAATATCAATATCATAGTGGTTAATGTGCACGCGTGTACCCGCCTGTGGAATCTCTTCCAGTACTTCTAACAGCATTCCGTTAATGGTTCGGGCTTCCTCTTCCGGCAGGTGCCAATTAAACGCTTTATTTATCTCACGCACATTAGCACTGCCTTCGATCAACACCGAGCCATCATTTTGCGGCATTACCTCTTCCGCCAGCGACGGTGACATGGAAGTGGTGAAGTCACCGACAATCTCCTCCAGAATATCTTCGATGGTGACCAACCCTTTGATGTCACCATACTCATCAACCACCAGGCCGACTTTCTTTTTGTTGCGCTGGAATTTGACCAATTGCACATTGAGCGGTGTCCCTTCCGGAACGTAGTAAATCTCGTCGGCGGCACGCAATAAGTTCTCTTTAGTAAACTCTTTCTTTTCGGTCATCATGCGCCAGGCTTCGCGTACGCGCAGCATCCCCACCGCATCATCAAGCGAATCACGATATAGGACAATGCGGCCGTGAGGGGAGTGGGAAAGCTGCCGGGCGATCGATTTCCATTCATCATTGATGTTGATGCCAACCACTTCATTACGCGGCACCATAATGTCATCCACATTGACCTTTTCCAGATCGAGCACTGAGAGCAACATATCTTGGTTACGGCGTGAAATGAGTGAACGCGACTCATAGACAATGGTCCGCAACTCTTCTTTGCTCAGCGCGGCGCTCATTGCGCTGTCGGTCTTGATCCCCACCATGCGCATCAAAAGATGAGTAATGGTATTCATCAGCCATACCAGCGGCATCATGATGATTTTCAGCGGACCGAGTAGCACGCTGCTGGGATAGGCCACTTTTTCCGGGTACAACGCGGCAAACGTTTTCGGCAGAACTTCGGCGAAGATTAACACGGCAAAGGTCAAAACCCCGGTCGCGATAGCGACGCCAGCGTCACCGTATAACCGCATACCGACAATGGTCGCCAGCGCGGAAGCAAGGATGTTCACCAGGTTGTTGCCAATCAACACCAGGCTTATTAGCAAATCAGGACGGCGCAACAATTTCTCAACGCGACGGGCGCCACGGTGGCCGTTTTTAGCGCGATGG
Organism: Paramixta manurensis; assembly: GCF_013285385.1. Lineage (NCBI taxonomy): Bacteria > Pseudomonadati > Pseudomonadota > Gammaproteobacteria > Enterobacterales > Erwiniaceae > Paramixta > Paramixta manurensis. The sequence continues at coordinate 3,593,196 of NZ_CP054212.1, read as the reverse complement.
CGCAGTTTGTAGCGGTTAAGCGTCATCATGCCGGTCTCTGAGCCAGAAAAATAGGCGGAAACCAAAATCATGACAACCAGAGTAATAATCAGTGTCGAGGTTGAAACATGTTCCAACGCGAAGTCCTTGTGGTAATTAATCAGTGAGTGAGAAGGTGCTGTAACACGCGGCTACCGAAATAGGCCATGGTTAACAGCAATGCGCCGCCGCAGTTAAACCACACTACGCGCCGACCACGCCACCCTTCATGATAGTGACCCCAGAGCAGAACGATATACACAAACCAGGCAAGAATGGACAAAATGGCTTTATCCACATTCTCGGCGCTGAACAAATTTTTCATATAAAACAGGCCGGTGCATAGCACCAGCGTCAGAAGCACCACGCCAACTTGCGTAATGTGGAACATTTTGCGCTCAATGCTCATCAGCGGCGGCATATCCTGGCTAAATGCCAGCTTCTTATTTTTTAGTTGATAATCAATCCATGCCAATTGTAATGCGTAAAGCGCAGCGATAATCAGCGTGGCATAGGCGAACAGCGCCAAACCGATATGGATCATCATACCCGGCGTGGTTTCCAGATGTGTGATAAACGCATTCGGCACAAAGGTAGCAAAGGCGAGATTAATTAACGCAAAGCTGTAGACAATGGGAAGTAATAACCAGCCACGATTGCGTGAGGCGACAATAGTCATAATGGTACAAATCAGCAAACTCACCAGCGAACCAATATTCAACAGGCTTAAGTTTTGCCCGTTGTCGCCGGAAAAGATGCGCTGCTCCAGCGCGACGCCATGCGCCACTAACGCCACAAAAGCGGAGAGTACCGCCAGACGACGCCAGGCGCTGTTTTTACGTAACAGGCCAGGGATGATCAGGGCAAGGCTGAGTGAATAGGCAAGTAGCGCCACTATCGCAAAAACAGACATAAAGGTGTCAGGTATCGGCCGGATAAGGAAAAAAGCAGTATAGCGCCAGCAACAGATTGCTCCAAACGTTCTCAACGTCGATTGCAGAGATCGTCGACGCTTCGTGTTATAATCCGCCTAATTGTGCCGTCCGGCCGAAGGCGGCTTCTCTTATATCCTGAGCGAGAGACGATGTTTGATAATTTAACCGATCGATTGTCGCAAACCCTGCGCAATATTAGTGGCCGCGGAAGGCTGACCGAAGACAATATCAAAGACACGCTGCGTGAAGTGCGTATGGCGTTGCTGGAAGCTGATGTGGCGCTGCCGGTAGTGCGTGATTTTATCAACCGGGTTAAAGAGCGTGCGGTCGGGCATGAGGTTAATAAAAGCCTGACGCCGGGGCAGGAGTTCGTCAAGATTGTTAAGAACGAACTGGTTGCGGCGATGGGGGATGAAAATAATACTCTGAACCTCGCCGCACAGCCGCCTGCGGTGGTCTTGATGGCGGGTTTGCAAGGGGCCGGTAAAACCACCAGCGTGGGTAAGCTGGGTAAATTCCTGGCTGAGAAGCATAAAAAGAAAGTGCTGGTGGTGTCTGCCGACGTTTATCGTCCGGCAGCCATTAAGCAGTTGGAAACGCTGGCGGAGCAGGTTGGCGTTGATTTCTGTCCTTCGGATTTAAGCCAGAAGCCGGTGGAGATCGTTAATAACGCGCTCTCACAGGCCAAATTAAAATTCTACGATGTGCTGCTGGTGGATACCGCCGGTCGTTTGCATGTCGACGAAGCGATGATGGATGAGATCAAACAGGTCCATGCGGCGATTAAGCCAGTGGAAACCCTGTTTGTCGTGGATGCGATGACCGGCCAGGATGCCGCAAACACTGCAAAAGCGTTTAACGAAGCGTTGCCGCTGACCGGGGTGATCTTAACCAAAGTGGATGGCGATGCGCGCGGCGGTGCGGCATTGTCGATTCGCCAGATCACCGGTAAGCCAATCAAGTTTATGGGTGTAGGCGAAAAAACCGATGCGCTGGAGCCGTTTTACCCGGATCGTATCGCTTCGCGTATTCTCGGCATGGGCGATGTGCTGTCGCTGATTGAGGATATCGAAAGTAAGGTTGACCGCGCACAGGCGGAAAAGCTTGCCAGCAAGCTGAAGAAGGGCGATGGTTTTGACCTTAATGACTTCCTTGAGCAACTGAAGCAGATGCGTAACATGGGCGGCATGGCGAGCCTGATGGGTAAGTTACCCGGGATGGGGCAATTGCCAGACAACGTCAAATCGCAGATGGATGATAAGGTGTTGGTGCGCATGGAGGCGATGATCAACTCTATGACACGCAAAGAGCGTGAAAAACCTGAAATCATTAAAGGCTCGCGTAAACGTCGTATCGCCACTGGCTCCGGTATGCAGGTACAAGATGTGAACCGTTTGCTGAAGCAGTTTGATGATATGCAGCGGATGATGAAGAAGATGAAAAAAGGCGGGATGGCGAAGATGATGCGTGGCATGAAAGGAATGATGCCGCCCGGTTTCCCCGGCCGTTAAGTGTTAAAAAACAGAAGCGCCCGAAAGGCTACTCAGCTTTAGATTGCTTTTTGCGCCAAAATGAGTAAAATTTTCGGGCTTTTTATATTGCACCCGGGCCCCGTTCCTCGATGGGGCCCGGTTGTTTTATTAACTCAAGAGGATGTTATGGTAACAATTCGTTTGGCACGTCACGGCGCTAAAAAGCGTCCGTTTTATCAGGTAGTCGTTACTGACAGCCGTAATGCTCGCAACGGTCGCTTCATCGAGCGCGTTGGTTTCTTCAACCCGATCGCATCTGGTCAGGCTGAAGCACTGCGTCTGGATCTGGACCGTATTGAGCACTGGGTTGGCCAGGGCGCTACGCTTTCCGATCGCGTTAACGCGCTGATCAAAGAAGCAAAAAAAGCAGCTTAATCTGTCACGGTGGTTACCATGAGCAAGCAACTCGCCGCACAGCCTCCCGTTAAACCTGTGATTATGGGCAAGATGGGGTCGGCCTACGGTATCCGTGGTTGGCTCAAAGTGTTTTCCTCCACCGAAGACGCCGAAAGTATATTTGACTATCAGCCCTGGTTTATCCAGCGTGCGGGTCAATGGCAGCATATCGAGCTGGAAGGCTGGAAGCGCCATAATCAGGACATGATCATCAAAGTGAAAGGCATTGACGATCGTGATGCTGCGACGCTACTGACTAATTGCGAAATTATCGTAGATTCGGAGCAGTTGCCGGAGCTGGAAACGGGTGACTATTACTGGAAAGACCTTATCGGTTGCCAGGTGGTCACAACTAAAGGCTACGAACTGGGTAAAGTCACTGAGTTGATGGAAACCGGTTCGAACGACGTTCTGGTCGTGAAGGCAAACCTGAAAGATGCATTCGGTGTGAAGGAGCGGTTAATTCCGTTTCTTGATGAACAGGTTATCAAGAATGTCGATCTCACTACTGGCACGATCGAAGTAGATTGGGATCCTGGTTTTTGACCCCCGGACAAAACGGTACTACAGCGGAACATGCTATGTGGATTGGTGTTATTAGCCTGTTTCCAGAGATGTTTCGTGCTATTACCGATTACGGGGTAACTGGCCGGGCAGTAAAAAATGGCCTGCTCAGCATTCAGAGTTGGAGTCCGCGTGACTTTACTCATGACCGGCACCGTACCGTGGATGATCGTCCTTACGGCGGCGGACCGGGAATGCTAATGATGGTGCAACCCTTACGGGATGCCATCCACGCAGCAAAAGCAGCGGCGGGTGATGGCGCTAAGGTGATTTATCTTTCACCTCAGGGGCGCAAGCTTGACCAAGATGGCGTTTGCGAATTGGCGTCGCAGCAGAAGTTGATTCTGGTTTGCGGGCGTTATGAAGGGATTGATGAGCGCGTGATTAACGCTGAAATCGATGAAGAATGGTCGATTGGTGATTACGTACTCAGCGGTGGGGAACTGCCGGCAATGACGCTGATTGATTCGGTCTCGCGGTTGATACCGGGAGTGCTGGGGAAACAGGCGTCGGCGGAGGAAGATTCGTTTTCTGACGGGTTGCTGGATTGTCCGCACTATACCCGACCTGAAGTGTTGGAAGGCGTAGAGGTACCGGCGGTATTATTGTCGGGTAACCACGCTGAAATTCGCCGTTGGCGTTTGAAACAGTCGTTGGGCCGTACCTGGCTTAGAAGACCTGAACTTCTGGAAAACCTGGCTCTGACTGAAGAGCAAGCAAAGTTGCTCGCCGAATTCAAAACAGAATTCGCCCGACAACAGAACGATGATGCGGAAGGTTAGCCTTCCTTAAATATCAGTTTACCCAGGATAAGAGATTTAATTATGAGCAACATTATCAAGCAAATTGAACAAGAGCAGATGAAACAGGACGTACCGTCCTTCCGTCCGGGTGATTCCGTGGAAGTGAAAGTATGGGTCGTTGAAGGTTCTAAAAAACGTCTGCAGGCATTCGAGGGCGTGGTTATCGCTATTCGTAACCGCGGTCTGCACTCTGCATTCACTGTTCGTAAGATTTCCAACGGCGAAGGTGTTGAGCGTGTATTCCAGACTCACTCACCGGTTATCGACAGCATTACTGTCAAACGTCGTGGCGCTGTGCGTAAAGCCAAACTGTACTACCTGCGTGAGCGTACTGGTAAGGCGGCTCGTATTAAAGAACGCCTTAACTAAGATACAGCTAACGCTGCATCCAAAAGTTAATATGAAACAGGGGCTGGCCATTAGGTCAGCCCTTTTTTATGCCGGTGAACCCAATCTTGATGGTGCAAGAAAAGAAGAAATCTCCAATGCTGTAAAGTATTATTTACACTATTTATGGGCGTGCTATTGCATGGTTTTTTATTTAACTTAATAATATTAAACGTTTTTTATTTTAACTATTTATACGTAATTTTAATGTGGTAAAAAAACTGTACATCTCTGGATTGCATACTTTACGTCATATGATAAAGTACCCTTCACCTCTCTGAGGATCTGACGAACGCATAGATGAGTAAAGGGATCGAAACCATGCAAAAAGACGCGCTGAATAATATCCATATCGCTGACGAACAAATTCTGATAACACCGGAGGAACTGAAGAAAAAGTTCCCGCTCAACGCCCGGCTGGAAGAACAGATTGCCGCTTCCCGGCAGACAATTTCCAATATTCTTGCTGGTCGCGATCATCGCCTGTTAGTGGTATGTGGCCCTTGTTCGATTCACGATACCGAAGCTGCTTTGGATTATGCGCGTCGTCTGAAAGATCTCTCTGAACAGTTGAAGGATCAGCTGTATATCGTCATGCGTGTCTATTTTGAGAAACCCCGTACCACTGTCGGTTGGAAAGGGTTGATCAACGATCCCTATATGGATAACTCATTTGATATGGAGACCGGTTTACATATTGCGCGTCAGTTGCTGGTAAGCCTGGTTGAAATGGGTCTGCCTTTGGCGACCGAAGCGTTAGATCCGAACAGTCCGCAATATCTTGGCGATCTTTTTAGCTGGTCGGCAATTGGCGCGCGAACGACCGAATCGCAAACGCATCGCGAAATGGCTTCTGGTCTGTCCATGCCGGTTGGCTTTAAAAACGGCACTGACGGTAGCCTCGGTACCGCAATCAATGCGATGCGCGCTGCCGCAATGCCGCACCGTTTTGTGGGGATTAACCAGGCAGGGCAGGTCTGTTTGTTGCAAACGCAGGGGAATCCTGACGGCCACGTTATTTTACGCGGCGGCAAACAGCCTAATTATGGGCCGGAAGATGTGGCCCAATGCGAAAAAGCGATGCTAGAAGCGGGACTCCGTCCGTCGCTGATGATAGATTGCAGCCATGGCAATTCAAATAAAGACTTTCGTCGCCAGTCTGGCGTTGCCGAATCTGCCGTTGCGCAGATCAAAGATGGCAACCGTTCTATCATTGGCCTGATGCTGGAAAGTAATATTCACGAAGGCAATCAGTCTTCTGAGCAGCCGCGCAGTCAAATGCGTTACGGCGTTTCCGTTACCGATGCCTGTATCAATTGGGAAACCACGGATTCGCTGCTGCGAGAAATTCATCAGGACCTTGACGGCGTGCTGGCGGCGCGTCTGTCACAAGAGGTTTAATTTATGGTGGCTGAACTGACCGCGCTGCGCGATCAAATTGATGAAGTAGATAAAGCGTTGCTTGATTTGCTGGCTAAGCGGCTGAGCCTGGTTGCGGAAGTTGGCGAAGTCAAAAGTCGTTACGGATTACCGATTTATGTCCCGGAACGTGAAGCCTCAATGTTGGCTTCACGTCGTAAAGAGGCAGAGCTGCTTGGCGTACCGCCTGATTTGATTGAAGATGTACTGCGCCGCGTGATGCGTGAATCCTACTCCAGTGAAAATGACAAAGGTTTTAAAACCCTGTGTCCGGAACTGCGTTCAGTGGTGATTGTCGGCGGCAAAGGGCAGATGGGGCGCCTGTTTGAGAAAATGCTAACCCTGTCAGGCTATCGGGTTCAGGTATTGGATAAAGAGGATTGGGATAACGCCGACGCTTTGCTACGCGATGCGGGGATGGTGATTATCAGCGTGCCAATCCATCTGACAGAGCAGGTGATTGCTCAGTTGCCGCCATTGCCGGATGATTGCATTCTGGTCGATCTGGCCTCGGTAAAAAATCGTCCACTGCAGGCTATGCTGGCTGCGCACAACGGGCCGGTGGTTGGGCTTCATCCGATGTTTGGGCCGGATAGCGGTAGCCTTGCGAAGCAGGTGGTGGTGTGGTGCGATGGCCGGCAACCGGAAGCCTATCAGTGGTTCCTTGAACAAATTCAGGTCTGGGGCGCGCGGTTGCACCGTATCAGCGCGGTTGAGCATGATCAGAATATGGCGTTTATCCAGGCGCTGCGCCATTTCGCGACTTTCGCTTATGGCTTACATCTGGCGGAAGAAAATGTGCAACTGGAGCAGCTTCTGGCGTTGTCTTCGCCAATCTATCGTCTTGAGTTGGCGATGGTTGGGCGCTTGTTTGCTCAAGATCCCCAGCTCTATGCCGACATCATTATGTCTTCCGAAAGTAATCTGGCGTTGATTAAGCGTTATTACCAGCGCTTTGGCGAGGCGATTCGTTTGCTGGAGCAGGGCGATAAACAGGCGTTTATTGATAGTTTCCGCAAAGTGGAACACTGGTTTGGCGACTATGCGCCACGTTTCCTGACGGAAAGCCGTTCGTTGCTACGTTCAGCCAACGATAGCCGTTCATAAGACGTAAAGGCTACTATGGCCGGTTAAGCATCGCGCTTACCCGGCCTTTTTTATTGGCTAATCACAAAATCCGGCCTGACGAAACAGAGTTTGCGCAGGCTCAGTGATGAGGAAATCCGCCAGCGGTTGCGCAGCAGGGTGGCATACGGCAAAAGCGTAATCGGCGCGGATCTGGCAATCTGCCGGCGGCATAATTACCTGTACTCCTGCTACTGCCTGCAACCGCGCGGCGTAACTGGCATAGCCAATAAACACCTCGGCCTGGCCGCTACCTAATAGCCAGGCGGCGGCAAGTTGCCCCTGCGGAATCGGCTGGCTATTGGAGCCGCCAACTAAGGGCATCGCTCGCTTTTTCAGCGCGCTGCCAACGCCAGGATAGCGCTGTTCAATTTCATCGAACCATTGCCATGCATAATCACCTGAAGGGTCGCTTTCTGGTGTAGAAGTGGCGACCCGAAGCCGGGGATTCTGCAAGATGCTTAGCCAGTCGCTATCCGGCGCTATCAGGTGCTTACGCACGCACAGGCAAAGTTGGTTATGGGTAAAAATCCCTACCCGTTGCGCGATACCTGTTTGCTGTAATCTATTCGGATGGGCGTAATTGGCGGAGGCGAACAGGTCACAGCGTTCACCTTTTTCAATCCGCTGGCGCAGTAGGCCCGCCGGGCCATACTGCGTTTCAACCCGTATGCCGCTGTGCTGATAAAAGGCGGCCATAACCTGTTCCCACACCAGGCGTAAACTACCTGCCGCCAATACCGTTAGGTCACTCATTCATTGCCGCCGGTGTAGTGTGTACGATAAAAACGTTGATACCAGCTATCGGCACGTTGCTGCATATCAATGTCGCTAAATTTTTGTGGATAGAGTTTTTTCGCCATCCACAGTTCTCCTAACGCCATTGCCTCCGGCATCGGGTAGCCCCAGGCTTTGGCGTATTCCGGCATTAAATAGACGCGATGATTTTTTACCGCATCTACCGCTTGCCAGGCCGGTTGGGTATTAATTTCTTTGATGACCTGCGGATAACGATCCTGCACAAAAATGACCTGCGGATTCCAGGCCAAAATTTGTTCCATAGAAACCTGTTTATATCCTTTAACCGTCGAGGCCGCGACGTTAAGCGCCCCGGCATGATTCATCATCAAACCGGTATATTTACCTGAGCCGTAGGTCGTCAGATCCGGGTTAGCCATATAGACGCGGATACGATCTTTCGGTGCAATATCTTTCAACCGGTCGCTAACTTCCTGGCGTTGGCTAAAAGTAGCCTTGATCAGCGCTTCTGCCTGTTGTTGGTGATTAACCACGGTGCCAATCAAGCGAATGCCGTCTTTTAAACCTTGGTTATAGGCGGCTTCCTCGTCCTGAAGCTGAGGGTTGAGCTGCATTTGTTGCTGCTTATCGTCAGCACGCAATGAGATTGCAACCACCGCGATGCCAAGCTTTTCAATTTGGTTAATCATCTCCGTTGGCGCGTAGTTAGTCACAAAGACGACCTGTGGATGTAGCGCAACCAGCTTTTCCAAATCCACATGGGTTAAATCACCCAAAGCGGGAATGGTGGTGAGTTGAGGAACCAGGCGTTGATAATTATCGCCAAGTTGCTGTTTCCAGTTGCCCAATATCCCCACCATGGTATTGGTGGCATCAAGCTGCACCAGCAGATTAAGTGTCTGATGCTGCAACACCACCACGCGATCAACATGGTCAGGAATGGTGACCTGACGACCAAGCTGGTCGGTGACCTGGCGTGAGGCGAGTGAGGAAAAAGAGACTAAACCGAGTGCGAAACAAACCGAAAGAGTGGAGAAAATCTTACGCATTATCATTACCAAATTACCGTTATATAATCTTAAATATAACGTTATTTGCGCGCCGGTAAATTGATCTCTACGGGTTAAACGGCAAACAGATGCCAACCGGGGAGTTGGCATCATGTGGGGTTATTAACGCGGTTCGACCGGCACCACGTTTTCGCCAGGATAGCAGCCAAGTACTTTCAGCGAACGCGTGATCGCCGCCAGCTCTTGTAGCGCCTGCTGCATTTCGCTGGAACGCAGGTTTCCCTGCACATCAATATAAAACATCTCTTCCCACGGATTGCCGTTTATCGGGCGAGATTCCAGTTTGCTCATAATCAGATTGTGTTGGCGTAACACTAACAATGCCTCAACTAACGCCCCGGCCTGTTGGCCGGTAGCCATAATTAAGGTGGTTTTAGCCGGAACTTGCTCCGAAACGTCTACCGGTTTACGTGCCAGAATGATAAACCGTGTGATGTTTTGCTGTTGGTTCGCCAAGTTACGTTCCAGTACCTGAAGCTGATAGAGCTCTCCGCCAGCTTCACTGCCTAATGCCGCGACGTTCGGCGTATTTAGCGCAGCGACTTTTTCCATTGCCGCCGCGGTACTTTCGGTATAAACAATTTTCCAGTGTGGGAAACGGTTAATAAACTGGCTGCATTGCTGGAACGGTTGTGGATGGCTGTACACCGTATCAATTTGCTGGAGATCCGTTGGAGCAGCGACCAATACGCAGTGATCGATGGGTACGGTCATTTCGCCGACGATAGACAAACTGGTGTGTTGAAGTAGGTCATACACATCATTGATAGAGCCGGAGCTGGTGTTTTCAATTGGCAGAACGGCATAGTCCGCCTGACCGGTTTCTACCTGACGAATAATGTCTTGGAATTTCAGGCAGCCGCTTTCAATAAACTCTGCAAAATGGCGGGCGGCGTATTTACGCGCGGCAAGATGGGAGTAAGAACCTTTCGGGCCGAGGAAGGCAATGCGCACAGAGCTCAGGTTTGCCGGGTTTAAATGTTTTTGTAGCAGGGCTTGCTGAGTTAATACTGAATCTTCAATGATTTGCTGGAAAAGACGCGTGATGTAATGCGCATCAAGCTGGTGGTTTTTTCCAAGCGTAATCAGGCGTTCGAGTAGGTCACGTTCGCGATCGATGTCACGGATCGGGCGGTGAGTCGCCATTTTTGCTTTTGCGACCTCAATGGCCAGCATTCGGCGCTCGGCAAGCAAGCTCAGTAACGTTTCATCGACGGCGCTGATTTTCTCTCGCAGAGCCAGTAATGGATTTTCGGGGGTCATAGGGCTACCTGTCAGATGTCCAAAAAAAAGCCTCCTGGTCAGGAGGCTTTGTTGTTCGTCTTCGCTTTCTTTCTTACACGACGAATAGCCTCCCGTTCAGGGGAAGGTAAAAAAGAAGGCGAAGAAAAACGACTGTGGTTTCATATTGCTATCCGTAGTGATTTGTCTTAACAGTAACCGCTGCAATTTGTTGCTGTCAATAAAAAACGCGCCCGGAGGCGCGTTACCTGTAAAGCTGGGTTACTCTTCGACGCTCACATAATCTTTCACGCTGGCGGTGGCGCGGCGCGCTTCACCTTTATGCTGAACTTTATTTAACTGGCGTTCCAGCTTCGCGATCAGGTCGTTGATTGCCGCATACATATCTTCATTTTTTGCGCTGGCAACCAAAGGACCATTCGGCGTGTTAATTGTGGCATCGGCGACAAACTCTTTCGGCTCCTTCGAAAGAACAATGTGCGGATTAATCAGATGGGTTTGCCACTTTTCAAGTTTGGCGAGACGGTCTTCGACATGCTGGCGGATAGCCGCCGTAATTTCCATTTGCTTGCTGGTAATGTTCAGAATCATCATTCTTACCTCTCTGTCATTTCCGTCTTGGTGAGTCCAGCATAGCGCGAAAAAAGGCTCAATGTGTGATTGTGATCACGAAAAAATGTCACTTTTTGTCAGTGTCGATAAATTTGTGAAATAGACGAATAAATCGACGCGAAGGGCTTGTCGCCCTCGGTTTAAACAGGCAAGATTGATAAGTTAACCGGGCGAGGAAAACTGTTTTTTGTGGTTTTTTTCGCCAAAAAAATGGCAGCCCGCGAGCTGCCATTTTTTATTGTTGGCCGATCAGGTCCGGTTAGCGGCAATAAGTTTTGCCACTTTATCGGCTTCAGCATTCAGTTGTAGCTGGCGATAGGCATTTTCCATCAACGGCAGAGCGGTACGCGTCGCCTGCGTATCTGGATAATCCGTCATCATTTGCTCTACACGGTTAACGACAGCGACATAAGCCTCACGCTTGGTGTAGAATTGCGCTACGGAAAGTTCGTACTTCGCCAGGCGATCTTTCAGATATACCAGACGTTTCCGGGCATCGGTCGCATATTGGCTGTTCGGGTAGGTACGCAATAGCTGAGAGAAGTCGCGGAATGCATCGCGCGCGTGCTGTGGATCGCGATCGGAGCGATCAATCCCGAAGAAGCCCTGCAACGCGGAATCATCCAACGCCATATCCGTCAGACCTTTCATATACACGACATAGTCAATGTTTGGATGGGTCGGATTTAGACGCATAAACCGATCAATCGCTGCCTGAGCCATCGGTAAATCGGCATTTTTATAGTAGGCGTAGATCAGGTCTAACTGAACTTGCTGGGAGTACGGCCCAAAAGGATAGCGGTTATCGAGCGCTTCCAGTTGCGTTATTGCTCCTTTAAAGTTACCGTCCTGCAGCTTTTGCTGGGCCGTAGCGTAAATCTCGGATGGCGGGTTGTCTGGAACCTCATCCTTGGTGCTGGAACAACCAACCAGTGCCAGGCTCAACGTGGCTGCAGCCACCAGATATTTCATACGCGTCATGACGATTTGATTATCCTCAGAGTGTTATTGCGAAAGCTGTCCGTTAAGCTTCCGATAGTGACCAAGTACGATAGCACATTATATTAAACGGCATCGCCGTGAAAACCCAACGTTAACGAAGAAGCTGTTTATGGCACAACAAGTTCAACTCACCGCAACGGTGTCCGAATCACAACTCGGACAACGCTTAGATCAGACTTTAGCGGAATTGTTCCCTGATTATTCACGTTCACGCATAAAAGAGTGGATCCTTGATCGACGCGTGACGGTGAACGGTAACATTATCGATAAACCGAAAGAAAAAGTATTCGGCGGCGAAGAGGTCGCAATTCGGGCCGAAATCGAGGAAGAGGCGCGCTGGGAAGCACAGGATATTGCGCTCAATATCGTTTATGAAGATGACGATATTCTGGTAATCAATAAACCGCGCGATTTAGTGGTTCACCCCGGCGCCGGCAACCCGGATGGCACGGTGTTAAATGCATTGCTGCACTATTATCCGCCGATTGCCGATGTGCCGCGTGCCGGAATTGTACATCGTTTGGATAAAGATACGACCGGCTTGATGGTGGTGGCGAAAACCATTCCGGCGCAAACGCATCTGGTCGAATCATTGCAGTTACGTGAAATCACGCGTGAGTATGAAGCAGTGGCCATTGGCAATATGACGGCAGGCGGCACGGTTAACGAGCCGATTAGCCGGCATTCCACTAAGCGCACCCATATGGCGGTTCACCCGATGGGAAAACCGGCCACCACTCACTATCGCATCATGGAACACTTCCGCGCACATACGCGTTTGCGTTTGCGGTTAGAAACCGGTCGTACGCATCAAATTCGTGTGCATATGGCGCATATTAACCATCCACTCGTCGGCGATCAGCTCTATGGTGGGCGTCCCCGTCCGCCGAAAGGCGCTTCCGATGAGTTTATTGCGGTTTTGCGTCAGTTCGATCGGCAGGCGCTACATGCCACTATGCTGCGGTTGTACCATCCGGTCACTGGGATTGAGATGGAATGGCATGCGCCGATCCCGCAAGATATGGTGGACTTGATGACGGTGTTGAAAGCAGATACCGAAACGTTTAAAGACCAATTGGATTGGTTATGAACCCACTGATTATCCCTGACTGGCCAGCCCCGGCATCGGTGCGAGCTTGCTCGAGCACTCGTGTTGGCGGGGTGAGTCATGCGCCATGGGGCTCTTTGAACCTTGGCGCACATGTTGGTGATGAGGCGGAGCATGTCCATATCAATCGAGAGCGACTGGCGTCCTTCGCTGCACTCCCTGTGTCACCACATTGGCTCAATCAGGTGCACGGTACCGATGTACTACGGCTGTCGGCCGACAGCACGGCAGAGGCAGTTTCTGCCGATGCATCATGGACTAATCGGCCTGACACCGTGTGTGCGGTGATGACGGCGGATTGTCTGCCGGTACTTTTCTGCGCCTATGATGGGGCCGAAGTCGCAGCGGCGCATGCCGGATGGCGGGGGCTTTGCGCGGGTGTATTAGAGGCGACGCTGGACAATTTTTCGTGCCCGGCTTCCGAAGTACACGCCTGGCTTGGGCCGGCGATTGGTCCGCAGGCATTTGAAGTGGGAGCTGAAGTCTATAATGCTTTCGTTATGCATGATGCAGCGGCAGCAGGGGCTTTCCGTGCGGTGGGCGAAAAGTATTACGCTGATATCTGGCATTTGGCGCGCTTACGTCTAACGGCAAAAGGCGTCCGTTCTATCAGTGGCGGCGGGGTTTGCACCGTTACGCGGAGCGAAGAATTTTTCTCTTTCCGACGCGATGGCGTTACGGGCCGTATGGCAAGTTTGATCTGGCTGATATAACCTTACGAAACAAGACGATCCAGTTTGCGGTTTTTTTCACCAACATATTGGTCATTAACCTTGAAAATTTGAGGGATGACCTCATCTAATCTCCAGTAGCATTTTGACCTGTATGGGAGGAATCATGCGTCTGGATCGTCTTACTAATAAATTCCAGCTTGCTCTCGCCGACGCCCAATCACTTGCTCTCGGGCGCGACAATCAATTCATCGAACCATTACACCTGATGAGCGCGTTGCTCACGCAGGAGGGGGGTTCCGTACGCCCGTTGCTAACCTCTGCCGGGGTTGACGTGAGCGGTTTACGCTCGGGTATTGAGCAAGCGCTTAGCCGTTTGCCGCAAGTTGAAGGCACCGATGGCGATGTACAACCTTCGGCCGACCTGGTCAGGGTTCTTAATCTCTGTGACAAGCTGGCGCAAAAGCGCAGCGACAACTTTATATCATCTGAATTATTTGTTCTGGCCGCCCTTGACTCACGTGGCTCACTGGCGGATTTGCTTAAATCCGCAGGCGCAACCAGCGAAAAGCTGACCAAGGCCATTGAGCAAATGCGTGGAGGGGAAAACGTGAACGATCAAGGGGCTGAAGATCAGCGCCAGGCTTTGAAGAAATATACCATTGATCTGACTGAGCGCGCCGAGCAGGGCAAACTCGATCCGGTAATTGGTCGCGATGAGGAAATTCGCCGGACTATCCAGGTATTACAACGGCGTACTAAAAACAACCCGGTGTTGATCGGTGAACCCGGCGTCGGGAAAACCGCCATCGTTGAAGGATTAGCGCAACGTATTATCAATGGTGAAGTGCCGGAAGGGCTGAAAGGTCGCCGCGTGTTGGCATTAGATATGGGTTCGCTGGTGGCCGGTGCGAAGTATCGCGGTGAGTTTGAGGAGCGCCTGAAAGGCGTGCTGAGCGATCTGGCGAAGCAGGAGGGCAATGTCATCCTGTTTATTGATGAGCTACATACCATGGTCGGGGCTGGCAAGGCCGATGGCGCAATGGATGCCGGTAATATGCTGAAACCCGCGCTGGCCCGTGGTGAGTTGCACTGCGTAGGGGCCACCACGCTGGATGAATATCGTCAATATATTGAAAAAGATGCCGCGCTGGAGCGGCGTTTCCAGAAAGTATTCGTTGCCGAGCCAAGCGTGGAAGACACCATCGCTATTCTGCGTGGTCTGAAAGAGCGTTATGAATTACACCACCATGTGCAAATTACCGACCCGGCTATTGTGGCGGCGGCCACGTTATCACATCGCTATATTGCCGATCGCCAATTGCCGGATAAGGCTATCGATCTGATTGATGAAGCGGCTTCTAGCATTCGTCTGCAAATTGATTCGAAGCCGGAATCTCTGGATCGTCTGGAGCGTCGTATTATCCAGCTTAAACTTGAGCAACAGGCACTGAAAAAAGAGTCTGATGACGCCAGTATTAAGCGTCTGGAGATGTTGGAAGACGAGTTGGGGCAAAAAGAGCGGGAATACTCTGAGCTAGAAGAGGAGTGGAAGGCGGAAAAAGCGTCTCTCTCTGGCACTCAATCTATCAAGGCTGAGCTGGAACAGGCTAAATTATCGCTGGAACAGGCGCGTCGTCTGGGCGATCTGGCGCAAATGTCCGAATTACAGTACGGCAAGATCCCGGAGCTGGAGAAGCAGTTGGCGTCGGCAACGCAATCCGAAGGGAAAACCATGCGTCTGCTGCGTAACCGGGTGACGGATGTTGAAATCGCTGACGTATTGGCGCGTTGGACCGGCATTCCGGTAGCGCGCATGATGGAAGGCGAGCGCGATAAGCTGTTACGTATGGAGCAAGATTTACATGCGCGGGTGATTGGTCAGAATGAAGCGGTGGAAGCGGTGTCGAATGCTATTCGCCGTAGCAGGGCAGGGCTGTCCGATCCCAATCGGCCAATTGGTTCTTTCCTGTTTCTGGGGCCAACCGGGGTAGGGAAAACGGAGCTTTGCAAAGCGCTGGCGAACTTTTTGTTCGATAGTGATGATGCGATGGTGCGTATCGACATGTCCGAGTTTATGGAAAAACATTCGGTTTCGCGTCTGGTTGGGGCGCCTCCGGGGTACGTTGGCTATGAAGAGGGCGGTTATCTTACCGAAGCGGTACGCCGCCGTCCTTATTCAGTCATCCTGTTGGATGAAGTCGAGAAAGCGCATCCTGATGTGTTCAATATCTTGCTGCAGGTGTTGGATGATGGGCGCTTAACCGATGGGCAGGGGAGAACGGTTGATTTTCGTAATACCGTAGTGATTATGACCTCTAACCTTGGTTCCGATCTGATCCAGGAGCGGTTTGGCGCATTGAATTATGACGAGATGAAGGATGTGGTGATGAATGTTGTTAGCCATCACTTCCGTCCGGAGTTCATTAACCGTATTGATGAGGTGGTCGTGTTCCATCCATTGGGCGAGCAACATATCGCTTCGATCGCCAAAATTCAGTTGCAGCGCTTGTATCAACGTCTGGATGAGCGGGGCTTTGCCGTGCATATCTCTGATGAGGCGCTCAAATTGCTGGGCGAAAATGGATACGACCCGGTATACGGCGCACGGCCATTAAAACGCGCTATTCAGCAGCAGATTGAGAATCCGCTGGCGCAGCAGATTCTTTCTGGCGCGTTGGTTCCGGGTAAAACTATTGAGATGGATGTAAAAGATGGCGCGATAGTCGCCCATCAGTAAGCTAGTGAGTAGATGAAAACGGGCCGTTTGGCCCGTTTTTTGTGCGTAAATCACACTAAGCGGTTTGATTTGCATTCGTTGTGGGTAAAAAATAGACGGTTGAACATTTTTTTTAAATTAGCGGTTGCGGGCGGCGGGAAACTCCCTATAATGCGCCTCCACTGACACGGCACAACGGTCGCAGCGACCGGTTAAGCGTACCGGGTCAGGCGCAGGAAAACTTCTGAAAAACGGGGTTGACTCTGCGGGAGGAAAGCGTAATATACGCCACCTCGCGACAGGCGGTTAAGCCGCTGTTCGCACTGCTCTTTAACAATTTATCAGACAATCTGTGTGGGCACTCGCAGGATTGATATCGTAAGCATCTCCGGATGCAACAAAATATCAAGTCTCGTGAGTGAACACGTAATTCATTACGAAGTTTAATTCACAGAGCACGCTTCCCTAGTGGAAGCAAATCAGACTTTTAATTGAAGAGTTTGATCATGGCTCAGATTGAACGCTGGCGGCAGGCCTAACACATGCAAGTCGAACGGTAGCGGGAAGAAGCTTGCTTCTTTGCCGACGAGTGGCGGACGGGTGAGTAATGTCTGGGGATCTGCCCGATGGAGGGGGATAACCACTGGAAACGGTGGCTAATACCGCATAACGTCGCAAGACCAAAGTGGGGGACCTTCGGGCCTCACACCATCGGATGAACCCAGATGGGATTAGCTAGTAGGTGGGGTAACGGCTCACCTAGGCGACGATCCCTAGCTGGTCTGAGAGGATGACCAGCCACACTGGAACTGAGACACGGTCCAGACTCCTACGGGAGGCAGCAGTGGGGAATATTGCACAATGGGCGCAAGCCTGATGCAGCCATGCCGCGTGTATGAAGAAGGCCTTCGGGTTGTAAAGTACTTTCAGCGGGGAGGAAGGGGTGAAGGTTAATAACCTTTATCATTGACGTTACCCGCAGAAGAAGCACCGGCTAACTCCGTGCCAGCAGCCGCGGTAATACGGAGGGTGCAAGCGTTAATCGGAATTACTGGGCGTAAAGCGCACGCAGGCGGTCTGTTAAGTCAGATGTGAAATCCCCGGGCTCAACCCGGGAACTGCATTTGAAACTGGCAGGCTTGAGTCTCGTAGAGGGGGGTAGAATTCCAGGTGTAGCGGTGAAATGCGTAGAGATCTGGAGGAATACCGGTGGCGAAGGCGGCCCCCTGGACGAAGACTGACGCTCAGGTGCGAAAGCGTGGGGAGCAAACAGGATTAGATACCCTGGTAGTCCACGCCGTAAACGATGTCGACTTGGAGGCTGTGAGCTTGACTCGTGGCTTCCGGAGCTAACGCGTTAAGTCGACCGCCTGGGGAGTACGGCCGCAAGGTTAAAACTCAAATGAATTGACGGGGGCCCGCACAAGCGGTGGAGCATGTGGTTTAATTCGATGCAACGCGAAGAACCTTACCTGGTCTTGACATCCACGGAAGAACGCAGAGATGCGTTTGTGCCTTCGGGAACCGTGAGACAGGTGCTGCATGGCTGTCGTCAGCTCGTGTTGTGAAATGTTGGGTTAAGTCCCGCAACGAGCGCAACCCTTATCCTTTGTTGCCAGCGATTCGGTCGGGAACTCAAAGGAGACTGCCGGTGATAAACCGGAGGAAGGTGGGGATGACGTCAAGTCATCATGGCCCTTACGACCAGGGCTACACACGTGCTACAATGGCGCATACAAAGAGAAGCGACCTCGCGAGAGCAAGCGGACCTCATAAAGTGCGTCGTAGTCCGGATCGGAGTCTGCAACTCGACTCCGTGAAGTCGGAATCGCTAGTAATCGTGGATCAGAATGCCACGGTGAATACGTTCCCGGGCCTTGTACACACCGCCCGTCACACCATGGGAGTGGGTTGCAAAAGAAGTAGGTAGCTTAACCTTCGGGAGGGCGCTTACCACTTTGTGATTCATGACTGGGGTGAAGTCGTAACAAGGTAACCGTAGGGGAACCTGCGGTTGGATCACCTCCTTACCTGAAGATACTTTCCCGCGAAGTGCTCACACAGATTGTCTGATAAGAAGTCATGAGCAAGGCGTTTACACGTTGGGGGTGCTGCGACAAAAGACAATGTCGCTCGGTTTTCTGAAGAAAAACCTCGCCCTTACGTGAAATTAACGAATCGGTGATTCGTAAAGCAAATTTCACGTCCCCTTCGTCTAGAGGCCCAGGACACCGCCCTTTCACGGCGGTAACAGGGGTTCGAATCCCCTAGGGGACGCCACTTGCTGGTATGTGAGTGAAAGTTGCGTGCCGTTATATCTCAAAGCTGACTTGCAAGAGTCACGTTTGAGATATTTGCTCTTTAACAATCCGGAACAAGCTGAAAATTGAAACGATGAATAACCGCAAGGTTGTTCACGAGTCTCTCAAATACTTACACCCGAAAGCGGTTCTGCTCCGAAGGAGTAACGAACGAGCTAAGTAAGGGCAAGGCGTCAGCGCGCAGCAGGGCGGAGCATACTGAAGTATGTGAGCATCTGCGAGCACTGCACAACGCGGCCCTTACGACGCGCAGTCGTTACGAAACCGGATGAGAAGGACGCCTGTGGGTTGTGAGGTTAAGCGACTAAGCGTACACGGTGGATGCCCTGGCAGTCAGAGGCGATGAAGGACGTGCTAATCTGCGAAAAGCGCCGGTAAGGTGATATGAACCGCTATAGCCGGCGATGTCCGAATGGGGAAACCCGGTGCACTTCGGTGCATCATCATGTCATGAATACATAGTGGCATGAGGCGAACCGGGGGAACTGAAACATCTAAGTACCCCGAGGAAAAGAAATCAACCGAGATTCCCCCAGTAGCGGCGAGCGAACGGGGAGCAGCCCAGAGCCTGAATCAGCTTGTGCGTTAGTGGAACGGTCCGGAAAGGCCGGCGATACAGGGTGACAGCCCCGTACACAAAAGCGCACTGGCTGTGAGCTCGATGAGTAGGGCGGGACACGTGGTATCCTGTCTGAATATGGGGGGACCATCCTCCAAGGCTAAATACTCCTGACTGACCGATAGTGAACCAGTACCGTGAGGGAAAGGCGAAAAGAACCCCGGCGAGGGGAGTGAAAAGAACCTGAAACCGTGTACGTACAAGCAGTGGGAGCCTCATTTATGGGGTGACTGCGTACCTTTTGTATAATGGGTCAGCGACTTATATTCTGTAGCAAGGTTAACCGCATAGGGGAGCCGTAGGGAAACCGAGTCTTAACCGGGCGCTAAGTTGCAGGGTATAGACCCGAAACCCGGTGATCTAGCCATGGGCAGGTTGAAGGTTGGGTAACACTAACTGGAGGACCGAACCGACTAATGTTGAAAAATTAGCGGATGACTTGTGGCTGGGGGTGAAAGGCCAATCAAACCGGGAGATAGCTGGTTCTCCCCGAAAGCTATTTAGGTAGCGCCTCGTGAATTCATCTCCGGGGGTAGAGCACTGTTTCGGCTAGGGGGCCATCCCGGCTTACCAACCCGATGCAAACTGCGAATACCGGAGAATGTTATCACGGGAGACACACGGCGGGTGCTAACGTCCGTCGTGAAGAGGGAAACAACCCAGACCGCCAGCTAAGGTCCCAAAGTCATGGTTAAGTGGGAAACGATGTGGGAAGGCCCAGACAGCCAGGATGTTGGCTTAGAAGCAGCCATCATTTAAAGAAAGCGTAATAGCTCACTGGTCGAGTCGGCCTGCGCGGAAGATGTAACGGGGCTAAACCATGCACCGAAGCTGCGGCAGCGACACGTAAGTGTTGTTGGGTAGGGGAGCGTTCTGTAAGCCGTCGAAGGTGGCCTGTGAGGGCTGCTGGAGGTATCAGAAGTGCGAATGCTGACATAAGTAACGATAAAGCGGGTGAAAAGCCCGCTCGCCGGAAGACCAAGGGTTCCTGTCCAACGTTAATCGGGGCAGGGTGAGTCGACCCCTAAGGCGAGGCCGAAAGGCGTAGTCGATGGGAAACGGGTTAATATTCCCGTACTTGGTGTTGCTGCGAAGGGGGGACGGAGAAGGCTATGTTAGCCGGGCGACGGTTGTCCCGGTTTAAGCATGTAGGCGGGCGTTCCAGGTAAATCCGGAAGGCCGTTAACGCTGAGGTGTGACGACGAGGCGCTACGGCGCTGAAGTAACAAATGCCCAGCTTCCAGGAAAAGCCTCTAAGCATCAGGCAACACGAAATCGTACCCCAAACCGACACAGGTGGTCAGGTAGAGAATACCCAGGCGCTTGAGAGAACTCGGGTGAAGGAACTAGGCAAAATGGTGCCGTAACTTCGGGAGAAGGCACGCTGTCGTTAGGTGAAGTGACTTGCTCACGGAGCTGAAGGCAGTCGAAGATACCAGCTGGCTGCAACTGTTTATTAAAAACACAGCACTGTGCAAACACGAAAGTGGACGTATACGGTGTGACGCCTGCCCGGTGCCGGAAGGTTAATTGATGGGGTTAGCGGCAACGCGAAGCTCTTGATCGAAGCCCCGGTAAACGGCGGCCGTAACTATAACGGTCCTAAGGTAGCGAAATTCCTTGTCGGGTAAGTTCCGACCTGCACGAATGGCGTAATGATGGCCAGGCTGTCTCCACCCGAGACTCAGTGAAATTGAACTCGCTGTGAAGATGCAGTGTACCCGCGGCAAGACGGAAAGACCCCGTGAACCTTTACTACAGCTTGACACTGAACACTGGTCCTTGATGTGCAGGATAGGTGGGAGGCTTTGAAGCGGGGACGCCAGTTCCCGTGGAGCCGCCCTTGAAATACCACCCTTTAATGGCTGGTGTTCTAACGTTGGCCCGTAATCCGGGCTGCGGACAGTGTCTGGTGGGTAGTTTGACTGGGGCGGTCTCCTCCCAAAGCGTAACGGAGGAGCACGAAGGTCAGCTAATCACGGTCGGACATCGTGAGGTTAGTGCAAAGGCATAAGCTGGCTTGACTGCGAGCGTGACGGCGCGAGCAGGTGCGAAAGCAGGTCTTAGTGATCCGGTGGTTCTGAATGGAAGGGCCATCGCTCAACGGATAAAAGGTACTCCGGGGATAACAGGCTGATACCGCCCAAGAGTTCATATCGACGGCGGTGTTTGGCACCTCGATGTCGGCTCATCACATCCTGGGGCTGAAGTAGGTCCCAAGGGTATGGCTGTTCGCCATTTAAAGTGGTACGCGAGCTGGGTTTAGAACGTCGTGAGACAGTTCGGTCCCTATCTGCCGTGGGCGCTGGAGAACTGAGGGGGGCTGCTCCTAGTACGAGAGGACCGGAGTGGACGCATCACTGGTGTTCGGGTTGTCATGCCAATGGCACTGCCCGGTAGCTAAATGCGGAAGAGATAAGCGCTGAAAGCATCTAAGCGCGAAACTTGCCCCGAGATGAGTTCTCCCTGACCCCCTGAGGGTCCTGAAGGGACGTTGAAGACGACGACGTTGATAGGCCGGATGTGTAAGCGCAGCGATGCGTTGAGCTAACCGGTACTAATGACCCGTGAGGCTTAACCTTACAACGCCAGAGGCGTTCTTGAGAGACGCGGTTTTGATTTTCAGCGAGTTTACCGGATAAACGAATTTGCCTGGCGGCACTAGCGCGGTGGTCCCACCTGACCCCATGCCGAACTCAGAAGTGAAACGCCGTAGCGCCGATGGTAGTGTGGGGTCTCCCCATGCGAGAGTAGGGAACTGCCAGGCATTATATAAAGAACGAGGCCCCGTACTGACGTACGGGGCTTTTTTCGTTGCGATAAAATCAGCCAGTCACGATACTGGCTGCGAAGTTCGAACCCAGTAATAGCGGCTGTCTTTGCCGTCGGAGTATTAGCGCAACCTATATGCCTTACTACTGACCAAGGTTCCATAATGCATAGCCGGCCGCCGCGCCGGCTACATCCCAGGTTAAGTCCTTCCAACTCCAGCCTGACCCCGCCGGACGGCTGTCATACCACTCCTTGGCGGTGCCCAAGCTCAGGGCAAACATCAGCCCCACGCTATTACTTCGGCCCTGACTCCATCCCTGTTTTTGCCCATATTCATTCCCGGCGACAGATAACATCGCCGAGCCAAAAAAATGTTGAGCTTTGTCCTGACCGGTCCAGGCATCCTGTGCCACATGACTACAACCCGAACACAGTAAGAGAGGTAATAATAAACGCTTACGCAATTACACCTCCCTGACGGTAGAGAACTTAGAGGATCCGGCTAATTAAACGGTCAATACGGATGCGGCGCAACCGACGGATCAACTTGCGCACTTTTACTGGATAATCGGCAATACTCTCGAGGTCGCGAAAATGCTTAACCGTCGTGGTATGACGACGAATCAACGCGAGTTCATGTTCACGTTGCTCCGTAAGTTGCTCCAGCGGATCGTGGATTAAAATGGCATTCTCCAGATCCAGACGCCAGGCGCGCGGATTCAGGTTATTGCCGGTAATCAGCATCCACTCGTTATCAACCCACATGCCTTTCAAATGATAGCTATTTTCGCCATCTTTCCACAGACGTACGGTAAGTTGGCCGGAATTTAAATAATATTGCAGTCGGCTAAGAAAACGGCGCAGATTGATCTCATAGAGATAGGGCAGCGCGCCAATGATCTTAAAGGGCTGGTCGGGCGGGATATAAAAGTCATTAGCGGTTTTATCACCGACAATGATCTCAACCTGCTTGCCCTGACGCAGCAATCCGATGATATTGCGTACCAGAATGGCGGGAAGGTTGAAGTAAGGAGTACACAAGATCAACTTCTGTTCAGCGCACGGCATCAGGTGATAAATGGTCTTATTCAGAAGGCTGCGCTTACCTAACCCGACCAGCGGCGTCACCGCCAGCTCTTCGTTACCACTCTCGTTTTGAACCTGATAATCGAAACCGCGCAAATCCTGACGAAACTGGCGTGTTTCGTTTTTAATCTCCGGACTTTTAGGGCGCTCATGCTGATCCAAACGATGCACAGCTTCAGCATTTTTTAGATGGTGTTCAATCCAAACGAACATCGCATCAGCCAGCTTTGGGTTGCGGATGAGCTGATAGCGGTCATAGCGATATTTATCATGCTGATGCAAATAAACATCATTGATACTGGCACCGCTATACAGCACCGCATCATCAATAATAAACCCCTTCAGATGAAGAACGCCGAGCGCTTCTCGCGTATTCACCGGAATACCATAAATCGGAAGAGAAATTGCGGGATATCGACTGGCCATTTCGCAATACCAGTCAGCATTGGTGGCGCCTTTAGCAACGCCGATACGCCCACGCTGTGCACGATGCCAGTCAACGAAAACGCTCACGTCCAATTCAGGCCGCGCCTGTTTGGCTTCATACAACGCCGTTAACACATCGCGCCCACCGTCATCATTTTCCAGATAGAGCGCAACAATGCAGATCCGCTGAGTCGCTTGCGCGATTTTCTTCAGCAGCGTGCTGCGAAAATCTGCCGACGTATACAGCATTGTCACATCAGCAACGGACTGAGACAGTTTGGGTAGCTGTGCAAGGTGTTGTTGGTGCTTATTGCGCTTAAATTTAGACAACATCACAATGCGCTTCTTCTCTATTCATTGAATGGCCTTTTGCCATAAAATCATGACTCTAACCGACAATCTTAACATTAACTGCAACCGAAGGTATGAATTTTACCTTTTGTATAATTTTAGTTGATGGGCGGCTTGAGAGGCAGAGCAAGGCTAACAATATCGTCTTCAAGCTGCATATCAACACGGAAGCCGAGTTTGCGCGCCAACGCGATCATGCCGCGATTGCCTGGCATGGTAATACCATTAAGTTGTTGCAGCCCGTGGTCATGCGTATAGGCGATCATCTTTTCCAGCAAACGTCGTCCAAGGCCTAAACCTTTCAGGTCAGAACGCACCAAAACCGAAAACTCAGCGTCAATATTATCGGCATCGGAAATCGCGCGGGTCACGCCGATGATCTCCGGTTCGCCACCGTGTTCGCGTACCGCAACGATCGCCATTTCGCGATCGTAGTCGATCTGCGTCATATTCGCTAAATCATCATGAGTAAACTCATTGATTTCACTAAAGTAGCGGTAGTAGAGATCTTCTTTGGTCACCTGGGCGATAAACCGCTGCAATAGTGGTTCATCCTCCGGCAAAATGGGGCGGAACAGACAGTGTTCCCCATCTTTCATTACCACCTTTTCTTCCAGCGCATGCGGATAAGGACGAATGGCCAGCCGCGCTTGGTTATCACCGTTAAATGGGGCTAAAGCGAGTGTTACATCTAGCAAGGTAAACTCACTGCCGGAAGCCAGCAGGGGATGAATATCGAGACGGGTAATCTCCGGGCAATCAACAATCAGATTAGAAACCTGTACCAGAACTTGGCTGATCCCAGCGATATCCAACGGACGCAAAGCGCTGCGGCCGCGTATTTTACCGCTTTTAATCGCCTGTATTACCAAGTAGCGCGCCAGGGTCATATTGAGCGGCGGCAGAGCGACGACTGCCTGTTTATCTGCCTGCCATTCAATACCGCCTTCACCTAACATAATCACCGGGCCAAATAACGGATCTTGTTCTACCACCACCCGTAATTCTTGTGCCCCGGCACGGTTAGCCATACTTTGCACCAGCAGCCCATGGATCCTTGCCTGCGGCCAAGTCTGTTTAACGCGATCGACAATGGCGTCGGCAGCCTGTTGCACCTCGGCCGGAGTGCGTAAATAGAGCATGACCCCTTGAACTTCTGACTTGTGCGGAATATCCGGCGAACGTAATTTTAGTGCCACCGGATAACCAATCTGCGTGGCGATATGCACCGCTTCGGCGCTATCCCCGGCGATCCAGGTTGGAAGCGT
Organism: Paramixta manurensis; assembly: GCF_013285385.1. Taxonomy (NCBI): domain Bacteria; kingdom Pseudomonadati; phylum Pseudomonadota; class Gammaproteobacteria; order Enterobacterales; family Erwiniaceae; genus Paramixta; species Paramixta manurensis. The sequence goes on along the minus strand of NZ_CP054212.1, from coordinate 3,567,991 downwards.
AGCGAGGCCATAAGCTTGCAAAATAGCCTGAACTTCATGGGTATCCAGCGTAGTGGCGCCTTCATGTAGCGCCTGACGAATTAATTGATGCGCATGCGCGGTATCTTGCGTGAGGTTCACCGGTAACGCCGGTGTTTCGCGTAATTGCTTCTGATTACGCCGATACTCCACCATATGCATAAACGCGGTCACGGTTCCCTCTGGTGTCCGATAAGTCGGAATCCCGGCATCGCTAAAGGCGCGGCGCGCTTCCAGTGAGGAAAATTCACCGCACCAGTTAGTCAGTAACGTCACGCGTCCGCCGCGTGGATGCTGCTTTACACACTCAATGATACGCTGCGCGGTAAGCGTAGCTGGCGCCGCTGCGCTAGGCGCATGGACGATCATCAGCGCGTCATAATCTCGGTTATCTAAAAGCAGCTCCAGCGTTGCCAGATAGCGCTCGGGGGTGGCGTCGTCCTTCAAATCGAGGGGATTAGCTGAAGTACATCCAGCCGGGAGAAGAGCGGATAACGCCGTTAAGGTTTCTTCACTGAGCGTCGCCAACTTACCGTTTCGGGCGTAGAGCGCGTCAAGCGCTAGCGCAGCCGGCGCCGCACCATTGCTGACTATCAGCAACCGTTCTCCGCGTAGCGGGCGCATATGACTCAGCGTTTCTACGGCGGAAAAAAGCTCATGGGTATCCTGTACGCGCAACAGACCGGCGCGCTGAATTGCCGCATCCCAGGCCGCATCCAGGCCGCTGTGCGTATTCAGAAGCGCCTGCGCCTGATGGCTACGTCCACTTTTAATCACCAGAATCGGTTTATTACGCGACGCGCTACGTGAGGCCGAAACAAAGCGCCGTGCGTCGCTGAGATGTTCGAGGTAAAGCAGAATAGCGCTGGTTTTGCCATCACGGGCGAGGAAATCCAGCAGGTCATCGACATCAATATCAAGGCTATCGCCCAGCGCGATAAACCAAGAGAAGCCCAACTGCCTTTGCTGCGCCCAATCCAGGATGGTATTGGAGACGGCCGCTGATTGTGAAACAAACGCCAGCTTGCCTTTTTGTATTGGCACCGGTGAAAAACTGGCATTCAACCCTTGCCACGGCGCCAGCAAACCAAGGCTATTTGGGCCTAATAAACGTATTTGCCACTGGCTGGCGCAAGCTTTCAGAGCGGCGAGTTGCCCCTCCGGCGCGGAAAGAATAATGCAGGCTTTGCAGCCTTTCTCACCGAGCTGACGCAACAACTCAAGGTTACGGCGGGCGTTAGTACAAATAATGGCTAAATCGGGGGCGAAAGGCAGGGCGTTAATCTCCGGCCAGGCCAATACACCACAAACCGCGTGATATTTGGGAGTGACCGGCATAACCGGGCCGCTAAAACCGCCCGCTAACAGATTACGCATCATCAGATAACCGGCGCGCCCGGGATGTATTGACGCACCGATAACGGCAATCGATTTTGGCCGTAATAGCGCTTCCAGTCCTCGTTGGCTCATCTCCCACTCCCGAATAAATTAGCTCTGCCTGAGTCTAAATGTTTTCCGCCATGTTTGCTGTGTGATGGATCGGATGATGAGGTTTTCCCGCCAGATATCGGTGGCGAAACACGTTGAAATGATCGGTCAACGCCTGCGACGCGGCGCTATCGCCTGCCTGTGCCAGTAATTCGGCGGCGACTTCAGCGGTACAGTGCTGACCGGCGGCATGTGCCTCGCGTAACGTGTAACGAGACGGGGTGGTCAGCACGAGCGACATCACCGGTAGATTATCCAGCCAGGGACTTTTACGAAACATTTTGCGGGCTTCAGTCCAGGTGCCATCTAACATAATGAATAGCGGTGGCTTTCCGCTGAGTGGCGGCGTGTTCAATACCTCACGCCCGACATCCGCATAAGATTCAGGGAAGACTACAAGCGGTTGATAGTGAGGATCATTGACCGCCGCCAACAATGCCGGATCGGGCTCGGTGCGTGACCAGCCAAATGCTTGAGTATTCGGCAGAATATCAGCGATCAGCCGCCCGGTATTGCTGGGTTTCATTGGCTCGGTATCGAACATGACTAAACAGAAACGGCTACGGGCGTGGGTCGGTGAAATTTCCGGACAGAGACACAGCTTTTGCGGCAACAAACATCCCTGACAGCGACGAACGCGATTACCGCGGGCAAGAAATGGGCGTGTCGCTTGCGCCAATCGTTTGGCGCGTAATTGCAGAACAGCGTTATTGGTCATGGTGTCTGGTCAACGAAAAACACCATTGTAACGGGAAATGCGGGATAAACGTAGCGCGGCCAACAACCGTCAGCCGCACCTTGTTAGATCGCCTCGTCGAGCCATTCATTAAACGGCGCTTTCGGCATCGCGCCGCTCAAAACATCCACAACCTGACCATGTTTAAACAGCATAATGGTTGGAATGCTGCGGATACGAAAACGCGCGCTCAGCTCCGGCTCTGCTTCAGTATTCACTTTGATAAAGCGGACTTTTCCGTGGCGCTCCTCCGCGACATCTTCATAGATTGGCGCGAAGTTAACGCAGGGGCCGCACCACGGTGCCCAGAAATCGACCACCACGGGCAACTCATCTTGAAGATATTTATCCAGCGTTGCGGTCGTTGCATTAATAACTTCGCCTTCAAACAATTCGTTACCACAGCGCCCGCATTTTGCACCGTCAGCGATACGCTCTTCCGGAACGCGATTGGTTGCCTGGCATGAGGAACATACCGTATTCATTGTTCACCTCAGTAATCAGTTGCTATCAAGCGCTATGTGAACGCTTACTACACTTTAAGAGGTTAATTATCGGTATACGCTGATGCAGCAACAACGTGGAATATTCAATGGGTACAATAGTTATTAGCTTTTAGTGGAAGTTAATAGCTAAGCGGGCCCACATCAGGTAATCTGCGCGCTTCGCGCTCAGCCAGGTGGAGGAACAGATGAACGACGAATTTAAAGGTAAAAGCGGCAAAGTCAAAGTGATGTATGTTCGCGGTGATGACGAGAGTGAGAAACGCGGACAAAATCCACGTACCGGCAAAGGTGGCCGTACGGGTGCCGCGCGACCTGATAACGGTCGTCGCCCTTCACGGCATGCGGATGATAAGCCGCGCGGCGGGCGTGATCGCGATCGTGATAGCGCCCACGGTGATTCTCCGTGGCGCACCGTATCGCGTGCGCCGAATGAAGAGAGCAAGCCGGATCACGGCGGTATTAGCGGTAAAAGTTTTATCGACCCGGAACAGTTACGCCGCCAGCGCATGGAAGAAACCCGTGTGTATGGTGAAAACGCCTGTCAGGCGTTGTTCCAGAGCCGACCGGAGTGCATTGTTCGCGCATGGTTTGTGCAAGGTGTGACGCCGCGCTTTCGTGAAGCGCTGCGTTGGATGGCCGCAAACCGTAAAGCCTACCATGTGGTCGATGATGCAGAACTGGCGAAAGCGTCTGGTACCGAGCATCACGGTGGCGTCTGCTTTTTGATTAAAAAGCGTGTGGGTATGGCGGTTAGCGAATGGTTGAGCAGTGTCGGCGATACAGATTGCGTGTTGGCGCTGGAAGATATCGGTAACCCACATAATCTGGGCGGCATTATGCGCAGCTGCGCGCACTTTGGCGCGAAAGGTCTGCTGGTGGATGACGCTTCGCTGTTGGAGTCAGGCGCTGCTGTCCGTACTGCGGAAGGCGGAGCGGAGCACGTTCAGGCGCTTGGCGCTGAAAGTTTTGCCGCAGGTTTGGATGCATTTCGGCGCGCGGGGTATACCTTGGTGACCACTTCGAGCCATAAAGGCGTGCCGCTTTCACAGGCGAAGCTGCCGGCGAAAGTGGTGCTGGTACTGGGCCAAGAGCGCGATGGCTTATCTGATAGCATCTGGCAACAGGGCGATCTCAGCATCTCGATCGGCGGTACGGGCAAGGTAGAAAGCCTGAACGTTTCGGTGGCAACCGGTATTTTGCTGGCCGAGTGGTGGCGTCAGAACCACAATTAACCTGTCAGATGCAATAAAAAAGGGCACGTTACGTAACGTGCCCTTTTTTATTGCGCGGTGCTAATGCTAATTAGTGCGCACCGCCGCCGCCACTCCCGGAGCCAAAGGGTGGGCGAGCGAACCAAATCATAATCAGTAACACCAGGAATACCGCTGCCGATGCCCAAAAAATTTCATTGGCGGAAATAATCAGCCCTTGGTTGGTAATCTGCTGGGCAATATAGGCTGAAGCCTGCTGATGCGTCATACCCAATTGTTCCAACTGTTGATACATCGCCTGGGAGTTATCATTGAACGGAGTAATCGATTCGCTGAAATAGCTATGGTGCATCGACTCACGATCGGTCCACATCGTGGTGGTGATTGAGGTACCGATTGAACCCGCCAGGGTACGGACAAAGTTCGACAAACTGGACGCGGCCGCCAAACGTTCGGGCGCGAGGCCGGAAAGCGTTATGGTGGTTAGCGGCATAAAGAAGCAGGCTACCGCAAAACCCTGAATAAACTGCGGCCACGCCGAAGCGCCGAAGTTCATATCGGGTTCAAAGGTATAGGCGCGCCAGTAAAAGCAGACCGCGTACATAATAAAGCTAAAGGTAACCAGCCGGCGCATATCTAGCTTGTGGGCAAAACGACCGATAATGGGCGATAAAATAACCGGAATAATCCCCACTGGCGCGGAAGCCAGCCCGGCCCAAGTCGCGGTGTACCCATACACTTCTTGCAATAATTGCGGCAATAGAACAATTGAGCCGAAATAGAGCATGTAGGCGAGACTGATCGATAAACAGCCGATGGTGAAGTTTCGCGACTTAAATAGCGAAAGATCGACAATCGGGTGGTCATCGGTCAACTCCCAGACCAGTAGCACCGCCAGCGCAATGACGGCGATGATCGTGAGCGTTATTATTTCGCTGGAGTTAAACCAATCAAGTTCACGTCCCCGGTCAAGCATCACCTGCAAACAGCCAATCCCAACCACCAATAACACCAAACCGACGGTATCAATCGGTTGTATCGTGGTTTTGGTTTCCCGCGTGCGTAGCGTTTGCAGCGTCAGTAACACCACCACCACGCCGATCGGCACGTTGATGAAGAAAATCCAACCCCAATGGTAATTATCACTGATCCAACCGCCGAGTATCGGGCCGCAAATCGGCGCGACAATTACCGTCATCGCCCACAGCGAGAGGGCGACGCTCCGTTTGGCAGGCGGATAGTTGCTTAACAGCAAACTTTGCGACAGCGGAATCAACGGCCCGGCCACCACGCCTTGTAGCACACGGAAGAAAATCAGCATGCTAAGGTTTTCTGACATGCCGCACAGCCATGAAGCGACGGCAAACGCTGCCGTCGCCCAGGTGAACAACTTCACTTCACCAACCCGTTTTGCCAGCCAGCCGGTAATGGGAATCGAGATTGCGTTTGCAACGCCAAACGAGGTAATAACCCACGTCCCCTGAGAGTTCGAGGCGCCCAGGTTACCGGCTATCGTCGGAATGGCCACGTTTGCAATGGTGGAGTCCAATACTTGCATAAATGTTGCCATCGACAGCGCGATGGTCATTAAAACAAGTTGGGCGCCCTCAAGCGGTTTTTGTGCCACAACAGCCTCCGGCGCTATTGACCCGCATTCTCATGAATAATGTCGGCAATCATCTGATTCACCGGCGCCAGATCTAGCGCCAACGCATTACTTTCATAAGCTGGTGTTTGCCGCACGCTGGTCGCCAGCATGCTGCCGTCTTTATGGGTGGTATCCACTTTGACCAACGTGGAAAGGCCAATACGCAGTGGACGTTGTTGTGTCTCTTTCGGATCGAGTTCAATACGTACTGGCAGACGTTGCACAACTTTAATCCAGTTACCGGTGGCGTTTTGCGCCGGCAACAGAGAGAACGCGCTACCGGTACCCATATCAAGGCCGACCACTTTGCCGTGATAGACAAAATCATCACCGTAAATATCGCTAGTCACCGTAGCAGATTGCCCAATGCGTACATCCGCTAATTGTGTTTCTTTGAAGTTAGCGTCTACCCACAAACCTTGAGCAGGCACCACCGCCAACAACGGCGTTGATGTGGAGATCTGTGACCCCACCTGAACGTTACGACGAGAAACATAACCATCCATCGGGCTACGAATTTCGGTACGTTGCAACGCCAGCCAGGCGTCACGCAGCGCAGCCGCATTCTGTTTAACCGCGGGCTGATTTTCCAGCGAGGTGTTCAGGATCATGGCTTGGTTAGCATTATATTGTTGAACAGCCACATCCAACTGCGCTTTGGCGGTGGTTACCGCATCACGGGCGTGTTGCAACTCTTCGCGACCAATCAGGTTAGATGCGCCCAGCGGTATACGGCGCTGAAGGTCCGCCTCTGCCTGGGATAATGCGGTTTTTTGCAGCTCAATGGTGGCCTGCAACTGTTTACTATTGATCATCTGCTGATGGGTTTGACGCACGCTGGTGGCTAAAGCGGTCTGCGCTCTTTCAACCGCCTGTTGCGCATCGGTTTTGTCCAGCGTGACCAACACATCGCCTTTTTTGACGAAATCGGTATTGTCGAACCAAACCTTATTGACACTACCGGAGACCTGCGCCATAACCTGCACCTGGTTTCCCGCAACGTAAGCATCGTCCGTTTCCTGGTAAAAACGTAATACCAGGAACCAGTAAATCAGGTAAGCGATGCCAATCAGAACAAACAGAACAGCCAGAAAAATCAACGCGCCTTTGCGTTTTTTCTTTTTATTGGCCGGCTGCTGCGGGTTTACTGTCTCCGCATTTGCACTCATGGTTTTCTCCAGTTTTCCACGTATTTCGGGTTACACGCATCCTTGCACGCAGTTGCCCGAGCCTAAAATGCCAGCGGTACAAGCGCTGGCATGCGTAAATGGGGGACTAAAATAGCGGTTTCTAACCGTGATTGTGTCGCAGTAATTGCTATTGGCGAGAAAGCGAGGCGATAAGTTGCTCTTCATCCATTTGATCAAGACGATTGAGCAACTTACGTGTAATACCCTCTAACTGGCTCTTTTCGCTGGTGCTCAGAGACGACCATAAATATTGCAGGCTTTGATGCTGAGGCGGCAGAACCTGGCGCAAGAATGCATTGCCTTTTTCGGTCAAATGCAGATGTAAGCAACGGCGATCATTATCGCTTTCACGGCGCTCAATCCAACCGCGTTTCTCCAGCTCATCGGCGATGCGCGTTGCATTAGTACGCGATGAGCCCAACGCGGAGCTCAGTTCTGATGGCTGGATGCTTTGACTTTCTTGCGCATCCAGCGTGATCAAAGCCATAAATAATGTCTCGTTAATCCCTTGAGCTTTCAGCATTTTATTGCGGTTATCCAGCAGCTTGCTTTGCATATGCATACACAAACGCGTCAGCATAATCTCCTGCAAAGGGAAATCTTTCTGGCGATTGGCACGGAAATTGAGCATCTGTTCAATGGGAGTAAACGAACTTTCCATCTTAAAGGAACCTCACTTGTTACGACTGGTATAGTAACGATGGTGATAGATTAAGCATAATCATTTTTTCCGGACGTGATTGTTCGCACGATCACATTGCCACCATCAATATTTTCCAGGTCACTCCATAACCCAGAGCGCTCAGCAGCGTCGATAAAATGATGCTGCGGGTTTTGTAAAAGGTTGCACCCAACACGCCAAACCCCACTAGAGTGGGAATTAACTTGCCGGGGCTATGCTGAATATCCGGCACGCTGGAAACCACCAGCAAAGCACAGATAGAAGCAATACCGATGCTATCCAGCAGCAGGGCAGTAATACCTCGCTGCATTGAAGAGGTTTGCTGTTTTTTCTTCAGGCGTAGCGGTAAATAACGAAACAGGAAGTTGGCGGTACCCACCACGATGCCCAGCAGTAAGACTTGCGTATTCATCATGAAGTTCCTTTCGTTCTGACCGGAATCAATGAAGCAAGGCAGCCAAAAACGATACCGGAAAGGATCGCCGCCGGGATGGAAAACAGCGTTACGCCGAGCAACGCACCGGCCAGCGCGGCGGTCACCGTATAGCGCTGGCGGCGCTGGAATGATGCCAACAAGAAACTCATAAACAGCGCGGGCAGCATAAAGGTCAGCGCAGCTTCGACCGCTGGAAAGTTGTCCAGCAAACCGTTGCCGGACCAAGCGCCCAGCGCGGTTCCCAACACCCAGGAAAACCATGAGCAGAAGCTAATGCCCAGCATCCAGTTCTCGCTCCAGCTTCGTTGGTTACGATATAACTTGGCGGTGGCGGCAGCGAAAACTTCATCGGTGAGACCAAATGCCCACCACGGCATTTTGCGCGCGTTAAGCGGTTGCAGGATCCGCTGGCGTAAAGAAGGGCCATATAGCACATGGCGAATATCCATCGCCATTACGGTTAGCGCGGCAACCCACAATGTTGCGCCAGCGCTAAGTAAAGCGGTGATCACAAACTGACTGGCTCCGGCATAGATGATGCAAGAGAAAAAAAGTGCTTCAATTGGCGTAAAGCCCAACTTGGTTGCGTTTAATCCAAAAGCGAAGGCCACAGGCACGTAGCTGATGACGATCGGTAAACTATCAATCATCCCTTCGCGTAGTGTTGCTATGGGGCTGGTGCTTGTGCCAGGCACCTCATTTTGCTCACTCATGACGCACAAATACCTTTCCCATTTCTAATTAATTGCATGCGAAAAAATAACCAACCTGAATAACCAGTGCAAACCATACCAGACTGTGTAAACGCTTTACACCCCAGTCGGGCGGAAATCTTCTGATTTACATTTGGTTGGTTAATTAGTGTGAGCGCCACGGTGCGCGCCACTTATCGGAAAGCGCGACACCTCATATCTGACGGTTAAAAAATGCGTCATAAGACATAATATCGGAAGATTCTGCGTTTATGGATGACGATATGCCGACGGGGAAAGTGAGGGACCAAACCGCGATCAATAAGGGAGCCATAAAGGCTCCCTGCTGACATTCAGGTTATTTGGCGTTGCGATTATTTCGCGGCGGCTTGGGCATCCTGAACCCATTTATTAAATTGCGCCTGATGTGCTTTAATCCAGCCATCAACGTGTGCGTTGATATCTTCTTCAGAAGACTGGCCCTGATGCATACGTGCGTTTTGCGCGTTAATATCGGCAATCGGTAACTGCATTTCAGCGAACAGTTTCGCGGCAGCCGGGTTTTTCTCCGCCCAAGCTTTGTTAGCGACAATACGCATGGTATTGACCGGGAAACCATAGTTAGCGCCGTTAGGCAGTTTGGTATCTACACCTTTCTGCGCGCCAGGCATTGATGAGAACGGAACTTGCAACCAAACCACATCTTTTCCTGGCACCAGCACATCACTTACCCAATACGGCGTCCAAGTGTAATAAAGAATGGGTTTACCTTGCTTATAACGCGCAATCGTATCGGCGATCAGCGCCGAATAGTTGCCCTGGTTGTGCACGACCGTATTGCTTAAGCCGTAGGCATTGATCTGATGATTAATCACCGCTTCACAGCCCCAGCCCGGCGTACAGCCAGTCAGGTCCGCTTTACCATCGCCATTGGTGTCGAACAATTTCGCCAGTTTTGGATCTTTTAATTGATCGATACGCGTAATGTGGTATTTCTCGGCGGTTTTCTTATCAATCAGATAACCCTGAGCCGCGCCTTGCACATAATTACCCTCGCGATAAAACTTTTGATCGCCGCCGGCGGCTTTATACATATCGTCATGCAGAGGCTGCCAGTTAACGGCGGTAAAAGTGGCATCGCCAGAGGCAATGGAGGTATAGCCAACGTTGTAGTCGACTTCGCTAGGCTTTTCGACGCTGTAACCGAGTTTTTCCAACGCACGGCTCACCAGCAGCGTCTGAAAGGTTTCTTCGGTAATGGTACTCTGCACCGGCTTCACGGTAATGCCTTTACCCGGCAACTCGGCGGCGGAAACTTGCGTCGCGGCCAGGGTCGTTAAGGCGGCGGCCAAAATAACTGTCTTGCGCATAGTGATTCCTTATGAGTAATGGTAGGGCGGCGCTTTGTTTGCACCGCCGGGAGAACTATTTAATAAAAGGACGGGCCAGTAGCCCAATGGGGCCAGTGGTATACCAGCGGCGATTACCGCGGCTACGGCTATCACGGCCTAATGATTGCGTGAGGCGATCAAGAATAATGGCGAGGATCACAATGCCAACGCCGCCGACACTCGCCAGCCCCATATCAAGCCGACCAATACCGCGTAATACCATCTGGCCGAGGCCGCCAACGGCAATCATTGACGCGATAACCACCATTGACAACGCCAGCATCAGCGTCTGGTTAACGCCAGCCATAATGGTTGGCATGGCGAGCGGGAGCTGAACTTTGAACAACATCTGGCGCGGGTTAGCGCCAAAGGATTCGGCGGCTTCAACCAGGTCTGCCGGAACTTGTTTAATACCGAGGATGGTTAAACGAATAATCGGTGGTAACGCAAAGATAATGGTGACAACCACTCCCGGCACGTTACCAATCCCGAACAACATCACGATCGGCACCAGGTAGACGAACGCAGGCGTAGTTTGCATCGCATCTAACAGGGGGCGGATAATCCGAGCCGCCCCTTCGCTGCGCGACAGCCAGATCCCCATTGGCAGCCCGATGATGATGCAGAACAGCAGGGCGGTCAGCACTAAAGCCAGCGTCACCATAGCCTGTGACCAGGCACCAATTGCGCCGATTAAAATCAGCGAAATTAGTGCCGCCAGCCCCATGCCAAAGCTGGAGAGTTGCCAGGCAATTAAGGCGAACACGATAATCGCGACCGGCGCCGGCATGCCCAACAACAGTTGCTGGAAGGCGCTGAGAATATAGTCCACCGGGACACGAATCCCCTGGAAGACCGGACGAAAATGCGAGACCAGCCAGTCGATACCGTGCGTGACCCAGCTATCCAGCGGAATCAGCGTCTTATGAAACGGGTCGAGAATGTTGAAATGTTCCGCCTGCGGCGCAGGCGCGCTATTCAGCCAATCGCTACCGTTGGCTGCCGCATCGTGGCCGCCGGAGGACGCCGGAGAACCCCATGCGTCGCTGGCGCCGCCAGCATTACTACTGGAGGAGGCGCTATCGGCCTGTGCCGGCGCGCTGCCCCATGGATTACTGTCTGAATTACTCATTGTTGGCTCCCTCGCGATCTAATGCTTGCAATAACGTTCCCCTGGAAATGATGCCGAGATACTGGTTTTCCTCCCCGATGACTGGCACCGCGCAAGGCGCTTGCGCCACATGCGACAACAGTTCATTGAGCGAGGTATCACCCGTTACGGCAGTGGGAGCATCGAGTCGCGCGGCATCCAGTCCCTCACCGGCGGCCAGCGCGGCTTTCAGAGAATCTATCGAGACAACGCCAACAAATTTTTCTTTTTCCAGTACATAGCCATATTCCCGATCGGCATCTTGCAACAGTTTGATGGCTGAACGAGGGCCGAAACCGGCGGATTTACGGATCAAAGAACCGGCGCTACGACGGGCGATGTCTTTCGCGCTAAATACATGGCTAATATCAACGCCACGGAAAAAAGTTCGTACATAATCGTTGGCCGGATTATTCAGAATTTCATCCGGCGTACCAATTTGCACCACTTCGCCGCCCTGCATGATGGCGATACGATCGCCGATGCGCATGGCTTCATCCAGGTCATGGGAAATAAACACAATGGTACGCTGATGTTTGGCTTGCAATTTAATCAGCTCATCCTGCATTTCGGTGCGAATAAGCGGATCGAGCGCCGAGAACGCTTCATCCATCAGTAAAATATCGGGGTTAATGGCCAGCGCGCGCGCTAATCCAACTCGCTGACGCATCCCGCCAGAAAGTTCATCGGGATAAGCGTGAGCATAATTATCCAGCCCGACCTGACGCAGCGCGTCCATCGCTTTATCCTGACGTTCTTTTACCGGTACGCCAGCTAACTCCATACCAAAAGCAGTGTTATTTAATACCGTCATATGCGGCATCAGGGCGAATGACTGAAATACCATGCTGACTTTATTTCGCCGCACCTGACGCAATTCGCTATCGGATATTTTCGCAATATCGACGCCATCAATAATAACTTGGCCGCGCGTAGGTTCTATCAGACGATTGAGAAGGCGAACCATGGTGGATTTACCGGAGCCGGATAACCCCATGATGACAAAAATCTCGCCTTCTTCAATGGCCAGACTGGCGTCTTTTACCCCGAGAGAGAGTCCTGTTTTCTCAAGGAGAGCTTCCTTACTAATTCCTTTTTCAATGTGCTTAAAAGCACGGTCGGGATTTTCTCCGAATATTTTATAAAGATTTTTTACTTCGAGTTTAATTGCCATGCAATTTTATAATTCCTGGTTAATGGTTGCTTTTTTTATATTTCTACGGGTCCTGGTCAAATAATTTTCGGACTATACCCTAACATACTGAGAGTATCTGGCAACCCTTTAGCAGACGTAATGAGTGAATCCGCTAACGCAGCCGTTTAGTATAATATCAGTGCTGAGAAGGGATGCGTGTGGATTGAGGTATGGAAATTCAGCGGATTATTTTGGCCTGGATTTTTCTGATTTGCGTTAAAATGTGCGTTAAAAAGACAAAATAGATTGCCGATAAGCGCACCAGTTTGAATGGATTTATTCCATTAAATGAAAGTGTTTATTTGCTGATATTTAGTGCATTAAATGCCGAAAAAAGGAATCAAACGGGCGCCCGCCCGGCGCCCGGTATTTATCGGTCAAAAATCCCAATCTTCATCTTCCGTATCCACCGCTTTTCCCATCACGTAGGAGGAGCCGGAACCGGAGAAGAAATCGTGATTTTCATCAGCATTAGGCGATAGCGCGGAGAGAATGGCCGGGTTCACATTGGTCATCTCGGCCGGGAACAGCGCTTCATAACCAAGATTCATCAAAGCCTTATTCGCATTGTAATGCAGGAAGGTTTTTACCTCCTCGCCCCAGCCGATATTGCCATACAGATCGTCGGTATATGCCACTTCATTTTCATATAACGCGAGCAGTAAATCATAGGCAAACTGCTGAAGCTCCTCTTTACGCGCTGCATCGGCGTTGCCGAGCGCAAGTTGATATTTGTACCCGATATAATAGCCATGCACCGCTTCGTCGCGAATAATCAAACGGATCAGATCGGCGGTATTGGTCAGCTTACCCCGGCTTGACCAGTACATCGGCAGGTAAAAACCGGAGTAAAACAGGAATGATTCGAGGAACACGCTGGCAATTTTTTTCTTCAGCGGATCGTCGGCATGGTAGTGCTGCAAAATAATCGCCGCTTTATTTTGCAACGGCGCGTTTTCTTCGCTCCAGGCATAGGCGGCATCCACGTCGCTGGTATGACAAAGCGTAGAAAAAATAGAGCTATACGAACGCGCATGAACCGCCTCCATAAAGCTAATGTTCGACATCACCGCCTCTTCATGCGGCGTTAGCGCGTCTGCCATTAATGCTGGCGCACCAAGCGTATTTTGGATGGTATCCAGCAGCGTGAGGCCGGTAAACACACGGATCGTGAGCTGTTGTTCCTGTTTACTGAGGCTATTCCATGCCGGTAAATCATTTGAGAGCGGCACCTTTTCAGGTAACCAGAAGTTGGCGGTAAGGCGGTTCCAAACCTCAAGATCTTTGTCGTCCTCAAGTTGGTTCCAGTTGATTGCCTGAATGCGTTTAAGTGTTTTCATTCTATTATCTGCCATGACGGCGACCTGCAGGTCGCCGGATATTTTATGGGCGAGAGGCGGCGATTATAGCGAGCAGGAAACGCAGCCGTGCACCTCAGTGCCTTCCAGCGCCATTTGGCGCAGGCGAATGTAGTAAAGCGTTTTAATGCCTTTTTTCCAGGCGTAAATCTGCGCTTTATTAATGTCGCGTGTGGTGGCGGTATCACGGAAAAACAGCGTCAGCGATAACCCTTGGTCAACATGGCGCGTGGCTTCGGCGTAGGTATCAATAATCGCCTCCGGGCCAATGTCATAGGCATCCTGATACAGCGCCAAATTGTCGTTATTCATAAACGGCGCCGGGTAGTAAACCCGCCCGGTTTTCCCCTCTTTACGAATCTCAATCCGCGAAACGATCGGGTGGATGCTGGAGGTGGCATGGTTGATATAAGAGATAGAACCGGTTGGCGGAATCGCCTGCAAGTTCTGATTATATAATCCCTCCTTCATCACCGCAGCGCGCAGCGCGAGCCACTGCTGGTGGCCGGGCAGGGTGATTCCGGCATCGGCAAACAATTGTGCGACACGCGGCGTACGCGGTTGCCACTCACCTTCAAGGTATTGGGTAAAGTAGTCACCGCTGGCGTAGCGTGACGCCGCAAAACCGGCAAAACTTTGCTGACGTTCGCGCGCCAACTGATTCGAGGCACGCAGCGCATGGTAGGTGACGCAATAGAAATAGAGGTTGGTGAAATCCAATGCCTCCGGTGAACCATACGCTATCCCCTCACGCGCCAGATAACCGTGTAGGTTCATCTGCCCAAGCCCAATGGCGTGCGACTGGGCGTTACCGTGCGCCACCGACGGGACTGACTGAATATCGCTCATGTCGGACACCGCCGTGAGGCCACGGATGGCAATTTCAATGGTATGCGCGAAGTCGGCAGAATCCATCGCATGAGCGATATTCAGAGAGCCGAGATTGCAGGAAATATCTTTACCAATATGGCGATAGCCTAAATCTGGGTGATACTCAGTTGGCGAATTGACCTGCAAAATTTCTGAGCAGAGATTGCTCATATTAATACGGCCTTTGATCGGATTCGCACGGTTTACCGTATCTTCATACATGATGTAGGGATAGCCAGATTCGAACTGTATCTCGGCCAGCGTTTGGAAGAACTCACGTGGATTAATAAATGTCTTCCGAATCCGTTCGTCGGCCAGCATTTCGTCATACTTCTCGCTGACGCTAATATCGGCAAACGGCAACCCATAAATACGCTCAACGTCATAAGGCGAAAACAGGGCCATGGCGCGGTTATGTTTAGCCAGTTCAAAGGTGACATCCGGGATCACGACGCCAAGCGAGAGCGTTTTGATGCGGATTTTCTCGTCGGCGTTTTCGCGTTTGGTATCCAGAAACCGTAAAATGTCCGGATGGTGAGCATGCAGATAAACCGCCCCCGCGCCTTGACGCGCACCCAGTTGGTTGGCGTAAGAAAACGCATCTTCTAACATTTTCATGACCGGAATCACGCCGGACGACTGGTTTTCAATCCGCTTAATCGGCGCGCCCGCTTCGCGTAAATTAGAGAGTAAAAATGCCACGCCGCCGCCGCGTTTTGAAAGCTGCAACGCCGAGTTCACCGCGCGCCCGATGGACTCCATATTATCTTCAATACGTAGCAGGAAGCAGGAAACCAACTCGCCGCGCTGTTGTTTTCCGCAGTTAAGGAAGGTTGGGGTTGCCGACTGAAAACGACCGGATAGCATCTCTTCCATTAATGCGTTAGCTAAGGCCGTATCGCCTTGCGCCAGGGTTAACGCCACCATACAGACCCGATCTTCAAAGCCTTCCAGGTAGCGTTTGCCATCAAACGTTTTCAGCGTATAGCTGGTATAAAATTTCCACGCGCCGAGGAACGTCTGGAAGCGAAAACGGCGCTGATAAGCCTGTTGGAATAGGTCACAAACAAACTCAAAATCGTAGGCGTTGAGTACCTGCGCTTCATAATAGCCTTCGGCCACCAGGTAGCGTAGACGCTCGGCGATGGAATCGAAGGGCACGCTATTGGGGATGACGTGTTGCAGAAAAAACTGCCGCGTTGCCTCATGATCCTGAGCAAACTGGATATTTCCGTCCGCATCATACAGGTTTAACATGGCGTTGAGCGCGTGATAATCCAGCGCCGCTGCAGGCGCGGTTACGCGTATTGTTTCTGTCGTTGCCAAAATTGGGTTACTCCCGCTTTCACGTTGGCGATATCGTCGGCGGTTCCCATCAATTCGAAGCGGTACAGATAAGGAACCTGACATTTTTGCGCGATAATGTCGCCCGCCATACAAAAGGCCTCACCGAAATTACGGTTGCCGGCGGCAATAACCCCTCGGATCAGGTGGCGGTTCGACGCATGATTAAGAAACTGAATGACCTGTTTAGGGACCGCGCCACGCGCGGTGCCGCCGCCGTAGCTGGGCACCACCAAAATGTACGGTTTGGTAGCCTCTAGCCGCTCTCCCTCTGCCAGTGGAATACGCTGCGCCGGTAACCCCAGGCGGGTGATAAAGCGGTGAGTGTTTTCCGACTGGCTGGAGAAATAGATCAGGTGAGCCATGTGCTTACCCGGCCATCAGCGAAACCTGACTGAGCGCGGAGATCTTATCCGGGCGGAAGCCGCTCCAGTGATCTTGTCCATTCATCACCACTGGCACCTGGCGGTAGCCCAATGCTTTAAGGGTCTCCAGCGCTGCGGGCTCACTATCCAGGTTGATCAGTTGGTAATCGATCCCTTTTTTATCCAGTGCATTTTTAGTGGCGTTGCACTGGACACAATTATTTTTAGTGTAAATAATAATGCGCATGATTCGTATTTACCTTAAGGGTTGTAAAACGTCTCGTTGTGCGAATCCTTTTCTCGCCGGTTCGCGCCCATGTCGCCACAAGGTGTAGCGTGTTTGTGTTGAACTAAATACTAGATGTAGGTGTTTTGGATTGCAACCACACAATATATAGCGTTTTGTGATTTTATGATGCGTAGGGCGGGGAAGGCTTGTCGGGCCTGGCCTGAAGGCGTGAAAAAAAATTTAGCCGAAAAAAATCCCCGCCATCTGGCAGGGATAAGGTGAAGAGAGAAGGTGATGGGCTTAGCGGCGCGATGCCAGCAGGGCACCAATAACAATACCGACCGCGGTACCGATGCCGACGCCGTGCCAAGGTTTATCGCGCACATAGGAGTCGACGTGATCGCCGGCATCTTTTGCTGCCTGGGTAACACGATTGCGGCCATGTAATTTGGCGCGGGTCTCTTTTAGTATCCCCTCGGCTTTACTGCGTGCGGCGTCTACTTCGTCTTTAGTTTTGCTGCCGTAGGACTTCAATAGGTCGTCCAGCGTATCGGCTAATGCCGTCACATCCTGATTCATATCGATGTCATCATTGTTAGTCGTTCGATTAAACATTTTTCACTCCCTTAGAGAAATAACGTAATACTAAGTGTAGACCATCTGTCTTCTCCGCTGGCTGAATCGTGGCTTTAGGGATAATTCCGAAAGCCCTGAACCACCGGGCTGTTGTAATGTTGCGGGGCTTTGGAAGAATGAGAGGATCGAACATGTATTTACGACCTGATGAGGTAGCGCGCGTATTGGAAAAAGCCGGCTTTGAAATGGAGACGGTGACGGCTAAAACGTATGGATATCGTCGTGGCGAGAACTATGTGTATGTTAACCGCGAGGCGCGAATGGGTCGTACGGCACTGGTGATTCATCCGACCTTAAAAGAGAAGAGCCAGCATATTGCCGATCCGGCGTCGGAGATAAAAACCTGCGACCATTACACGCAATTTCCGATGTATTTGGTGGGCGATACCCACGATCATTATGGCATTCCCCATGGTTTCAGTTCCCGTGCGGCGCTGGAACGTTATCTAGAACGGTTATTTGACTAACCGCCGGTATTTCCCCGTTCGGTGCTTACTTACGGGGAAGCCTCCCGATTTCGGCTCTGCCTGTCTGTTTATCCTTCACTGTGAACCCGCCTAACTCGCTGAAAATTTGGCTTATTACGCCTGATGATGCCAGCCTGATATAATGAAAAGCTTGCGCCTCGCGTTTACACTGTTTCCATAAGAGTGGGATTTTGGATGCGTGATGAAACAGCTTTTAGCGTTATTTCTGGCGAGCAGTGTGCTCAGTGGCTGCGCCACTATCGTCGGCTCGGAAACACAGCGGGTACGGATTGATTCGTTCCCACAAGGCGCCAGCTTTGTGGTGCAAGATGAGAGTGGCAGAGCGGTAACCGAAGGTGTGACGCCGAAAACCGTGGAACTGGCAAAATCAGACGGCAGCTACTTTGGTAAAAAACGCTACCAGGTCATGCTGGAGCGGCCCGGTTATGTGCCGGTAACTTTCCCGCTGAAAGAGAGCGCCAACCTCTGGTATAGCCTGGGAAACATTCCGTTAGGCGGATTTATTGGTTGGCTAATTGTCGACCCTTTCTACGGCGGGATGTATAACATTGAGCCGGAACACCCGCAGCCATTTATGAACCGAGTCGGCGCGCGTGGCGGCTGATGAGGTATTTAAACAGGCTGGATGGTCCAGCCTGTTCGCGTAGATATTATTGCGCTGTGGGGTTAACCATACTCCCCGGTTGTGGTTTATATAGCGCCATAAACTGATGCTGAAAAATGCACATCCGAATGGTATTACGGTATTCACCGTTAATAAAAAACTCGTGCTTCAACACACCTTCGATTTCAAATCCCAGCTTGGTGTAAATATGAATCGCCTTTTCATTTTCCTGGTCGACAATCAAATATAATTTATAGAGATTCAGCACCGAAAAGCCG
Organism: Paramixta manurensis; assembly: GCF_013285385.1. NCBI lineage: Bacteria > Pseudomonadati > Pseudomonadota > Gammaproteobacteria > Enterobacterales > Erwiniaceae > Paramixta > Paramixta manurensis. The sequence continues at coordinate 3,549,476 of NZ_CP054212.1, read as the reverse complement.
TAATCCATCGCTAGCTTTACCGCTTTGCCGGCCAGACCTTTCCCTTGATGCGCGGGGGCGATAATGATCTGGAATTCGGCGCGGCGGTGTACGTGATTGATCTCGACCAGTTCGACTAATCCGACTTTCTCATCGTTGTGCTCAACCACGAAGCGGCGTTCGGTTTGATCATGAATATGTTTGCCGTACAGATCTTCAAGTTCGACAAACGCCTCATAAGGCTCTTCAAACCAGTAACGCATCACGCTCGCGTTGTTATCCAGTTGGTGAACGAAGCGCAGGTCTTCACGTTCAAGTGGACGAAGTTTAACCGTCATAATGACATCCCTGAGTGAGTTAATCCGTGGCGAAGTATAGCGCGTAACGCCGTGATACGCCTGTTTTCCGTGGCTACGTGAAGATAGCACCATCGGTTATAAGACATGTCTTTTCGATTGTTCTCAACCCGGTCGGCTTTGCCTATTATCGCCAGCGATTAGCCCATTAAATAATCTTCAGATAATTATCAGGCTGATTAATTACCCATCACCTTTAAGAAACTAAAACGAGTAGCGCTTTAATGATCGTTCTGAGGAATGTTTCGAAAGTTTTTAACGCCGGGGGCGTGGCGGTCACCGCGGTGGATGATGTCAGCTTGTCCGTCGAACGCGGGCAAATTTACGGCATTATTGGTTATAGCGGGGCGGGGAAAAGCACCTTAATTCGCCTTCTCAATGGGCTGGAAAAGCCGACTGCCGGTAGCGTACTGGTTGCGGGACAAGATATTGCTCAGGCAAGCGGTGAACAACTGCGACAGGCCAGGCTAAAGATCAGCATGGTTTTTCAACATTTCAATCTGCTGTGGTCGCGCACGGTCAGTGAAAACATTGCTTTCTCCATGCAGATAGCCGGTACGCCTAAAGCCGAGATACGTCGCCGGGTGGCCGAGTTAGTGGCGCTGGTGGGGCTGCAAGGGCGTGAAAATGCCTGGCCATCACAGCTCAGCGGCGGTCAGAAACAGCGGGTCGGAATTGCGCGTGCGTTGGCGAATAATCCGGATGTTTTACTTTGTGATGAGGCCACCTCAGCGCTCGATCCGCAAACCACAGATTCGATTCTGGATTTGCTGCTGGATATTAACCGCAAGCTGGGGCTGACCATCGTACTGATTACCCATGAAATGCACGTGGTGCGCAAAATATGCCACCGGGTGGCGGTAATGGAAGAAGGCAAAATTGTTGAAGAGGGCGAGGTGCTATCGGTTTTCACCCATCCGCGTCACACCGCGACCCGTCAGTTTGTCCGGCAAATTTACGCTACCGGCCAAGATGAAGATCTTTTCGACCCGGCGCTTGCCGCAGAGTTGGGTGGTCAGTTACTGAAGTTAACCTTTATTGGGCACAGTACGCAGCAGCCGGTGGTGAGTGAACTGGCGCTCCGTTACCAGCTACCGTTTAATATTTTGCACGGCAAAATGACGCAAACCACCAGAGGTGTATTTGGCGAACTATGGCTACAGTTGAACGCCGATTCGCAGCAACTGGCGGCTATTTTGCATGACTTGCAAAACCACGCTATCACTGTGGAGGTGGTTGAGCATGTTTGAGTCTTTATTCCCGCATCTGCAACTCGACCAGCTATGGGCGGCCACCGTTGAAACGCTGTATATGACCGCGCTCTCCGGCATTGCGACCTTTGTACTGGGTATTATTCTCGGCCTGACGCTGTTTCTGACCGCTCGCGGCGGATTGTTCCAACAGCGCACGGTTTACCGCCTGATGTCTATCGTGGTGAACGTGTTCCGCTCGATCCCGTTCATCATCCTGATCGTATTACTGATCCCCTTCACCAAAGCTTTAATTGGCACCATTCTCGGTGCGAACGCCGCTTTGCCCGCGCTGATTGTCGGCGCGGCGCCGTTCTATGCCCGTTTGGTTGAGATAGGTTTACGTGAGGTCGATAAGGGCGTGATCGAAGCGTCGCGCTCAATGGGCGCGCGTCTGAGCACGCTGATTTTTCGTGTTTTACTGCCTGAGTCATCACCCGCGCTTGTTTCAGGTATCACCGTTACGCTTATCGCTCTGGTGAGTTACAGCGCCATGGCGGGGGTGATCGGTGCTGGCGGGTTAGGAAATCTTGCTTATCTGGAAGGATTCCAGCGTAACCACAATGACGTCACGTTGGTCGCCACGGTGATGATTTTAGTCATCGTGTTTATCATCCAATTTTTGGGTGATGTCATTACCTCACTGCTTGATAAACGCTAATAATATTGAGAGCCATCACGATGAAAAAAACACTGACATTACTGGCCGCCGCGACGCTGAGCGCATTAAGCCTGACAGCCTGGGCCGATACGTTAACGGTTGGCGCATCCAACGTTCCGCATGCCGAGATTTTGGAGCAGGCGAAGCCGATTCTTGCGAAGCAGGGTATTGATCTGGAAATTAAACCGTTTCAAGACTACATCCTGCCGAACACGGCGCTGGCAAGCCATGATATTGATGCTAACTACTTCCAGCATATCCCTTATTTGAAGAGCGTATTGAAAGATCACGCTGACGATAAAAGTTATGACTTTGTCAGCGCTGGCGCCATCCATATTGAGCCCATCGGCATCTATTCGAAAAAATATAAGTCGCTGAAAGACCTGCCGCAAAACGGCAAAGTAATCATGCGTGATGCGGTGGCGGAAGAGGGGCGTATTTTGTCCATTTTCGAACGTGAAGGGGTGATTAAACTGAAGCCGGGCGTTAGCAAAGTGGATGCCCGCATTAGCGATATCGTCGATAACCCGAAGCACCTGCAATTCCTGCCGAATGTGGAAGGGTCTTTGTTGCCGCAAATGTATAACAACGATGAGGGCGATGCGGTGGTGATTAACGCCAATTACGCGATTGATGCTGGTCTGAACCCGGTGAAAGATCCTATCGCGGTAGAGAGCGGTGAAAACAACCCTTATGCCAATATCATCACAGTCCATCGCGGCGATGAAAACAAACCGGATATTGTCGCGCTGGTGAAGGTATTACACTCAAAACAGATCCAGGATTGGATCCGCAAAAAGTATCAGGGTGCGGTTATTCCGGTGAATAACTAATAATTAACCGTATAAGGCCAGGAAACTGGCCTTTTTTATTTGATAGCTTCGCAACCCTTTCTATATATTTTTATCGGCATTTCAATGCGCTATATGGCATAAAGCTGCGCGAAATTACATGGCAGAATACCTCTTAATGACTTATCCATTGCCGCAGCATAGAGGATCCCATGAGCCAGTCTGGCGCGAAAAAAATTCTGCTGAATGCCTTTAATATGAACTGTGTTGGGCATATCCATCACGGTATGTGGACGCATCCGTTAGATCGTTCTACGGAATTCACCTCACTCGATTATTGGACCGATTTGGCGCGTTTGCTGGAACGTGGCCTGTTCGACGGCTTGTTTATTGCCGATATTCTTGGCGTCTATGATGTGTACCAGAATGGGATCGATTTAACCGCGCGTGAATCAATCCAGCTTCCGGTTAACGATCCGCTGCTGCTGGTGTCTGCAATGGCGGGTGTGACGCAGCATCTTGGTTTTGGCCTGACCGCTAATCTGAGCTATGAATCGCCTTATCCTTTTGCCCGCCGTCTGTCTACGCTGGACCATTTAACCAATGGACGTGTTGGCTGGAACATTGTGACCGGTTATCTGGATAGCGCGGCGCGGGCGATGGGGTTACAGCAACAGTTGGCGCATGACCAGCGTTATGATCAAGCTGATGAATTCCTTGATGTGACCTACCAATTGTGGGAAGGCAGTTGGCAAGATGATGCTGTCATCGCCGATCGACAACGGCGTATTTATGCCGATGCGGCGAAAATTCACGCGATACGTCATCACGGCGAATTTTACCAGGTCGAAGGTTACCATCTCTCTTCTCCTTCACCGCAGCGCACGCCGGTGCTGTTTCAGGCGGGCGCCTCCGATCGTGGTATCGCTTTCGCTGCGCGCCATGCGGAATGCACCTTTGTGAATGGCAGCACGCCACAGGCGATGAAAGCGCAGGTTGAAAGGCTACGTCAGGCGGTGGTGGCCGCCGGGCGGCAGGCTGATGATCTCAAAATCTTTATGGGCGTTAGCGTGATTGTCGCACCGACCGAACAGCAAGCGCAGGAGAAATATCAGGAGTATTTGCGTTACGCCAGCCCGGAAGCCGGTATTGCCCATTTTTCCAGTTCCACCGGCATTGATCTGGCTCGCTTCGCGCTGGATGAGCCGATTCAGGTAAGCGGCGTTCAGGCGATTGAGTCGGTGACCAAAGCTTATAGCGGCTGGACGCGCCGTCGTTTGTTGGAGCAATACGCGTTGGGCGGGCGTTATCCTCTAATTATCGGTGATGCCGATCAGGTCGCCGAAGCGTTAATTCACTGGGTCGATGAATCGGGCATTGATGGGTTTAATCTAACGCGGATCGTCAATCCACAAAGCTATATCGATTTTATTGAGCTGGTGGTCCCGGCATTACAGCAACGAGGGCGTTATAAAACCGCTTATCAGGAAGGTACGTTACGGCGGAAGTTATTTAATCAGCACGACCGGCTACCGGAACGTCACGTTGCCGCCCGGCGGCGTCAGTTGACCGACCAGCAGACGCTGGCCGGTACGCTTTAGCGGGAGGCAGGAGCGGCGGAAACATCCGGGTTTTCCGCCAGCGAAACGAATTGCTGCGTCTGCCCGTCCAGCGCGCTAATCTCGCCACTTTCAATATCGTATACCCAACCGTGCAAGCGCACGCGTCCCTGAGCCAGCGCCAGCGCCACGGAAGGATGGGTTTTCAGGTTGGCGAGCTGCGCGATGACATTCTCATGCACCATGGCATCAATCCGCTGGCGATCGGAACGGTGTTCACGGCTTTCATTGACCGCTTTCGCCGCATCGGCATAACGCAGCCAATGCGCAACGGCGGGCATATGATCGAGACACTGGCAAGAGGCGATGGCTGTCATCGCACCGCAATCTGAATGGCCGCATATCACAATATCCCCCACGCCAAGCGCCGCTACGGCGTATTCAACCGACGCGGAAACGCCGCCAGGCTCCGGCCCGTATGATGGCACGATATTCCCGGCGTTGCGGATAACAAACAGTTCTCCGGGTTCGCGTTGCGTCACCAGTTCCGGTACTAAGCGGCTGTCTGAGCAGGAAATAAACAACGTTCGCGGCTGCTGACTACGCGCCAACTTTTTAAACAGTTCACTGCGATGGGGAAACTCGTCGCGCTGAAACTTTAAAAAACCTTCGACGATCTCTCTCATGCTAACTCCATTGGATAAACGAAACGAATGGACAAAGCATGCGCTAAAGCTAGTATAGGTGCCAAGACTCATTCTCAATGATGACCATAGAGAATAACTATAGTTTGGAGGAACGATGCTACTGCGTTATATCCGCTACTTCCTGGCGGTGGCCGAACAGGAAAATTTTACCCGCGCAGCAGAGCGGCTACATATCTCGCAACCAACGCTTTCGCAGCAAATTCGCCAGCTAGAAACGCTATTAGATACGCCTCTTTTTGATCGCAGTGGACGGAAAATCCAACTGACTGATGCCGGGAAGGTGTGGGAACGCTACGCCCGGCAAGCGATAAGGGAACTGGACGATGGGATGCGCGCCATTCACGATGTGGAGGATTTGCATCGTGGCTTCCTTAGCCTGGCGATTACGCCGACATTTACTACTTACCTGGCTGCGCCGCTGGTCCAGCGCTTTCATGAACGTTATCCCGGTATCCGTATCAACCTGACAGAGATGATGCAGAGCGAAATTGAGAAGCAGATTGGGGAGGATAAAATTGATCTTGGGATCGCTTTCACGCCCGCGCAGTTTACCGACCTTGATACAACGGTGATTTTCCAGGAGGAGTTAGCGGTAATGGTGGGGAAACACCATCCTCTGGCGCAGCGTGCGCAACCCTTATCGCTAGAGGATTTCTCGCAGCTCTCCTTTATTTTGCTGAGCGATGGTTTTGCAACGCGTCAACACATCAACGATTACTGTTCCCGTCACCATATCGGCCTGCGGGTGGTTATTGAAACCAATGCCATGAATGCGGTAGAGGAAATTGTCAGTAACAGCCTGCTGGCGACAATTTTGCCGGAGCCGGTTGCCGCACAGCGGCAGCAATTGGTGGCGGTTCCGCTGGCAATCCCGTTGCCGGGGCGCGATGTTATTCTGATGCAGCGTCGTAATGGATGGCACAGCGCAGCGACGCGTGCGTTTATTCACTTGATGACCGAAGGTAAGTAAACCTGGCATGAGCCTATCCCGCTACGATAGCTGTGTTAAAACAGAGGGTGACTCTATTTTCTTGATAGCGAGTAAGCGTTATCAGGAAGTGGAAAGCGTTTAATGCATATTTAATTATTCTGACAATCAAGAAAATTAATGGTTGAAAATAACCATTAAAACCTCGTGTTATCCCATCTTTCAATGCGCAGACTTCATGACACGATAAGAAGATGAAAATATTCTTATAGAAATTGATGATGCAATTTTATTCCGCTGGGGTTATTCGTTTGTTGGCGTCGCTACGGGCTGGCTGTTATTTCGCCTTTTCGTGCCTGTTGTTATCGATGGTGACTATTTCGTCCGCGCAGGCGCTTTCTTCCGCCTGCTCTGCGCTCAATGCCGCCAGCCCGATGAGTTCAGGGACATTGCGCTATCAGGCCACAGAGTTTGATAGTGGAGAAAGCCTGACAGTCTCATACACCGATTCCGGCGCCGGTATCGGAGGCGATCCTACTGTCGCGGATGCGGTTATTTTAGCCAGCTATAGTGTGGCGTCCTCCTATTCTCGCTACAGTAGCGATGGAGGAACCGCAGGGTTGCATACGGCCGATGTGACCTCTTCTCAGTTAAAGTCAGGCGGGCTTTTTTTTCGGGTTAGCACCAGTAATGGCTATATTGGCCCGGTTACCGTGCGTTGCTCAGCCGCCGCACCGACCTTATCTTCTGATGCCGATTTGAGCGGTCTCTCACTCTCCAGTGGAGAATTGTCTCCGGCATTTTCTGCTGCAACGACCCATTACACTGCCAGTGTGGCTAACAACGTCTCTTCGCTGACCGTGACGCCGCATCTTTCCAATAGCGCGGCGAGTATGACGGTGAATGGTGTGGCGGTTTCCTCGGGCTCCTCCTCTTCTATCGGCCTTAGCGAAGGAACCAATACGATTACAGTGATAGTGACGGCTGAAGACGGCATGACCACCAAAAGTTATGCGATTACCATTGAGCGTTCAGGGCTGGCGCCGGTTGCCGGAGACGTTAGCGTTAGTGTGGCGGCTAACAGTAGCGATAATACAGTGGCTTTGGCGCTGTCTGGTGGCCCGGCAGACTCTGTCACGCTCGTTAGCTCTCCGGGACACGGTAGTGCCGCGGTAGCCGGTACCTCTGTCACTTATACTCCCGCTGCCGGATACTCAGGAAACGACAGTTTCACCTATCATGCGACTAACCAATGGGGCACCTCGGCAAATGCCACCGTGACGTTACGGATAACGGCTCCGATATTAAATTTCACACCCGTGGCCGGGACGTTGGCCACCGCGACGGCAGGAACCAACTGGACGCAAACGGTGGCAGCAACAGGCGGATCCGCGCCTTATATCTACAGCGCCAGTGGCTTGCCGCAGGGTATAGTGCTTAACCCCAATTCAGGGCAGCTTTCGGGGACACCCACCAAGGCCGGAGATTATTCTCTCCAAATTGGCGCCACCGACAGCAATGGTGTAACTGGTAGCGTTCGTTACAGTTTGGCTGTTGCTGAACAACCCGTTACCGGACAGCCGCCCATTGTCGGCGCGGTATCGACAACCGTTTCGGCAAACAGTCGCGATAACCTGATTTCTCTGGCGCTCTCCGGTGGGGAAGCGACGGCGGTGACCGTGATTAAGCAGCCTGTTCATGGCACGGCAATGGTACTGGGAACAAAAATTCGCTATCGACCTGTCGTGGGTTTTGTTGGTACGGATAGTTTTAGCTACCGCGCGACTAACGCCTATGGCGACTCTCAAGAGGCGACGGTTACCCTGAATGTTGAGTCGGCAACGTTAGTGCTGACGCCGACAAGCGGTGCATTGGTTAATGGGATCGTCGGGAAAGCGTATACCCAAAGTTTCAGCGTTGCCGGTGGGACGATGCCCTATAGCTGGCAGATTAATGGGACGTTACCCAATGGGGTGGTTTTCACTGACGGAGAGTTGAGCGGAATTCCCCGGACGGCAACATCAAGCGCATTTACCCTTGTCGCCACCGATGCGCAAGGCGTGAAGGTTCGCTCCGCTTATACCTTAACGATTACTGCTGCGCCCCCCCAGGCAACCGACCATTCCGCGGCTTTATATGCCGGTCAGTCGGTAAAGGTGAACCTTATCCAGGGGGCGGCGGGTGGTCCAATTAATGGGGCCAAACTGCTTAATCAACCCGCAGCCTCAATGGGCGTCGCAACCATTGAGTCAAGTGGCTCGGCATTCAATCTGGTGTTTAAAGCGGCGGCACAAGCCAGCGGTACGGTAACGTTGCGCTATGTCCTTCTCAGTAGCGCCGGTACATCTCAGCCAGCACAGGTTGTGGTGCAAATCTCATCCAGACCCGATCCCTCTAAGGATGCGGATGTGATTGGCATGCTTAGCGCACAACTCCAGGCCGCGCAAAACTTTGCTCGTGCCCAGATTCGTAACTTTAATGACCGTCTGGAGCAGCTACATCAGGGGCCGAGCACGGCTGCTGATTTTAACCGTGTTAGATTCAATTTCCCCACGGCGACGCCTGAAAAGGCGATGACGGATGAGCCGTCCACCAGCTGGCAACATCCGCAACCACCGCCCGATGATTTATCTTCATCACCCGTTGCGCAAAATCAGTCAGTTGAGCGCCTCGCATTCTGGACCGGCGGCTATGTCAATTTCGGTACCAATAAGGATAACGCGGTGAGCTTCTCTCATACCCAGATAGGGGTCAGTATGGGAGGGGATTATCGTCTGACAGACGATTTTACGGGTGGCGTGGGCGTGGGCGTGGGTCGTGACGTTAGCGATATCGGCGACTTCGGTTCACGCAATAATGGCCGATCCGTCAGTAGCGCTTTCTATGGTAGTTACCATCCCGGTGCTTTTTACCTTGACGGCCTGCTCGGTTATAGCCGTCTGAATTTTGACAGCCGTCGCTATGTCAACGAAACCGGCGTGTTTGCTCTCGGCAGCCGTAGCGGTCGCCAGGTATTTAGCGCATTAACGTCCGGCTATGAGTTTCGTACGCAATATAGCGTGATTGCGCCCTATGGCGGCGTACAGTTCTACCGAACATGGCTGGATAGCTATACCGAAACACATGCCAACGCGTTTAATTTGGCTTTTGCGTCGCAGCCTTTTTCGCAGTTAACCGGCGTGGCCGGAATTCGTGGGCAGTATGGCGCTCCATTTAGCTGGGGAGTAATGCGATTACAAAGTCGGATTGAGTATTCGCAACTGATGAACGATACCGGTCACGCCCGGCTCGGCTATGCTGATGTTAATAATGATAGCTGGAACCTGAGGTTGAGCAGCGAAAGCAAGGAAGATCTCGCGCTGGGTATGGGCATCGACTTTTTGCTGCCATATGGTGTGACGCCCGGCATTAGCTGGCAGGGAACGAGGGGGCTGGATAATGAGAATTCACGCTCACAAATGGTGATGTTGCGGGTAAATGTTATGTTTTGATGCCGAGATGCTTGATGAACATTGTGCATACGCCGGTTTCCGCCAGACCTGTGCTCCATTAAGCGCGTATGCATTTTCTTTGGATTGGCGGAACGACTCGGAAAATTACAGACACAAAAAAGCACGCAGGGCTTGCGCCATGCGGGCTTTCAGGACTTCATCGGATGACTCTGGTAATTACCGATGGAGAATTTTGGTGAAGCTGGCGGAGTCTGAATGTATATTATAACTTTTTGAAATATATAAAATTGTATGGGTATACCTAAGCGTATACCAATGGTATTTGAACTGGCAGTTTGCCGCTCGCTTTATTCCATAAGTAAAAAAACTCTATACTTATCGACTATCATCAATGCGGGCAGGAGCTGGATTGGCAGTGATATCAATGTATTTTTTCAGTTTTGAAGATCGGGTTACTCCACGGGGATCGGAGAAAGGGAGTCTCAAAGAGGGTGACTTTTGTACCTTCACACTCCAGGTCGTATCGCCAATAAATCGAAATTTTACAGAGTCCTGCTCAATGTGCAGTTTCTCAAAGGTGCCAGTGGAATATTGCCCCCCCAGTTCCAGATTTTCAAGGATACCCGTTTTCAAATGAATGAAAGTAATGTTCAGACTTTCTTCGAAAATAACATCATCGGTAAGAAATAAAAGATAATAGTCTTCAGCGACCGCAATCGCGGCTTCAAGAATTTTACCGGAAACTTTTATACCTGTGTTATTACCATTAATTAAAATATTGCATTGAGTCTGCGAATATTCTTTCGCCTCAGTGACAATAGACAAAGAAACCGCATTTGATAATTCCATTCTCATCCCCAGATTCGTCCCATTTGCCAGGCTGCTAATGCACCACCGACAAAGCCACTAATAAGAACACAAACAGGGGCACCCGGCCCACACATTAAACCAGCCACTGCGCCACCAGCCCACCCTCCGGCCACGCCGGAACTCACTATTACGGCCTGTTTGGTGGTTTCAGCAATTTTGTCCTGAGCGTTATAAATTTCATAAACCGATATAGCGATAGAAAGTATGATAAGACCTTTCCCTGCTGTAGAAAGTTGTCGCATTCGGAGATCCACTCTTGCATTTGATCTACCGGCAGATTCTACAATACTTGCATATACTCGATTTTTCTGTCCATCCGATAAATTAACAAAGTTAGCCTGACGACCAAACAACGACACCGTTTTATTAGCGACGAGTTCGTTAAATGTTTTGCCAGAAGTTTTCATTTTCTCGGCCATAGCCCGTCCAAGTGGCGTGCTACGTGTCCGCACTATCTCCATTACCAGATTTCTGGTTTCCTGAGCCTCCAGTGCCGCTTTTTCCCAAGTGATAATGCCACTATTCGCTTTAGCTCTGAGGTCAGCAGCCATTTCCTTAATGCGTTTAGAGTATTCAAGGCGCAGCCGTGGGTCGACTGAGAGCCTTGCGGCGGCGGCGGAGACATCCCCCTGTAATGCATTTATTGAGCTTTCAAATTTTTCTTTTCGACTGGCATTCAGGGGGCTGAGCAGAGTCGTATCCATTATAATTCCCTTTAAGATTGATTATGACGTGAATATAGTAGAATTTTTGTACCAAAAGTAAACCGCTGATGCCGTAGCTTGCACAGTAAATTTGGCCACCTGATTAAAGGTGTTGATAAGGGCTACTCATATCGACAAGTCAGTGAAGCGATGAATGTCGGTTCTACCAGTTACCGGTACTGGCGAAAACGCCGCGACACTGTCAATCCGGCGCAAGTCAAGTTGTACAGCGAAATACACCGGGCATAGAACCAGATCCGGGGCTCTGCGGGAGCGCCGGATCTGGCTGAAATACTGACCCCAAACGGCGTCCCGGTGAGCCGTTACCGCGTCGGGCGTCTGATGAAATCTCTGAACCTGAGCAGTTGTCAGCCCGGGAAACATCAGTACAAAAATGCCCGTCAGTGGCATACCTGCCTGCCGAATCTGCTCGGGCGTAAGTTCGCTGTACCGGAGCCAGACCGGGTATGGTGCGGAGATATTACGTATCTGCGTGAAGCCCTTTCCGTCAGCCTGACCGCAGGAAATGAAATTAATTATTCTGCACAGGATAACGACATTTTAACGGCCATCGGATACAGGCCTGATGCGCCTTCGCGGGATGATAATCGTGAAAAATTCACCCCCGCACAGAACATGATTTACACTCGCCGACGTGTCGGACTGGCCGCGCGGTAGCCTGTCAAAAATCCCCGTAATTCCCGCCATTTTTCCCAAATTAGGCCATGCATCCAAAGGGGGCATGCTTTTTTTCGCCCCTGTGCTCCCGACTAGCGCCAGCCGTGGCGAGGCCTGAGGTCACCTTTGCACCTGCATTAAAAGCGACCCTTTAAGCGGGCAGGCGTGGCGGGGAGAGCACGGCGCACGCACGTTGAATCAATTTATTAAAATTTAAAATGGCGTATGATGCTGGAGCTTTAAAAACTAACTATGTTGAATAAATCATATTAAGGATATGAGAGGGTATTCATGATACAAAAATCAGAGTCTGAGATTTTTTCCAAACTGGAATCATTGTGTTCTTCTGACGGATTTATTCATGTGTTAGCGTTATTGAGTTGTATGAATAATACAACTTTCTATGAGGAGGAGCTTTCCTCCACGGATATGCAGCATTTGTACGAAAAAGAAAGATTGATAAGAACTGAAATTTCTACTATTGCAGGGTTATTATTAAAGTCCGAAGTTAATATGGCATATCCTGGTGAGGCTGTGTTGTCTCAATTGACCGAAGATGTAAATTCATCTTTGGCTATTTTGCATAGTGCCATGTATTCTGGTGATAGGGATGGTGAATACAACAATAAGATGATAAAAGAGAGTGTTTTTTACTCAGGAGAATCTGCATACGATTTTCAATACCTAGATATGGCAGAGGAAAAATATGCTAAGGATAATTCATGGTTCCTAGAGTATATGGGGTTTTCATGTAGTGAAATGATTTCTGTTGGGCGATGTGTAGAGTCAATAATAGGAAGGCAAGTTAGTGATTTTTTAAGGCGTGGTTTAGGAGTGTTTAATGAAGGGTTGTTGAAGGCTTACGAACTTTCAATTGATTCAATAGCTACCGAAACCGGCTTAATTAGTAGTAAGGTAAAAACTATTGTTGATTTGTTTTCATCACAAAAACTCTCTAATGAGAATTTTTTTGATATGAGCAGTTTTAATGTTTATAATGCCAGACCAATCATATGTGTGGATAACACATACTTCTGTTTTTCCGCTTATTCCTTGGCTCAGTCTATATATGAGACACCATTTTTTTGGATGAATAACGACAAAAAATACAAGTCAATATCTGCAGAGCATCGAGGTCAGTTTGTAGAGGATTATGTATTTAGGAAAATGATCTCGGTTTTTGGTGCGAGGAATGTCTTTAAGAATGTTTTTATTGTTAATGATAACAATGAAACTCTGGGCGAAATCTGGAGTTGCCCCCGCTAAAACGGACACGGTTAATTTATAGCCAGCAGCGAACTTCTGTACTCTCTCGGTGACTGCATTTTCAGACCTTTATGGGGATGCCAGTTATTATAGTCTTCCATCCATTCCGTCAGTTTTTCCATGACGGTTACCGCATCCGGCAGATCATTCACATACACGTAATCACGCTTGAACGTTTTCACGAACGATTCTGCCATCCCGTTGCTCTCCGGACTTCGCACTGGCGTCGTACACACGATGAACCCGAGCGAGGCGGCGAACGTTCTTGTTGAGTCCGCTATGTAGCAACTGCCGTTATCCGTCAGCCACTCAACGGCATGTGGCAGGTAAAGCGCATTTCCAAAACGCTTTTCTACACTCTCTGTCAGCAGATCCTGCACCATAACGCTGTTTATTCCACCTGTTGTCGCCGACCAACTGATGGCTTCGCGATCACAGCAGTCAAGGCTGAACACCACCCGCACGACTTCCCGATTCCAGCAGCGGATTTCGAAGCCATCTGAACACCAGCGCGTATCCGGCTTAAGTGTGACGACGTTGCCGGTATGACTGCGCGCTGGCTTTTTATGACCGGATTTTGCCAGCAACAGGTGATTCGCCTGCATGATCCGGTAAATACGTTTGGGGTTAACCCGCCAGTTTTGTTGCCTCAGAGCACGATTGAGGTGCGCAGTCACGCGGCGATAGCCGTTTGTTGCCCGCTCGCTGCATATCTGGCGGATAAGCGGCAACAGTCGGGCGTCATCGTCTTTGCTGTAGCGTGCTGACCGGTGCTGGCGTTTCTCCAGCAGCCGGTCATAAAGATTCGAACGCGACACACAGAGCACTTCAGCTATTCGGATGAGGGGATATCGTCCGGTGGCAGCAATGGCATGCGCGATATCAACTTTTTTGCCTGGGCTATCTCAAGCGCGTCCCGAAGGATTTCGGCTTCCATCGTTTTGCGTCCCAGCATTTGTTCAAGCTGTTTGACTTTTTTCTCCAGCGCTTTGACTTCGGAGACGCTGACCACCTCGTCGCCTGCAGCAATCGCAGACTTCCCACCATCGTTCATGAGCCGTTTCCACTTAAAAAGAAGACTGGGTGTGATGCCATACTGCCGGGCAACGAGTGAGACGGTGTAGCCGGGTTGCATGGCGAGCGCAACAAAACGGGCTTTCTCTTCGGGAGTATAACGACGGCGCTTTTGCTCGCCAGTGATCACTTCGATTCTTTGCACAGGACACTCCTTAAACATAGCTCTATGACTATGTCTTACTGGTGAAGTGTCCGGTTTAAACGGGGGCTATTACAGATCAATGCTACACCGGGAGTGTTTTGCGCGTTCTCATTGAATTCTAATGCAGAGAAGGCTATTTTATTGCTCCAGACAAAGTATAGAAACAATGATAGATCAGCTCTAAATGTTGTTCCTGCTTCCTCAATCCATGATTTCAAAGATTCTGTTAACGTAGGTTTGATATGTCTTTTGATCTCTTTTGCAAACCCATTATATAAAGCGTTAAATGATGTGGTAAGTAAAAGCTTGTCCAAAAGCATTGGCAGTTCTTCTAACTCATTAAAACCCTTCCGAACGAGTACCTCACGAAACAATACAAAATCAGAATAACTGCTTTTGTCTTCAGATAAATCACTTTCTGACCGCTTATCATGTGAAAATTTTGTCGTATAGATGAAATTGGTGAAGTAAGGATCCTTAAATGTTGCATATTTTTCAAGAACATTTTGCAGGAGACTATTGAGTTTGGATTGCTCTTTCTTTTTTCCGAATAAGTCTTTTATGATTCCTTTCGACTGATATTGAAATTCTGGATAAAAGGAGGGGTTAAGAGGTATCATTTGCTCTGAAGTTATAGGGGGTTGTGTTTTTGTACCCCATGAATTCGTTGCAGTTGGTACTCCGCCAGAACACCATGGACAAATAATTTCGAAAGATGTCTTGCTGCATGAATAACATTGATAAATCATAAAGTGTTGTCTATATTATTTTTTAAAACAGTGAGTCAACGGGAGCTATTTAATAAGTGAGACACGAGAATGATATTCTTGTGTCTCAAGTTTCTGCGCATTTAGCGGCCTTAAAGTGCAAGCCACTAAATTAGTATCATATGATATAGTACATTGGTTCTTTAAAAACGATTTTATTATCATTTTCCATTTTTTGAATTATGGATATGATGATGCCTTTTAAAGTACCACTTGTAGCCTTGAAGCCCATAGCCCTTGATACAGAATTGACCAGCTCGTCTTGGGTAGCACCGAAGCTTTTATTGATAATATCAATAACTCCCGCTTCTATTTCCTTATTAGATATATTTTCCGACTTTCTTAATCCTGCTGATTTAACATTCGTTCTGTCTCTCAATTTTATGGAAAGATTATCGTTGTATAAAAAGTCATCCTCCATGAAAATTGAAAAACTTGAGGTTGTGATTTTTATTGCATCTTTGACAATGGCTTCAATACGAGCCCCTGCACGTTGTAAACCCCATGCTGACCTGACACGTGTAATCACTTCATTCACATGTATTGGGGCTTCAACAAGAACAATTTGCTCGACTATCTTAGCCAGTATGCCAACTGGAGTCTCATGAATCTGGAATCTTGTATCAACGTCAGGAACTGCCTCAACATATGCAACAGCTTCATTGAAACTGCCTTCAAATGTCTCTAGACCAATCTCTGTGACAGTCTCTCTTTCTACTGTCACTATCTCGACAGGTACAGCTCTTGACCGAGATAGAGAAGCTTCAGAACGATTTTCGAGCTCTTTCTTAGCCGCCTGAATAGTAGAGAGAGTTTTCTGTAGTTGCTCTTCGGGGCGCTGGAACCAATCTGTGCTCCAAATCCTGTGAATGATCCAACCATGATCCTCAAGCACTGCCTGACGCAGGCGATCTCTTTCTCTCGAAGAACGGGAAGAGTGGTAAGTCATACCATCGCATTCAATCCCGATAAGGTAGCGGCCCGGCATATCAGGGTCGGCAATGGCTAAATCAATGAAGAAACCTGCAATACCGACTTGGGGGTGGACCTGGAAGCCTTCTTTTTGAAGAGCATTTGCAACCTGTTCTTCGAACACACTGTCCATTGAACGGCCACTTTGTTCTGCAATTGACAAGCGTCCTGTTCTTGCATATTGCAGGAAAAGTTTAAAAGCGAATACACCTCTGCCTTTACCCCTTTCAAGATCGATATCGTCCTCTTCAATAGAGGAATAGACTTCGCAACGTCTTTTAGCTCGACTTATAAGAACGTTCAAACGTCTTTCACCGCCCTCAGATCCAAGAGGACCAAATCTCATTGCCATGTAGTTTTGTGGATTTCTGGCATATCCAACAGAAATGATAATGACGTCACGTTCGTCACCCTGAATGTTTTCAAGGTTTTTTACAAAAAACGGTTCACTTGGATGTGCATAGAAAAAATCCTCGAACTCAGGGTTCAGCCTGCGAAGGACTTCGAGCTCGTCCTGTATACATCTTCTTTGAGTGACAGAGAAGGTAGCAACACCCAGAGATAAATTAGATTTGCTTCTGGCGTGCTCAAGGATTGCCATTGCTACCCGTTTTGCTTCATTTACATTTCTTCCAGATTCAAATACGCCATCTTCAACTTTATGGAATCGTAGCCCCATACCTGCTTCTTGTGTATAAGGACTAGGGACTATATAAAGCTTGTTTTCATAAAACTGGCTATTCGATACAGCAATCAATGACTGGTGACGGCTTCTGTAGTGCCAGCGAAGCATTTTTTGAGGCAACCCTCTGGCTACAAAAAGTCCGAGTATGCTCTCTATGTCTGCCACCTGAGTTGAATCATCATCATCTTGCTCATCTGCAGAACCTGTCATTTTCGCAAAGAAAGAAGTCGGGGGTAACTGGCGTTCGTCTCCAACCACAACGATCTGTTTACTTCGAGCGATTGCCCCTAATGCATCTACAGGTTGAATCTGACTGGCTTCGTCCATTACAAGTAAATCAAATGACTGTTTACCCGGTGCTAAAAATTGAGCAACGGAAAGAGGGCTCATCATCATCACTGGCTTTAAGGCCTGAATAGCTGCACCAGCTTTTATCATCAGTTGTCGAATTGCCATATGACCGCGTTTGCGTGCCATCTCCCCCCGCAATACACCTACAGGACCGACGCCAATTTTGGGAGGAATTGCTCTATGGTGAGCTCTTACAACTTCAAAACTAGAGGCTTTAATTCTTCGCAGATCCATTTCGGCGAAGCTTGCAACTCGCCTTGAATGCAAATCACCATCAAAACGAGCCAGTTCTGGCTCATCTTCGACCATTAAAGACAGAATTGAGTCGAAATAGGCTCTATCAAAAGTACCCAATAAATGTTCCGAGGACAGAACGCCACTACTCAAATCGGAGATTAAGGGATAAATACCAAATTTTTTAGCCAACTCTACACGATTTTGCCAAGCAACCCATTTTGAAAGTTGTTCAGAATTATCTATCCAAAGAGTAATCTTATCATGGATTGATTTTAATGGTATTTCATGAATATTTTCATTGCTGAAAATTGATTCATAGGAAGATGCAAGAGAATTTATCACTGAGGTAAGCTTAGTAAAATGCGCTTCCACTGACGTGCACAAACCTCTAGATCTATCAACTAAACCCTGTTTATCATCTATTTTAGACGCTATAAACCTCAGATCATTATTTGATTCGATCCATGAATAAGCATTTAGTATCAACTCCCAATCACTGTTTTCGTTCAACCATAATGGGTACAAGGTTGACTGAGCTAAATTATCGAAAGTATAAATGGATTTAATTTTTTGCTGGGTCTGTAATAACAGGTTTAGCAATTCAATACGAACAGGAACTGAGGATTCAGTTTTGACAAAAACTTCTTTGAACACAGAGTCAATACCACTCAGAAAATTAGATTTCTCTAAGAGTGATTCTAAAGGGATATTTTTCACTGCGTAGCAGTTATCAAAGTATTCTTCTGGGGCGCTTCCAAGGGAATCCCAGAGAATACGACTTTCACTTAAAACGTCATTTGTAAGCTTCTTGAGTTGGCTCACTTGATATGACAAAGCTTCTTTATTAGAAAGTCGGCTTGCAATTATTCTGGCTTCAGAATTAATACCACGCAGGGTACGCATCCACTCCACAAGTGATTTTAACAACTCACTATCGCTTTTCTCACCGCGCCAGTCAGAACCAAAAGCTGACTGTCCGAATTCGTTCAAATCACTGACGGATTTTCTTAGTTTCTGTGCTTTTATCAATAGCCCGAGATACTCAATCTGCTGAGGTATCGTTAAGCTTTTATCATTTATTAAGGAGATAGTGAGTTTTTTGGATTTTCGCCATTCGCTATTGAGAAACTTAAAAGCGCCAGTGTTATTTTCTAGGCTATTCCGGGTGCTTTCTACATCTGTTTCCCACGCCTTTTCAACGAAGATAAGATTTATTTTTTCTTTATAAATACTAAGTTGCTTAATGTCTGCAACCAGACTTGATGCTTTTTCAATACCACCTTCCCAGACAGTGGCAATGAATGCTTCTGGACTTACATTCGGAGCCTGAGTAATACTTTCGCCCAACTCAATGAGACTTTCAATCTCACTTAAATTTGAGAATCCAATTTTTGAACCCAACTCTTGTTGTAACCTTGAAGACTCTTTTAAGATCTTGGGTGTAAGTGTCTTCAGTTTATATGCAGCATTAAAAGCATTGATGTTAATATCTGCAGGTAAATTACGATAGTCTTCATGAAGGCTGGCGACCTCTTTGTTAAACTCACCTGCATGTAATTGGCTCTCAAGTTTTTTATAAAGTTCTTCAAACAATAACCCGTCTTCAATTAAGGCTTTTATCTCATCTTTGGATGTGACCCATAAGGGCGAGCTTAACGATTCAGGTGATAAATTAGGTGCTGAATTAATTAATTCAGCAATTTTTATGAATTCCTGCAACTCTCTTAATGAGCCTATATGATAGGCTTCATTAGTTAGTTTAGAAAGACGGATAGATTCTTCAATAGAATCTGAAAGTTCAGACTTCAGGTTCGTCAATGAAGCTGTGAGTCTTTCAACTTCACTAGGAAGTATCTCAGTTCTATCGATACCATTCCACGGATGCGAATCAGGAATGCCGATATCAACTATTCTTTCAATTAATTCATCAATAAGTGCATGTCTTTTCTCGAAATCGTCGTTACTCCAGTATTCATACCCGTTAATATTATAATCGTTAGGATCAAAACCTGTTTGTCTGAGACGTACCAGTTGCGCCATAACCTTATATGGTGTTAGCCCAGATGGCATGTATGTTTTATGAATTCTTGCAGGGTGATTGTTGAGAATATCGCGGCTTTCTGTGAGATTATTAACTAATGTATCTGGAAATTCTCCCCGAGGGGAACCAAGTTCCCAAACTCGCTTCAGTTCTTCAAGGAATGCTCTTTTGTTGGTTTTGTTGCTATGAAGCTCTAAGCAAGCATCTCCAACACCCGCCTGATCAAGTCTGCGCTTAACTACCTCAAGGGCCGCCATTTTTTCAGCGACAAACAATACTTTTTTACCGTCTGCGACTGCTGAAGCTATGATGTTTGCTATAGTCTGAGATTTACCAGTTCCTGGAGGGCCTTGAATGACTAAGCTTTTACCATTACGTACTTCATGAATGGCTAGAGTCTGTGAGCTGTCACTGTCCAAAATATGTAGCATTTCACGGGGAGGAATGACAGAGTCAATTACAATGTCGTCGGAGATTAACTCTTCACCAGAAAATCCTGTTTCCAAAAGGCACTTTATTGATTCCTGATCGGTGATTTTTGAATCTGAGGGCCAGTTATCAGGATCTAAATCTGTATACATCATGAATTTAGCGTAGGAAAAAAGGCCTAAATTTACCTCGTTTTCTAATACTTCCCAGCCTTCTTTCAGTGAAATAGTCTGCTTGATTTTAGCAAAGTAGTCTGTTAAGGAAAATTCGTCATCGATATTTAGGGGAGGTAAGATTAATTGGTGAACACGGCTAAGTAATGTCTCAAGCGACAGGTTACTGATGATATCCTCATCCCTAACTTTTATTTTAAAGCGTTCTCCTGCTTTAGCTCGTATTAATTCAACTGGCAACAATAAAATGGGGGCGTGGCGTATGTTTGCTTTATTATTCGGATCTATCCATTTAAGTGATCCCAAAGACAGAAACAGGATGTTCACGCCTTGCTCTTCTTCAAGAGTTTTTGAGTCGTAATACAAATCCAGTAACTTTTTTTGTAATGTCTTAGGCGTGAGCTTAGTCTGAAGTTTTGTATCATTATGATTAGTTTCAGAGTCATCTAAAAAAATAATATCTTCTGATTCTGATTCTGATTCTGATTCTGATTCTTTCTCACTATTCTCATTATTTTCTGCTGTTTTCTTATCTTCTCGACCATGAAGAAAAGTGAAGGGCTTTCCTTCTTCAAACAGCATTTTGAAAAGAATATCAGAACGCTCATTAACCACTTCTAAGAATTTCGTGGTTTTAGATTTTGGTATGTTCAGTAAACGATTTCGGGCAGTCAGATCAAGAAGTTCTGCTCGTGCCTTTTCAAGTTTTTGGCTAAGTGATAGATTTGAGTTTCTGTAAAGTGAGCCTTCAATTTCATCCATTCCGCATAACCTTTGAATTAGAAATTTCTCTTTTGTATCAATACATTGAGACTTGATATCTAAGCTACAAAAATTTTCTCTACATATTAGAGTGTTTTAGTAAAAAAATTAAGAATTTTCTAATAAATGTTATGGTGTTAATTTTAAATTGTTAACAATCAGTAGGTTATAATTTGCCCCGCAGGTCATAAATACTGAGGAAGTCTATTCCCATAAGTAGGGTTGATGGTTCGACGAGAGGTATTGTAACTTTTTTAATCGAATGTGGCGTTACTTATATCAATTTATCATAACGTTTACAGCTGGCTTAAGGGCTATGTTCTGAAGTAAACCCAAATATAGTTTGTGAATAGCTACAATTTTATGTAATTTATTGAATATTAAGAATAATATCAAGATGTGGTTTCCGAATGCTTTTATCACTAGCACCTACGAATAACTTTATGATTTAAATGATTATTTTTAAAATTAACCTCTGCAAAGAGGGGGCGTGATTTTAGAAGAGAATTAAATAAAGCTCTGAGTGTATTGTTTTACTCCTTAATTCTTCTTTAACTAGTATCAGGCTAATTTTTAGTGAAAATACATTGAAAACCAGCGCTCTAAAGATAGCTTATCTTAGATTAACCGAAATTTTCGATTGGAATAGTTTAGGCATGTTTTGATGAATAATATTAAGATGTTGATCAAATACCTTATAAATCTTCAAAAAAATCTTGAAATAGCTCATTGTTGGTCGTATTTTAAGCAGGAGAGGTTCTCTCTTAAACAGTTAAAGGAGGATTGCTATGGGTCTTAAGCCTGGTCCAAAACGAATAGCTGATTCAACAGGACAACCTGATCAGCGTCAACGTGACAATAAAAAAACTCCGGGTAATAATCCGAAGGTAAAACCTAGTAAAAATTCTAAGCCGTAATGAATTTTTGACCAAAATAATTAAAAAAGCCTCTCAGGGGCTTTTTTTATGTGAAATTTAAAATGTTGCACTTGTTTGAAAATGAATAACTTTTAAGAGAAAAATTTCCTGATTTAAAAAAGCTATAGAATTTCCATAAGTCAGGCAGCAACCGCTTTAAACTTTTGAGATTGCACATAATCACTCTACCACTGCATAAGTGCGTCTCGTTCGGCGAGATACTCCGCGCGATTATACGCTGCAACAATTTCGTCTTTCTTGGGGTGGGCAAGCGCTGCTTCAAGGACTTCAGATCTAAACTTACCAGACTCCTCGGCCGCTGTTCTCGCAATCGAGCGCATACCATGAGCTACAAGCTCGCCTCCAAACCCCATACGAATAATAGCGGCATTAGCTGTCTGTTCATGCATATGTTGAAGTGGTGCTTTAATGCTGGGGAAAATCCACTCTCTATGTCCACTGAGCGGCCTCATTGTATCAAGAATGCGCAAAGCCTCTTTGCTCAAAGGAACCTTATGAGTTTTTTTCATTTTCATAAAGTCGGCAGGAATGGTCCATAGCCTGTTGATTTTATCAATGTCTGCCCACCTTGCTCGAACGGCTTCGCCCGGACGAACCCATGTTAACAATTGCCACTCAATCAGTAGCCTTGTCTCCATACGTACTGAAGCATTGTTCAGCGTTGCCAGGAAACGGGGTAATTCAGACAGGGGTAATGCAGGCATATTCTGCTTTTTAGGCTTAGTGAAACGCTGTGCGAGGTTATCAGCAGGATTAAACTCAATCAGTTCCTCAGTAGCCGCCCAGCGGAAAATTTCATTCAATCGGGAAATCACACGCCTTAACGTTTCAAGAATTCCACGCTGCTCAATTGGGTCTAAGTGCTGCTTTAAGAGTTTGGGACGAATTTCCTTGATCGGAACATTACCTAGTCCAGGAAAGACGTTTCGTTCAAGGCTACGCCAGATATCCTCTGCATGGTCATTCGTGATCCCTGAAGTTCTTTTCTTCTCATCCAACCATTTTTTTGCAACCACCAGCAATGTGTGTTCAGTAGCCGCTTTTAAAGCATTCGCTTTCTCAGCATTATGCTGCTGTGGATCAACCTGCTGGGCGAGAAGGGCGAGGTACTGGTCTCTTAGAGAGCGGGCCTGAGCTAGGGTGAGATGAGGGTAAGTACCCAGGCTCATTTTTGTGCGTTTTCGGGTCGTCGGAACTGTGTATCTAAAATACCAGTTTTTCTTACCACCTTTTGCTGATGGTGAGATTCGCACAAACAAGCCTTCGCCGTCGAAGAGACTCACTTCCTTCTCGCCGGGCTTGGTGTTCCTGATTTGGGTATCATTCAGCTTTATGACGACCTTAGGCATTTTTGGACCCTCTGATTTTGGACCCACACTGGTGGGTCTAAAGGAGGGTGTCATAAGGCGTGGACTCTAGCAACTCTTAAGAAATTATGATGGACACAAAAAAGCCCGCAGAGCTTGTGCTATGCGGGCTCTTAGGACTTCATCGGATGACTCTGGTAATCACCGATGGGCTGGCGGAGTCTGAATTGATGGTGTAACTTGTTGTTTAATAGGTGATAATCTTCAATTCAATTTTCAATTTGGTCCCATTGTTGGTCCTAAAAGAAAATGTCAGGTTTTTTGCAGGGGAGGGGGAGGTTACAGTAGAAGTCTCTTCGTCTGTGAGATTAACATTTTGCTTTCCTTTAGTCTGCTCTGTATGTAAGCGTTCATTTTGCGTTAGTTTTTAGCAAGCCGGCAGAGCGCCTTGCTCGCAAAATATCCACTACGGAAAGATACGGGGTCTGCTCTTGCCAAGAAAATCCTTTCCGATCGATACGGACAAGCCCGTATTTTTCTACCAGAAAGTTCACCGCATCGCTGAGCGATATTCCTGCATCAATATGTTCCCGGATGGTGGTTTCATTACTGAACGGTGTGTCATTCAGCGTCAGGCCGTAGTGCTGAGACAACAGATGAGCCAGCAGCCGCTGCCAGATTTCAACGGGTGACAGGCAGGGCTCAGTCGCCCGTGTCGGGTGTGATGATAAGGTTTGCATGATGTTTACTCTGTGATGTTCAGGGGATAAGCGTTGAGTTACTGCGGCACAGGTTGATCGGGATAAATAGCAATGTAGACATAGCCACAGGAGCCGAGTGTATCGGCTTCGCAGGTGAGGCCGTTGTGGTACAGCGTGACGCAATGTGTATGGCGGGGGGGAAGCTCGCCGCTGGTCAGCATCAGCTCAAGTTGTTTCATCATGAGCGGAAATGCCTGATCGAGGCGCATTGCAACATCGTCGGTGAATGCCCCACTAAATCCTGCTCGGTCAGCCAGATAGTGCAGACGGTTGCCCTCCTGAACGAGACGTGCGCCAAAACAAGGTGTTATATCGCGCTTCAGTCCCCACTGATGGATGACGGGATTCTCCGGCTTGGTACCGGATTCTGAGTGCTTCTTCATTATTGTTCCTGATTAAATGAGAGTGATACTGCGAAGAATGACATAGGGACCATTGCGGTCCTGACGACGTTCAGCAAACACGGTCAGAACGCCGCATATGTCCTGAACTTCCAGGCCAGCATAATGGCAGATGCTGCCAGACCATTTATATTTGCCGGTACAGAAGCGAAACAGGCGGGAGCCAAGATGCTGTAGGTACAGAGCCATGGCCTGGCGCTTACTGATGATTTTCATATCCAGCCTCGCTCCGCAAACGACACAATGTCTTCTAGACCAACAACCAGGTGATCAAGCGTTTTCACATCGACCACGCTCAGTATCTCCTTTAGCCTGCCAGTCAACTGGCGATCGGCTTTGCTGGGCTCCGGATCGCCGGAGGGATGGTTATGTGCCAGCACGACAGCTGCGGCATTGAAGCGAAGCGCTGACTTCACCACCCCACGGGAATGGACCTGCACATGGTTAACTGAACCGGCGAACAGCGTTTCATTCTCCAGTAAACGATGCTGATTATCGAGATAGAGCACCATAAACACTTCCCGTTCCTGTCTGGCCAACTGTAGCCGAAGCCAGTCACGGGCAGCAGTACTTGAGGTAAAGGATATACCGGGCTGGCGCAGATATTTATCCAGCAGGTTGATAGCGCGGCGAATGGTCCGTTGGGCGTAGGGTGTCAGTCCGGAAGTCGCATGGAGCAGGCAACCATGCTGGGTCATAATCGTCAGTGGGAAAAGTTCGGGCTGCGCTGACACCGGGGATAATGCAGTATTCATGTCAGGCATTCCTCAGTCGATAAGATGCATAATGGCGTTGCACTCTGGATGATTCAGCGCGTAGTCGCGTAAGCGATAGTAGTGCTCAGTCATCGCGTCACATTCCGTACGGCAGGCATGATGGCTGTATGTCATCAGACAGGCGACTATC
Organism: Paramixta manurensis; assembly: GCF_013285385.1. NCBI lineage: Bacteria > Pseudomonadati > Pseudomonadota > Gammaproteobacteria > Enterobacterales > Erwiniaceae > Paramixta > Paramixta manurensis. Next base: position 3,524,326 of record NZ_CP054212.1, on the reverse strand, counting down.
CCTGCCGCTTCACCAGTAAGTTCCGCGCCGTTGCCGTTCATACTGTTGAACAATCTCCACTTCTCATCGTTCTCTGCCTCAGGAGCCATAAAAGCGCCGCCGTTACTGAGCGTTGAGAAGTTCCAGATACCACCGTGATAATCGGTACACAGTCGATCCATCCAGGCAAAGATTTGGGGCTCAAGTGTTATCCATTGCGGGATGGAGCCAAAGTGATGTGGCCAGAAGCCGATGCGTAACTCGTCAGGGACCACTGAGGCCGTGATTGCTGTCTGCTCAGCGAACTGAAGGTTTTGTGTATCCATCAAACTATCTCCTTATGCCGGAACGATTGTTTAACGCCCGAAAAATTCGAGCATGTTTTCTGCCATAACCCACAGGGCGCGATTGAGCTTCACATCGCCATCAATACCGGTAACAGCACGGGTGCGGCTGCTTTTCCCCTGAGCGGTTCGCCCTGACAATCCACCTTTCATCAGGTTCTCCTGCACGCGCTGGTAGACAGTCCACAGATCATCGCTGTAGTCCTCCCGACGACGCGGGGTCAGCAACTGCGATACCGTGACCGGCTGGTGGTCCTCACCAAATCGATACTTCATTGCGGCATTCGCCAGTGCATGACGGGCAGGGTATGGCAGCACAAGCGACTGCATCGCATCGCGCTTTTCATCCACCCGATCAAAGACCCCCAGCACTTCGTAAGCCCCTTCAATCACCTTCTCGACGACATTACCTTTATGCGGTACCCGCACTTCGCCGAATGACTGACCGCAGACCAGACCATTAGTACAGATGCCACGAAAAAGTCCCGGCAGCATCTGGTAGCTTGATGAGCCGTCATGGCTGTTGAGCAGGATGATTTCCGGTACCTGATGGCCGGTCAGTTGTCCGGCACGACGCAGGCGAATGTAGTGGCACAGTAAATTTGGCCACCTGATTAAAGGTGATATTCTCACCACAACATAAAACAGGTGACTTAATGAACAAGAAAACTAAGCGTACTTTCACCCCTGAGTTCAGGCTGGAATGTGCACAGCTGATTGTTGATAAGGGCTACTCATATCGACAAGCCAGTGAAGCGATGAATGTCGGTTCTACCACCCTTGAGAGCTGGGTGCGCCAGCTCAGGCGAGAGCGGCAGGGGATTACGCCCTCTGCTACTCCCATTACTGCAGAACAGCAACGTATTCGCGAGCTGGAAAAGCAGGTTCGCCGCCTGGAGGAACAGAATACGATATTAAAAAAGGCTACCGCACTCTTGATGTCCGACTCACTGAACGGTTCACGATAGCCGCCAGACTGAGTGACAGCCACACGGTTGTCAGCCTTTGCTCCGCGCTGGAAATACACCGTAGCAGTTACCGGTACTGGCGAAAACGACGCGATACTGTCAATCCGGCGCGAGTCAGGTTGTACAGCGAAATACGCCGGGCGTGGAACCAGAGCCGGGGCTCAGCAGGCGCACGCACGCTGGCTGAAATGCTGGCTCAAAATGGCGTTCCGATGACCCGTTACCGTGCCGGGCGTCTGATGAAATACCTGAACCTGAGCAGTTGCCAGCCCGGAAAACATCAGTACAAAAATGCCCGTCAGGAGCATACCTGCCTGCCGAATCTGCTCGAGCGTCAGTTCGCTGTACCGGAGCCAGACCGGGTATGGTGTGGAGATATTACGTATATCTGGGCTGGAAATCGCTGGTGCTATCTGGCGGTTGTTATGGATCTTTTTGCCCGCAGGGTTATCGGCTGGAGTCTGTCAGCGAATGCCGATACCGCACTGATAAGAAGTGCTCTGCGGATGGCCTATGAGACGCGTGGTCAACCGCGTGATGTCATGTTCCATAGCGACCAGGGAAGCCAGTATACAGGCCTTAAATATCAGCAAGTTCTCTGGCGTTACAGGATAAAGCAAAGCGTCAGTCGTCGGGGGAACTGCTGGGATAATAGCCCCATGGAACGCTTCTTCCGTAGTCTGAAAACAGAATGGGTGCCGACGAATGGTTACGCAGGTAAGGATGAGGCCCGGCGACAAATCGGCAGTTATATCCAGAATTACTACAATAGCGTCAGACCTCATCATTACAACGGGGGGCTGACGCCGGAAGAATCAGAGAACCGATACCGTTCTTACTGTAAAACCGTGGCCAGTATTACTTGACCACTACACCGGCACCAGGTAAATCAACAATCATCAGGCTGTGATTGCCATTGCGGAGCCGGAAGCGCAGCACATCTCGCGTGCAGGCCGCCACATCGCTGACTGATGTGACTTCGCCCTGGAACAGGGCATTGCAGAGGGACGATTTACCAGAACCGCTTTTACCCATAATACCTATCACAGGTTCGTACTGCGTCAGGCTACGAAGACGTTCAAGGATGAGGTTGCGAATCTTGTGTGGCAGTGAAGCCAGCGGTTGCTCAAAGGCCTGATGGCTGTCAGATTTTTGCATAGTAAGATCTCAACGTGAAAAACAAAAAGCCCCGCTATCCGGTAAGGAAGCGGGGGAGTCGCTGAGATAATATCTGTCTATAATTATTTGGAGTGCTAGCCAAATACCAATGGCTTCGATTTTGACGATGTTAGAATGCTTGGCTGACAGATTACTTTGTGCAAAAAATGGACGTTCCTAGTTCATCCCTCGACATATACTCATACTGAATAGCGACATCATCTTGCTGAACGAAGATCCTCGATTATGCTTCGTTTTTAGAATAAATTTCCGTCAATATGAGCATGTCTATCGTTAATGCCTCTAACCGGTTCGGACAGAAGGCTTCGAAGCGAAGCCTCTCTTATTTTCAGATGAGATACCGAATAAGATCCTCAAAGTTTACGGATGAAAGATTTCTGAATTCGTAACTCATATAGTGACTCCGTCCGCAATATTTGGGTTACTAGCACTAGAAGCTATCTGATGGATATGAATACGTTTGTGAATCTCTTGGTGATTCACGTAATACTGGTGCAAATTGCGCGTCTTGTTGGACCGATAATGAAAACCACGCACTCCCCACATAAGCCATACCAATACCTTACCGGATTGCATCAAGTAGCGGTCAAGTAGATCACGACGTAGATAGCTGACAGAGCCACTGACGTCCGAACCATATTCGCCAATTTTGCGGTAAAGTGACGCTACCCCTGCAGCATCATGCAAATCCCATTTGTTTGCACGGTACCTGAGATTCAAAGCCTCACAAAGTTGCTTTGAGGGCAGGCTCGCACCGCTGCTTTGGTTCTCCACGCTATGGTAACTCTCCCAGTTGTAGTCCTGCACGGTGATATCTACCGCAACGCCATTGCCTGACCATCTGTCTGCGGACACCAAATTTTCATCACTATCATCCTCTTGTTCATTTGCGACTAGCAGCCCCGGAATCGACGAGAAAGGCATCTCACCCGCATAGGTGTAATAGTAGCCAGGAGCATCAGGGATGGCGCTGTTGCCAGGATATTCAAGATCAGTGAACAACCTACATAGATTGTCAACTTCTTGGCTATCTACGAATACTCCTCGCAGGAAAGTGAAAATCTGCCGGTCATCCGAGGTAGCATTTTGCTCAACAAAACCGTCAAGTAGGATCCATGGCCCCGTCAGACCATCAATTTCCGTAATCTCAAGGATGCTACAGTAGTCAGGTTGCGGACCCCTCATGATCCAATCCCCATCATCTGACGACTGTTCGCTAAACAAGGCTGGAAGTGGCAAATCAATGCTCACAGCGTCTAGCGGGAACGTTGGGTCGATATCTGCGTCCGATGGACGAGCGCTGCGGTCTTCGGAAAGGAGACCCTGCGCGTATCGCAGTCCCCACATCTCGAAGTAAGCTATCCAGCCGTACTTTTTACCATATCGATCGATTTTGTGTTTGTCTTCTCCCATACGAGAGCTGGAATACATTTGCCGATCAATAGATTCGAACTGCTCAGGGTCATAACCAAGCACCAGCATTCGAGAAATAATTGCCTTCAACACCTGTTGGTACTCTGGATTGCTGTCATCGTAGTTCGATCTATGTGGAATAAGTCTCCCAATCGTATAGTTACCGAAGTCCATTCGAATCGCTGCGCTCTGCGCTTGCTTGATGACTGCTGTATCGTACTGACGAATGCTTTTAAATACGTTAGGCAGATGGCTAAAAGGCGGAACAAGATGAGCAGCTTCATCCTCTGAAAAACAATTTGGATCCACCATCCTTGCAATGGCAATGATTCCCAGGCAGTACTGTTGATATAACGCATGCCAAGTAGGAGCTGTAGCATCAGGTGCAAACATGGTTTGGTAAATCTCACGAGCGAACCGTGGCAACGCATCATGTAACTCTACTGCATCGATATCCGACCAAGTGGTCAGGACTGCACCGTAGGCTGCGGCGAACACTCGCTCGGGGACATATGGGTCTGAAACTGCATTTGTCTCCATCGCCAACCGGAAAAACTCTTCTGGCCGCCTGATGGCAAATTCATTTAGGGCTTTGGTAGCCATATCCCGTAAAGCTCTGGATGTCGTCGTCAATGTCCACATCACCCAGCGAACTCTCCGAAGTTCACGCTCATCCAGATGACCCAATTTCCATCTCGTCGACAAGAATTTTAAGTCATCTTTAACTTGTTCAGATTTCTGACGAATCCACTCTGACCAAAAAAGATCGCGCTGAGTGTTGGACATAGCCATTAGCACATCATGCAAAAAGCTCATATCAAACGGATGTGCCAGCGCAGCCCTAGTGCTCCGTAGTCTCTCGAAGGCAAGTTGTGCAAATCGCTTCGACTCCTGCATAGCTTGAGCAAATCGTTCAACAGTAGCCCGCCCGATATATCTTGGATCCGATTGCGTCGTCAATAACAGAGCGTTCATAACGAGTATATCATCCGACAAGTCTTGCCAAAGCTGCCGCCTACCAGAGTGTTGCGGATACAGATCAACCAGAGCCCGTAATACGTCATAAGCGAAGGTATGCGAATCAGGTCCATGAGATTTAAATTTTGCGTTCCCTTCATCGCTTTGTAGCCATTGCACCAATTCAGGCTTCATAAGCAGGTTACGCGCCATCATATGTCCGGCCATTAGGTCGTATGCAAACGCAACTCCTTGCCTACCTTCTGGAGAAATAGTCCTTACGAGAATGCCTTCAGACTCCAGTGCACGAATAATACTGTCATCCCACCCCATATCCCGAACTGCCGTCCGTGTAGCTTGAAAATCCACACTTCTCGCATTGTTATCCCAAAGAAGACCCGCGATCGTCAGTAGTGCATCCTGAACGTCATCTTGATAAATGCGATGCATCGTCGGTGAAAGCTCAGCGACTCGTGCTGCAACCTTGTTAAAATGTGCTTCGAACAGGCTTGCAAGCGAACGGGGCAATGCTTCCACTCCGACAATATGCTGACGAGGAGAATTTGCTACTTCGCAAAAAATTCTCAGTGTTAAGGGGTGCTGCAAGAGTTCGACTGGTAGGTCCGCATCGGTAGCATCGATCTTGTAGTACTCAAAGTACTTGTCAAATGCTGTCTTCGGATCTTCCTGAAACCCGTTATGTTCAACTTGGGGAAACTCCTCGGGCAGACACATTGGGGCAAATTCATTGCGAAGAGTGACAACTAACAAGACATAAGGAAAATTCTTTAGAAGCTCATCCGCTCGGGATAGTTCATCCCTCCAATTTCTCGGATCTTCCGCCTCATTCAGACCGTCAATAACAATAGGTATGCGTTTGCCTGCACGCTGGCCTGCCGCATCTACGGCCTCAATCAAGCGGTCGAAACTTTCTGCTGGCTTCCCAGAGATCTTGAAAGCAGATACGAGATCATCAAGCCCCTGGCCTGAATGAAGATTCTTACCCAATAGGAGGATCCCCCCTGGGAATTCCCCTTCTGGCTGTGTTACCTTGACTGCAAGTTCAGATTTACCTTCACCTGCCGCCGCAAGTACAGCAACCGCCCGGGCACCAATCGATTGCTCCAGACTGCGGAAAACAGACGAAACCGCGTGGATATCTGCAACCAAATTAGCGGTTAACGGAGCCCCGTCAAAGCGCGCTCCACGCAATTTCGAAAGTAGCCTTTCATAACGTACCGGCTGACGCGGATTTGAAACCAATGCTTGATGTACAGAGTTAAAGTCACCTTTGCCTAGCGCCGTGTGTAAGCCATCAATAAACTCAGTCAACCCAATAACCCGGGCTAAGAGTAATTCAACTTCTGCCCTGAGCTCAGTTTTGATTTGCTCAGTAATCGAAGCAATGCTTGTATGATTCTTTTTTAAAGCGTTGGAGAGTTCTTCCAAGGATTCCCATGCGTTTTGGCTGCACAGATGCCTGAATATATTCTCCTCAACCCCCACAGCAACATGAACGTCTGGCTGGTAGCGGTTCTTAAACGGAGCTGCAGCAAGCCTATACTGTTCAGCAATTAGTTCTGGGGTTAGAACCAGTTCACCAAAGTAGGTTTCTCGTAAAAGCGCTCCCGGTCCGACCAAAAGATCTTCGATATCCGTAGCAGTGAGTAGTTCTAGCTTCAATTCGGGGAAGCGGTCTTGCTCTAGCGCGAAGAACCACTCTTGATCTCCTTTTGTTAACGTGTGATAAGTCCAAAGCTTCCAGTTGGTCACTCCAGGGACATGCCTACGCGTCTTTTCGATACCTTCGATGATCTTATTGCGGCGGGAGGCTCCCAAATCTTGTCCATTCACCAGCTCATACCACTTGCATTGCCAGCCAATCCAGCTTGGTGGCGCACCGAGATCACAAGGCTCCGTCAGCTCAAGGTGAAACTCCACCCCAGGCTGATTTGCGAGTTGCTTAAAGCGACCGAAACGACCATAGTGTCGGCGTACAAGAGCGCGGCAAAGGTTTTCGAAGTTCACATCTGCTGCACCGGGCAGTTCGTTGAATACTCTCCAATTTACTTCAGGCATCAATGCATCCTCTGTCAACTGGCATCGTTGGAATCGGACGGATAGTCATGCGCTGAGAAAATCTCAACCTTTGCTCCAGCCTCGACAAACAGCTTAACGAACGCAGATACCTCTGCCTCATCAGTAGTTATTGTTATTCTATCGCCTTCACGATCTAGATGATGATCTGACACCAATTGACCAAGATCGGTTGGTCCTAAAGTGTGGAGTTTTAGGCTGTATAGTAATGAGAGCATTTCATCTGAAAACCGTTGATTCTCTGGCTCATCAAAAGGGATCGAGTAACATTCATCTTTCTCAGCCTGAGTACTGAGCGTTTTAATATCCTTCTCGACCTTCTCTGCATCTTGCTCTTGCTTGAATTTTCCGATGAGAACTAAGTTCATCGAATGCTCAGAACCATATCCGTTCCAAATTTTCATTACTGTGCCCCTTATTTCATCTCTAAGGTATTACGAAGTCGCTTAAGCGCTGACAGAACACCGGTTTCACCAATATCCACACCGGTGGTTGAATAAGAACTCATACGCAATATGCCGGAAGCGTCTATGTGCGCGTAGGCTCGAAGGCCAGTTTCATCAGGAAGAGGATCGCATATGGGCAGTCCTGACGCTCCCACCTCACTTACTGCAAGTCGAACCTCTCCTCTATAGTTGGAGACCCAGTTCTTAAGCTCTCGGCCGACCACTTCATTCATACTTGCGACCGCGTTAGTTGCTTGCTGAGGCAATAACAGCAATTCACTAGCTCCAAACTGTTGCGCCAGCTCAGTTACTGCATCAAGCTCAAAGACTGTACGTTCGTTTATCACGACGTTTATTCCAAAGGGCGACAATGTTGCAATCGATTCAATTCCCTTAAGTAAGTTGGCAAAAGGTTTTCCGCGCAGTTCTTCATAGGTACTGCCTGTCCCGTCAACGCTAATACGCGCGAAGTGAATTGAACCTTTGAGGTGTTTAACTAATTGTTGCGACAAACGATGACCATGGGTCGTGAATGTCACGGCAAGCTGAGTTTCCCCGGCAGCCCGTTTGCATATTTCGACGAAATCTGGATGGAAAGTTGGTTCCCCTCCGCCAAAGCCGATGCCGAGGCATCCTTCAGTATCCAATTCCTTTAACCAGCTAAGTACTTGGTTAGTATGCAGCACTGCCTTGTGTTTGGGCGCAAAACAGTACGCGCAATGGAGATCGCAAAGATTGGTGAGTGCTATTGAGACTTGACGGGGAGACGTCGACCAAACTGCCCCCTGAGGGTGCAATTCGTCTAATAGGATGTTCAAACCTGTATTTCGATCGAAGAAATGCACTCCGTTTGGTCCGATTCTGGACTTCATAACACCAAGTTCCCCGCTGCTTAAAACCCACAAAAGTAAGAGTATTTAATATCATAGCGAGAAATCCCTAAAAAAAGATTGCGTAAGGTTTGCTTTTCGCTTTCAGTAGACGCTTAAAAGTTACGCGTTTAGTGTCGACGTAAATCCACATTACTACGTCGACGGAGTGCTGACCCTCTCTAAGGAACTGAACTTGTTAAACAAAAAAGTACTTTCTCAGATACAGGATGTGGCTGGTAGCGGCAATATGTCTCCCGCAGAGATTGCTGAGTGGTTAGATACTCATTCTGAAGACATAGAGCATTTGGTTGCGTTGAAAATGTTCGAGTATTTGGATGAGGCTAAAGGGGAGGTATTAAAGGACCATTATGAAAATTTAGATGCATTTAGAGGAAGACTATTTACAACATGGGAGTCCCCTTTAAAGCGGCTGGATGCATTAATTTATGGCTGTACTGAAATCAGTAATGAGGTAAACAGTGAGTATCGCACCGGTTCTGGAGAAAGGTCCGCAAAACTGAACATAACCACCCGACTGCACGCACGTGCTGTCCAGGTTTCCTGCGAGATATCTCATCTTCTAAAGGGTGGCTTTGCAGACGGTGCAATGGCCCGTTGGAGAACGCTCCATGAAACCACGGCCATATTGATATTTATTGCAGAAGGCGACGAAGACCTGGCGAAAAGATTCACGGATTTTCAGAGCATACAGAGGCGAAAAGCTGCTAATCGCTATAATAAATATAGTGAAGAGTTGGGTTTTACTTCTTTCTCCCCAGAAGATTTAAGTCGGTTTGATCTCGAAAGAAATGACATCGTTGGTAAGTATGAAGCGGGTTTCGGCAATGAATTAGGTTGGGCCGCAAAAGCTTTAGGAAAAGAACCCAGTGCCAGAACTAAGGTTCGCTTTAGTGATATTGAGGAATTTGTCGAGCTGGACTTTTTGCGACCGCACTACGGCTTTGCCAACCAGTATATTCATGCAGGAATTGACAGTATTGGCTTCAAGCTCGGTACATCGCTTTCAAATAAAGATCTCTTGCTATGCGGACCATCTAATGAAGGGCTGTTAGAGCCTATTCAGTGCACCAGCTTGTCCTTAATACAGGCCACTCAGGCGATAATCTCAGTTTCACCAAACGATCAACGTTTGCTATATAGCTCCGTGCTCTGGTTGTGGCATGAGAAGTTGAAAGAAGAAGTTGTTGCCGCATCTGATGCCCTAATGAAGAAAGGTGAAGCTGATAATTTTGAATAAAATCTGGGAAACGAAAATGACGCCGGTTGTATTTTAATCTTACTCACATGATGTCAACCCAAACGAACGATGCATGAAAGCTGAATATTTGGAGAATGGATAGAAGTTACTCAGTTTTTGGTGAACTCAAAGTATGAATAATGGCAAAAATTTTTTACTAAGGTGAAGGCGTGGCAATCTTTGACATTGAAAAGGACGAATTACTTCGGCTCTCCGATATCCAGCTAGAAGAGCTGATAGCTCGGCTAGCAGAAGCTGAAGTGGCAATGCATGGCTATAGCCCAGCATGTGTAAATTGGTCTGGTTCAATTACAGCCCCTGACGGAGGAATTGATATCCATGTTCAGGTTCCAGTTGATCAACTGGAACCTGGCTTTCTTGTAAGGCCTGATACGGTCTTCCAGGCAAAGAAACATAAGATGCCAAAGGCTGCAATTGAGAAGGAAATGGGCACCGGTAAATCGCCTTCACCCATCATATCTGAACAAGCCAGAAAACAAGGAAGCTACATCATTGTCAGCCTTGGTGATGATTGCTCGCCGTCTGGAAAGACAGATCGTCTTAAAGCGATGAGGGATGCAGTAAAAGATGATCCTAACAAAAGCAATCTTCATCTTGATTTCTACGACCGTTCCAAACTCATTCAATGGCTGCGCCAACATCCATCAATCATGCTGTGGGTAAAAGGGAAGCTTGGGCAAGGGTATTCCGGTTGGCAACCCTACGGAGCCTGGAGCAACCCGCCACAAGGTGTTACAGACACTTTAATCTCAGCCCCAGGTGTAACCATTACTTTACCGTCGGGAAAGGGGCAAAAACTCAAAATTGATGAAGCAATTAGCCCAATGCGAGAACTTATCCGTTCGACGAATAAGGCGGTTCGTATTACAGGATTATCTGGTGTCGGGAAGACTCGGATCGTTCAGGCGCTCTTTGATGAAACTGTTGGAACAGATGCGCTTGACCGGACAGTAGCTATTTATATTGATACTGGCTCTGAGCCAGTACCGTCGGCTACAGCAATGCTTGATAAGCTGATCGCTGAGGACCGACGAGCAGTTATGATCCTTGATAATTGCCCGTCAGAGCTCCATGCTTCGCTTGCCAGCAAGGTATCAGCCGCAGGAAAAGAAGTAAGCCTCATCACGATCGAGTACGACATTAGGGATGACAAACCACAGACAACTGAGGTCATCCATATTGAGACAGATGGTCCAGAGGTGGCAGAGCAACTTCTTATTCGTCGCTTCCCTTCAATTGGTCAAAATAATGCCCGTCGTATTGCTGAGTTTGCAGATGGGAATGCAAGAGTTGCTTTGGCTATAGCTGAGAGAGGGGAGGAAGGCGAGAGTTTGGCTCTACTTTCTGATGCGCAGTTATTTAATCGCTTGTTTGAACAGCGTAATCATCCTGATGGTAATTTACGGGAGCAAGCTGAAATATTGTCACTGGTGTATTCATTCTCGATTTCTAGTCCAGATGCTGCTACCGATGAACTGGAAATATTAGGGGCGCTCTTTGGGTATTCCAGAACCCAGTTATTTAAAGCCGTTACGAAGCTGATGGAACGTCATATCGTTCAGAAAAGATCTCACTGGAGAGCTATCTTACCTCATGCCATTGCTAACAGATTGGCAGCATCCGCACTCGACAGTATTCCCATTGATCAACTTAGGGCGACTTTTGAAGCTCCGGATTGTGAGCGTTTATTAATGTCTTTTTCGCATCGCTTGGGGTTGTTGCATGACCATCCTGTTGCGAAAGAAATTGTAGAAGCCTGGCTTCAGCCTGAAGGAATGTTAGGAAGAATAGCCGAGTTAAATGATATTTCGTTACGAATACTTGAGTATATCGGACCGGTTGCACCTGAAGCATTGCTCAACAGAATTGAGGCCGTACTCTCATCATCTGATTTCAAAGTTATGGGACCGGGCTACAATCCGCAGCGACGTAGTATTCTGCGTCTTTTACAATTGATGGCATACGAACCGAACGCCTTTGAACGATGCGCCAAGCTTCTTATTCAAATGGCAGAGAACGAAGCCGATAATAATGACCTGAATTCTGCTCGAAACATGGTCCCAAGGTTTTTCCAGGCGTATCTGTCTGGTACTCATGCATCCCTAAGCCAGCGTATTGCTTTAATGAACGAATGCATTGCATCAAGCATTATTACACGTAGATCTTTGGGCTTAAAGATGCTGTCAACTGCCCTGGATGGCCCACCGTGGTCAGGGTTTGGGGTTGGTGAGTTTGGAGCTCGACCAAGAGACTATGGATACGAACCCAACTATGATGAACTTGTCGAATGGCGCAGCTCCTTTATTGACGCCATTATCCAATTAGCGGCATCCGGAGATCCTGAACTTGAAAGGTCGGCACGATCAATCCTAGCTGACAAATTCAGGGGAATTTGGTTTCAAGAAGCAATGCGAGACAAACTCGTCGATGCGGCCCGTACATTAAATGCTTTTAGTCATTGGATAGAAGGTTGGAAAGCCGTTCGTACAACAATCTATTTTGACTATACCAAGCATGGAGATGGAGATGATGTTGAGCCGTTACCGGACAATCTTGCTGCCTTAGAGAAGCTGTTGGAGCCCACAGAGTTAATTCCAACAATAAAGACATACGTGTTGAGTACAAATCATGACTATTGGGCACTGGATCCGGATTTTGAACATGAGGACTCCGATAAATATACCGCAGCCGGAAAACGACTTGAAGCTAAAGCACTTCAATTGGGACAGGACTTTGCCTTATCAAATCATGCGCTTGAGGAGTTAGGAGCAGATCTGTTCTCCATCGATGGAATGCCTTATCGCGCTGTCTTTGGTCGAGGACTTGCTCGAGGGGCACATGATCTTCTTATTGGCTGGCAGCAACTTGTTGAACTAATAGAAAATCAGCCAAATGTTAATAAAGATTTTGGAGTCCTTAGGGGATTCATCGAAGAAGTAGATTCTACCGATCCAGCGTTAGCACAGGAGTTTCTCGACAAATGTGTGCAGCATCCTGAATTTCGACAGGTATTGGTTGGCTTGCATCCTTGGGGGAAATTTACATTAAATGATTTGGATCGCTGCATGAAGCATTTGGATGATCCAGACATCACCCCTTTCATGTATGAGCCTATTTTATGGCGAGAACAATATGCCAATTTGCCGAGAATTCGTGTTCTCGAGCTTGCTGAGCAGCTCCTGAATAAAACAAGCGGAGATAATGTCATTTTGCATGCGCTCTCCATGAGACTGCATGGTAAAGACAAATCGGCAGATACGCTTGGCGCAGACTTTCGGTTGATTGGTCTTGCTGCTGCAATCCAGCGGGTTAAAAACAGTGACAGAGGCCAAAGAGGTACAACTGATTTTCACATGGAGCGAGTTATCGATGTCGCGTTGCGTTTCGATGGTAATGAGGCAAAAAAAATTGAGTGGCTAGACACAATTTTCAATGTCATTGATGAAAGCTATGGATATGTTTTTGAATTCGAGAAGGCTATAGCAACAACTGTTGCGTTAATGCCTGAATCATTTCTCAATTGCATTTTTGAATGCACCGAGGAACAACAGCAGAGAAGACAGTTCTTTATTCGTCGTGGCGGTTTACGCCATTCTCCTCTTGCTGATGTAAGTACTAGCGTCTTGATTGCATGGTGCCGTGCTAGAAATGACCCCAGAGTTTGGGCTGCTATTGCGGCTGGCGTTACTCTCTGGTCAAAGAATGATGAACAGAATGTACTAACCCTACACGAGGCTGCTATAGAACTGTTAGAGGCCTCTCCTGAGCCATTAGTTGTGCTGGAGTCTTTTGCTGAGCGAATCACTCCATCATCCTGGACTGGTAGCCTGGCGAATATAATGCAAGCTAGATCAAGGACCATCAGCACACTGTGCAAACATGAGCGTCCAGATATCGCCGAGGCTGCCAAAATAGTTTGTGAAAAAATGAGTCAGTGGATCGAACGCCAAAAAGAACGCGAACAACGGGAAGATAGTGAAAGGGAACAACGGTTTGAATAAAGGCTAGAAGCTTATACAAACGTTCTGCGATAAGGAGAAAGTAATGGAATCTGCACGTGATAAACGTACCCGTGAGATTGTGGAGGCAGAGGATCTTTGGTTGCTTGATAGCGTTGATACTGAAGGTTACGTATGCTGGGGATGTGGTATAACCATGCATCCTGCTGCATGGGAAAAAGATAAAAAAGTTAGAGCCTATTTTAAAAAGAAACGCCATATTCAACATCATCATGAATGTGATGCTGATGCTGAAAGCACAGTAATTCGCCAGGGCCTGAAGGAGAGTGTCCGCAACATACTGGACAGTGCCCCAGGTTTAATGCCCTCGGGATTAAAGTTGATTGAACAGCGCCCGGTTGTTGAACCAGATATCGCTGGTGGTGAAAGTAAGTCCAGTTCGACGCGTTCAGCATCCTCAGCATCTGGTGAAGGTAATTCACCCGAACGACAATCCCGGCGTCAAGTGAATGCTATTCGTAATATTTGCCGTGCCTTCATTCGTTTCCCGCATGACCGGGGAATGTCGCTTAACGTTCCCGGTATTAGTGGTCAAATCTACATGACGGCATTTAAAAAGCTCCGAAAAGAGGTTCAACCCTACCCGGAGCCGAAGATCTTTTATGCACCACTACTCTGGAACAAATTTTCTGAAAATGATGAAAAACTCATCATTCCGCTGTCTGGTGAATGGGGAAAAGATGAGGCAGGTAAGCCTAAACCAACCCGAAGCTACCAGATCCACATTGAATGGACTAGCTGGTCAAAAGCCAAGCGTACTGTGGTTCGTAAAGAGCTGGAGGCCGCCCGAACAGAGGCAATAGAGGCTAAAGACAAAGGGCTGAAAGATAAAGCCTGGGTCTTCTTTATCGGCGAGCAAGATGCTGAAAATCCGGAAATCTTCTACGTTTGCGATTATCGACTCATCTGCGCGATTGTAGGACATATCACTTATCCCTGACGTGAGAAGGCCTTCCCTAAACAGGAAGGCCACATTGAAATTAAAGGTCGATTTGGTAAGAACCGAAATTACGATATCCTTCACCAAAGATCTTGGTCTCTATTTTAGCGAGATAATCTAGGCGGTTCAGCAGCTCCTGATAATGATATTGGAAATCAAGATGGTTCGAGTTCAGCACATAACGGCAGTTCTCTGGAAAATGCACCAAGCCTCGATAATCGTCCAGATGCAGGCCCATCGCGCTATACCAAGCTCCGGTGATCATTGCTCTTAGCGTATTTTCTTGCTCATAATCCCCGAGATGGTAGTAGGCATCTTTGTTAAACAGCAAGCAAAGGTGGTAATGGCATTTACCCGATAATGAAAATTCTCTCGCCCATATAATAATTACTGTTCCTCTGTATACGCGTTTCCCTTCTCGCTCTTTTCTCTGAATATCGGCTATGAGCTTAGCCTCCATTGATTTGCACATACGGCTAATTTCACCAGGTTTCAGGCTATGAAAGCAGCAAATGTTATCACCGTTGTCAACTATCCCCGGAAAATGAGTATCAACTCTGAACGCAACAACTCTTTGGTGCCTGTTCGTAATCAAATTCAATGATTGATTGATTATTGATCGGTAAAGTTCAACATAACTCATATCAGTATTCCTATGTGGTTAGTCCTACGGTCTTTAAAGACCGTATTAATGATTGCCACACAGATAAGACTGTACATTGTCTTTGATTCAGGTATATTCAGGCATCAGAGCATCGTATCCCCATACTGTTGTGATCTGATAATTACTTGATTAATAATACTGCTCTTAGATGACTATTAGTCAGGGCTAAGAGTAGATTGCCATTATAATACCTTTCCAACATCTAGATTTTAGACAAAGACAGTCCTGGCCTGTGGTGGCTATATTAAAGTTACTCTCTAATTAGCTTTTTAGAATTAACCGATAATTCCGTTATTCCAGTTACGTTTCACTGTCGATATGCTGATCTCCAATAGTTTGGCGGTTTGCGACTGAGTAAGCCCTCGGCGCTTAGCTAGCTCGATATGATCACGATGTTTACTTCCTTCTCTCCTTCCTAGTGGTTTTGTGATATTTCTGGTCTTCAGTGCCGCTAAATTCGCCCTCCTGCATTTGTCATGTATCATTGGCAATATCAACGCTAAAAAATAACCGTCAGCAGTCGAGGTTAGCTTCTTTTGAGGAAAGTAACAGTGAATACGTATAGATTTCCTGGCGCAGAGAATTATTTTCTCCTGAATCATTTCTGCACTACCACCCAAACTGTTAAGATCCAAAATAACCAAGTCATCCCCTTTACTCATGTCTCGGTTGATCAGATGTTTCAGAACATCCGGAGTATCTGAGGATAGCTGCCTGTCGATAATGGTCCTTCCAGAACTTATCAGCAAAGCTTTGCGGATTTCGTCCACTTCATCTTTGTTTCTGAACTCCTTAACTTCTCCCGAATCTTTGCATTTATGGTAGAAAAAATAGGCCATGCTGCATAACTCCAGTATCAGTTATTAATTATTGCTACCTTTTTAAGACTACAAACTTCCCTGTCAACGTTAAACCTGATCTGCGCCGAATCATCAGGCCAACGTATTGGCTTTTTTTACTAATGTTATTTTATGCTTTTTACTCACTAAATGGGTTGATTATAACGACTTCTCCTTCTGGTTTAGTCATTAATGAAACATCTTTTTTTCTAATCACAGGTATCATCACCGCTTTGTTGTTTATGTAGTAGATCGGGATCCAACAAATATGTGGAAAATTAGTATTTACGCCATGATTTTCCAGTGAGGTATCTATCCTGTATGCAATTAATTCAATTGCTGGGATTAAGATTGCTTTTTTAATTCCAAAAAAAACATCATCATGAACTGTTTTTCTCAGTAGTAATATTGAACCGATACCGGCTGCTAGCCTTCTTACATTATTCACTTTTCTTTCTGTATAAATGTATATTGCATTGCAAACTCCTGTGTTGTTAATTATATCCTCAAGCTTCTCTTTTATTTTTTCCTTTTCAAGTTTGTTCATTTCGTTTCTTTTTACGTTGTTTTTAAATTCCATTGCGTCAAGGGCGTTCTGAGGTATTAAAATTCTTTCTTGCCAAATTTCCTCGTAAAATTCCATATCGGTTTTTTTTGGGGTAGATTTATCCTTTATCATTGGTATTCGCTTTGTTGCATGCGACTGCGAAGCTCTGTATAACTCCTCGGATAAAACGGAGGACAAAGACTGTCCAGAATCCTTACTTACATTTTTATAGTAATCAATAGTCGATATGTGATTGGTTGAAAAAGTAACTCTTATTGGCATGGTGAACTCATATTTAAGTGGCAGTTTTTTAAATGTGTTGATTTTTTAATTGATATTTCCGTTTGGAATGCATAAGTGTATTTTGGAGTGAAAATATCACTGTTAATTAATGTCTTGGTTAATACGCTGTGTGCATTGATTATGGCTAATTAATGATGTTATTTGTGTGGGATGATCAACAAGAGACTGGTTCTCGAAGTAAAATCCATTCATCAATTTCTGATTCAAGCCAGCCAATAGATTGTTTACCAAGACGGCGGCGCTTTGGAAATGTTGCATCGTAACGTGGAGATTTTGGATTGATCCAATCGTAGATGGTTGACCGACCTACGCCAATTTTTTTCATTACAGATGCAATCCGTATCATTTTTGCATTGGATGTGTTCATTAACGTTTCTCTTAGGTTGTGTGCTTTGGGATGAAACGAAGATAGCTTTTCTGCGCTTTGAAAAAAATTAACTTGCCAAAAAGTTTTTTTTTACAATACTGATTGTTTTGTAATTTATTGAAAATTAATGGTTAATTAAAAATGTTAAAAATTTTTTGTAGTGAGTTTGAAGTTCAGGGCGAGGACTTGCAGAAGCTCCTTGAGTCTTCAGAGTGGCCGTTTAAGAATGCCTTAATTGAGGGGTTAGCATTCCTTGAGAAGGATAACGATGATGTAAGAGATGAGGTTTTACAACATAGATCTCGCTACATTGAGCATGATGTATGCTGGCAGAAACTAGAGCTGAAATGGACATGTGTACCTATGATGAACTCGGCTTTAGGGTTGAAACAGTTCTTTAAAGATGCCCTATTTGCTGCGGGTTTGTTTCAACGCTGGGGAAGAGAAATATGGGGTGCAGACCCAGCAATGGCTGTTGAGTCATTTCTACATGCAAATCGAATATTAAATGAATGCCGAGGAAGTGTGAACTTTAACCAACTGATTGATGATGAAAAAATCATTAGTGAGGGGAGGCGGCAATCAGCCAAGAAAGGAGGGAAGGCAAAAGCTGAGCACTACATTCCAGTTAAGAAGGAAGTCATTAGGTTGCTCCTAAAAAATGTCCCTTCTGATGGTGGATGGCAAAAAAGAATCGTCGCAGCTCGAGCCATCGAGCAGGAATTGATGAACTTTGTGACGGAAATGAAACACCAAAATTCAGGATTGGATCTCAATGTAGACGAGCTTATTGAAACTGTAGTTCGCTGGGGTCGAGAGGATAGTGAAGTTAGGGCAGCATACGAAGCTACTGTTCGAGTAAAAGTTGGCAAAAAATTAGCGTAAATTTTACGCTAATTTGGGTTGAACGTGTTGGATTTTTTATCCGACAAGTCTAAAAGCGGCTGATTTCAAAGTGGTTATGGTTCCTTTGTCGGCCGAATTAACAAAGTTTGCCCACCACTGCATCATTGGGCGTCGTTGCTCAAGATAATCGCTGCGGTTATAAGCGCGTCGTACCTCATTTTTGTCCACATGAGCCAGAGCCGCCTCTATGACATCAGGCGAAAAACCCTGCTCATTAAGGGCGGTGCTAGCAATAGATCGCAAGCCATGAGAAACGAGTACGCCCCCTAAGCCTGCACGCTTAAGGGCTGCATTCACTGTCTGGCTGTTCATCGGCTGGGTAGGCTTAATGCGACTGGGAAAGATAAACTCTCGGCCACCACTGAGTGACTTCATCATTTCCAGAATAGAGAGAGCCTCATCGGATAGGGGAACCGTATGGTCCCGGTTCATCTTCATTCGAGCTGCAGGAATTTTCCATTCGTTAGCATCAAAATCGATCTCATCCCATCGAGCCTCAGCAGCTTCGGCAGGGCGGGTAATGGTGAGAAGCTGCCACATGAACAGGCATCGTGTGGACAAGCTAATACTTGCCGTGCGCATAGTCTGCATTAATTGTGGAAGTTGATCCGGGCGGATACTAGGCATGTTTTTCTTCTGCGGCTTCTCGAACGCTTTCCCGATGTTTACGCTGGGAACTGCATCAATCAAGCCTGTGTTCTGCGCATAAATCATGACTTCGTTAATACGCTGACAAAGGCGGCGAACAGTCTCTAATGCCCCTCTGGCCTGAACCGGCTGAACTGCTTTAACCAAAGTATGAGCCTTAATCTCAGTGATGCTGATATCACCGATTGCTGGGAAAACATCTCTCTCAAGCGAGCGCCAGATATCGTCGGCATAGTCCTCTGTTACGCTGGCTTTCTTCACATTCCACCAACGCTCGGCAACTAACAGGAAAGTGTTGATTTTGGCCTCTTGAGAATTTCTCACCTGTTCTTTCTGATATTCCAGAGGATCAATGTCTTTCGCCAATAAAACTTGAGATTCGGCTCTGAGTTTACGCGCATCAGAAAGTGAGACGGCAGGGTAGGCACCGAAGCTCTGTTTGGTTCGTTGTTTGGTCAGAGGCCGATAGTAACGGAACTGCCAGAGCTTACTACCGCTGGACTTGATTAACAGAGTAAGCCCGTCACCATCATACAGCTGGTAATCGGTATCTTTAGGTTTGGCGGCTTTGATTTCCGTATCGGTTAACGGCTTGGTTTTTCTTGCCATGGGAGAGTCTCCATGCGTTTAGGCCCAACGAAAACACTATAGCTTTTTGTTGGGCCTATCAATGGGCCTAAAAGGTTCGGATTTAATTAGTTTGCTTCAGACTTCGCGGGACAAATTCAAGGCACAAAAAAGCCCGCAGGGCTTGCGCCGTGCGGGCTCTTAGGACTTCATCGGATGACTCTGGTAATCATCGATGGAGAATTTTGGTGGAGCTGGCGGGAGTTGAACCCGCGTCCGAAATTACTACACCGTCGGCACTACATGCTTAGTCCAGTCTTTACATTCGCCTGTCAGCTGCGAACGGACACGCCACTAACAAACTAGCCTGATTAGATTTAACGCTTCAACCCCAGGCAAGGCATCCACGCGATCTCTTTTGGGTTTGACCTCTCTTGATCCCCGTCCTAAGAGCGGAGGCTAGGGAGAGAGGGCTCTAAGCAGGTTATTAAGCTGCTAAAGCGTAGTTTTCGTCGTTTGCGACTATTTTTTTGCGGCTTTTAACGAGGCCAACCGCCCCTCGGCATGCTCCTAGGGCTTCGCAAATCCCGTCGAATCCAGAATCAGCCCCAAGTACTGTCGCGCAGTATATCAGAAAAACCCGTCGCTATGCCAGAGGCTTAGCGATTCGCGTGCTTCATAATACGTGCTTTATCCAGTTTCCACTCACGCTCTTTGATGTCATCGCGCTTATCGTGTTCTTTTTTACCTTTCGCCACGCCAATCTTCAGCTTACACCAAGCGTTTTTCCAATATAGCGATAGCGCTACGATGGTGTAGCCTTCGCGATTAATACGCCCGTACAGTGAGTCCAGCTCACGTTTCTTGAGCAGGAGCTTACGGTTGCGCGTCGGGTCGCATACCACATGGGAGGACGCGACTAATAGCGGCTGAAAGGTAGCGCCGAACAGGTAGGCTTCGCCATCGCGCATCAGAATATAACTGTCGCTGATATTGGCTTTACCTGCGCGGAGAGATTTTACTTCCCATCCTTGTAGCGATAAGCCTGCTTCGAACTCTTCCTCAATGAAATACTCATGGCGGGCGCGCTTGTTGAGGGCAATTGTCGCGGAACCGGATTTATGTGCTTTTTTCTTTGTCATAGTGCGGCTTAGTCTACATCAGGCAATGAATAATGGCATCCCCTGTTCCATCAGCGGCAGGGAAAAGCGCTATTTTAGCATGTCGGCGACGGCAGAGAATTTTTGTTTGATTATTGAAAATGATATTATTTACTCGTTACGAGATTAACAGGATCCCTTATGGCCCAGATTAGCCGCTCTGCGCTTGTTCCTTACAGCGCTGAGCAGATGTATCAGTTAGTGAATGACGTGGATGCGTATCCGCAGTTTCTGCCGGGTTGTACCGGTAGCCGCATACTGGAGTCCGGTGAGCAGCAGATGACCGCCTCTGTTGATGTTTCCAAGGCTGGTATCAGTAAGACCTTTGTCACGCGTAACACGCTAACCGACAATCAAAGCATCCATATGCAGTTGGTTGATGGGCCATTTCGTAAACTGACCGGCGGCTGGAATTTTGTTTCACTGGGTGATGATGCCTGTAAAGTCGAGTTAAATCTTGAGTTTGAGTTTACTAATATGCTGGTTGAGCTGGCATTTGGGCGCATTTTTAAAGAGTTAGCCAACAGTATGGTTCAGGCATTTACCCTTAGGGCAAAAGAGGTTTACCGTGCCTGATATCGCGGTTGAAGTTGTCTACGCATTGCCCGAAAAACAGTATCTCTACCGTGTCACACTCCCTGAAGGGAGTAGTGTAGAGCAAGCGATCAAATCTTCCGGCATTCTGGAGCTACGTCAGGATATTGATCTGAATGAAAATAAGATCGGCGTATATAGCCGCCCGGTAAAGTTAGCTGACATTGTGCGCGATGGCGATCGTATTGAGATTTACCGCCCGCTGGTTGCTGACCCAAAAGAACTGCGGCGTCAACGCGCAGAGCGCTCTGCTAAGAAATGAAGAAAGGCGCCCGGGGCGCCTTTTTTATCGACAACATCCGGGCTTATCTCTAATTATTGCCAGAGAGAGCCGGTTTATTATCAATATTGGTCAGCGTACCGTTACCATCAAAAGTCAGGGTCAGGGTTTGCTGGGTAACTTTTTCATGGCCTGGTTCCTGGCGGAACACATAGTACCAAGTGTTGCTACCAAACGGATCGCTCATCATCGGCGTCCCTAACGTATAGGCCACCTGCTGTTTGGTCATGCCGGTATGGATTTTGGCAACGTCGTTGGCAACCAGGAAATTCCCCTGATTAATGTCCGGACGATAGACCACTCGTCCCAGCGTGGAACAGCCGGCGGTCATCATGAGAAATACCACTGCAGCAGCAGTCAGCGTTTTACAGCGCATTATACATTCCTTTTTGCCTTATCATTTATAGGCTATATCGTTGCCATCAAATCTGAACTCTGCCTGCGAGGGTGTCTCTTTACTCAGGCGACAAGTTGCCGATGATAATAGACCTTTCCACAGTTTTAAACCTTTACAGAGCAAGCATATGACCATCGGAATGTAAAAAAGTGCGCATTAGGCCGCCAAAAGTTCTTTTGCGTTCGCCAGCGTGTTGCGTGTCACCTCGCTACCGCCCAGTAAACGTGCCAGTTCTTGCAAACGTGAACGCTTATCCAACGGTTGCATATGCGTTTCCGTCATCGCGCCATCGGTCTCTTTACTAACGAAGAAGTGTTGATGCCCGCAACCAGCCACCTGTGGCAGGTGAGTAACGCACATAACCTGGGTTGACTCGCCAAGTTGACGTAGCATTTTACCAACCACCGCCGCAGTTGGGCCGCTGATCCCCACATCCACTTCATCAAAGATGAGTGCTGGCGTATCCATTTTACGTGCGGTAATCACCTGAATAGCTAACGCAATGCGCGACAGCTCGCCACCGGAGGCAACTTTTGCCAGCGGTTGCAGCGGCTGACCGGGGTTGGTGCTAACGCGGAAATCAATGCGATCGGCACCATCAGCGGTTAACTGCTCGGCATTAAATTGCAAATCAATACTGAAACGCCCGTGTGGCATTGACAGCATCTGCATACTTTCGACAATCAGATGCGACAGTTCTTGCGCGTAATGTGTACGACGCTCATGGAGGGCGCGGGCGGTTTTCAGCGCCTGCTGGTAATGCATTTGCACCGCTGAGGCCAGCGCTTCCTGATCGTTTTCCTGCTGGTCTAGCTGTGCCTGTTCGGCTAACAGTTGCTGGTGAAGATGCGGTAATGCCTCCGGTGCGACGTGGTGCTTACGCGCCAGGCTGATTTGGCGCGAGAGCCGCTGTTCAAGCTCTTGTAAGCGGTTCGGATCCAAATCAAGGCGATCGCAATAATGACGCAATTCGTCGCTCGCTTCGCTAACCTGGATCGCTGCTTCTTCAAGCATATTGAACACGCCGCCGAGTTTATCGTCCATCGTGATCAACTCGCTCATCATATGACGAACGGAATATAACAAGCTTTGCAAATTGGCATCCTCACCGTCGGCCAATAAATTCAGCGCCTGCTGGCTGGTGGAAAGCAATTGCCCGCTATTCGCCAGCCGTTTGTACTCTTCATCAACCTGCTCATACTCTCCGGCCAGCGGCGCGAAGGTGTTAAGTTCTTTTAGCTGATACTGCAGCAATTCGCGTCGGGCTTCGCGCTCCAGAGTTAATTGCTGATGCTGCGCCAACGCGCGACAGCTTTGGTGCCACAAATGATAGCGGGAAGCCATTTCCTCAAGCAGCGACGTTTCACCGGAGTAGGCATCCAGCAGTGTCTTCTGATGTTCTGGTTTAAGCAGCAGTTGATGCGCATGCTGCCCATGAATCTGGATCAGCAATTGACCGAGATCGCGCAATTGGGAAAGGGGTACCGCCGTACCATTGATAAAACCGCGTGAGCGCCCGTCACTGCTAATCACTCGGCGCAATAGACACTCTTGCCCATCGTCCAGTTGGTTCTCTTCCAGCCAACGCTGTGCGGATGGGGTATCTTTCAACTGAAAGCACGCGCAAATATCCGCACGCGGTGCGCCCTGACGAACCATATCTGCTTCGGCACGCCCGCCAAGGCACAGACTAAGCGCATCAATCGCGATGGATTTGCCCGCGCCTGTTTCACCGGTAATCGCCGTCATGCCACGTTGAAAATCAATCTCAAGTTCGCGAACAATAGCAAAGTTACTGATAGTGAGTTGTGCCAGCATAGTTGCCTTCCTGTACATAAACACAGATATGGTTTTTCATACAGTATAAACTGGTTTTATATACAGTAAAGTGGCGAGTGCTGATTTTTAAAACAATTTTTTCGACCACCCCAGCTTTGAGCTTAACGTATTGAAATAGTTATAATTTTTTGGGTGTATTAAATTAAGATGATAGTCGCTACGGCGCACTAACACATCTTCACCTTCCTGTATCGGCAGTGCAATTTGGCTATCGCAACTGATCTCCAGGTCGCTACGCATATGGGAAAAGCGCAATCGGATGGTGCTTTTATTACTGATCACTAATGGGCGCGCGGAAAGGGTATGCGGGAACATCGGCACCAGTGCAATAGCGTCAAGTGAGGGAGTAAGGATGGGGCCGCCGGCAGAAAGTGAATAAGCGGTTGAGCCGGTAGGCGTAGAAATAATTAAGCCGTCCGAACGTTGTGAGAATGCAAAGTTTTCATCGATATAGACTTCGAATTCAATCATATGCGCCACTTTACCAGGGTGTAGCACCACCTCATTAATTGCTGTCCCAATGCGCGGGGCGTTATCGCCGCGACAGACTTGCGCCTCCAGCAGAAAACGGCTCTCGATAATGTATTCACCTTCCAACACATCGGCTAACTGTTGCTGCGCATTATCAGGATCGAGATCGGTTAAAAAACCCAGGTTGCCACGGTTGATGCCGATGACTTTAATGTCATAACGCGCCAATGCCCGCGCTGCGCCCAGCATATTACCGTCCCCGCCAACCACCACCGCTAAATCCGCCCGCTGACCAATTTCCGCCAGCGTTCCGGTGGAGACGTTATCCAGCGCCAGTTCTTGCGCAATTTGTTGCTCAATCACGACTTCATAGCCTTTGGCTGTTAGCCAACGATAGAGCATTTCATGCGTTGTCAGCGCGGTTGGATGGCGTGGATGACCAACAATACCAATGCAGTTGAAATGTTTGTTCATTATGCTGGCATTCCTTATGGGCTAATCTGCCCTGACAATGTGACTGGTTCTCTTGAAACCGCGATTCTGATCCCCATAATAAGCGAACCAGCGAGACGAATGTGCAAAACGCGGAGAAATTCATGAGTAGTAAAGAACAGAACACACCAAACGAGCAAGTCTCAGACGAGATTGAGATGGAACAACAGCACCAAGAGGACGCGGAGACAGCAGAAGTGGTGGACCCGCGTGATGAGCGTATCGCGCAGCTTGAAGCTGAGTTGGCGCAGGCGCAGGGCGGAGTGCGTGAAGCACAACTGCGTGCGCAGGCTGAGATTGAAAATATCCGCCGCCGCACCGAACAAGATGTCGAAAAAGCGCATAAATTCGCCCTGGAAAAATTTGCCAACGAACTGCTGCCAGTGATTGATAGCCTGGAGCGTGCGTTGGAGGTGGCGGATAAAACCAATCCAGAATTAAGCGCAATGATTGAAGGTATTGAGCTCACGCTGAAATCGCTACTGGGCGCGGTACGTAAGTTTGGCGTTGAAGTTGTGGGTGAACTGAATGTGCCGTTTAACCCGGAAGTTCATCAGGCCATGTCGATGATGGAATCCGAAGAAGTTGCGCCTAACCATGTAATGATGGTGATGCAGCGTGGTTACACATTGAATGGCCGCTTGCTGCGCCCGGCGATGGTAGCCGTAGCGAAAGCGAAAAGTTAATCCCGCCTTGCTGGCGATGACCGGGGGGTTTTTAATCCGCCGGTCATCGCCAAACCAATTAGGGCAGCACCGGAGTCCAGTCAATCGGCGTTTCGCCGCTTTCGCTTAGAATTTGATTGGTGCGTGAGAAGTGTTGGCAGCCAAAAAAGCCCCGATGCGCGGAAAGCGGAGAAGGGTGCGGCGCCTGTAAAACATGGTGGCGTTGCCTGGTGATAATGCTGCCTTTCTTCTGCGCGTGTGAGCCCCAAAGCAAAAAGACGACGCCTTCGCGATGAGTATTGATCGCGGCTATCACGTTATCGGTAAAGGTCTCCCAGCCAAACCGCGCATGTGAGTGAGCTTTACCCGCCTCAACGGTTAACACCGTATTCAACAGCATCACGCCTTGCTTTGCCCAGCTTTCCAGAAAACCATGGTTTGGACGCTGAAAACCGGGAATATCCTGCTCAAGTTCTTTATACATATTCACCAGCGAAGGCGGCACCGCTACGCCGGGACGCACGGAAAATGCCAGCCCGTGCGCCTGATTTGGCCCGTGGTAGGGATCTTGCCCCAGAATGACCACTTTCACTGCGCCCAGTTCCGTTAAGCGAAAAGCGTTGAAAACATCTTTCTGCGGCGGGTAGACCACCTTACCTGCGGCACGCTCATGCGCTACGGCGGCAAGCGTATCGATGAAATAGGGTTTTTCTTTTTCCTGCGCCAGCACATCGTGCCAGGTCATCGCGTTGACCATGACGTTCTCCCTTCTGCATTAATGTGGCTGTAGCTTAACGTTAATTCTCCAACGGCAAAACCTTAAAAAATAGTTGAAAATAACAAAAAATATTTTTTTGAAAATTTGATATAAAACAAATAATTGAGGTGTCTGCGCAGAAGCATGATGAGTGTTTATTGATTTATGTCAATGTGAGGGTGTGAGTCACTTGATATACCAACCAGAGAAAATGGTTTGACCAAATGACCTGTTGCTGGTGGAAGCACTGGCCCTGATAAGCCTGGGAGGCACACAATGATTACCGGTATCCAAATCACTAAGTCTGGCAATGATGCGTTATTGAATTCATTCTGGCTGTTGGATGACGAAAAAGCGCAAGCGCGCTGTGTATGCGCGAAAGCAGGATATAGCGAAGACCAGGTGGTTCCTGTCGCGGAGCTTGGCGACATTGAATATCGCGAGGTTCCGCTAGAAGCACAGCCGCAAGTGCGGGTAGAAGGCGGCCAGCATCTGAATGTGAACGTACTAAGCCGTGATACGCTGGAAGACGCGGTGAAGCATCCGGAGAAATATCCGCAGCTAACCATCCGTGTTTCTGGCTATGCGGTACGTTTTAACTCTCTGACGCCAGAACAGCAACGTGATGTGATCACCCGTACGTTCACTGAAAGCCTGTAATCTGTACGGCTGTCGAAAAGCTCACCACGGGCAGAATAGAGAAAAGGCGATAGAAAACATAATGTTGAATTTTTGTTAACTTTATGTTTTATCGGGTAGGCGAACTTTAAACGCTTATCGTCTGAAATAGCCAACAAAGTGAAAAAATGTTGCTCTTTCCCCGATAAAAAAAACCGCCTTGTAGGGCGGTTTTTTGTTGCGTGGTGCAATTATTCAACACTATCGTTTTTTATCTCGGCACTGGGTTTGCGGCGCTTACCGATATTTTTAGTATCGCGATGGCGTTTTTTAACCCGAGGTTTTGTCTCTTCCGCCGCTTTTTTCTCTTTGCGCTTCGCTAATACTTTTTTCGACGGTTTACCGGTTGCTTTTGGACTCGGCACACGCGAGGTTGGACGAAGCTCATCAATGGTACGGGCCTTTAAGGGCTCGTTAATATAGCGGCCAATTTTACCTAATAGCTGATGGTCGTGCGCTTCAACCAGCGATAAAGCGGTTCCCTTACGCCCGGCGCGTCCGGTACGACCAATGCGGTGCAGATAGATATCAGCAGTGCGTGGCATATCGAAGTTGAACACATGGCTGACATCGTCAATATCGATGCCGCGTGCCGCCACATCGGTTGCGACCAGTACCGTCACGCGCCCATCAACCAGACGCGCAATGGCTTCGTTACGCTTGGCCTGGACCATTTCGCCTTCTAAATAACTGGTGTTAATCCCCGCTTCTCGTAACCAGGCGACCAGTTCATGTACACGGTCGCGCTTACGCACAAACACAATCGAACGCGTGACATCAGCCTGTTGCAGAAGGTGTACAAGCAATTTGGTTTTATGCTGTAAATCATCGGCACGATAATACCATTGCTGGATCTTCTTACGTTCCCGTAGGCTGGGCTCGGCTTCGACTTCCGCAGGTTCATTAAGGATGCGATCGGCAAAGTCCTGAATGGCTTCCCCTTCCAGAGTGGCGGAAAACAGCAGGGTTTGCTTACGCCAGCGGGTTTCACCGGCAATGGTTTCAATATCCTGGGCGAAGCCCATATCCAGCATACGGTCCGCCTCATCCAGGATCAGCGTTTCGACCGCGCGGCAATCAAAATTCTCTTCTTTTATGTATTGCAGCAGGCGACCGGTGGTGGCAACCACAATATCTTGATTCTCACTGAACACTTCAGCATGGTTCATGTAGGCCACGCCGCCGGTAATGGTGGCAATATCAAGATGTGTATGTTTCGCCAGTTCACGCGCCTGGTTGGCAACCTGCATCGCCAGCTCGCGCGTTGGGGTCAAAATTAAGACGCGCGGCGGGCCGGATTTTTTACGCGGAAAGTCGATCAAGTGCTGTAAAGCGGGCAACAGGTAGGCCGCCGTTTTCCCGGTGCCGGTAGGCGCTGAACCTAATACATCACGGCCCTCCAGTGCGGGCGGAATTGCAGCCGCCTGGATAGCGGTTGGGCGCGTGAAGCCTTTATCCTGCAAGGCTTCCAGCAGGCTTTCATCAAGTTCGAGTTCGGAAAATGTGGTTACGGTCATGGTCTACCTCAGTTTGGGGCGCTGATTATAGACAGATTGAACGCGATCTTCATCTGTTTGTGTCGCAGCGATAGCTTTTCTCTCATCTAACTTTGCCCTATGCTATCGCCGTTTCTATTTTGGATCGGTTGAATGTCACAGCATAAAGGCCTTTTACGCGCCGATGGGTTTACTTTTAAACAATTTTTCATCGCGCATGATCGCTGTGCGATGAAAGTGGGAACCGATGGCGTATTACTGGGCGCCTGGGTTCCGGTTGCGCGGGTAACGCGCGCGCTGGATATTGGCACCGGCAGCGGGCTTATCGCCATCATGCTGGCGCAGCGCACGGGCAGCGATGTGCATATTGATGCGGTTGAGTTGGATGACTCGGCCGCATTGCAAGCAGCAGAAAACGCGGCTGAGTGCCCGTGGGCTGAACGTATCAGCATCCATCAGCAGGATATCATTAGCTGGGCGCAAAATCGTGAAGCGCGTTATTCGCTGATCGTTAGTAATCCCCCTTTTTTCACGCCCGGTACCGCCTGTTCTTCACCGGAACGCGCGGCGGCGCGGGCAACCCATACTCTCGACCATGCCGCGCTGCTGGGCTGTGCGGAAGCACTGATTGATGAGGAAGGTTTTTTCTGTGTGATCTTACCGGAGGATGCCGGTAATCGCTTTGTTGAGATGGCGGCGACGCGTGGCTGGCATTTACGCTTTCGTAATGATATTGCCGATAACGAAAACCGTGCGCCGCATCGGGTGATGTTGGGGCTTTCACCGCAACCCGGTGAGCTATTGCAAGAGCGAATGGTGATTCGCGGGCCGGACCAGCGCTACTCCGAAGCGTATTGTGGCCTGACCCGTGACTTCTATCTGTTCATGTAATTATCCGGCGCCAACACCGTCGGGCCGGAAGTGGGTAACGGTTCCGGATAATCAAGCGTAAAGTGGAGCCCTCGGCTCTCTTTACGCGCCAGCGCACAGCGAACGATCAATTCCGCGACCTGGACCAGGTTACGTAACTCCAACAAGTTATTTGAAATACGAAAATGTGCGTAGTACTCGTCAATTTCCTGTTGCAGCATGGTAATACGCCGCAACGCGCGTTGCAGGCGTTTAGTGGTGCGAACAATGCCAACATAATCCCACATAAAAAGCCGCAACTCATGCCAGTTATGTTGGATGACGACACGTTCATCTGAATCATCTACCCGGCTTTCATCCCACAGCGGTAAGCTTTCAACCGCAGTTAACTGCGGTAATCGTTGAGCAATATCTTCCGCCGCCGACCAGCCATAGACCAGGCACTCCAGTAAGGAGTTTGATGCCATTCGATTGGCGCCATGTAGGCCGGTATAGCTGACTTCGCCAATCGCATAGAGCGCGTCAATATCGGTACGGCCATGGTGGTCGACCATCACGCCGCCACATGTGTAGTGCGCCGCCGGTACGATTGGGATTGGTTGCGTGGTAAGGTCGAAACCCAACGTGAGGAGTTTTTCCACGATCATCGGAAAATGGGCGCGAATAAACTCAGCCGGTTTATGGCTTATGTCGAGGTACATACAGTCGACGCCGAGGCGTTTTATCTCATGATCGATGGCGCGGGCGACGATATCACGCGGCGCCAGTTCGGCTCGTGGATCAAAATCTGGCATAAAGCGTGTTCCATCGGGGCGAGTTAGCCAGGCCCCTTCGCCGCGTAACGCTTCCGTTAACAGAAAATTACGCGCTTCAGGATGGAATAAACAGGTGGGATGAAACTGGTTGAATTCCAGATTCGCAACGCGACAACCGGCACGCCAGGCCATGGCGATACCGTCGCCGGAAGCCACATCCGGATTAGTGGTGTATTGATATACTTTTGCCGCGCCGCCGGTGGCTAACACCACGGTACGCGCACGGCAGGTTTCCACCGTTTCGCGGTTCCGGTTCCAAATCCAGGCGCCCACCGCGCGGCGCGGTCCTGGCAGGCCGAGTTTATCGGAAAGAATTAGGTCAACCGCGTTAGTGCGTTCCAGAATACGAATGTTAGGATGACGTAATGCCTGGCCAACTAAAGTGGTTTCTACTTCACGTCCCGTGGCATCTGCGCTGTGCAAAATACGGCGATGACTATGTCCGCCTTCACGCGTCAGGTGATAGTGCTGTTCGCCATCCGCACGGGTTTCTTTATCAAACAAAACGCCATTATCAATTAACCACTGTACGCAACGGCGCGCATTACCGGCAATAAAAGAGACTGCCTCGCGATCGCAGATCCCGGCACCGGCAATTAGCGTATCTTCAATATGCGATTCAATGCTGTCGGTTTCATCAAACACGGCGGCAATGCCACCTTGTGCATAGAACGTGGAGCCTTCGCTTATCGGGCCTTTACTCAACACGGTGACGTGATTATCTGCGGCCAGACGTAATGCCAGAGAGAGCCCGGCGGCACCGCTACCAATAATCAAAACGTCACAACTATAGTCAGGAGAGTACGTCATGGTGTTTAATTTACTAAACAAGTGGTTTGTTGAGCATAAGCCCAAAGGCGCCAGGAAAAAAGCAATTTATTGTCCACGCTTGTAATGGAATGCCGTAATTATCTCATCGAGAGAACGGCGAGGAACGGTGCAAAACCATGCAGACGGCTGTTTAATATTGCGAACTTTCTTCAATAAATGTGTTTTGCAGATGAAAAAGTGACTCTCATGGGGTACTCTGCGGTCGCGTCATCAGGATTTATCGGCGGTGCCGGTTACGATCGCCAAAGAAAGCAGTGGTTTACGCTTCACCAAAATGAAAAACAAAGTCGAAGTGTAAACTTCAGTGATGACGCAACAAAAATGATGGCGTGAATGAACTAAAGTGTAAGTGATTACTCTAACCGGGTGCTTGCTCAGGAAATTGAGTCATTGCTGGTTGTTCAATTACGCGTGGAGAGAAATTTGGGGAGACATTACCTCGGATGAGCGAGCAGTTAACGGATCAGGTTCTCGTTGAACGAGTGCAGAAAGGAGATCAGAAGTCATTCAATTTACTGGTTGTTCGTTACCAGCATAAAGTGGCGAGTCTGGTTTCGCGCTACGTTCCGTCGGGCGATGTGCCGGATGTTGTACAAGAATCGTTTATCAAAGCGTATCGCGCACTGGAATCTTTCCGTGGCGATAGCGCATTTTACACGTGGTTGTACCGTATTGCGGTCAACACCGCGAAGAATTATTTGGTTGCTCAGGGGCGTCGTCCGCCATCCAGCGATGTGGACGCTATCGACGCTGAAAACTTTGAAAGTGCGGGTGCGCTGAAAGAAATATCGAACCCTGAGAACTTAATGTTGTCTGATGAATTGAAACAGATAGTTTTTCGTACCATTGAGTCACTCCCTGAAGATTTACGGATGGCGATTACCTTAAGGGAGTTGGATGGGCTGAGCTATGAAGAGATAGCCGCCATCATGGATTGTCCGGTGGGTACCGTGCGTTCACGTATTTTCCGGGCGCGAGAAGCTATTGATAATAAAGTTCAACCGCTTATCCAACGTTAGTGATAACGAATACAGGAAGGGTATGAGGCATGCAGAAAGAACAACTTTCCGCTTTGATGGACGGCGAAACCTTAGACAGTGAGCTGTTATCGGCATTGGCTAAAGACGCTACGCTGCAAAAACGCTGGGAGAGCTATCACCTCATTCGCGACACTTTACGTGGCGATGTTGAGAATGTCGTACATTTTGATATTGCCGCGCGCGTTGCCGCTGCGATTGAAAAAGAGCCCGTTACTCGCGTCACAACGCTAATCCCTGAAGCTCAACCGGTACCTGCTCAGCAGGCAAAAATGCCGTTTTGGCAAAAAATGCGTCCATGGGCGGCGCAAATTACGCAAGTTGGCGTCGCGGCCTGCGTATCATTGGCGGTGATTGTTGGTGTGCAGCAATACAATCAACCAAAAGATGCCAATGATAAATCTGAAGCGCCGGTTTTCAATACGTTGCCCATGATGGGGAAAGCTTCTCCGGTCAGCCTGGGCGTGCCGTCTGACGCTTTTGATACCAATAACGCTAACCAGCAGGTACAGATGCAACGTCGCCGCGTCAATGCCATGCTGCAAGATTATGAACTGCAGCGTCGCCTGCATGCCGAGCAAATGCAATTTGAACAAAATGCACCGCAGCAGGCACAGGTACAGGCTCAGGTTCCCGGAAATCAGTCGTTAGGAATTCAACAGCAGTAATGAAGCAACTCTGGTATGCCGTTAGCCTGGTCGGCAGCCTGCTGTATCCATCCATCGCCCCTGCGCAGGAATCTGCGTCTGGGGCGTTGTTGCAACAGATGGAGCAGGCTAGTCAGTCCCTCAATTACGAACTCGCTTATATCAATGTTTCCCGGTTGGGAATTGAGTCTTTGCGTTATCGCCACGCAGTGGTCGATGACAAGGTTTATGCTCAACTGTTGCAAATGGACGGTCCCCGTCGTGAGGTCATTCAGCGCGGCGGCGATATAAGCTATTTTGAGCCGGGTCTTGAACCGTTTTCCCTCCCCGGAAATCATATTGTTGACGCGTTACCGTCGGTGGTTTATGCCGATTTTAAGCGCCTGACCGACAGCTATGATTTTGTACCGGTTGGTCGTACGCGTATTGCCGATCAGCTATGCGATGTCGTGCGTATTGTCGCGCGCGATGGTACGCGTTATAGCTATATTGTATGGCTGGATAGCGAAACGAAACTGCCGCTGCGGGTGGATTTACTGGATGGCGATGGTGAAACGCTGGAGCAATATCGGGTAGTAAGCTTCGCGGTGGATGATGGCGTTCGCAATTTAATGCAAGGGTTGGAAAAAGCCAACTTGCCGCCGACGCTATCGGTTCCGCCGGGAGAAAAGGTCAGTTTTAGCTGGAAGCCAGGCTGGCTGCCGGTTGGTATGCAGGAAGTGTCGCAGAGTCGTCGCAGCATTCCTTCACTGAATCGACCGGTTGAGTCACGTCTCTATTCTGATGGGCTATTTAGTTTCTCTATCAACCTTAGTCCGGCGGATAAAAGCAGCACAACGCAGTTATTGCGCACTGGGCGTCGTACGGTGCAGACCGAAACGCGTAATAATGTGGAAATTATGGTGGTGGGTGAGTTACCGCCGTCCACTGCGAAACGCATTGCTGATAGCATCGATTTAGGTACGCTAAGATGATGAGAGAATGGGCCACGGTGGTTTCGTGGCAAGACGGAATCGCTACCTTGCATTCCGAAATTAAAACCACGTGTAACAGTTGCTCGGCGCGCAAAGGCTGTGGTAGTGCGATGCTGAATAAGCTGGGGCCGAAAAATGCCCATGTCATGCAAATTGCCAGCGCTGAGCCGCTTGAGGCTGGGCAACGGGTTGAGTTAGGTATCAAAGAAAGTAGCCTGTTAGGATCCGCATTACTGGTTTATATGACACCGTTGGTCGGTTTATTTGCCGTCGCCGGTCTGTTCCAAATGCTGTTTCATAGTGACCTTGCGGCAGCGGCAGGGGCTTTGTTAGGCGGCGTGGGCGGGTTTATTATTGCCAAAGGCGTTTCAGGTCTGTTCGGTGATAAAGATGCTTTTCAGCCGGTGATCCTCAGCGTTAGCCTGCCGCCAAACGCATTGCGTGTTGACATGGAAGCTGAAGTTTAATTCCGTTCGGCTGCTTATCCGGCAGCCGTTTTCGCCACTTCTCGCCCGTTTTTGTCCCAAATACCCTCCGTTTCCACTGCACTGGCTTTTTCTTCGAGTTATCGCGGGTGTCGATGATTCCACGACTCTTATATGTAGTGTAGAATGCAGCCTTTCGGGCAAAAGTCGGCCTGTGATATTACGCTCTCCGCAACGTATATGACGAGAGTTTCAGAATTTGTAAGGCAGAATAACCTCTATAATGAAGCACATACGAAACTTTTCCATCATCGCTCATATCGACCACGGCAAATCGACGCTTTCCGACCGTCTGATTCAAATTTGCGGTGGCTTAACCGCTCGTGAAATGGCTGCGCAGGTTCTGGATTCTATGGATTTGGAACGTGAGCGCGGCATTACCATTAAAGCGCAGAGCGTAACGCTCGATTATAAAGCGCCAAACGGTGAAACTTACCAGCTCAATTTTATCGATACGCCAGGCCACGTTGACTTCTCTTATGAAGTGTCACGCTCTCTGGCGGCCTGTGAGGGCGCGCTATTGGTGGTTGATGCAGGGCAGGGCGTGGAAGCGCAAACCCTGGCTAACTGCTATACCGCCATGGAAATGGATCTGGAAGTGGTGCCGGTACTAAATAAAATCGATCTGCCGGCTGCCGATCCCGACCGTGTTGCCGAAGAGATTGAAGATATCGTTGGCATTGATGCCACCGACGCGGTGCGTTGCTCAGCAAAAACCGGTATTGGCGTTCCCGATGTGCTTGAGCGCCTGGTGCGTGACATTCCGCCGCCGGAAGGCGATCCGGAAGCGCCGCTGCAAGCATTGATTATCGACTCCTGGTTTGATAATTACCTCGGCGTCGTCTCGCTGGTTCGCATCAAAAATGGCACCTTGCGTAAAGGTGACAAAGTTAAAGTCATGAGCACCGGCCAAGTATATAACGCCGATCGTTTGGGTATTTTCACCCCGAAACAGGTTGACCGCGATGTACTGAAGTGTGGCGAAGTGGGCTGGCTGGTCTGTGCGATCAAAGACATTCTTGGCGCGCCGGTGGGCGATACGCTGACCTTGTCGAAAAATCCGGCAGATAAAGCGTTACCGGGTTTTAAAAAGGTCAAACCACAGGTTTACGCGGGCTTGTTCCCGATCAGTTCAGATGATTATGAAGCGTTCCGCGATGCGCTAGGCAAGCTTAGCCTTAATGATGCCTCTCTATTTTATGAGCCGGAAAGCTCAACCGCGTTAGGCTTTGGTTTCCGCTGCGGCTTCCTTGGCCTGTTGCATATGGAGATCATTCAAGAGCGTCTGGAGCGCGAATACGATCTTGATTTGATCACGACAGCGCCGACGGTGGTCTATGAAGTGGAAACCACCTCCGGTGAGATTGTCTATGTCGATAGCCCGTCAAAATTACCGCCGCTAAATAACATTGCTGAATTGCGCGAGCCGATTGCCGAGTGCCACATGCTGCTGCCGCAAGAGTACCTGGGCAACGTTATCACGCTGTGTATCGAAAAACGCGGTGTGCAGACCAATATGGTCTATCACGGTAATCAAGTTGCGCTAACTTATGAAATTCCAATGGCGGAAGTGGTTCTTGACTTTTTCGACCGCCTGAAATCAACATCACGCGGCTATGCATCGCTGGATTATAATTTTAAACGTTTTCAAGCCTCTGACATGGTGCGTGTCGACGTTCTGATTAATACGGAACGTGTTGATGCGCTGGCGCTGATTACTCACCGTGACAATTCGCAGTATCGTGGCCGCGAGCTGGTGGAAAAGATGAAAGATCTGATCCCCCGTCAGCAGTTCGATATTGCCATTCAGGCGGCGATCGGCAACCACATTATCGCTCGCTCAACGGTGAAGCAGTTACGTAAAAACGTTCTCGCCAAATGTTATGGCGGTGACGTTAGCCGTAAGAAGAAACTGTTGCAGAAGCAGAAAGAGGGTAAGAAACGTATGAAACAGGTCGGTAATGTTGAACTACCGCAGGAAGCGTTCCTCGCCATTCTGCATGTCGGTAAAGACAGCAAATAAGGAAACTCAATGGCTAATATGTTCGCCCTGATTCTGGTAGTAGCCACGCTGCTTACCGGTATTATCTGGTGTATTGATAAGTTTAAATGGGCGCCGGCTCGCCGTGAGAAACGCGCTGCGGTACAGGCGCAAACCGGCGATGCGGTGGATGCAAAGGCGCTGGAAAAAATTGCCAAACAGCCAGGCTGGGTAGAGACTGCCGCCTCGGTTTTTCCGGTGCTGTTAGTGGTGCTGGTGGTGCGTTCTTTTATTTACGAACCTTTCCAGATCCCGTCAGGGTCGATGATGCCGACGCTTTTGATCGGTGATTTTATTCTGGTGGAAAAATTTGCTTATGGGATTAAAGATCCGATCACGCAAACCACGTTGATCCCAACCGGCCATCCCAAACGCGGCGATATTGCGGTATTTAAATATCCGAAAGATCCGAGTCTGGATTATATCAAGCGCGTGGTAGGCTTACCGGGCGACCGGGTGACGTATGATCCGCTGAGTAAGACGGTGACCATTAACCCGGCTTGTGAGGGTGCTAAACCCTGCGATAAAGCCTTGCCGGTGACCTATTCTGATGTTCGCCCAAGTGATTTTATTCAGACATTCAATGGGTTTGACGGCAATGAAACCGGTAGCGGTTTCTGGCAAGTTCCTCAGGGCGGCGAGATGAAAGGCGGCCTACGTTTAGCGACGCGTAAAGAGACGTTAGGCGAGGTGACGCACGATATTCTGTTGGTTACGGAAGCGCAAAGCCAGGCCAGCATGTATTATCAGCAGCCCGGTCAGGCTCAGTCCACATGGGTTGTACCGCAAGGTCAATACTTTATGATGGGCGATAACCGTGATAATAGCGCCGACAGCCGCTATTGGGGTTTCGTACCTGAGCGGAATTTGGTCGGTAAGGCAACGGCCATCTGGATGAGTTTTGAGAAACAAGAAGGCGAGTGGCCTACCGGCGTTCGTCTGAGCCGTATTGGCGGCATTCATTAAATATATCCTAACTAATTCGAGCGACGGGAAGACGGCAACTAAGGGAATCCCGATGAGCTTACTCCGGTCAAGTGGTTCGGGTGAGCAAACGTAGCGCGAAGTATGACGGATATAAAAGGTTGGCTTCCTTCGGGAAGCCACTGCACACGAAACTGTTTAGTGTTGGTTCCAGACAGCCCTGTTCCGTATGCAGTTTCATTGACGCATTGTTGACATTGGTATCGCATGAACCCCATCGTAATTAATAAGCTTCAGCGAAAGCTGGGCTACACTTTTACTCATCAGGAATTGCTGCAACAAGCATTAACGCACCGTAGCGCTAGCAGTAAACACAATGAACGTCTGGAGTTTCTTGGCGATTCCATTCTCAGCTATGTTATAGCGAATGCGCTTTACCACCGCTTTCCGCGTGTGGACGAGGGTGATATGAGCCGTATGCGCGCGACGCTGGTGCGTGGTAACACGTTAGCGGAAATGGCGCGCGAGTTCGATCTGGGTGAGTGTTTACGTTTGGGGCCGGGCGAGCTAAAAAGCGGCGGCTTTCGTCGTGAATCTATTCTGGCCGATACCGTTGAGGCATTAATTGGCGGGGTATTCCTTGATAGCGACATTCAGACGGTTGAAAAACTGATCCTGAGTTGGTACCAAACGCGCCTTGACCAAATTAGCCCAGGCGATAAACAGAAAGATCCCAAAACGCGTCTGCAAGAGTATTTGCAGGGTCGTCACTTACCGCTCCCCTCCTATTTGGTGGTGCAGGTTCGCGGCGAAGCGCATGACCAGGAATTTACCATTCACTGTCAGGTAAGCGGCATGGCCGATCCGGTGGTTGGCACCGGATCAAGCCGTCGTAAAGCTGAACAGGCAGCCGCCGAACAGGCGCTGATTAAGTTAGGACTCGAATGAGCGAACAACAAACCCATTGCGGCTTTATCGCAATTGTCGGTCGCCCCAACGTGGGAAAATCTACGTTACTGAACCAGCTTCTGGGGCAGAAGGTTTCTATTACCTCGCGGAAACCGCAAACCACCCGCCACCGTATTATGGGCATTCATACGGAAGGGGAGTATCAGGCGATTTACGTGGATACACCGGGCCTGCATATGGAAGAAAAGCGGGCGATTAACCGGTTAATGAACCGTGCGGCCAGTAGCTCGATCGGCGATGTTGAGCTGGTCATCTTTGTGGTGGAAGGCACGCGTTGGACACCGGATGACGAAATGGTGGTCAACAAGCTGAAAGACAGCAAAGTACCGGTATTGTTGGCAATTAATAAAGTGGATAACGTTACCGATAAATCGGTGCTGTTGCCGCATATTCAGTTCCTTAGCCAGCAAATGGACTTTATGGATGTGGTGCCCATTTCGGCGGAAAGCGGTAAAAATGTCGATACCATCGCCAGTATTGTCCGTAAACGCCTGCCGGCTGCCGAGCATCACTTCCCGGAAGATTACGTTACCGATCGCTCACAACGCTTTATGGCATCCGAAATTATTCGTGAAAAGCTGATGCGTTTTCTGGGCGCGGAATTACCCTACTCGGTTACGGTTGAGATTGAGCGTTTTGTTACCAATGAACGCGGCGGGTATGACATTAACGGCCTGATTTTGGTGGAACGAGAAGGCCAGAAGAAAATGGTCATCGGTAATAAAGGCGCTAAAATCAAAACCATCGGTATTGAAGCGCGTAAAGATATGGA
This sequence comes from Paramixta manurensis, assembly GCF_013285385.1. NCBI lineage: Bacteria > Pseudomonadati > Pseudomonadota > Gammaproteobacteria > Enterobacterales > Erwiniaceae > Paramixta > Paramixta manurensis. The sequence continues at coordinate 3,485,798 of NZ_CP054212.1, read as the reverse complement.
AGAGATGTTCGAGGCGAAGATCCACCTTGAACTGTGGGTAAAAGTGAAGTCCGGCTGGGCGGATGACGAACGTGCATTGCGCAGCCTGGGCTATGTTGACGATCTGTAAAACCTGAATGGATGGCTGGCAACGCGCGTTTGTCCTGCATGGGCGTCCTTATAGCGAAACCAGCCTGTTACTCGACCTGTTTACCGAAAGCCATGGGCGCATACGGGTGCTGGCGAAAGGCGCCCGTTCTAAACGTTCCGCCCTCAAAGGCGCGCTGCAACCTTTCACTCCTCTATTAGTTCGCTGGAGCGGACGCGGCGAAGTTAAAACGTTGCGTAGCGCCGAAGCCGTCTCGCTGGCGCTTCCTCTCAGCGGCATCACGCTTTACTGCGGTCTCTACGTCAATGAACTCTTGTCGCGCGTATTAGAGCAGGAGACCGCCTTTTCCGAACTGTTCTTTGATTACCTCAATTGCCTGCAAACATTGGCCGCCGCCAGCGGTTCGCCAGAGCCCGCATTACGTCGCTTTGAATTGGCGATGCTGGGCCACCTCGGCTACGGCGTTGATTTCCTCCACTGTGCGGGGAGTGGCGAGTCGGTTAGCGATGAGATGACGTATAGCTACCGGGAGGAGAAGGGGTTTATCGCCAGCATGGTGATTAATCAACGCAGCTTCACCGGGCGTGAACTGCGGGCGTTGTATGCGCGCGAATTTCCCGATGCTGATACGCTACGCGCCGCTAAGCGCTTTACGCGCATGGCATTGAAGCCTTTCCTCGGTGGTAAACCGTTAAAAAGTCAGGAACTCTTCCGTCAGTTTATACCGAAAAAACCGCCGGCAGCGGATCCCGCTCTCAGCGATTAGCCGTTGAGAGTGGTTCCGGCGGCAACCCGGAAAGTTGTACACTGCCGGGTAATGACCTTTATTGAAAATGGGGATTGTCATGGCTGAGTTGTTGTTAGGCGTTAATATCGATCACATTGCCACAGTGCGTAATGCGCGCGGTACCCACTATCCCGACCCGGTACAGGCGGCATTTATTGCCGAGCAGGCGGGCGCCGACGGTATTACGGTGCACCTACGCGAAGACCGTCGTCATATTACCGATCGTGACGTGCGCATTTTGCGCCAGACCATCCAAACCCGTATGAATCTTGAGATGGCGGTAACCGACGAAATGGTCGATATTGCCTGCGAAATTAAGCCGCATTTTTGCTGCCTGGTGCCGGAAAAACGCCAGGAAGTAACTACTGAAGGTGGGTTGGATGTGGCGGGCCAGCGCGAGAAAGTCACTGCAGCGGTCAAACGATTGAGCGAGGCGGGTATTTTGGTGTCGCTGTTTATTGATGCCGATGAGCGGCAGATTGAAGCGGCGGTGGCTTCCGGCGCGCCCTGGATTGAAATCCACACCGGCGCTTACGCCGAAGCGGAAGAGGGCCAGGCGCGCGATGCAGAGCTGTTACGTATTCGCCGCGCGGCCAGCTTCGCCGCCAGCCGTGGGCTGAAAGTGAACGCCGGTCATGGCCTGACGTATCATAATGTGCAGCCGATTGCGGCATTGCCGGAAATGCAGGAGCTAAACATTGGTCATGCCATCATTGGGCGCGCGGTAATGAGCGGCCTGGCGGCGGCGGTAGACGAGATGAAGCAGTTGATGCGGGAAGCGCGTCGCTAATGGCAATTCTCGGGCTGGGAACCGATATTGTGGAAATCGCCCGTATTGAAGCGGTGATTTCCCGCTCCGGCGATCGGCTGGCACAGCGTGTACTCAGCCAGAGCGAATGGCGGCAATATCAGGCGCACCAACAGCCAGTGCGTTTTCTGGCAAAACGGTTTGCGGTGAAAGAAGCGGCGGCAAAAGCGTTTGGCACCGGTATTCGTGGCGGCTTGGCGTTTAATCAGTTTGAAGTTTATAACGATGCGTTAGGTAAGCCAGGCCTACGTTTTTTCGAACACGCGGCAGTGGTGGCGGAAAAGATGGGCGTGAAGTTTGTGCATGTCACGCTGGCGGATGAAAAAAATTATGCCTGCGCAACGGTCATTATTGAAAACTGAGCGACGCCGCTCGCGTTCAGGCTGAATGGTGCAGGATGACGAATTTTTCCCATAATGCATTATTACTTTCAACCCGCGCCGGATCGGCCACAATCGTGTGGTCGATCGGGCAGACGCTTTGGCAGGTTGGCGCATCATAATGCCCCACACATTCGGTACAGCGATCGGCATCAATCTCGTAATACTCAGCGCCCATTGAGATTGCCTGGTTCGGGCACTCTGGCTCACACATATCGCAATTGATACATTTTTTAGTTATCAGCAGTGCCATCACTCTCTCAACGCTAACGGAAAAATTGCGCGGCCATTATACGCCTCACCTCTCATCAGACCAGCTTTTTCACCAGTGCTTCGCTATGGCGGATATGGCTGGATGCCCGTTCAGGATCGTTTTGAACCAGCGCCATAAACAGCAGGTCGGTTAAAGCAAGCTGAGCGGTGGTGGAAGATATTGCCGCACTACGGGTGCTCAGCTCCTCGGCAACGGTATATAAACAGTGCGTAGCGCATTGCTGGAGCGTGTTTGGCGTGAAGCCGGTAAAGGCCAGAACGTTGGCGCCTGCGCGCGCTGCTTCCTGCGCGGCGAGGTTAATTTCCCGCCGTTCGCCGGTGTAGGAGATGGCCAGCAATAAATCTCCAGGACGTAATGCCTGTACGCTAGCCAGTAGGGCATGCATATCTTGCTCGGCGACCGCGCTGATACCAATCTTCATTAATTTCCAGGAAAAATCCTTCGCCACCAGCCCGGAGGCGCCAATGCCAACCAGTACGATACGGTGAGCGTTTTTCAACAGTTGTAGCGTTTCCAGCAACTTCTCTTCGCTGTTAATATCCAGCGTGGCGCGGATTGCCGACTGCTTTTCAGTAAACAACTTCTCGCCAACCACCTTTAGCGGATCGTCACTAACAATATGGTTATGGACGGTAATCGCATCTTTGTCCGCCAGCGAGTCGCTGAGCGCCAGCTTTAAGGCTGGAAAACCTTTATAGCCGAGTTTTTGCGCGAACTTCACTACGCTAGATTGGCTAACGCCCGCTTCAAACGCCAGCTTTTGTGAGCTTAAGTGGCGGGCGCGATCTGGCTGCGACAACAGGTAATCCGCCAGCCGACGCTCGTTAAGGGCGAGACGCGGGTAAAGCTGGCGGATACGCAGCAGTGAACTCATTTTTTGTTCCTCGGTTAGAGTAAAACGTCGGCCGTCCGGCGTATCGTATCGTGCGGAATAAACTATTCTTGCATTGATTTTATAACGAGAATTAAAAATCATGCACAGGAATCCATCCTGAAGGCGTCGGTCGGCTGGCTTCTGTCTACACTAGTTACTCAGATGTTGCCGATGTCGGCTTTTATTCCCGGGGGGAACGGTTTGATTAGTGGTTCGCAAAAACGAGTGGTGTTCTTTGACCTGGATGGCACCTTACATCAACAGGATATGTTTGGCACCTTTATGCGCTATTTGTTATGGCGTCAGCCACTTAACTTGCTGTTGGTGATTCCTCTATTGCCGATCATTGGCGCGGGGTTGTTAGTGAAAGGGCGCGCCGCGCGCTGGCCGATGAGTTTGTTATTGTGGGCGATTACTTTTGGTCACGCGGAAACGCGTTTACAGCAGCGTGAGCAAGCATTCGCATACTGGTTTCGTCAACGAGTGACGGCTTTCCCGGTTGTGCAGCAACGACTGACTGATTACCTGAATAGCCCGGATGCGGATGTGTGGCTGATTACCGGTTCACCGCAGCCGTTGGTTGAATTGGTCTACCATGACTCTGCGTTCCTGCCACGGGTTAAATTAATTGCCAGCCAAATGACGCGTGCCTGGGGTGGCCGTGTTTTGGCGCTGCGTTGCCTTGGGCATGAAAAGGTGGCGCAACTGGAAGAGCAAATCGGTACGCCATTACAGCTATATAGTGGTTATAGTGATAGTAAGCAGGATAATCCGCTGCTATTTTTCTGCCAGCACCGTTGGCGTGTAACGCCGCAAGGGCGTCTCCAGCAACTGGAGTAAGCGCGTACTACGCGATTGCCCATTTCCCCGCTATAATGCCCACCGTTTTTTTGCCGGGAGAGGCCTGTGTCCGAATACAATGATGAACACTGGATGCGCCATGCTTTAGCGTTGGCACGTCGCGCCTGGGAAGAGGGAGAAGTGCCGGTAGGCGCCGTTCTGGTACAGGGCAACCGGGTGATTGGCGAAGGATGGAACCGGCCTATCGGTCAACACGATCCTACTGCCCATGCGGAGATCATGGCATTAAGACAGGGAGGAAAGGCGCTGGAGAACTACCGCCTGATTGACGCCACACTGTATGTGACGCTGGAGCCGTGCGCCATGTGTGCAGGCGCGATGGTGCATAGCCGTATTGACCGCCTGGTATTCGGTGCGCGTGACGAGAAAACCGGCGCCGCAGGTTCACTACTGGATGTATTACGCCATCCGGGAATGAACCATCAGGTCGCGATTGTCGAAGGTGTGTTGGCGGCCGAATGCGCCGCGCTGCTAAGCAATTTTTTCCGCCAACGCCGTGAGCAGAAAAAGGCGCTACGGCTGGCGCAAAAAAGCACGCAATAACTCAATTCATCGCAACAGCAGGGGCGACCGCCGGATAACCTTGCCCTAACTCGGCTTCTAACGCCGCCTGTTGCGCCATTTTCTTCTCACGCTCTTGTAAATATCCTTCCAGACTGAGTTGATATTTACGGATATTTTCCACATAAGCGTAGGCTTCATATCCACGCGCATAGCCATAAGTGGTTTGATTGTAATATCGCTTCTGGCTCAGCATTGGCAGGCGGGTTTTCACATCCGCCCAACTATCGGGGTTGCCTTTTTGCTGTGCGGTCAGCTTGCGTGCATCCAACATATGGGCATACCCCATGTTATAGGCCGCCAGCGCAAACCAAATCCGTTCATCCTCCGGGACGGTCTGCGGCACCTTGTCCATCATGCGCTGTAAATATTCACTACCGCCACGGATGCTCTGTTCCGGATCGAGCCGGTCTGAAACGCTCAGGCTATCGGCGGTGTTACGCGTCAACATCATTAGCCCACGCACACCGGTTGGTGAGGTTGCTTGCGGATTCCAGTGAGACTCTTGGTACGAAATGGCCGCCAGCAGGCGCCAGTCAATGGCGCTAGCGTATTTCTCGAACATGGGCTTAATCGCGGGCAGGGTATTATCTATCGCATTAAGGAATGTCCGGGTATCAACGTAATCAAACGTACCGACATGCCCGAGGTATTTCTCCTCCAGCCGAGCCATTACGCCTTCCTCGCCCATCTGGCTAAAAAAATCGAGCATCGCCGCGTTCAGGCTATCATCGTCATTGCGCTGCATATACCAGGTGACCGGCTCCTCATCGGTAATATCAAAGGCGACCGCCAACTGAGGGTGAATACGTTGCAATAAGCTGATAGTAATGGAATCGCCCACAGTGTAAGGGACTTTGCCATCGGCTACCGCTTCCAGCAGTGCTTTTGGCCCCTGATCGGTGGCGATAGCCCAATCAAGATCGGGATATTGCGCCTCTTTCATATTACGCAGCGTAGAAAGATAGGCAGAACCGGAAGGCACCACCAAACGGCCCTTCAGATCGCCCAAATTTTTCGGGCGCGGCTGGTTAATGCGGTAGACCAATTGCTGTGAAACCGAATAGTAATTCGGCCCGGCCTGAAACCGCTCCAGACGCTCGTGGTTGTAGATTAAACCGGCTGCCAGCACATCAGCTTTGTCATCATCAAGATCGTCAAACAGATCGCTCAGGTTCTGGCGGACGGTGACTTTGAGCTTGACGCCCAAATAATCGGCGAAACGCTTTGCCAGCTCGTAATCCATACCGGCCGGGGCGTTATTGATGGTGTAGTATGTTAGCGGTGAGTTAATGGTACTAATACGCAGCACTCCCCGCGCTTTTATCTGCGCAATCTTATCTTGCGATCCGCCATACCAAGGGATCGAAGGCCACAGGGCTAGCGCGAGCAGCACCGTGATTAGCCCGATCAGCAGATAATTAATTTTTAGGCGTTTCAAATAGTTATCTCTCGGTGGCCCGTGGGCCTCTGTCTTTTACGGCAGCTATTGTTATGTATGGAATCCCAGAGCGTGGGGCATTTTGCGCAACAAACTGGCGTAGAGCAACTTATTCAGCAAGTTTTGCGCAATTTTCAGCCTAATCCGTGGCTCGATAAATTCTACGCAAACGGTTTCGTTGGGCGCGGGGATTCTCTATAATATCGCCCGTTTTCCCTGTTGCGCCCAAAGAAGCGTCGTCCGGCGCTTCGAAGACGAGAGATCTTATGATGGAAATTCTGCGTGGTTCGCCCGCCCTGTCGGCATTTCGTATTAACAAACTGCTGGCCCGTTTTCAGGATGCTCACCTGCCGGTGAGTGACATTTACGCCGAGTATGTCCATTTTGCCGATGTCAGCGCGCCACTGAATGCTGATGAACAACAACGTTTGCAACGTCTGTTAAAATACGGCCCTTCTCTCGCCGAACATACGCCGCAAGGGCGCTTGTTACTGGTTACGCCACGTCCCGGCACCTTATCGCCCTGGTCTTCCAAAGCAACGGATATCGCCCATAATTGCGGTTTAACTCAGGTTTTACGCTTGGAACGCGGGCTGGCATTTTATCTCACCGCGCCGCAGTTGACGCCAACGCAGTGGGAACAGGTTGCCGCGCTGTTACATGACCGAATGATGGAGACGGTGTATAGCGAACTGGCGCAGGCCGGGCAGTTATTTGCACATCATCAGCCGCAGCCGTTGCAAAGCGTAGATGTCTTAGGCGCGGGGCGGCAGGCCTTGGTTGACGCCAATCAGAAACTGGGTTTGGCATTAGCCGATGACGAGATCGATTATTTGCAGGCGGCATTCGAGAAACTGGGGCGCAACCCAAACGACATTGAACTGTATATGTTTGCTCAGGCTAACTCGGAGCATTGTCGCCATAAAATCTTTAACGCCGATTGGGTCATTGACGGGCAGCCACAGCCAAAATCGCTGTTCAAAATGATCAAAAACACCTTCGAGAAAACCCCGGACTACGTGCTGTCGGCCTATAAAGATAATGCCGCAGTGATGGAGGGCTCAGCCGTCGGGCGTTTCTTTGCCGATGCGAAAAATGACCTCTATGATTTTCATCAGGAAGAAACACATATTCTGATGAAAGTAGAAACCCATAACCACCCGACGGCGATTTCACCGTGGCCGGGAGCCGCCACGGGTTCTGGCGGGGAAATTCGTGATGAAGGCGCAACCGGACGCGGCGCGAAGCCAAAAGCGGGGTTGGTTGGCTTCTCGGTTTCCAACTTGCGTATTCCTGGTTTTGAGCAGCCGTGGGAACAAGATTTTGGTAAGCCGGAGCGCATCGTTAGCGCGCTAGATATTATGACCGAAGGACCGCTCGGCGGCGCGGCGTTTAACAATGAGTTTGGTCGCCCGGCTATCAACGGCTATTTCCGGACTTATGAAGAGCAAGTTAATAGCCATAACGGTGTTGAACTGCGCGGTTACCACAAGCCGATCATGTTGGCGGGCGGTATCGGCAACATTCGCGCCGAGCATGTGCAAAAGGGTGAAATAAGCGTTGGCGCGAAACTGGTGGTATTAGGCGGCCCGGCGATGAATATCGGTTTAGGCGGCGGCGCAGCTTCATCTATGGCCTCTGGTCAGTCGGATGCCGACCTCGATTTCGCCTCGGTACAGCGCGATAACCCGGAAATGGAGCGTCGCTGTCAGGAGGTGATCGATCGCTGCTGGCAGTTGGGCGAAGATAACCCGATTCTGTTTATCCACGATGTCGGCGCGGGCGGCCTTTCCAATGCAATGCCGGAACTGGTGAGTGATGGCGGGCGCGGCGGTCGCTTTACGCTGCGCGATATTCTTAGCGATGAGCCGGGCATGAGCCCACTGGAAATTTGGTGTAACGAATCGCAAGAACGTTATGTTCTGGCGGTCGCGCCGGAAAAACTCGCGCAGTTTGTCGACCTTTGCGCTCGTGAGCGTGCGCCTTATGCGGTAATTGGCGAGGCAACCGAAGAGCGCCATCTGACACTGTCTGATAGCCATTTTGATAATCAACCCATCGACATGCCGCTGGATGTGTTATTGGGTAAAACCCCAAAAATGACGCGCGATGTCACCACGCTAAAAGTGCAGGGCACCGCGTTGCAACGGGATGATATCGTGCTGGCCGAGGCGGTAAAACGGGTGCTTCATCTGCCGACTGTGGCGGAGAAAACCTTTTTAGTCACCATTGGCGATCGGAGCGTAACCGGCATGGTCGCGCGCGATCAGATGGTGGGGCCGTGGCAAATTCCGGTTGCGAACTGTGCGGTAACCACCGCCAGCCTGGATAGCTATTATGGTGAAGCTTTTGCGTTGGGTGAACGTGCGCCGGTGGCATTGCTCGACTTTGCCGCATCCGGGCGTTTGGCGGTCGGCGAAGCTTTAACCAACATTGCGGCGACGCAAATTGGTGCGTTAAAGCGCATTAAACTCTCGGCAAACTGGATGGCAGCAGCCGGGCACCCAGGCGAGGACGCCGGTCTTTACGAGGCGGTCAAGGCAGTGGGAGAGGAGTTGTGTCCGGCGCTGGGCATTACCATTCCGGTTGGCAAAGACTCTATGTCGATGAAAACCCGCTGGCAGCAGGGTAACCAGCAACGGGAAATGACGTCGCCGTTATCGCTGGTGATTACCGCTTTCGCCCGCGTTGAGGATGTTCGTCGTACTGTCACGCCACAGTTACAGCCGCAACAGGATAATGCATTGTTGCTTATCGACCTTGGGAAAGGGAATCACGCGCTGGGCGCAACCGCCCTGGCGCAGGTCTATCGTCAACTGGGCGATAAACCGGCCGATGTGCGCGACGCACAACAATTAGCCGGGTTCTTTAACGCCATTCAAACCCTGGTCGCCGATGACAAATTGTTGGCCTATCATGACCGTTCTGATGGCGGCTTGCTGGTTACGCTGGCGGAAATGGCCTTTACCGGGCATTGCGGTATTGAGGTGAATATTGCATCGCAAGGCGACGACGCATTGGCGGCGTTGTTCAATGAAGAACTGGGCGCTGTTATCCAGGTGGCAGCGCACCATCGTGCGGCGGTCGAACAGGTGCTGGCCGATCATGGTTTGGCAGAGTGCGTTCACTATCTGGGCCACGCGCAGCCGGGCGATCGCTTTGTGATTCGTCATGGTGAAACCGCGCTATACAGTGAAAGCCGCACGACATTGCGGACCTGGTGGGCGGAAACGACGTGGCAGATGCAGCGCCTACGTGACAACCCGCAGTGCGCCGATCAGGAGCATGAAGCCAAACAGGATGATAACGATCCCGGTCTGAATGTGCATCTCACCTTTAAACCGGAAGAGGATATTGCCGCACCGTTTATCGCCACCGGCAGCCGGCCCAAAGTCGCAGTGTTACGTGAACAGGGCGTTAACTCACATGTTGAGATGGCGGCGGCGTTTTATCGCGCCGGGTTTGATGCTGTCGATGTGCATATGAGCGATCTGCTGGCGGGGCGTCGCGATCTTAATGATATGCAGGCGTTGGTCGCTTGCGGCGGCTTCTCTTACGGGGATGTGTTAGGCGCCGGAGAAGGTTGGGCAAAATCCATTCTGTTCAACGAGCGGGTACGCGACACGTTCGAAACCTTCTTCCATCGTCCGCAGACTTTGGCATTAGGGGTGTGTAATGGTTGTCAGATGTTGTCCAATCTACGAGAGCTGATCCCCGGCAGTGAGAACTGGCCGCGCTTCGTGCGTAACCAATCTGAGCGCTTTGAAGCACGTTTTAGTTTGGTTGAAGTCACCGCCAGCCCGTCCCTGTTGCTTGACGGTATGGTCGGCTCGCGGATGCCGATCGCGGTATCGCACGGCGAAGGGTTTGTCGAAGTGCGCGATAGCGCGCACTTAGCGGCGCTAGAACATCAAGGGCTGGTGGCGCTGCGCTTTGTTGATAACTATGGCAAGGTGACGCAGACCTATCCGGCCAACCCGAATGGCTCGCCAAATGGGATTACTGCGGTAACCAACCAGAGTGGACGCGTAACCATTATGATGCCGCATCCGGAACGTGTGGCGCGGACTGTCAGCAACTCCTGGCATCCGGCAGAGTGGGGGGAAGACAGTCCGTGGATGCGGATCTTCCGCAACGCCCGTAAGCAATTGGGTTAACTACCGTTCTAACTTACTTTCGCGGGCGGCAACGCAATGATGCCGCCCGCGTTGGTGGTTCAATTCCCCTCTCTGTTGCAGATTTGCGACAGTAACTGCCTTGCGGTGTCTCTAAAAAGAGACGTTTATCTTATTGATTTATAATCTATTGCTTCTGATGCAGTTAATCTGTTTCTTTTTGGCGACATTTTTCAACTAATACCAATTTAAATAAAAGTTAACCAAAAATCGCTTATGTTTAATTTATTGTTTTTAAAAGATATTTATTGATATTAAAAACTTGGCATGCAAATTGCTTATTCAATGGTAGTGGCTCATTCACCTTACTATGACAGCCCTGCGAAAGCGGCCAAGCGCTTCATAAAACTCCGAATGACGCACAATACGGTGCCTGCCGTCCACATAACCGATAATCGTTGGCTTTGCCACGTTATCAAGCATCGGGCGCAACGTTGAGTTAGGCACCACCTAATTTTTTTACGATGATTAAGTTATCGTAATCGACGGCAGACTCAATGAGTCTGCCGTTTTTGTTTCCCGCACTCGCTCTATCTTCCCGCCGCTTAGTCAGCTAGCATCATCAGCAGATATTGATTAAGGAAGCATTTCGTGAACACATGGCGTCTTTTCCCCCGTTCATTACGTCAATTAGTCCTGATGGCATTTCTGTTAGTGCTGCTTCCCCTGTTGGTACTGGCCTGGCAGGCATGGGAAAGTTTATCTGCGCTCAGCGATCAGGCGGCAGATACGAACCGCACTACGCTCACCGATGTGCGTCGTAGCGAGGCGATGGCGCGAACCGCGCTGGAACTGGAGCGTAGCTATCGTCAGTATTGTGTGCTGGATGATCCCATGTTGGCACGCCTTTACCAAACTCAGCGCAATAAATATGCACAAATGCTTGATGCACATGCCTCGGTGCTGCCGGATATTCGTTATTATCAAAGTCTGCGGGGTTTTCTCGATCAACTGGCAAAACTGCAATGCCAGGACAGCAGCCCGCTAAAAGCGGCAGCGGCTAATCTGGAAAATTTCTCTTCCGCTAATTCACGAATGGTTCAGGCGACGCGGGAAGTCTCTTTCTCTCGTGGCTTGCAACTCCAGCGTGAAATTGCCGAACGTGGTCAATACTTTGGCTGGCAGGCGCTGATCTTGTTCTTACTCAGCCTTGGATTGGTGGTGTTGTTTACCCGCATGATCATTGGGCCAGTGAAGAGTGTGGAACAGATGATTAACCGGCTGGGGGAAGGGCAGCCATTAGGTAACAGCATCAGTTTTAAAGGCCCGCGAGAACTACGTTCTCTGGGGCAACGAATTTTATGGCTCAGTGAACGCCTTGCGTGGCTGGAATCCCAACGCCATGAGTTTCTTCGGCATATTTCCCACGAGCTAAAAACGCCGCTGGCCAGTATGCGTGAAGGCACTGAACTGTTAGCGGACCAAGTGGCCGGCCCGCTAACCACCGATCAAAAAGAGGTGGTCGCGATACTGGATAACAGTAGCCGCCATCTTCAGCAGTTAATTGAGCAATTACTCGACTATAACCGCAAATTGGTCGATGGGCCGACCGAGCTGGAAACGGTGGCACTGGATGACATTATCGACAGCGTGGTAGCCGCCCACTCGTTGCCCGCCCGAGCGAAATTAATCCATACCGAGATTGAGCTTCAGGCTATCACTTGCCGCGCAGAGCCGATTTTATTAGCCCGGGTAATTGATAATCTCTACTCCAATGCGGTGCACTACGGCAGTGAATCCGGTAACATTTGGCTACGTACGCGTCAGGAAGGGCAACGGGTGATCATTGATGTCGCGAATACCGGCACCCCAATCCCGGCTGCCGAGCAGGCGATGGTGTTCGAGCCTTTTTTCCAGGGAAGTTTACAGCGTAAAGGCGCGGTTAAAGGCAGTGGGCTTGGCCTAAGTATCGCTAAGGATTGCATACGGAGAATGCAAGGTGAGTTGCGGTTGGTGGCCGTAGAGGGCGCCGATGTCTGCTTCCGAATTGAACTGAATTTAACTGCCGAGAACGATAACGAATGAAATTAACCGCTTTTTCTGCCACCGGTACTTTTGGCAGGCTCTCCGCACTCCTTTTGCCATTACTAATGGTTGCCTGTAGCCAAACACCGCATTCCGCGCTGAAACAGAGTCAGCCAGTGCTAGCGGAACCCGAAATTAGAATGGTGGATTACCTTGCCGTTAATTGCGAACGCATATGGCAAATTAATGATGACGACAGCATGGACAATCCGCTTTATTGGCTGCGTGCGATTGACTGCGCGGCACGTTTATCGCCAGCGGCGGCACGGGCCGAAGCGAAAAGCTGGCCGGCGAACAGTTGGCACAATGCGCTAAAGCAGGGCGTGTTGATGGATAACGGGAATGTGACGCCGGTTGAGCGCCAAACTTATATGAAGCAATTGGATGGCTTTAGCATGGACTATCCGTTATCCATTCGTCCATTGATACAACTTTGGCGGAGCAACCAGGCGGCACAGCTTGATTTGTCTGATGTTCGTACGCGCTACCACCATCTACAACAAACCAGCGATAGTGAACTGGATGGATTGCGTAATCGCCAGGCCGCGCTTAAACGCGAACTGGCAGTGACGCGACGTAAACTCGAGACGTTGACCGATATTGAGCGTCAGCTTTCATCACGTAAGTCGCCGGATGTCTCTGAAAATAGCCGCAGCGGTGAAAGAGTGGATACGCCAAATGCGGTACCGGCAGATGAGACCTGGTCACCGGCGGCGAACCCGAAAACGCCATCTGTTAAAGGAAAGGAGTCCGATAATGAAAAATAAATCCGCACGTTTATTATTAGTGGATGACGATCCGGGGTTATTAAAGCTGCTTGGCATGCGCCTGAGTAGCGAAGGGTTTCATGTCACCACCGCCGCCAGCGGCCCGGAAGCTTTGCGCCAGTTGGCGAAAGAGAAGGTCGATCTGGTAATCAGCGACTTGCGGATGGATGAAATGGATGGGTTGGCGTTATTCAGTGAAATCCAAAAACGCTTTCCCGGCCTGCCGGTGATAATTTTGACCGCACACGGCTCAATACCGGAAGCGGTTTCCGCTACTCAACAGGGCGTTTTCAGTTTTCTCACCAAGCCAGTCGATCGTGACGCGTTATATAAAGCGATTGATGAAGCGCTGGCGCACAGCGCGCCCGCCACCGATGACGCGTGGCGTGAATCTATTGTTACTCGTAGCCCGGCCATGCTGCGTTTACTAGAACAGGCGAGAATGGTGGCGCAATCAGACGTCAGCGTGCTGATTAACGGGCAGAGTGGAACCGGAAAAGAGGTGTTGGCGCAGGCCATTCACGCCGCCAGCCCGCGCGCAAATAAAGCATTTATCGCCATTAACTGTGGTGCGCTGCCGGAACAATTGCTGGAGTCGGAGCTGTTCGGGCATGCTAAAGGGGCGTTTACCGGCGCGGTCAGCGCCCGCGAAGGGCTGTTTCAGGCGGCGGAAGGCGGCACGCTGTTCCTCGATGAAATTGGTGATATGCCACAAGCATTGCAGGTGAAATTGCTCAGGGTGCTTCAGGAGCGCAAGGTGCGTCCGCTGGGGAGCAACCGTGATGTCGATATTGATGTGCGTATTATTTCCGCTACGCACCGCGATCTGCCGAAGGCGATGGAGAAAAAGGAGTTCCGTGAAGATCTTTTCTATCGTCTCAATGTGGTTAACCTGAAACTCCCGGCGTTACATGAGCGCGCGGAAGATATTCCCCTGCTGGCTAACCATTTATTACGCCAGGCGGCCGATCGGCACAAACCGCAGGTCCGTAGTTTCTCGACGGATGCCATGAAACGCCTGATGGCGGCCAGTTGGCCGGGTAATGTTCGTCAACTGGTCAACGTTATTGAGCAATGCGTAGCGCTAACCTCTTCGCCGGTTATTGGTGATGCGTTAGTTGAGCAGGCATTAGTCGGCGAAAACACCGCGTTACCGACCTTCGTCGAGGCGCGCAATCAGTTTGAACTGAACTATCTACGTAAACTGTTACAAATGACTAAAGGCAATGTGACTAACGCGGCACGTTTAGCAGGGCGTAACCGCACCGAGTTTTATAAGCTGCTGGCGCGGCACGAGCTCGATGCAACCGATTTTAAAGAGTAGTTTTAATACGGTTTTATCGGCGAGTTATGGTAGCTTAGCCTGCGAAAAGAGACGAACCGCACGCCGGTATCTACAGAACGTTACCCATCCGGCCACGGAGGGAAAGAAAAAGGGTCTGCCATGAAAAAGATTGATGCGATTATCAAACCGTTCAAACTCGACGATGTGCGTGAAGCGCTAGCCGAAGTAGGCATCACCGGGATGACGGTAACAGAAGTGAAAGGTTTTGGTCGCCAGAAAGGCCATACGGAACTGTATCGCGGCGCTGAGTATATGGTTGATTTCTTACCCAAGGTGAAAATCGAAATTGTCGTTGCCGATGATATTGTCGATACCTGCGTAGAAACTATCATGCAGACGGCGCAAACCGGAAAGATTGGTGACGGTAAAATCTTTGTGTACGACGTTGCGCGCGTGGTGCGTATCCGTACGGGTGAAGAGGATGAAGAGGCGATTTAAGCATGCCGCTTCCTGCTTGCCGACAGCAATTACCGGGCTCCATTGCGGCGCCCGGTTTTTTTATAGGCGCTAAATGACTTTATGCGGGCCGAACACTTCATAATGAATCTGGGCCTGTTGCACCCCGGCATCCAATAACTGACCGGCGACAGACTGCATAAAGCCCAGCGGACCACACAAGTAATAGTGCATGCTGGTGGTCTCTAACGCGGCGGAGGCGGTAGCAAGATCCATCAATCCCAAGCTTTGATAGCGCCCTTCATCTTTAACACGAGGTTGGCGGTACCAAACATGCTGCGTAAAACGCGGTAGCGTTGCGCCCACGGCGGTAACTTCATCAGCAAAGGCGTGCACATCGCCATTTTCCGCCGCGTGTAACCAATTAACCGCCGCCGGATGCAGGTTATCCGCCAAACTGTGGAGCATAGCGAGCATTGGTGTCTGCCCAACACCTGCCGAGATTAACGTCACCGGCGTTTCTGGCGTGACATCCAGATAAAAATCTCCGGCTGGCGCAGAGAGTTCAATAACGGTGCCCACCTTTGCATGTTGATGGACCCAACCAGAGACGATGCCGCCCGCTTCGTGTTTGACCGCGATACGATATGCTTTTCCATTCGGTGAACGGGTTAATGAATATTGGCGAATTTCATGATGGGGAAAATGCGTATCCTGTACGTGTACACCCAGATATTGCCCGGCGCGATAATCCACTACCGATTTACCATCCACCGGCGTCAGTTCAAGGCTTTTGATCGCCTCACCGCGCGGCGTAATCGCGCTAATGCGGAAAGCGCGTTTCCCACGCCAGCCGCCCTCCTTCAGTTCGGCGGCATGATAAATTGCCTCTTCGCGTTGAATAAACACATTCGCCAACACGCCATAGGCTTGCGCCCACGCCTCTAATACCGCTGCGCCGGGATGCAGTAGCTCATCAATGGTCGCGAGCAGATGTTGGCCGACAATTTGATATTGCGCGGGCTGGATGGAAAAGCTGGTGTGTTTCTGCGCGATGCGCTCAACGGCGGGCAGCAGGGCGCTGAGGTTTTCAATATTCGCCGCGTAAGCGCAGATGGCGTCAAACAACGCCTGGCGTTGATCGCCATTGCGTTGGTTACTCATGTTGAACACATCCTTTAACTCCGGGTTGTGTTTAAACATGCGGTCGTAAAAATATCCGGTCAGTTTGGGGCCGGTAGCCGCAATGGCTGGAAGGGTGGATTTCACAATAGCGATGGTTTGTGCGTCAAGCATAGCGTCTTTCCTTATTGCTTATTAAAACATGTATTTTATATGCATGTTAAAACCTCGCCGCTTGGTTTGTAAATACCCGGTGACAAAAAGGGGGCTTTATCGCACGTTATGCCACCGGCAAAGTTGAAAAAAATGCACCTGGAAGATGAAGAACAATCGCGATCGAGGGGGTTGTAAAAACAGTAAGAAACCCTTTACAGGCTTGATGCCAATCGTTTGCCTAAAAAGCTGCCGCCGATGCTATCCATCGGCCGGTAAAACGGTTTAAACTGTTGGCCTTCGCCCATTAGGGCTATTCACTGCCGTTTTTAGTTAGCTCAGTCAGGAGATGCGGATGTTAAAGCGTGATATGAACATTGCCGATTATGATGCCGAATTGTGGCAGGCGATGGAGCAAGAAAAGGTGCGTCAGGAAGAGCACATCGAACTGATTGCTTCAGAAAACTACACCAGCCCGCGCGTTATGCAGGCGCAAGGTTCGCAGCTCACCAATAAATACGCCGAAGGCTATCCTGGCAAACGCTATTACGGCGGCTGTGAATATGTGGATATCGTTGAACAATTAGCGATCGATCGCGCAAAAGAACTGTTTGGCGCCGATTATGCCAACGTCCAGCCGCATTCAGGCTCTCAGGCTAATTTTGCGGTTTACACTGCGCTGCTGCAGCCGGGCGATACTATTCTTGGGATGAACCTTGCCCACGGTGGTCATCTGACTCATGGCTCACCGGTAAACCTCTCCGGCAAACTGTATAACGTGGTGCCGTACGGTATCGATGAAACCGGCAAGATCGATTATGACGATTTGGCGGCCCAGGCGAAAAAGCATCAGCCTAAAATGATCATCGGCGGTTTCTCCGCTTACTCCGGCATTTGTGACTGGGCAAAAATGCGTGAAATCGCCGATAGTATTGGTGCCTGGTTGTTTGTTGATATGGCGCACGTTGCAGGCCTAATCGCCGCTGGCGTCTATCCGAACCCGGTTCCACACGCACACATTGTGACGACCACTACGCATAAAACGCTGGCCGGTCCGCGCGGCGGTCTGATTTTAGCCAAAGGCGGCGATGAAGAGTTGTACAAAAAGCTCAACTCTGCGGTGTTCCCGGGCGGCCAGGGCGGCCCACTGATGCACGTTATCGCGGGTAAAGCGGTGGCGCTGAAAGAAGCGATGGAGCCTGAGTTCAAGGTTTACCAGCAGCAAGTGGCTAAAAACGCGAAAGCGATGGTCGAAGTGTTCCTGGAACGCGGCTATAAAGTGGTTTCTGGCGGCACCCATAATCACCTGTTCCTGCTGGACCTGGTGGATAAAAACTTGACCGGTAAAGAGGCCGACGCCGCATTGGGGCGTGCGAATATCACCGTCAACAAAAACAGTGTCCCTAACGATCCGAAGAGTCCGTTTGTCACCTCCGGCATTCGTATCGGTTCTCCTGCAGTTACGCGCCGTGGTTTTAAAGAGGCCGAAGTCCGTGAACTGGCAGGCTGGATGGCGGATGTGCTGGATAACATTCACGACGAAGGCAACATCGAACGCGTGAAACAGAAAGTGTTGGAAATCTGCGCACGTTTCCCGGTTTATGCCTAATCGTTTACCGTGATGTCGCTGAAAACGCTTCCGGTCAGGAGGCGTTTTTTTTCGCCATCATTACGCTATCGGCAGGCTACCGCTCTCCACTTTTTCCCGCCAGCGTTGGTTCAACGCCTGTAACTCATCAATGCTCAGCGAAGTAATATCCTCTCTTTCCGGGTCGCGTAACGCATGGCGAAACCGTTCTATGGCAGAAGCATCAAGATAGTGTGCTTTGCTACCGTGCTCTTTTTTTTCACGTGGCGTTGGGTTAATGCGGATAAGGGCATCAGTGGGTAGCGTTATACCCTGTGCCTGGCAGGCAAGCGTCAGCGTCGCAAGATCGGCGAGCGATCGAACTTCAATCTCTTTCAGTTTGCCGCCGTTTGCAGAACCGGTTAGCGGATGATCTTCCGATTGATAACTAAACCGGTTGATGTGTTTGGTGAGGGGAGAAATTTGGTGGGTTTTCAGATTATTGATTTTGCTAAAACCAAATACCAGCGGCACGGTTGCGCCATTATTGAGCAGGTTAAGATACGGCATTTTGCCGTTAACCATCTCCTGCTCAATGCGCTGCAAGGCTGTGCGAATCAACTCCGTGGATTGAGGGGTAGAGAGCGTTAAGGAGTTATCAATCACTTTAATGTCGGTTGGAATCAGTTGTGCCGCCACGCTTTCCAGTGTCTCTTTGGTTAGAGAGAGGTTGTTTGCAGAGAGTCGCAGCATCAGTGATTGATAGACAGCCTCAGGCAGATCGTCGCCGGTTTTCACCATCAGGGCTGCGGCGTCAGACGAGAGGGAGGTCCGATTTATGGCTTTGGCCAGTTGGTAAATCTGTGAACGCGTCTCTACCGTAGTGATTTTTGCTCCCATTCCTTTTGCATACACGCGTGGTTTTGAACGCAGGTTAGGGCGCGTCTCAGTGTCGTTGGGCGATTGCTTGGTGCGATCGGAGAAAAAGACCTGTCCTTCCAGCGACTGGCTTCCACCTTTACGATCGTTAACGCCGCCTTTCAATATACCGCTACGCAAAATTTCAAACCCCCAGGGCGAACCGTGAAACGCTTCCGGCTTGGTATAACCTGGCGGGGCAGTTGTATTAAGCGAAGCCAGCAGGCTTTGATGGAGTTTAACCCGCGTGGCGGCATCAATATCGTGGCGTTTCTCTAGCGCATCTAACGGTGAGTCTCCTTGTGCATCGAGCGCCACAGGGCGATATCCCTGTTGCCGTAACTGCTGAATAGTTTCGGTATCGCTTTGTGCCACGGCCTGATGAAAAGCTAAGGCACCGGAAGGTGGAATACGCATACGCTGCTCGTAGAAAAGGAGATTTTCTGTGGGTGGATGGGGCAGCGCAAAAGTTCCGGTGCCTATCAGGACTCAAGCAGCGTACGGATACGGTGTTGCTGATGATCGCTGAGCGGAAGCTCAGCATGAATCAACGGAGGGGAGTAGAGCGGTAACGGCGTAGCGTAGGGGCTGATCACCAAGGCAATGCCTTTTGGTGCGCCCTGATGCTGAAACGCGTGCATAGTCTGGAACTTAATATTCAGCGGCAATAGGGTAAGTTCGCGCAATTGTTGCTCGATCTCTTTTTCCAGCGCCGGATCGCCACCGGTTAACAGCAGCACCTGTTTTTCCTGTAAGGTGTTTTCCTGCATCAGCCAGGCGCCGAAAATCACCGCGATAAGCACCAGTTCCTCACGGGTGAAACGCACCGCATAGTGTGTTTCAAAAGCGTCTATCGCCGCGCGGGTGGTCCGTAACAGGCGCGGATATAGCCGTGTTACCTCCTCGGTTAAATTGCTATCAATCCCAATGGCAAAATGGCTCCGATCCAGCGCCTGCGACATATGCGTATAGAGTTGCTGGCTTAGCCCTTGTTCATCGCAAAAATGCATGCCAGCCAGGGTTTGGAAGCGTTGAATCAGTAAACGAATATCCTCCATCAAACGCTGTTCGCGATGGTGCTGAATTGTCTCGGCGGTCGGCGCGTGGATCAGGCTAAAGATCAGCGTATAAAAGTCAATTTCGCTGGTGTCGGGCGCGTGGCGGCACCGTTTCTGCCAGTGGCTCACCACTTTCTCTGCCGCCGCTCTTTCGCTTTTATCCGCCAGCCAACGTTGTTGGGGTTCAGTGAACGTAGCCGGTGTCTGCTGGCAAAGTGAATACTGCATAAACAGTTGCAGAAAATGCCGATCGCGCGGGTTGAAATCGCGCTGGAGATGCGCGCTACAATGCTGGATTAATGCTTGCAGGTTTTTTTCATCATAGATGGCTTTTTCAATTTGCCGGGTGCGCAATGTCTGACGTAGTGCTGGCGCGAAGTGCTGCCAGACAAAGTCCGGAGACACGCGCAGCGCACGCCGCAGCCAGTGCATTAGGCACAGCCGTCTGGCCAGTTCAGCGCCACGGAGCTGAAAGTGTCCATCCTGATGGGGGAGAAGATCAAGCTGATGATAGCGCTGGATCTTTTCAGCGACCTCCGCTATATCTTGCCGAGCGAGCGCTGGCTCCACACCATTAAGCTGGCAAAGCGCATCAAGTGAAAGCGCGTTATCAGGCAAGTAAAGCGTTAACAGAAGGTGGCATTGACGCTGTAAACCGGAGAAGAGTGGTGCTGTCGGTGTAGCAGAACTCGTCATGGGCAATTCCAGTCGTTCATCTCTGTGCTAAGAATAAGTCAAAATGCGTTAGGTCGCGTAATGTGGCGGTGTTTTTTATCCAGACGTTTAAGGCCGGTCACAGAATTTTTATCCAGGAAAGCCGATGAAGTTGATTTTGTTATGTTGTAACATTTATTCGCGTATGCTGCCCGGTTGCATGCTACTTATTCTGTTGCTGAGTGCACCGCTAGCATTCGCACATCCGCACAGTTTTATTGATATGAAAACCAGTCTGGTCACTAAGGATAACCAGCTCACCGGGCTACGTATGGTATGGACGATGGATGAAATCACCTCTGCTGATCTGCTGTACGATGCCGGTAACGCCAAACCCGATTCGGTGGTGTGGAAAAAGCTCGCGGCGGGTGTGATGGCGAACGTACTGGGCCAACACTATTTCACGGAGTTTTGGCACCAAGGCAAACGCGTGAAGTTTGATAATTTACCGCCGGAGTATCATCTGTCGCGTAACGGTGCGAAAGCGGTGCTGGAGTTTGTGCTACCGTTGGCGGAGCCACAAAGTCTGAAGGGGCAAACCTATCTCTTTTCCACTTTCGATCCTTCCTACTTTGTAGATATGTTTTATGATAACGAAAAATCTCTGGGGATACCGGAGGCCGGGGCGGCACAATGTAAGCTGACATTAAAAACGCCAAAACCTAACGCCTCTTTACAAGCCTATGCCTTATCGCTGGATAAAGCCGATGCGCCGCCGGAAGATATGGATTTAGGCAGACAATTTGCCCAAACGGTTACCCTGACATGTCCCTAACTATTTTGCCGCAAAAGACCGATAATTTACTGCGAAGCGCCTGGCCATTATGGCTATTGCTGATTCTTCTGGCCGCTGGCGGCGTGGCGCTATGGCTTTACTGGCCGCAAATATTGCTACAAAGCATTGGTTGGCAACGCGGCTTGAACCAACAAATGACCGCGCTGTTGCAACAGGTGGAAATCCAGCGGCAACGCGCGGGATGGGCGTTGGTCGGCTTTAGTCTGGTGTACGGTGTCCTGCACGCTGTTGGGCCGGGGCACGGCAAAGTGGTTATCGCGACCTTTTTGGCGACCCATCCCACTAAAATCAAAACCAGTCTGCAATTGACGCTGGCGGCAGCGGTGGTGCAGGGCGGCGTCGCGATTTTATTGGTATCGATCATTCTGGTAGTGCTGCAACTCTCTTCACGGCAACTTCATCTCAGCAGTTACTGGCTGGAAAAGGGCAGTTATCTGCTGGTGGTCGGGTTGGGTATTTGGCTGTGCGTACGGGCATTGAGGAAACTATGGCGGGTGCTGCGTCCTGCCGCGCCGAAAATCTTGTCCATCCATACTGTCGATCATGTTCATAGCGCCGACTGTGGTTGTGGACATCAACATGTGCCGGATAACACGCTATTGGCAAAAGCCGTAGGCTGGAAAACGAAAGTGCTGGTGGTCTTTTCGATGGGGCTACGCCCATGTTCCGGGGCGATTATGATGTTGCTGTTTTCCAGGGTGATTGGTGTTTATGCCTGGGGCGTTTTATCGGCGGTAATTATGGCGTTGGGGACGGCGTTTACGGTATCGGCAATGGCGCTATTCGTCCAGGTTTCACGTGCGGTGGCGGTGCGTATCAGTCGCGATCGCCCGACATCCGGTTGGCAAAAGGTGGGGATACAGAGCCTGGCGTTGGTGGGCGGTGTCGCACTGATAATGATCGGGATAATGCTGTATCTGAGCGCACAGCCGATGATCTCGAATGGGATTCGCGGCGCGCTGTAAATAATTATGGCCGGTGCGGCATCCGTCGCACCGGCCAGCAGTAATCTTAACGCTTCAGCGCGTCGCTCAGCTCGTCGCGCATATTCGCCAGCAGAGATTTCACGACACGTGGATTACCCGCCACCAGGTTACCGGAAGTCAGGTAGCCGTGCCCGCCAACAAAGTCAGTCACCAAACCGCCCGCTTCGCGCACCAGCAGTTCACCGGCCGCGAAATCCCAAGGCTTCAAGCCAATCTCAAAGTAACCGTCAACCCGACCTGCCGCCACATAGGCGAGGTCTAACGCGGCGGAACCGGTACGACGGAAATCCGCGCACTGAGTAAACAGTTTTCCAACCAAGTTAATATAGGTTGCGGCATGTTGTTTGGCTTTGAACGGAAAACCGGTCGCCAAAATCGTGCCGTCAAGATCGCGTGCCGTGCTGCCGCGTAGGCGATAGCCGTTTAGCTGAGTGCCCTGACCGCGAACCGCGCTAAATAGCTCATTGCGCATGGGATCATAAACCACTGCAACTTCGGTACGGCCTTTAATGCGCACAGCGATAGAGACGGAAAAGTGAGGTAAGCGTTTGATGAAGTTAGTAGTGCCATCCAGTGGATCGATAACCCATTGTACATCCTGATCTTCTCCGGCTAACTCACCACTTTCTTCAGTAATAATGGTGTGTTGCGGATAAGATTTGCGAATCACCTCTATAATCAGGCGTTCAGCGTCGCGATCAACATTGGTTACGAAGTCATTGCTACCTTTCTGGCTAGCTTCAACTGCGTCCGGAGTTTCATAGTTTTTGGCGATTAAATTGCCAGCCTTGCGCGCAGCGCGCACGGCGATGTTGAGCATCGGATGCATCAGTATCTCTCACTGGATGTTAAAGAACGGGAAAACGGCGCGGAGTATAGCAGGGAGTTCGGAAAATGTCCTGCTTTTATGTTAGCATGGACAAATTATCTCTTTGACCATCAATTTCTATGCTGCATAACATTCGTATCGTACTGGTTGAAACTTCTCATACCGGCAACATGGGCTCCGTCGCGCGCGCGATGAAAACCATGGGGTTAACCAACCTCTATTTAGTGAACCCATTGGTTAAGCCGGACTCGCAAGCTATTTCATTGGCCGCTGGCGCTAGCGACGTCATTGGCGCGGCAAAAATTGTCGACACGTTGGATGAGGCAATTTCCGGCTGTAGCCTGGTGGTTGGCACCAGCGCGCGCTCCCGCTCGCTCCCGTGGCCGATGCTTGACGCACGTGAATGCGGCGTGAAAAGCGTGGAAGAAGGGCGCCAGGCGCCGGTTGCGTTGGTATTTGGTCGTGAACGGGTTGGTCTGACTAACGACGAGTTGCAAAAATGCCATTACCACGTCGCCATCCAGGCAAATCCGGATTACAGCTCGCTAAACCTCGCGATGGCGGTGCAGGTTATCGCTTACGAAGTGCGCATGGCGTTTTTGCAGGCTGAACAGCATCAGGCGCCGGATTATGCGGCCTCTCCTTATCCGCTGGTGGATGACCTTGAGCGTTTTTACCAGCATATGGAACAGATGATGTTGCAGAGCGGTTTTATCCGCGAGTCGAACCCAGGCCAGGTTATGAGCAAGCTGCGTCGCCTGTTCACCCGCGCGCGCCCGGAGCGAGATGAGCTGAATATTTTGCGTGGCATGTTGTCATCTTTTGAGAAAAAGCAGGCGGATAAATAATCTCTGTCGTTGTCGGATCGAAAGGAAATGAATACTTGAGTGTTTTACTCGGTTAAATAGTTGACCAAAACACTCAGGAATGTCAGACTTGCGCTCATCATTTTTTCCTTCACATCACACCGACAACAGGTAAAACCGAGGTCGCAAGCCATGAGACTGACATCTAAAGGCCGTTACGCCGTTACCGCCATGCTCGACGTTGCACTCCATTCCCACCAGGGGCCGGTGCCGTTGGCTGATATTTCCGAACGCCAGGGTATTTCGCTCTCCTATCTGGAGCAACTGTTTTCACGCCTGCGTAAAAATGGCTTAGTGGCCAGCGTACGCGGTCCGGGCGGTGGTTATCTATTGGGTAAAGACGCCAATGCGATTGCTGTCGGCGCTGTCATTACAGCGGTGGATGAGTCGGTTGACGCAACGCGTTGTCAGGGAAAAGAGGGCTGCCAGGCCGGTGAGCGTTGTCTGACCCATGTCCTGTGGCGTGATTTAAGTGAACGTATTAGTGATTTCCTGAACAATATTACGCTGGCCGAGCTGGTTAATAACCAAGAGATTCTTGATGTTGCCGATCGTCAGGACAATGAAAATCGCCGTTTATCAAACGGACGAATTCAGGAAACGATCAACGTAAACCTGCGTGCTTAATTCCCCTGCCGCCGCAAAAAATAAAACCATTCATTGGTTAGGTGTAAAAAACACCCACATTGCTGGCGGACAGGTATGCCCGATAAGGGCTGAAATGTTTGTATTTAAATGATTTTACGTATTGAAGTGATGTACGGAGCTTAAGAGCAATGAAATTACCGATTTATCTGGACTACTCCGCAACTACGCCGGCCGATCCGCGCGTTGCCGAGAAAATGATGCAGTACTTAACCCTGGACGGTACATTCGGTAACCCGGCTTCGCGCTCCCACCGTTTCGGGTGGCAGTCAGAAGAGGCGGTTGATATCGCCCGTAACCAGGTCGCAGAATTAGTGGGCGCTGACCCGCGTGAAATCGTGTTTACTTCCGGCGCCACCGAGTCAGATAACCTGGCTATCAAAGGTGCGGCGACTTTTTACCAAAAGAAAGGTAAGCACATTATCACCAGCAAAACCGAGCACAAAGCGGTGCTGGATACGTGCCGCCAACTGGAACGAGAAGGTTTTGAGGTTACCTACCTGGCGCCGAAAGGCAACGGCATTATTGATTTGCAGGAACTGGAAGCTGCGATGCGTGATGACACCATTCTGGTTTCAATTATGCATGTCAATAACGAGATAGGCGTGGTGCAAGACATTGCTACCATCGGCGAACTGTGCCGCGCGCGTGGCATTATTTATCATGTCGATGCCACGCAAAGCGTCGGCAAATTGCCTATCGACCTGAGCCAGTTGAAAGTCGATCTGATGTCTTTCTCCGCGCACAAAATCTACGGTCCGAAAGGTATCGGCGCGTTGTATGTCCGCCGCAAACCACGCATTCGTCTGGAAGCGCAGATCCATGGTGGTGGTCATGAGCGCGGTATGCGTTCCGGTACCTTGCCTGTACACCAGATTGTCGGGATGGGGGAAGCTTACCGTATCGCGAAAGAGGAGATGGGCAGCGAAATGGCGCGCCTGCGTACATTGCGCAACCGTTTGTGGAACGGCATTAACGACATCGAAGAAGTGTATCTGAATGGCGACCTCGAGCAGGGCGCACCGAACATCCTCAATGTCAGCTTCAACTATGTTGAAGGCGAATCCCTGATTATGGCGCTGAAAGATTTGGCGGTTTCTTCTGGTTCCGCCTGTACTTCCGCCAGCCTGGAGCCTTCTTATGTGCTGCGCGCGCTGGGAATGACGGATGAGTTGGCGCATAGCTCTATCCGCTTCTCTTTAGGGCGTTTCACCACCGAAGAAGAGATTGATTACACCATTGAGCTGGTACGTAAATCCATTGGCCGTCTGCGCGACCTTTCTCCGTTGTGGGAAATGTTTAAAGCCGGTGTGGATATCAACAGCATCGAATGGGCGCATCACTAATTTCAGGTATCAGGAGATTTAACCATGGCTTACAGCGAAAAAGTAATCGATCACTATGAAAACCCGCGTAATGTGGGCTCATTTGATAACGCCGATCCTTCCATCGGCAGCGGCATGGTCGGCGCGCCAGCCTGCGGCGATGTGATGAAACTACAAATTAAAGTTAACCCCGAAGGCATCATTGAAGACGCGCGTTTCAAAACCTACGGCTGCGGTTCAGCAATTGCCTCCAGCTCACTGATTACTGAATGGGTCAAAGGCAAATCACTGGATGAAGCCGAAGCGATTAAAAACACCCAGATTGCGGAAGAATTAGAACTGCCGCCGGTAAAAATTCACTGCTCCATTTTAGCGGAAGACGCGATTAAAGCAGCGATTGCTGATTATAAGAGCAAGAAAAACGCATAAGAGAGGGCTCCCATGTCAATTACGTTAAGCGACAGCGCTGCATCCCGCGTGAGCGCTTTCCTGCAAAACCGTGGCAAGGGCTTTGGCCTACGTCTCGGCGTGCGGACGTCAGGTTGCTCCGGTATGGCGTATGTGCTGGAGTTTGTTGATGAGCCGGATCGTGAAGATACCGTGTTCGAAGACAAAGGCGTTAAGGTGGTTATTGACGGCAAAAGCCTGGTCTACCTGGACGGGACGGAATTGGACTTCGTGAAAGAAGGCTTGAACGAAGGTTTCAAATTCATTAACCCAAACGTGAAAGACGAATGCGGCTGTGGTGAAAGCTTCCACGTTTAGTGTGGAGCCTACCAACAACAATGAATCGCACCGGAGACGGGGCGATTCATTTTAGTCTTCTCCTGCCATAAACCGAGCTTGTTATGGATTACTTCACCCTCTTTGGGTTGCCCGTCTCGTTTGAGCTTGACGGCACTCTACTGACTGAACGTTTTCAGACGTTGCAGCGTCAGTTTCATCCCGATCGTTTTGCCACGCGCCCTGAGCGTGAGCGTCTGCATGCCTTACAACAGGCCGCCACCATTAATCAGGGCTACCAGGCATTACGCCAGCCGTTACCTCGTGCCGAATACCTGCTCTCTTTGCAGGGCATCGATATTAATAATGAACAACATACGATGCGCGATACGGCGTTTCTGATGGAGCAGTTGGAACTGCGCGAAGAGCTGGAAAGCATTGAACAGGCGGCAAATGCTGAAGAGCAACTGAACGCGTTTATGCAGCGGCTTGAGCAGATGATGCAACAACGTAGCGCGCAGATGAAACAACAGCTCAATGACACGCAGTGGGCACAAGCGGCGGATACCGTGCGTAAATTACGTTTTCTGGTTAAACTTCGCAGCCAAGCCGAACAACTCGAAGAAAGACTGCTCGATTTATAAATCTGGAAGCTCAACATGGCGTTATTACAAATTAGTGAGCCGGGCCTGAGCGCGGCGCCGCACCAGCGTCGTCTTGCTGCCGGCATCGATCTCGGTACCACCAATTCACTGGTCGCCACCGTCCGTAGCGGGCAGGCCGAAACGCTACCCGATGCGCATCAGCGTCATATTCTCCCTTCTGTCGTGCGCTATCAGGCCAGCGGTTTAACCGTGGGCGAAGAGGCGCGACAGGCCGCCGCCACCGATCCGGTCAACACCATTAGTTCAGTAAAACGGTTGATGGGGCGTTCGCTGGCAGATATTCAACAACGTTATCCGCATCTTCCGTATGCCTTTCAGGCCAGTGAAAATGGCCTGCCGCTGATTGTCACGCCGGCGGGGTTGGTTAACCCGGTTCACGTCTCTGGCGATATTCTGGCGACGCTGGCGGAACGCGCGCGCGCTTCACTGGAGGGCGAACTTGACGGTGTGGTGATTACCGTACCGGCCTATTTCGATGATGCACAACGGCAGGGAACCAAAGATGCCGCGCGTTTAGCGGGGCTACATGTGCTGCGTTTGCTCAATGAGCCTACCGCTGCCGCGATTGCCTACGGTCTCGATTCGGGGAAAGAAGGGGTGATTGCGGTCTACGATCTTGGCGGCGGTACCTTTGATATTTCGGTGCTACGTCTAAGCCGTGGGGTTTTCGAAGTATTGGCGACCGGCGGCGATTCGGCGCTAGGTGGCGATGATTTCGACCATTTACTGGCTGATTGGTTGCGTGAACGTGCAGGGCTGAGCGATCGTGGCGATCCGGTTTTGCAGCGTCAGCTATTAGATGCGGCAATCGCGGCGAAAATCGCGCTAAGCGCTGCGCCAAGTGTCGCGGTTGAGGTGGCGGATTGGCGTGGTGATGTGACGCGCGCCGATTTCGATGCGCTAATTGCACCGCTGGTTAAACGCACGCTGCTGGCTTGCCGTCGCACGCTGAAAGATGCCGAAGTGACGCCGGAAGAGGTGCTGGAAGTGGTGATGGTTGGCGGTTCTACGCGGGTACCTCAGGTGCGTGAAAAAGTCGGCGAATTTTTTGGCCGTACGCCGCTCACTTCGATCGATCCGGATAAAGTCGTGGCGATCGGCGCTGCGATTCAGGCGGATATTCTGGTGGGGAATAAGCCAGACAGCGAAATGCTGCTATTAGATGTGATCCCCTTATCGCTTGGGCTAGAAACCATGGGCGGTTTGGTGGAGAAAGTGATCCCACGAAATACCACCATTCCGGTGGCGCGCGCGCAGGAATTTACCACTTTTAAAGATGGTCAAACGGCGATGAGTATTCACGTCCTGCAAGGCGAGCGTGAATTAGTCACGGATTGCCGTTCGCTGGCGCGTTTCACCCTGCGCGGCATTCCGACCATGCCTGCCGGCGGGGCGCATATCCGTGTCACCTTCCAGGTTGATGCCGACGGCTTGTTAAGCGTAACGGCAATGGAGAAATCCACCGGCGTTGAGGCTTCAATTCAGGTTAAACCGTCTTACGGTCTAACCGAAAATGAAATTGCCGGTATGATTACCGATTCGATGACGCACGCCCAGCAGGATATTAGCGCGCGTATGCTGGCTGAACAGAAGGTGGATGGGCTGCGGGTGCTGGAAAGCCTCGACGGCGCATTGGCCGAAGATGCAGGCTTACTGAACGATGAAGAGCGTGCGGCCATTGGTCAGGCGCAGCAGGCGTTACGCGATGCGGTAGCCGGAGAGGATACCGATACCATCGCCGCCGCGATTAAAAAATTAGATAAAGTTACCCAGGATTTTGCTGCACGCCGTATGGATGAATCTATCCGTCGCGCACTGGCCGGGCACTCTGTGGACGAGGTTTGAGTCATGCCAAAGATTGTATTTTTACCCCATCAGGATCTGTTACCAGAGGGGGGCGTGTTTGATGCCGCTCAGGGCGACACCATTCTGGACGTGGCACTACGTAACGGTATTGATATTGAACATGCCTGTGAGAAGTCCTGCGCGTGTACTACCTGTCACTGCGTTGTGCGCGAAGGGTTTGATTCATTAGCGGAAAGTACCGAAGATGAAGATGATATGTTGGATAAAGCTTGGGGGCTGGAGCCGGAAAGTCGGTTAGGCTGCCAGGCGCGCATTACCGATGAGGATCTGGTGGTGGAGATCCCACGCTACACCATCAACCACGCACGCGAACATTAATCGTATTAGTCAGGCGGGCCGGATAGTGAATTCGGCCCGTTTTTGTATGAGGAATGAAGTATGGGATTAAAGTGGACCGACAGCCGGGAAATTGGTGAAGCGCTGTATGACGCCCGGCCAGAGACAGACCCGACTACGGTACGTTTTACCGATATGCATCAATGGGTTTGTGAGTTGGATGAATTTGATGATGAACCCACCGCATCCAATGAAAAAATTCTCGAAGCAATACTGTTAGTCTGGCTGGATGAGTATCAATAGTTCTGAGCCTAAAATCTGGCGGCAGTGATTATTATTCTAATCTCACCCGGTAAGCGCCTGGCGTTGCCGGGGAGCGGCAAACAAATAGATAACAAGGAGCCATGCGATGACAACCGAAACCATGAATATCACTCTGTCAACAGCAGCGGCCGATGCGCGCTGGGGTGAAAAAGCACTCCTGAGCAGTAATGATAAGGGTATGACTATCCATTTAACCGGCAGCGATGCGCTGGCGGCGATCCAACGAGCAGGACGTAAACTTGATGGCCAGGGGATCCGCAATGTGGCGTTGAGCGGCGCCGATTGGGATCTGGAAAAAAGTTGGGCCTTTTGGCAAGGCTATTGCGGCCCAAAAGGTGAGCGTCATGTCGAATGGGCGCAATTAAGCGCCAGCGATCGCGCGGAGCTGGATAGCCGACTGAAAATTATCGATTGGGTACGTAGTACCATTAACCTGCCGGCAGAAGATCTTAGCCCGGAACAGTTGGCCCAACGAGCGGTTGATCTGTTATGTGGCGTTGCGTGCGATGCGGTGAGCTACCGCATCACCAAGGGTGAAGATTTACGCCAACAGCAGTATATGGGCATCCACACTGTGGGGCGCGGCTCGTCGCGTAGCCCGGTGTTATTGGCGCTGGACTATAACCCTTCAGGTGATGATGACGCGCCGGTTTACGCCTGCTTAGTCGGCAAAGGAATTACTTTTGATACCGGCGGTTATAGCCTGAAACAAAGCGCATTTATGGATTCCATGAAGTCCGATATGGGCGGCGCAGCCACGGTAACCGGCGCTTTGGCGTTGGCGATTGCACGCGGTCTGAACAAGCGCGTTAAGTTGTACCTGTGCTGTGCGGATAACATGGTCAGCGGTAATGCCTTTAAGCTGGGTGATATTATTCACTACCGCAATGGCAAGACAGTCGAAGTGATGAATACCGATGCCGAGGGGCGTCTGGTGTTGGCGGATGGTTTGATTGATGCCAGCGAGCAAAATCCAACCTTAATTATTGATGCGGCAACGTTGACCGGCGCGGCGAAAACGGCGTTGGGCAATGATTACCACGCGTTATTTACCTTTGACGATGCGCTGGCGCAACGCTTGCTGGATAGCGCGACGGACGAAAATGAGCCATTCTGGCGTCTGCCGTTGGCGGAGTTCCATCGTAATCATCTGCCTTCCAACTTTGCCGATTTGAACAACATTGCCGGGCCTGCTCACTCAGCCGGTGCCAGTACTGCTGCGGCGTTTCTGTCGCACTTTGTGAAAAATTATCAGCAAGGCTGGCTACATATCGACTGCTCGGCAACTTACCGTAAAGGCGCGGTTGACCAGTGGGCAGCGGGCGCCACGGGTTTAGGCGTGCGAACCCTCGCCCGGCTGTTATTAAAATAAGTACGCGGCTTACGCGTAAGCGGAGGCCGACTCGATGGTCGCCTCCGCCAGAATATGTAGAAGAAACCGTGAGTTAACCGATGAAAGAAACCAATAGCCGTCTTGAAGAAGTGCTGAAGTTGGCGGCAACGGAACCGGCACATCGCCCTGAGTTTTTTACTTTGCTGATGCAGTCCAGCGTTTGGGTGCCGGGAGAGAGTACCGGGCCACAACTGGATGCCGATACGCCCGTTGATTTGCAGCACTGGAAAAAAGAGGACGGCAGTAGCGTGATTCCCTTTTTTACTTCGGAATCCGCCATGGCGCAGGCCATTAGCGACCAGCAAGCTTATGTAATGATGCCAGTGCGTACGCTGTTTGAAATGACGTTGGGGGAAACACTCTTCTTGAACCCGGAGTTACCCAACGGTAAAGAGTTTACGCCGCGAGAAATTGCCCATTTGTTGGGTGAAGAAGGGAATGCGCTGAGCCAACAAACAGTGCTGGAAGGTGGTGCGTCGTTGTTGCTGTCGGAAATTGCGCAGCCGCCGGCGCAGATGATTGATTCGTTGACGCAACTGTTCAGTAAACACCGTGAGGTGCGACGTGCCTTTGTCGCGCATATTAAAGAGGCGGCTGAGGATGCGCCCAATTTGCTGATTGGGATTGAAGCCGATAGCGACATTGAGACGATTATTCAGGCGGCCGGTAGCGTGGCAACCGATACGTTACTGGATGATGAGCCAGTGGATATTTGTCAGGTAGTGGAGGGCGAGAAGGGCATTAGCCATTTCTTTACCGCTCATATTACGCCATTTTATGAGCGCCGTTGGGGCAGTTTTTTGCGGGCTTATAAGGGTGAGCGGATCCTTTAGCTCTACTCGTCATACTTCGCACCGCAGGTGCGTTGGCCGCGCTCGCGCGCCCCGGTCACATAGTTGGCTATGCTCCCGGGGACTTACTCGATTGCCGCCTTCCTGCAGCACGAATTATTTAGAGTAGACAGTCATACTTCGCACCGCAGGTGCGTTGGCCGCGCTCGCTCGCCCCGGTCACATACACAAATTATTTAGAACAGGCAGTCATACTTCGCGCTGCAGATACATTGGCCCCGGCAGCATAGGGGCCATTTTTATATTGGCTCCTGGTATTAAACCAGGAAAAATGCAGGCAACCGGCTATTTAGCAATCGGCAAATCATCGCGTGCGCCCCATTCTCCCCAGGAACCGTCATACAGCGTAACGTCCTGCGCGCCCAGCGTCATCAGAGCCAAAATCACCACCACCGCAGTCACCCCGGAACCACAACTGGCGACCACCGGCTGATGAATATTGACGCCCTGGCGCTCGAAAATAGCCGCCAACTCCGCATTAGGCTTTAATTCGCCATTAACCACTAACGCATTCCACGGCACGTTCAGGCTACCGGGAATATGACCGCGATGAAGACCCGGACGTGGCTCGTCCACCTCGGCGTTAAAACGGTTTGCCGCACGCGCATCCACAATCTGTGCAGTGCCTTCGTGGCTAATTAACAGCACATCGGTAACGCGACGCACCTGGGATGCATCAAAGGTGGCCTCGAAATCGGCCTCGGGTAAGTTGACGGCACCGGTTTCCAGCGGCAGCTCCGCCTGCTTCCATGCCTGAAGGCCACCGGCCAAAATGGAAACCTGCTCAACGCCAAACGCTTTCAGCATCCACCAGGCACGCGGCGCAGAAAACAGATTACCTTCGTCATACACCACCAGATGCTTTTCGTGGCTGACACCCAACTCACGCATGGCAACGGCAAAGGCTTCCGGACGCGGCATCATATGAGGCCAGTCGCTGGTATGGTCGGAAAGCGCTTCAATATTAAAAAAAGGTGCGCGTGGTAAGTGCCCGGCGAGATATTCCGCCTCAATATCACGTACTTTTTCCATACCTGGCGGCAGCATCCGCGCATCCAGCACTTGAATATCGTCTTGGTTCAGATGTTCGGCAAGCCAACCGGGAGTAACAAAGTAAGAGGTTGTCATAACGGCCTCGTTAACGTTTGATGTGCAGTGAGTGTCGGCGATCTGCCACGGCGTGACAAGAGCCTGAGCGAGTAGCCGGATGATCTTATCTGCCATTTTGGAGCTGGCTCGATTAAAAACTGCAACAATGCCGAACAGGTTGCGGCAACGTCTTTTACTGTCGAGTGAATTGCGTTAGGGTCTGGTAGCGTGCAAATCAGCGGGTGCTTTGTCGCGATGGTGATCATAATTTTTTAAAAAATTGTTGCAACGCTGATAGGCAAGGGCGTGCCGCCCCCCTATAATCGGCGTCATTTCGCAGGCCGGTAGGTACCATACTTCAAGCTGCATCTGTGTTGGCTGTAATCGACCCTCTTTGAGCAAGCTCATCGGGTTGTCCTTCTTTGCGGCCCTCCTGTAATGTGAATTATTTGAGGTATAGCAATATCGAACCGGTTAATTTGGAAGTTAAGACAGAGGTCAACATGACAGTAGAACGTACTTTTTCCATCGTAAAACCGAACGCGGTGGCAAAAAACGTAATTGGCGCTATTTACAATCGCTTCGAAAGCGCGGGCTTTAAAATTGTGGCGGCAAAAATGCTGCACCTGACTAAAGAGCAGGCGGAAGGCTTTTACGCGGAACATCAGGGCAAACCTTTCTTTGACGGCTTGGTGGAGTTTATGACATCCGGCCCGATCATGGTGTCGGTACTGGAAGGTGAAAATGCGGTGCAACGCCACCGTGACCTGATGGGCGCAACCAACCCGGCGAACGCATTGGCTGGCACGTTACGTGCTGATTACGCTGACAGCTTTACTGAAAACGCGACGCACGGTTCTGATTCCCAAGAGTCCGCCGCGCGTGAAATCGCCTACTTCTTTGGTGAAGGCGAAATCTGCCCACGTACGCGTTGAGCCGCGGGCTGCGGAGCCGGTAATCGGGCAAAGATAATGCGTATAAACGTACCTGCAGCTTGAAGTATGGCGGGTATGTTTACAAAATTATTGCGTGGATAGCGGGCCTCCCATAGCATCCGGGTACAGATGTTTGTACAATAATGCGCCCTCACTGGGTTATCCGGTGAGGGCGTTTCTTTTTCTATCATCAAACCAGCGCCATAACGTGTAATAACGAGGCCAGAGAACATTATGTCCGAACAAATTGTGACGCCGTCGTCCGCATCCCCCGCCATGGTTTCTGCCAAGAACGAAAAAATTAATTTACTGGATCTCAATCGTCAGCAAATGCGTGAGTTTTTTATTTCGCTGGGCGAAAAACCGTTCCGTGCCGATCAAGTTATGAAGTGGATTTATCACTACTGCTGTGATGATTTCGACCAGATGACCGATATCAATAAGGTACTGCGCGGTAAATTAAAGCAACTGACAGAAATCCGCGCGCCGGAAGTGGCGGAAGAAAAACGCTCAACCGATGGCACAATTAAATGGGCGATTCGCGTTGGCGATCAACTGGTTGAAACGGTCTACATCCCGGAGGACGATCGCGCCACATTGTGCGTCTCTTCGCAGGTTGGTTGCGCGCTTGAATGCAAATTCTGTTCAACGGCACAGCAGGGCTTTAACCGCAACTTGCGCGTTTCGGAAATTATTGGGCAAGTCTGGCGCGCGGCGAAAATTATCGGCGCGGCCCGTGTTACCGGCCAGCGTCCCATCACTAACGTGGTAATGATGGGGATGGGCGAACCGCTGCTTAATTTAACCAATGTGGTGCCGGCGATGGAAATTATGCTGGATGACTTTGGTTTTGGTTTGTCAAAACGTCGTGTCACGCTTTCAACCTCGGGCGTGGTTCCGGCGCTGGATAAACTCGGCGATATGATTGATGTCGCGTTGGCGATTTCACTGCATGCGCCAAATGATACCATCCGTGATGAAATTGTCCCGATCAACAAAAAGTACAATATAGAGACTTTCCTTGCTGCGGTCCGTCGCTATCTGGGTAAGTCGAATGCTAATCAGGGGCGCGTGACGATTGAGTATGTCATGCTGGATCATGTGAATGACAGCACCGATGATGCGCATCAATTGGCTGAGTTATTGAAAGATACGCCGTGCAAAATCAACCTGATTCCGTGGAACCCCTTCCCAGGCGCGCCCTATGGCCGCAGCTCTAACAGCCGTATCGATCGTTTTTCGAAAGTGCTGATGGAATATGGGTTTACCACCATTGTGCGCAAAACGCGCGGTGATGATATTGATGCCGCCTGCGGCCAATTAGCGGGTGAGGTTATTGATCGGACTAAGCGTACGCTGCGTAAAAAAATGGCCGGCGAATCAATATCTGTGAAGGCGCTCTGAAAGCCGGAAATAAGTTGTTTTATCAGATGGTAATAGCTACTTCCCTTGCTGAGCGTGGCGTAACATACCAAACTTCTTATTAAAGGAGTGGGTATGCGTAATGGATTACGGTATAGCCTGTTGGCGGGGTTTGTTGTAAGTGGGTGTGTCAGTCAGGTGAGTGACCACCCGGCGCTACAGGCGCGGTTGCAGCTAGGGTTAATTTATTTGGCGCAAGGGCAATTGCACGCCGCGCAGCGTAATCTGCAACGCGCGCAGGTACTGGCGCCGGAGGATTATCGTACACACCTTGCTATGGCACGTTTGTATCAGGCGCAAGGGCGCAATGATGCGGCGGCGCAAGGTTACCGTTTGGCGCTGCAACGCGCACCGCATAATGGTTACGTGCTTAACAATTACGGTGCGTTTCTTTGCGGTTTAGGGCAGTATGATGCGGCACAACAACAGTTTAGACTGGCTGGTCGTCAGTTGCAGCCCGGGGTCAGGGCCGATAGTTTGGAAAATACCGGCTATTGTTATTTGACTAAGGGTGAACAGGAACCTGCGAGACAGGCGCTGAGTCAGGCCATTAAGGTTGATCGGCACAAAGGAATGACGATGCTGACAGAAGCCGAAAGGCGATTTGGAAACGGGGAGCCTGTTTTGGCACGGTTCCTGTTAGATGTATATCAACACAGCTTACCCGCTACGGCGGAAAGTGTGTGGTTAGAGATTCGTTTCGCCGCGTTGGGCGGGCGTACTGATGACGTTAAGCGTCACGGTGAACGCCTGGCGCGAAATTTTCCACAATCGATACAGTACCAGCATTTTTTAGCTAATGAATACTGAAGCCACTCAAGATAATTCTGCAGTAAATTCCACAGGCGAACGCCTGCGTATTGCCCGTGAGCAAATGGGTCTAACGCAGCAAAACGTTGCAGAGCGTCTTTGCCTGAAACTTTCTACCGTCCGTGACATTGAGGAAGATAAGTCTCCTGCCGATTTGGCATCAACGTTCTTGCGTGGTTACATCCGCTCTTATGCGCGTCTGGTTCATGTACCGGAAGGCGAGCTGTTGCCGATGATGGAGAAACAAGCGCCGGTTCGCGCGGCAAAAGTTGAACCGATGCAGAGTTTCTCGCTGGGCAAACGTCGTAAAAAACGCGACGGTTGGTTGATGATTTTCACCTGGCTGGTGTTGTTTGTCGTCGTGGGTTTGACGGGCGCCTGGTGGTGGCAGAACCATAAAGCCGCGCAGGATGATTTGGTTTCGATGAGCGATCAAAACACGGCGACTTCGGGCGATGACAATAGTCAGTCTATTTCGCTGGATAACGGTAGTACGCCAGATGAGAGCAGCAATGCGGCTCAACCTGCGGCACCGTCTGATAACGCTGCGAATACCCCCGCTGGCGGAAATAATAACAGCGCTGCGCCATCTGCCGCCGCGCCGGCGGCTAACGCACCTGCCGCAAACAATAGCGCTGCGCCGACCGCGACCAATAATAGTGATGCCAATGCGGTCGTATCGCCGAGCCAAGCTCCGGTGGAAAATGGTGCCGCTGCACCCTCGGCAACCAATGGTCAATTGCCGACCGGTAGTGCCGGTGTAACGCAGCCTGCGGCCGATCCTAATGCGGTAGTAATGAATTTTAACGCTGATTGTTGGCTGGAAGTAACCGATGCGTCGGGCAAAAAACTGTTCAGCGGAATGCAACGTAGCGGTGGTAAACTCAGTCTGGCCGGCACCGCGCCTTATCGTTTGAAAATTGGCGCACCGTCGGCGGTACAGGTCCAGTATCAAGGGCAGCCTGTAGATTTGAGTCGTTTTATCCGTAATAACCAGGTTGCTCGCCTGACATTGGGTGCGCAATAACGCATCTTCTCTGGCTCGGGCAATTGTGGAGAAAGAATATGCATAACCAGGCCCCCATTAACCGTCGCAAATCAACGCGGATTTACGTCGGCAAGGTGCCCGTGGGCGACGGCGCGCCGATCGCCGTACAATCAATGACCAATACGCGCACCACCGATGTTGCCGCGACGGTTAATCAAATTAAAGCGCTGGAGCGTGTCGGCGTGGATATCGTTCGCGTCTCGGTGCCGACGATGGATGCGGCGGAAGCGTTTAAACTCATCAAGCAGCAGGTCAATGTTCCGCTGGTGGCGGATATTCATTTTGATTATCGCATTGCGCTAAAAGTGGCGGAGTATGGCGTTGACTGCCTGCGTATCAACCCCGGCAATATCGGTAATAATGAACGCATTCGCCAGGTGGTTGATTGCGCGCGTGATAATAATATCCCGATCCGCATTGGCGTTAACGCCGGTTCGCTGGAAAAAGATCTGCAAGAAAAATACGGTGAACCTACGCCGCAGGCTTTGCTGGAATCGGCGATGCGGCATGTGGATCATCTTGATCGTCTCAACTTCGATCAGTTCAAAGTTAGCGTAAAAGCGTCTGATGTATTCCTCGCGGTGGAGTCGTATCGTCTGCTGGCAAAACAGATTGATCAACCGCTGCACCTTGGGATCACCGAAGCAGGCGGCGCACGCGCCGGCGCGGTGAAATCGGCTATCGGGTTGGGTCTGCTGCTTTCCGAGGGGATTGGCGACACGCTGCGTATTTCGTTGGCCGCCGATCCGGTGGAGGAAGTCAAAGTTGGTTTTGATATTCTGAAATCTCTGCGCATTCGTTCGCGTGGCATCAACTTTATCGCCTGTCCCACCTGTTCACGCCAGGAGTTTGACGTTATTGGTACGGTAAACGCCCTCGAACAACGTTTGGAAGATATTATTACCCCGATGGATGTTTCTATCATCGGTTGCGTGGTCAACGGCCCCGGCGAAGCGCTGGTTTCAACGCTTGGCGTTACTGGTAGTAATAAGAAAAGCGGCTTTTACGAAGACGGCGTGCGCCAGCGCGACCGCCTTGATAACGAAGATATGATCGATCAACTTGAGGCGCGTATCCGGGCGAAAGCGTCAATGCTGGATGAAAATCGCCGTATTGATGTGCAGCAGGTTGAAAAATAAACGAGACGGGAAGCGTCACTGTTTCCCGAAGTGATTTAGCCTGGCCGGGTCATACCGTCACGCGGTAACATGCCGGACAGGTTTTTTTGTATTAAAGAGAACGAATAAGTGGCGAAGAATATTCAAGCAATTAGGGGCATGAACGACTATCTGCCGGCAGATACCGCCGTGTGGCAGCGTATTGAAGGTATTCTGAAGCAGGTGCTGGCCAGCTATGGTTACAGCGAAATTCGTGTACCGATTGTAGAGCAGACACCGTTATTCAAACGCGCGATTGGTGAAGTTACCGACGTGGTTGAAAAAGAGATGTATACCTTTGAGGATCGCAACGGCGAAAGCCTGACGCTGCGTCCGGAGGGGACGGCGGGTTGCGTACGCGCCGGCATCGAGCATGGTCTGCTGTACAATCAAGAACAACGCTTGTGGTATATCGGCCCAATGTTCCGCTATGAACGTCCGCAAAAAGGGCGTTATCGTCAATTCCATCAAATAGGCGCCGAGGTCTTTGGTCTACAAGGGCCGGATATTGATGCCGAAATGATTATGATGACCGCTCGCTGGTGGAAAGCGTTGGGGATTGCCGATCACGTCTCGCTTGAACTGAACTCTATTGGTTCGCTGGAGGCGCGTGCGCGTTACCGTGAGGCGTTGGTTGCCTTCCTTGAGCAGCATCAAGAGGTGCTGGATGAGGATTGTAAACGCCGTATGTACACTAATCCGCTGCGTGTGCTGGACAGCAAAAATCCTGACGTTCAACAGTTGCTGAATGATGCGCCAAAGCTGTTTGACTACCTCGATGAAGAGTCACGCGACCATTTTGCTGGCTTGTGTGGGCTGTTGGATGACGCTGGCATCACCTATACCGTTAATCAGCGCTTGGTGCGAGGGTTAGATTACTATAACCGCACGGTGTTTGAATGGGTTACCACCAGTTTAGGCTCACAGGGCACGGTATGCGGCGGCGGCCGTTACGATGGCTTGGTTGAGCAATTAGGTGGCCGTGCGACGCCGGGCGTAGGCTTTGCCATGGGGCTTGAGCGTTTAGTTCTGTTGGTGCAAGCGGTTAATCCGGAATTTGAACCGACACGCATTGTTGATGTCTATGTTATCGCTTCCGGTCAGGGTGTGCAGTCAGCGGCGATGCAACTGGCGGAAAAATTACGTGATGCTACGCCGCAATTGAAATTAATGACCAACTTTGGCGGTGGTAATTTTAAGAAGCAGTTCGCCCGGGCGGATAAATGGGGCGCTCGCGTCGCGCTGGTTTTGGGTGAAGATGAGATCGCAGCAGGGCAGGTAGTGGTTAAAGATCTGCGCACTGGCGAACAGCAGACGCTGGCGCAAGACCTGCTGGCTAATACCTTGGCCACGCTGTTGAAATAACGTTTTTCAGCGTCGCAGGATTTAATGTTAAGGAGAAGGATTGCGTGGAAGTCTATAGCAACGAAAACGAACAGGTTGATGCACTCCGTCGTTTCTTTGCCGACAATGGTAAAGCATTGGTGATTGGTGTGGTGCTGGGCGTGGGTGCCTTAGTGGGCTGGCGTTACTGGAGCAACCACGAAAATGGCAGCGCGAAAGAAACCTCGGCAGAGTATCAAAAACTGACTACTGAACTGGATGGCAGCAAGCCGCAGACCGTTGAGGCGGTAACGCAATTCGCCAGCAACAACAATAACACCTATGGCGCGTTGGCTTCGCTCGATCTGGCTAAACAGTACGTTGATAAGAACGACTTGGGTAATGCGGTAACGCAATTGCAACGCGGTTTGCAAGACACTAAAGATGCCAACCTTCAGGCGGTGCTTAATTTGCGTCTGGCGCGTATCCAACTGCAACAGAAAAAAGCGGACGAGGTGTTGAAGACCCTTGATGGTATTAAAGGCGATGGCTGGACCGCTATTGTTGCCGATCTTCGTGGTGAAGCATTATTGAGTAAAGGCGATAAACAGGGCGCGCGTGATGCGTGGAAAAAAGGCATTGATTCGGATGCTTCTCCGGCGCTGAAAGAAATGATGCAGATGAAAATGAATAACTTAGGTTAATCCATTCAAGAGAGAGCGCATGGAATTACGTAAATACCTGCTGCCCGGACTGGTCTCAGTCACGTTACTCAGCGGTTGTTCGCTGTTCAGCGGCGAAGAAGATGTAGTGAAAATGGCCCCGTTGCCGAAAGTTGAAAACCAGTTCACGCCGGAAAAAGTCTGGAGTACTTCTGTGGGGGATGGCGTTGGTGATTTTTATTCCAATCTGCATCCTGCATGGCAAGACAGTACGGTGTTTGCCGCCGATCGTTTTGGTATCGTGAAAGCGCTTGATGCCTCGAACGGTAAAGAAAAATGGAAGGTTAACCTCTCGGAAAACAAAGGGTTCTTCTCTAAAAATCTTCCTGCATTACTGTCTGGCGGTATCACCGCAACAGCCGATCATATCTATATCGGTAGCGAACGTGGCGTAGTGTTTGCGCTGAATAGCGCAGACGGGAAAACCGCATGGCAAACGCAAGTTGCGGGCGAAGCAGTATCGCGTCCGGTGGTCAGTGACGGCTTAGTCTTGATCCACACCAGTAACGGTATGTTGCAGGGGCTGGATCAGAACAGCGGTTCAATTAAGTGGACGGTTAACCTTGATATGCCCGCTCTGTCGCTGCGCGGCGAGTCGGCGCCGGCAACCGCATTTGGCGGTGCCATTGTGGGTGGCGATAACGGGCGTGTTAGCGCGGTTATCCTTAACCAGGGCCAGTTGATTTGGCAGCAGCGCATTTCCCAACCGAGCGGCGCAACCGAAATTGATCGCCTGAGTGATGTGGATACCACGCCGGTAATTGTGAATGGTGTGGTCTATGCGCTGGCGTACAACGGGAATCTGACCGCGTTGGATTTGCGCTCCGGTCAGATTTTATGGAAACGTGAAATCGGCTCGGTGAAAGATCTTATTGTTGATGCGGGTCGTATCTATCTGGTGGATCAAGACGATCGCGTTATCGCGCTTAATACCGATGGCGGTGTGGCTATCTGGCGTCAAAGCGAGTTATTGCACCGTAATCTGACCTCGCCAGTGTTGTATAATGGTTATATCGTGGTCGGCGACAGCGAAGGTTATCTGCATTGGCTGAATACCGATGATGGCCGTTTCGTCGCTCAGCAAAAAGTGGATAGCTCCGGCTTCCAGACCGAACCAGTGGTGGCCAGCGATAAGCTGTTGATTCAGTCAAAAGACGGTGAAGTGTACGCGTTTACGCGTTAGTAACTTCGTTTCGTCGTAGTATGACAACGGCTCCTGATCACAGGAGCCGTTTCGTTTTTTACCCGGCGTGTTATCCTTAGCGCCTTCAGCCCGTCGGCATGGCATTAATGCCGTTATGCTGCCGGAAAACGGGCTCCTGTTTATTTGTCATGAGGCTTCAATATGGTACCTGTGGTCGCGCTGGTTGGGCGTCCCAACGTGGGCAAATCCACCCTGTTTAACCGTTTAACGCGTACGCGAGATGCGCTGGTTGCGGATTTTCCTGGTCTTACTCGCGATCGCAAGTACGGTCGAGCCGAAGTGGAAGGACGTGAGTTTATTGCCATTGATACCGGTGGTATTGATGGGAGTGAAGAAGGGGTAGAAACGCGTATGGCGGAACAATCGCTGCTGGCGATTGAAGAGGCTGACGTGGTGCTGTTTATGGTCGATGCTCGCGCCGGTTTGATGCCTGCCGATCAGGCGATTGCTAAGCACTTGCGTTCGCGTGAAAAACCGACTTTTTTGGTGGCTAACAAAACCGATGGTCTCGATCCGGATGCTGCCGTGGTGGATTTTTACTCGCTGGGGTTGGGGGATATTCACCCGATTGCAGCGTCGCACGGCCGTGGCGTCACCAGCCTGTTAGAAACGGTATTACTGCCGTGGATGGGTGATACCGAAAGCGTTGGACCGTTGACGGAAGAAGAAGAGAACGAGGCTTACTGGGCGGCGCTGGCGGCGGAAGAAAACGGTGAGTTGCCGGAAGGCGAGGAAGAGGAGGATTTCGATCCTACAGGCTTGCCGATTAAGCTGGCGATCGTTGGGCGTCCGAACGTAGGTAAGTCCACGCTGACCAACCGTATCCTCGGTGAAGACCGCGTGGTGGTGTATGACATGCCGGGCACCACGCGTGACAGTATCTATATCCCAATGGAGCGTGACGACCGCGAGTATATTTTGATTGATACGGCGGGCGTGCGTAAACGCGGAAAAATCACCGACACGGTGGAAAAGTTCTCGGTGATCAAGACGCTGCAGGCTATTGAAGACGCGAACGTCGTGCTGTTGGTGATTGATGCGCGCGAAGGCATTTCCGATCAAGATTTGTCACTGTTGGGGTTCATCCTTAACAGTGGGCGCTCGTTGGTAATTGTGGTTAACAAGTGGGATGGTTTGTCACAGGAAGTGAAGGATGAAGTCAAAGAGACGTTAGATTTCCGTCTTGGCTTTATCGACTTCGCACGCATTCACTTTATTTCAGCGCTGCACGGCAGCGGTGTTGGCAACCTGTTTGAATCGATTACCGAAGCGTATGATTGCTCTACCCGCCGGGTAAACACCTCAATGCTGACGCGCATCATGAGTATGGCGGAGGATGACCATCAGCCGCCACTGGTGCGTGGCCGTCGGGTAAAACTGAAATATGCGCACGCCGGTGGCTATAACCCACCGATTGTGGTGATCCACGGTAATCAGGTGAAAGATTTGCCGGATTCATATAAGCGCTACCTGATGAACTATTTCCGTCGTTCGCTTAACGTGATGGGAACGCCAATTCGGATTCAGTTTAAAGAGGGCGACAACCCGTTTGCCGGGAAGCGTAACTTGTTAACGCCGAACCAACAACGCAAACGTAAGCGTTTGATGTCGCATTTGAAAAAGAACAAGCGTTAAGCTAACGGGGGCCGAAGTGGCCCCCGAATCAATTCTGAAGTGGTGTGGTGATGGATAAGGAGCTAAGCGATGGAACCACTCTGTCCAGCTTGTAAGCATGAGCTGCAGCTTACCGAAAAGGGGTTTCACTGTGCCGAATGTGGCGCGCAATATGCGCGCGAAGCACGCTGCCCGGATTGCGGCCAGCCGTTAGAGGTATTAAAAGCCTGTGGGGCAGTGGACTATTTTTGCCAGCACGGTCACGGCTTAATATCGAAGAAGCGGGTGGTGTTTGTGGTGGCGTAAAGCACGCCGTGTAGGTGATGGAGTCATTGCCTTATATGTAATAGCCGGGCATACCCGGCCAGTGCTTACCGCAAGTTACTCACCCTCTTGCCACAGTTTTTTCAACTCCTCTGGCGCTTGGCTTTCGGGAATCAGCAACACAATATCGCCCGTCTGTTGTGCGGTGATGTAGCTGATTCGTAACCGAAAATAAAATTGATCGCCATGCCCGGCGGGGTTGTTCGCGCTTGGCGGCTCGCCAAGCGACATTGCCTGCCTGAGAATGGCGCACACGCGCTGTTTTTGTGAAAGCGGCAAACCTGCTAGCGCAATACGCCGCTCAGCCGCCAGTTTCGGGATAAAGGCAAACCCGCCCTCGCGCGCGAGATCAATCACCGCATCATCATTCAGATCGGGCAGCGGTTTCATGATAAAACGCCGACCTGCTTCCAGGCCTCCTCGATCGCTTGTGCTACCGATTTGTTAAAGCGTGTTTGCCCGTGGCGTAAGGTGAATTGCGCGAAGGTTTCAAAATCGGCATCCTGCGGCAGCGCTTTATCACACAAAGTATCGTACCAGGCTTGTCCTGCCAGCTCCCAGGCGTAGCCGCCAAGGGCTTTTGCAGTAAGATAAAAAGCGCGATTAGGGATACCCGAATTAAGATGCACGCCGCCATTATCTTCACGCGTATTAACGTAATCATCCATATGCGCGGGCTGCGGATCTTTCCCCAGCTTAGGATCATC
The DNA here is from genome assembly GCF_013285385.1 of Paramixta manurensis. Lineage (NCBI taxonomy): Bacteria > Pseudomonadati > Pseudomonadota > Gammaproteobacteria > Enterobacterales > Erwiniaceae > Paramixta > Paramixta manurensis. The sequence continues at coordinate 3,441,584 of NZ_CP054212.1, read as the reverse complement.
ATAGGCGGTGCCAGGCTCAGCCATCGAACGCAATCCACGGCCATTGATACCCTCTGCCAACAACCCTTCGCCAATAATCCAGTCGGCCTGATCGGCGCTTTGTTTAAGGTGAAATTGTTTTACTAGCGAGCCAAACACATCGGAAATCGACTCATTTAACGCGCCAGCCTGTTCAAAATAGATTAAGCCTGCTTCGGTTTCCGTTACGCCATGCGTAAGCTCGTGACCCACCACATCAATCGCAATGGTAAAGCGGTTAAAGATCTCGCCATCACCATCGCCAAACACCATTTGCTGCCCATTCCAGAACGCATTCTGATAATCCTGGCCGTAATGCACGGTTCCTTTTAACGTCAGCCCTTGATTGTCCAGCGAGTTGCGTTGATAGGCTTGCGAGTAAAAATCCCAGGTGACGCCAAGATATTCCCACGCCTCATCGGCAGCAACATCGTTATTTCCCGGTTGCCCCTCTTTACGCACCAGCGTACCGGGTAAGGTTTCGGTATTTTGCGTATCATAAATCTCGCGTTCAACATGGCCGGCAACGGCAGTTTGCGACGCGGTTGGCTTGCGTCGATTTTTCGCCATCAAACTCTGAACATGCGTCAGCGTACGGCGCGCGCGATCCTGCTGCTGGCCGGAACAATTATCGATAATTTTACGCAAGATATAGGGAGGTATAACGCCATAGTACATACCCGTCTCCCAGGCAATATGTGAATGTCCCTTAAGTATAGTTTGCCGGGTGGGTATCTGCGTTTCCTTTACTTTTCGCCTTCCAGTCAGGCGTGATATTCAGCGTCTCGGCTTTTTTTGCGGTAAAACTTTGGTGACTTCACTCTCAACCCAGCCATCATCCAGCCGGGTTTTCAACGTGTCGCCGGTGTGCAACTGGCGAGTTTGCTTTACGACCGAACCATCAACGGCAGTGGTGACGCTAAACCCACGCGCTAGCGTCGCCAGCGGGCTAACGCCCTCCAACTGTGCGGCAAGAGTAGAAAAGCGTTGCTTATCGCGATTGAGCTGGCTATGCATTGCCTGCTGTAAACGATAGTGCCATTGTTGCAGTGTTTGCTGGGCGCGATGGAGACGGTTTTGCGGTTGTTGCGCGGCAAGCCGCTGTGTTAAATGCTCCTGCTGGCGGCCCGCCAGGCGTAAGCGTTGCTGCATCGCATCATCCAGGCGGCGCTGAAGCTTAAATAACTGTGTTTGCTGGCGCGCAAGCTGAAGCTGTGGATGCTGTTGCTGTAAGCGGTGGTGCAAGCGGGTGAACTGGCGTTGTTTCTGGGCCAGATAATAATCCATGGCCATCGACAGGCGCTGTTGCTGCGCTTGTAACTGGCGCAATAATTCGATTTGATTACGGCTAACCAATTCCGCTGCCGCCGAGGGCGTTGGTGCACGCAAATCGGCGACAAAATCCGCGATGGTGACATCGGTTTCATGGCCTACCGCGCTGACAATAGGAATACGGCTGGCGAAAATAGCCCGCGCGACGCGTTGGTCGTTAAAGCTCCATAAATCCTCCAGCGAGCCGCCGCCGCGACCGACAATTAAAACGTCGCATTCGGCGCGCAGGTTGGCGAGTTCAATAGCCCGCGCAATCGATGCCGGAGCGTCGCTGCCCTGAACCGGGGTAGGATAAATGACCACCGGTAACGCGGGATCGCGGCGGTGCAGCACGCGCAACACATCATGTAATGCGGCACCAGTGGCGGAAGTGATCACGCCAACGCAGGTCGCCGGAGAGGGGAGAGCTTGTTTAAAGCGTGCATCGAACAGACCTTCGGCAGCCAGTAGCTGTTTTAACTGCTCAAACTGTTGCTGCAGTAGCCCATCGCCAGCAGGCTGCATGCTCTCAACGATCAACTGATAATCACCGCGCGGCTCGTACAACGTGATGTTGGCACGCACTAAGACCTGTTGGCCGTTTTGCGGACGAAAAGTGACGCGGCGGTTACTGTTGCGGAACATGGCGCTGCGGACTTGGGCGGCATCATCCTTTAAGGTGAAATACCAGTGACCGGAGGCGGGTTGCGAAAAGTTGGAGATTTCCGCGCTCAGCCAGACCTGACCCATTTCTCCTTCCAGCAGCTTACGCACCGTGGTATTCAAACGGCTGACGGTAAAAATATTGGCGGTTGGCGGTAGCGACATGTGATAGAGATCAAATAAAAAATCAGCGGGTTAATCCTTTGATACTACATGGCTGAGAGGGCGGATCAAGACTTTTTGATAAAAAACGCTGGAGGCAATCGGTTTCGGCCTGTATAATGCCGCGGCAATATTTTATCTGTTCTCATTCACCCCAGGTTGAGATATTGCCATGCTACGAATCGCTAAAGAAGCACTCACTTTTGACGACGTTTTACTCGTTCCCGCACACTCTACCGTTCTGCCTAATACGGCCGATCTCAGCACGCAACTGACGAAGTCTATTCGTTTAAACATCCCTATGCTTTCTGCCGCGATGGATACCGTGACCGAAGCGAATCTGGCCATTGCGCTGGCGCAAGAGGGCGGTCTGGGGTTCATTCACAAGAATATGTCCATTGAACGTCAGGCTGACGAAGTCCGCAAAGTGAAGAAACATGAAAGCGGCGTAGTGACCGACCCGCAGACCGTGTTGCCAGATACCCCTTTGCAGGAAGTGAAAGCGCTGACCGAACGTAACGGTTTTGCCGGTTATCCGGTAGTAAACAGTGATAACGAGCTGGTCGGCATTATTACCGGTCGTGATGTGCGCTTCGTTACCGATATGAGCTTGCCGGTCTCCGCTGTGATGACGCCGAAAGAGCGTTTGGTCACGGTAAAAGAGGGTGAAGCACGCGATATCGTTCTGCAAAAAATGCATGAAAAACGTGTGGAAAAAGCGCTGGTGGTGGATGACAGTTTCCACCTGCTGGGCATGATCACCGTGAAAGATTTCCAAAAAGCGGAACGTAAACCTCATGCCTGTAAAGACGAGCACGGTCGCCTGCGCGTCGGGGCGGCGGTGGGTGCCGGTGCTGGTAACGAGGAGCGTGTTGACGCGCTGGTCGCCGCTGGCGTGGATGTGCTGTTGATTGACTCCTCGCATGGGCATTCTGAAGGGGTGTTGCAGCGTATTCGCGAAACGCGCGCCAAGTATCCCGATCTACAAATTGTTGGCGGTAATGTGGCAACCGGCGCGGGCGCACTGGCGTTGGTCGAAGCGGGCGTGAGCGCGGTGAAAGTCGGCATTGGCCCCGGCTCAATTTGTACTACCCGCATCGTTACTGGCGTCGGCGTACCGCAAATCACCGCCGTTTCTGACGCGGTTGCCGCGCTGGAAGGCACCGGCATCCCGGTGATTGCCGATGGTGGCATTCGCTTCTCGGGTGATATTGCCAAAGCGATCGCCGCAGGCGCCGCGTGTGTGATGGTTGGCTCAATGCTGGCCGGTACCGAAGAGTCACCGGGAGAAATCGAACTCTACCAAGGGCGCGCGTTTAAATCTTATCGCGGTATGGGTTCGCTGGGTGCGATGTCTAAAGGTTCTTCTGACCGTTACTTCCAGACCGATAATGCGGCTGACAAATTGGTCCCGGAAGGGATTGAAGGCCGTGTCGCTTATAAAGGGCGCCTGAAAGAGATTGTTCACCAGCAAATGGGCGGCCTACGTTCTTGTATGGGCTTAACCGGTTGCGGCACGATTGACGCACTGCGCACCAAAGCGGAGTTTGTGCGGATCAGCGGCGCCGGTATTTCGGAAAGCCACGTCCATGATGTGACGATTACCAAAGAGTCGCCGAACTACCGTATGGGGTCATAATTCCCGTCTTGTTTACCGCCCGGCGTCTGCCGGGCGATTTTATTATCAGTACATCGCCCTGGAATAGCCTTAATGACAACGGAAAATATTCATAAACATCGCATATTGATCCTCGACTTTGGTTCGCAGTATACGCAACTGGTTGCGCGCCGCGTGCGTGAGCTTGGCGTTTATTGTGAACTGTGGGCATGGGATGTTACCGAAGAGCAGATTCGTCAGTTCAATCCAAACGGTATTATTTTGTCTGGCGGCCCGGAAAGCACCACCGAACTGAATAGCCCGCGAGCGCCGGAATATGTGTTTACCGCTGGTGTACCGGTGTTGGGCGTTTGCTATGGTATGCAAACCATGGCCATGCAATTGGGCGGCAAAGTAGAAGGCTCCAGCGAACGTGAGTTTGGTTATGCGCAGGTAGAAGTGGTGACCCAGAGCGCGCTGGTGCGTGATATCGAAGATGCGATTAGCGATGCGGGCAAACCGCTGCTGGACGTGTGGATGAGCCATGGCGATAAAGTTACCGCCATTCCGTCCGATTTCGTCACCGTTGCCAGTACCGAAAGCTGTCCGTTCGCGATTATGGCTAATGAAGAAAAACGTTTCTACGGCGTGCAGTTCCACCCGGAAGTGACCCATACGCGCCAGGGGCTGCGTATGCTGGAGCGCTTTGTGCGTGATATTTGTCAGTGCGAAGCGTTGTGGACCCCGGCCAAAATTATTGAAGATGCGGTTGAGCGCCTGCGCGCCCAGGTTGGCAACGACCGGGTGATCCTCGGTCTGTCCGGCGGGGTAGACTCTTCCGTTACCGCCATGCTGCTACATCGTGCGATTGGCGAACGTTTGACCTGTGTGTTTGTTGATAATGGCCTGTTGCGCCTGAATGAAGCTGAGCAGGTGCTGGAAATGTTCGGTGACCATTTCGGTCTAAATATTGTCCACGTCCCGGCGGAGGCTCGTTTCCTCGATGCGTTGGCTGGTATTGACGATCCGGAAGCGAAACGTAAAACCATTGGTCGTGTTTTCATTGAGGTGTTTGATGAAGAAGCCGGTAAGCTGACCGAGGTGAAATGGCTGGCGCAAGGCACCATCTATCCTGATGTGATTGAATCTGCCGCCTCGGCAACCGGTAAAGCGCATGTCATCAAATCGCACCATAATGTTGGCGGTCTGCCGGAAGAGATGGCGCTGGGGCTGGTTGAGCCGCTGAAAGAGCTGTTTAAAGATGAAGTACGCAAAATCGGCCTCGAACTCGGTCTGCCGTACGATATGCTGTATCGTCATCCCTTCCCGGGGCCGGGTTTAGGCGTGCGGGTATTGGGCGAAGTGAAGAAAGAGTATTGCGATCTGTTGCGCCGCGCGGATGCGATTTTTATTGAAGAACTGCGTAAAGCCGATCTCTACAACAAAGTCAGCCAGGCGTTTACCGTGTTCCTGCCGGTCCGTTCAGTTGGCGTGATGGGTGATGGCCGTAAATATGATTGGGTGGTTTCGCTGCGTGCGGTAGAAACTATCGACTTTATGACCGCGCACTGGGCGCATTTGCCGTATGACTTCCTTGGTCGCGTTTCCAACCGCATTATCAATGAAGTGAACGGTATTTCACGTGTGGTGTACGATATTTCCGGTAAACCACCGGCAACGATCGAGTGGGAATAGGCCGATAGCCCTTCTTGGGTTTTCATGAACAGGCAATACTGCAATCAACCCTCTGTTTATACAGAGGGTTTTTCTTTATGTGCATTCATGTTTCCTCATTACAGTTCACACTTTTTAGCGGTATTTCTTACGGTATCGTCTTAGAGTTGCACTCTCTGAAAAGCAGATAATCAGGAGCCTTGTTGGTGGTCTAAATATGGTCTATATTAAAGCCAAGATATGACTATTAGGCGAACGGATCATGAAAGTAGAGACAATCAGCTACGTTAAAAAGAACGCAGCAACGCTTGATCTGTCAGAACCCATCCTGGTCACACAAAATGGTGTACCTGCTTATGTTATAGAATCCTATGATCAGCAGCAGGAACGGGAAAACACTATCGCTTTGCTGAAGCTGCTTACCCTGTCAGAGAAAGATAAAGCTGAAGGGCGCGTGTTCTCGAAAGACCAGTTGCTGGATGGACTTGCGGATTAAACGCAGCGAGCTCAACGTTAAGGGATTTCCATGGAACAGCAGGTGACCTTTGAGTACACGCTGACGGTAAAGCACTGCATCGACACAATAGTGAGTTTCCTGCGCCGGGTTGATGTTGAGCCGCGCCCGGTTATCGCAGATATTCTCACACAGTTTGAGAGTACCGTAGGCCAGTTCCCTCAGGAAGGCCAGATTTGCCCCGAATTGCTGAAAATTGGCTGCGCCAAGTACCGGGAGTTTAACCACGCTGAAGGCTACCGGGTTTTGTATTCAGTAGATGGAACGTTAGTGACCGCGCATGCGATCCTGGCACATCGGCAGGACGTCCAGCAGTTACTGTTTAAGCGTCTGATCATGGCCTGATAACCCGAGCAGTTTCCAAATGCCAGTTGTTTGGCAATGATGCGGGCTTTTTTGTTTTTGAGTCTGGCAACGCCAGCCGGTACTTTTATCGCATGGTGAGAGAAGTCAACGGCGCGAGCTACGCATTCCCCGGCGTTTCACAACCGAAGCATCAGCCAGTAACCGCGCATATTCGGCACTCTCCATCGCGACCAGCGCGACCCGGCTCTCTGAATTGTGGTGCAGCCCATAACCGTGCTTCTTCACCAGCGGAGAAGCGCGCAGGCAGGCTTGTGGCTTAGCGAAGAACTCGTCTGCCGTCACCGGGCCTTTGCGGGCATTCTCGACAGCGAGAAGCAGTTCGTCTGACGTCAGAGTATAGGGCGCGGCTGAAAGCTGTGCGAACTGTCGCTCTGCGATGGTTCCCGCTTTGGCTGGCCGCGTTGCCACTGTCACCGGACAATCATCCGACACCGTGATCAGTGTGTTCCGATAATTCGTGCTGTGCATGGTCATCTCTCGCCTCAAACGGCTGGCTCAGGCTCTCGGCTAAGCCCCGTTTCATAAAGGTTCGCTCGGTCTTAAAGTATATAACTTAGTGCCGAAATCCCACTATCCGCCCGGTTAGCCAGGCTGCTGAAATTCATCGGCCAGGTTTCTGGCGCTCAGTTCCTGCCTGTAACGGGTTGGCGTCAGGCCAGCATAACGAGAAAAGGCCACGCTAAAGGTACTTACCGAACTATAGCCGACGCGTTCCGCCACCTCGGTAATGCTGGCGGCGTTTTTACGCAGCAGATCTTTTGCCAGCGCCATACGCCAGGTGAGCAGATAGGTCATCGGAGCAACGCCCACCGTGGCACGAAATCGCTCAAAAAAAGTAGAGCGGGAGAGCGCCGCAGTTTTTGCCATCTGCGCCACGGTCCATGGATGCGCTGGCTTTTCATGCAAACCGCGTATTGCTGCCGCCAACCGCTCATCGGCCAGCCCTTGTAACAACCCCGGCGATGCGTAAGTCCTCGCCGCTGAACGTAGCGCCTCAATAAACAGAACCTCTAGCAGGCGTGCCAGGACCACCGCGCGAGCAGGCCGCTGTGCACGTGATTCATCGCCCACCAACTGAACCAGGGTGGTAAGCCTGGGTTCGCCGCGCACATGGATCAACTGCGGCAACAGCGATACCAGCAATGCCGCATCCGGCGCATCAAATACGCAGTGCCCGAGCAACATTCGGACTTCCGGCGGTTCGTCCTGTTGACCAATACGAAATTCACCATTGGGCTGGCGGACTGGTGCGACGCTTGCGATTTCCGATAAATCATCGGGATGCTGGCTGTAGAGAGTGAAATCCCACGCGGCGGGGATCAGCACAAAATCGCCTTCCTGCAGCAGAAAGGGCGTCTCTCGGTTCACGGCGAGCCGACAGCAACCCGCTAAAACCACACAATAAAATGGCTCGCCCCGATCGGTGCGGCGTACTTTCCAGCTACCTGAAGCCACCGCAACTTTAGAGAACTGCGCGGCGGGTTGCAGCAGCGTAACCACATCGGCAAGCGGATCGATCATAACTGGACTCTGGCGAAAGAATTACGGACTTTCGATTGTAGCAAGTACGATTGCACCAATCTATTGTTAACCGACCATTTAGTTCTACGGGAGTTAACATGAAAACGATTCTTATCACCGGCTGTTCATCGGGCTTTGGGCTGGAAACCGCCAAGTACTTTCTTGAGCGTGACTGGAAAGTGATTGCCACTATGCGTACGCCACGCACCGATCTGTTTCCGCAATCCGATCGTTTAAGTGTGATTGCGCTGGATGTGACTGATCCGCACAGTATCGCTCGCGCAGTAGAAGCCGCCGGTCCGATTGATGTGCTGGTTAACAATGCGGGTGTAGGTATGTTGGGCGCGCTGGAAGGCGCTTCAATGGCAAGTATTCGCGAAATTTTTGCGACCAATACGCTTGGCACCATCGCCTTAACCCAGGCGGTCATCCCGCAATTTCGTCAACGGCAGGCCGGTACTATTGTGAATGTCACCTCAACCGTGACGGTGAGACCACTGCCGCTGTTGGCGGTGTATACCGGCAGTAAAGCCGCGGTAAATGCGTTTACCGAATCACTTGCGTTGGAACTGGCACCGCATAATATACGGGTACGTTTGGTTCTGCCCGGCGCCGCTCCCGGCACCCGCTTTGGCGAGAACTGTCGCCCGCATATGGAAAACGCTTTCCCGGAAGGCTATGGCGATCTGGCGCAACATGTACTGGCTGGCTTTGAAAATCTCACCGACATTACTCAGGCTGCGGATGTTGCTGAGGCCGTATGGCGGGCAGTTACCGATACGAATAGCCCGATGCGCTTGCCCGCCGGGGCCGATGCGGTGAAAAGCTTCAACGCCGCATAAGTTGGTGCTTGATTCCGGCGCTCTCAGGTACCTTGAGAGCGCCGCTGAGGAGCCGCCTGTTAACTCTCGGCGGATGGACGTGTATCACTCCAGTCAATAATTAACTGCCGCTCGGCGAAGAGCCATTGCCCATTAACCCGAACAAAATCGTCGTAATAACGAATCGACAAGAGTTGCAGCGTCCGTTGTCCGTTCACTTCGTGAAGCTGATGCGCCAGGCAGTAAGATTCACCGATCGCGCGATCCCCTTTAATCGCGATGGCGCTTTGCCCGTTGAAATGGGTGGTATGCACGAATTGGTTAAGGGTAGCCAGCGCCGCCACAATTTGCGCCCGTCCGTGCCGGGAACTCACTGGCTGGCTATGCGCCGGTTCGGCGTTGTAAATACTATACCCGCCGTTTTCCGTGAAGAGCGCTGCCTGCTTTTCCGCTAACCGACGATCGGCATAGTGCGCCCAGGCATCAATCAAGGCGCGAATGGCAACCCGATCGGCCGCTTCACCCTGTAGCGCTGTTGCTTGTGGTGAGGTTGAGTAGAGCATGTCACGCGAAAGCGGTGCGCCAGCGGAATGCGCGGCGGCAAAAAGCGGGGATGAATTGAACCCGGCAACGGCGGCAGTGCCTGCCGCCGCAGTCAGTAACAGACGACGGTTAAAATCTGGTTGCATACGGGTGCCTCCTCGTGTGTTGACCATGCCGATATTTTTAGTGTCCCAGCGTTTCCATCATCGCTGGCGCATAACGTTCTCCGGCCGCCGCGCCAAACGGCGCGATGTCATTTAACGCCTGTAACTCCTCCTCAGTCAGTATCAGGTCAGCCGCCGCTGCATTTTCCTCCAGATATTTCACGCGGCGGGTACCGGGTATCGGCACGGTTCCAGCCTGTTGGGTCCAGGCAATCGCTAATTGCGACGGCGTGACCCCTTTGGCCGCGGCAATTTTAGTAATGCCGTCGACCAGGCGCAGGTTAATGCGTAAATTTTCTCCCTGGAATCGCGGATCGAAGCGTCGGAAATCGGTGGACGCCAGCGACGATAGATCATTGAGCGCACCGGATAAAAAACCGCGACCGAGCGGGGAATAAGACACAAAACCAATGCCGAGTTCACGCGTGGTTGCCAGAACCTGGTTGTGTTCCACGCCACGTTCAAACAGGGAATACTCAATCTGCACCGCCGAAACGGGATGAACGGCATGGGCCTTTCTGATAGTCACGGGTGAGGCTTCAGACAGCCCTATGTAGCGTATTTTTCCCTGCTTAACCAGCGCTGCTAGCGCCGCAATGGTTTCCTCGATCGGCGTCGAAGGATCGATGCGATGCAGGTAGAGCAAATCAATATAATCGGTTCCCAGCCGCTGCAAACAGCCCTCTACCGCCGCCTGAATATGCGCTGGCTTGCCGCTAACCACCGGCCTACCGGCGACCATTTCGAGCGCGCCGGCGGCATCGAATTTGAAACCGACTTTGGTTGCCAACACCACGCGATCGCGTGTACTGGCGAACGCTTTGCCAAGCAGTTTTTCATTGCTAAACGGTCCATAGACTTCTGCCGTATCGAACAGAGTGATGCCCAGTTCACGCGCCCGGGCCAATGTCGCCAGGCTCTCCTGTTCATCGCTTGGGCCGTAAGTGGTACTCATACCCATGCATCCCAGCCCCTGAGCGCTCACCGTTAGGCCGCTGGAACCCAGTTGGATCTGTTTCATTGTGCTTCTCCTGAGCGCCTATGCGACGCCGTTTTTTAGTAACGGGTGGTGTTGTTTACGATCATCGGTTGCGCGGTGGTTTTTACACCGTCCACGGTGGCACCAGCAAAAGCGAGGCCCGGCGCGAGGTGACGGTTATTGTCGGCAGGGAAATTCAGCGTCGGCACCGAACACTCGTCGAGCCGGGCAAGCTGGTCAACGGTAAGTTTTAGATCGAGCGCCGCAAGATTCGCCTGCAACTGATCCAGACGTCTGGCGCCGATCAGCGTAGAAGAGACGCCGGGACACTGATGAACCCATGCCAGAGCCACCGCGGCGGCACTGGCGCCGGTTTCATCGGCGACCTGGTTGACCACATCCAGTACGGCATACTCGTCGGCGCTCAGCCCGCTGGTCGAACCGGTGCGGTCGGATTTTTGTTGGCCTGCGTTGTCACGGGTATATTTGCCGGAAAGTTTACCTCCACGCAGCGGCCCCCATGGCATGACGCCAATGCCCAACTCCTGCGCCATCGGCGTCAACTCGCCTTCGACGGTACGCGCTAACAGTGAGTATTCCACCTGCATGGCGATAAAAGGCGCAAAATGACAGAAGTCGGCGAGCGTCGCCGCCTGCGCCACTTTCCAGGCCGGTAGGTCGGAAACCCCGAGATAGCGGACTTTACCGGCAGTCACCAGGTCATCCATCGCGCGTAGCGTCTCCTCAATCGGCGCTGTGCGATCATAGTTATGCAGCCAGTAGAGATCGATATAATCAGTCTGCAAGCGGCGTAGCGACTCCTCGCACTGGCGAATGATGGCCTTACGGCCCGCGCCGCCGCCATTCGGATCGCCAGGATGCAAGTTGCAGAAGAACTTGGTCGCCAGTACCACCCGATCGCGCAATTCACCGCGTGTCGCAAAATAATCACCGATAATTTTTTCGGCGTGCCCGTTGGTATAGATGTTGGCGGTATCAATAAAATTACCGCCCTGTGCCAGATATTCGGTCAGAATCGCTTCCGATTCCGCCACGCTGCTTCCCCAGCCCCAATCTTCGCCAAAGGTCATCGTACCGAGGCAAAACGGGCTGACGCGCAGGCCGGAACGGCCAAGGGAAAGGTAAGAATCAAGCGGCATAGCATTTCTCCTGTGGAGGGTGCGTAGGGTTGAAAATTATCTAACCAGAACCCGCTCTTGGCGTGGTAGCATCAAGCTGGCAGGATCTTGCACAATCCTGTCAATCACGCTAGTTTGCGTGATAGTCGCTGGCGAATGCCGTCGCTTTAGTGAGAATACGCTTATGACGCCCTTACAAGAATTATCCACCCTGATTGCTCGTCACGCCGGGCCTCTGCGGCCGGCCATTGTGCAGACCGCTATTCCCGGCTTGGTGGTTTCCGCGCAGAGCACGCCGAGCGAGCCCATTCATCATGTCTTTGAGCCGATGTTTGTACTGGTCGTGCAGGGAACGAAAAAGGTCATGCTGGGTGAGCGTGTTTTCCGGTATGGCGCTGGCGAGTATCTGGTGGTGTCGGTGGAGTTACCGATTGCCAGCCACATTGAATTCGCGACGGTCAATGAACCCTGTCTAGCGGTGGGATTGATGTTGAAACCGACGATGATTGCGTCGTTATTGTTGGAAAGGGCAGGTAACATGCCGCGCAGCGCAATGGTAAAACACCCGGGGCTGGGCGTTAGTCCGGCCTCGCATGAAGTCGGAGATGCGGTGTTACGGCTGTTGCGTTTGCTTGACCGACCGGATGACGCAGTGGTGTTGGCTCCGGCGATTGAGCGGGAGATATTGTGGTGGCTATTAAACGGCCCGCAAGGGGCGATGGTGCGCCAAATTGGCTTGGCAGATAGCCGACTGGCGCGGATCGGCCATGCGATTCGCTGGATACGCGCTAACTATGCGCAACTGCTGAGGATTGAAGATTTATCGGCGCTGGCGGGCATGAGTGAATCCTCATTTCATCGCCATTTCCGCGCGATAACCACCATGACGCCGGGGCAGTATCAAAAGCAAGTGCGTTTGCAGGAAGCGCGAGTGCGGCTGCTTACCCACACCGATGATGTCGCGACGATTGGGTTTTCGGTGGGCTATAACAGCCCGTCCCAATTCAGCCGCGAATATAGCCGCTTTTATGGCATTCCTCCCGGTCGGGACGCGATACGCCTGCGGGAAGGGCAGAGCGTTGAGTGATGTTAAAAGAGTCATCACCAAGCTATTCAGCGCAGGCGGCAGGTCTGTAAAATCCGCTACGCGATAAGACGATCTTCAGGAGTAACATGGTTAAGCCCTCTCACATTTCCCCTAATAACGCCTCCGCGCCCATCGAAGGTTTGCGCGAAAGAAAGCGTCGGGCAAGGCATGAACGTATCATCACTGTCGCGCTGGAATTATTCCTGGCTAACGGTTTCGAAGCCACCACGCTAGATGCGATAGCCGAAGCGGCGGATATTTCCCGACGAACTTTTTTTCACTATTTCAGTTCGAAAGAGGAAATTGTGACCGCCCTGGAAAGCGGCTCTACTGAGGCTTTCAAAACTGAGCTGCTGGCAATCTCACCGGAGACACCGCCGCTTGATGCGGTATATGCGACGCTAATAAAAATTACCTCGTCTTATTCTTTAGAAGAGGCGACGGCGCTCGATCGTTTGATGCATTCAACCGACACGCTGCTGGCACGCAAACAGGCGAATTATATTCGTCAGGAACAGGCCTTATTTACTGCTTTAACGGAAAAATGGCCCGATCCCGCGCGGCGTATGGAGCTACGCTTAGTCGCAATGATGGGAATAGGTGCGATGCGTATCTCGGCAGAATGCTGGAGTGAAGAGCAGAGGAAGAAGCCATTTGAATATTATCTGAACGCGGTTTTTAAGCAGCTAGCAGATTGAGAGCCGAAGTAACGGCGACCAGAAGCAGAAAATAATTATACACTGTTGGTAACTTTGCACTTAGTGCATTATTATCGGGTTTGTTTGCGGATCGAAAAACTTTCGAACCGCGCCTTTCCACCTCATGCGATCGTCGGAACCCGAAATATGAACTCTTTTGTGAAGGTTGTTACTGCGGCAACGCTGGTATTAACGCTGGCTGGCTGTAGTCATTCATTGACCCTGACGCCAGGCCAGCAAGCGGCAATCAGCCCACAAGCGGCGGCGTTTATTAAAAAAACATCGTATCCCATCATCCCTTCATTTATCCCGATTAGTGACCAGCAAATTATTGACGGGCGAAAAAAATTCAATGCTTCCGAAGCGCCGATTGAAGCGGATTTGATTAAAAAATACGCCTTACATACGCAGCGAACCACGATTGCCGGCGTGCCGGTGTTGGTTATCACGCCAACTCATGTGGCGGCAGGTTTGGAAGATGTGGCTGCGATAAATATTCACGGCGGTGGGTTTGTGATGGGAGATGCCAGCGATCGCTCGGCGCTGATGGTCGCAGGTACGCTGGGCGTTACGGTCTACTCTATTGATTATGATATGGCGCCAGAGGCGAAGTTTCCGGTCGCTATCGATCAGTCGCTGTCGGTTTATAAACAACTGGTGACACGTTTCCGACCCGAGCGGATGATTGGTATCAGTAGCTCTTCCGGCGGGGAAATTATGCTGGCAATGTTGCTAAAGGCGCAGCGGCAGCATCTTCCAATGATAAAAGCACAGGTTTTATTTAGCCCCGCATCCGACATTACGGGGAATGGCGATAGCGCGGTAGCCAATGATGGACGGGATGTCGCCCCACTGGGGCTGACGTTACGTATCGCCAACCAGTTTTATCTCAACGGTATTGATGCGCGAAAGCCTGAGGTTTCGCCGCTTTATGATACTTATCCATCCAGTTTCCCTGCCAGTGTGATTGTTTCCGGCACCCGAGATCTGCTGCTGAGCGACGCAGTGCGGTTGTTCTGGAAGTTAAAGGCGGTGGACGTGACTTCAGAACTGTTGATTGCTGAAGGCGGCACCCATGGTTTTCACTGGCAGTATCAAACCCCGGAGTCGATAGCAACGATGAAGGCGGCGGATAGGTTTCTGCGCCAACAATTACAGTAGGCGTTAATTTAAACCGGCGTGCTTAGCGTGCGCCGGTATCAATGCGGTAATAAAAACAGCGTGGCCAGCCCCAGAAAGATAAAAAATCCGCCGGTATCGGTTAAAGCAGTAATCAATACGCTGGAGCCGACTGCCGGGTCGCGCTTTAGGCGGGTCATAATCAGTGGGATCAACACACCCATCAGCGCCGCCAGCAAAAGGTTCAGCACCATCGCCAACATCATGACGCCACCCAGCGCCAGATTGTGATACATCAGCCACGTGACGCCGCCCATAATTCCGCCCCAGATGAGGCCGTTAATCAGCGCCACGCCGAGTTCACGCAGAATTAAAAAAGAAAAGTTGCCGGGTTCTACCTGATGAAGCGCCAGCGCACGCACAATCATGGTAATCGTCTGGTTACCAGTGTTCCCGCCGATCCCGGCGACAATCGGCATTAAGGTCGCCAACGCCACTAATTGCGAAATGGTGGATTCAAATAGGCCGATAACGCGTGAAGCGACAAACGCGGTACACAAATTAACCGCCAACCAAGTCCAGCGGTTACGCACTGCCTTTCTAACCGGCGCAAACACATCCTCTTCCTGGCTGACGCCGCCCATTTTACGGATGTTGCTCTCGCTCTCTTGGTTAACCAGGTCGACAATATCTTCAATGGTAACGCGCCCAATCAACTTACCGTGGCCATCAACCACCGGCGCGGAAATCAGGTTATAACGTTCGAAAGCGCCTGCCGCCTCTTCGGCACGATCGTCGAGCCGGAAGGTGGTCGGTTTGGCGTTCATTACCTCAATTACGCGTTTTGTTGGCGCATTCAGTAATATCTCGGTCAGGGCCAACTCGCCGAGCAGCTGGTTACTTTTATCCGTGATAAAAAGTTTATCCGTCCCTTCCGGCATAAATTTTTTGTGGCGTAAAAAACGTTGTACCGTTGCCAGCGTGACATCACCACGTACCGTGATGAAGTTGAAATCCATGATGCGTGCGACCCGATCACGATCAAAGTGCACCACATTAAGTACCCGAGCGCGTAAGCCGGGTTCCAGCGTGGTCAACAAGCGACCGGTCAGATCGCGAGGAAGGTACTTCGCCAGCCAGGCTTGATCGTCAATATCAAGGGGTTCGAGTGCATGGAGGATCTCTTTATCGCTCATCCGCTCCGTCAGGCTTTCCCAAACGGTTTCCGATGCTTCGACCAACACTTCGCCCCGACGTCGGGTTTCAATCAATGACCACAACGCGAGACGCTCCTCCTCGGGTAACGCCTCAAGAATATCGGCAATATCTGCGGCATGCATAAAGACGAGATCTTGCTGTAACGCTATGATTGCCTGTTGAATGGCGCTATCGGGTTCAGCAGTGTCTTTAGGCTGGAGGAGGGTATCAACCAAGACATGGTCGTTAAGCAACCGCGTCAGAATACGGTTACGAATTTCAGCTAATTGCTGGACGTGAGAAACAGACATAAAACATCCCTTGTGTCTGAAAACAACCTAACACTCGCGTCGTAACGCCAGTACTACGTAGAGGACGAAATAGTCGTTGGCTCCGGCTGCGCTTTTTTTTGCTGATGGTGTTCAATGGCGCCTGGAATGGTGTACAGCAAACGTCCAAGCAAAATTAGGAAGCTAATCAGCAAAATAATACGGGTCATTAGACCGGTTTTCTGACGTCTTCGAATGGTCATAGCGTTATTCACGCAGTGGGTTCCTGTGGGATGCCCGTCCAGGGCGGTGTGACAATTTAGGCACAGCCGACGCAAGAGGTCAATGCATGAGCGACTATTCGCGGCAGAAAGCGCACAAGTTATCGCGATTTATTGGAAAGCAGGTTATAACGCAGTGGAAAAAAACGGAACTAAATTGATTTATATCAACTTTTTTTCTGCCCGGATGCCTACTATATCCTTGCTTTTCTTGCGCCGCCCCAGATTTCCCCAATCCTGATGATGTTACTGGCAGTAAACCTTCTTATGCATAAATACGCGTTACTTAAAACTCTTGGCACTAAATGGTGGGGATTACCGATGGTTATCTCACTCACGCTGTTGCCGCTTTCCAGCTTTTTTTCCACGCGCTTGCAGTTGCCGGAAGGGCATGTCTATCTGTTTTATTTGCCAATGGCGATGATGGTGGCAATGCTGATGGTGTTTGACTGGCTGGCGCTGCCGGGCATCACACTCGCGTTGGCGCTACGCTATTTCAACCTGTTTACGCCAGGCCATGCGTTAACCACTTGCCTGATTTTTATCATTAACCTGAGCTGCTGCTGGCTTGGCTACCATTTGCAGGCCGGGCGACGTTGGGGGGTTACGGTCGGCGCGTGGCGCGTACTTTCCGCCCGTCTGTTCTGGCTCAGTTTCTTGCTGACGACGCTGTCGGTAATGTTGTTGCAATTGATGGTGACGTTAGGCGTTATTCCGGAAAGTGCTGCGGTGGTGTCACGCGATCCTTTTACGCTACGCACATTGATTAACTATCAGTCTTTTCTGCTCTCCTGCATGGCGATGACGCCGCTGTACTACTGCGTGATTCGTATCCTGCGCGATCCGCGTTTTGCCCGACAACTGTTCCAACGTATGAAGCGGCAAGTTAGCGAAGAGGTGTCCGCGCCAGAAATTGCTTGCTGGCTAGGGCTGCTATGTTTGCTGCTGATGGTTTTTGGCTGGTTAAGTACCGTGTTAGACCATGTGCGGGTCGGTGATTATGCCATGATGCTACTGCTGCCAACCATGCTGTGGTCTGCGACACGTTTTGGTTATTTACTGACCTCGCTGAGTTGGTCATTGGTACTGATTACGCTGTTTCAGTTCCGTGAGCAGTTTTTGGTTAACCCGGCGATGTATAATCATTTGGCGGTGATTTTTTCTAATCTACTGATCTTTACCCTTACGCTAATCATCCTTTCTACCAGCGGAACGCGGCAGCGGCGTATTATCAGCCAAACACGCCGCGCGGCGTTGATCGATCCCATCATCGATTTACCGAATCTGCGTGCCTTGAGCGGTGAGCTAAGCCGCCACCCTCATTCAACACTCTGTTTTTTGCGTATCCCCGAACTGGATCTCCTCAGTCGGACTTATGGTCTGCAACTACGAATACAGTACAAACGGGGATTGGCGGCACATTTAAGGCCGCAGCTACAACCGCACGAGGGCGTCTATCAGTTACCGGGGTTTGATTTGGCGCTACGACTGGAAAAGAGCGCCTATGCGTTACGGGTTGAGGAGATCGCGGCCGCATTAAACGATTATCGCCTGCTGTGGGATGGCTTACCGCTGCAACCCGAGGTTGGCGTTAGTTACTGCCATATCAAACCACCGGTCAGCCAGTTACATGAATTGCTGGGAGAGATGAGTGCGCTGGCGGAAGTGTCGCTGCACAGTCGTCGGGCGGAACAGTTGCAAGAGGGAAGTGTATCAACGCTGCAAACCACCCAGGAAAAAGTTAACACCTTGCAAGCGGTGCAGCGTGCGCTACAAGAGGGCGGGTTTGTCCTGATGGCGCAGCGGATAGAGGGGACGCGCGGCGATGATTTTCATGAAGTACTGCTAAATATGGTTGATAGCAATGGCGAACTGATTGAACACGCACGCTTTTTAACGGTGGTGCATGAATGCGGTATGACATGGGAAATTGATCGCTGGTTATTAGCGCAAACTCTCGACTTTATTGCCACACATCGCGAAACGCTGCCAGCGGCACGGTTGGCGGTGAAACTGTTTGCCACCAGTTTCTGCCGGCCTCACTTGGCGAATGAAATTGGCGCGATGCTGGCAGAGCGAGGTGTTGAACCTTGGCAGTTGATTATTGAGGTCGCAGAATCCCCGGTTCTGAGCGATGTTTACTGGGGCAATCAGACCATGATTCGGCTACGACAAATCGGATGCCGCGTGATTATTGATGGTTTCGGTGCCGGTTATGCCAGTTATTTGCGGCTTAATAACGTGCAGGCGGATATGTTAAAAATTGACGGCGGTTTAGCGCGGAATATTTTAAACAGCAGCCTTGATTACCAGATAGTTGAATCAATATGTCGCCTTGCCCGGTTGAAAAAAATGCAGGTTGTGGCGATGGAGGTGCAGGAGCAGCCCGTCGCTGCGGCCTTGAAAAACATGGGCGTGGATTACTTGCAAGGAACGGCGATCGGTCAGGCGATGCCGCTGTCTGGATTGAGCCAGGCCAGCGGCGCCAGTCATTAATAATCGGCAGGCGGCGTTTTTTGCGCCAACAAGGTGGCGAAACGCAGGCGAATGCGGTTGCCGTTTTCATCGGTGCGATGTAACTGCCCGACATGCTCGTTGTATTTCACGATATGCCATTTACGGTAATAATCGCTCAACTCACCGGATTTGAAGGTAAATGGAAAAGGCACGACACAGGGAAAATCCTCGGTATCCATGGCGGCGACAATCAGGTTGTAACCACCTTTCACCGTGCTGGCCTGCATATCGGCGATTAATTGCGGGATGGTTTCCGGCTGTAAAAACATCATCACCACCGTAGAGAACACCAAGTCCCAGGCACCATTAAACCGGTGGTCGTTCAGATCGCGTATCGCCGTATCAATATTGGTAATACCCTCTGCTTCGATAATCTGATTCAGCCGTGCAATGCTGGCCGGATTTTTATCCCAAGCGGTCAGATCAAAACCGCGCTGGCTGAGATACAGCGAGTTGCGCCCATTACCGCACCCAACATCCAGCGCTTTGCCGGGCGTGAGCTGCGGTAGCGCAGCAACAATTTCAGAATGCGGCGCGGTGAGCTGGTATTTCTCGGTGAAGTAATTTTCAGGTCGTAAAGTTGTCATCGTTATCTTCTGCCGGTTACTGTGCGGCCGGTTCCTCTTCTGTCATCAATTTCCAGCCCGTGACGTCTTCCCAATAAGACTGCTCGCGCTCAAGGTCTAACTGTACCAGGGTATTTTGGCTGAAATACCCCTCCGGAAAGCGTAACCTCCAGTGACCGTCGTCGGTGCTTAACTGTAAAGAGGCCGGTTTACAGGTGGCCTGGCGCTGATTGTTCAGCAACGTCCCCAGGCGCAATAAAAAGATTAGCGGTAAAAATTGCTTTTTCTTAAATAACGTAAAGCGCGGCATTTCATCCACTTTTACCGCCTTACGGTGATAGCGTACCAGCGTTGCCAACAGCAACTGTTGATCCTGATTAAAGCCCGGCATATTGGTGTTTTGCAGGATGTAGGAAGAGTGGCGTTGTAATCCGCTGTGGTTGATGGTTAACCCCACTTCGTGCAGCATTGCCGCCCAGCGTAATAGCGTGGCCAGTTGTGGATTTGCCAGTTTCGGATTTTGCTGTTCCCACTGTAAATAGAGCTGGTCGGTAGTTTCCAGTACCCGCCGCGCCTGATCGCTGTCGATATTGTAATGGTTGGCGAGGCTTTGTGCGGTGCGGCTACGAATATCCTGGTGGCGGAAACGGCCCTCCATTTCATACAGCACGCCTTCACGTAGCGCACCGTCAGACAGGCGCAGTTCACGGATCGCCAGCGCATCAAAAACCCCGGCGAGAATCGCAAGTCCTGGCACAAAGACCACTTTGCGCTCTTCCGAGAGGCCCGGCAGGCTGAGCGAGTCGAAAGATTTATATTTGATCACTTCCTCGTAAAGCTTTTCCAGCCGTTCCGCGGTGATCAGTTTATCTTTTTCGCCCATCGCCTCCAGCACTTCACAAGCGGCTTTAATGGTGCCGGAAGCGCCGAGGGCGAATTGCCAGCCCAGTAAACGATATTGCCATGCCAGCGTTTCCAGTTTTTGCGCGGCGGCGAGGCGGGCGCGGCGGAAGTTCTCTTTGCTTATGGTTCCGGCGGGAAAATAGAGGTGCGCAAAACTCACGCAACCCATCCGGCGGCTTTCCACTAACTTCGGTTCAAAATCCTCCCCGATGACCAGCTCGGTTGAGCCACCGCCGATATCAATCACCAGCTTGCGGCCCTTTTCCGGTTGAGTGTGTTCTACACCCATAAAAATCAGACGCGCTTCTTCGTGACCGGAGATAACCTCTATCGGGTAGGGGATCACCTCGGCGGCGCGCTGCAAGAACTCTTCAGCATTCACCGCCTGGCGTAGCGTATGGGTACCTACGATGGTAACGTTAGCAGCGCTGAACCCCTGTAAACGTTCGGCAAACAGCGTAAGGCAACTGAGGCCACGCTGAATCGCCTCTTCGCTTAGCACATTATTGGCATCCAGGCCGTCGGCCAGATGCACCCGCTGCTTCAACCGGCCCAAGACCTGCATGGCGCCATCCACCACGCGGGCTATCACCATGTGGAAACTATTGGAACCGAGGTCGATAGCGGCGAACTCCTGCGGTTTTGGCGTACTCTTATGGGATATTGGCATAGTGAATTATTCAGGTTGTTCCAGAGATTTGATGTAATCGTAAATCGCCAATTGCGCGCGCACTTTACGGCGATTTCCACGCGGTACGTAACGGTTACTCAGTTCTTTATCAATAAAGCGGGCTTTCATCGTATCACTGAACAGGATGCCGATAATATCCAGAACGCGCTGTTTCAGCACCGGGTCGAGCACCGCCACCGCGACTTCAATCCGATAATCAATATTGCGCGTCATCCAGTCGGCGGAGGAGAGGAACACCTTTTTATCGCCGCCGTTTTCAAAAATATAGACGCGATCGTGCTCCAGATAGCGGTCAACGATACTGATGACGCGAATATTTTCGCTGATGCCTTCCAGATCAGGAATCAGCGAGCACATGCCACGAATCAATAAATTGACTTTTACCCCTACGCTGGAGGCGGTATACAGGCGATCAACCAGCCCTTTATCTACCAGATTATTGACCTTTAAGGTAATCCCGGCTGGTCGGCCATTTTGCGCATTAGCGATTTCATCATCAATCAGTTGATAGAGCATACGCCGCGAGTTTTGCGGCGAAACCATCAGATAATCGAAGCTGACCGGGCGATACGGGTTTTCAATAAAGTTAAATACCCGGCGCACTTCGTTAGTAATGCGCGCATCGGCGGTTAACAGAGAATAGTCGGTGTAGAGGCGGGCGGTTTTTTCGTTGAAGTTACCGGTGCCAATATGCGCATAACGCACCACTTCGTCCCCTTCACGGCGTGAAATCAGGAACAGTTTGGCGTGAATTTTCAGCCCCGGCGCGGAGAAAATAACGTGTACACCGGCTTCGGTAAGCCGTTTGGCCCAGTGAATATTCGCTTCTTCATCGAAACGCGCCTGTAGCTCCACCACCACAGTGACTTTTTTACCGTTGTAGGCGGCGTGGATCATCGCATCAATAATGCGTGAGTTTTTCGCCACACGATAAATATTGATTTTTATCGCCAGTACACTGGGGTCGAACGACGCCTGACGCAACAATTCAAGGACGTGTTCGAAGGTATGATACGGATAGTAGAGCAGGACATCGCGATGCCGAATGGCATCGAAGCCATTGCGAAAGGCGTCAAACCAGATATGACGCAATTGCGGTAATGCTTTATTGACCAGATTGGCTTTGCCAACGTTTGGAAAACTGATGAAATCTTTGAAGTTATGATAGCGCCCACCAGGGATGATGGAATCATAGTTAGAGATATTCAGCTTGGCGCGCAGTAACTCAACCATTTCGTCTGGCATATCGCGTTGATATACGAACCGCACCGGTTCGGCGGTGAGACGCTGTTTCAGGCTGGACGACATTAACTCCAGCAGGCTGGATTCCATTTCGGTAACCAGATCGTACTCGGCGTCGCGCGTCATTTTCATCGAGTAGGCGTTTAACGCATCATAATCGAAGAAACCTTTGAAAATATCATCAAGGCAATAGCGCAAAATATTATCCAGCAAGATCATCGGCTTGCGGCGGCGCGGCGTTTCCGGCGGCAGATTGACGAAGCGTGGAACCTTATCTGATGGGATCTCAAGCAGCGCATAGCGAATATCGTCGCCGCGAATAATCTCAACCGCCAGGTAGGTGTAATCGTCCTTCAGAAACTCGGTCAGATCGGTGTCGTGATTAATCAGGATCGGCGTAATGTGTTGGCGTAACTGGTGCTTAAAGTAACGCCGCAACCAGATTTGTTGGTTAGGCGAGAGCTGGCGTTCGTTAATCAAGAAAATTTGATTGCGCGCCATTTCCAGCAGCAAATCGTTATACAACCCAT
Organism: Paramixta manurensis; assembly: GCF_013285385.1. NCBI lineage: Bacteria > Pseudomonadati > Pseudomonadota > Gammaproteobacteria > Enterobacterales > Erwiniaceae > Paramixta > Paramixta manurensis. The sequence goes on along the minus strand of NZ_CP054212.1, from coordinate 3,419,012 downwards.
CAAATTCTTGATCGGCCTTCATCACGCGTTGCTGAATCTTTTTTAACAGGTGGCGCGGCTGGCTTGCGGAACCTTGCTCTTCGCCAATTAAAATACGTCGTTTCAGATCGGCAAAACGAACCTTATAAAATTCATCAAGGTTGTTGGAATAGATGCCGAGAAAACGCATACGCTCAATCAGCGGGTTGGTTTTATCCGCCGCCTCTTGCAAAACGCGTTCGTTGAAGGATAACCAGCTCAGTTCTTTTTCGATGTATAGCTTTTCCTGACCCATTATGGCTCCGTTTGGCTGATTCAGGACGAGGGTATCCAGTGTCCGTTATCATTATGGCGAGAGTATGGCAGCATTGTCCAACCTCAACTGTTGTCATATCAGGCGGCTACGGGCAACATAGCGGCTCTATCTTTACAGGACTGCCGCGCACCGATGATTGATAACCATATACCCGTACAGTTTAGCGACAGGCGTCGGCGCTTTATTGACCGGATGACGCGGCGTTTCGTCACCGCCTGCGGCATTGGGGTATTAGGTGTGATGCTGTTGCTGTTCCTGTGGTTAATTTGGGTGGTATTGCCGTTATTTAGCGCACCGTCTATCCACGCCGGTATTACGCAGCAGTTATGGCAAAACCAGCCCGCGCTAGCGTTGGGAGCGGAAGGCCGCTGGGGCTGGCGTATTGATAATCAAGGCATCGGGCAGTTTATTCCGCTGAATGGCGAACCGGCGGAACCGGCGCTACGGCTGGCGGACAAGGTGATCGCTGCGGCAAGCACGGCGGATAATCAGGCGGTGATGTTGCTGACGCCTGCTGGCGGTATCCGCGTGATTGAGCCCGATTTTTCCGATCCTGGCGGGCCGCGCTGGAAGTTTCCGCTCGGCGATGGCGCATTAAGCCTGGGCGAGGGCGGATTACAACATCCGGCGTTAGCGCACCTTGCTGATGGGCGCTGGCTGGCGGCAGCGGCTAATGCCACACAGATTACTCTCGGCTGGCTGGCGCCCCATCAACCAATACAGCGCCAACGGATTGATAACCCGGCCACCCGTCAACTGCTGGTGGCGCCGAATGGTAAACTCTTGTTCGCGCTGAGCGGCAATCTACTGCGCGTCTGGCGTCTTGATACCGAGAAGCCAACCCTGCGCGATGCCATTACCTTACATCAGCCCGTTGAGCGCATGACGTTGCTGAGCGGCGGGCATTCATTACTGTTATCCGGGCCGACCGGCGTAAGTCAGTGGTTTGATATTGCCAGCGAAACCGGCCCACATCTCAACCATATTCGTCGTTTTTCCGGCACCGGCACGGGTTTGGTGGTCAGTGAACCACAACGGCGCGTATTTGCCGTTATCAGCCCACAAGGCGCGTTATCATTGTTTGCCAGTAAACAAGATCAGGCGATTTTTCACCATCACTTGCCGCCCGGCATTACTCAGGCCCGTTTTACACCGGCGGGCGATGGTTTGCTGACCGAGCGTGACGGGCTGTGGCAATACTGGCAGTTGGATAATCCATGGCCCGATGTAAGCTGGCGCAGTGTGTGGCAAAAAGTATGGTATGAGAACTATCCGCAGCCCGACTGGACCTGGCAAGCTACCTCGGCAGAGGATCATTATCAAGCCAAGTTTAGTTTGGTGCCAATGGTGGTCGGCACGCTGAAGGCGGCGCTGCTGGCGATGCTTTTTGCGATGCCGCTGGCATTGGCGGCGGCCATTTATACCGCATGGTTTATGTCGCCCGGCCTGCGACGTTGGATAAAACCGGCGATTGAGATGATGGGAGCCTTGCCAAGCGTAGTGGTAGGGTTGATTGCCGGTCTGTGGCTGGCGCCGCGCGTAGCTAACCATCTGGCTGGTGTGCTGGCATTGCCGTTTATGCTGGCGCTGACGTTATTGTTGTGCGGATGGGGCGCGCGTCGTTTGCCTGCTCGCTGGCGTCAATGGTTTTTCGCCGCCGGGCGAGAGCCATTACTCTTAATCCCGTTGCTATTGCTGATGTCGCTGCTCTGCTTATGGCTGTTCCCGCTGTTGGATAGCGCTATATTCGGGCGTGGAATGGCTGAACGGCTTTCTGAGGACTACGCGCAACGCAATTTGCTGGTGGCCGGCGTCGCGATGGGGTTTGCGCTGGTCCCGTTAATTTTTACGCTGGCTGAGGACGCAATTTTTAGCGTGCCAGCTTCATTGGGGCAAGGATCGTTAGCACTGGGCGCAACGCCGTGGCAAACGCTGTCACGCGTGGTGTTGCCTGGCGCCTCGCCGGGTATTTTTGCCGCCTTGATGATCGGTTTCGGGCGCGCGATGGGTGAGACGATGATTGTTCTGATGGCGACCGGGAATACGCCGCGTACCGAAGGGGGATTGTTTCAGGGCCTACGAACGCTCTCGGCAAATATTGCGGTGGAGATGCCGGAAGCTGCGGCGGGCAGCGCGCATTATCGCATTCTGTTTCTTAGCGCACTGGTTCTGCTGCTGTTCACGTTGGTGGTGAACACGCTGGCGGAAGTGGTTCGTCAGCGTTTACGCCAGCGTTACAGCCAACATGAGGGACAGGGATGAGTGCCATTCACCAAAATGATCGCTGGCGTTGGTTAACCGCCGGGGCTGTCGCCGTTAGCCTGCTGGCATTTGTACTGTTGATCGGGTTACTTGCCTGGCAGGGGTTGCGCGGCTTCTGGCCGCAGCCGGTGACGTTGTTTACCTTAAAGCAATCGCCAGGTACCAATACGCGCTGGCTGGGCGAGATCGCCGGGCAACAAACGCTCACGCGCGACTACCTGGCTGAAAGTGGTTTTCCGGCGGCACAGGCTCTGCCGCCACGGGTAACGCGTATTTTATTAAAAACCGGTAATCGCGATTTCGCGGCGCCGGATTTTCGCTCCTTCCTCTCTACGCAAGTGGTTGATAGCACACGACCGTTAGAGGTAATTGCGTTACAACGGCGCGTGGGGGGCATGGCGTATGGTTGGTTCGACGGGCTACGTGATGGTGATTTAACCTTAACCGCGCGCAATATGCGCCAGGCGTTGCAACAGCGGTTGCAATTAACGCGGATACAAATGGCGCAGGCGCAGCGTCTTCGTCACGTTGAAATGGCGCGCCTTAGCGCGCAGATCGAGACGCTGGATGCGCAAGCCGTAGCCCAGCGCAAAACCGGCCAATATGATGCGCAAGTGCAATCGGTTTATCAGGCCGATCGCGCTGAACTCCGTCGGCAGTTCAAGGCGCAGGCGGCGCAATTGGCGGCAGTGATGGCGAAAAGCAATAGTAATGCGTTACTGTTGCGCGATGCCGACGGCCAACAACACCGTATTCCCCTTACGCAGGTGGTGGATGCCTGGTATCCCAACGATATGACCCTCGGGCAAAAGTGGCGACATTTTGGCCTGCAGTTATGGCATTTTGTTAGCGATTCGGCGCACAACGAGCAGAGTGATGGCGGCGTTTTTCCGGCGATTTTTGGCACCGTGCTGATGGTGATATTGATGTCGGTGGTGGTGATGCCGTTGGGCGTTATCGCTGCGGTGTGGCTGCATGAATATGCCGGACGTAACTGGCTGACACGGTTGGTGCGGATCGCAGTGGTTAATCTGGCAGGCGTACCGTCGATTGTGTACGGCGTGTTTGGGCTGGGCTTTTTCGTCTGGTTGATTGGCGGCACGCTCGATCAATTACTGTTTCCCGCCGCATTACCCAACCCCACGTTTGGCACGCCGGGGTTACTTTGGGCCTCGTTAACGCTGGCATTGTTGACCTTACCGGTGGTGATTGTTGCCACGGAAGAAGGGTTGTCGCGTATTCCGGCTACCTTGCGCCACGGGGCGATGGCGTTGGGCGCAACACGCGCCGAAACGTTATGGAATATTACTTTGCCGCTGGCGCTACCGGCGATGTTGACCGGGTTAATTTTAGCGGTTGCTCGCGCCGCGGGAGAGACAGCGCCGCTGATGTTGGTGGGGGTGGTGAAGCAAGCGCCGGAACTGCCGGTGGACGGTATTTTCCCTTACCTGCATCTTGACCGTAAATTTATGCACCTTGGCTTTCAAATTTATGATTTAGCGTTTCAAAGCCCGAATGCACAAGCCGATCGTCCGCTGGTGTATGCCACGGCATTGCTATTGGTGTTAATTATCCTGGGCCTTAACCTGACGGCGATGGGGCTTCGTCATCGTCTGCGCGAGCGTTATCGCGCATTAGTGCAATAATGTTGGAAACCCTCATGACTACCGCAATTGATAATGCGCTGGAGCTAAAAAGCCTTTCGTTATGGTATGGCGAAAAACAGGCGCTGAATGACATTTCATTAGCTATTCCCCGGCGGCGTATCACCGCATTAATTGGCCCTTCCGGTTGCGGTAAATCGACGCTGTTGCGCTGTTTTAATCGGATGAACGATGTGATTGATGATTGCCGGATCAGCGGGGACATTTTCCTTGGTAACCAGGCGATTATGCAGCCGGGTAGTGATGCGACAGCATTACGTCGCCGCGTGGGAATGGTATTTCAACGTCCGAATCCGTTTCCTAAATCGATCTATGAAAATGTGGTGTATGGGCTGCGTTTACAGGGCGTTCGCGATCGTCGCATTTTGAATGAGGCGGCAGAACGCGCGTTGCGCGCGGCGGCGCTGTGGCCGGAGGTGAAAGATAACCTCGGGCAAAATGCTCTGACGCTCTCCAGCGGCCAGCAGCAGCGGTTAGTTATTGCCCGGGCGATAGCGATTGAGCCGGAGGTGCTACTGTTGGATGAACCTACCTCGGCGCTTGATCCGATTTCGACGTTAGTAATTGAAGAGTTAATGACCACCTTGAAGCAGCATTTTACGCTGATTTTAGTGACGCATAATATGCAGCAGGCAGCGCGTGTATCGGACTATACCGCCTTTATGCATCAGGGGAGTTTGGTAGAGTTTGCCGAAACCGACCGTCTGTTTACCGCGCCACAACAGCGCCGTACCGAGGATTATATTACCGGGCGTTATGGGTAACCGGCCAGGCGTGGCTGCCTCTACGGCAGGCAGCACGCTCAACCCGCTTTAGTTATTCAAATGCATAACCCTGCGGCGGCAACTTTTTGCCATCCAGCCAGGCGGCGTTATCGCGCATCTGTAAGCGCCCCTCAACAAACCAACCAATCACCAGGGGATAAATCGCATGCTCCTGATGTTGCACGCGCGCCGTAATATCCTCTTCGCTATCGTCAGGAAACACCGGCACTTTGGCCTGTAAAATAACCGGGCCGCCATCCAGCTCATCGGTGACAAAGTGTACCGAGGTACCATGTTCTTCATCACCGTTTTCCAGCGCCTGCCGGTGAGTGTGTAGGCCGGGGTATTTAGGCAGCAGGGAGGGGTGGATATTGAGTAAACGGTCATGATAATGGGCGACAAAGGCCGGGCTTAGGATGCGCATATAGCCTGCCAGCACCACCAGATGTGGCGCATAGGCATCAATTTCACGCATTAACTGCCGATCAAATGCTGCGCGATCAACGAACTGTGAGGCGCTTAATGCGTGCGTCACAATGCCCGCTTCCCGCGCGCGCTCTAGGGCAAACGCGTCGGTTTTATTACTTAATACGGCAGCCACGCTGCCGTTAATCCGTTGTTGCTGGCAGGCATCCAGAATCGCCTGAAGGTTACTGCCGTGACCTGAAACCAGCACTACTATGCGTTTCATGGGTTGATAACCACACGCTCATCGGCATCAGAAGCATTAATCACACCGATTTTCCACGCTTTTTCACCGGCGGCGGTGAGCAACTGCAGGGCGTTATCCGCGTCTTGCGGACTCAGCGCAATCACCATTCCTACGCCGCAGTTAAAGGTACGGTACATCTCAAAGCGGCTAACGTTGCCCGCCTGCTGTAACCAGCTAAACACCGGCGGCCATTGCCAGCTTGATTCGTCCAGTACCGCCTGCGTATTCTCCGGCAGCACGCGAGGAATATTCTCCCAGAAGCCACCGCCAGTGAGGTGGGCAATAGCGTGCACATCCACCTGCGCAATCAGGTTAAGGATGTTTTTGACGTAAATACGTGTCGGCGCCAGCAGATGGTCGGCCAATGGCTTGCCTTCTAACTGCCGGGTGAGGGGATCGGTTTGGCTGACTTCAAGAATCTTACGCACCAGCGAATAACCATTGGAGTGCGGGCCGCTGGAGCCTAAAGCGATCAACACATCGCCATCGCGGACTTTACTGCCATCAATAATTTCCGACTTTTCCACCACCCCAACGCAGAAACCCGCCACGTCATAATCTTCACCGTGATACATGCCTGGCATCTCGGCGGTCTCACCACCGACCAACGCGCAACCCGACTGCAAGCAGCCTTCGGCGATGCCGCTAATCACCGCTGAGGCAGTGTCAACGTCCAGTTTACCGGTGGCGTAATAATCAAGGAAAAATAACGGTTCCGCGCCCTGAACCACCAAGTCATTCACACACATCGCCACCAAATCGATACCGATGCTGTCATGGCGTTTCAAATCCATCGCCAGGCGCAGTTTAGTGCCAACCCCATCGGTACCGGAGACTAACACCGGTTCGCGGTATTTTTGCGGCAGCGCACAAAGCGCGCCGAAACCGCCCAGGCCACCCATCACTTCCGGGCGACGAGTCTTTTTCACTACGCCTTTGATACGATCGACTAACGCATTACCGGCATCAATATCAACACCGGCGTCTTTATAGCTGAGAGAGGTTTTGTCGGTCACTGCGAAATCCCCACGCGTTTGCGGTTGGTGGTTTGAAAATGAAGCGCGGCAATTCTATCAGCGCAGGCAAACGTTTGCGAGCGCCATCTTTCTCCCCGTTGCGCTACGCTATTTTTTAGTCAATTCTTATCTAAACCCGACGCTTTTGATCTTAATTGCCTTAAGTCATATGGCGTGTAAAACAAAAGGCGGTATAATCCCGCGATTTTTTTTGCCGCCAACCACTCCGGGAGAACAACAATGAAGATCGTGGAAGTCAAACACCCGCTCGTCAAACATAAACTGGGCCTGATGCGTGAGAACGATATTAGCACCAAGCGTTTTCGTGAATTGGCATCAGAAGTGGGCAGTTTGTTGACCTATGAGGCGACGGCCGACCTGGAAACTGAGAAGGTGACCATTGAAGGCTGGAACGGCCCGGTTGAAATCAGCCAGATCAAAGGTAAAAAGATTACCGTGGTGCCAATTTTGCGTGCCGGTCTCGGCATGATGGAAGGCGTACTGGAAAATGTGCCCAGCGCACGTATCAGCGTGGTCGGGGTTTACCGCGATGAAGAGACGCTGGAGCCGGTACCTTATTTCCAGAAGCTGGTATCAAACATTGAAGAGCGCATGGCGTTGGTGGTTGACCCGATGTTGGCAACCGGCGGTTCAATGATTGCTACCATCGATCTGCTGAAGAAAGCCGGTTGTACCAGTATCAAAGTGCTGGTGTTGGTGGCGGCGCCGGAAGGGATCGCGGCGCTGGAGAAAGCACACCCGGATGTTGAACTGTATACCGCCTCTATTGACCGTGGTTTAAACGAGAAGGGGTACATTATTCCCGGCCTCGGTGACGCGGGCGATAAGATTTTCGGAACCAAATAATTTGCTTTTAAGCCGACCAATAGAGTCGGCTTTTTTTTAATAAAAAAACCATCTCAAGGGGATCATTATGACGCGTCGCGCGATTGGCGTTAACGAACGTCCACCGCTGTTGCAAACGATACCGTTAAGCCTTCAGCATCTTTTCGCTATGTTTGGCTCAACGGTGCTGGTACCCATTTTGTTTCACATCAACCCGGCGACGGTGTTGTTGTTTAATGGGTTTGGTACGCTGCTGTATCTGTTTATCTGTAAAGGTAAAATCCCGGCCTATCTCGGCTCCAGCTTCGCTTTTATTTCTCCGGTCTTACTGCTGTTGCCGTTGGGTTATGAACTGGCGCTGGGCGGTTTCATTATGTGTGGCGTGTTGTTCTGCCTGGTCTCTTTTATTGTTAAAAAGGCCGGAACCGGCTGGATTGATGTGATGTTTCCTCCGGCGGCAATGGGCGCGATAGTGGCGGTCATTGGTCTCGAACTGGCTGGCGTGGCGGCCAATATGGCCGGGCTGCTACCTGCCGATGGCGCATCGGTCGATAACAAAACCATTCTGATTTCACTGGTGACGTTAGGCGCCACGGTCTTTGGCTCGGTGCTTTTTCGCGGCTTCCTCGCCATCATCCCGATCCTGATCGGCGTAGTGGTTGGCTACATATTATCATTTGCGCTGGGGCTGGTGGATTGGACGCCGGTTTACAATGCGCCTTGGTTTGCGTTGCCGACCTTTTATACGCCGCGCTTCGAATGGTTCGCCATTTTCACCGTCTTACCGGCGGCGTTGGTCGTCATTGCGGAGCATGTCGGGCATTTGGTGGTGACCGCCAATATTGTGAAGCGGGATTTGATTCGCGATCCGGGCTTACACCGTTCGATGTTTGCCAACGGTTTCTCAACCATCATTTCCGGCTTGTTTGGCTCTACGCCAAATACCACCTATGGCGAAAATATCGGCGTGATGGCAATTACACGCGTTTACAGTACATGGGTGATTGGCGGGGCGGCGATTTTGGCGATTTTGCTCTCATGCGTCGGTAAGCTGGCGGCCGCGATCCAGGCGATTCCGGTGCCGGTAATGGGCGGCGTATCGTTACTGTTGTACGGTGTGATTGGCGCTTCGGGGATTCGGGTATTGATTGAATCGAAAGTGGATTATAACAAAGCGCAGAACCTGATCCTGACCTCAGTCATCTTGATAGTCGGCGTCAGCGGCGCCAAGGTGCATATTGGCGCCGCAGAGCTAAAAGGAATGGCATTAGCCACGGTAGTGGGTGTGGCGCTGAGTTTGATTTTTAAATTAATCAGCGTATTACGTCCGGAAGAAGTGGTGCTGGACGCGGAAGAAGACACCGCGCAATAAGTACGATGGGCAGCCGATGCTGCCCGTTTCATTCCGGCATAAAAGTTATGATAAACTGTTGCTGTTTTCTGCCCGTTCACACTTGAGGTGCTTCTGAACACGCCGGCACAACTTTCACTGCCTCTTTATCTACCCGATGATGAAACCTTCGCCAGCTTTTGGCCGGGGGAAAATCCGTCATTGTTGGCGGCGCTACATGCCGCGTTGCGCCAGGAACATGGCAGCTATCTCTATTTCTGGTCACGCGAGGGCGGCGGGCGCAGTCATTTGCTGCACGCAGCCTGTGCGGAAATGTCGGCGCGCGGCGAAGCGGTAGGCTATGTGCCGCTGGATAAACGTACCTGGTTTGTGCCGGAAGTGTTGGATGGTATGGAACAGTTGGCGCTGATCTGTATTGATAATATCGAGTGCATTGCCGGAGAGGATGAGTGGGAAATGGCGATTTTCGATCTCTACAACCGGATCCTGGAAACCGGCAGAACCCGGCTCTTAATCACTGGCGATCGCCCCCCGCGCCAGTTAAATTTAACACTGGCGGACTTGGCTTCGCGCCTCGATTGGGGGCAAATCTATAAGCTGCAACCGCTCTCGGATGAAGATAAATTGCAGGCGCTACAGTTACGCGCCGGGCTACGTGGGTTTGAATTGCCGGAAGATGTGGGGCGCTTTCTGCTTAAACGGCTGGATCGGGAAATGCGCACGCTGTTTGTGACGCTGGACAAACTGGATCGCGCCTCTATTTCTGCCCAGCGCAAGCTCACCATCCCGTTCGTGAAAGAGACGCTCGCGCTTTAGCGGCAGCCCCCCTCACAAAATCGGTAACACCTGTTCAGGCGGGCGACCGAGGCGCGCTTTTCCATTCGCAACCACAATCGGCCGTTCAATCAGTTTTGGGTTTTCTGCCATCGCCTGTAGTAACGCGTCTTGGTTATTTTCTTCCGCCAACCCAAGGGTGGTATATAACTCCTCTTTGGTGCGCATCAGTTGGCGAGGATGCGTAAAATCGAGTTGCTGAAGCAGCGTTTTTAGCGCGCTGACATCCGGCGGCGTATCAAGATATAACACTACTTCGGGTTTAATTCCTTGCTGCTGTATCAATGCCAACGTTTCGCGGCTCTTTGAACAGCGCGGATTATGATAGAGGGTTACCTTGGCCATAATGTTCCTTTTACCAATGGGTTATCAGCCTTTCTGATACTGACGGAAACGCTGTTGTAACTGGCGCAACTGGTCGATGCGCGCATCGTAGCGCGCCTGTTTTAAGCTACCGAGCGGAACCTGTGCGCTGGCGCTGCTTAGCGCGGTAATTGCCTGAGCGAGTTGCCCATTTAATGCCAACCCCTCCGCCCGTGCGGACAACTCCTCATCGCGTAGGCCTTGCGCCGCTGAAGCTTGCGCCAGCAGATCCCATGCGTTGGCGTCATCCGGGTGTGACCAGGTATAGCGATACAGCAGACGGCTGGCGGCGGCAGGTTGCTGGCTTTCAACATACGCATTGGCCAGGTTAAGCTGGAGCACCGGGTTATCGGCGATTTTTTGCGCTTTCAGTAGCGTGACCGCCTGTTGCGGTTGATGCAGGCCAATATCGATATCGGTCATAATATCGAGATACCAGACATTATTAGGCTGCGCGGCTAGCAGCGGGGCGATAATCTTTTTGGCGTTATCGAAGCTTTTCGCCTGCAAGAATTGAACGGCGCGCCCATACTGCGCGGCTTGCTGCTCACGCGTATTGCCCTTGCTCAGATCGTTCAACATCTCATCGGTAAGCTGGTTGCGCCCGGCGGCGTACATGCCCAGCGCACGTACTTTCGCCATGTAATAATCCTGCGAAGATTGCACCACCACCGGGCGCATCTGATTGGCGCGGTTACGCGCATCAGCCAAACGGCTATCCGGCAGTGGGTGAGTTAACAAGATTTCCGGCGGCTTGGAGGCAAAGCGCGATTGATCGGCCAACTTTTGCAGGAAGTTCGGCATTGCCTGTGGGTCAAAACCCGCCCGTTGTAGCACCTGAATGCCAATGCGATCTGCTTCCTGTTCGTTGCCCTGTGTGAAGGTAATCACGCCCTGTTGCGAACCGGCGAGCGTACCGGTCAATGCCGCCATCCCGGCCTGCGGGCTCGCCATCGCCAGCAAAATAGAACCCAATGCGCCCACCCACGTTAATGGCGCGTTGCGTTGCTGTTCTTCCATCGCCCGAGCCAGATGGCGTTGGGTAACGTGGGAAATTTCGTGCGCCATTACTGAAGCCAGTTGGCTCTCATTGTCGGTCACACGAAATAACGAGGAGTGTAAAACGACGTTGCCGCCGAAAAAGGCGAAGGCGTTAATCTCATCGTTACTGATCAGATAGAAATGGAAGGGAGTGCGTACCGAGTTGGCATGGGCAACCAGACGTTGGCCTAACTGATTAATGTAGTCATTAAGCAGTGGGTCATTAATCAGCGGCGCGCTGGCGCGCAGTTGGCGGACGTAAAAATCGCCCATCTGCAACTCTTGATTGATTGATAACGTGCCGCCCGCCGTGGTGCCAATATCCGGCAGCGAGTCGGCGACATCCGCGTGCGTGGGTAACGCATTGCCTGCCAGCAGCGTCGCCAAAAAAGAGGCAAACAGACTTTTCTTTAACCGCTTAAGCATACTTCCGTTCCCTTTCAAGAGACCATGGTTTTGACAGGTCATACGCGTAATCGTTCTCGGTTGCCGCCCGATGTTTTCGCTCTGGTCGCTATCTTAACCAGGGGTGGGGCATAAAGAAATGCCGTCTCAGGCGTAGCGTCTGTTTTTTATCGGCGCTGGCGCAAGGAATAAATAAATTATTGGCGCTTTTAAACTACATGTTCCTAAACCGTACATGCCGTGTACAATTGTACGGTCCTTCACCAGGGCAAACACACGCATTGCGAACCCTTTGCAAAAAAAATAAATGCCTCTCTTAATGGCGTGAAAATAATGTTAATTGATTCAGGACTCGGTTCATGTTGAGGCTACTGAGGCCGAAAACGGACCTGCGTACGCTGATTACGTTGCTGGCTATTGCCAGTATTGTCATTACGCTTGCGAACTCACTGTATGCCACGTGGCGCGTTCAGCGCGGCGTGTTGATAAATAATACTCTGGAGGCGAACCGGGTTTACGCCACCAAACTGGCTTCCACTACCGAGTTGTTCTTCAGTCAGGCGCAATCGCAACTGGCCTGGAGCGCCAAAATCCTTGACGACCATTTTGATGACCAGAACATACTGAATGCGGAAGTCAGCCGTCTGCGTCAACAGACCAACAGCTTTAACTCGGTCGCGATTGTTGATGCGCATGGTATGGTGCGGGCAATTTCACCCGAGTCGCTGATGTTGGAAGGCGTTCAACTGAACTCTGCCAGCGCGCGGCAAGCGTTATCTGAGCGTAAGCCATTAATCAGTAAGCCGAATATGTCGGCGGCGAATAATCTGGTGATCTTTATTTCTTATCCGCTGTGGTCAAAATCGGGCGCTTATCTGGGTTACGTTGGCGGCACGCTCTATTTAAAGAAAGACAGTATCCTGAATGATTTGCTGAGAAATCAGTACTATCGCGACGGCTCTTCGCTGTATGTCATGGATGAAGATAACCGCGTGCTCTACCATCAAAATGATAACTTGGTCGGGAAAACCATTGCGCCGCTTATCACGCCTCAGCAACGTAAAGAGCAACCGAACGGCTACCAACAGGTGGCGAAGGCCGATGGCACCGCGCTATTGGCTGGCTACGCGACGGTGCCCGCTTCAGGGTGGACGATTATTGCGGTTAAACCCACCGAGGTTACGCTGGAGCCGCTTTCCAGTTTGTTGCTGAAAGTGGTTCGTCACTCATTGCCGTTGGCTTTACTGACATTAATCGCCGCCTGGCTACTGGCAAGATGGATTGCTTTACCGCTTTGGCAACTGGCACGTAAGGCTAGCCAGATGGACACTGCCGGGGTATCAAAAGAGATTAATGCTATCCGCTCCTGGTATTTCGAAGCGGCGCAAATGAAACGGGCTCTATTGATTGGGATCGGTCTGTTGCAGGACAAAATCGGACGTCTCAAATTTGAGGTGCAAACCGATCCGCTGACGCAACTGTTAAACCGCCGCGGGCTGAACGCGGTGCTGGAGTATTTCCTTACCACGCGCCAACCCTTTGCGGTATTAGCGGTGGATATCGACCATTTTAAGCGGGTGAATGATGACTGGGGGCATGACGTTGGCGACCGCGTCATTATTTCGGTGGCTCGCCAGTTGGAGCGTAGCGCGCGACAAACCGATGTGGTCTGCCGTAATGGCGGCGAAGAGTTTTTAATGATTTTGCCCGGCGCAAATCTTGAAATAGCCGGAGCGATTGCCGAACGGGTACGGCAGGCCATTGAGCATACCGAGGTTGCGCCGGTGGAAGGCATTTCGATTTCGGTTGGCGTCGCGTTGTGGCAAACGGAGCGTGAAGATATGGATGAAACATTTAAACGCGCGGATAGCGCGCTTTATCAGGCGAAAAGAGCCGGACGCAATCGGGTCGTGATGGTGCACCTTGCGCCCCATGAAAGCGGTGAGACAGAGCTTTCTCATCACTAAGCGATTACGCTGTATCGGTGAGTTTCGGCTACACTGCTTAACCCTCGGCACACATCAGTGAAGGAAACGCCATGTGGGCATTATTACTCCAGTGGTATCGTCGTCGTTTTAGCGATCCACAGGCTATTGCGCTGCTAATCATTCTGGTTGCGGCATTTGGTATTTTGTTCTTTTTCAGCGGGTTATTGGCACCGCTATTGGTAGCGATGGTGTTGGCCTATTTGCTTGAATGGCCCACGGTGCGGCTAGAGCGGATGGGCTGTTCGCGCACGGTAGCGACGGCGTTGGTGTTGACCGTGTTTGCCGGTATTTTACTGCTAATGGTGCTGGTTGTGGCGCCGGTAGCCTGGCAGCAGGGCATCAACCTCACACGCGATATGCCGAATATGCTGAACAAACTTTATCACTTTGCCGCCGGTTTGCCGCGTCGTTTCCCGGCGCTGGTTGATGCGGGCATTATTGATATTATTGTCGAGAACCTGCGTAGCCGTCTTACCGGGCTGGGCGATTCGGTGGTGAAATACTCGCTGGCCTCATTGGTTGGTCTGTTAACCCTGGCGATTTACCTGATTTTGGTGCCGCTAATGGTGTTCTTTCTGTTGAAAGATAAACAGCATTTTCTGAATGCGGTTCGACGCGTTTTACCACGCAATCGCGGGTTGGCCGGCCAGGTCTGGAGCGAAATGAACCAGCAGATCACCAACTATATTCGCGGCAAAGTGCTGGAAATGGTGGTGGTTGGGGTTGCTACCTGGATAGGTTTTGCGGTGCTCGGCCTGAACTATGCGTTGCTGTTGGCGGTGCTGGTTGGCTTTTCGGTGCTGATTCCTTACATCGGCGCGATGGTAGTGACAGTTCCGGTTATCTGCGTTGGCCTGTTTCAATGGGGCGCGGGCGGTGATTTCTGGACCATGCTGGTGGTGTATCTGATCATTCAGGCACTGGACGGTAACCTATTGGTCCCGGTGCTGTTTTCCGAGGCGGTGAATTTACATCCACTGGTGATTATTCTCTCGGTAGTGATTTTCGGCGGGTTGTGGGGGTTCTGGGGCGTGTTTTTCGCCATTCCGCTGGCAACGCTAGTAAAAGCGGTGGTGCATGCCTGGCCGGATACACTATTACTGGATGACGAGTAACAAAATGTCCGGGCGATAGTGATCCCGCCCGGACCGACAGGTTAGGCAGATTTCAGGTAATCCATCACGATATCGTGGTGATTCGTGGTTTTGAAATCATCAAAAACTTTTTCTACTTTGCCATTACCGTCTAACAGAAAGCTAATGCGGTGGATGCCATCGTAAGTCTTGCCCATAAATGACTTCTCACCCCACACGCCGAATTGCGCGCAAACCTGATGATCTTCATCAGACAGTAGGGTGAAGTTGAGGAGTTCTTTCTCAGCGAAACGAGACAGTTTTTCCGGTTTATCGGTGCTGATGCCTAACACTTCCACACCGGCTTTTTTCAATTCGTCCATATTGTCGCGCAGACCGCAGGCTTGAACAGTACAGCCTGGCGTCATGGCTTTCGGGTAGAAATAAACCAAAACCCGCTGTCCCTGGAAGTCGGTCAAATTTACTTGTTCGCCATCTTGATCGGGCAAGCTAAATTTCGGTGCGATATCACCGGCTTTCAGTGGATTCATCACTTCTCTCCAATTTTTTCTTCATGCTGTGGGTAATTCACCACGCTAATAGTGCCTTGCGCATGCAATTCTGTACATAGCCGGTTAAAAGCCTGCTCAATAAATGAGGCATCCTGACTCGCCGGGCTATGCGCCGTAATTTGAATATAGAGTAAAGGGGGCCGGTTTTCTTGCGCCGGCTGGGTACGTGATACCAATTCTGCGATATTCATCTGATGCGAATCAAACAGATCGGTGAAGCGTTCAATAATATGCGGTGAGTCATCCACCTCCACTTGCACCCAAACGGTAGCGGGCATCGGCGGCTGTATTTTAGCGCTGGTGCGTTTCATCACGATCAACAACTCCAACTCGGCGCCTTTCAGCGGCAGCGTCGATTCGATCAGCGTAATGGCATTCCAGGTGCCGGAAAGCAGCATAATAAACGTGAACTCATCGCCCAGCATCGCCAGGCGACTATCTTCAATATTACAACCGCAGCTACTGACGTGACGGGTTATTGTATTCACGATGCCTGGGCGATCGACGCCTAGCGCGGTAATAACCAGATGATGTTGCGGTGTCTGAGGCAAAATGGGGTTTCCTGTTAATTCGAATTATGTCGAGCATAAGCAAGATTTATACGCTTAAGGTAAACATAAAAAATACCCTCTGCCAAGCGCCTTACGGCTTGGTTCGCTTGCTTTTCCCTGCCCGTCAAACGTACCATGAAGCACTTGTTTGTGGAGGGGATGGTCAATGTTCACGGGAAGTATTGTTGCGCTGCTTACGCCAATGGATGTTAAAGGTAATGTTTGCCGGGCGAGCTTAAAAAAACTAATCGATTATCATGTCGCTAGCGGAACCGCAGCGATTGTTTCCGTTGGAACCACCGGCGAGTCCGCCACGCTGAGCCATGATGAGCATGGTGATGTGGTTATGCTGACGCTGGAGTTGGCCGATGGGCGTATTCCGGTGATTGCCGGTACCGGCGCTAATGCGACGGCGGAAGGTATTTCTCTGACCAGACGTTTCGAAAAATCGGGTGTGGTAGGCTGCCTGACCGTGACGCCTTATTACAATCGCCCAACGCAGGAAGGGTTGTATCAGCATTTTAAGGCCATTGCCGAGAGTACCGATCTGCCGCAAATGCTGTATAACGTCCCGTCGCGTACCGGTTGTGATATGTTGCCTGAAACCGTTGCCCGGTTGGCGAAAATTAAAAATATTATTGGAATCAAGGAAGCGACCGGGAACTTATCGCGTGTTAGTCAGATCCAAGAGCTGGTTGATGATGACTTCGTGCTGGTCAGCGGTGACGACGCTTCCGCGCTGGACTTCATGCAACTGGGCGGGCAGGGCGTGATTTCGGTGACGGCGAACGTTGCCGCACGTGAGATGGCGCAACTGTGCGCGTTGGCGCAGCAGGGGGATTTCGCCGAAGCGCGCCGCCTGAACCAGCGCCTGATGCCGCTGCATCAAAAACTATTTTGTGAACCCAATCCAATTCCAGTGAAATGGGCCGCGAAACAATTAGGGTTAATCGCAACCGATACGCTGCGTCTGCCAATGACGCCAATTACCGAGGCAGCGTGTCCGGTTGTAGAGCAGGCGCTTAAGCAAGCCGGTCTGCTGTAAATTAGGGAGTTTTGATGGCTTACTCAGTAAAGAAGTCCACGGTTGTTAAGGTTATTGGGCTGTCGACAATTATGTTGCTTGCGGCGTGTTCCAACGATCAGCGCTATAAGCGTCAGGTTAGCGGTGATGAGTCCTATTTACAGGCCGATGGGCTGAAGGATTTAACCCCGCCGGCAGGGATGATTCTGCCGCTGCAAAACGGCGAGTATGATATTCCTTCTACCGCTGCTAATGGCCAGGTAGGCAAACAGCTTGATATTCGTCCGCCTGCGCAGCCGCTGGCATTAATGAACGGTACCCGCACCCAGTTCTCAGGGAATAGCGGCGTGTTGATGGTGGATAGCGGGCGTGATGGTTCAATCTGGCCGCAGGTTGTTAATGTCGTGCAGTCGTACAAGTTCCCGATTGCTGAACGTCAGGATGCCAGCCAGCAACTGACTACCGACTGGGTGCAGTGGAACCGTGCGGATGAAGATAATCAGTATCGCGGACGTTATCAGATTAGCGTGCAGCAACAGGGTTATCAGCAGGCGCTGACGGTTCGTCTGTTGCAACTGCAGCAATCCGGCAAAGACGTGACGTCACCGACTCAGGTGCAGCGTTATACCGCGCAGATGTTGAATGATATCAGTACCGGTCTGGACAAAATGGAAACCGCGCGTCAGGACGCCGCCGCTAACCGTAGTTCGGCGCAAATTGATGTGCAGAGCGGCGCGGATGATACCGGCTTACCGGATCTGATCCTGCGCGCGCCATTCAATACCGTTTGGCAACGTCTGCCTGCGGCTTTGAAACGTGTCGGTATGGAAGTGACGGACAGCAATCGTTCGCAAGGTAGCCTGGCGGTGACCTATAAAGCACCGGGCAGCAGCACGTGGGATGAAATTGGCGCGAAAGACCCGCAGTTGCCTAACGGCGATTATAAACTGCAGGTTGGCGACCTTGATAACCGCAGTAGCTTGCAGTTTATCGATCCGAAGGGGCATGTCTTAACGCAGTCCCAGAACGATGCGTTGGTGTCGGTATTCGAGGCGGCACTCAGCAAGTAATCGAAAAAAGGCCGGATTTATTCCGGCCTTTTTTATTGGAATTTGGCATAATACGGCACGGTGACGTAATCGATTGCGTCACGGAGAGAGAATAGGGATACGTCGCGTTCCATTATCGGGTTTACGCTGTCGCCGTACCGTTCGTGTTGTGGCAAAAATAGCTGGTAATATTTGGAGTTAACAAGATGCAAAAGCAAGCTGAGTTGTATCGCGGCAAAGCGAAAACCGTCTACAGCACCGAAAATCCGGATTTGCTGGTGCTCGAGTTCCGCAATGATACGTCAGCAGGGGACGGAGCCCGGATTGAGCAGTTTGACCGTAAAGGGATGGTCAACAATAAGTTTAACCACTTCATTATGACCAAATTGCAGGAAGCGGGGATTCCCACGCAGATGGAAGCTTTGCTCTCCGACAACGAAGCGCTGGTGAAGAAGCTGGAGATGGTACCGGTTGAGTGCGTAATCCGTAACCGTGCCGCTGGTTCGCTGGTGAAACGCCTTGGCGTGGAAGAGGGTATCGTTCTTAATCCGCCGTTATTCGATCTGTTTTTAAAAGATGATGCCAAACACGATCCGATGGTCAACGAATCTTATTGCGAAACCTTTGGCTGGGTAAGTAAAGAGAATCTGGCGCGGATGCGTGAGCTAACTTATAAAGCCAATGACGTGTTGAGCAAACTGTTTGCCGATGCCGGATTAATTTTGGTCGATTTTAAGTTGGAGTTTGGCCTGTTCCACGGTGAAGTGGTGTTAGGCGATGAGTTCTCGCCGGATGGTGCCCGTCTGTGGGATAAAGAAACCCTCAATAAAATGGATAAAGACCGCTTCCGCCAGAGCTTAGGCGGCGTGATCGAGGCTTATGAAGAGGTGGCGCATCGTTTGGGCGTGAACCTTGAGCCGGTTTCCCGGTAATTCTGGTTATTCGCCCGCAGGCCGACTAAAATCTTCCTGATCGATGAAAGCTAATCACAGGAGTAGATATGCGTTGGCAAGGACGTCGCGAAAGCGACAATGTTGAAGATCGTCGTGATCAGTCGCCGACCATGGGCGGCGGGCGGATGCGCATTCCGCGCGGTAAAGGCGGCATCATTCTGTTAATTGTGGTGGTGGTTGCTGGTTATTACGGTTATGACCTGACGCCGTTATTAACCGGCGGTGAGCCGGTTAGTCAGCAAGCTTCGCCACGGCATGTCAGCCCACAAGACGATGAGGCGGCTAAATTTACCTCGGTTATTCTTGCGACCACCGAAGATACCTGGCAGACGTTATTCCAACGGATGGGGAAAACGTGGGTCGCGCCAAAACTGGTGATGTATCGCGGTGCGACGCGTACCGGGTGCGGCACGGGTCAATCGGTGATGGGGCCATTTTACTGTCCGGCTGACCAAACGGTGTACATCGATCTCTCTTTCTATGACGAAATGAAAAACAAACTGGGCGCAGATGGCGACTTCGCTCAGGGCTATGTTATCGCTCATGAAGTCGGTCATCACGTGCAGAAGTTGCTCGGTATTGAGCCGAAAGTTCGCCAAATGCAACAACATGCCTCGCAAACGGAAGTGAACCGACTGTCGGTTAAAATGGAGCTACAGGCAGATTGCTTCGCCGGAGTTTGGGGGCATTACATGCAGCAGCAGAACATCCTCGAAGCGGGCGATCTTCAAGAAGCGCTGAATGCCGCTGAGGCGATCGGCGATGATCGTCTGCAACAGCAAAGCCAGGGGCGCGTGGTGCCGGATAGCTTTACGCACGGCACATCACAACAACGCTATACCTGGTTCAAACGCGGGTTTGACGCAGGCGATCCAGGGCAGTGTGATACTTTCGCCGGTCGTTAAGCCATGGCGGTGTTAGAGCGTATTACCGCCGAGATGCAGCGCAAAGGCGTGCGTTGTCTACTGGTCATCAGCGGTGAGCCCGCTTGGTGCTATCAGCAAGTAATGGATTATCGTGCCACGCTGCCCGGCGACTGGTTGTGGGTAGGCGAATCGCCGGAAGGCGCGCTACATTGCCAACCGGGAGCGCTACGTACGCTATTGGGACGCGAGTTTCGCCATGCAATATTCGATGCGCGTAGCGGTTTCCATGCCGAGGCATTTGCTGCGCTGGCCGGGACGTTAACCGCCGGTAGCTGGCTGATGTTGTTAGTACCGGAGTGGTCCGGTTGGTCACAGCAGCCAGATAGCGATTCGTTACGCTGGAGCGAATGCGATACGCCGATTATTACTCCGCATTTTATTCGTCACTTACAGCGACACCTGCAGCAAGATCGGCAGGTCGCCATTCATCGTCAGGGAGAGGCGCTGGCACTGCCCTCGCTGGCGAATTTCCCGCTCTGGCGATCGGAGGCGGAACAGCAACAACAAGCCATTTTGCAGGCGTTGTTAACCGCAGCGCCCGGCATCTCGGTTTTAACCGCGCCACGCGGGCGCGGCAAATCGGCGCTGGCGGGAATGCTGGCCGCGCATTGGCCGGGAACCTGTTGGGTGACCGCACCGGCAAAAACCGCAACCGATGTTCTGGCGCGCTTTGCCGGCGAGGCCTTTCAGTTTATCGCCCCGGATGCATTACTGGCGCAGCCGCCGAACGCGGCGGTTGATTGGCTATTAGTTGATGAAGCTGCCGCCATTCCGGCCCCGTTGCTCCAGCGTATGGTGCAGCGTTTTCCTCGGGTGTTATTGACCACCACCGTGCAGGGCTATGAAGGGACCGGGCGCGGTTTTTTACTGAAATTTTGCGCATCGCTTTCCGCCGTGCGTTTTTATCAGCTTGATCAGCCGTTACGGTGGGCAAGCGCTGACCCGCTCGAAACGGTAGTTGATCGCAGCCTGATTTTTGCCGAACCACCGCATCAGGCTTCCGCTGGTCGGGTGAGCTTTATTCCCGTGGAGCAGCAAGAGTGGCAAACCCAACCGCAACGATTAACTGCCTTATATCAATTGCTGGCGAGTGCCCACTATCGTACTTCTCCTTTGGATCTCAGGCGGATGATGGATGCGCCGGGCATGCATTTTATCGCCGCGCAAAGCGGGCCGCAGCAGGTTTGCGGCGCGTTGTGGCTGGTGGATGAAGGCGAATTATCGCCGTCGCTGGCCGAAGCGGTATGGGCCGGACGTCGTCGTCCGCGCGGGAATTTAGTGGCGCAATCTTTGGCGGCGCACGGTGGGTTTCCAGAGGCGGCAACGCTTCGCTCACGTCGCCTGAGCCGTATTGCGATTAGCGCTGATAAACGGCGTCAGGGTATTGGAAAAAATTTGGTCGCAACAGCGCGTCAAGCCGCAGAGGGGATTGATTTTCTCTCGGTGAGTTTCGGCTTTACCGGGGAGTTATGGCAGTTCTGGCGCGCCTGTGGGTTTACGCTGGTGCGAATGGGGACGCAGCGTGAGGCCAGCAGTGGTTGCTATACCGCAATGGCGTTGCTGCCGCTGAGCGCGGCGGGCGAGCGTTTAGCCGGGCTGGCGGCGCACCGCCTGGCACGCGATCTCTATTGGTTACAGCATTGGTTGCCTTTGCCCTTGCCGCTGGAGCCCACCTCAGAGCAGAGGTTTAATGATGATGACTGGCAGGAACTGAGCGGGTTCGCCTTTGCGTTCCGTCCCTTTGAAGCGAGCTTGGCGGCGCTGGCTAGAATGTTGGCGGTAAGTGAGCAACCGCTTCCGGCATTGAGGCTGGCGATTACAGAGCGTCAACCGGTGAACGTCATCGCCGCACAATTGATGCTTTCAGGGCGTAAAGCATTACAAATGCGCTGGCGTCAGGAGACGGCAGAGGCGCTGTTAATGTTAGATAAAAAGCGCGCGGAACAGGCCCGTCAACGGCTCGCATCGTTGCAATAAATCCACCGTCTTACTCTGATTAACCGCCTCTCTCCGCGGTTTTTGCGCTGAGAGAGGCGAACGAAAAGTCACGGTTACTTTTTCGGCCAGTCGTCGTCATCGTCCCATTTATCGTTAAAATCGCGATGCGGCGGCAACTCCGGTTTGTTATCCATATACTTCTTATGATCGATACGCTTGAGATCCTTGTAGACATTCATCAGCACGCCTACCATCAGCACGATAACCAGGATCCACCAATACTCTTTTAACCACTCCATGATGCTGTCTCCCGTCGGTACATTAAGCGATAAGTTGTTCCATAATCCGTTGATACATTCGGCTTAGCAATTGTAAATCGGCGGCTTTCACACACTCATTGATCTTATGAATGGTCGCATTGACCGGACCTAATTCCACCACCTGGGCACCCATCCGCGCAATAAACCGCCCGTCAGAGGTGCCGCCGGTGGTTAACAGTTCGGGCTTGATTTCATTATAGTGCTCAACGGCGTTGACGACCGCATCCACCAGTTTGCCGCGTGACGTCAGAAACGGCTGGCCCGATAGCTTCCACTCCAGCGTATAACGCAACTGGTGCTGTTCTAGCAGCGCTTCAACACGCTGTTTAATCATGGCATCGGTGAGTTCGGTGCTGAAACGGAAATTGAACTGAACGTACAGTTCGCCGGGGATGACGTTATTACTGCCGGTTCCCGCCTGGATATTCGCGATTTGCATGCTGGTTGGTGGGAAAAACGCATTACCGCCATCCCACTCGGTGGCGACCAACTCTTGCAGCGCGGGCAGAGCACGGTGTACCGGGTTATCGGCCAAGTGTGGATAGGCGACATGCCCTTGTACGCCGTGTACGGTGAGGTTAGCGGTGATCGAACCACGGCGACCATTTTTCACCACATCGCCAACCACTTCAGTACTGGACGGTTCGCCAACCAGGCAGTAGTCGAGGCGTTCGTTACGCGCCATCAGCGCCTCTACCACTTTTACCGTCCCATTCGCCGCGCTGGCCTCTTCATCAGAGGTGATCAGAAATGCCAGCCGTCCACGATGGTTTGGGTGGGCGGCGACAAAGCGCTCGGCGGCAACCACCATCGCCGCCAGCGAGCCTTTCATATCTGCCGCGCCGCGGCCAAACAGCATACCGTCGCGAATTGCAGGCTCAAACGGTGGGTTGATCCAACGGCTGGCATCGCCGGTTGGCACCACATCGGTATGCCCGGCAAACGCCAACGTTTCGCCCTGACCGCGCCACGCCCAGAAATTTTGCGTGTCATCGAAATTCATCGGTTCAACGGTAAAGCCAATGGCTTTTAGGCGTTCAATCATTAACGCCTGGCATCCGGCATCATCGGGGCTGAGGGAGGGGCGACGAATAAGCTGCTGCGTCAGCTCAATGACCGGACAAAACATATTATGACTTCTCCTGGATAAACTGCTGATAAGTAGTTTCGCTGAAACCCGGCAGCATAGATCCATCCGCGGCTAGCAGCAATGGGCGTTTAATGATGGCAGGCTGCGCCAGCATGACTTTTTTTGCCGCGTCAACGTTATCCACCGCTAGCCGTTCAGCCTCCGGCAGTTTTCGCCACGTGGTACCGCGGGTATTCAGCAACGTTTCATAGCCGAGTTGGTCAATAAAGCGCTGTAATAAGGTGTCATCAAGGCCATCAGCCCGATAGTCATGAAAGCGGTATTCGATACCCTGGCTTTCCAGATAGCGCCGCGCCTTTTTTATCGTATCGCAATTTTTGATGCCAAATAGGGTGAGCGTGTTTTGATGGGTGTCTGACATGGGCTATTTCCCTTATTTGATAAAATGGTTGTTTGCCATTGAGGTTTAATTAATCACCAAAGTAACCAATATTGCTGAAATGTGCGTCAGTACGCAATTTATTAAATATGTACAGTTTTGATACGCCGCGCCGATAACAACGAGGGGTATAACCCTGTTCACTTGCCGAAAAAATAGCGGTAAAATCAACCGCAATAATAAGAGAGGGTACCATGATCGACGTTGAGTTAGGTAACTGGAAAGACTTTATTGACGCGATGTTACGTAAGTAATATCTCGTTCGGGAAGCGTGGCAAACACAAACTTCACCAGCTAAAAATAAAAACTAAGGCAGCTACTATAGCTGCCTTAATTATTGGTCCGCTCAAATCGGGAGACTTAATTGCGATGTTTCTCTTTCAGCGGGAAACGTCTTCTAACCAGCACAAAGAATAGCGGTACGAAGAAAATAGCCAGAATAGTGGCGGAAATCATTCCCCCCATTACCCCGGTTCCCACCGCATGCTGGCTACCGGAACCTGCGCCACTGCTGGTTGCCATCGGCAACACGCCGAAAATAAACGCCAGCGAGGTCATCAAGATTGGACGCAGACGTTGCCGCGCGGCTTCGAGCGTTGCCTCTACCAATTCACGCCCGGCAGTATTCATCTCATTGGCAAATTCAACGATTAATATCGCATTTTTCGCTGAAAGCCCGATCACCGTCAGCAAGCCAACCTGGAAGTAGACGTCGTTCTCTAAACCACGCGCCCAGGTAGCAACCAACGCGCCAATGACACCGAGCGGTACTACCAACATCACCGAGAATGGAATTGACCAGCTCTCATACAGTGCGGCCAGGCAAAGGAAAACCACCAACAACGAGATGGCGTAAAGTGCCGGTGCTTGCGCGCCGGACAACCGCTCCTGATAAGACGCGCCGGTCCATTGCAGCCCAACGCCTAACGGTAACTGGCTCACCAGTTTTTCCATCACATCCATTGCGGTACCGGTACTCACACCTTGGGCTGCTTCGCCGACAATTTCCAGTGAGGAGTAGCCGTTGTAGCGTTCAAGCCGTGGCGAGCCGGTTTCCCAGCCGGTTTTAGCGAAGGCGCTAAATGGCACCATACTGCCGTTGCTATTGCGAACGTACCAGTCGTTAACGTCCCCCGGTAGCATGCGATATTGCGCCGCTGCCTGGACATACACTTTTTTCACCCGGCCACGGTCAAGAAAATCGTTAACGTAGGTAGAACCCCAACCGGTCTGTAGCGTGTCGTTAATATCATCCAGCGACACGCCCAACGCTTGTGCTTTACGTTGATCAATATCGATGCGCAATTGTGGGCTATCGTCGAGCCCGTTGTGGCGCACGCGGGAAAGCTGCGGATTATTCTCAGCCATTTCCAGTAACCGATCGCGCATCTCCATCAGTTTAACGTGCCCGATTCCGGCGTGATCTTGCAGTTCCATATCGAAACCGGCTGAGTTACCTAAGCCGGTAATGGCTGGTGGGCTACTGGCGATGACTCGCGCTTCATTGATTTTTTTAAACGCTTTAGTGGCGCGTTCAATAATGGCGAAAGAACTCCGGTCTGAACCCGGACGGTCTTCCCAATTCTTTAACCGTACAAACATACGCGCGACGTTTTGCCCGTTGCCGCCGGGGCCAGCCCCGATGGTAGAGAAGACCGACAACACGTTGTCTTTCTCTTTAGTCAAATAGTAGCTTTCTACTTTTTCCACCACTTTTGAGGTCTGCTGCAGCGTTGCGCCAGACGGCAAACGCACTTCGGTGGTGAAAACACCGCGGTCTTCCAACGGTAAGAAGGAGGTGGGCAAATGGAGAAACAGGAACGCCATAATGCCGATAATACCCAAATAGAGCACTAACCAGCGCCCGCCGGTGCGTAGGATTTTAGCCACGCCGTGCTCATAGCGTTCGGCATTTTTGTTAAAATTACGGTTAAACCAGCCGAAAAAGCCACGCCGCCCATGATGATGCCCCTGGGGAATCGGCTTCAGCAAGGTGGCGCATAACGCCGGGGTCAAAATCATCGCCACCAATACCGACAGCACCATCGCGGCGACGATGGTAATCGAGAATTGGCGATAAATAGCGCCGACGGTACCGCCGAAAAATGCCATTGGAATAAATACTGCCGAGAGCACCAGCGCGATCCCGACCAGCGCGCCCTGAATCTGCCCCATCGATTTTCGCGTCGCATCGCGCGGCGAGAGCCCTTCCTCGCTCATGATACGTTCGACGTTTTCCACCACCACGATGGCATCATCTACTAATAGACCAATCGCTAACACCATCGCGAACATAGTGAGCGTGTTGATACTGAAATGGCAGGCATACAGCACGGCGAAGGTGCCAAGTAACACTACCGGTACCGCGATGGTAGGAATTAAGGTCGCGCGGAAGTTTTGCAGAAACAGGTACATCACCAGGAAGACGAGTAAGATCGCTTCCAGCAGCGTTTTAACCACGTCTTTGATGGAGGCGGTGACAAACGGCGTGGTTTCGTAAGCGATTTCCGCTTTCAGCCCGTGAGGGAAGAAGGGGGCTAACTCGGCAATGCGAGCGCGTACCAGCTTATCGGTATCCAGTTCGTTGGCGCCGGAGGCTAGCTTAATACCGAGACCGGAAGCCGCCTGACCGTTATAGCGGCTAAGGAAATCATACTTTTCTGCGCCGAGCCCCACATCCGCTACGTCGCCCAATGTGACGACTGAACCGTCCTGATTAGTACGTAAGGTGATGGCTTTAAATTGTGCCGGGGTTTGTAGTAGCGATTGTGAATTCACCGTGGCGTTCAGCGCTTGGTGGTCAACGGCGGGTAACCCACCCACCTGGCCGACGGCTACTTGGCTGTTTTGCGATTCAATCGCATTCACCACATCTTGGGTGGTAAGTGAATAGTTGATCAGTTTATTCGGATCGAGCCAGATACGCATTGCATACTGCGAACCATAGGCATCCACTTCGCCGACGCCACTTACGCGGCTGATCGGATCTTGAATATTACTGGCGACATAATCGGCGATGTCCTGCTTATCCATACTGCCGTCGGTGGAGACGAAGGCCACCATCAGAATGTTGGTATCGCCGGTTTTGGTAACCACCACGCCCTGCTGTTGTACGGTTTGCGGTAACTTACGCAATGCAGACTGTAACTGGTTTTGCACCTGTTGACGTGCTTCATCGGGATTGGTGCCTGCCGTAAAGCTCAGCGTGATGGTTGCCTGCCCGGTGTTGCTGCTCTGCGAGGCCATATACATCAGATTATCGATGCCGGTCATGCTTTGCTCAATCACCTGCGTGACGGTGTTTTCTAGCGTTTCAGCCGAGGCGCCCGGATAGTTTGCAGTAATGCGCACATTCGGCGGTGCGATATCGGGGTATTGTTCCACCGGTAATGAAAGGATGGCCAGCGTGCCGGTTAGACACAGTAAGATCGCCAGCACCCAGGCAAAAATGGGGCGGTCGATAAAAAAGTTCGCCATCGAATCGGCACTCCTCAGCAGCGTTTCGTCAAAGTAATGGAAAAGTTCGCCAGCTCACTCCTGCGGCGAAAAGCAACCATCCTGACCGGGCGAAGTTTTTAATCGTTTCAGGCCGCTCCGGCAAGACATCACTTTACGCGTCCGGGTTAAAGGAATCGTGGAGAAATTGAGGAGAAAATGTAAATTATCGTCCCTAAACATCGGGCTGACGGGCTGCCGACCAATTAGGTGTGTTTATTCTCAAGCCAAAGTACGGTTGCCGCCACGCGCGAACGCACGTCCAGTTTACGCAGTAAGTTGCGGATATGCACTTTGACGGTTTCTTCTGAAATAGACAGAACGGCGGCAATCCCCTTATTGGATAGCCCGCGTGCGACCTCCTGCAGAACATCCCGTTCACGATCGGTCAACGTGCTGAAGGGATCGGCGCGCTGAGTACGGCCCGCCAGATAATCACTGACGATTTCACTAAACACATTCTGCCCCTGCGCTCCTTCGATAATTTGCGCCAGTAATTGCTCGGGTTCGCTGTCTTTGAGTAAATACCCATCGGCGCCGGCATCCACCATGGCATAAATATCATTGCGTGCGTCAGAAACGGTGAGCACCAAAACACGGGAGGTTACCTGATCGTCGCGTAGCGCTTTAAGCGTATCGAGGCCGGATATCCCTTTCATATTCAGATCGAGCAAAATTAAATCCGGCATCAGGCGCTGAACTTCGACCAACGCCTCGCTACCGTTGCTGGCTTCGGCAACCACTTCAAAGCGAGCGTCTAACGCCAGCAATTGGCGAATGCCGCGGCGCATCAGGGGGTGGTCATCAACTACGATGACGGTAAAGTGGGGGTTCTCCATCGATTTTTCTCCTGCCAGATTGGGTAATAGTGGCTAAACGTTGGTGCTAATGCGTGGAGCGAAAAGTGGCAAGCAGTTCGCGTAGCTGATGCCAGGAGGCATCTAGCGCATGCTCTAAATCTGCAATAATTGCCTCAGCCTTCGGATCGCGATCGCCGATACGACGCTTGAGCAACGTGAGCTGAATACCTAAAAAAGAGAGCGCTTGCGCCAGGGCGTCATGTAACTCCTCGGCAATCGCCGCGCGCTCCTCCATTAGTATTAACTGGTGCTGCTGTTGCTGTGCATGCTGTTCGAGCAAAAGAGTATGTTGTTGTAGCTTTTGCGCCATGCGCTGAAAAGCGCTGGCCAGAACGCCAAGTTCGTTTGGTAAGGCGGTGTCCAGCGCCGGATAATGAAAATTACCGTGCTGGAGATAGCCGCTCGCGGTCGCCAGTTTGTTAAGTGGCATAACGATCTGCCGCCGTGTTTGGCGAATCGTCCAGCCGGCAAGCGTAATGATGGCGATAAACCCCACCAAACTGCTCGCCACCACTAAATGCATTTTTAATTCAGCGTAGCGCTGCAGCTCAAGCACAAAGCGCTCAAGCGTATCGACATAACTTCGCACTTGCTGAGGGTAATTGGCGGCGTTGGTATCCAGTAGCTCGCTCCGTAGGCCGGGCCACTCTGTTTTTAATTGGCGGTAGCGAGCGGTGACCTGCGCCGGGACGTAAAAATGCTCTAAGGCGCTTAGCGCCGGTTCATCCAGCGATTGCTGATAATGTTGCAGGTCGGTTGGTAGATCCCGTGAGTGCGTGGCGCGATCCCAGGCGAGACGGTAACTCTGCATACGTAATGAACCGGCAATATTTATTGCTTCTGCGTCACGCTGGCTACTCAGCAAGGTCACTAACGCCAGGCCAGTACCTATCAGGGACAAAATCACCATTCCCGCCAACGCGCGAGCGATGCTACCGGTCACGGAACGTTTAACTATCACGCGAAGCTTCCACAGAAAAAGGGAGAAAATTGTACTGCGACCACCGGGTAAACTGTAGTGCCTGGCGCCGCAGGCCGCCTCTATCCGCGCGCTATTTAACATTTCTCTGATCTACACCGGGTTATTGACGCTTAATGAGGAAAAATCTTGCCGCAGAAAGACATATCAATTTACCGATTGAACAGAAAGTAACGCCTATTGACCTTTCCCAGGAGAGAACAGCATTCCCTTCACAAAACTTTAATGGTTTTACGCAGTAGTCACACAGGTTTTCATTAATAGGGTAATAATTAACTACGTAACTAATAATTATCGACCTGAGGAACACCAAAATGAAAATTAAATTACCTGCCGTCGCCGCCGTTGCCTTATTCGCGCTCTCTTCCTTCACCGCTATGGCGGCAACCGAAGTCGATGCACAGCAAGCACAAAACCTAAACCCGATCGGTGATGTTTCTGTCTCGGGCGTGCGTGGCTCGATTGATGACGCAACCCGTCACTTAGCGCGCAAAGCCGACGAAATGGGCGCAACCCATTATCGTGTTATCGGCGTAGAAAATCCGGGCGACTCCAGTTTATGGAGTGGTAGCGCCGAGATTTATCGTTAACGTTCTCTCTATTCCCCTGTAGCCTTTAGTTTGCCTGCCACGGCATAGACTATACCGGCCGCATTTCTTGCGGCCGGTTTTTTATTTCCCGCTGCTTGTCTTATTCCGTCACATCTCAGCCCGGCGGAAGTATTTTCTTCCGACTATTATTTGTTGCGTACCACAAAATTACAAATCAACGCCGAAACCGGCGGGTGAAATTTTGCTTCGTTGATTGAGAACGGGTAGGATTCAACGCCGTAATTTTACCACTCTGGTCACACTATAATTAACAGCGAGTGAGTACGTTTTCCTCTGAAATGAATAACTTAATGAAAATATTTGGTTGTTCTTTTCAAAGAGAGGATGCGGTAAATCAATGCTTCCTTATTGGACAGGACAGATAGGATAGATATGAAAGCAACAAAGAAAACGGAGCAGCAGCAGCGTGCTGCCAGAAGACGTTGGTTAAACTCACATGACACCGGTTACCACAAAGCGATGGGGAACCGACAGGTACAGATGATCGCGATTGGCGGTGCGATTGGTACCGGTTTATTCCTCGGCGCCGGTGCGCGGTTGCAGGCGGCTGGGCCTGCGCTGGCGTTGGTTTATCTGGTCTGCGGTATCTTCTCTTTCTTTATTTTACGCGCCTTGGGTGAGCTGGTTTTGCATCGCCCTTCGAGCGGCAGTTTTGTCTCGTATGCCCGTGAGTTTCTCGGTGAAAAAGCCTCTTATGTGGCGGGCTGGATGTATTTCGTCAACTGGGCGATGACCGGGATTGTCGACATCACCGCCGTCGCGCTGTATATGCATTATTGGGGCGCGTTTGGCGATGTGCCGCAATGGGTGTTTGCGCTTGGGGCGCTGGCAATCGTCGGCACCATGAACATGATTGGTGTGAAGTGGTTTGCGGAAATGGAGTTTTGGTTTGCGCTGGTCAAAGTGCTGGCTATCGCCATTTTCCTGATTGTCGGTGTGGTGTTTCTGGGTACCGGTAAACCGTTAGACGGCAATGCCACCGGCTTTCATCTGGTGAGCGATAATGGCGGTATTTTCCCGCATGGCCTGATGGCGGCGTTGATATTAGTGCAGGGTGTGGTATTCGCCTTTGCCTCAATTGAATTGGTGGGTACTGCGGCGGGCGAGTGTAAAGACCCGAAAACCATGCTGCCTAAAGCAATCAATAGCGTCATTTGGCGTATTGGGTTGTTTTATGTTGGATCCGTGGTGTTGCTGGTGCTGTTATTGCCGTGGAATGCTTATCAGGCAGGGCAGAGCCCGTTTGTCACCTTTTTCACCAAGCTGGGCGTGCCTTACATCGGCAGTATCATGAACATTGTGGTATTAAGCGCTGCGCTTTCCAGCCTTAATTCCGGCCTCTATTCTACCGGGCGCATTTTACGTTCGATGTCGATGGGCGGTTCGGCACCGAAGTTTATGTCGAAGATGAACCAGCAGCAGGTTCCCTATGCCGGGATTTTGGTCACCATCGCGGTCTACGTGGTGGGAGTCGTGCTGAATTACTATGTTCCTTCACAGGTGTTTGAGATTGTGTTGAACATTGCCTCGCTGGGTATTATCTCTTCCTGGGGATTTATCGTCGTATGCCAGATGCGCTTACGGAAAGCGATTAAAGAGGGCAAGGCGGAAGATGTCAGCTTTAAACTGCCTGGCGCACCGTTTACTTCCTGGCTAACGCTGCTGTTCCTGCTTAGCGTGCTGGTATTAATGGCGTTCGACTATCCGAACGGCACCTTTACCATCGCTTCAATCCCGCTGTTAGCGGTGCTGTTGGTTCTCGGATGGTTCGGTGTGCGAAAACGTGTACATGCCGTGGCGCAAACCGAACATGAGCCAGTGGGAGCGGGGCAAAAAAATCAATTGGCGGAGGATTTGCCTGACTAATTACCGCGCTTTCTGCTATGCGGTGCGGGAAGAGTAATACAAAGTCACCTGAGTGGGATGGCGGTTTAACCGTCATCCCATTTTTTTAACTCACCTTGTAATACCCAGACTGCCGCCTCAACCCGTGATTTTAACTTCAGTTTTTTCAGCAGATGCTTTACATGCACTTTCACCGTGCTTTCAGTGATCGACAGCCGACGCGCAATCAGTTTATTGGGCAGACCAAGGGCGATAAGCTTCAGAATATCGCGTTCACGCCGCGTTAACTGCTGAATATCGCGATCGGCGCTTGGGCGACTTTCCCGCAGGCTGGAAACCAGTATCGGCGTCAGTGCTTCACTGAGCACCATTTGCCCTGCCGCCGCCTGATGCAACGATTTGAGCAGATCTTCGGGTTCCATATCTTTCAACAGATAACCATCCGCTCCGCGTTTTAACGCGCTCACTACATCATCCTCGTGGTTCGAAACGCTAAATACCACCACGCGCCCGGAAAGATCGGTCATACGTAATCTGTCCAACGTTTCCAGACCATTAATGCCCGGCATATTGAGATCGAGCAAAATCAAATCGGGATCGTGCTGCTCGGCCAGCTGTACGCCTTGTTCCCCGTTACTGGCTTCGGCAACCACCTGTAACCGGGCATCCATACTAATAAGCTGCTTAACGCCATTGCGTAGCATGGGATGATCGTCAATTAATAGGATCGTAGCGGCTTCTTCTTCACTCATCGGGATGCTCCGGGTGGTCTGTTGCGGAAATATCAGGGCGGAATATCACCCGAACTTCGGTGCCGCCGCCGTCGCGGGGCAAAATGTCACAGCGGCCATGCAAAGATCGGGCACGGTCACGCATAATAATCAGCCCGTGATGGTCAGGCCGTTCGGCAGTAGCGGGTAGCCCACGTCCGTTATCGCAAATGCTCAGCGCCACTTCTCCCTCGCGCGCAATCACCTGGATACGCACCTCGCTGGCATTGGCATGTTTGTGAATATTGTTCAGCGCTTCGCGGGCGATTTGTAACACATGAATCGCCTGATGAGGCGGCAGCGAATAAGGCCCCGGCTGATAGTCCAGCGCGATCTCAAGCCCAAGCCGCTGGTTAAATTCTTTCACCGTAGATTGCAAAGCGGCTAACAGCCCGGGCTCGGTGAGGCGCAGACGAAAAGTGGTCAACAATTCACGCAGTTGGCGGTAGGCAACATTAAGCTCTTCGCGCATTTGATCGACCAGGTTGCGGCTGGCAGGCGGTAATTCTTCGCCCTGCATTTGTAGACAACTGGCCTGAATTTTCAGGCAAGAGAGCGACTGCGCGATAGAGTCATGCAGTTCGCGGGCAATGGTTGCGCGTTCCTCCATCAAAATAAGCCGTTGTTGCTGATCGACCTGACGTTCAATCGCCAGCACGCTGGTTAGCTGCTCGGCGAGTGTATTCAGCAATTGACGATGATCGGCGCTGAGCGGGACATTTTCCAGCGGCTGCGCAATCAGCACGCCATAACGCCCCAGTTTATCTTTTAATGGGCAGTGCAGCGGCGTCAACGCGCCGGACCAGCAGTTATCGCGCTTGCTTGCCGGGCTACTAAGCTGAACAAAAGAGGCCTGATTGTTGTTTTCGTACAGCCGCATTTGCACCGCGCAAAACGGTACGATGCGTTCTAACTCGCTTAACAATGCTTCTAGCCGACTGGAGAGCGGTTCGTTGGTATGCAGGCTACGGCTGGTGCGGTACAAAAAATCCAGCACCAGGTTTTTTTGTTGTAAATCGGCGGTCTTACTGAGTACGCGTTGCTCCAGCTCGCCATACATAGTGGAGAGCTCATTCGCCATCGTATTCAACGCTTCGCCCAGCGACGTCATCTCATCGCGATGCTGGCGGCCAGTAAAGCGGCGGCTGAAATCCCCATGACCAACCGCGGCGGCCATCGCCACCAGTTGGCGCCATGGCTGCAAGAGCCGACGACGTAAATAAATGACGGTGCCAACCAGCAGCACCAGCATCAGGGTGATAAAGATGCCCTGAACCAACGTCACCATCAACAGGCGGCGTTCGGTTTGATGGTCAATATCGGAAACCAGTTTATCCAACAGTTCAACAAAGTGCGCAACCTGTGGCGCGGCATCCGCCGGGCGTTGCGCTTCACGCAGCCGTGGTTGCAGTACTTGTTGCCAGTAGCCGCGTAGCGCCTGATATTCCGCGTTTAATCCCTCCTGGGTGACGGTATGTTGCAGATCCTGGCTGTTTTCATCTTTATCTAAGCCCTGTAGCAGTAGCTCACTGTTGGCGGCGAGCGGAACTTGCGCCAGCAAACGGTAACTCTGCATTCTGAGGGAGCCGGCTTTATTAATGGCGTGCGCATTCCCCTGAATGCCTTGTGACATCCAGGCCGAAATGCTCATGCCACCGACACCCAGTACGCCAAGCAGTAACATCAGCAGGGCGACCTGGTTCACGATGGAAAGCGGAGCCAGCAATCTTTTCATGCGGCGTTGACTCTCAATTTAGGGCAGATAAGGGGGAAAGAACGGATAGCGAACGAAAATGCGTGCCGATAAACCGTGCTGAGCGCACTATTTTTTCATTATCCCGGCCCATAACCCCATACCTATAAAGGGGTAACTACTTTTTTCTACCTACCGGCAGAATATCAGTATAACGCAAAAGAGGTATATTTAATTGTTTGATTAACAAAGTTTTTGTGAAAATTCCTTGGCTACTCATTTTGGCTGTGAGCCATTTTTCATGGCGTAATTACCTGCACCAGCGTTGATTTACGTCAACTTAGCCAGGCAGGCGGCCCCCTAGGGTGAGGAAATTATTTACTACTCAACCAGCGGGATGCTTATGTCGCAATCAGGTATGTTATCACCAAAAAAATCGGGAGCGGTCATTCAAGACTGGCAGCCCGAGAACGCCGAGTTCTGGCAGCAACGCGGTAAGCGCATTGCCAGCCGTAATTTATGGATTTCGGTCTACTGTTTGTTACTCGCTTTCTGTGTCTGGATGCTGTTTAGCGCCGTGGCAGTAAACCTTAACAAAGTTGGCTTTAATTTCACCACCGATCAACTCTTTTTACTCACTGCTTTACCGTCGGTTTCCGGCGCGCTGCTGCGTGTGCCTTACTCGTTCGTGATTCCGG
Source organism: Paramixta manurensis (assembly GCF_013285385.1). Lineage (NCBI taxonomy): Bacteria > Pseudomonadati > Pseudomonadota > Gammaproteobacteria > Enterobacterales > Erwiniaceae > Paramixta > Paramixta manurensis. The sequence continues at coordinate 3,384,585 of NZ_CP054212.1, read as the reverse complement.
TTTTTGGCGGTCGTCGTTGGACGGCATTCAGCACCGGGATTTTGTTAATCCCTTGCCTGTGGCTGGGTTTTGCGGTGCAGGATACCAGTACCACCTTTTCGACCTTTATTATTATCGCGTTACTCTGTGGTTTCGCCGGGGCGAATTTCGCCTCCAGCATGGGGAATATCAGTTTTTTCTTCCCGAAAGCGAAGCAGGGCGGGGCGCTGGGTATTAATGGCGGCTTAGGCAATCTTGGCGTCAGCGTGATGCAGTTCTTTGCGCCATTAGCGATTTCCTGCGCCATTTTCGGCGCCTTCAACGGCACTTCGCAAGACATCGGTAGCGGCGAGGTCATTTGGCTGCAAAATGCGGCATGGCTGTGGGTTCCTTTCCTGATTATCGCCACCTTTGCCGCCTGGTTTGGTATGAACGATCTGGCGGCGGCGAAATCTTCGCTGCGCGAGCAGTTACCGGTACTGAAGCGTTTACATCTGTGGATTATGGCAGTGCTCTATCTCGCCACCTTCGGCTCGTTTATCGGTTTCTCGGCCGGGTTTGCCATGCTATCGAAAACCCAGTTCCCGGCAGTGGTGATCTTGCACTATGCCTTCTTTGGCCCCTTCCTTGGCGGGCTGGCGCGTTCGGTGGGCGGAATGCTGTCCGACCGTTTTGGTGGTATACGTGTGACGCTGATTAACTTCGTGGTGATGGCGATTTTTACCGCGTTGCTGTTTTTGACCTTGCCGGGTGAAAGTACCGAAGGCTCGTTCATTGCGTTCTACGCCGTGTTTATGGTGCTGTTTATTAACGCCGGTCTGGGGAGTGGGTCGACCTTCCAGATGATTGCGGTTATCTTCCGCAAACTGACGCTTGAAAGGGTTAGCGCGGAAGGCGGCAGTGAAGAGAGAGCGCAACATGAAGCGGTTACCGAAACCTCGGCGGCGCTCGGTTTTATCTCCGCGATTGGCGCGTTGGGCGGTTTCTTTATCCCGCAGACATTCGGTATGTCGTTATCAATGACCGGTTCCCCAGCCGGGGCGATGAAGGTGTTCCTCGCGTTCTATATCCTTTGTGTAGTGATCACATGGTTGGTTTACGGACGTAAAAAAGCCTGATTATCCTCCCCCCTTCCCGATCGGAAGGGGGTATTTCGTACTCTCCACTTATCCACCGTTGTTATTCGTAACCGTCCTCGCGCCATTTTGCCTGGCAATACGGCGTAAACCGCCGCCTCTACCACCAAATATTTAGCCTGATAATTCCCTCACAACCTAACCGCATTGTGTTCTTTTTTATTGTTATATATCAGTAATTTAGGTGATTTTAATTTACTAACCCTTTGGTGGTATAAGGCCGCTGGCGTGGGGGTGGTGAGCGGCCTTCCCTTGATCGCAATCAAGTTGCGCCAGGGTAGCGCTCAGTAGGCTTGACCACAGATTGAGCAATGTCATTTCGCTATTTGTATAACGACAACAAGCCTTCAGGAGAATTCCGGATGAGCAAATTTTTAGACCGGTTTCGCTATTTCAAACAGTTAGCAGAACCGTTCGCCGGTGGTCACGGCCAGACGCTGAATACCAATCGCGACTGGGAAGACGGTTATCGCAGCCGTTGGCAGCACGATAAAATTGTGCGCTCGACCCACGGCGTTAACTGTACGGGTTCATGTAGCTGGAAGATTTATGTGAAGAACGGCCTGGTCACTTGGGAAACCCAGCAGACCGATTATCCGCGAACTCGCCCGGACCTGCCAAACCATGAACCGCGCGGCTGCCCGCGCGGCGCCAGCTACTCGTGGTATTTATACAGCGCTAACCGCCTAAAATACCCGCTGATGCGTAAACGCCTGGTGAAGTTATGGCGTGAAGCGAAAGCGCAATATCGCGATCCGGTTGAGGCGTGGGGATCGATTGTGAGCGATCCGGAAAAAGCGAAAAGCTATAAAATCGCCCGTGGACGCGGTGGCTTTGTGCGTTCCAGTTGGCAGGAGGTCAATGAGCTGATCGCGGCCTCCAACGTTTATACCGCCAAAACGTTCGGCCCAGACCGGATTATCGGTTTCTCGCCGATCCCGGCAATGTCGATGGTGTCTTACGCTTCCGGCGCACGTTATCTCTCGCTGATTGGCGGCGTTTGCCTCAGCTTCTATGACTGGTATTGCGACCTGCCGCCAGCATCGCCGATGACATGGGGCGAGCAGACTGACGTACCTGAATCCGCCGACTGGTATAACTCTTCTTACATCATTGCCTGGGGCTCCAACGTCCCGCAGACACGTACGCCGGATGCGCACTTCTTTACCGAAGTCCGTTACAAAGGGACTAAAACGGTAGCGGTTACGCCGGATTACGCCGAAGTGGCGAAATTATGCGACCAATGGCTGAACCCCAAACAGGGTACCGATAGCGCGATGGCGCTGGCAATGGGCCATGTGATGCTGAAAGAGTTCCACCTCGATCGTGAAGTGGGCTATTTCCGCGATTATGTCCGCCGTTACACCGACATGCCGATGCTGGTGATGCTGGAGCCGCGTGAAAACGGTCAATATGCCGCCGGGCGGATGTTGCGCGCCAGCGATCTGGTTGACGGATTAGGCGAAGGCAATAACCCGGAATGGAAAACTGTCGCTATTGATCAAACCAGCGGTGAGCTGGTGGCGCCGCAGGGCTCAATTGGTTTTCGCTGGGGTGAAAAAGGGAAATGGAACCTTGAGCAGCGTGAAGGCAAATCGCAGCGCGAGGTTGAGCTGCAACTGAGCCTGCTAGGCACCCACGATGAAGTGGTTTCCGTTGGCTTCCCCTATTTCGGCGGGGCGGAAAGCGAACATTTCAATAGCGTCGCGCTGGATGAAGTATTAACCCATAACCTGCCGGTAAAACGCTTGCAACTGGCGGATGGCAGCGAAGTACTGGTCACCAGCGTGTATGACCTGACGCTGGCGAACTACGGTCTGGATCGCGGTTTGAATGATGAAAACTGCGCGACCGATTACGATCAAATCAAAGCTTATACACCTGCGTGGGCGGAAAAAATTACCGGCGTTTCACAGCAGAACATCATTCGCATCGCGCGTGAGTTTGCGCAGAATGCCGAGAAAACCCGCGGTCGTTCAATGATTATCGTTGGCGCCGGGATGAACCACTGGTTCCATATGGATATGAACTACCGTGGTTTGATCAATATGCTGATCTTCTGCGGCTGCGTCGGGCAGAGCGGCGGCGGTTGGGCGCACTATGTCGGCCAGGAAAAACTGCGTCCGCAGACCGGCTGGGTACCGTTAGCTTTTGGTACCGACTGGCAGCGTCCACCGCGCCATATGAACAGCACCTCTTTCTTCTATAACCACTCCAGCCAATGGCGTTACGAAACGGTCTCGGCGGGCGAACTGCTGTCGCCGATGGCGGATAAATCGCGCTTTACCGGCAGTATGATCGATTTCAACGTTCGCGCTGAACGGATGGGTTGGTTGCCGTCTGCCCCGCAACTGAATACTAACCCGCTACACTTGGCGGCGCAGGCGAAAGCCGCCGGTCAATCACCGGTCGACTTTGCGGTAAATGGCCTGAAAGAGGGGACGTTGCGCTTCGCCTCTGAACAGCCGGATAACCCGGACAACTTCCCGCGTAACCTGTTTGTCTGGCGTTCAAATTTGCTCGGTTCGTCCGGTAAAGGGCACGAGTACATGCTGAAATATTTGCTGGGTACCGAAAACGGCATCCAGGGAACCGATCTAGGTCAGCAGGGCAGTGTGAAACCGGAAGAGGTGGAGTGGCGTGATAACGGCGGCGAAGGCAAGTTAGACTTGGTGGTCACGCTGGATTTCCGTATGTCGAGCACCTGCCTCTACTCCGATATTGTGCTGCCAACGGCGACCTGGTACGAGAAAGACGATATGAATACCTCGGATATGCATCCGTTTATTCATCCCTTGTCTGCGGCGGTTGATCCGGCCTGGGAAGCGAAAAGCGACTGGGAAATTTATAAAGGCATCGCCAAAAAATTCTCCGAAGTGTGTGTTGGTCACCTGGGGCAAGAAACCGATGTGGTGACGTTACCCATCCAGCACGATTCACCGGCGGAACTCGGCCAGGCGTTTGGCGTGAAAGACTGGAAAAAAGGCGAATGCGATCTAATTCCGGGCAAAACCGCCCCGCATATTATCGCGGTTGAACGTGATTATCCGGCCACCTATGAGCGTTTCACTTCACTGGGTCCGCTGCTGGATAAATTGGGTAATGGCGGTAAAGGTATTAACTGGAATACGCAAACTGAAATCGACTTCCTGAAAAAACTCAACTACGTCAAAGCGGACGGCCCGGCAGCGGGACGACCGAAAATTGAGAGCGCCATTGATGCCGCTGAGGTCATTCTTTCGCTGGCGCCAGAAACCAATGGTCAAGTGGCGGTGAAAGCGTGGGAAGCGCTGGGTGAGTTTACCGGGCGCGACCATGTGCATCTGGCAGAGAACAAAGAAGAGGAAAAAATCCGCTTCCGCGATATCCAGGCGCAGCCGCGTAAAATTATCTCCAGCCCAACCTGGTCTGGTCTGGAAGATGAGCATGTCTCCTATAACGCCTGTTACACCAACGTGCATGAGCTGATTCCATGGCGCACCCTGAGCGGTCGTCAACAGTTGTATCAGGATCATGAATGGATGCGTGCCTTCGGCGAGAGTTTATTGGTCTATCGTCCGCCGATTGATACCCGTGCGGCGAAGCCCTTGCTGAATAAAAAACCGAATGGCAACCCGGAGAAAGCGCTGAACTTCCTGACGCCGCACCAGAAATGGGGCATCCACTCCACCTATAGCGATAATTTGCTGATGCTGACGCTTTCGCGCGGCGGCCCGATTGTCTGGATGAGTGAGGATGATGCGCAAGAGTTGGGGATTGAAGATAACGACTGGATCGAGGTGTTCAACGCCAACGGCGCGCTAACCGCACGTGCGGTGGTTAGCCAGCGTATCCCGGCCGGTATGACCATGATGTACCACGCGCAGGAACGTATCGTGAATATTCCGGGTTCGGAAATCACCAGCCAGCGCGGCGGTATCCATAACTCGGTAACCCGCGTTTGCCCGAAACCGACGCATATGATCGGCGGTTATGCGCAACTGGCTTATGGCTTCAATTACTACGGTACCGTGGGTTCTAACCGCGATGAGTTTGTCGTGGTACGCAAAATGAATCATATCGATTGGTTGGACGGTGAAGGTAATGACTATTCACAGGGTAGCCAACAGGAGAAAACCAAATGAAAATTCGTTCTCAAGTCGGCATGGTGCTGAATCTGGACAAATGCATCGGTTGCCATACCTGTTCGGTCACCTGTAAGAATGTTTGGACCAGCCGTGAAGGCATGGAATATGCCTGGTTCAATAATGTCGAAAGTAAACCGGGCGTCGGGTATCCGCACGCCTGGGAAGATCAGGAAAAATGGAAGGGCGGCTGGATCCGCAAAATCAACGGTAAGCTGGAGCCGCGCATGGGGAACCGTGTCGGCCTGCTGTCGAAAATTTTCGCTAATCCAGACGTTCCGGCGCTAGACGATTATTACGAGCCGTTTGATTTCGATTACCAGCACCTGCATAACGCGCCGGCAGGCAAACATCAGCCAATCGCACGTCCGCGTTCGCTGATTACCGGCCAGCGCATGAAGAAAATTGAAGGCGGTCCGAACTGGGAAGAGATCCTCGGCGGTGAGTTTGAAAAACGCTCAAAGGATAAGAACTTCGATAACGTACAGAAAGAGATGTACGGCCAGTTTGAAAACACTTTCATGATGTACCTGCCGCGCTTGTGTGAACACTGTTTGAACCCGGCGTGTGTGGCAACTTGCCCGAGTGGGGCGATTTATAAGCGCGGTGAAGACGGCATTGTACTGATCGACCAGGATAAGTGTCGCGGCTGGCGTATGTGCCTGACCGGTTGTCCGTACAAAAAAATCTACTTCAACTGGAAAAGCGGTAAATCCGAGAAGTGCATTTTCTGCTATCCACGTATTGAGTCAGGCCAACCCACCGTCTGTTCCGAAACCTGCGTCGGCCGTATTCGTTATCTTGGCGTGTTACTCTACGACGCGGACCGTATCGCCGAGGCGGCCTCCACGGAAAATGCGACCGATCTGTATCAAAGTCAGTTGGATATTTTCCTCGATCCGAACGATCCGGCGGTGATTGAGCAGGCGATCAAAGACGGCATTCCGCTAAGCGTGATCGACGCGGCGCAGCAATCTCCGGTCTACAAGATGGCGATGGATTGGAAGCTGGCGCTGCCGCTGCACCCGGAATATCGCACCTTACCAATGGTGTGGTATGTGCCGCCCCTGTCGCCGATTCAGTCCGCGGCAGATGCCGGTATTCTGGCGCACAACGGGGTATTGCCGGACGTCGAGAGCCTGCGTATTCCGGTGCAGTATCTGGCTAACTTACTCACTGCCGGCGACACCGAGCCAGTGCTGCTGGCGCTAAAACGTATGTTGGCAATGCGCCACTATAAACGTGCGGAAAGCGTGGATGGCGTGATTGATACCAGTGCGCTGGAACAGGTCGGCCTGACCGAAGCCCAGGCGCAGGAAATGTACCGTTATCTGGCGATCGCGAATTACGAAGATCGTTTTGTCATTCCGTCCAGCCATCGTGAGATGGCACGCGAAGCCTTCCCGGAAAGTAAAGGCTGCGGCTTTAGCTTTGGCGAGAGTTGCCACGGCGGCGATAGCCGGTTCAATTTGTTCAACACTCGCCGGATTGACGCGGTGGATGTGACCAAAAGAACCCACCAGGAGGATGCCTCATGATGACGCTAAGAGTAATCGCTCGCTTGTTGGACTATCCCGAGCAGGCGTTGTTCGACCATCAGCAAGAGTTGCTGGCGGCAGTTGAAGCCGACAATGCGTTGCAGGCTGAACATTGCCAGGCATTAACGCACTTTATCCGGCAATTTTGCGCACGTCCTTTGTTGGACGTGCAGGCAGACTACTGTGAGTTGTTTGATCGCGGGCGCGCTACCTCCTTGCTGTTATTCGAACACGTACATGGCGAATCACGCGATCGCGGCCAGGCGATGGTTGACTTGATGGCGCAATATCGCGCCGCCGGGTTGGAAATCGATAGCCGCGAACTGCCGGATTTCCTGCCGCTTTATCTTGAATACCTCGCTAGCCTGCAAACCGATGAAGCGTATCTCGGCCTACAGGATATTGCGCCGATTCTGGCGCTGCTGAATGCCCGTCTGGAACAGCGTCAAAGCCCATATGCCTGCCTGTTCGCAGCGCTGGTTGCTTTTTCCGGCAGCGAAGTGCAGACCCAGACGCTGGCTTCTGAGGTAGCGAAAGAGGCGCGCGACGATACGCCGCAGGCGCTGGATGCGGTGTGGGAAGAGGAGCAAATCAAGTTTTTAGGTGAACAGGGCTGTGCCTCTGCTCAGCAAACGGCGCATCAGCGCCGCTTTGCCGGTGCGGTCGCGCCTCAGTATCTGGACGTGACACAAGTGGTTGCGGGAACCAAAGGACGCTAATCATGCAATTTTTCAATCTTTTCTTTTTCAATATCTATCCTTACATTGCGGGTTCCGTGTTCCTGATTGGTAGCTGGCTACGCTATGACTACGGCCAATACAGTTGGCGTGCCGGCTCTAGCCAAATGCTGGATAAAAAGGGGATGCGCTTAGCTTCTAACCTGTTTCATATCGGTATCTTAGGTATTTTCTTCGGGCACGCCGCCGGGATGCTGACACCGCACTGGATGTATGAATCGTTCTTGCCGATTGATGTTAAGCAGAAGCTGGCGATGATCGCCGGTGGCGCCTGTGGCGTGATGACATTGGTTGGCGGTGGGTTATTGCTCAAACGTCGTTTGACTAACCCACGTGTGCGGGCAACCAGCAGCTTTGCCGATATTATGATCCTGACACTTTTAGTGGTGCAGGTGTGCTTAGGGCTGTTAACCATTCCGTTCTCTGCTCAGCATATGGACGGTAGTGAAATGATGAAATTGGTTGGCTGGGCGCAAGCGGTCGTCACCTTCCACTCCGGCGCGGCGCAGCATCTTGAAGGCGTGGCGCTGATCTTCAAAGTGCATATGGTGTTGGGTATGACGCTGTTCTTGTTGTTCCCGTTCTGTCGCTTGGTACATATCTGGAGCGCGCCGGTCGAATATTTAACGCGTCGTTACCAGTTAGTCCGTAACCGTCGCTAAGCGCACGGTGATAAAGGTCAAAACCCGCGGTCGCCAGGCGTCGCGGGTTTTTTATTTGAGACGGTGGGGTGGTGCTATCCCCGATTAAATGGTGATAGTGAGTTGGCTATCGGCGGTGAGCGCGGAAATATCTATCCCACGGAGTAAAATACGCCGCTCCGGCAGGCAGCGATGGCGCTTGCGATACAGGATTTTCTGCCGGTCCATCACCCGAATTTCGCCATGATGATAGCGGTTCACGCGCACATTAAGCGTGAGGGAAGCCTGCGAGCCGGTATCGCAACGTACCACATTGGGCGCGGCAATCTTAAAAACTTCATGCAAAATGACCGGAACCTGGAAAGAGGTCGACGCCTCGGCACGCAAGGATTCCGCCACAAAGCGGCCAATGCGTAAACCTTCCTGGTAGCATTGATCGCCCATATCGGCAGGATGGGTCATATTACCGACGGCGTAGTAGGCCGGATCGGAACAGCAACCATATTGATCGAAGATTGGTCGACCGCTGTCTGCTTCGTGCAGAAGGTGGCTGGTGCGAATTAGCGTATATTCACCGGTAAAACGCCCGGTAAAAATCAGGCTATCGCAAGCCATCACGCGCTCCTGTCCGGCGGCATCCCTGAAGGCAATACTTTCAACCCGTTCAGTGCCGTTAATTCGGGTGATATGCGCGCCTAAGTGTACTTCGACGCCCATCAGACGAGCGTATAACGTACTGAGTTTAAAGGCGGTAGGCCGCAGGTTCTCATCAATAAGCGCCACCGCGCGTATACCCGCGTTACGTAGTGTCCAGATTGCCGAAAAGCTCACCAGTTCCGAACCGACGATGACCGGGCAATTACCCGGCTTTAGTTTGCGTAAATAGATAAACTGTTGCAAAGCGCCGGCGGTGAGCACGCCTTGTGGACGTAAGCCGCTCACCAGCCTGGCGTGGCGTGGCGTTTCACGTACGCCGGTGGCAATAATGATGCGCTCGGCGTAGAGCGTCTCAAGCCCGCGATCGGAGGAGATCTCCAGCACGCCTCCGGGGTTGAGGCTAACCACCGTGGTGTTGGTACGGATTTCATAGTGATGTTCAATACGTTGCCGAATTCGCGCCGCCCAGCGATCGCCATTCATTGGACGATAAAATGTCTGGATACCAAAGGTGGGATGCCGACAATGGCGGGGAACGCCGCCCGCTTCGGCTTCTCGTTCTAACAGCAGAACATTTTTAACCCCGGCGTCGAATAATGCGCGGGCGGCCGCCAGCCCGGCCGGACCGGCACCGATAATAATCACTGGGTAACGCGCGTTCATTTCACCTTCCCAACCACCAGAGTGTTATCAAGACGGTCGCCAATAATGTCGGCAACGTGATTACTGCAGAAAAAACCATTACAGCGTCCCATCATGACGCGTGTACGGCGGCGCAAACCGCCAATACATTCGGGCGGCACCGCCGAATCAAATGCTGCTTCCAGCTCGCGGCGGGTCACTAATTCACAGTGGCAGACAATGCCGCCGTTGCCGGGGCAAGTGTAATCCCGCGGCTGATAATCAGAGAGCATCGGCATTTGTGGCCAACGCAATTCTGCCGGTGGATGAAGGGGGAAGCGTTGGGTAAAACGGTTGCGGTACAACGTCTCGACATGCGCGGCAATGCCCAGCGCTGCGGTTAGCCCGGTGGAACGGATTCCGCCGACACTGATCCAGTTATTTTCAGGGTAGTCGTAGATACGGTACTCTTTTTTTTCGGTTGCCGGACGAAGACCGGCATAAGTGGCGGTAACCGGGTAGTTAGTTAAGGTTGGCAGCATCCGGCGGCCCTTTTCGATCAACTCTCTCATCACGGTTTCGTCGACGTCTGCCCGGTTTCTATCCTGCTGCTCCTCCGCGGTTGGGCCAAGGATCACATTGCCAAAAATGGTTCTGCACAGCAGCACGCCTTTGGTGGTGGGAGTCGGAACCGGTAGGATGATCGCGTTAATCTGCGTCGCGCAGGCTTTGTCATACACCAGAAACTGCCCTTTACGGGGGCGAATTTCATACTCCGGCGTGCGCCACATTCCATCAATCAAATCGCCGTGGTTACCGGCACAGTTGATCACCAGCCGGGTACGCACTCTCCCCTTACTGGTAGTGAGAAGCCAGCCATTCTCTTCCGCCTGGACCTCCCGCACCTCACAATTAAATTGCCACGCGCCACCGTGCATGACGGCTTGGGTGACATAGGCCAGCGGCGCGCTCCAGGGATCGATAACGTACTCGCCCGGTATCACGACACCGCCCAGCGCGCCTGCCGCAAGATTCGGTTCACGTTGGTAGAGTTCCTGTGTGGAAATCAGGGCGACATCGCTAACGCCGTTATCATGCGCTTGCTGCACGATACCGGGCAGCGCTTCCAACTGTGCCTGGTCCCAGGCAACCACCATGGCGCCGGTTTTTAGCAACGGCAAATTCATCTGCTGATGGACAGCCAGATATTCACGGTAGCCGGCCTGCATACATTGCAGTTCCAGGCTGCCGGTCGGTGCGTCAAAACCGGTATGTAAAATCGCGCTATTGGCCTTACTGGCGCCGGAAAGAATATCGCCACCTTTTTCCAGTAACAGCGTGCGCGCGCCCATCAAAGTAAAACGGCGGAATAGCGCGCAACCGACTACTCCACCGCCGATAACGACCACATCTACATTTTCATTTAATGGTGCCATTTAAAATATCCCGGACGCAGGTTCTTTCATCATCTAAGCATAAAGACCACAGGCTAACAATGCCAAAACAACAAATTTATCACATAAAATCCACATAAATAGCGCACTGAACCTGTGTAGATAAGGAAATAGTATGGGGCTGCGCTGAGTGCCGGTGGGGGATTGTTGTCGCGGTTTCTGTCGCTGCGCGGTCTCAGCGCCGAGTGCCCGGCTGGTTGCAAAAAAATTATGACGCTCCTCACATATAAGAAAATGATGTGGCTTTTATGTTATTTCAATGTGTATATTGGTTTTGTTGTTTGTTAATCGGTCATTAAAACAACACAAAGATACATCAAAACCCTAATAGCTTCACAGCACAACACAAGCGCGTAATTGACGACAGCAATACGGCGGGAGACATCAAATGTCTGATGTAAATAAAGATCTACATACACCAGGCGAGGGAAAGCTTATTGAAGGTGAGGGTTACCATTCGCAGTTTGAGAGAACGCTCGGCAAGTTCGAGTCGTTTGCCGTTGCGTTTTCTTTCATTTCTATCACCACGGGGTTGTTTTCTACTTATGGCAGTATGTTGGCTTCTAGTGGGCCGGTCGGCATTTGGACTTGGCCGATAGTCACGCTTGGTACACTGCTGGTGGCATTAGTGTTCGGGCTTCTGGCCAGTAAAATTCCGCTTTCAGGGTTCAGTTACCAGTGGGCCAGCCGTCTGGTCAATCCGGTATTGGGATGGTGGTTCGGTTGGGCAAGCTTCGCTTTTCTGGGCATTGTCACCGTGGCGGTCGATTACGGGCTTGCGCAGGTGGCGCTGTTTCCGTTGTTGGGATTGAATTACACCGCGGCAGGCGGGGCGGTGACCACCATCGCGCTGCTCATTATCCAGATGGTACTGGTTATCTGGTCTACACCGATTCTGACCAAAATCAACAACCTGGCGGTGGGCGCTGAGGTGATTGCGATATTTGGCCTGATTGTCGCAATCGGCGTGGCGGTGCTGTTCTTGGGTAAAGGCAATGCCTCAAACCTGGTCTCCACCGGGCTGATACATAGCCCGCATTATTTCGGCTGGCTGGGGCCGTTTATGTTGTCTGGCTTATTGGGGGCATTTACCTTGGTTGGCTGGGAATCGGCGGCAAACCTCGCGGAAGAGACGCACAATCCTAAGCAGGTGGTTCCGCGCGCCATGGTGAAAGCGGTACTGGCAAGCGGCATTCTTGGTACCTTGTTTCTTATTGTCATCAGTCTGGGGCTGGGCGACCATGTGAATGAGTTGTCGAAGAGTTCCGCGCCGGTTGCCGATGTTATCCGCCTGATTTTGGGCGATACGTTCAGTAAAGTGGTGCTGGTGGTGGTGTGTATCGCCATCTTTGCCTGTGGGTTAGTGATTCTGACCAGTAACAGTCGGTTGATTCATGCCATGGCGCGTGATGGTCGTCTGCCTTTCTCACAAAAACTGAGCTATGTTCCACGCCCTACTGGCGGACCGTTGTGGGCGACACTGTTGGCGGGCGCGGTCTCGACATTAATCGTTCTGAGTTTTTACACCAACCCGGATGCCTTAACGCAGTTATTAGGCGCGGCAACGCTGTTTCCCGCCATTCTGTATAGCGGTACGGTGCTGCTGTATATTTTTACGCGCCATAAACATACTCATCATCCGGATGATTTCTCGCTCGGTGTCTGGGAGTGGCCGGTCATCATCGGCGCGTGCGTATGGCTGGTGGTAGAGATGTGTGTGTTTATCATCCCGGCGGATTTCCGTACCGCGCAGTGGTATGTCCTGATCTTGATGTTACTGGGCATCCTGGTTTTTATCCCGGTTTGGTTGTGGCGCAGAAAGCAGTTACAGAAAATGCCGCCGCTCGGCAGCTACCCTTCATAATCTGCGGGTTTGCAAAAAGTCGTCGAAAGGCGGCTTTTTTTATTCGATTCAGATAGTTTTCTCGCCCGGTGGGTTTTATCATCACTGGCTCCATTTCATTACCGTGGGGTCGCTATGTCGGTCAAAATTAATCTTATCAAGCACAAAATCCTGTCCGAAAACTGGTTTGTCCTGCACAACTACACCTACGATCTCACCAGGCACAACGGCGAAACGCTGCGCCATAAGCGTGAGGTTTATGATCGCGGCAACGGCGCGACTATCTTGCTGTATAACCGCGAAAAAAATAGTGTGGTGTTAACGCGCCAGTTTCGCGTCGCTACATGGGTCAACGGTAATGAAAGTGGGATGTTGATAGAAACCTGCGCCGGTCTACTGGATGACGACTCGCCGGAAGAGTGTATTCGGAAAGAGGCGGTTGAAGAGACCGGTTATGTGGTCGGGAAGGTAGAAAAATTGTTTGAGGCCTATATGTCGCCCGGCGGCGTGACCGAACTGATTCATTTCTTCGCGGCGGAGTATGATGAATCTCAGCGCGACAATGCAGGCGGCGGCGTTGAGGATGAAGATATTGATGTGCTGGAAATCCCTTTCCCGCAGGCGTTGGCAATGGTGAAAGATGGGCAGATCCGTGATGGCAAAACCATTATGCTGCTACAACATGCGCAACTTGCCGGTTGGTTACGCAATGCCTAGCCGCTCCTGCCAGCGTTAAACCAGTTCCGTTAGCGGCTCAATGGCTAAATGTGGATGCGCCTGCTGCCGCGCCAGCGCATCGGCGTACAGCGGCATGGAGTGAGCGGCGCCGGGGCGTTCTACACAAACCGACGCATAGGCGGACGCGAACAACGCTGCCTTGCGCAACGGCTCTCCGGCAGCGAGCCGTGCGGCCAGTGCGCCGTTAAACGCATCGCCCGCCCCGGTACTATCCTGTGGCTGAGCGGGGTAAAGCGGGATCCGCGCCATACCGCTGCCATCTGAGAGCAATGCGCCTTGGGTGCCAAGGGTAATGATCAGTTGCCGAACGCCTTTCTGGTGCAGCACTTCAGCGGCGTGCTGTGCGCTGGCTAAATCAGTCACGCTGACGCCGGTTAACAGCGATGCTTCAGTACTGTTTGGCGTTAACAAATCGACTTTGCGCAGTAGCGCATCACTGACTTTTTGCCACGGCGCCGGGTTCATGATCACGAAGGTTCCCCCGTCACGCGCAATATCCACCATGCGCTGAATGGCGCTCAGATTATTTTCTAGCTGCATCAGCAAGATGTCGGCGGCGGCCACGGTTGGTTGACAGCGGGTCACCTCCGCTGCGGTAACGGTCAGGTTAGCGCCGGGATACACCGAAATCATATTCTCCGCATCGTCACCGGCCACATAAATTAACGCATTACCGGTAGGTTTTTCCTTACAGGTAAATAGCGTGATGGCATCAAAACCGGTGTTTTCCAGATGGCGCCGGGCAAAGATGCCGAAATCGTCTTTACCGATCTTGCCGATATAGTGAACGCGCGCGCCTGCACGCAGCGCGGCGGTCGCCTGGTTGGCCCCTTTACCGCCGGGGCCCATCATACTGTGATGGGCGATTAATGATTCGCCGGGCATGGGGAAACGCGACATGCCCGCAACAATATCCAGATTAAACGAGCCAAATACACAGACTTTTCCTTTCATCATTGACTCCTGAATTGCCGCTCGGCGGCAAGGCATGCGCCGCGACAGCCAGTATGATCGGTAGCATTACTGAACACCAGTTTCAGCCCGGCGCGGGTGGCGGGCGGGCGCAGATGTTGCACGATTTGAGCACGCAGCGTCGCCAGCGGGAAATCATTCATCGCCAACACACCGCCGCCTAAAATCAGGTATTCCGGATCGAGAATATTCATTTCGCTGGCGATAATTTTCCCCAGGCGCTGTACGAATTGCTGCAAATCGGGATGTTCGCCATGCTGGGTAAACAGCATACTTAGCGGTGTTTCCGCACAGTGCGTCTCTGCCCAACGCGCCAGCCAATTGCCCGAAGTTAAGGTTTCCGCGCAGCCGATATTACCGCATGGGCAGGGTAGCGAATTGCCTTCCCACGGCGTATGACCAATTTCACCGGCCCCGCCGTGCGCACCGTGATAAAATTGCCCGTTGAGCCATAAACTGTTGCCCATACCGGTGCCCAGATAGAGCCCCACGGCATGGTCGGGGAGGCGGCCTAATTGCAATAGATCCCATAACATCAGGTGGTTAACGTCTTTATCCATTGCCACCGGAATACGTAATTTTTCGGCTAACAACGTCGCCACGGGTTGGTTATCCAGTGCCTGAATAAAGGGTAACGAAATGACGGTTTGACGGTTACGGCTAAGAATACCCGGTAACCCCAGCATCACGCCTCGTACCGGTTGTTTCTCCAGCACCTCCTCAATCAGCACCGCCAGTGTTGCCAATGCATCCGGCGCTTGCGCCCAACTGGCGGTGGGCACTTTACGAAAACCAGACCACTGGTGAGCCTCGTCCATCAACAGGAGGCGGGTACTGGTTCCGCCAATATCAACACCGAGCCAAGTCTCCGTCATGCCGACTCCCGCAGCGCGCTCTGTGCCTGGGCGATATTCACCATCATGTCATCCCAGGCGGTTTCCAGGTTTGCATGCAGGTTAAACAAACCGGAGGTACCGACAATTAATACTTCGGCGCCCGCGTCGAGCAGTGTGGTATAGGTTTTCTGGTTACAGGAGCCGTCAATTTCAATCAACCAAGTGTACCCATGCTGTTCTTTGAGCGCTTTGAGTTCCGCAATTTTGTTGATCATCTCCGGAATAAAAGGTTGACCAGCGTAGCCAGGATCTACCGTCATTACGGTAATCTTATCCAGCAGATGGATATAGTGATGGATAAAGGAGACCGGCGTGGCCGGATTAAGCACCACGCCCGGTTTTTTGCCTAACGCCCGGATTTGATTAATTACCCGAAAGGCATCTCGGTTAATGGTTTCGGCATGCGGGCAAATATAATCGGCGCCCGCTTTCGCCACTGCTTCGATAAAATCAGTGGGTTCCTCCACCATTAAATGCACATCGATCGCCAGCGGTGTATACGGGCGGATCTGCTCAATAAAAAATGGCGATAGCGTAATGTTCTTCACGTAATGGCCATCCATGATATCGACATGCAGGAAATCGGCGCGTGAGTTAAGAATGGCTAACTGCTGCTTGATCTCCATCAGATTCATACACATCAGCGAAGGGGAGATTTTAGTGCGCATCACACTTCCTTTTTTTCGGTTAAATGGGTCAGACGGGCGCGTAGCTGGCTAAGCCGCACCGCGCGATAGTCGTTAAAACGGCCTTTAAAGAATTTCACCGCCAGCACCACGATCAATACCGCGCCCCACATCGCGAGGCTAAAATGCTGGCTAATATTCATTAGGTTGAAACCGGTAGATAAAATTTGCAGTGCAATCAGCGACAGCACCACACCGGTCACGCGGCCAAAGCCGCCGTTCGGATCGGTACCGCCGAGGATGATTGCCAGTACCGTCAGCAGTAGATAGGAGTCGCCGTAACCCATACGCGCTGAGTTAAAGCGCGCCATCATCACCAACCCGGCCAGTACGCACATCCAACTGGAGATGACATACACCAGGATCAGCATGCGATGGGTGTTTACGCCGCTAAACCAGGTGGCATTAATATTGCTGCCGCCCATATAGATGCATTTACCGGCGCGTGTTTTACCGAGAAAAAGGGCTAGGCCACCGGCGGCGGCAAAGAACAGCCACAGTGGCAGAGGCACGCCCAAAAGAGAGCCGGAACCCAGCGTGCGCAACACATCCGGCATGCCGCTCACTGCCGCGCCGTGTGTTAGCCAGATGCCGATGCCGTTGACCGTCATCATCGTTGCCAGGGTGACTAAAATCGGGTGTGCGCCAATGCGCGTTACCATCAGGCCAGTGATCACGCCGATTAGGGTGGCGATAACCGTAGCGCCGAAAAGCCCAATCGCCAGCCACAATAATTGCAAGCCGGTACCTGCTCCGTCCGGCAAGAAGTGCAGCAGCACCCAGGCAATAAACAGACTGGTCAGGTTGGCGGTGGCGATAATCGCCAGGTTGAGGCCGCCGCTAAGAATCGCAACGAACATGCCGAGGGTTAATAGCCCAAGCTCTGGCAATTGAAAAGCCATACTCATAAAGGTGGAGTCGGTAAAGAACCGGCCCGGTAGCAACCAGGCAAACAACGCCAGCGCCAACGCGATCAATAGCAATAGCCCGCTATTGGTACCGTCAGGTTTGAGGAAATGTAGTGGTTTCATCAGGTTCTCCCGCCGGTCAGACAAAGCTGACATCGGTCTCTTTACGTTTTTTGTAATGGGTAACGGCAATCGCGATCATGATTACGCCGCCGACCACAATGTTCATGAAGTAGTTAGAGACGCCGACCAGATTGAGGCCATTTTTCAGTACGGCGATCAAGAACACGCCCATCAGGGTACCGGTCACGGTGCCTTTGCCGCCCATTAGGCTAGCGCCGCCAAGAACGGTCGCCGCCAGCACATCCAGTTCGCCGCCGACTAATGCGTTCGGTACTACTTCGCCCATCCGGTAAACCTGTACCAGGCCGCCAATTGCCGCCATCGCGCCCAGATAGCCGTAGGCAAAAATATGAATTAGCCCTACGCGGATACCGACGCGCCGCGCCGACTCCTGATCGCCGCCAACCGCGTAAAGCTGGCGGCCCAAGTGAGTCTTATTCAATAAAACCCAGGTAATGGCGGCGATAATCAGCATGATGGTCAGCGGCAACCCAATCTGAAAACTCTGTCCGTGAAAGGTGAAAGGCATCACGTTGCGTAACGTGATCCACCAATCAGGCAGGGTATACAGACTCCGGCCTTCGGTGAGCCACATCAGCATGCCGAACAGCAGCGATTGCATACTGATGGTGATGATGATCGAGACGATGCGCAGCCAGTAAATCAGGATGGCATTCACGATGCCGAACAGCGTGCCGCACACTATCGCCAGCACAATGCTGAGCGAGGCGCTGTCAAACTGATAATGAGTAAACAGTGAAGCGATAATGTATTGCACCACCGAGGCCACGGCAGCGAAGGAAATGTCGATTCCGCCTGTGACCAGCACCACAAACAGGCCGAGTGCAAAAATACCGGTGACCGCATAGCTTTCCGCCAGGTCGAGTAAGTTTTGCACGCTAAAAAACTCGTCACTGGTGAGGGAAAAAAACAGCATAAACGCGACCAGCACCCAAGCTAGCCAGCCCTGGCTGCTTTGCGGTTTAAAAAAGGACAGATTAGGCATTGATCACCTCCTGCAACTGTTGCTGTTCAACATTGCCCGGCTGATATTCGGCGTGAATGCGCCCATCGCGGAAATGCAGAATGCGATCGCAGTTGTACCAAACTTCGGGGACCTCATCGGAGATGAGAATGATCGCCAGCCCTTCGCGCGCCAACTCGTGGATCATTTGATAGATACTGGCCTTCGCGCCGACATCCACCCCGACGGTCGGCGAATCGAGAATCAGGATTTTGGGTTGTGTCAGTACCCATTTCGCTAACACGATTTTTTGTTGGTTGCCGCCGGAGAGGGTAGAGATCGCCAGATCAGGGTCGGCAACGCGCACGCCGAGTTGATTAATCCATTGCAGGATTAATTTGTTCTTGCGGTACTCATCAATCAGATGAAAACGGTTTTGCAGCTTTTTCAAGATCGGCAAAACCATATTGTCGGCAACCGATTGCTGCTGTATTAGCCCGAGAGTGAGACGGTCTTCCGAGACATAACCGATGCCGGATTTGATGGCATCTTCATGATTACGAAAACGCACCGGCTTGCTATCGAGCCAAATTTTGCCGCTGTCCGGGCGTGTCATGCCAAACAGCGACAACGCCAGTTCAGTACGCCCGGAACCCAACAGGCCGCAGAGTCCCAGCACTTCGCCTTCGCACAGGCGAAAGCTGACATCCTGATACTGCCCGGCGCGTGACAGGTGTTCGACCTCCAACAAAATTCTGTCTTGCTTCAGCGTGGGGGTTTTTAACTGGTAGTCGAGCTTCAGGCCGGTCATCAATTCGGTTAGGCGATGGCCGTCCATTTCACTGGCAGGCCAACAACCCATTTTACGTCCATCGCGGATCACCGTTACCCGGTCGGAGATTTCCAGCACCTCATCCAGCCGATGGCTGACAAATACCACGCAGATATTTTTCTCTTTCAAATAGCGCACGGTACGCAGCAGTTGATTAACTTCCGTGCGGGTTAACGAAGCGGTCGGCTCATCCATAATGACCAGCCGTGCATCAGCGACCAGCGCGCGACAAATCGCCACTTGCTGACGTTGGGCGATCGAGAGCGCGGCGACTTTTTCGTCCAGTTTGAGGGAGAATTGCAGCTCATTGATGATGCGCTGTGCGGTTTCACGCAGGAGTTTGGCGCTGTACCAGCCGAACAGACCGTTAAGGTTGTGCTCGAAAGCGATATTTTCCGCAACGCTCAGATTGGGAAACAGCGACAGGTCTTGATAAATAACCTGAATCCCGAAATCCCGCGCCTGTTTTGGCGTCAAACGCGGGAAGGATTCGCCGCCTTGTAAGGTAATAGTGCTGCCGCTATCCGGGGCGTGAACCCCGGAGATAACTTTGATTAACGTGCTTTTGCCACAGCCGTTGGTTCCGGCGAGGCAGTGGACTTCTCCTGCCATTAACGACAGCGAAATATCGCTTAGTGCACGGTTACCGCCAAACGTCTTCGATAAATTTTCGAGGGCGATAAGCGTCTGTGGTTCAACCAGATTCATCGTTTACAGCCCCATTTTAACCAGTTTCGGCAGGTTGGCTTTATCCAGGCTTTCGGTGTTATTGCCGAGGATGTTGTGATCTTTTTCATCCACCTTCACCTTGCCTAACCCTTCAATGGTCATACCGTCTTTGATCGGCTGGTTCTTCTGCATCATGTCGGCAATGCGAACGAACACTTCGCCTGCGGTCATCGGGTTCCAGATATAGCCACCCTTAATTGCGCCACGGTTAACCAGCGACGCGCCTTGTCCCGGGCTGAATGAGCCGATAACGCATACTTGGTTGGTTTTATTGCGGTTTAATACTGCGCGCCCGGCGCCGATTGGCCCCTGGGAACCGAAGGCGAGAATGCCTTTCAGATCGGGATATTTCGACATCAGCTCGTTGGTGGTGCGGATAGAATCATCCAGTGATTCCCCGACGCCAAAGCGGTCGGTAACCATTTGCATTTTCGGGTAGTGCGCCTTTTGGTACTGCACGGCGGCGTCGGTCCATTGTTGATGCAGCGGCACCGTCAGGCTACCGACATAGACCGCGTATTTGCCTTCTTCGTGCATACATTGCGCCAACGCTTTCATATGATTGATGCCATGCGTTGGCGCGTCGACCAACTCAAAGTCCCAGTTAGCGTATTTCTGTCCGGGAGACTCATGGGTAATCACTTTAATCCCGGCGTCGCGCGCCTTTTTCAGCACCGGTTCTAGTACTTTCGGGTCATTCGGCACCACGCCAATGATGTCGACTTTTTGCGCAATCAGATCTTCAATCGCACGCACTTGTAACGCCGGGTCTGCCGCCGTTGGCCCAACTTGCCACGCATCAATACCGCGCTTGGCCGCTTCGCTTTTGATCCCGGCTTCCATGGCGTTAAACCATGGAATACCGCCAACCTTCACGACGATGCCCATCCGCAGTTTATCGGCGGCATTAGCATATGAAGCGGCAAACAGAGCGAGCAGGGTACAGGCGACGAGTGTTCTTTTCATAATTTCTCCGTAGGTGTCCGGATTAGGAATTGATTAACTGCATGGCTTGTGGACGTTGTGAACAATTGATCACGTTCACGCCGTTCCAGGCCAATTCTTGTTGTAGATCTCTATCTTTCAGGTGGTCGGTAATCAAAAAATCCACATCGCGGTAATGGCAAATACGCGCGAATGAGGGCCGCAGAAATTTACTGGCATCCATAAGTAAATATTTACGTTCTGCCGCTAATAACATTTGTTGTTTTAAATGTGCGTGATTCTCATTGCTTTCACGTAGGTAACCGTCTTTACCAAAACCGCTGCATGAGAAGAAAATCTTATTAATTAAAAATTCTCTTAACGGTTGTTCCGCGACGACACCGTTAAAATCTTCGTACCGTTCGGAATATTCGCCGCCGAGACAAATCGTGCGAATATTACTTTTTGCCGCCAGACTCTGAATTACCCGTAATGAATTGGTTAGCACGGTTAATTCAATATCCGGTAACTGTCGGGCCAGAAACCAGCAGGTGGTGCTGCTATCGAGCAGTAGACAATCGCCAACGCTAATAAAATCCAGCGCGCGTTTTGCTATCTGCATTTTTTGTTGAACGTTTTCATTCATTCGTTGGCGGAAAGCTAATTCGTATTCATTCAGCGCATTTTTACTTCCGGCGCTATTTCCCTGACTACGCTGCGCAATAACCGCACCGCCATGACTACGATGTAATAACCCTTTTTTTTCCAGTTGCGCTAAATCAC
The DNA here is from genome assembly GCF_013285385.1 of Paramixta manurensis. Lineage (NCBI taxonomy): Bacteria > Pseudomonadati > Pseudomonadota > Gammaproteobacteria > Enterobacterales > Erwiniaceae > Paramixta > Paramixta manurensis. The sequence continues at coordinate 3,363,300 of NZ_CP054212.1, read as the reverse complement.
GTCGAATGGTTTCTTGCGAAACCTGACATAACTTAACCAACTCGGTTACCAGCACACGTCCATTTAAATTAAGCGTCTCAATAATTTGACGCTGACGTTCGATAGGTAACATGGTGACCTCCGCTGTAGGTAAAGTAATGGATAGCAACAACGCAAAATGTGTCCCAGGCAATAGTACGTAGGGGGTAAACCGGGGACGCTGAAATAAGTGATATGAATCGAATAGAAAATGTAATGGCTGGTTTGTATTTCACTAATTAGTGATTTAAATCACAAAATAGTGGGTTTATCGCCGAGCCATTTACTATTAATGCCATAACGGTCGCTTTTAAGCAGTGGAAATAAATTGACTGTTTATGACCGGATGTGTGGATTTGACCGTTTTGCTTGCCGCTGAGCGATAGTCCGACGAATCCGATTGAGCGATTAGCACCGCATCGGGATGATGAATATGCCCGGTGTCGCGTTTTTACGCCGACATAGGTTGCGTTCCGCCATGGCTTTTTGGAGGCGGTCACAGAGAAAGAGATGTTGAAGGGTTACCGTTGCGCTATCATCATAACTTCATTTATTCGGGGACCTGATCTTTTAATGTCTTATTGGATGAAATCGCTGTTCCTTTTGCCTTTTCTTCTTGTTGCCAGCGTACATGCGGCACCGTTGCAAAAGACGTTCTCCGACTGGCAGATTACCTGCAATAACCTTAATTTTTGTGTGGCGCGGAATATCCCCGGTGATAACGGATTGGTGATGAGCCTTTCTCGCCATGCGGGCGGCAATGACCGCCCATTGTTGCGTATTGATTATGGCAACCGCTATACCGGGGAGCTGGCGGGCGGCCCGCTGAAAGATAATTTGTTGCTTGATCAGCAACGCCTAAAGCCTGACCTGAAACACTGGAGCGTAGAGCCGCATCATCTGGCGACCGCGCATATGATTTCCATTGATGAGTTTTTGGCGCAAGTGCTGGATGCCGATAATATCCAGCTTACCTACCGTCCGCAGGCCACCATCTCTTTACATGGTTTGAAAGCGGCGCTGCTGTTAATGGATGAATTGCAGGGGCGAGTAAATGGCATGAGCGCGTGGATCAAACGTGGCGATCGGGCCGCAGTTGATGTGCCGCCCGAACCGGAAGCGCCGCAAATGCGCACGCCGGGTCAGCCGCCTACGCCGTTGACGCGCGATGAAACCACCGGGCTGATTGATTTCGGGACCTGGCGCGTGAATGCCGATGAGTGCTCGCTTGATCCGATGCGGCGCGAGGTCAGCGTTGCGCCGCTTAGCGATGAGAAAGCGCTGTTGCTGGTGAGTTGTGAGATGGGCGCCTATAACGTGATTGACTTGGCGTTTGAAGTCACGCGCTCGCTACCTTACGTCGCGCGTGGGCTGACACTCACGTTGCCCTTTGTACCGCCGAATCATGGCGACAAGCAGATGGAACTGGTCAATGCCGAGTATGATGCTTCGCGCAGTGAGTTGTTGACCTTTTCCAAGGGGCGCGGGTTGGGAGATTGCGGTAACGCGACGCGCTGGCAGTTTGACGGGCGGGAGTTTGTATTGGCGGAGTACGCCGAAGAGAGCACCTGCGATGCGTGGCACGGCAGCGATGACTGGCCAACCTTGTGGGTCAGCCAGCGTGCCAGCGAGGAAACGGTGGATGCGGGCGCCGCAGCTAAGTAGCCTGCGCCAGCGTTTATTTAATCGCTTGTACCAACACCGGCGAATCTTGCTGGTTGCCAACCAGTTCCGCCAACATATCGTTAACGCCATCGCTCATGACTTTAAAACGCGTTAACGAGGAGCGGGTGAGCACCACGAACACGCCGACATTTTGCTGTGGCACCATGGCGATATAGGTAATAAATCCGCCGCCGCCGCCGGTTTTTTCAATAATGCCCGGATGGCCATCTCTCGGCCCCATATAGACCCATCCCATGCCTAACGCATCGGCTTTACCGGGAACGTCCATTCCTTCCACTTTGGTTAACTGCGCGCGTTTATAAATCAGCGTCTGTAGCCGATCGATTTGTGCGCTACGGCGATAGACATCGGAAGAGAGGAATTGCTGCATCCAGCGCCCCATATCATCAGGCGTAGAGTAAACGCCGCCGCTACCGATAGCCGCCAACGTATTCATGCAGGGGCTGGCGCTTTTTTCCGGCACCATCAGGCGGCTACACTGCTCCGGCGAAGGGGTGAAGGTGGTGTCTTTCATTCCTAACGGACGGGTAATTAACTGTTTGAACAGTGTTGGGTAAGGTGTTCCCGCCGCCCGTGCGAGCGCATCGCCCAACAAATCATAGGCGAGATTAGAATAGGAGGCGCGTGCGCCAGGCGGCGCTTTGAGTTGCGCTGTTTGTAACCAGCTCCAGCGCTCTGATTGGGTAGGCCAAACAAATACGGGGCGTATCGGTTTACCGCCGGGTTGTTCGCGTGGCAAGCCGCTGGTGTGAGTGGCCAGGTTAACTAAACGGATGGTTTGACCATCATACGTTGGCACTCTGCGGCCAGGCGGTGCGAATTTACTGAGCGGATCATCCAGATTTAAGCGGCCTTGTTCCGCCAGCTTAACCATCACTTCGCTGGTCATCAGCTTACTAAGTGAGGCGATACGGATCAGGGAGTCTTTTTGCGGCCGGATATTGTTACCGGGGCGGGTTTCGCCAAAGCTGGTAAACACGCGCTGATTACCATCAATAGCGACTAATGCCATGCCGGTCGCGGCGCTACCATAAAAAATATGTTCGGCGTAACGATCAACAATTTGCGAAGCCAACAGCGGATCGGGCGAGGTCTGCGCCTGGCCGGTAAAAGGCAGCGTGCCGAGCCACAGCGCGGCGATCAAGTGAAAACGCGTTTTCAACGAGTTGACATCCATCTGAGTAAACGGGAAGAGGTTAATAGTAATCACTTTACGCCGCGCTGAAAGGGGGAGGAGGGATTTTTTTATGTATCAGTTTGCTGGATAGCGCTTTGGGGAAGAAATCAGTAAACGCTGGCGAACGCCGAATAGGTGCGCCCGCCAGCGGGATTAGTCGCCGAGATTAGTGCGGTTTCAACAACGCTTCCGCATGGCTAACAATGTTTTCCACCGTAAAGCCAAACTCTTTAAACAACTTATCGGCTGGTGCCGATTCGCCAAAGCTGGTCATCCCGACAATGGCGCCGTTAAGGCCAACATATTTATACCAATAGTCGGCAATCCCGGCCTCTACCGCCACGCGTGCGGTGACGGTGGAGGGCAGCACGGATTCGCGGTATGCCGCCTCTTGTTTATCAAACAGGTCGGTTGACGGCATCGAGACGACGCGCACCTTATGTCCGCTGGCGCTCAATTTTTCCGCCGCGCCGAGCGTAATCTCCACCTCGGAGCCGGTGGCAATCAGAATAATATCTGGCGTGCCGTCGCTGTCTTTCAAGACGTAAGCGCCACGCGAAATATTCTCCAGTTGCGCTTTGTTACGCTCAGGCTGCGCCAAATTCTGGCGTGAGAGGATCAAGGCGGTCGGGCCATGATGACGCTCCACCGCATGTTTCCACGCCACAGCGGTTTCCACCTGATCGCATGGACGCCATACGCTCATATTCGGCGTCAGCCGCAGGCTGGCTAGCTGCTCAACCGGCTGGTGGGTCGGGCCATCTTCGCCCAGACCAATGGAGTCATGGGTATAGACCATAATTTGCCGCGCCTTCATCAACGCCGCCATACGTGCCGCATTACGCGCATATTCAACAAACATCAAGAACGTTGCGGTATAAGGCACGAACCCGCCGTGATGCGCAATACCGTTGGCGATTGCCGTCATGCCGAATTCACGTACGCCATAGTGAATATAGTTACCGGCGAGGTCATCCTTAATGGATTTCGAACCAGACCAAATGGTCAGGTTACTCGGCGCCAGGTCGGCGGAGCCGCCGAGGAATTCCGGAAGTAGTTTACCAAACACTTCCAGCGTATTTTGTGAGGCTTTACGGCTGGCGATTTTTTGCGGGTTGGCTTGCAGTTGCTCGATAAATTTCTGCGCATCGGCCTGCCAGTTCTCAGGCATTCCGCCGTCCATGCGACGCAGAAACTCTTTCGCTAATTCGGGATGCGCGCTTTGATAAGCCGTGAATTTATCCTTCCACGCTTTCTCGTGTTTTTCGCCTTCGGTTTTGGCATCCCATTGCTGATAGATTTCTTTAGGAACCTCAAATGGCGGATAGTTCCAGCCCAGCGCTTTACGGGTCAGCGCGACTTCTTCCTCGCCTAACGCGGCGCCATGCGCTTCTTCTTTACCGGACTTATTCGGTGAACCGAAACCAATCACGGTACGGCAGATAATCAACGACGGCTTATCGGTGACGCTTTGCGCTTCTTTAATGGCTTTTGCCACCGCGTCTGGGTCATGACCGTCAATTTCGTGTACCACATGCCAATGGTAGGCTTCAAAACGTTTGGCGGTATCATCGGTGAACCATCCTGCGGTTTCGCCGTCAATGGAGATTCCGTTGTGATCGTAGAAGCCAATCAGTTTACCCAGCCCCAATGTTCCCGCCAGTGAGCATGCTTCATGGGAGATGCCCTCCATCAGGCAGCCATCACCCATAAAGACGTAGGTATAGTGATCGACAATATTGTGATCGGGACGGTTAAACTGCGCGCCAAGCGTGCGCTCTGCGATGGCCAGACCGACGGCATTCGCCAGCCCTTGCCCTAACGGGCCGGTCGTGGTTTCAACACCGGGGGTATAGCCGATTTCCGGGTGACCTGGTGTTTTAGAGTGTAGCTGGCGGAAGTTTTTCAGCTCTTCCATCGGCAAGTCATAACCGGTTAGATGGAGCAGGCTGTACAACAGCATCGAGCCGTGGCCGTTCGACAAAATAAAGCGGTCGCGATCGAACCAGGCGGGATTCGTCGGGTTGTGGTGGAGGAAGTCGCGCCATAGCACTTCGGCAATATCCGCCATTCCCATTGGCGCGCCAGGGTGACCGGAATTCGCTTTTTGAACCGCATCCATACTTAGCGCACGAATCGCATTAGCCAGCTCTCTACGTGAAGACATGTTTTTCTCCCTTGAATTCGGGGTGGGGAAATTTAAACGTTGTCTGGTAGATGCCGGGAGGTGCCCCGACTCTACGAGACAACGCCATTAGGCTGAGGCGGCAGCGTACGGCTGCCGCCTGTCGGATTACAGACGTGCCGCCAGCACTTCTTCCAGTTTTTCCTGGTCGGCGGCGAACTGACGAATACCGTCCGCCAGTTTGTCTACCGCCATCGGATCTTGGTTATGTTCCCAACGGAATTGCGCTTCTGACAGCGGAGCAGGCTGATGGAAAGCTTCGGTAGAGGGGATCAATTTACGCTCGACGGGCGCATCGCTCGCTTGTAACTCTTCCAGCAGGTTGGGGGAGATCGTCAGACGATCGCAGCCTGCTAACGCCAAGATTTGCTCCACTTTACGGAAGCTGGCGCCCATAATGACGGTGTTATAACGGTGCTGTTTATAGTAATCATAAATATTACGCACTGACTTCACGCCCGGATCCTCATCCACCACATAGGGGTCGAGCGGTTTACGGCTGTTATACCAGTCGAAAATACGGCCGACAAACGGCGAAATCAGAAAGACGCCCGCTTCGGCACAGGCGCGTGCCTGGGCAAATGAAAACAGTAACGTCAGGTTACAATTGATGCCGTTTTTTTCCAGCTCTTCCGCCGCGCGGATACCTTCCCAGGTTGAAGCCAGTTTGATCAGGATACGAGAGCGGTCAATACCGTGATCTTCATACATCCTCACCAGTTTCTCTGCTTTGGTCACACACATCCCGCGATCATAAGAGAGACGGGCGTCAACCTCAGTCGAAACGCGGCCCGGTATGCTTTTTAATATTTCCATGCCGAGGTTAATCGCAACTTTATCGCTGGCGTTGATAATTTGGGTTTCTTTGCTGCCGCCCTGTTTCTTCGCGTATTCAATCGCATCGTCAATCAGGTGCTTGTAAGACTCAAGGCCAGACGCTTTCAGGATCAGAGACGGGTTGGTGGTTGCATCTTCGGGGTGATAGTTACGAATAGATTCAATGTCGCCACTGTCCGCCACCACGGTAGTGAACTGTTTTAGTGCATCAAGCTGGTTCATCTCTTATCTCCTTGATAAGCAATCGGTAATGCAACACCGCCGATGGCGGTGTCAGAACGGGCTAACTCAGGCAACGTTATGCAGCCTGATAGCCGCGTTCGGTAAATGACAGATCAACCACATTGCCTCAGGCGCTTTCCGATGAAAATGCGTTTTCTCTGATTGTTGCAATGGGCTCGCCTCACAGCAGATTGCAGCGTCTTGCGCCGCAACACGGCTGTTATGGAGAGCGGTTTACTCACTCTCCTGTCGTTCGTAATAGCCAATTTTTTCTACTTTGGGTGCGGATCGTCCGCCTTCAAATTCCGCATTAAGCCAGGCGGCGACAATCGATTTCGCCAACTCCGGCCCAATCACCCGCGACCCTAGCGACACAATTTGCGCATCGTTACTTTTACGCGCGCGTTCAGCGGAATAGGTGTCATGACACTGCGCGGCGCGGATACCCGGTACCTTATTGGCGGTAATACTCATCCCAATTCCGGTACCGCAAACCAGAATGCCACGTTGGTGACGACCCGATTTGATGGCTTGTGCCACTGTCCAGGCAATATCAGGGTAAGCGCTGCCGCTATCTTGCCGTGTGTCGACGCTGTAATCAGTCACGCTAAAGCCTGACTGTTGCAAGTAGTGGACAAGGGTGTTTTTCAGTTCAATGGCGGCGTCATCCGCGCCAATCGCAATAGGAAGCATAGCAGATCTCCAGAATAACGTGGCTGAGCCTGCGGCCAGAAACGGCGGCAGGATCGTAACAGGAATTACCCTATCGCTAAATTATCAAATGTTCAATCAATGTTCATATGATTAGTGCAGATCATCACTCACGCGACGATGATGAGTGATCAACATCACGTTTATTTTTGTTTTTGGTTCTTTTTGACCTTTATCAGCGCTCAATTTGACCGACTTCACAAATATAGCGGTAGAGGGTGGCATTTTTCCTTCATAAAGTTAGTGTTCATTTGTTCAGTTAATGTTTTATTGTTCATCAAGCGAAGCAGGAGAGGAAACATGTGTCAGAAATGTGAGCACAGCGGCCAAATGGCGGAAAACATTCCACAGCGTATGAAAGCGGTAGTGGCCTATGCGCCGGGCGATTATCGGCTTGAAGAAGTGGCGGTACCGACCATCGGTGCCGGTGAGATTTTAGTGAAGATTGAGGCCTGCGGTATTTGCGCCGGAGACGTGAAAGCCTACGACGGGGCGCCCAGCTTCTGGGGCGATGAGAAACAGCCCGCTTATATTAAAGCGCCAATGATTCCGGGGCATGAGTTTATTGGTCATGTGGTGGGGTTTGGCGCAGGCGTCGACGGGTTCGCGATTGGCGACCGGGTGATCTCAGAACAAATTGTTCCCTGCTGGAACTGCCGTTTCTGTAACCGTGGGCAGTACTGGATGTGTGAAAAGCATGATTTATACGGTTTCCAGAACAATGTGAATGGCGGTATGGCGCAGTACATGAAATTCACCAAAGAGGCGATTAACTATCATGTACCGGCGGAGTTACCGATTGATCAAGCGATTTTGATTGAACCTTACGCCTGCTCTTTTCATGCGGTACAGCGCGCCAATATTAAGCTCGGTGATGTGGTGGTGTTGGCGGGCGCAGGGACGCTTGGGCTGGGAATGATTGGTGCGATAAAAAAATCCGGCGCGGCGAAACTGGTGGTGCTGGATCTGTCCGACAGCCGACTCGAATTAGCGCAACGCTTTGGTGCCGACATCGTGATTAATCCGGCCCGTGAGGATGCGGTAAAGCGGGTAAAAGAGATGACCGAAGGCTATGGCTGTGACATTTACATTGAAGCGACCGGCGCCAGTAAATCAGTCGAGCAAGGGCTCACGATGATTCGTAAGCTCGGTACCTTTGTCGAATTCTCGGTATTTAAAGATCCGGTAACGGTTGACTGGAGCATCATCAGCGATCGCAAAGAGCTGGATCTGCTGGGTTCCCATCTCGGCCCTTACTGTTACCCGTTGGTCATCGAAGGCATCAATGATGGTTCATTACCAACCGAAGGCGTGGTCACGCACACCTTACCACTGGAACAGTTTGCGCAAGGTTTCGAACTGATGAAACGCGGTGTTGACTCCATCAAAGTGGTGCTTAATCCCAATCTTTGACACCGGTCCGGGAGCGGTAAGGCCTGACTATTCAGGCTCGACCTCCTGGCCTCCATCACGGGGTGTTTTATGCTGCATAATTTGATCAACCGTATTGGGCTTCCGCCAAAATTGCTGCTGGGTTATGCCGGTGTGCTGATTTTTATGATGGGCGAAGGGCTGGAGCAGGGATGGCTGTCACCCTATTTGATTCAGAATGGCTTAACCATGCAGGAGTCCGCGCTGCTTTTCAGTGTGTATGGCTTTGCCGCCGCCATTGCCGCGTGGTTTTCCGGCGTATTAGCGGAAATTTTTACCGCGCGTCGCGTGATGCTGGCGGGTTTAGTGATGTTTATGATTGGCTCGGTGCTGTTTCTTTCCGTGGGGTTACCGAGCCATCACCTGGCTACCATGATCCCCACCTACGCATTACGCGGCCTGGGGTATCCATTGTTTGCTTACGGCTTCCTGGTTTGGGTTGCCTATGAGGCGCCGCTTGAACGGCTGGGATCGGCGGTGGGCATTTTTTGGTTTGTCTACAGCGGCGGCCTGAGCGTACTTGGCGTGCTCTATTCCAGCATCATGCTGCCGGTCTTAGGCGAAATGCATACGCTGTGGAGCGCGCTGGTGTTTGTGATGCTTGGCGCCATCATTGCGCTATTTCTCAACCGCGGAAAAGCGGCCAATGACGTGAAGAAACCCACCGCCTCACTGGCCTATGTTCTGAAAGGCATCACCATTGCTTTCGAGAACCCTAAAGTTGGGCTGGGCGGCATTGTTCGTACCATCAATACCTCCGCCGCCTATGGGTTTGTGGTGTTTATGCCGACTTACATGATGGACTTGGGATTCACCCGTACCGATTGGTTGCACATGTATGCGGCGCTGTGGACGGTGAATATCATTTTTAACCTGCTATTCGGCATTATCAGCGACGGGTTGGGCTGGCGTAACGTGGTGATGTGGTTTGGCTGCATCGGTTGTGCCATCACCACTTTACTCTTCTTCTATATGCCACAGTGGCTGGGCGCAAATTATTGGGCCACGGTATCCATGGCTGGCTTGTTTGGCGCCTGTCTTGCCGCATTCGTTCCGCTTTCGGCTCTGATGCCCACGCTGGCGCCGGAAAATAAAGGGGCGGCGATGTCGATCCTTAACCTTGGCGCCGGTTTAAGCACCTTCGTTGGCCCGGCAGTGGTGGGGTTATTTATTGGCGCTTTTGGCGCGGCGGGCGTGATTTGGATCTATGCCGGTCTCTACCTGTTTGCTGCCGTATTGATGAAATTTGTCACCTTGCCGCAGACAGAAGCGGCAGCCAGCTCGCGGGCGGCATGCGGCGAATGGGTAAAAGATAAAGGTGCCTCACTATGAGCCTTGGTAAAAATGCGCGCTACCGCGCGCCGTTTTGTCGAGCCAGCGCACATTGCGGCAACTGCACGGTTTCTTGTCAGCCGCAGGGCGGCAATGATGAATGGCGCGAATCGGCTGGTCGGCGGTGGCAATACCAGCCTGTGATATCAATGAAATAAGGAGAAGCGGCGATGAATCGAATTATTAACCATCCGGATTATGTGGTCGAAGACGCCATTCAGGGGTATGTAAAAGCACATCCCTCAATCTTTGCCACCACGGAAAATCCACGGGTATTGAAACGCCCGCAGGCACCGATTAGCGGCAAAGTCGGGGTGGTGACCGGCGGTGGGTCGGGGCATGAGCCAGCCTTTTTAGGGTATCTTGGCGAGAATATGCTGGATGCGGTAGCGATTGGGGAGATTTTCTCTTCGCCGACCGCCGGCGCCTTCCTTGATGCCTTTAAAGCCGCCGATGCCGGAGCGGGCGTCGCCTGCCTGTATGGCAATTACGCCGGCGATAATATGAATGTGAAAATGGCGATGAAAAAAGCCGCCGCCGCCGGTATCACGGTAAAAACCGTGGTGGCGAATGATGATGTGGCCTCAGCGCCAGCCGATGAAAAAGCGCGCCGTCGCGGCGTGGCGGGCGAAATTTTGATGTGGAAAGTCGGCGCTGCCGCCGCCGCGCAGGGCTATGACCTTGATGGCGTAATCGGCGTCGCGCAAAAGGCGATTGATAACTGCCGTTCCATCGGGGTAGGTCTCAGTTCCTGTACTATTCCGGCGGTTGGTAAGCCGAATTTTCATATTGAAACCGGCACCATGGAGATTGGTATCGGTCACCACGGCGAACCGGGTATTGAAGTGGTTCCGACCCAGTCGGCAAAAGAGATGGCCGTCACCATGCTCAATTTCGTCCTGGAGCAGCAGACAGATACCGCGCACCCGGATGTGGTGGTGTTAGTGTCCGGTCTTGGCGCCACCCCGGTGATGGAGTTGTATATCTATTATGCTGAAATTGAAAAAATCCTCAGCGAGAAAGGTATTCGCATTCACCGTAACTATGTCGGTAACTATTTCACTTCTCTGGAGATGATGGGCGTCACATTAACGGTAATGAAGCTTGACGATGAGTTGAAAAAACTGATTGATCTGCCCGCCCAATCCCCCGGTTTAACGCAAGCGGAGTAATAATGATGACCACGCTTTCCACCCAACATGGCAGTGATGTCGTCGCCGATTTGGTGACCATCGTTAAACAAAACCGTGAATATCTCAGTGAGATTGACGGCGCGATCGGCGATGGCGATCACGGTATTAATATGGCGAAAGGGTTTACCCAATGCGGCGAGCGTCTCGCCGGTAACCAAACGCTGGCGCAGGCGTTTGACACGCTTTCCGATGCATTAATGGAAGGGATTGGCGGCTCAATGGGGCCGTTATACGGCAGTTTCTTTATGGGCATGGCTGATTACGCGCGCGACAAAACCACGCTCTCGGCACCACAGTTTGCCGCCATGCTGCGCGCCGGGCTGACAGAGTTACAAGATATTAGCGAAGCCGGGGTCGGCGATAAATGTTTGATGGATACCTTGATCCCTTCGGTGGCGATGGCTGAACAGCGTGCGGAGCAGGGATTTCCTGTTATGCTGGAGGCGCTAAAACAGGCGGCCAGCGCAGGGCGAGATTCAACCCGCGATCTGGTGGCGAAAATTGGGCGCGCCAGCCGGTTGGGTGAACGTTCTCGCGGCGTACTGGACGCGGGTGCGGTATCATGTTGCCTGTTGCTAACACAGTTGGCGGATTCGACGGCGACGGCGCTTGAGACTCAGCCAGCGTAGCGGGGCCGCGGGGCCGCGCCGCCCACTTTATTACTTCTAGACGTTGCGAGATAACTAGCCGGATGGAAAAAAACACGCTCTCCCAGGATACCGAACTACTGACAGAAATTGCGGTGGCCTATTATCAGGATGAAATTACGCAAGAAGAGATTGCGCGTAAATTTAATATCTCGCGTATCAAGGTGGGGCGTCTGCTAAAACGGGCGAGGGAAGAGGGCATTGTAGAGATCAATGTTCGTTACCATCCGGTCTTTAGCACGCGTCTGGAACAACAAGTGTTGGCGCGTTTTCCACTGCAACGCGCGTTAATTGCGCTCGATCACCCGGATGATGAAGAACAGCGTCGTCAGGTTGCCGCGCTAGTCGCGGCGCACCTCGCGCAGAATTTGAAAGATAATGCGGTGGTGGCGGTTGGGCAGGGGCGTAACGTCGCGGCGGTGGCCGATCACCCAGGCAGCGTTCCGACCCGGCACTGCCATTTTATTAGCGGCATTGGCGGCACTCATCGTCCTGGCGATGCGATTAATGCCGATCATATTAGTCGCCGTATGGCGAAAAAGTTCGGCGGGATCAGTGAAACGTTGTATGCCCCGGCCTATGTTGAAAACCGGGCGCTCAAGCAGGCGTTTATGCAAAACGGCACCATTAAAGAGACGCTGGATCGCGCGCGTAAAGCCGATATTGCGCTGGTCGGAATTGGCGATATGAATGAAAACAGCTACATGGTTAAACTGGGCTGGTTTACACCGCATGAAATTATTGATGCCAGCCTGAATCAGGGGGTGACCGGCGATGTGGCGGGGTATGATTTTTTTAACGCGCAAGGCGAGCATGTCGATACCGTAATGAACGATCGTGTGATTGGTCTAAGCATTGATGAACTACGCAAAATCCCCTGTGTTATTGCGGTGGCTTCTGAAAACACCAAAGCAATGGCTATTCTCGGCGCGTTGCGTACCGGCGCCATCGATATTATCGCCACCTCGGCGCAAAATATCAGAACGCTCCTGAACATGACCAAGTAAGCCGCAAACGCGGCGCTTTTTAGCGCTTTGGAAATTATTTCCGAAATCTTCTTTTGCGTCCCAATTATTTGGGGCGCTTCATGTTTTTTATCCGTTTCTCGCTTCTATACTGAGTAGTTGACTCCCTACATCGCTATCCGATAACCAAGGAACTGCTAATGGATGACCAACTAAAACAGAGTGCGCTCGATTTTCATCAATTCCCGGTACCAGGAAAAATTCAGGTTTCCCCGACTAAACCCCTCGCCACGCAACGCGACTTGGCTTTAGCCTACTCGCCCGGCGTGGCGGCGCCGTGCCTCGAAATTGCCGATGATCCACTGGCGGCACACAAATACACCGCCCGCGGTAATCTGGTAGCCGTGATTTCTAACGGAACCGCGGTATTAGGGTTGGGGAATATTGGCGCGTTGGCCGGTAAGCCGGTTATGGAAGGAAAGGGCGTACTGTTTAAAAAATTCGCCGGTATCGACGTGTTTGATATTGAAGTGGATGAACAAGATCCCGATAAGCTGATTAACGTGGTGGCGGCGCTGGAGCCGACGTTCGGTGGCATCAATCTTGAGGATATTAAGGCGCCTGAGTGTTTCTATATTGAGAAAACGCTACGTGAGCGCATGAAAATCCCGGTGTTTCATGACGACCAGCACGGTACGGCAATCATTTGCACCGCCGCGGTGTTGAATGGGTTGCGCATCGTGAAGAAGAATATCTCCGATGTACGGCTGGTGGTTTCCGGCGCCGGGGCCTCGGCGATTGCCTGTATGAACCTGCTGGTTGAGCTGGGTATGCAGAAACACAACATTGTGGTCTGCGATTCAAAAGGGGTGATTTATCAGGGACGTGAGGAGAATATGGCGGAAACCAAAGCCGCCTACGCGATTAAAGATAACGGCAAACGCACGCTTGATGATGCAATCACCGATGCCGATATTTTCCTTGGTTGCTCCGGCCCGAAAGTGCTCAGTCAGCAGATGGTGAAACGGATGGCGAAAGATCCGCTGATCCTCGCGCTGGCAAATCCTGAGCCCGAAATTCTGCCGCCGCTGGCGAAAGAGGTGCGTCCGGATGCCATTATTTGCACTGGTCGTTCGGATTATCCGAATCAGGTGAATAACGTACTCTGCTTTCCCTTTATTTTCCGTGGCGCGTTGGACGTCGGCGCGACGGCAATTAACGAAGAGATGAAACTGGCGGCAGTACATGCTATCGCCGAACTGGCGTTGGCTGAGCAAAGCGATGTCGTTGCCTCGGCCTATGGCGACCAGGAGTTATCATTTGGCCCTGAGTACCTGATTCCTAAACCGTTCGATCCGCGCTTAATCGTACAGATTGCGCCAGCGGTTGCGAAAGCGGCAATGGATTCCGGCGTGGCCACGCGCCCGATCGAAGATTTTGAGGCGTATAAAGATAAGCTGACCGAGTTTGTCTATAAAACCAACCTGTTTATGAAGCCGATCTTTTCGCAGGCCCGTAAAGAGCCGAAACGTGTGGTGCTGGCGGAAGGAGAAGAGGCGCGGGTGTTGCATGCGACCCAAGAGTTGGTTTCTCTCGGTCTGGCAAAACCAATATTAATTGGCCGCCCGAGCGTGATTGAGATGCGCCTACAGAAGCTGGGGCTAAAAATTGAGGCCGGAAAAGATTTCGAAGTGGTGAATAATGAGTCCGACCCGCGCTTTAAAGAGTATTGGAATACCTATTATCAGATTATGAAACGCCGTGGCGTATCACCGGCGGAGGCACAGCGTGCCGTTATTGGTAACCCGACGCTGATCGGCGCGATCATGGTGCACCGTGGTGAGGCGGACGCGTTGATCTGCGGCACCATTGGCGATTATCAGGCGCATTATGACATTGTTGAGAAGCTATTTGGTTTCCGGCCGGATGTGAAGGTGGCGGGGGCGATGAACGCCTTACAGTTGCCGAGCGGTAATACCTTTATCGCCGATACCTATGTTAATGAAGATCCCTCACCGGAGGAGTTGGCGGAGTTGACGATTTTAGCGGCGGAAACGGTACGACGCTTTGGTATTGAGCCAAAAGTTGCGCTGCTCTCGCACTCTAGCTTCGGTTCATCTAACGCCCCGGCGGCGTGTAAAATGCGTAAAACGCTGGCGCTGGTTAATGCCCGGGCGCCGGACCTGGAGATTGACGGTGAAATGCATGGCGATGCCGCGCTGGTTGAAAGCATCCGTCAGGATGCGATGCCGGACAGCCCGCTGAAAGGGTCGGCGAATATCCTGATTATGCCAAATGTGGAGGCGGCGCGAATCAGCTATAACCTGCTGCGTGTCTCCTGTTCAGAAGGGGTAACCGTCGGGCCGGTACTAATGGGCATCGCCAAGCCGGTACATGTGTTGACGCCGATTGCTTCGGTGCGGCGTATTGTCAACATGGTGGCGTTAGCGGTGGTGGAAGCGCAGACGCAACCACTGTAATCATCGGGCGCGGATTAGCGCGCCCGGCAGGTTATATCCATTCTTTGACCGGTAAAAAGTCGTGGTACAGCGCGGCTTCCGGCGAGCCATCCTCAAGCTGATAATCATACTCCCAGCGCACTAACGGCGGCATCGACATCAGAATCGATTCGGTGCGGCCGCCAGTTTGCAGCCCGAATAGGGTGCCACGATCCCACACTAAATTAAACTCAACGTACCGCCCGCGACGATAAAGCTGAAACTGACGCTCACGGTCGCCCCACGGCAACGCTTTACGGCGTTCAACAATTGGTAAATAGCCGTCAAGGAATCCGTGACCCACTGCTTGAGTAAAGGCGAAACAGTGCTCAAAATCAGGCGTATTTAAATCATCAAAGAACAGCCCGCCAATACCGCGTTGTTCATCACGGTGCCTGATATAAAAATAGTCATCGCACCATTTTTTATAACGCGGATAGACATCCTCACCAAACGGCTGGCAGAGGCGATGAGCGGTTTGATGCCAGTGTACGGCATCTTCCTCAAAACCATAAAAGGGCGTTAAATCGAAGCCGCCGCCAAACCACCAAACCGGATCGGCGCCGGGTTTCTCGGCGATAAAAAAACGCACGTTAGCGTGGCTGGTCGGAATATAGGGATTTTCCGGATGTACCACCAGTGAAACCCCCATGGCTTCAAAACTGCGGCCCGCCAGTTCAGGGCGATGCGCGGTCGCCGACGCGGGCATTGCCGCGCCGTGTACGTGTGAAAAGTTGACGCCCGCTTGTTCAAACAGCGCACCGTTACGTAACACCCGGCTACGTCCGCCGCCGCCCGCTGAACGTGTCCAGTTATCTTCGCTAAACTGCGCCGCGCCGTCGGCGTGCGCCAACTGCTGACAAATGTTGTCTTGCAGGCTGAGCAGAAATTGCTTTACCTGTTCACTATCGGGAACTGTCATAGAAATATCGTCGTCATTGATTTGACGCGATTATACCTAAGCCGGGCGACGATTGTGACTGTCATATTCATCGAAGTAACTGATGATGCCGTCGACAATCGCGCTAGCGATTTTTTGACGGAATGCCGTGCTGCCCAATAACCGCTCTTCGCCTGGATTGGTAATAAAAGAGGTTTCGACCAGCACCGAAGGAATAGAAGGGGATTTCAGCACCGCAAAGGCGGCTTGCTCGGTTTCCTGGCTGTGCAAATGGTGTACCGGACGAATCTGTTTCAGCACATGCTGCCCGAGCGTCAGGCTATTTTTGATGGTGTCGGTTTGCACTAAATCGAATAGCACTTGCTGCAGATAATTGTCCTTCTCCTGCACTTTAACGCCGCCTATTGCATCGGCAGCATTCTCTTTTTCCGACATATAGCGCGCCATCGCGCTGCTGGCGCCACGGTTAGAGAGCGCGAAAACCGACGCGCCGCTGGCGTCCGGGCTGGTAAACCCATCGGCATGAATCGACATAAAAAGGTTCGCGCCATGTTGATGCGCAATTTCTACCCGCTCGTAGAGCGGAATAAAATGATCGCTCTCGCGCGTTAAACGCACCTCAATACGCGGATGTTCGCTCAATAACCGGCGGATGTTATTGGCAATCTCCAGCACGATATGCTTCTCTTCTGAGCCTTCTTCACCCACCGCGCCGGAATCAATACCGCCATGACCGGGATCGATCATCACAATACGTTTGCCTGTCGCCGCCGGAATGACGCTGCGGCTTGCCTGGCGATGGGGGCGTGGCGTTAGCTTAAGCGTGGCATCTTCCTCTTTGGCCTGCGCGCGTTGTTTAGGTAACAGTGCCAACGCCAGGCCGGAAAGTAGCAACTGGCGACGAGAGGTCAGGGGCAAAAACGTTTTCATGCAGAAACCCGATGTGATGAAAAGTATTGTTATATCGTATCAATTGGTCGACGGCGACAAGGGAACTATTTCAGCGTTTTACTTTTTATTTCAGCACGCTAATAGAACAAAAGCGGATTTTTTCTGTGGAAGCCGCGTTCAAGGGTTGCACGAGGCAAAGAATGCGTGATAATCAGCAAATTCGGTTAAACATCTGAGTAAACGTCATGGAAATCCGTGTATTCCGCCAGGAAGACTTCGAAGAAGTTATTACGCTCTGGGAGCGTTGTGATTTGTTACGCCCGTGGAATGATCCCGAGATGGATATTGAGCGCAAGCTCAATCACGATCCCGATTTGTTTCTGGTGGCGGTGGTCGGCGGTGAAATCGTGGGGACGTTGATGGGCGGCTATGACGGGCACCGCGGCTCGGCTTACTATCTTGGTGTGCATCCGGATTATCGCGGGCGCGGTTTCGCAAATGCGTTGCTTAACCGGCTGGAAAAAAAACTGATTGCGCGCGGGTGCCCGAAAATCCAGTTACTGGTGCGGGAAGAGAATGACGCGGTTATCGGTTTTTATGAAAAGCTGGATTATGACCTGCAAGATACCGTTAGCCTTGGAAAACGCCTGATTGAAGATCGCGAATATTAACCCAGGCGTGGCCTTAATCGGCGGGTTACGCCTCCTCCTCGCCTCCGGCTTTTCCGGGGCGTTTCTTGTTTGTAGATAACGTTACCGCATCATGTCCTTCAATTATTCTCCTGACGCCTACGATAATAAGGGCCAACTTCGGTTACCGGTTACCTTCTGGTTGGTGCTGTTAGTGCAGGCACGTACATGGGTTCTGTTTGTGATGGCGGGCGCATCACGTCAGCAGGGCGCGTCGTTGTTGGCGTTGTTCTACCCCGACTCACAGGCCTTCTGGCTGGGATTAGGTTTGGGCGTTCCGGCGGCGTTGGGGTTATTGTTAACCGGTTACCGCCAGCGTCTTCCCCGATTATGGCAGAGTTGGCGTTATGTACTGAGCATCAGCTTGTTCGCCAGTGCGCTATTACAGGGCTGGTGGTGGCAGGACGATGACAGTTTTTCGCCAGCGGTTGCCGGGCTAATGGCGGTAGATTTACTGGCGATGGGCTATTTACTGGGAAATCGCCGCTTGCGGGACGTGTTTAATCCGCGACTAAATGGCGCGGAATAAAACTTTTTCCCAATTTAGCACTCAAATCCGATTCGCACGTTCCGCGTTTTAATTACAGGAGTTGCCATGAAAGCTTTTCGACCCGCGCTCATTATCACCGCCCTACTGCTGGCGGGATGTGCCAGTTCAGGTTCGACAACCTCTTCCGATTCGAGTTGGTGGAACCCCTTCTCTAAAATTTCCTGGTCGAGCCTGTCGCCGCTTAACTGGTTTCACTCCTCGCTGAAGGTGAGCGAGCAGGGCGTTGGCGGCTTAACCAGCGCCACGCCTATGAACCGGGACGCGATTGATAAAGGCCTGAATGGCGATTATACCCTGCGGCAGGGCATGCGTAGTGAGAAAGGCGCGGTGGTTTCCTTCTGGCAAGCGGTGGATGACGGCGAAGTGAAGCTGGCGATATACGGTAAAAGCAGTATTGAGCGTATTGAAGTGACCGATAGCGATATTGCCAGCGTTGACGGCACCAAACTGGGCGATACCTTTAGCCAGCACTACCAGAAGGCGTTTGGCAACTGCCAGCAGGCGGAAGGCGTGGGTGAAAATGGTGTCGAATGTAAAGCGCCAAATAGCCAGCATATTAGCTATGTCTATCATGGCAAATGGGCCGGTCCGGAGGGCTTAATGCCGCCGGATGATACGCTGAAAAGCTGGACGGTCACTAAAATTATTTGGCGTCGTTAATCTCCTCCCCGGGCGGAAAACTTTCCGCCCGTCTCCCTTTTCTTTGCGGCGAAACAACCTTCTTTCTCTGGTTTCCGCTATGATATGCGCGAAATTTCTGCATTGTTAAGCACTTACAGGAGAACAGCCGGATGTCTCAGCATCAGAGCGGCATTTTGCCAGAGCATCGTCGCTTTGCCATTTATCTGGAAGCGAAAGCGCAGGGCGCAACCGAGGCCATTCGCGCCGGAAGTAAAGCGTTTTATCAGCAGTTAACGCAGTTACAACACCAATTTCCCGATGCCGGTTTAGGTGCCACTCTTGCGTTTGGGCAGGGGCTGTGGCGCGATATCGGCCACCCCGACAGTGCCGGTGAGTTAAAAGATTTTCAGCCGTTGGGCAAAGGGCTGGCGCCCGCCACCCAGCGCGATGTGTTGATCCATATTCAGTCGTTACGCCATGACGTCAACTTTACTCTGGCGCAAAAAGCATTGGCTGTGTTTGGCGCGGCGCTGGTAGTGGAAGAAGAGACACACGGCTTTCGCTGGACCGAAGAACGCGATCTTTCTGGCTTTGTCGACGGTACTGAAAACCCGCAGGGCGAACAGCGCCAGGCGGTGGCGATTATCGCCGAAGGCAGAGATGCGGGCGGCAGCTACGTGTTGACCCAGCGTTGGGAACATAATCTCAGGTTGTGGCACAAGATGGACGTCAGCAAACAGGAAAAAATTATTGGCCGCACCAAAGTGACCAATGAGGAATTGGACAGCGAAACGCGTCCGGCTACCTCGCACGTTAGCCGTGTGGATTTGAAAGAGGACGGCAAAGGGCTGAAGATTTTACGGCAAAG
This sequence comes from Paramixta manurensis, assembly GCF_013285385.1. NCBI lineage: Bacteria > Pseudomonadati > Pseudomonadota > Gammaproteobacteria > Enterobacterales > Erwiniaceae > Paramixta > Paramixta manurensis. The sequence goes on along the minus strand of NZ_CP054212.1, from coordinate 3,343,878 downwards.
TTTACCCTACGGCACCGCCAGCGGTACCCACGGCTTGTATTTTATTGCCTACTGCGCCACGCTGCATAATATTGAGCAACAGTTGTTGAGTATGTTTGGTGAAAGCGATGGGCAGTATGATGCGATGCTGCGCTTTACCAAACCAGTGAGCGGCGCTTGGTGGTTTGCGCCTTCGGTAGAAACCTTACTGGCGCTGTAAATTCCATCATCAGGAAACGCGGTTGGCGCGTTTCCTTGGTCACATGCTTTCAGCAGACGTCATTTCCCACCCTGCGCATAACCATTCCCGGCGGCTTATAGCTTTTTCAACTTTGAAATCATCAAACGGTATATAAAACCGTTACAGCTTTTACCTGGGTTATAAATAAACTGAGTCCAATGGTGGCGCGAGCCGGTTCACGACTTCAGGGTGCTAAATGACTTTTTCTCAGGTGAAAAAACTCACCGGCGGAGCTGTGCTCTGCCTGGTATTGGTCGGTTCAGCGCAGGCGACTGAACTGCTGAACAGCTCTTATGATGTGGCTCGCGAACTCTTTGTGGCGTTAAACGCGCCGTTTGAACAGCAGTGGGACGCCGCACATCCCGGCGACAAACTGACCATCAAACAATCCCATGCCGGTTCCTCAAAGCAGGCGCTGGCCATTCTGCAAGGCCTTAAAGCGGATGTCGTTACCTATAACCAGGTTACCGATGTTCAGGTACTGCACGATCGCGGCAACCTAATCCCGGCTGACTGGCAGCAGCGCCTGCCGAATAACAGTTCACCTTTTTACTCGACCATGGCTTTTCTGGTTCGTAAGGGAAACCCGAAAAATATCCATAGCTGGAGTGATTTGACGCGTAGTGACGTGAAGTTGGTTTTTCCTAATCCGAAAACCTCCGGTAACGGGCGTTACACCTATTTGGCAGCATGGGGCGCGGCAGACCTGGCTGACGGCAAAGATCGGGCAAAGACCGAACAGTTTATGACGCAGTTCCTGAAAAACGTTGAAGTGTTCGATACCGGCGGTCGTGGTGCGACCACCACTTTCGCCGAGCGTGGGTTAGGCGATGTGCTGATTAGTTTTGAGTCGGAAGTGAACAACATCCGCAACCAGTACCCTAAAGCGGGATATGAAGTCATTGTGCCGAAAACCAATATCCTGGCGGAGTTCCCGGTGGCTTGGGTTGATAAGAATGTGCAGCATAACCACACCGAGCAGGCGGCGAAAGCGTATTTGAATTATCTCTGGACGCCGCCCGCGCAGAAGATCATTACGCAATTCTACTATCGGGTGAATAACCCGGCATTGATGGCACAGCAAAAAGACCGTTTCCCGCAGGTCAGTCTATTCCGCGTTGAAGAGGCGTTTGGCGGCTGGGCATCGGTCATGAAAGACCATTTCGCCAGCGGCGGCGAGTTGGATAAGTTGTTAGCGGCGGGGCGTAAGTGATGTTTGCAGCAAGTAGTAAGCGCGTGTTGCCCGGATTCGGACTGAGTCTCGGTAGCAGCCTGTTTTTCACCTGCCTGATTCTGTTGTTACCGCTCAGCGCGCTGTTGATGCAGCTTTCGCAGATGAGCTTACAGCAGTATTGGGAAGTGGTGACCAACCCCGAAGTGATGGCGGCCTATAAAATAACGCTGATCGCGGCAGGCGTGGCCTCCATTTTCAATGCGTTTTTCGGCATGTTGATGGCATGGATATTAACCCGCTACCGCTTTCCGGGACGCAGTATTCTTGACGGGCTGATGGATCTCCCTTTCGCGCTGCCTACGGCGGTGGCGGGGTTAACGTTGGCCGGGTTGTTTTCGGTTAATGGTTGGTATGGGCAATGGCTGGCGCAGTTTGATATCAAAGTCTCCTACACCTGGCTGGGGATTGCGGTGGCAATGGCCTTCACCAGCATTCCCTTTGTGGTGCGCACCGTCCAGCCGGTACTGGAAGAACTGGGGCCAGAGTATGAAGAAGCCGCGCAAACTCTGGGCGCTAGCCCATGGCAAAGTTTCCGCCGGGTGGTAATGCCTGAAGTGGCGCCCGCGCTACTGGCGGGTACCGCGCTATCGTTTACGCGTAGCTTGGGTGAATTTGGCGCGGTGATTTTTATTGCCGGCAACATCGCCTGGAAAACCGAGGTTACGTCACTAATGATTTTTATCCGCCTGCAAGAGTTTGATTACCCGGCGGCCAGCGCGATTGCGTCAGTGATTCTGGCGGCTTCATTATTATTGCTGTTCGCTATCAATACATTACAAAGTCGCTTTGGCCGTCGTTTAGGAGGTCACTAATGGCGGATATTTCTGAACTCAATGCCATGAACCGCCCACGCATTAACTGGGCAAAAGGGATTTTGATCGGGCTTGGTGTGATCATTTCCGTGCTATTGCTGGTAGTGCCGTTGGTTTCGATTTTTACCGAGGCGTTAGCGCAAGGGCTGATGGCCTCGTTGGGTAATTTGAAAGATAGCGACATGCTACATGCTATCTGGCTGACGATTCTGGTGGCGTTAATTACCGTGCCGGTCAATCTGGTGTTCGGCACCTTGTTGGCCTGGCTGGTAACGCGTTTCAACTTCCCGGGACGGCAACTGCTGGTGACCCTGTTTGATATACCGTTTGCGGTATCGCCAGTGGTGGCGGGTCTGATCTATTTGCTGTTTTGGGGCGTTAATGGCCCGGTTGGCGGCTGGCTTGATGCGCACGATATTCAGTTGATGTTCTCGTGGCCTGGAATGGTGATGGCGACGGTGTTCGTCACCTGCCCCTTTGTTGTGCGCGAGTTGGTGCCGGTGATGTTGAGCCAGGGAAGCCAGGAAGATGAGGCGGCGATCTTACTCGGCGCGTCCGGTTGGCAGATGTTTCGCCGGGTGACGTTACCGAACATCCGTTGGGCATTGTTATATGGCATTGTGTTGACCAATGCCCGAGCGATTGGCGAGTTTGGCGCGGTCTCGGTGGTTTCGGGATCGATCCGCGGCGAAACCTATACTTTGCCGCTACAGGTTGAGTTACTGCATCAGGACTATAACACCGTCGGCGCTTTTACTGCCGCCGCGCTGTTAACCCTGATGGCGATTGCGACACTATTTCTCAAAGGCGCGCTGCAGTGGCGTTTAGAACACCAGGCCGGGCGTTTGCAACGGGAGGAAAATCATGAGCATTGAGATTAGCCAAATCAATAAATCCTTTGATCGCACGCAGGTGCTGCACGACATTTCGCTGGATATCGCTTCCGGGGAAATGGTGGCGCTGCTTGGCCCTTCCGGCTCGGGAAAAACCACGCTGCTGCGGATTATTGCCGGGCTGGAACACCAAACGCGTGGTCAGCTTAGTTTTCATGGTAAAGACGTTAGCCGTCTGCACGCGCGTGACCGCCAGGTTGGCTTCGTGTTCCAACACTATGCGCTGTTTCGCCATATGACGGTATTCGACAATATTGCCTTTGGTCTAACGGTACTTCCGCGTCGCGAACGTCCTTCCGGCGCGGCGATTAAGCAAAAAGTGGCTCGCTTACTGGAAATGGTGCAGTTAGGACATTTAGCCAACCGCTATCCGGCACAGCTTTCCGGCGGCCAGAAACAGCGGGTGGCGTTGGCCCGTGCGCTGGCGGTAGAACCGCAAATTCTCTTATTGGATGAGCCGTTTGGCGCGTTGGATGCCCAAGTACGTAAAGAGCTGCGTCGCTGGCTGCGCCAGTTACATGAAGAGTTGAAATTTACCAGCGTGTTTGTAACCCACGACCAAGAAGAGGCGATGGAGGTTGCCGATCGGGTGGTGGTAATGAGTCAGGGGCATATTGAGCAAGTCGGTACGCCAGAAGAGGTTTGGCGCGAGCCGGCAACCCGCTTTGTGCTGGAGTTTCTTGGCGAAGTGAACCGCTTTGATGGCGAAGTTCATGGTTCGCAATTTCATGTCGGCGCGCATCATTGGCCGTTGGGCTATACGCCTGCGCATCAAGGCGCGGTAGAGCTGTTTTTACGGCCATGGGAGCTGGACGTCAGCCGTCAAAGCAGTCTGGAAACGCCACTTCCAGTGCAGGTATTGGAAGTGAGCCCGCGCGGGCATTACTGGCAATTGGTGGTTCAGCCTGTCGGCTGGCACACGCAGCCAATCGCGCTGGTGTTTGATGGCGACCTTACTGCGCCTATTCGTGGCGAGCGTTTATTTGTTGGGCTGCAACAGGCGCGTATTTATCAGGGAGATAACCCCCTGCGTGCGGTTGCCTTTGCCGAAAGCGCCTGATATTTTCTAACCCTTTCTCAACCCACCGAGGCGGGCGTTTGCCCGCCAGTGTGATGTTCGCCTGCCGGGAAACCACCGTGACTACTTTGGAAGACACCATCGGCAATACGCCGTTGATCAAATTACAGCGTCTGACGCCTGCCAACGGCAGTGAAATCTGGCTGAAGCTGGAAGGTAATAATCCTGCGGGCTCGGTGAAAGATCGCGCGGCGCTGTCGATGATTCAACAGGCGGAACGGCGTGGGGAAATCGCACCGGGCGAGGTGCTGATTGAAGCCACCAGCGGAAATACCGGTATTGCGTTGGCGATGATTGCAGCGATGAAAGGCTATCGGTTGAAGTTGTTAATGCCGGAGAATATGAGCCAGGAACGTCAGGCGGCGATGCGTGCCTATGGCGCAGAACTGATTTTGGTTAGCCGTGAACAGGGCATGGAAGGCGCGCGTGATTTGGCGCAGGAGATGGCGGCGCGTGGTGAAGGCAAAGTGCTCGATCAATTCAATAATCCCGATAATCCATTGGGGCACTATCTCACCACTGGCCCGGAAATCTGGCGACAAAGTCAGGGGCGTTTAACGCATTTTGTTTCCAGCATGGGGACCACCGGCACCATTTCCGGCGTGGGGCGTTACTTGAAAGAGCAGGGCGGACGGGTCGAAATTGTAGGGTTACAGCCCGAAGAAGGGAGCAGTATTCCGGGGATTCGTCGCTGGCCTGCCGCTTATTTACCGGGGATCTACCGTCCGGAATTGGTGGATCGGGTAATGGATATGTCACAACAGGAAGCCGAGCAAGTGATGCGTGCGTTGGCGCGTCAGGAAGGGGTTTTCTGCGGCGTTAGTTCGGGCGGGGCGGTTGCTGGCGCGTTACGGATTGCGCAGCAACAGCCGGGCAGTATTATTGTCGCCATTGTTTGCGACCGTGGCGATCGGTATTTGTCGACCGGGGTTTATCAGCACCAGGGGTGAGTTTCCTCACCCCGCTGGCCGCATTAGGGCGGCTACTCCCTCTCCAGCGCATGGATCGGGTCCATTTTGGCGGCGCGCCGTGCCGGGAAGAAGCCGAAAATCACGCCGATTAGCGTAGAACAGATAAAGGCGGCAATAATCGAAAACGGTGAATAGATCATGCTAAAACTGCTGCTGGTTTGTGCGAGGATCATGCCCGGCACCAGCGCCAGCAGCACGCCAAATATGCCCCCCGTCAGGCACACTAACACTGCCTCGATCAAAAACTGCTGCATAATATCGCCAGCCCGTGCGCCAACCGCCATGCGTACGCCAATCTCACGGGTCCGTTCGGTCACCGACACCAGCATAATATTCATCACGCCAATACCGCCGACCAACAAAGAGATCAGAGCGATCATCGCCACTAACAGTGTTAACGTATTGGTAGTGCTTTCAATCGTTTTACGGATACTGTCGGTATTCAGAATGAAAAAGTCTTTGGTGGTATGGCGCTGCATCAGTAAGCGAGTCACTCCTTGCTCCGCCAACGCAAGATCGACATTATCTTTCACCCGCACGGTAATCCCGCTTAGCCAGGTTTGCCCCATCATGCGTTTCATCGCGGTGGTATAGGGCACCCAAATATTGAGATTGCTGTCACTGCCAAAGCTGCTTTGCCGCGTCGCGATGCCAATGATCCTTACTGGCATTGAACCTAAAATAATCACCTGACCGAGTGGGTTCTCATTGGCGCGAAACAGCTTATTACGCGTATTTTCGTCAATCACCGCTTCCTGCACTAAGGCATCAACGCCCGCGCGGTTAAACGCCATGCCACGCGTCAGCGTATAGCCACGTACCGCAAAAAACTGTTCGCCGACGCCATTCACCATCGCGGTGAGCGCTAAATTACGATATTTCAGCGTGGTGCTGACGGAGAGCGATGGCGTGACACTATGCACATACGGTTGGTGTGCCAGCGCATCGGCATCGCTGGCGCGCAGCGTCTGAATTTTCGACGAGTTCATATCGCCGAAATCGGTACCGGGGAAAATATCCAGCGTGCTGGTACCCATTGCGCTAATTTCCGTCAGGATTTTTTGCTGCGAGCCTTTACCGAGCGCAACTACCGCCACCACTGAGGCAATGCCGATGATGATGCCGAGCATGGTTAGAAAGGTCCGCAGACGTTGCGCCATCATCGACACCAGCGCCATGCGAAACGCTTCGCTGAGCCGATCGCGTAATGCGCGCCAACGGCTGCCATTGGTAGTATTGACGGCAGACCGTTGGTGTTCGGATCCCGCGTGGTTATCGCGCTTGTCCGCAATAATCTCACCGTCATGAATTTCGATGATCCGGTCGGCATTTTGCGCAATACGCATGTCATGCGTGACGATCACCACCGTGTGGCCCTGCTGATGCAAGTCGCGCAGGATATTCATCACCTCATCGCCACTGTGGCTATCCAGCGCGCCGGTAGGCTCATCCGCCAGAATCACCTCGCCGCCATTCATCAGCGCCCTGGCAATACTCACACGCTGTTGTTGACCGCCGGAAAGCTGCCCGGGACGATAAGTCAGCCGCTCACCGAGCCCCAGCCGTGTGAGTAGCGCGGTGGCGCGATCGTGACGAGCTTGCCGGTCTTTACCGGCATAGATGGCCGGGATTTCAACGTTACCTAACGCCGTCAATTCGCTGAGTAAATGGTAGCGTTGGAAGATAAAGCCGAAGTGCTCGCGCCGCAATTCCGCCAGCGCGTCATCGGTCAACTGTGTCACCGAGCGGTCGGCGACCCGATAATCACCGCTGCTTGGCTTATCCAGACAGCCGAGCAGATTCATCAGCGTGGATTTTCCTGAACCGGATTGACCGACGATGGCGACAAACTCACCGGACTCAATCGCCAGGTTGATATTTTTCAACACGCGAACGCGCTGTTCTCCGCTTTGAAACTCGCGGTTAATCTCCTCAAGCAGCAACAGAGCCATGGTTACATCCTTGACCGGTGATCGGCAGGTGTCGCGCTGGCGTCACTCTCGCTGAGCAAGACCTTTTCGCCCTCATGCAAACCGGAAAGGATTTCGGCTTCAATATTGTTGTTAATCCCGACTTGTACCTCCCGGCGGGTAATTTTTTGCTGGTCGTCAACCACGCGTACGCTAGTTTTCCCATCAATATTGTCGAGGGCGGTTGAAGGGATCACGATTGCTTGCGGGCGATCGCCGAGCACGATATGCACTTCCGCCGTCATTGAGATGCGTAACGCTTTATCAGGATTGGCGACGTCGAACAGGCCATAATAGTAAACGGCTTTGCTGTCGGATGAGGAAGAACTGCCTGAGCCGGTTAACCCACTGGTGGCGCTATCGTCATTGATAGAGTCCGGCGCTGGTTCAATCGCCCGCAGGGTTGCCGGATAACGCTTGTTCGGTTTACCAAGAATGGTGAACCACACTTTCATCCCCGGCGTGACATTCACCACATCGGCTTCTGAGATCTGCGCTTTTACCGTCATGGTGTCGAGATTCGCCACTTTCAGAATGGTTGGCGCGCTTTGCACGGCGTTGACCGTTTGGCCTGCTTCAACTGGCATTGACACCACGGTGCCATCAATCGGTGAGGTGATTTTGGTGTAGCCCAGATTGACCTGTGCGGTATCCACTTCAATTTGTGACTGAATGAGTTGTGCATCTAATGCCTGAATATCGGCTTCGGTACTTCGTAGGTTAGCTTGCGCGCTGTCATAATCCGCTTTAGCGGTCAGATTTTTGGCTAACATGGCCTTTTGCCGCTCAAATGCCGCCCGGTAGTTTGCCAAGACGGCTTGCCTGGATGCGCGTTGTGCGGTGACGTTTTTTAGCGCGGCCTGCGCGTTACGCAAATCATTCTGCTGCGTCATACTGTCAATTTCTGCCACCAGTTGCCCTTTTTTCACCTGGGAGCCTAGCTCAACCAACAGTGCTTTGATCTGGCCGGATGCTTGTGCACCGACGCTAACTTGTTTACTGGCGGTGATAGTGCCATCGGCTAACACGGTCTGTTGCAGGTCACGCCGCTCGGCAGTGGCGGTAAGCACCGCGTTAGGATCCACCGGATGTGGACGTAGTAACCAGAAGACAACTCCGGCGACCAGCAGAATTAATACCAGTATCAAAAACCAGCGGCGACTTATTAGACGGCCTGATGCCATAATCAATAATCCTTTAAACGACAAAAGTGCATATTTGGCGCGAATTTTACGCGATTAAAATAAAAACGCGAATTAGAACGCCGCGAGAGCAATGTAAGAATAGAGTAAAACTAGCTGCGAAAGCATCCGAGGCCGGTCAAAATAGCGGCGGAAGCTTGTGAGAGAATCGCCATGAAAATTTTATTAGTCGATGATGATGTTGAGTTGGGCACCATGCTAAGCCAATACTTAATTGGCGAGGGGTTTGACGCCTCATTGGTGATTACCGGTAGCGCGGGCATTGAGGGGGCTTTATCCGGTGAATATACTGCCATGATCCTTGATATTATGCTGCCGGATATGAGTGGAATTGATGTGCTGCGCCAGGTCAGGCAAAGCAGCCGTATTCCGGTGATTATGCTGACGGCGAAAGGGGATAATATTGATCGTGTCATTGGCCTAGAGATGGGCGCAGATGATTATATGCCCAAACCCTGCTATCCGCGTGAATTGGTGGCGCGTTTACGGGCGGTGCTGCGCCGTTTTGAAGAGCAGGTGCCGGTAACGGAGAAAAAAGCGTTGATTGGTTGGGGCGATCTTTCGCTGAATCCCGCCACGCGTATTAGCGCCTGGAAAAATCAGCCGTTTGATTTAACCGCTTCAGAATTTAATCTGCTGGATTTGCTCCTGCGTTCGCCGGAACGGGTCGTTTCAAAAGATGAACTTTCCGAGAGTGGGTTAGGGCGTCCACGCGAACCTTATGACCGCAGCGTGGATGTGCATATCAGTAATATCCGTCAGAAGCTCTCAGCCCTCAGCGGCGGCGCCGTCACCATTGAAACGGTCCGCAGTATCGGGTATCGCATTCGATGAAGCGTGATTTTCGTGGCCGCCTGTTCTGGAAAATTCTGTTCGCTTTTTGGTTAGTTTTTATCGTCATCAGCCAACTGCTTTGGCTGGGCTTTACCCTGTATGGTAAACATCACCACGAGCCGCCGGAATTCAGTGCGCTGAGGCGCATGGTGGATTTGCAGATGACCTCGGCGGTCTCGGTTTTGCAACGCGATGGCCCGGCGGCGCTGGATAACATGATGGCCGACTGGCCGCGTGAAGATCGCCGTTTTTTTTCGGTGATCCCACTGCGCGCAGGCGCAGATGAAATCCCTGCGCACGCTGCTTCTACCGAGGTGTTTCCCGCCGAAGTATCTGAACGGGTTACCGGTGCCGACGGGCAACAATATCAGTTGCATTACGATATGGAAGGGTTGCGCGAGGATAATCTGATGCGGGCGAGAAAAGCGCGGCACAGTTTCCTGAATATTCCTGAGCCGATGCTGATTATTGCCGGGCTGTTTGGCCTGTTATTTAGTTCGTTGCTGGCCTGGAACTTAACGCGACCTATGCGCCAGTTGCGCGAAGGGTTTACTAAAGTTTCTAACGGGGATTTATCGGTGCGCCTCTATCCGGCAATGCGTCGACGTCATGATGAGTTGTCGATCGTCGCGCGTGATTTTGATGCGATGGTAGAGCGTTTAACGGTGCTGGTTGATGCCCGTGAGGCGCTGCTACACGATGTTTCTCATGAGTTGCGTTCTCCGCTGGCGCGTTTACAGTTGGCGACCGGGTTGGCGCGGCAAACGCCAGAATCGGTGGGCGCTTCTCTCGATCGGATTGATGAAGAAGCGCGCCGGTTGGACAAGATGATTGGCGAGCTATTAACGCTGTCGCGAGCGGAGCATGAGAATTTACCGCAAGAAGAGTATTTTGATCTGCTCGGTTTGCTGGAAGTGGTGGTTAACGATGCGCGTTATGAGGCGCAGGTTCCCGGCGTCGAGATCTTACTTGAGGTGGATGACGCTGAAGAGTACACGGTGAAAGGGAACGCGGAGTTGGTACGCCGTGCGGTGGAAAACGTGGTACGCAATGCGCTACGTTTCTCGCTACAGGGGCAGAAGGTGGCGGTTAGCCTGCGGCGGGAGATTGGTTGGCTGGTGGTAAGCGTAAGCGACCAGGGGCCGGGGGTGGATGCCGGAAAACTGTCCAGTATCTTCGATCCTTTTGTGCGCGTGAATTCTCCGCTGACGGGTAAAGGATATGGCCTTGGTCTGTCGATTGTGCGTAAAGTTATTTTGGCGCACGGAGGCGAGGTGCAGGCAGAGAATGCCAGGCAGGGCGGCCTGATGCTGACGATTCGTTTGCCGCACTGGCAAGGGGAGTAGAAACACAAACGGCACCCGCAGGTGCCGTTTAATCGATGCGCCACGCGCGTTTACTTTTTAATGCGGATAACCGGGGTTTCACCCACGGTAACCTGGCCGGTGAGTTTAATTAACTCTTTGATCTCATCCATATTAGAGATCACCACCGGCGTCAGGGTAGATTTGGCTTTTTCTTCCAGCAACGGCAGGTCGAACTCAATGACCACGTCGCCTTTTTTCACTTTTTGGCCTTCTTCCGCGATGCGTTTGAAGCCTTCGCCTTTCAGTTCAACGGTATCAATACCGAAGTGAACAAACAGCTCGATGCCATTGTCAGACTCGATTGAAAAAGCGTGGTTAGTTTCAAAAATTTTACCGATGGTGCCATCAACCGGCGCAACCATCTTGTTGCCTGCCGGCTTAATCGCGATACCATCACCGACGATTTTTTCGGCAAACACCACGTCCGGCACGTCTTCAATATTGACGATTTCACCTGACAACGGCGCAACGATCTCGATGGTACCCGATGCGCTTTCTGTTTTGTCGCCAAAAAGTTTAGAAAACAAACCCATGATCTTCTCCTAAGCAGTAATATTGGGCCAGCGTCTCGCGGAATCAGCAGAGTGTTTTTTCTTTAATGAACTTGTTGACCAGGTTCATCAACTCTTCCGCAGTCGGTTGAGCCAGAGCCTGCTCTGCTAATGCCTTCGCATCTTCAAAATTGGTATTGCGAATAATTTTTTTGATGCGCGGGATAGAAATGGCACTCATGCTGAATTCGTCCAGCCCCATTCCCAATAACAGTAGTGTAGCACGTTCATCACCAGCCAGCTCACCACACATTCCGGTCCATTTACCTTCAGCATGCGATGCATCAATAACTTGCTTGATTAGGCCAAGGACAGACGGCGTCATTGGGTTGTAGAGATGGGAAATCAGTTCGTTACCACGATCAACCGCCAGAGTATACTGCGTCAAATCGTTTGTCCCAATACTAAAGAAGTCCACTTCTTTCGCCAGGTGACGTGCAATGACCGCCGAAGCCGGCGTTTCCACCATGATTCCAACTTCAATGGATTCGTCGAAAGCCTTACCCTCTTCACGTAATTGCGTTTTCAGCAACTCCAGCTCGCCTTTCAGAATACGTACTTCTTCCACCGAAATAATCATCGGGAACATGATACGCAATTTACCAAAGGCGGAGGCACGCAGAATGGCGCGCAACTGAGCATGCAAAATTTCTTTACGATCCATCGCGATACGAATCGCACGCCAGCCGAGGAAGGGGTTTTCTTCTTTCGGCAAATTCATGTACGGCAAATCTTTATCGCCGCCAATATCCATAGTACGCACGATAACAGATTGGGTGCCCATGGCTTCCGCCACTGCTTTGTACGCCTGGAACTGCTCTTCTTCAGAAGGCAGAGAGTCGCGGTCCATAAACAGGAATTCGGTACGATACAGACCAACGCACTCCGCGCCATTCCGCTCCGCGCCTGGGATGTCACGCACGGTACCGATATTGGCGCCGACTTCAACCTGATGCCCATCCAGCGTCACCGCCGGCAGATCTTTCAGTTTGGCCAGTTCGTTTTTCTCAGACAGATATTGGCTCTGTACCGCTTTTAATTCTTCAATAACATCGGCGGTTGGATTGATATAAATCTGATTATTGACGCCATCCAGAATTAAATAATCACCGTTTTTGACGCTATTGGTGATTTCGCCAGTACCGACAATCGCTGGCAGCTCAAGCGAGCGGGCCATGATCGAGGTATGGGAGGTACGGCCGCCCAAGTCGGTAATGAAACCTAATACTTTTTTCAGATTTAGCTGAGCGGTTTCGGACGGAGTCAGATCTTTCGCCACCAGAATGGCTTCATTTTCAATCGCGCTCAGGTCAACAATATGCAGACCAAGGATGTTTTGCAGTAGGCGTTTACCGATATCACGCACGTCAGCCGCACGTTCTTTCAGGTATTCGTCATCTAACTCTTCCAACGCTTTGGCTTGCCCCTCGATCACCGAGTGGGTCGCCGCATCGGCGGTGGCGTGATCTTCTTTGATTAGGGCTATGATTTCCTGCTCCAGCTCTTCATCTTCCAGCAGCATAATGTGGCCTTCGAAGATAGCTTCTTTCTCTTCACCGAAGGTTTCGCCGGCTTTGATTTTGATGGCTTCGAGCTGTTCGGCGGCTTTGCTCCGCCCAGTGAGGAAGCGCTGAACTTCCTGATCAACCTGATCCGCAGTAATCTTTTTCCGGTTGATGACGATTTCATCTTCTTTCAGCAAAAGTGCTTTGCCGAAAGCGATACCCGGTGATGCTAAAATGCCTGAAATCATAACCCTACCTTTCTATAACGATGGCCCATTAGGTGATGCCAACTGTCAGTAATTTACAAAAAGTGTACTTTACGGATGCAGTAACGCGGACGTAATGTCCGCGATCAAAATGTTGGCACTCAATGGCCTAATGAAACGGTTTTTTTGAGAGACTGAGTGAATTACTCGAGTTCAGCCATCAGCTTGACTAAATGCTCAACCGCTTGCTGCTCATCTTCACCTTCGGCAGACAGTGTAACCACGGTGCCTTGCGTCAGGCCCAGCGTCTGCAGTTTAAACAGGCTTTTCGCGCTAGCTGATTTGCCGTTAGAGGTGACGGTGATTTCGGAGGTGAAGCCTTTTGCTTCTTTCACGAACTGTGCAGCCGGGCGAGTGTGCAAACCGTTAGGTGCGGTGATGGTGACTTCTTGCTGGAACATTATGTTTCCCCAACTTAAATTGGTTTGGTGTTATGGATCTAAAGCGTAGCCTGGTGGCGCAACTTTAGCCTGTGTTGGTTGCGCTGGCATGAGTATGAAACTCGCCAAAAAATGCGCAATTAAGGATATGAGAGTTAGCTTGGCAGAAAACAAGGTATCGCTTCGCTTTTCCACGTCCTATTATGCCGCGAATTGCAGTAATGCACCAAATCAGTAAATCGATTCAGCTTGATCCATTTCATGCGGCGATTAATTTTGCGGATCGAAATAATTGGCAGCTTAAATACCAGAGCCTGGAGGGTAAAATCAATCTACCGGGTGGTAAAACTTTGATGCGTGCCACAAAAAAGCACCCTGTTGGGTGCTTTTTTCATCAAATCATGCACGTTGGCATTATTGTTGCAGCTCTTTCTCGGTGAAGAGATCGGCAAACAATGCGGTACTGAGATAACGTTCGCCAGAAGAGGGCAAGATCACCACGATATTTTTATTGGCGAAAGCTTCTTCTTCCTGCAGCTTCAGCGCGGCGGCAACCGCAGCGCCAGAAGAGATACCGGCCAGAATACCTTCCTCTTCCATCAATAGACGTGCGGTGGAAATCGCCTCTTCATTCGTGATGGCGACCACGCGGTCGATCAGGTTGAGATCCAGGTTGCCCGGAATAAAGCCCGCGCCGATGCCCTGAATTTTGTGCGGGCCGGGTTTAATCTCTTCACCCGCTAACGCTTGCGCGATAACCGGTGAATCGGTTGGTTCCACCGCGACGGTGACTAACGCTTTTTTGCCTTTGGTATTTTTAATGTAACGGCTAACGCCGGTTAGCGTGCCGCCGGTGCCGACGCCCGCAATGAAGACATCGACTTCGCCGTCGGTATCTTCCCAAATTTCAGGGCCGGTGGTTTTTTCATGAATTTCCGGGTTAGCCGGGTTGCTGAATTGCTGGAGCAGTACAAATTTGTCCGGATCGCTGGCAACGATCTCTTCCGCTTTGGCAATCGCGCCTTTCATGCCTTTGGCGCCTTCGGTCAGCACCAGGTTGGCGCCCAGCGCTTTTAAGAGTTTGCGACGTTCGACTGACATGGTTTCCGGCATCGTCAGCGTTAGTTTGTAACCGCGTGCGGCGGCAACGTAAGCCAGCGCAATACCGGTATTCCCGCTGGTGGGTTCCACCAGTTCAATACCGGGCTTCAATATGCCACGTTTCTCCGCATCCCAAATCATATTGGCACCGATACGGCATTTGACGCTGAAACTTGGGTTACGGGATTCTACCTTCGCCAGAATGCGCCCATTGCCGATGCGGTTCAGTCGAACCAGCGGCGTATGACCGATGGTCAAAGAGTTGTCTTCATAGATCTTACTCATAGCCCGTCCTTAACTGTATGAAATATAGGGAACCCCAAGAGCATACCCTTTCCGATTTATCAAGGAAGGAAAGAAATCGTATATGGATATGTTCTACCGAAATAAGGGCTTCACGAAAATGCATAAGGCTTTTTTACCGATTCAGGCTCTCAAAAGCGCGAGAGGTTTTCTGCTTGGTTTTCCGCCGGATAACGCCCTAACGACTGGCGATAGCGATCCACCCACATCGCCGTCGCGCCGCAGACCGCCACTGGCATAATCGCCAAGTTTAGTATGGGAATCATAGTAAATAGACTCACTAGCGCGCCGAACTGCATGTTGTCGCCTTTGTGTTGGCTCAACGCATGGCGCATTTGGCGAAAACTCACTTTATGATTATCAAAAGGGTAGTCGCAATATTGAATAGCCAGCATCCAGGCGCTGAATAAAAACCACAATACCGGCACCACAGTCTGACCAAAACCGGGAATAAAGTAGAGTAACAACAACCCCAGCGCACGCGGTAAATACCAGGCCAGCTTTTGCCATTCACGTTTCATTATGCGTGGAATGTCTTTCATCATCGCAACCCAGCCGCTATCAGGCAACGGCTTGCCGGTGAGATGCCCTTCAAGTTGTTCTGCCAACAACCCGCAAAAAGGGGCAGCAATCCAGTTGGCGAGAGTGGAAAAGAAGTAGCTAAACACTAAAATTAGCGAGATGACGGTCAGCGGCCATAACAGATAGCTGAGCCACTGTAACCAGCCGGGGATGTGGGACATTAACGCGGGTATCCACAGCCCTAAGCGCTGAAAAAGCCAATAAAAGGCGCCGCCCAGTAACACAATATTCACCAATAACGGCAAAATGACAAAGCG
Source organism: Paramixta manurensis (assembly GCF_013285385.1). Classification (NCBI taxonomy): domain Bacteria; kingdom Pseudomonadati; phylum Pseudomonadota; class Gammaproteobacteria; order Enterobacterales; family Erwiniaceae; genus Paramixta; species Paramixta manurensis. The sequence continues at coordinate 3,328,352 of NZ_CP054212.1, read as the reverse complement.
ACGAATGCCGGGTAAGCGGATCAGTTTCCAGCCCTCGGCAAAATAGTGGATGCCATTACGTTCGGTGAAGGTAGTGTCGTTTAGCATGTAACGAGTTTCTCCTGATGGTGAGAGCAGCGCTATCATAACCTGGCTTTTTTGCCTGACCAGATGTCTTTTGGTCGAAAAAACAGCAAAAAAGCGTGTCGGCGTTATCTTATTTGTCAGAAAATACTGCGTAGACTTGCACTTGTGTACCTGGACAAATACAGTTAGAGAATAAAGTTTGCCGTGGTGGCAAGGTATTGGAACAACAGAGAATACAATGATGCAGGATTTGCGTCTGATATTAATCGTTGTTGGCGCGATCGCCATAATAGCATTGCTTCTTCACGGTCTGTGGACCAGCCGTAAAGAGCGTTCTTCCGTTTTTCGCGATCGCCCGCACAAGCGTTTAAAGCAGAATGACGAAGAGAACCTTACCGATGTTGAGGATGAAGGGGTAGGGGAAGTTCGCGTGCGCCGTGCGCCGACCCGGCCAGCGCATGATGATGAGCCTGCGTTCGGTGGGTTTACGGCTGAGGACGAGGAGCCAGAAATACAACCTGCGCCGCGCAAACAGCCGGAGCCGGTTCGCCACGTCGCCACGCCGGATGACGCCGCGCAGCGTGACCCGTTGTTTGATGACGATGCGCCTTCTATTGCGGAGCAGGCGCCGGTGGTTGCGCCGCGCGCGCCAGAACCGGTGCGCGTAAAACCTGAACCGCAGTTTGCGCCGTCTGAACAGAAAGATCCGCTGTTGGATGACGAGGCGTTCGACGACGAGGAAGAGGTTCAACCTGAGCCTGAATTGCGCCAGCAGGCTGCCCAGCCAACCGCCGCGCCGCGCGAAGAGCGCAGTAAAGAAACGGTGTTGGTGCTACATGTTGCCGCGCATGCCGGCGGTACTCTGAACGGTGAAAGTTTGCTACAGGGCGTGCTGCAGGCCGGCTTCCAGTTTGGTGAAATGAATATTTTCCATCGGCATCTAAACCCTGCGGGCAGTGGCCCGGTGTTATTCAGCCTGGCGAATATGGTGAAGCCGGGGTCGTTTAACCCGGATGAAATGGCGGACTTCACTACGCCTGGTGTCTCCATTTTTATGATGGTGCCCTCCTATGGCGATGCGAATCAAAACTTTAAGCTGATGCTCCAGTCGGCTCAACGTATTGCCGATGATGTTGGCGGCGTGGTGCTGGATGATGAGCGTCGTATGATGACGCCGCAAAAGCTGGAAACCTACAAGGCGCGTATTCGCGATGTAATTGACGCGAACGCGTAAGCGACCTCGTCATTCCTATCTTAAACCCCCGCTTGTCGGGGTTTTTTTATCTCTGATGGTGCGTTATGGAATCCGTACAAGACAAAATCACCCAATTGCGAACCACGCTTCGTCATCACGAATACCTTTATCACGTTATGGACGCGCCTGAAGTACCCGATGTGGAGTACGACCGCTTGATGCGCGAATTGCGCGAGTTGGAAGAAAAGCATCCTGATTTGGTGACGCCGGATTCGCCAACGCAACGGGTAGGCGCCGCGCCATTGGGCGCCTTTGAGCAGGTGCGCCATGAGGTGCCGATGTTATCGCTGGATAACGCCTTTGATGAAACCAGCTACCTGGCATTCAACAAACGTGTTCAGGATCGTCTGAAAAGCACTGAGGACATCACATTCTGCTGTGAATTAAAACTCGATGGGCTGGCGGTGAGCTTGTTGTATGAAGATGGTTTGCTGGTACGCGCGGCAACGCGCGGCGACGGCACCACCGGTGAGAATATCACCGCTAACGTGCGAACCATCCACGCCATACCGCTACGGTTGAAAGGCGACAATATTCCGGCGCGAGTAGAAGTGCGCGGCGAAGTTTTTATGACCCAGAGCGGTTTTGAAAAGCTCAATGCTGAGGCGCGTCGTAGTGGAAATAAAGTTTTCGCCAATCCACGTAACGCGGCGGCAGGCTCATTGCGTCAGTTAGATCCGCGTATTACCGCCAAACGTCCGCTGACCTTTTTCTGCTATGGATTTGGTTTACTGGAAGGCGGCGAGATGCCGCGTAGCCACTGGCAACGCCTGCAACAATTTAAAGCATGGGGCTTGCCGGTCAGCGATCGGGTTCGGTTGTGCCATAGCGCGGAAGAGGTGTTAGCATTTTACCGCCAGGTTGAGAGTGATCGCCCAACGCTGGGTTTTGATATTGATGGCGTGGTGATCAAAGTGGATTCGCAAGATCTACAGGAACAGCTTGGCTTCGTGGCGCGCGCGCCGCGCTGGGCGATTGCCTTTAAGTTCCCGGCGCAAGAGCAGATGACCACGGTACGTGACGTCGAGTTTCAGGTTGGACGTACCGGCGCAATTACGCCGGTTGCCCGCCTGGAGCCGGTTCAAGTGGCTGGCGTAACGGTCAGTAACGCGACGCTACACAATGCCGATGAAATCGAGCGCCTGGGTTTGCGAATTGGCGACCGGGTGGTGATTCGACGGGCAGGCGACGTGATTCCGCAGGTGGTTAGCGTCGTGGAGTCAGAACGTCCGGAAGGCGCGGCGCAAGTGGTCTTCCCTCTGCATTGCCCGGTATGCGGTTCCGATGTTGAGCGAGTGGAAGGCGAAGCGGTGGCGCGCTGCACCGGTGGGTTAATTTGCGGTGCCCAGCGTAAAGAAGCGCTGAAGCATTTCGTTTCGCGTCGCGCGCTGGATGTTGACGGCATGGGCGATAAAATTATCGATCAACTGGTCGAAAAAGAGTATGTCAAAACCCCGGCGGATCTCTTCCGTCTGACGGCCGGTAAATTGACCGGCCTGGATCGGATGGGGCCGAAATCGGCGCAGAATGTGGTCAATGCATTAGATAACGCTAAACAGACCACGCTGGCGCGTTTCCTGTACGCCTTGGGGATCCGCGAAGTGGGCGAGGCGACGGCGGCTAACCTCGCGGCGCATTTCGGTACGCTAGAAGCATTAATGGATGCGCCGCTTGAAGCGCTTATCGCCGTACAGGATGTGGGCAGCGTAGTGGCAACGCACGTACGCAACTTCATGGAGGAGGAGAGCAACCGCGAGGTGATCCGTCAGTTGGTGGAGGAGATTGGTATCCACTGGCCGGCGGTCGAGGTGGTGAATGTGGCGGAAATTGAGAGCCCATTCGCCGGTAAAACCGTGGTATTGACCGGCTCGCTCAGCATTATGTCGCGTGATGATGCCAAAGCGCGCCTCAACGCGCTGGGCGCCAAGGTCAGCGGTAGCGTTTCAAAGAAAACCGACTTAGTGATTGCCGGTGAAGCGGCGGGTTCTAAGCTGGCGAAGGCGCAAGAGCTGGGGATTGAGGTGATTGATGAGGCGGAAATGATCCGCTTGCTGGGAGAGCCGGATGGAGAAAGAGCACCTGATTGAAATCGCGAATACGCCGATGCCATTTGGTAAATATAAGGGGCGCGCGTTGATTGATCTCCCCGAGCCCTATTTATTGTGGTTTGCCCGCAAGGGCGAATTCCCACAAGGGCATCTGGGCGAGCTAATGCAAATGACGTTGGCGATAAAAATTGAAGGGCTGGAAGGTTTGGTAAAGCCGCTTAAGCGTAGCTAAGCGGCTCGCCGTAGTAAGATTAGCCGCTGCGGCTATTTTTGTGACTCAATAGCCGCTTTTCCTTTTTCCGGCATTTGCCGTGCGGCCTTCGCGTCATGTTGCTTTTTATAGCGCTGAGCGATATATGAGCACACCATTAGCTGTACCTGGTGGAACACCATTAGCGGCAGCACGATAATCCCCACCGCCGAAGCCGGGAACAGGATGTTGGCCATCGGTACCCCGTTTGCCAGGCTTTTCTTTGAACCACAAAACAGAATGGTAATTTCATCCGCACGGTTAAAGCCGAACAGGCGCGCTGCGCCGAGATTGATCGCCAGTACCAGCACCAGTAACAGTAAACTACCCAGCAGGATCCAAACCAGCGTGGTGACGCCAACGCGATGCCAGATGCCGTTAACTACCGCTTCGCTAAAGGCGGAGTAGACCACTAATAAAATCGATGTCTGATCGGTTTTCCCGATTAAGGAACGGTGTTTTTCCACCCAGCCGCCAATCCAGCGTTGGGCGATGTGCCCAAGTACAAAGGGTACCAACAGTTGCAGCATGATTTTACCAATCTGCTCCAGCCCGTTACCCGGTACGGCGCTGTGGATATTCATCACCAGTCCAACCAGTAACGGTGAAATGAAGACGCCAAGCAAACTGGAGGCCGAAGCGCTACACACTGCGGCGGCGACGTTACCACCTGCCATCGAAGTAAAAGCAATGGCGGACTGTACGGTAGCGGGAAGGATGCAAAGGTAGAGGAAGCCAGTATAAATATCCGCCCCTACGTCGACCGGATGCCACCAGACCAGACCCAGACCAAGGAGTGGGAACAGGACAAAGGTACTGAACATAATCCAGAGATGAAGCCGCCAGTGGCTACTGCCAGCGATAATTTTTTCCCGTGAAAGTTTTGCGCCATGCATAAAAAACAGCAGGGCGATTGCGGCGGTAGTCAGCCATTCGAAAAACGGTACAAAAGCGCCTTTCGCCGGTAAAAAGGTTGCCAACAGGACGGTGATAATCAGTTTGACCATCATCGGGTCGAGTCGAAAAATTCCCATAACGCATGCCTGATAAAAAATGAATAACGGCCATTGTGCGCGGTTAGGGTTTAGAAATAAAATTGATTTATTGAATGTATATATGAATTGAATAGATGAATTACTCTCTTCGGCAGTTACGCGTATTTGTGGCGGTGGCGCAGCAGGGCGGATTTAGCCAGGCAGGGCAAGCCATTGGCCTGAGCCAATCGGCGGTAAGCCATAGCATTAAAGAGTTGGAAACGGAGATGGGGATCCGTCTGTTAGACCGAACCACGCGTGAAGTGTTGCTGACCGAAGCGGGGCAACAACTCGCTACGCGGCTGGAGCGTCTGTTGGAAGAGTTGAACACTACGCTATTGGATGCGCGCAGTTACGGCCAGCAACGTAGCGGGACTGTGCGGGTAGCCGCTAGCCAAACCATCTCCGCACATCTTATGCCGCAGTGTTTGGCCGCCAGCCAGCAACATTACCCGGATATTAAAGTGATGCTGCGCGATCGCCCGCAACAATGGGTGCTGCAAAGCGTGCGTAACGCGGAAGTGGATTTCGGCATTATTATCGGGCCGCTGGCCTCAGCGGATTTTGCCTGTCAGCCGATCCTGGAGGAGCCTTTTTTATTGTTATGCCGTCAGGATGATGCCTTAGCGCAGCGAGAGCAGGTGAGTTGGCGTTGTCTTAATGGGCGGCTGCTGGTTTTACAGGATTACGCCTCCGGCAGTCGAATATTGATTGATGAGGCGCTTCGGCAACAGCGCGTTAATGCCGAAATTGTACAAGAGATTGGGCATCCCGCGACGCTTTATCCGATGGTGGAAGCCGGGATTGGGATCAGTATTCTGCCTGCTCTGGCTTTACCGATGCCGGAAGGACGTCCGCTACTGGTGCGGCGGATTTTTCCGGAGATTAATCGCACGCTGATGTTGATCCGCCGTAAGAATCGCTCGCTTTCACCGGCAGCAGAGGCGATTTGGCAAGAAGTGAGCCAGCAGGCGGCATTGTTGACGCGGCAGCGTGAACAGTTTCCGGCGTTTTGAGTAATTGATATTGCAGCAATTTTTCTCGTGGGCTTGCCAGCTAACTCTCCTTTTTCACCACGGATTGTTTGTGCGGTGCCGTTTCGTTTCAGAGAGCGCCAAAATGTAATCAGATGAAAAAAACGCCGTAAACATTAAATGAAGTGTGGCTGAACTTATTTTAACATTCTATTAGCAATTAAAGCTAAAACAAGTCACATGAAAAGGTGTTTATTGATTCAACCGGTACGCATTATTTTCCGTGCGCCGTTGTCGATATATATATAAAAGAAATTTATCAGCTATGCATCAATAACAGAAAAACTCACAGCGTTTAATAATCGGCTCTGATGTGGTTTCCAGAGGAGTAAGAAAATGAAAAAATTAATTAATGATGTTATCTCCATTTTTACCCACCAGGAGGCGAAACCGGTGTTAATTCGTGCCGGGTTATCGCATCGTGAAATCGCGTCAATCCAGCCTTCAGGCGTGACGTCGGTGAGTTGGGTGACGTCGATGGAGGAGCTGAATGATGCGTTTGTGAAGAAAGCGCTGGCTGCGGGTGCGGTCGGTTATCACATTACGGATATTGAATCTCATGAACCCGGTAATGATGGGCAGCATGTATTAGCGGCGACGGCGACCTTGTATCATATCAATGATAAAGTGGCTTACGGTTAATGGGTTTTTTATTAGGCGTAATATAAATAATAAGCAATGTCTATTTTTCTCATTTTTTGTATCAATTTGGGAATAATAGATTTAAATATGATGCACTATGCCGATTTAGCATAGCAAAAAGGCGCCTTTAGGGCGCCTTTCTACATTGGTGGGTCGTGCAGGATGACTCGGCCTTTGGCCTCGCCCTACGGGCCGTTGCCGCTGGCAACGTTGTCTCGCCTTCGCTCGACTCGAACCTTTTACGGTTCGAACCCTGCCGATTTAGCATAGCAAAAAGGCGCCTTTAGGGCGCCTTTCTACATTGGTGGGTCGTGCAGGATTCGAACCTGCGACCAATTGATTAAAAGTCAACTGCTCTACCAACTGAGCTAACGACCCGAAATGGTGGGTGATGACGGGCTCGAACCGCCGACCCCCTCCGTGTAAAGGAGATGCTCTACCAACTGAGCTAATCACCCATTTCGGTACTGCCTACAAGAACCTGATGAGAAATGGTGGGTGATGACGGGCTCGAACCGCCGACCCCCTCCGTGTAAAGGAGATGCTCTACCAACTGAGCTAATCACCCATCTCTCAAATCTTGTACTACTTTGCGGGCCATCTATAAAATGGTGGGTGATGACGGGCTCGAACCGCCGACCCCCTCCGTGTAAAGGAGATGCTCTACCAACTGAGCTAATCACCCCCGCTGTGTGGAGTCGCATTATAGGGAGAGTTCAAAATGAGTCAACGGTTTTTAAAACGAAAACGATCGTTCGTCTTAAATTTAGTCAGGCCGACCTCATTTTAGGCAAAATCACTGTTTTACTGTGTGAAATCGCAGCGGGTTGATCGAAACTCACCGGGATTGCCGTTGAGGAATCAGAGGCAGATGGTAGAATAAGCACACTTAACCTTAACCCGGCATCTACTCGCTATTTTCTGTCATACCTCAGAAAATCCGCATATTCAAGGCAACGCTTAATGAAAATCAAAACCCGTTTCGCTCCGAGTCCGACTGGCTATTTGCACGTCGGCGGTGCCCGTACCGCGCTCTACTCATGGCTGTTTGCCCGTCACCTGGGCGGCGAATTTGTTTTGCGTATTGAAGACACCGACCTGGAGCGTTCAACGCAGCAGGCGATTGATGCCATCATGGATGGAATGAACTGGCTGAGTCTGAACTGGGATGAAGGCCCGTATTACCAAACCAAACGCTTCGATCGCTATAACGCGGTAATTGATGAAATGCTGGAAGCGGGCACTGCCTATAAATGTTACTGCTCGAAAGAGCGTCTGGAAAACCTGCGTGAAACGCAAATGGCCAACGGCGAAAAACCGCGTTACGACGGTCATTGTCGCGATAGTCATCAACATCATGCTGCTGATGAACCTTGCGTCGTGCGCTTCCGTAACCCGCAAGAAGGGTCAGTTATTTTTGACGACCAGATTCGCGGGCCGATTGAATTTAGTAACCAGGAGCTGGATGATCTGATCATCCGCCGTACCGACGGTTCACCAACCTACAATTTCTGTGTGGTGGTGGATGACTGGGATATGGGCATCACCCACGTTATCCGTGGTGAAGATCATATCAACAACACGCCGCGCCAGATCAATATCTTGCAAGCGATTGGCGCACAGGTGCCGGTTTACGCGCATGTTTCAATGATCTTGGGCGATGATGGTAAAAAACTCTCCAAGCGCCACGGCGCGGTCGGGGTGATGCAATATCGCGATGATGGTTATTTGCCGGAAGCATTGCTCAACTATTTAGTCCGTCTCGGCTGGTCGCATGGCGATCAGGAAATTTTCAGCATTGAAGAGATGAAGCAGCTATTTACGCTGGATGCGGTAAGTAAATCCGCCAGCGCCTTCAATACCGAAAAATTGCAATGGCTGAACCATCACTACATTAATTCGCTGCCGCCTGAGTATGTTGCGACGCATTTGCAATGGCACATTGAGCAGGAAAATATCGACACGCGCACCGGCCCGGAATTGGCGCAATTGGTGAAATTGCTGGGTGAGCGTTGCAAAACGTTGAAAGAGATGGCTGCCTCTTGCCGTTATTTCTACGAAGACTTTACTGATTTTGATGCCGATGCGGCGAAAAAACACCTGCGTCCGGTCGCGCGTCAGCCACTGGAAACCGTGCGTGATAAGCTGGCCGCAGTGAGTGAATGGACAGCGGAAAATGTTCATCACGCCATTCAGTCCACCGCCGACGAGTTAGCGGTAGGGATGGGGAAAGTCGGTATGCCGCTGCGTGTTGCCGTGACCGGTGCCGGTCAGTCGCCAGGGCTGGATGTCACCGTGCAGGCGATAGGCAAGTCACGCTCTATTGCCCGGATTGAAAAAGCGCTGAACTATATTGCCGAGCGCGAAGCGCAAGCATAAAAATTACGTTGCGTAATGCGAAACCGGAAACAGATTACTGTTTCCGGTTTTTTTACCGCTAATTTTCGCTAATCCCTAAGCGTTGTAATAATCCTTGCACGCCTTCACGTAATAACAGCGCGGCTAGTTTATTTTGTTCCGCCAGAGACATTTGTTGGATCGAATTCACTAATAACGCCGAAAGCGTAGCCGGGTTTGCCATATAAGCCGCGCTAGGTTCGGCAGCATGCCGGGTGGATTTCAAAAACTCGGTCACGCGATCATCAATATGAATAATACGTGCTTTACCACCTTGAACACCGGGTTTTGGTGCCGTGGTCCAGTTCTCACGCTTAATCCATTTATTAATTGTTTGGCGACTATAACCGGTAAGTTGCGCCAGTTCTTCGGGTGTTAACCATTCCTTTTTCACGTTGCTATCCCTGTAACAGAAGAGTTAGGGGAGTATCTTACAATAAATTGTGACAGGAGAAACTAACTGGAATCGCCAATATAAATGGTTAATTTTGATTATCCGGCGTAGCTCGGGCTTTCACGCGCGATCGGCTATGTTTATTGCGGCATTTTTCAGACTCATTTTCGTTGTTGGCGGCTTTTTCAGCGATCAACCACAGAAACTGAATTTGCCGTTGACACTCTGTAGAGCGTTTCATATTATGCCGTCCGTCAACACGACACGGTTTTTCGGTTCGGGGCTATAGCTCAGCTGGGAGAGCGCTTGCATGGCATGCAAGAGGTCAGCGGTTCGATCCCGCTTAGCTCCACCAAATCTTCACCAGTAGGTTTGGTACTGAAAACTCGCTTCCTGTAGTGGGGGTATAGCTCAGCTGGGAGAGCGCTTGCATGGCATGCAAGAGGTCAGCGGTTCGATCCCGCTTATCTCCACCATCTTCTGTTTATTTCCCAATGATGTTTTTTCGCGCTTGCGGCCACTATCCATAGTGATAAAAAAGGCACGCAATAATCGCGTGCCTGGCGTTCTCTACACTGTGGTCCTATGCGCTACGCAAGCGGCGAAACTACCCTGAAACCATGCGTGCCATCGCGATCGAGTTGCGCGATTAAGCCAAACTCCCAATCCAAATAGGCTTGCATCGCTTCAGGCGAATTCTCGGTTCCTTCATAGGGACGGCGATAGCGATCAATGCGCGGTAACAGCAACTGCGTTTCTCCCTGTTCAAGCGGCAAGCTAGCGGCTTTCCATGCGGCGTTGCCTCCCTCCAACACCCAGACCGGTTTAGAGGTAAGCGCGGTGACATCCGCCCATGCAAAACGCGCCAGTGTGCTGCTACCGCAGGTCAGCACATAGCTTTCCGCCTCTGGCAGAGTGATGGTTGAATGCCCCGCTAAGGCTGAGCGTTGCAGCCACGCGGCGCCGGGAATATGGCCATTAACGTAGTTGGCGCTAGTGGTAAAATCCAGCACCTGTGTCTCTCCTTGCGCCAGCCTGGCGGCCACTGCGTCAGGTAAGAGGGTCGGCAAAGAGGGCAGCGGCGGTAAATGCGGGCGCCAGTCACCCTGTTGATTAAAATCGCTGGCGCGTAAATCATCCAGTACGCCGCTTTCCCAACCCATTTGCGCCAGCCACGAGGCGCTCATATTAGCCCGCACGCCATCATCATCAATAAGCACCACGCGCGCGCCCCGCACGCTAGCATAATGGTCGGTTTCTTGTACCAATTGACCACCTGGCACCGAGCGGCTATTGGGCAGATGCCCTTTGGCGAAGGCTTCCGCATCACGTACGTCAAACAGGTACAGCGTCCGATCAGGATCATGTTGCCACTGCGCGAGTTGGGCCAAATTAACCCGTTGTACGCCGCAGCGGTCGGCTACCGCGCGTGCGCGTTGTGCCGCCTGGCGCTGCACCGATGGGCTGGCATCGCCATATCGGCGCGTTTGTCCGGTTTCCAGTGTCAATCCGGCCAGTGTCCAGCCAATGGTGCCGTTGCGCAGCGCAAAGACTGGGTTACGCAGACCGGCATTGAGTAGTGATTGGGTACCGATGATACTGCGCGTGCGCCCGGCGCAGTTCACAATCACCGTGGTATCCGGGGAGGGCGCGAGGTCACCGACCCGTAGCACCAGTTCAGCGCCTGGCACACTGATGCTGCCGGGAATGTTCATGGTCTGATATTCGTCGAAACGGCGGCTATCCAGCACCACAACGTCATCATTGGTTTGCAACAGCGTATGGATTTCGTCGGCGGAGAGCGAGGGAGTATGGTTATGGCTTTCCACTAATTCACCAAAGGCTTTGCCGGGTGAGTTAACATCAATAAAGATTTCACCGCCAGCATCGCGCCAACCAGCAAGCCCACCGGCCAGTAATGCGACATCCGAGTAGCCGAGCGCTAACAGGCGGTCAGCCGCGATGCTTGCCAGTCCTTCCCCATCATCGTAGAGCGTCACCGGCACAGTACGCCGCGGCACGCGATCGAGAATTTCTATTTCCAGCTTTGACAAGGCGATGTTGGCGGCGAACAGCGGATGGCCGGTTGCGAATAGCGCTTCATCGCGCACATCGATCAGCGCGACCTCTTGTCCCGCGCGTAGTGCCTGTAAAATTGCGCCGCTGTGGCGCTCAGTAATAGAGGAGTTAGGCATGTGACAGATCCCAGATATTCGGTAATAAGCGGTTGTTGTAGCCGGAGATAAAGTGTTTTTCGCTGCCGTCTTGGTGATACACCGCGCGGCTTACCGCGCCGATGTTCGCGCCATAAACGTGAATGCTGATTGAAGTCCGATCGGGAAAGGCGTTACTAACGCGATGAATATCGCCTTCGTCGGGAGAGAGGCGTTCGACATCGCCGGGCGCTAACCTGACCGGCGCGCCAACCGCCTGCAGGCCATGGCTATCCCGCCGATATGATTGCGAGATTTCCGCGCCGCGCAACATGCCAATCAGTCCCCAAACGCGATGATCGTGGATTGGCGTTGATTGACCCGGCCCCCAGACAAAACTCACTACCGAAAACCGCTGGCGGGCATCGGCATACAGTAAATATTGCTGGTAGTGCTCTAAAGAGGGCCGGGCAAAGTCAGCATCCAGCCATTCATCGCTGGCGATCAGGTGTTTTAAGAGTAATGTTCCTTGCTGCAACAACACCGGTTGCTCCGGCGTAGCATCCAGTAAACGCGCGAAGTTGCCGACAAATTCCCGCAGCGGTTGATAACGAGATTGGCTCATTGCGTGCCTCCTATTGCCTGTTGGCTCACCTTATTCGCCTCTGCCGCCAGGCTGTAGTCAAAGGCCTGTTTAACATCCACCCGTTTGGGCAGCACATGATAGTTGAAAAAGAAATCTGCTGATTTTTGTAGCGTAGCGGCTAATTGCGGCGTAAAGCTGACAGGACGAATTTGCGCATCGTCAATCCAGCTACGAGTGATCGCCGGCGGCATTTTTAGCGCTTTACCTAAATCCTGTGCGAATTGGTCAGGGTGTTGCTGCGCCCAAATTTGCGCTTTCGCCAGACGAACCAGCAAATCGGCGATAGCCGCGCGTTTTTCTTTATCTTGTAATGCATCTTCACGCGCCAGCGCATAGGAATAGCCGGACATAATCCCTTTACCGCCGCCCTGCGGGACGCGCTCACTCCCATCAACCGCCACCGAGGTAGCGATATACGGCTCCCATGGCGCCCACGCATCGACAGCGCCGGAAGCCAATGCTGCGCGACCATCTACCGGCCCTAAAAAACGCAGCGTGACATCGCTTGGTTTTAACCCGGCGCGTTGAAGCAGGCCCAACACCAAATAGTGCCCCCAGCCGCCACGGTTGACCGCAATCTGCTTACCTTTTAAATCTTGTAGGCGATGGATATGTGCATCGGGGCGGGTTAGCAAGGCGATGCTATCGGGGTTGTTTTGCCATGCACCGACCGCTTTCACTGGTGCGCCAGCGGCATAGACAAATAAAAACGGCAGGTCGCCGGTAAACCCAATATCCAATGCGCCTGCGTTGAGCGCTTCCTGTACCGGCGCGCCGGAATCAAAGGAAGAGAGTTTCAGTTCGTAAGGGAGATTTTTTAGCTGACCGGAGGCCTCAAGCGAAACAAAACGGTCGCCTTTCACGTCGCCGAGGCGTAGGGTCACTTTTGCCGCTGCGCTGGCCGATGCCGCCATCAGGACTAGCGCTACTGCCGCGCGCCAGGTTTTTCTACTCATCAGGCACGCCTCGCAATGTGATCTTTTGCCGCGACTTTTTCACGCGTCAGGGGGAGAAGCGTTTTGCCATATTCAATCACATCGTTAAGCGGATCAAAGCCGCGAATCAACACGCTATCAATGCCGAGGTCGTAATAATCCAACAATGCATCGGAAACTTGATCGGGCGTGCCAACCAGTGCGGTAGAGTTATAGCCGCCGCTGACCAGCTTCGCGATACCAGTCCACAGATGTTTATCCAGCCGGTCGCCTTGGTTCGCCGCTTCCAGTAAGCGTTTCGCGCCAATACTTTGTGGTTTCGGCAAACCGAAGGTATAGCCACTCTCCAATAGTTGTTTGCGCGCGGTTTCCCGAATATATTCGGCGCGTTCCCAGGCCTCTTTTTCGGTGCTGCCCAGAATGGGGCGAAAGGAGATATTGAACTTGATGGCACGCCCTTGCTTTGCCGCTGCGGCACGCACCGCGTTGACGGTTTCTGCCGCGCCAGCCAGCGGTTCTCCCCACAGCGCGAACACATCGGCATGCCGGGAAGCCACTTCAATCGCCTCCGGCGAAGAGCCGCCAAAATAGATGGGGAGATGCGCCTGTTGCGGTTTAATCGCGGAAAAAGCCTGCTCGGCCTGGTAAAATGTACCTTGATGATCGTAAGGCGAGTTGGATTCCAGGCTCTGCTTTAATACCTGCAAAAATTCATCGGTGCGGGCATAACGCTGGGTTTTATCAAGAAAATCACCATCACGCCGTTGCTCGCTATCGCTACCGCCGCTAATGATGTGTACCGCCAGGCGACCATCGGTCAGGTTATCCAGCGAGGCGAGCTTACGCGCCGCCAGCGTTGGCGAAACAAATCCCGGACGATGGGCGAGCAGGAACTTTATCCGGCTGGTGTTCGCCGCCGCATGTGCGGTGACCAGGAAACCGTCCGGTTGATCGGACCAATAGCCTACCAGCACGCGGTCAAAACCGGCTTGTTCATGGGCGCGGGCAAAATCGGCGATGTACTGTTTATCAAACAGCGTACCGCTGGCGGGGATAATTTCCGACGCCAGGCGATGGCCGATCATGCCAAGAAACTGAATACTCATTGGGCTTCTCCGTGGATGTGGCCAGCCGGGCTGGCAGAGAGAAAACCCTATTACCGAATAAAAGCAGTGTGAAATGAGAAAACAGGGATAGCTAAGTTAAAAAGTAGCTAATAAAAAAGGCCGGGAACGCCCGGCCTTTGCATCTAAATCCACGGATTAGGCTAATACTACGCCTGCGATAGAGGCGGACAGAATGCTAACCAGCGTTGAACCGTACAGCAGTTTGAGACCAAAGCGTGAAACCACATTACCTTGCTCTTCATGCAGGCCTTTGATCGCCCCGGCAACAATCCCGATAGAGGAGAAGTTGGCGAAAGAGACCAGGAACACCGACAGGATACCCTCACTGCGCGGAGAAAGCTGGCTGGCGATTTTTTGCAAATCCATCATGGCGACAAACTCATTGGAAACCAGTTTAGTGGCCATAATACTGCCGACTTGCAGCGCTTCGTGCGCTGGCACGCCCATCACCCACGCAAACGGATAGAACACATAACCTAACACGCCCTGGAAGCTGATGCCGAAGATAGTATCAAACACGGCGTTAATCGCTGAGATCAGCGCGATGAAACCGATCAGCATCGCTGCCACGATGATGGCAACTTTAAAACCGGCCAGAATATATTCGCCCAGCATTTCGAAGAAGCTTTGTCCCTTATGCAGATCGTTTAACTGCAAGTCTTCTTCTTTATCAACGCTATACGGGTTGATCAGCGATAAAACGATAAAGGTACTAAACATGTTGAGCACCAGTGCGGCGACCACATATTTAGGCTGCAGCATCGTCATGTAAGCCCCGACGATCGACATTGATACCGTCGACATAGCGGTTGCCGCCATGGTATACATGCGGCGTTGCGACATTTTGCCCAGAATGTCCTTATAGGCGATAAAGTTTTCTGATTGTCCCAAAATCAGTGAGCTTACCGCGTTGAAGGATTCCAGCTTGCCCATACCGTTGATTTTTGACAGTACGGTACCAATTGCGCGGATAACCACCGGTAAAATGCGGAAGTGCTGCAAAATACCGATCAGCGCGGAGATGAAGACGATAGGGCAGAGTACGTTCAGGAAGAAGAACGCTAAACCCTTATCATTCATCCCGCCAAACACAAAGTCGGTTCCTTTCGCTGCATATTTCAGCAGGTGATCGAACAGACCGGCGAAACCTTTTACAAACCCGAGGCCGATTTCCGAGTTCAGGAAGAACCAGGCAAGTAGCAACTCGATCACCAGTAGCTGTATGACGAAGCGGGCGCGGATACTTTTGCGATCGTGGCTGACCAACAGAGCCAACAGCGTGACCACTACCAACGCCAGAATAAATTGCAAAATGCGGGACATGTATGCTCCAAATTTGAGGCAGGTTATATTTCGTTGCGTATTCTATGTAACGGCAGGCGTAAAAACGAGATCAAGGCCACAATATAATAATTACCTATCCCGACAGGTGTCAGAAAAGCCTGACGGATCACATCTACACCGGGGGTTAAAAACCCGTCACCGCCCGCTGAACGCCAAACCTGTCACCTAACGTTAAAGGGATTGCTCATTTTTTAGCACCAGGTTATTGTGATCCTAATTTATAGCCTTTGCTATACTTTATAGCGATGGCTATCAGAGCGATAAAGATAACCGAATATCACTCGCCGGAGTGTCCCTTTATCGTATAGGGGTGTTCAAGCGTCCACGCAGGGTTACCACTATGTTAGAAAGTCGCACCGCGGAACGAGCTGCACGCGGAGCCCGTAAAGTTAAATTTGCCTTGCTGGGTCCCGCATTTATTGCGGCTATCGGGTATATCGATCCCGGCAACTTTGCCACCAATATCCAGGCCGGAGCTTCGTATGGCTATAAGCTGCTGTGGGTGGTGGTGTGGGCTAACGTCATGGCGATGTTGATTCAATTGATGTCGGCAAAGCTAGGGATTGCAACGGGCAAAAACCTTGCGGAACACATTCGCGATCGCTTCCCGCGCCCGGCGGTATGGTTTTATTGGGTACAGGCGGAAATTATCGCGATGGCGACCGACTTGGCTGAGTTTATCGGCGCGGCGATCGGCTTTAAATTACTGCTTGGCGTGTCATTACTGCAGGGCGCGGTGCTCACCGGAGTGGCGACCTTCCTGATTCTGATGCTACAACAACGCGGTCAAAAGCCGCTGGAATTAGTGATTAGCGGCCTGCTGCTGTTTGTTGCGGCGGCCTATATTGTTGAGCTGTTTTTCTCCCAGCCGAACGTAGCTGGTTTGGTTAAGGGTATGGTATTGCCAACGTTACCCACCTCAGATGCGGTTTTCCTTGCCGCCGGGGTGCTGGGCGCCACCATTATGCCGCACGTTATCTATCTCCATTCGTCGTTAACGCAACAGGAAGGACGCGGTACGCGGGCGGAGCGTTACTCTTCAACCAAACTGGATGTGGCGATTGCGATGACCATCGCTGGGTTTGTAAACCTGGCGATGATGGCGACTGCCGCCGCGGCTTTCCATTTTAGCGGTCATACCGGTATTACCGACCTGGATCAGGCGTATTTAACCCTGAAGCCGCTGCTGGGTCATGCTGCCGCTACGGTATTTGGTCTCAGCCTGGTGGCGGCCGGTTTATCCTCGACCGTAGTTGCTACGCTCGCGGGGCAGGTGGTTATGCAAGGTTTTATCCACTTCCATATTCCACTATGGTTACGGCGTACGGTGACGATGTTGCCTTCTTTTATTGTCATCATGCTCGGTTGGGACCCAACGCGTATTCTGGTGATGAGCCAGGTCATGCTCAGCTTTGGTATCGCGCTGGCGCTGGTTCCGCTGCTGGTTTTTACCGGCAAACAGGAATTGATGGGGGACATGGTCAACAACCGGTTGATGCAAAACACTGGATGGTTAATTGTGGTGCTGGTGGTGGCGTTAAATATCTGGTTACTGATCGGAGAAGTGTTTCACTAATGTGCGTTGGGGCGGAAGAATCCGCCCCGGTTTTGCTTAATGGTGGTGATGATCGTCATGATGATGGTTATCATGATGCCATTGCCGTTCGCGCTGGTGTTGGTGCCATGCGCGTTCGCGTTCCCACTGACGATGGCGTTCCCACTCCTGATGTCGACGCCACTCTTCGTGACGCCACCAGCGGCCATCATTCCATTGATAACGATCGTTCCACCAACGGTGATCACGCCAGTGTCCGCCGTCCCAATAGTAACCTCGGTTATCGCGGTCGCCTAAATGCAGCGTAACGCCGGGAGCCAGATCGATAGTTGCGCTATTGGCCTGTGCTGTGTGAATAGCCAAAGGCGATAAGGTTGCCAGCAAAGCGGCAAAAAGTACGGCACGTTTCATAATTATCTCCTTTTCAGCGACCGGACTGCGTCACTGTGACCCCAGCATAAAGCGAAACGCGGCCATCGACTTTGCGTTGTGTTCTGAAAATGTTTTATCACAGGGGATTTGAGACTATTCTTGCTGGCGCAACCCGCCCCGGTTAGGGCGGGAGGAGAGATTAGCGCAAGATCTCATCAATGCGCGTTAACTCATCATCACTAAAGTGACGCTGGCTCAACATTCCCACCGCATCATCAATTTGGCTGGTTTTACTGGCACCGATCAACACGCTAGTAACCCGGTCTCCGCGTAACACCCAGGCTAACGCCATTTGCGACAGTTTCTGTCCTCGAGCTTCGGCCAACGCATTCAGTTGACGTACCTTCTCCATTTTTTCTTCGGTCAACTGGTTCGCCTTAAGAAACTGGCTGCCGCTGGCGGCGCGTGAATCTTGCGGGATACCTTGCAAATAACGATCGGTCAATACGCCGCCCGCCAATGGTGAAAAAGCAATGCTTCCTACGCCTTCTCGTTCCAGTACTGTCAGTAACCCGTTTTCCGGCGTACGTTCGAACATCGAATATTTCGGTTGATGAATCAGACAGGGCGTGCCGAGATCACGCAGGATTGCCAACGCTTTTTCGGCTAACTCCGCCGGATAGTTAGACAGCGCGGCATACAGCGCTTTCCCCTGGCGTACGACATGGTCAAGCGCACGCATGGTCTCTTCCAGCGGTGTTTCCGGATCGGGACGGTGATGATAGAAAATATCCACATACTCTAACCCCATACGCTTTAGGCTCTGATCAAGGCTGGCGATCAGGTATTTGCGCGAGCCCCAATCGCCATACGGGCCTTCCCACATGGTGTAACCCGCTTTGGTGGAGATAATCAGCTCATCGCGCCAGGCATGGAAATCTTCACGCAGGATACGACCAAAGTTCTCTTCGGCGGAACCGGGCGGCGGGCCATAGTTATTCGCGAGATCGAAATGAGTAATACCACGGTCAAAGGCATGCCGTAGTAGCTGGCGGCTGTTATCCACCAACGTGGTATCGCCAAAGTTGTGCCATAAACCCAGTGAAATTGCCGGAAGCTTCAGGCCGCTACGACCTGAGCGCCGATATTCCATCTGTTGGTAACGTTCTGCTGCGGGGCGATAATGCATCTCTTGATCCTGTCACTCGTGGTTTAAAAACCCATGAGCATAGCAGTGTATGCGTTTACACAAGGATAAATCGCGTGGCGGATCGCAACTTGCAGATAATTCTGTAACCGTAACGATCTGTTGCCAGCGCGACAGGGGCACGCGGGTGGGAAAAGGTCGCCGTTTGAGAAGGATCTTCGATACTGAAAATACCTTTCCAGAAGGAGTCTGCTATGAAAGTGGCCACCGTTGGTGATTATTTGCTGTATCGACTGCATGAAATCGGTATCGATCATCTGTTTGGCGTACCGGGTGACTATAATCTGCAATTTCTCGATCACGTCATTGCGCATCCACAACTGGCATGGGTTGGCTGTGCTAACGAACTCAATGCCGCCTATGCGGCAGATGGCTATGCGCGCTGTAAATCTGCCGCCGCCTTATTAACCACCTTTGGCGTAGGAGAGTTGAGCGCGATTAATGGCGTGGCCGGTAGCTATGCCGAATACCTGCCGGTGATCCACATTGTTGGCGCGCCTTCGCTAAAAATGCAGCAGAACGGCGATCTGGTTCATCATTCGTTGGGAGATGGCGATTTTGAACATTTTTTGCGTATGCAGCGAGAAGTGACCGTGGCCCAGGCGGCGCTAACCGTGGAAAATGCCTGTGCTGAGATTGACCGCGTTATCCTGACCGTGCTGCATGAACGTCGTCCCGGCTATCTATTACTGCCAACCGATGTGTGTGAAGCGCCCGCGCGTACGCCCACCACGCCGTTAAAACCGGGAGGGGCAGAGTTTGACGCGCAGGCGCTAGCCGCGTTTAGCGATGCGGCAGAAGAGTGGCTGGCGCGGGCGAAATCGGTTTCACTGTTAGCGGATTTTTTGGTCGATCGTTTTGACCTCAGCGCGGTACTGGCACGCTGGCTTGATGAAACACCACTACCCCACGCTTCATTATTGATGGGTAAAGGTGTGGTTAATGAACAACGGCCAGGATTTGTTGGCACCTATGCCGGTGAAGGCAGTGCGGAAAGCACCCGGCAGGGAATTGAACAAGCGGATGTCATTATCTGCGTCGGCGTTCGCTTTACCGATACGATTACCGCCGGTTTTACGCAACAAATCCCAACGGCAAAACGTATTGATATTCAACCGTTTGATTGCCGCATCGGTGAGCGACACTTCGCGCGTGTACCGATGCAACAAGCTATTGAAACGCTGCGCCAACTCTGTCGCCGCTATGCCTCTGGCTGGGAGAAACATTGCGATACGCCGCCGCCATTACTGGCGGATGCGCAGAGCGGGTTAAACCAAAATGCTTTTTGGCAGGCGATGCAGGATTTTCTCCAGCCGGGGGATTTGCTTCTCGCCGACCAGGGAACCGCCGCTTTTGGCGCGGCAGCGTTACGTCTGGCGGAAAACAGCACGCTAATTGTACAACCGTTGTGGGGCTCAATTGGGTACACTTTACCTGCTGCGTTTGGTGCGCAAACCGCACACCCCACGCGGCGCGTTATTTTATTGATTGGCGATGGTTCGGCCCAACTCACCGCACAGGAGTTGGGGTCGATGATGCGCGATGGTCTGCATCCACTCATCTTCTTGCTGAATAATGAGGGGTATACGGTGGAGCGCGCCATCCATGGCGCCACGCAGCGCTATAATGATATTGCGGCCTGGAACTGGACACAGTTACCGCAAGCGATGAGTGTTGAGTGTCCGGTACAGAGCTGGCGTGTGGAAGAGAGCGTTCAATTAATTGAGGTGATGACGCTTATCGCGCCGGGCGAACGTATGTCGCTGGTGGAAGTGATGCTACCGCAGCAAGATATCCCACCGTTGTTGCAAAAAGTATCGGCCTCCCTCCATCAACGCAACGGATCTTGAACATTTCGGACGATGCCGCTGTGCGCCGGGCCTGAGCGGCGTTATGGTAGGGAGATGTTTTTGCTTACACGCTCACCTTTATTTTCGGTGGGCGTTGTTGTTTTACCAGGGGAAATTTATAGTGTTCCTCATTAAATTGACGTAATCGGAGCAGCAGAATAATGACAACCTATGCTTTGGTAGGAGATGTGGGTGGAACCAACGCACGCCTCGCGCTGTGTGAGATCGAAACCGGCACGCTCTCCCAGGCCAAAACCTTTTCGACCGCGGAATACGAAAGTCTGGAAGCGGTTATCCGTCACTATCTTGATGAACAACAGCAATCTATTACCGATGGCTGCATTGCCATTGCTTGCCCGATCACGGACGACTGGGTTGAGATGACCAACCATGACTGGGCCTTTTCTACCCAGGCATTAAAAACCAATCTCGGTTTTGAACATCTGGAAATTATTAATGATTTTACCGCCGTATCAATGGCGATTCCGATGCTGTCCGCTGATGATGTAATTCAGTTTGGCGGCGGCGCTGCGGTAAAAGATAAGCCAATTGCGGTATACGGTGCGGGTACGGGTCTGGGCGTTGCGCATTTGGTTCACGTTGATAAGCGTTGGGTGAGCCTTCCGGGTGAAGGCGGTCACGTTGATTTCGCGCCGAACAGTGAAGAAGAGGGCATTATCCTTGACGTTTTGCGTGACGAACTGGGGCATGTTTCCGCGGAACGTGTGCTATCCGGCGCCGGGCTGGTTAACCTCTATCGCGCCATTGTGAAATCCGACCAGCGAGTACCAGAAAAGCTGAAGCCAAAAGATGTCACCGAGCGGGCGTTATCCGAAGGGGATACCGATTGCCGCCGTGCTTTGGCGCTGTTCTGCGTGATTATGGGGCGCTTTGGCGGTAACCTGGCGCTGAATTTGGGCACTTTCGGCGGGGTCTATATTGCGGGTGGTATTGTGCCGCGTTTTCTCGACTTCTTTAAAGCCTCTGGCTTCCGGGCCGCGTTTGAAGATAAAGGGCGTTTTAAAGAGTACGTGATGGCGATACCGGTCTATATGATCACCCACGATCAGCCGGGGTTACTGGGCGCAGGCGCCCATCTGCGCCAAACATTAGGCCGGGTATTGTAAAGCTGGCCACGCGCCGGGCGACGTGTGCTGCGCCGCCCGGTGAACTATAACCGCATCAACTGGCGGAACGCTTTCACCCGGCTACGGCTGACCGGCACCTGAAACTCTAAATCCCGCAGTTTTAAAATATAGGTGTTATTGAACCACGGCTCGATCTCGCGAATTTTACTCAGGTTAACGCAATACGAACGGTGGCAACGGAAAAAACCGGTTTCCGGCAGGCGTTGACAAAACTCGGTCAAATTCATCGACATCACATACTCTTCGCGGCGGGTATACACGAAGGTCAGCTTTTCGTGCGCTTCCGCGTAATAAATATCGTTAATCTCGGTGACGATGATGCGCTCATCCTTCACCAAATTAATGGTTTGCGAGGCGGGACGAAATGCCGGTTCCGAGGCCGCCGGTTGTTGCCGCTGGTGCCAGGCCGCTTCCAGTTTGTTGAGCATAGTGATAATCCGCGCCTCATGATAAGGCTTAAGGATGTAATCAAAGGCTTCCAGTTCGAAGGCTTCAACGGCATGTTCTTTCCACGCGGTGATAAACACAATCAGCGGCTTATGGGCAAACTTACTGATATTTTGCGCCAGCAACATGCCATCCAGTGAAGGAATATTAATATCCAGAAAGATGACGTCGACCTGATGGTGTTGCAGATATTTCAGCACATCTAAACCGTCATCGAAACTGGCTTCAATTGTGATGGCGCTATGCTGATTAATCAGCCAACTTAGCTCCTGCTGAGCTAAAAATTCATCTTCTACAATAATTGCTTTCACGCCAACACCTCCGGATTTGTATTGGGTTTCATACCGTTAATGGGCGGTTTTTCTCCGGCAGCCGCTGGCCGTTTTTGCTGACGTAAAAAGCAATTTCGGTACCCGGATTCAGCCGGCTGATTTGCAAGCCCTCGCCATACAGTAATTGCACGCGATGATGAACATTTAACAAGCCAATTTTATTGCCCGGCATTTCATTATTCGCTACGCGCGCCATCACTTGCTGGCTGATACCGTTGCCGGTATCGCGTACCGAGATACGCACGCGGTCACTGCAATCTTGTATCGTCAGCACCACCACGCCTTTGCCGCGACACGGCTGAATACCATGCACGATAGCGTTTTCTACCAGCGGCTGGATTAACAAACTCGGGATGGTACAGGCGACCTCTTCGTCAATATCATAAATCATGGTGAGCTTATCGCCGAAACGCGCCTGTTCAATGGCGATATAGTCCTTTATTTGGTAAAGCTCTTTTTTGATATCGATAAACGCATCGTCATTGAGTTCCAGGTTGTAGCGTAGGTAGCGCGACAAATTAATGATTAACTGCCGGGCGGTATCGGGGTTTAGCCGGGTTAATGAGGAGATGGCGTTCAGGGCGTTAAACAGAAAATGGGGGTTAATTTTGCTTTGCAGCGCCCGTAGTTCCGCTTTATTCGCCATTTCACGGAGTTGCTCGGCGCGTGAGACCTCTAACTGGGTTGAGATAATTTGCGAGAGGCCAACCGCCATCTCTTTCAGCGAACCGGTGATGCGATGCGCGTGGCGATAATAAATTTTCAGCGTGCCGGTGACTTCCCCTTTCTCCCACAGCGGGATCACAATCATCGAGTGAATATCCGGCGTTCGCCAGGCCTCATCATTATTTTTGATGATGATTTTGCCATAATTAATTGCCTGGGAGGTGGTGGGGCTCAGGCCATCATCGCCATCATGATAATTTTGTTCGCCATACCCGACATAGGCCAAGATCTGGCTTTTATTGGTAATTGCAACCGCATCGGCATGAATGTCGCTGCGGATAATATCGCACACTTGACGCAGTGAATCGCTATTCACCTGGCGAAATAGCGGCAGCGTTTTATTGGCAATATCCAGCGCCAGTTTTGCCTGCCGGGCGGCGACCGCCTCTTTTTCACCTTCAACGCTTTGCACCAATAATACGATCAGCCCGATACTGGTGGCGCCAAAAATCATCGGAATAGCAATTTCCGAAACAATCGCTACGCCTAATGCTGCGGGCTTTGCCCAAAGCAAAATCAATAGCATGGTCAATGCTTCGCACAACATGCCGCCTAAGATCCCAACGCGCCAGCGCTGCTCTTTCGGAACTTTCAGGTTAATCCAGCCGGAAACGCCGCCTGCGATGATGCTGGTAATCAGGCAGGGAACTGAGGTCACGCCGTGAATATCGATCAGAAAACGGTGGATACCGGCAATAACCCCGGTGATGATGCCTACCCATGGGCCAAACAAGATACCGCCGGACATAATGGCAATGGTACGGACATTAAGCAGAGAGCCATCAACATTAATGCCGGACCAGGTGCTGAACAGTGCAAATAGCGAGAAGATGGCGGTTACCGCCGCGAGCTCCTGGCGTGAATGCTCCTCATTTTGTAAAAGTTGACGAAAATGACGAGTACGCGTCAGAAAAAACAAACAAATTAGCATTAGCGCCGCGCGGTCAAACACCGCCAACAGCATATCGAAGATGGATTGCACGGCATCCCCCGGCTCAGACTGAAGAGACTATGATAAGTAATGTCGCCAGTGACTGCCATGTTGCGATACATCCTCAGGCTGTTCGGCCGGAATTACGGAAAACCCTGGACATAAAAGGGGCTATCACTTATCTCTCCTTATTAAGGGAAAAACGTCTTCCGGTGGCTAATTTATCGGGTGTACGGGGATGAAAGGGCAGACCAGGAAGCGTAAAGGTAACGTTAATGTTGGTTTTGTGGTTTAAAAGATGAATAGAGGAAACGCTCACTGATAATGTGAGTTCCGCTTTTGTGAGGATAACGTGCAACTGATAACGCAAAGATTGCAATTAACCACGCTTCAGCCGGAGGACTGGCAGTTGTTTCGGCAAGTGCATACCGATAAGCAGAGCATGAGTTGGATCTCGGCAATCCCATCTGAAGAGGGCATTCGCCAGCGTTTTGCCGATCGGCTGGCGCCTTGGCAAATTACCAGCTATCACATGTTGTGCTTGGTGGTTAGCCTGAAAGACAGCGGGGAAAAACTAGGGCTGATGGGCGCCAATGCCGAGTGGTTACCGCACCGACAGGTGGAAGTCGGGTACTCTTTTCTTAATCAGCATTGCGGGCAGGGCTATGGCAGCGAAGCGCTAGGCGTGCTGTGTGACTTTTTATTGGTGCAGTGTGAGTTTCACAAATTAAAAGCGTCGGTGGTGGAAGGTAATTACGCCTCACGGCGCGTTTTGGAGAAAAACGGTTTTATGCTGGAAGGCACGCTACGGGATAATTATCTGCTACGTGGGCAGTGGGTGAACGATTGGGTGTTTGGTCGTCTGAATCCGGATCATTAAAAAAATTTCATTCTGCCAGGTGACAGGCTTGTTAACGTTGCGTTATGTTGATGGTTCGACCTCCAGACGAGGTCAGCGTCGCTCGGACGGTCCGGGCGCTTACGTACATCAGAGGATACTATGGCTGACAACAGCACACCGCGTCGTTTTTCTCGTATTGAACGTCTCCCTCCCTATGTTTTCAATATTACTGCCGAGCTGAAAATGGCGGCGCGCCGCCGTGGCGAGGACATTATTGATTTCAGTATGGGCAACCCCGATGGCCCAACGCCGCCACATATCGTCGAAAAACTGTGTCAGGTCGCACAGCGTGAAGACACGCACGGTTATTCGACATCGCGCGGTATTCCCCGCTTGCGCCGGGCAATTTCTCACTGGTATGCGGAGCGCTATCAGGTCGATATCGATCCGGAGTCTGAAGCGATTGTGACCATCGGCTCGAAAGAGGGGCTGGCGCATTTGATGCTGGCAACGCTTGACCATGGTGATACGGTATTGGTGCCAAATCCAAGTTATCCGATTCATATTTACGGCGCAGTAATCGCTGGCGCGCAGGTTCGTTCGGTACCATTGGTCGCTGGCGTTGATTTCTTCGCCGAACTGGAGCGTGCGATCCGCGAAAGTTATCCTAAACCGAAGATGATGATTTTAGGGTTCCCGTCAAACCCCACCGCGCAGTGCGTTGAGTTGGATTTTTTTGAGCGGGTTATCGCGTTAGCGAAGCAGTACAACGTGTTGGTGGTGCATGATTTGGCCTATGCTGACATCGTATATGATGGCTGGAAAGCGCCGTCGATTATGCAGGTTCCCGGTGCGCGTGATGTGGCAGTCGAGTTTTTTACCCTATCGAAAAGCTACAATATGGCAGGCTGGCGCATTGGTTTTATGGTCGGTAACAAAGCGTTAGTCGCTGCGTTGGCGCGCATCAAAAGTTACCATGACTACGGTACTTTCACGCCGTTGCAGGTGGCAGCCATTGCCGCGTTGGAAGGCCCACAGCAATGTGTGCGGGATATTGCCGAACAGTATAAACGTCGACGTGATGTTTTGGTTAAAGGCTTGCATGAAGCGGGGTGGATGGTCGAATCGCCAAAAGCGTCGATGTATGTCTGGGCAAAAATTCCTGACCACTATGCGGCGATGGGGTCGCTGGAGTTCGCCAAGCACATGTTACAAGAAGCGAAGGTATGCGTTTCGCCAGGCATTGGCTTTGGGGATTACGGCGATACGCACGTACGCTTTGCGTTGATCGAAAATAGCGATCGTATTCGTCAGGCGGTGCGCGGAATTAAAGCGATGTTTCGGGCTGACGGCATTCTACCGGGGGCAATAAAAACGGTGGTGGAGCAAGGCTAACGCATGACGGGCGACGCAGAGCGTCGCCCCACTCGGTTGGGTTACAGCATCAATACAAAGGTGCCGACCCAGATCAACAGGAAGAATGAAATTCCCATCAACGCGTATTTCACCAAACAACTCCTCTGAGCGGTTACGACCATGGCGATCCCGGGCCAGTGCAACACGAACAGAATTGAGAGAAAGATGCACTTTCATCTCAGGTCGTTCTGAGTAACTCAGAACAGGATCGGCACTTAATCTACGCCGAATCAGGCGCAAAATAAATAGCCGCGATAATCATGATATGAGGGGAGTAGCGCGCGCGCCGCACAGGGATTTTTAACGGTAACGTTGCGTGAGCTTATCCTGCAACGCTATTATCAGGACCTCCTGAATAGCCGAAAGTCATGTTGTGAATAGCCAAACAGTACTCCCTTCTTTCCTGGCAGCGCTGATACTGCTGCTGCTGGCCGTGGTGTTAGTTAAAAAATATCGGTTTAACCGCCTGCTGGCGCTACTGTTGGTTGTCTTACCGGTCATCTTAGGTAACCTTTATTACCTGCGTATGGTGCTGCCGCAGCAGCGTGAGCAAGCGTTACTGAATCAGGCTCGGGCGCGGTTAGCCTCCGAACCACCTTGGCGCACCATCAAACAGCAGGAACCCGCCCTGTATAAACAGTTAGATGACGAGTTGATGGCGGAAGTCCGCGACGGCGTACCGATTAGTGCGGCAATGGGGCATTTACGCGGTATGTTGGTTAACCTGTTAAATCAGCGTATTGGTCGCGCTGGCGACCAGAGTATTGACGACTATATCCGCCTCTCGGTGGAAGAAATGGCGACGCTGCGGGCGAAAGATCCACAACTGTGTTTTAAATTTCTGTTTCCTCAAGTGAGCGGTGGCGTGAATATGAGCGAAGTGCTGCCGGTTGCGCTGCAACAGCGGGACTTACGCCAGATGGATGCCTTATTGCGCGATAGTGCCGGGGCTGAACATACGGTCGACCTGCCGGCGGCGCGGCAGAGTTTACAGGGCATTGTCCGCACGTTATATGCGAAATGGGGAAATGATTTGCAGTGGTTAAACGCGCCAGCGGATGCGATGCCTGACCGCGCTAAAATGTGTGATATGACCATTGATCTTTATCGCGCTATCTTGGCACTTCCGACCAAACAATCCGCTAACGTTTTGCGTATGATGCTTGGCGCTAACGCGGGTTAACCGCCAAAAAAAGCCCGCTCGTCGCGGGCATCCAAATGAAGCAATACTCTTTTTTATGGTTGTAACTTCAGGTCTGGTTCAGAGCTTGCGCTCTGGGCGCATTCTCGCATTTCGTCGGCGCGGCTGATAAGCGTTTAACTGAATCAAACCAATCGGTAAAACAATGCATTGCGAGGTGATGTTTTGCGTCAATGTCCGATTGTGGTCGGCGGTCTGTCTGTTATGATGCCGCCTCAGAGTGAGGTATTTAGATGAAAACTCAGGTAATATTCGCGGTTGCGACATTTTTACTGGCTGGCTGCACATCGGATAAGCCTGGCGCTTTTGAACGTGTGGATGAGGATCCGGCCTCCAATACGGTGCAGTACCGTTTCAATCCTAAAACGGTGGATAAAACCGCGCTGGAGATAGACCTTGCGCATTATTGTAGCGCGCGTGGGTTTGATCGGGTTGAGCCGTTACCGGCGCAAGATAGCCACCTGCCGGGGTTGAAGAAGGCCTGGTATCAATGTAACTACGCGCTGAAAGGTTAAAAAAGAAAGGGCGGGAAAATATCCCGCCCAATTTTTACTACCTGATTATTTTTATATTGCTGTGTGCAGGCTTTGCCCGCGGTAAAAATACATTATTTAGTTCTCCCGATTATTTATTCTTACCATCTATGATGATGGTAACCATAACCGTGATGATAGCCATTGTAGTGATAATGGCTGCCGCGATCGTGTGCAATAATACAACCGCTTAGCATTGAAACAACCATAAATACTGACGCGACTTTTATTATAGTTTTCATAATACGGCTCCTTTAATGCCTTGATGGAGTCGACTTTACGCGTCAATCATGGAGGAAGGATGCCGCCTATGTAGAGTTATTTATAGTGATATTTCTAAATGTTTCCACGCATCGAATAAGGCGTGTTTCGGCTGGCGGAGATAAATGAATTCATCAAATTACCGTCAATACTACCTGGAATTTTCCTAAATTCAACTCAAATAAAATAAATATCGGTTTCATTTTTGGCGCTACAGTTAACGGTGTCTCCAGTGATGAAAAAAGGAAGAATCATGACGTATCAGGTTGAGAGGGTTTTAGCGATTGAGACGGAGTTGGGCGAGTGCCCGTTATGGTCGGTAACGGAGCAGGTACTGTGGTTCGTCGACATTTTAGCGCCGGCGGTGCATCGTTTCTCGCCGCGCACCGGGGAACACCGCGTTTTCCCCCAGGTAGAAGAGATTGGATGCATTGGACTACGGCGTGACGGGGGGCTGGTCGCCGCGCTGCGTAGCGGGGTTTGGTTTCTTGATGCCGAAGGTAAAGCTGTGCGAAAAGTGGCCGATAATCCGGGCGACGCCAGCCGTAGCCGTTTTAATGATGGACGCGTCGATCCCTTTGGCCGTTTTTATTGCGGTAGCTTGTGGGAACCACAGGATAGAAATGGCGGCATACTTTGCCAACTCAATTCGGACCTGGGTCTGCGGGTGATTGCGGACGATATCAAAATTTCGAATGGCTTAGCATTTTCTCCGGATCGACGCTGGATGTATCACAGTGATACTCCCAACGCGGTGTTGTACCGTTATCCACTTGATCCCGTGAGTGGCGATCCCGGCCCGCGTGAGGTGTTCCGTCGTTTCGATGACGCGCGCGGTGGTTTACCGGATGGGGCGGCGGTTGATGAAGAGGGGTTTTACTGGTCGGCGATGTTTGATGGCGGGCGAGTGGTACGCATTGACCCCGAAAGCGGCGATATTGTGGATGAAATCCTTCTGCCGGTGCGCTGGCCAACCATGGTGGCCTTTGGTGGTGCAGACCTCAAAACCCTCTATATCACCAGTTCCCGTGAAAACCGTACCGCGGAGGAACTGCTCCATTATCCGCAGTCTGGCAGTGTCTTCGCGGTAAAAATGGCGGTTGGCGGGCTGGCGGAACCGTTCTTCAGGGAGGCATGAGCGCAGCGTAGTACCGCATCCCGGCCTGCCACCGGGATGCGGTAATGCAGGCTTAACTGTGTTGATAAACTTGTTTCAATTCCATCCCTTTATTCGGCAGGCGAATCGCCAACGACATCACTAAAGAAATGACCAACAGCGTCATAATCAAGCTAAAGGTGATGGTAAAACCGCCGAACAGCGAGGCAATCAGCGAGCCCAATACGCTGCCGATACCGAAGCCCAAATACAGCACGCCATAATTTTTTGTCAGATTATTCAAGCCAAAGAAATCGCTAACCAGTGATGGATAAACCGTGATAGTGCCGCCAAAACTAAAGGCGACGCAGGCAACCGAGATGAAGAACGTGGTTTCATTCATGGTGGTGAACAGCAGGATACTCATCCCGGCCAGCGAAATGATCTGCGCCAGGCTAATGACCCGAATGCGCG
Source organism: Paramixta manurensis (assembly GCF_013285385.1). NCBI lineage: Bacteria > Pseudomonadati > Pseudomonadota > Gammaproteobacteria > Enterobacterales > Erwiniaceae > Paramixta > Paramixta manurensis. Next base: position 3,298,637 of record NZ_CP054212.1, on the reverse strand, counting down.
CAATTTTGTCCGATAATACACCGAGAACCAGACGCCCACTCAGGTTGGCGATAGCGATAATGGTGACGGCGTTGGCGGCAGTTTGCGCGCTCAGGTGTACCAGACCTTCTCCGATGTCTTTCGCCACCCCAATCACATACAAGCCACTCATACAGGCGGTCAGAAACATCAATGACAACATCCAGTACTGCGGCAAACGCATTGATTCCGCAAGGGTGTAATCGCGGATGGTGGTCGCCGTAGCACTATTCTGGGTTTGCTGCTTCGGCGCGTCTTTCATCATTAAAGCGCCACAGATAATCATCACCATTGCCATCACACCCCAGATAATAAAGGTGGTTCCGAGGCTATGGATGCTGAGTAAATAGCTACAGATAAATTTAAAGCCGAGGCTACCCAAGCCATAAGCGCCGATCGCGCAGGCAGAGATCACGCCTTTACGCTCCGGGAACCATTTTACGCAGTTGGATAGCGTCATCAGGTAACCGGCACCGTCGGCAAGACCGACCAATACACCGGCGCTCAGATAGAGCATAAATAGATTCGAGGCTTGCGCTGTTAGACTCAACCCAATTGCCATTAACAAACCGGCGCCGATGGCGACATAGCGAACGCCAAAACGTTCCTGAAGTTTACCGGCAAGAGAAGAGGCGACCGCTAACCCTAAACTCAATAAGCCAAAGGTGAAGGCGACCTGGCTGATAGGAGAGTCCAGCTTTTGCGATAACTGGCCATTAAACAGGCTCCAGGTATAGACCGAACCAAGAGCGAATTGGGTAATGATGGTGCCGATAAGGGTTAGCCAACGTGTGCGATTCAGGCTTTGTGGTGCAATGGTATTGCTCATTTTCTCTCTCCCGCATGGGAATCTCTGAAATTGCGCACAGAATAAAGCCTGATGCCGTTCAGGCGGCGGGTTCCGGCATGAATGGCGCTAAAAATGGAATGAAATGCATTGAGGGTGGCATGAATGGCATTGCGGTTGGTCGGGAGAGTATGCCTGGGATGGTAAAACTGTTTGATTAAATTGGAAAAAAGATAACCTAATGTGAATTAAATGCAAGCTTCAGGCTACGCGAATGTAGCCTGAAACAAACGACCGGCTATTGAAATTAATGTTTACGCGCATGAGGTTCCAGTAACTCCTTTACCACCGCCGTGCGTGCCTCCGGCGTGAGGTAAATCAGGCCGAGTAATTTCTGCGGGTAGCGTTCGCTCCTCCAGAGTTGATGGAGTTGTTGTACAAAGGGCCGTGGATGCAACATGGTTTTTTCCTCCTGCAATGAACGCTTTTAGAGTAGCGCGACAAATACGGAACAAATAGTGATAGTATTTTTTATAGTGTTCCGGGTTTGTTGAGCAAGCAGGCTGCGCCAGGCAATAAGGGTGAAGATACGCACCAGCGCGTTATCCTGAGCGTGGCGCCTTATCCTGGCGAGTACGGCGGAAGATGTTGAAACCAGGCACTCTTCCCGGCGGGCGAAACATCACCGCATTACCGAGTAAAATCATCGCTAAGCCGATAACCGCATTGCTATGCCAACGGTAGCCTTCAAACAGCGTTGACATGGCTAACGCGACTAACGGGAACAGTAATGTGCTGTAAGCCGCCGGTCCGGCGCCAATGCGGCCAACCAGGGTGAAATAGGCGCCAAAGGCGATCACCGAACCAAAAATAGCCAAATAGACCAACGCGCCTAAATAGCGCGTGGTTAATTCAGGCGCAAAATTATCGCCGCGTCCCAGGCTGATTATTGCCATGATCAGCGCGCCGTAAAACATGGCATAGGTATTGGTTGACAGTGTTTCTAATCCACGTCGCTGATGGCGAGTGCTGATCATGTTGCCCAGTGAGAAGCCAAACGTTCCCAGGGCGCTGAGACCAATGCCGTAAAGGAGCGAGGGCGCCAATTGGGTAGCCAAGAGATCGTGCCAGAACAATGCGATGACGCCGCCAATACCGAGTAGAGCGGCGGGTAACAAGTTAGGATGGGGACGCTGGCGGAAAAAAAGCAGGCTATTAAACGCATTAAATAATACCGCCATAGAGAAAATGACCGATTCCAGCCCGCTACTAATGAAACTTGCCGCCTGGTAGAAACAGACAAAGTTGAAACTGAATACACAGCAGCCTTGTAGCAGGCAAAACAGATGATCGCGCAGGCTAATTTGCCGCAGGCGCCGGGTTAGCGTTAACAGTGCGAGCATCGCCAGCGCCGCTAATAAAAAGCGCCAAAATATGGAGACCGTGATGGCGACAGTGCCCTGTTGCATCACGATCGCAATCCAGGTCGTTCCCCAAATCATCACCACCAAGCCATACAATAATACGTTCATGCGCGTTTCCTGTCGCTTTTCACAAGGCGCTTAGTCTCGCCGCGCTGGCAGTTTTTTGCTGTCAGCATCCTGCCGGGACTTGCAAAAACTTGCGCTTTTTTATTGACGTTAAGGGCTCCCCATCTGGTCAGACAGGCCTGAGCCGCTTACACTATCGCTTCATTTTTCAGCCAATCGAACACCATGAATAAGCCTTATCACGCCTTCGAAAACCTCCGCCAGCACCGCGCACGCTTACGTAATAGTGTGCAATTAGGCTCGGGTATTCAGTTGGCGGCATGGTCGAACGATTTTGATTGCGTCACTCAGCGTAGCGATCACCATACGCTGAGCCTGTATGTCGAGGCGGGTTACCACACCTGGCATAAAACGCCGGCTGGCTGGAAAAATGGCGGTGCGCCTGACCGTTTTTGTCTGATGCCGGAGCAGAGCGAATCGACCTGGGATGTGCGTGACGAATTCTCTTTTGTTCATCTGTATTGTACGGATGCTCACCTGCGGCAGGTTGCGGAACAGATTTGGGATCGTAGCCCGGCAAGCCTGACACTACAGGAAAAAGTCTTTGCTGATGACGCACATATCACACAGCTTTATCGTCACTTTCTACTGAATTGTGACTGGCGGCAAAATGCCAATCATTTGACGTTGAGTAGCGCCTCGACTTTGTTAATGTCCCACTTGGTGCAGCATTACAGTAATGTGTTATGGAAATTACCTACGCTACGCGGTGGGCTGGCACCTGTTGTGCTGCGGCGGGTAACGACCTTTATTGAAGAGAATTTAAACGCCCCATTAACGCTGGCCGATCTCGCCGCGCAGGCTGAACTCAGCGAATTTCACTTTGCGCGCATGTTTAGGCAATCAACTAAACTGGCGCCTCATCAATATGTAATGCAGCGGCGTATGGCAAAAGCGGAACAGTTAGTACGGCACAGCGCTTTGCCTCTGACAGAGATAGCCTTGATCTGTGGCTTTAGTTCATCCAGCCATTTCAGTAATCGTTTTAAAAGCGTGTTGGGTTATTCCCCTTCGGCGCTACGTCGCGGTAATTAATTTCATTAGGATAACCACATAAATTATTTTCTCATCATGCACGAAGTGTGATGCAGTAATTCACATTCAGGAAGGGGCGTTGGGTTTGTTTTATGACCCGATATCTGAAATCATCCATAGCAGATAAATTATTCTAATTACGGTTGTATTGGGTGAGCCTATGTCTGCTAAAACGCTGTATGAGAAAATAATCGCATCGCACACCATTCGGGAATTGGATAACGAAGGTCATATTTTACTGTATATTGACCGCTCCATTCTGAACGAATATACCAGTCCGCAAGCGTTTAGCGGGCTGCGTGAAAACCAACGGGGGGTACGCCACCCCGAAAATATATTGCTCAATATCGATCACGTTAATCCTACCCGCCCACAGCGTGATATCCATATGACCGATGACGGCGGTCAGCTTCAGGTTGATTATTTTAGAAAGAATGCCGCTGACTTTGGTATCGAGCTGTTCGACGTGCTGGATCAACGCCAGGGAATTGAACATGTGGTCGCGCATGAGCAAGGCCTGGTAATGCCGGGCATGGTTATCGCTGCCGGGGATAGTCATACCACCACCTATGGTGCGTTTGGCGCCTTAGGGTTCGGTATCGGCACTTCGGAAATCGAACACTTACTGGCGACGCAGACCCTGGTTTACCGCACGCTTAAAACCCTGCGTGTTACGGTGACGGGCGTTTTACCGTATGCATGTACCGCGAAAGATATCATCCTTGCGTTACTTGAGCAGATTAGCGCCTCTGGCGCCACCGGTTATGCGATTGAGTTTGATGGCGAAACCATTGCCGCGTTGAGCATGGAAGGGCGTATGACGTTGTGTAACATGGCGGTAGAGGCTGGCGCGCGCGGGGCAATTATTGCACCGGATGAAAAAACCTTCGCCTATATTGCCGGAAAACCACAGATGCCGGATGGCGAGTTGTGGCAGCAGGCGCTTAACGAATGGCAAGGGTTACGCAGCGATCCGGCCGCGCGCTTCGATAAAACGGTGGTGATTGATTGCCGTGACCTGGAGCCGAAAGTCACTTGGGGCATCAGCCCTGATCAGACCGGTACGATTACGGATTGTATTCCCGATCCGGAGCATGAGTCCGACCTGGTTAAACAGCAATCGATGAAAAAAGCGTTGCAGTATATGGGCCTAAAGCCCGGAACGCCGCTGCGTGACATCCACATTACCCACGCTTTTATCGGCTCCTGTACCAATGGGCGGATTGAGGATTTGAGATCGGCTGCGGCGGTGATTCAGGGGCGTAAGATAGCCCGCCATGTTCGCGGCATTATCGTGCCGGGCTCTACCCAGGTACGGTTGCAGGCAGAAAAAGAGGGGCTGGCAGAGATATTTATTCAGGCCGGTTTCGAGTGGCGTCAGTCAGGCTGCTCCATGTGCCTGGCGATGAATGAAGATGTCCTCGCCCCTGGCGATCGCTGTGCATCCGGCACCAATCGTAATTTTCCGGGACGTCAGGGCGCCGGGGCCAGAACGCATCTGATGAGCCCGGCGATGGTGGCCGCCGCCGCGATTGCCGGGCATTTAGAAGATGTGCGTATCCTGCTTAATTCCGGAGGTCAACATGGAAGCCTTTAATCAACTCAGCGGCATTATTGCGCCGATGCTGGAAGCGAATATTGATACTGATGTCATCATGCCGAAACAGTTTTTGAAAGGTATTGATCGCCAGGGGCTGGATCGCGGCGTGTTTTTCGACCGTCGCTTTAACGCTAATCAACAACCGAACCCTGATTTTATCCTGAATCAACCCGGCTGGCAGGGGGCGACTTTCTTATTGGTTGGCCCCAATTTTGGCTGTGGTTCGAGCCGTGAGCATGCGGTTTGGGGCTTAAGGCAATTGGGTATCCGGGCGCTATTTGGCACCACCTTTGCCGGTATTTTCGACGATAACTGCCTACGTAATGGCGTACTAACCGTTTCTCTGGAGGAGAGGGTTTTCTCGCGTCTCAGCCAGTTGGCCGCCACACCGGATAGCAATCGGATTACGGTTTCGCTAGAGAACGGTGAAATTATTGCTGGCGATGAGCGCCTGACCTTTTCTGTTGAAGCGTTAAAACGCGAGATTTTATCGGGCGGCGAAGATGCGATTAGCTGGACATTGCACTATTTGTCGGACATTGAACAGTTTGAGGCGCAGCACTACGCGACGCGCCCGTGGTTAAAACGTCCGGCGCGTTGCTGAGGATGACGACGATAACGCGGAATATTACAGGTAAACCTTATGCAAGCCATTGAAGAAATTGGCGCTTCTCCCTTTATTTCAGGTTTTACTTTGCAGGATGTTCATCTGGATAACGGTATTACGCTGCGTGTGGCGAGCGGCGGTGAGGGGCCGCCGCTGGTGTTATTGCATGGTCATCCTCAGAACCATGTTACCTGGCGCAAAGTTGCGCCGATACTGGCAAAAGCGTATCGCGTTATTCTGCCTGACCTGCGCGGATACGGCGACAGCGATAAGCCCGTTAGCGACGCGCAACATCGGCCCTATTCAAAACGGTTGATGGCGCAGGATATTGTCCTGTTGATGGCACGATTAGGGCATGCGCGTTTTGCGCTGATTGGGCACGATCGCGGCGGGCGCGTCGGTCATCGGCTGGCACTGGATTATCCGCAGCAGGTCACCTGTTGTACCTTTATTGACATCGCGCCTACCGCCACCATGTATGCGCGCACCGATCAAGCGTTTGCGACCCGCTATTTCTGGTGGTTCTTTTTGATCCAACCTTCGCCGCTCCCTGAGACGATGATTGGGCATGATCCGGCGTTTTTTCTGCGTAAGCATATTGATGGGCAGCTAAAAACACCGGGCGCGACCTCGGAAGCGGTATTTAATGAGTATCTCCGCTGTTACCAACGGCCTGAGATGATCCATGCGGTATGCGAAGATTATCGTGCCGCGGCCACTATCGACCTGCAGGATGACGCACAAGATGCCGATAAACGCATCCAGTGTCCGCTGCAACTGTTATGGGGCGGGCAAGGAACGGTAGGGAATTTGTATGATGTGGTGGAAACCTGGCGCGATAAAGCCATCAGCGTATCAGGCGAGGCGCTACCTTGCGGCCATTCCCCACAAGAGGAGATACCGGATCTCTTCCTGCAGAAGGTGCAGCCTTTTTTGAAAAAGGTATTATAGCCAGAGACATTCACTACTGCGCCACTCACACGGTATGAAAACACGTTTTGTCGGGAAGCACTATCGCCAGCCTCTTGCGGGGTGGCCTTCAGTCGAAGATTTGTATGTGTTTATCATCGTTGCGCGTCACGGTGGTTTTGCGCGGGCGGCCGCTGAGCTGGGGTTATCTCCCTCTTATGTCAGCAAACGGATTGCGATTCTGGAAAAATGTCTGGATACGCGGCTGTTTTTCCGTAATAACCGCATGATCCGTTTGACCCCGGAAGGTGAGAGCGCGCTGGATGGCGCGCTACAAGTGGTGGGCGGCATGGATGATTTCGTCAGTCATCTGGAGGGCGTGCGCGGCGCATTAACCGGTAATATTACTCTCAGTTGTTCCTTCGGTTTTGGACATGAGTATGTTGCGGATGCGTTATCGGCATTTATCAACTTACATCCGGACGTTAACGTGAAACTGCTGCTTAGCGATAAAGAGGTCGATTTAGTCGAAGAGGGCGTGGATATTGAAATCCATATCGGAAACGACGTTAAAGATCTCTATATAGCGCGGCAGTTGATGAAAAATCAGCGCATACTATGTGCCGCGCCGGAATATTTAAAGCGCAAGGGTGTGCCGCAATCGCTTGATGATCTTGCCGATCATGACTGTCTGATTATTCAGGAAAGAAGCGCCGTTTTTGGCCACTGGCTGCTGACCAATGGCGAGGAGCAGGTGCATTGCCAGTTAAATAGTCGCCACGCTTCAAATAGCGGCAGCGTAGTATTAGCCTGGGCGTTGCGCGGGCATGGAATTGCGTTGCGTTCGCGCTGGGATGTGGCTAATCATTTGCAGAGTGGCGATTTGGTTCAGGTCTTACCGGCGTGGTATCAAGAAGCGAATATTTGGGCGGTTTATCCTCGTCGTCCGTCAAGTTCCAGCCGGGTGAAAGCCTGTATCGATTTTCTTACCGATTATTTCTCTCAGCATTGGCCTGCGACGTGATGTAGCCATACCCAAGCAATGCTCCGGATTGCCGCTTTACACAAAAGCTGAAAGCGGGTCGGCTTTCTCGAAAGCGATCTCCCGGTCAGCCTCAGGGGGATAAATCAGTTGGTTGGTGATAGATACTTTAATGTTCTTGGCTTCTTTTTGGATCGATTTCACGTGTTGATTCCATGTTTCAGTATATACGGCACCCCATGCACCCAAGTCCACACAAGTGACGTAATTTTCTTGTCTATAGGGCAGCGGGGGCAGCCCGATAATTGCCGCGGCGGCATTATTGCCAGCGAATTTTCCCATAGGAATAGCGTGCTGGCAGGTCATTAGCGCATATTTACCATTTTGATCGCACGCCGCGTAAGCAACGTCGCCGGTGGCATAAATATCTTCATAACCTGCTACTCGTAAAGCGCTATCAACATGAAGTCTGCCGCGATTATCTTTTGGGGTATTGAGTTGCGCAGTTAAGGGGCTGGCTTTAACTCCGGCAGTCAGAACAACGGTTCTTGATTTAATAAAGGTGCCATCCGTTAATAACACCCCCTCTTTGGTTATCTCTTCAATGCTTTTGTTAAGCAGCCATTCTACTCCAAGTTTTTCTGAAGCCTCGGAGATGACCCCGGCCATTTCAGCGCTGAAATTAGCGCCAACGCGTGTGCCCCGGTCAATAACCATCACTTTTATATCCGCGTCCTCACCTAAAATTTCACGGGCACGCGTAGGCAATTCGGTTGCTAACTCAATACCCGTTAAGCCGCCGCCACAAATAATAAAGGTGTTTCGTTGCTGGCTCTCTTCCTCTGAGGAGAGTGCGTGTAAATGCTTTTCAAACACATCGGCACTTTCTGCCTGATCGATATCAAACGAGTAAGTATCCGCGCCTTTAATCGTCGTTTTGTTTATCTGACTCCCACTTGCGAGGACTAACTTGCTAAAGCCTACCGCCTTTATATCTTCATTCTCATCGCGGTAGTAAATATTGTGTGAGGCATCATCGATTTTAACCACCTTCCCTTTAATGAAGTGAACATTGGTTTTTTCAAATAAAGGTAATAGGGGGGCGATTAAGGTCCGCGCTTTTTTTTCATAAAGGCGCGGTCTAACGCTTAATTCAGGCTGAGGGGCAATAACCGTGACCCTAATATCATTACGCTTATGAAGTGCCGCAAGGCGAGAGGCACTTAAAGCCGCCCACATACCGGCAAAACCGGCACCCACTACAACAATATTATCGCTCATATCTTCCTCGTGAGTTCTTAACTAATCGTCATACTAGGATAAACATAATCCTAGAAAGATCCATAAAAATCCACATATCAAGCACTGATAATTAAAATTAAAAAATAACCCTTTGTTTTATAAATAAATAATATCACTGCCTCTGCTGTTATTGAATTTATCTTGGATAAATATTATCCTGGTTATGTTTCGTAGTGATGGGTTACATCAATGAATGCGCAACGTTCGCGAGTTGATGCTATCCTCTTGCTGGCGTGTAAGGGCGGGTCTTAGTCAGGTTTAATGAACAAGCAGGGTCATGATGAGTTTCTTTAGTTCTGGGGTTGAGTACGGAATACATAGCTTGATGTGTATGGTTGATTCTCAAGGGAATTCAATCGATATGAGTGTCCGTGAACTGGCCAGTCTTCATAATATTCCTTACGTTTTTTTGGGCAAAATTTTTACCCGATTAGCCAAAGCCGGGTTAGTTGAAAGCAATGAAGGTCGCGGCGGTGGGTTTCGTTTAGCACGGCCGCCGGAGCAAATAACCGTCCTGGACGTAGTAAAAGCAATTGATGAAGAAAAAAAAGTTTTCGAATGTAAAGAAATTCGCCAGCGTATGGCGGTATTCGACGGCTCGCCGCCGGAGTGGGCGTGCGCTCAGCCGTGTGGTGTCAGGCAGGTGATGGAAATCGCACAAGCAAGAATGTATGAAGCGCTTGCTCAACATACTATTTTAGATTTGACACGCCGAATGCTCCGCCTGGCGCCTGACACTTACCCTATTGAGGTAAGCGACTGGCTGGACGAACGGCGAACCGGGAAGGGCACCAGTAAAAACGATTGATGTGATGGAAGCGTTATTACGCCGAAGCGGTTACCGGCGGTGAGTATCTTTAGCGGCGCGCATCATTTCCATGCTACTAAAGAGTTCTTACCGGTCAAATTCTTATACGCTGGTGCGATGATCATGATGCTATTTATGCTCGCATTTTCGCCGCTCGACTATGCCAGGTATGCTCATCTCCCTGCGAAGTTACTGGTCGCGGGTGATTTCAGTCACGGCCAGGAAAACGCCGACGAAAAAGGCGACATCGCGAAAAAGCAGGCACAGCAGCACATTACAGAAAGCGATGAACCGGTCGATCCACAACCCCGAAAACCGACATGTGCTCCCCTCTATATGGCCAACAAGCCCGGGTATACCCATTTACCGATTTGTTCAGGCAATCAGTATTAATCTGGTGCGGCACACGTCCTTTACCCGCTTGGGGACTGTCAACCAACCACTACGAACATATGATTTAAAGAATAAACTTTATAACTGTTCATATTTATTCCAACATTTATACCAAAAAAATAATTAAAGATTTTTCAACAGCATGTAGAAAACCTTAGTGAGTGATGAACTCAAGAAAGAATTTTGGGAGTGGAGTCTTAATCAAAGGAAAACTCCCTGTTTCCAAAATTTTTGATAAAAAATAATATGTGGGATAGTTAATTACAAAAATAGCAAGGGTTAGAAGTGTATGTTCTTGTTATGTATTAGCTATCCAGGCATGAATTAATAGTGATTGAAAGAAATGATGAGGTGGCGAAAATCCGGCATTGAAAATTAGCTCTTCAGTTTTTTCAGGGGGCAATAGAAGCAATCTTTTTCGTAGCAAAGTTTTGAGATCATCAAGCATTGGTATGTTTGGGTTGGAGACAGCCTGGAGGGCTGCCCAACCAGACAGTTGTTCGTCGAAATTACCAGCAGTGGTATCTCCCGCGATTTCAGCAACAATCAACCTGCCAGAAGTCCTTAATCTCTTTTTTATTTGACGGTAGATGTCACCCCGGTCACTCGTCTGGATAAAATGAGTCACTAGCAGGCACAATACTGCATCATAAGCTACATTGTCCGGTATATTATCAAGATATCCTTCTATTAAAGTGCAACGGTCTCTTATCTCAGCTTGTTCCAGTTTACTGGCGCATACCTCCAGCATATCGGGAGAGGGATCAACACCAGTGAAGTGCCAGCCATGGTTTTTGACTGCGTGGTAAATAATTTCGTTACCCGTTCCCACACCGACACAAAGTATACGTGCATCAGTGGGGAGATCACGCAGCAGCAGTGCGACCAGGAAATGCAGGTTGTCATTAATCGCGCTGAAACGTGAATTACTGGCATCATACTGGCGGGAAAATTCACTGTTAAAAATGTCATTGGTATTCATATGTACCTGTCATTTACTTATGTGGATTCAGTATTTGTTGTGCTTCATGCTTCATCACATGAGTACGAATAGCGGCCTGAAAAACTTTAAACAGTAAGCCATTAATAAAGGTGGTGATGGTTAGTACGATAAAAGCTGTCATTACCCAGTCGAACAGGCTGATGCCACTGTGTAAAAGAGCCGGGTGGTAGATCAGCATACCGGTCGCAACCATCCAGTGGCTCATACAGTAAAAACAACTGAACAGATGCCCTAATAGGCCATTTTTTCTGGCCGCCAATGCTCGTAGTGACGCGAAAAGTTCGGTTTGCGTAATCGTCATAGACAAGCTGGCAGATGACAGAGCAATCATTAGGCATACTGAAAAATCTGAAGATAATATAGAAGTCATTGTTGGTTCCTTGCAGGTCTGTGAGGGCAATTTTTCCTGTTTGCATAGCGATGCGATCCTTCATGTGACTTATGAAATCACATGATATTCGTTGTTGTCAATCTTATGTATCATTGTAAGATACATAAGTGTAGATTGAAGAGAAGAGGCGATATGCGTCAGGACAACAAGCTTTCCCGTACATTGCACGTTTTACTGCATATGGCGCGGCACGATAAAGTCTATACCTCAGAACAAATTGCCATGATGCTTGGGACGAACAGTGCTGTTGTAAGGCGGACTCTGGCCGGGTTACGCGAGGCGGGGTTTGTCACATCGGTAAAAGGCCATCACGGTGGCTGGCGTATTGCTGTTGCTATGCGGGATATCAGCCTGCTCGATATCTACAACGCTGTAGGGGTTAAGCAGCTTTTCGCCATCGGTGGAGGAGATGAATGCCCGGAATGCGCCGTTGAAGCGGTGGTAAATCAGGCTCTGGGTAATGTGCTGGAAGAGGCTGAACAGGCACTCCTGTCACGTTTTTCTGAAATTAGCCTGGAAGACCTAAGTGAAGGGTTCGAAAGGCATTTCCCTGGAGGAACTGGAACCAGAGAAGACTGCTTGTAGCGTTAATTACTCCTTCAACTCTGTGAAGCAGTAATTGAAAGGAGTGAGGGTGTAGTGGTCAAGTAATACTGGCCACGGTTTTACAGTAAAAACGGTATCTGTTCTCTGACTCTTCCGGCGTCAGCTCTCCGTTGTAATGATGATACTTTTCGTATCGGGTTTTGAGTCATCAGTCCGTGCGGTTATTGAGTCTTACCATCTATCCAGTTAGCCCACCACTGCATCATTGCTATCCTCGTTTCCATATATGCAGCATGGTTGTAAACACCTCGCGTCCCCTGTCCGTTTACATGGGCCAGCTGGGCCTCTATGGCATCACTGTTCCAGTGCTTCTCGTTAAGAACCGTACTGAACTGGTGTCGGAATCCATGCCCTGATGTTTGCCCTTCATATCCAATGCACCGGATTACACCAAGGATGGTGTTTTCGCTAATCGACTTCTTCTTGTCGTTCCGCCCAACAAAACAAATATCATATTGGCCGTTTATCTTTTTTAAGAAGTTCAGTAGCTCGACAACCTGGTCAGACATTGGGACAACATGAATACGGCGGCCCTTCATTACCGAAGCGTCTATGGTTATTAACCTGTTCTCAAAGTCGACGTTTTTCCATACCATTGACCGGAGTTCCTTGGTGCGTAATGCTGTATAGTGAAGAACCTGAGTCGCTATCTTGGCTGACCCGCTCCCCGTTGATTAATACACCGCGATGTTAGTAATGTCTTCATCAACAACGTGAGGACATCCCTATGAAGAAGCGTTTTTCCGACGAACAGATCATCAGTATTCTCCGCGAGGCCGAAGCCGGGGTTTCTGCCCGGGAACTATGGCGAACGGATGTTTTATCGATGTCTTGCTGTAGATGGGATTTTGCGAACTAAAACGGAGAATAGCGAACTGCTAACTGGCGTCCCCTGCATACATCGAATATATATAGCAGGGGATTGATATAAAAGAGGTAAATCAAGTGTGGTTTTTATTTTACCCGCTAATTTACCCATTAGGGCAATTTAGGAGTTTGTTTTTGAATGCGCAGTGGTCACTATATAGCCATCGAGCGCGGCCATGAATGATTTTACTTTTTGGTAGATCGCCAGACTTGATCCGGTCATAGATGAAGGTCTTGCCAAATCCAGTATCTGCCATGATGAACTTCAGATCAACAAGCGAGTCTGGTTGCAAATGATGTTGCATGAGTTGCACTCCGATTATGGGAATCGAACCTGATTACAATTGTTTGAATAACGCCGTTACGATGATTACGAATGCTATTGCCATGAGGATTTCGGTAAGGGTGATCACTATCTCTCCTTAAGCACGCCATTAATCACGCCCATCGCCCAAAGCAAATCGACCAGACGAAATGAAGGGCTAATTTTCTGATAGTGGGCTTTGATGATTGGTCGGGATATGTCGTCGCGGTTGACGTGGGGATTGGTTTTTATTGCTGATTTTATTTCGTCGTTACATCGTCGCGCTACTGCCCTGATTGCGTTTTGACGTTCTGCATTCACATCATCCTCCGCTGCCTCAGTTCGTGTTTTCTACAGCACTCTGGCGAGCAGTAATTGCTGCCAGGCATCAGTTCGTCATCGCCGCAAAACTGACACTCTGTAGCTCGAGGCTCCGGCTTTTTAATGTTAGCCAGCGCGACTCTGATATTGTGCTCCTCTAGCTGAGCGGCTTCGTCTGCGATATCACACATTCTCACGCTCCTTAAATGCGCTCTCACACTGCATAGCAACGCGTTCAATATGTTGCTGCATGGCTTGTAATGACTGAACATCGGACAATCGAATATCCAAATGAATCAGTCCGCTGATAGCCTGGCTGAGTTTCGGGAAATAGCCGACGAGTGAAAGGTATTCGCCGCCAGCGTTCTTGCCTTCCTTGATGGTTTTCTTCTCCTGAATAACGTACTGATACTGGTCAGCGGTCAGAACATATTTGTCGCCGATATTGATTTGCATAAGGGTTTCCTATAGGCAATAAAAAACCCCGCCGTGGCGAGGTTATTGGTCAACCTTTGAATGACTAAAGGCAATTTTTAACGATGTCTTGTCTGTTTCCTGATACCGTATAACCCATTCCAAATGTCTTATAAAATTTAACTTCTGAGCCGCCTTCCCTGGCTGTTATGTCGGCAAACATACTGTCTTTCATTGTAAAAACAGTAATCATATTGCGAACTCTTTCGGTGTGCGTTGTGTTATCCCTTTCAAGCATAACGCGCTGGTTAGTCCATTGCTCATAGATGCATTCGGCTAAGGACTCGGGCGCCTTTGTACTTGTCCCGGTAAAAAGAGGGCTATCACTCCGCGCTTCATTCGGGGTGGCCATGCAGCCGCTAAGGAAAATGATTAGGCCAAAAGTAGGCCATTTATATTGATTCACTTCCCTTCCTCCGTTTTCGCATAAACCTGATAGATTGGTTTTGAACACCCCAAAGACTTCATGCTCTATTCAATTGGTTTGAATCCAGATTCATTTGCTGCTTTCTTTACTAAATCTAAAATTTCATGTTCATTTATTGTTTTTGCAGTCGCACAGGCATAACTTTTTCCCTCGATACGAACCGAGATCATATTATAGTTATGATAACACTCCTTAACATGAGAAGTTGCCGAGTTGGAATCTCGTCTCAGAGCCGATACGCTCGAAACAGAGGTTGGCTTAGTAACTCTCAAATTTTTATATTCGAGGAAATGGTCTTCACGAATCTCCCCATCGAATGGCCCGCCAATCAAAAGAATTTGTGTCATTTTGAATCTTCCTTCTTCGCATAGATAGGGTCTGCACCTTTAGGGTATTTAGCCGACACGCTGCGATAGAACTGGAGCCGTTCGACGAAATACTCCTGAAGGTGAGTCGGTTGTTGATTTTGAACTTCGAAAGCGATTACAGGCATGTTCAGCCGTTCTTTATAAGCAACTCCGGACGCCGCAAGGTCAACGTTAACTTTATCGCGTTCTTCTTTGCTGCGTGCTGCTATGTTGTTTGACATGGCGAATCCTCCTTAGGGGAGTATATCGCCATGATTAGCTAGTTGGGTATCACCACAATCACGGTGTTAACCATCGTGCCGGATTTTTTGAACGCACCTTCTGGCAGCTCTTCGATGTGACCACTGCGTTCTTCAACCAACTGACGGAAATCAGAAGTAAGCTTGTTGCTGCGGAACGTTACCGAGGAAGACATAACTGAAACCAGCAGGCCGCCCGGTTTCAAGAATTTCATTGCGTGAGTAACGTGCTTAATATCAGCCTGCCGACCAAATGGAGGGTTCATTACCACCCTGTCATAGATTGGTGCTGGCACCACGGTGAGAAAATCGACTGGCTCACCAATACCTGAAAGACGAAGATTTAGAGCGTGCAGCGCATCATTGTTGGCTGGCATCAGCTCATACATATCAATTATCACATCTGCTGCCGCATCATGAGCGGCTTTAGCAATCGCACCTTGGCCAGCGCTGGGCTCAAGTACTCTCATGCCATCACGAATATCTGCAAAATAAATTACGTGTCTGACCACATCTGGCGGGGTAGGGAAGAACTCAAAATCATCTTTCGGCACCACAACATCGCCAGTCAGGATGATCTGCTCAATGCGCTCGGATGCATCAATATCAAAAATGTGAGCCTTTTCTTTCCTGCTCCATTTCCCTCCCGCGGCTTCCAGAACTTTGTTGGTGCGTGTGTATAAATTACGGTCAAGTTGACCAGTTAACACCAGATTTTTTCCATGACATTCCGCAGCGCTCAACACGTTGAGCACTTCATTATCAACTCGCATTTATTTTTCTCCAGATATTAAAAAACCGCTTTCGCGGCTATCGGTAAACGGGTGAACACTCCAGCGTCACGTTGCTGTGCTCTAATATCAGCGCTTTGACGCTTTCGCATTCTTCGAGGGAGTAGATTTCATCACTAATAGGGTTTCCATCAGCGCTATGCTCGGCTCATATTGAAATTCGATGCCTCCGCGCGGCATGACATTTGAATTTTTGTGCTCATTCATCTTCCGGTATTGCGCCAGACGCTTCGTTGCGATTTCAACCAACTCCGCTTTTTCTGATTCAGTCATTCTTCAATCTCCCCGCCAGCGGCCCGGATTGCTTTGATTGTGAACTCCCTGTTCAAATAATTTCCCTCAGAATCTGCCGCCATAAACGCTTCACCGCTGCGGTGATTAGCGGGCAATAATGCTTCCGGCAATTTCACCGGCTTCACTGCCGGCTCACTCCCGCTGTTGAGGCGCAGCACTTCGTCAATGCATGCATTCCAGATCATATCCGCCTCGCTGGTGGTAATACCGTCTGCATCATAATGCTTATCCGGCACAGCAACCGGGGCGTTGCGCTGTTCTGATTTAGTCATGACTATCACCTTTATTTTCTTGTGGGTCTGTAATCACCAAAATAAGTTATTTCTGCTGACCTTCTGGCGCAAGAAGCTGAAAATAAATCTTCATAGTAACCAAGGCTTTTCCTTTTTCCTTGATGAGTTATTTCTGCTCTCCATTTTTTATCTCTGCTTGACCAGAAAACCCCAGTGATTCCTGATTTATTTTTACTTTCCTTCCCCTTATTGTAATTATTTTCATCACCAAGACAGTTCCTTAAGTTCTCCCATCTGTCGTCAGACCTTATTCCGTTTATATGGTCAACTATGACTGGCTGATTTCCTGTCATCCATAAGTAAGCTAGCCTTGATGATTTATATGTTTTGTTTTCAATTCTGATATATCTATACCCTTGGGAATCTAGCCATCCAGATCTGTCTCCAATGTTGACCCTAGGGCTTGGTGAAACTTTCCAAATAAAAACTCCTGTTTCTGGTTCGTAATTGATGAACTTTTCTAAAATATCTTTGCTAGGTATTATTTTCACTGCTCTGTCTCTTAAAATAAGCCAGTTCTTTCTCCGCTGCCAGCATCCTTGTTTTCATCTTGCAGTACCATCCAGACACCTCATTGTAACGGGATTTGGTTTTCTCAATCTCGGACGCCTGGTCGGCGATAGCTGCCAAAATCGACTCATTGTCACCCGCACATCCGAGGGCTTCCGCATATTCCCGTTGCACCTGGTCGGCGCTATTACGAATAAACTCCAGTTCAGCAATCCTCGCCGCCTGGTTTTGGTTTTGCCGACATGAACACTCCAGCGAGGCTTTGAGTCCTGCAACAGCCTCCGCCTGGGCGTCGATGTATTCCGCTGTTTGCGCTAACTGCTCAGCGCTGAGACATGAAGCACCCTCAGATGTTAAAGACGCCATTTGCGCCCAATGGCGCAGCTTTTCAGATGTAATTGTCATGCTGGCTCCTTATCCTGCTGTACTATGAACACTGTTAGGGAAATTAAGACAAAAGCCGTTAAAGTCCGCCGCTATATTTTGGGCTGCGCTACTCCACTCGCCGCCGTTTTTATCCAGTTCTGCGGCGATTTCGTTTTCTCGGTTAGCATCGTGCAAGCCCAAAAAATCATCACCTACAGTGAAGAACGCGATTCTTTTTGACGGGCATTTATTGAGTAATTCTTGCAAGGCTTCCAGCCATGCTAGCTCGGCTTTAGTTAGAGCATTTCTTTTCAAGATTTTTTCCTCGTCCTGTTGAATAGCCACGGCTGCTCACTCAACGGTTTGGTTTTGTCGTATGGGCGGTTCATGCGTCACCTTCCTTCAGAAACAGTATCCAGTGCGTTTTGTCGGCTTTGCCTGTGCGCTGCCAGATTGTCGGCGACTTGTCAGTCAGGGCTATAATCTGGCTGGCGGGTATCTGCGTTTCATTCCATTTGAAGATAAGCGTGCCGTGTGGCCGCAGTACGCGAAATGCTTCAACAAAACCCTGGCGGATGTCTTCTTTCCACGTTTCCCGGTTGAGCCGCCCGTACTTTTTACCCATCCATGCTTTTTCGCCCACGTTAACCAAATGAGGCGGATCGAATACCACTTGAGAAAATGAGTTGTCAGAGAATGGCAGCGCGCGAAAATCAGCGATAACGTCCGGCGCAATATGCAGTGCCCGTCCATCGCACAGAGTGTGTGATTCTTTCCGAATATCAGCGAACACCGCACGCGGATCAGTCTTGTTTAGCCAGAACATGCGCGAGCCGCAGCACATGTCAAGGATTGGCTGGTTCATGAATCACTCCCACGGCGGCGGGCGCCACGATATTCCGGTTGTGGTTTGTATGCTGGTGGCTCGATGACGTGCGCGAGTATCGTTTGCCAGTTCTTACGGTTGCTGAGTACCCAATTACCGCCATCGGTATCGAAAAATCCTTTATCGACCGGCACAGCCAGGCTTTCGATCACATCGCAGGGCACAGCAATATCGTCGCCAGTGTTGTAGTATCCTAATTTCGCTTTAACCAGTGATTCGGGATAGCGACCGGCACTTTCAACGCGCCCACGATAGCCGCTATTGTTAGCGCCCCAAAGGATGACATAACGGTCACTGCACTGGTTATGCTTTACGCTGATAACGAAGTATTCACGCTCACGCATGGTCGCCTCCAAACTTCTCACCGCAAAACGGGCAATAAGCCATCGAGACACCAGTTGAAAGGCGCGTAAGATTTTTAGCCATTGAACCGTCTTTTTTTCGTGCACGATATGCGAGCTTGTAAATGAGCATCACGTGAAGTTTCCCGTCTTCAAGAGAAAGCCATTCATCTTGCCAGCCCGTATCACCTAATCCAGTTGATACTTCAGCATTAATCGGTACGCGTTTTTCCAGATGCCCGCGCACTTTCTCGGCTGTATTTTTCATGCAGTCACACATGGTCGCCTCCCTGCTTAACGCGCAACCAGATGCATACCGCGCCTTCCTCAGTGTCATGAATGGAGCCGACAAACCAGCCATCACCTTTTATTCCTGATGGCTGCCATGATGAAATGTCGTAACCATCGCCGTGCTGGTCGATTTCATCCTCATCGCGATATTCCTCCCGGAATTCGAGTCCGTTCGCGTTCAGCCAGGCATCGAACTCGCCCAGCATGCCATATTCATTGCCGTTTGCAGGCTCGAAATAGTCGGGGTGAGTCCAGTAGCCGTACTTGTCGCGCTGGGGTTCCATAGCAGCAATCATCATTCAGTCTCCCCGTTGCGTAAGCGGGCGGCGATAGCTGTCCTGACTTCATCAGCGTAATCACGTTTAAACTCTTCGGCTGACGCATTTGGAAGGAACTCAAGCGCAGACAGAACAGCGCCGGAAATGTCATATGCATGCGCCGGAGTGTCATTGATAAAGCCAGCTTCCCACGCTGCAAGAATGCGGTTAGCTGCAAAGTGTATGCCTTGAGCTCTGGCCTCATTGCGCACCGATTCCAGGTAATCGTCAGTGGCTAAAAAGTCCAACTCCTCAGCGCACGGGATAACTTCGGCGTAAACGCGCTCCATTGCTTCATCCCATCCATGGCGCATTGCATCGTATCGGTCAGTAATATTCCGGTCTTCAAGACCGCATCCCATACCCTCTGCGTGGTATTGGGGTTCGTTATCGAGGTTGGTTACTGAGTCGATTATCTGGCGCATGGCCACATTCTCCGCCGCTAAAGCATCGGCGCGCATGGTCAGGGAGTTAAGCAGCGATGCAAACGCCTCAGCAGATTCGCGGCTGTCACAGTCACCAACAGCCTGACTTGTTCCATTATCCTCCCGCTCATAAACAGTCCAGAATTGCGCCTCACTGTCACTGACGCGCGTAGTCTCTCCGTCTGCGTCAATGCAGCCGGATACAAAGTATTTAGTCATGGGTTACTCCGTTATATAGAGGCCAGCAGCAATCAGCCGCGCACGACGCTGCGCCGCAAGAATGTTTTTCTGTCGCTGTTCTTCGCTGGCGTTTTTGAATGATTTGAGGCTTACTACGATTGATTTTGTGGGGCGGGGTGCAACGCGCTTAGCTTTCCTTCCGAGTGTATATATTCTGTCCTTAAATCCCGATTCATCCCTGAACCATTCGCCTGCCGTTATTGTTACAACGGCGTTCTCGGTGATGTAGTAGCGCATCATGCGGTTAATTTCAGTAGCATCCATCCTCAAAATGGTGGCTAACTCACTTCCTGACATGGGGCGCTTGCTGAGTTGCCATGCAACCTTTTCCTTAAGCCCGCTATATTTCCCCGCAACATTTCGCCGATAGAAGGGATTTTTTTTCATCAATCACCGCCACTGGTCGCCAAATTGAAATCCGATTGCGCTAAGTGCCTCATCCATTTTTTCAATGAACTCCGGTACTAACTCTTCAAAGTCGGCTATATATTTTTCGTCGCGTTCGACAATGACGTGATGAATCCCTTCACGCTTCATGCGCGGGTCGTAATTGGCGAAGTACCAGGCATCCTTGCCGGTTATCCACATGCTGTATTGAACCTGCGCCATGTAGGCGCTCTTAATGGCATCGAATCCACCCAGGCGAAACTTCATAAAATCGCGAGAGGTGAAAGGGCATTTAAGTTCAAGCCCGCGTCCGTCACTGCATAGGCCATCAGGGGAACAGGCTGTGCGCATCGTTTCGTCGTGGTAGAGGATGGGTGCTTCAACAACATCAACGCCAGAGGTGAACTCAAACAGCGTCCTTGCTGCCTCTTCGTTCTGCTTTCCCCACGCCAGTGCTTTAGCATTAACCTCAGGTGATACTCCGGTGCAGACTTCAGCGAGAAGGGTGTGGAAGTAGGACATTTTCATATCCGTCCATTTGGTGCCGCTCCGTGGCTTTGCAATTACGTTAGATACCTCGGAAGCTGTGATGACCCCCAGCCTGAGCCTCATCCAGTCATCGCTTCCTTGCTCTACGGAGAGAACGTTAATCCCTGTTTTCTTCATTATTATTTCTGGTGTCATAGTATCCCTCGCCTGTACCTGTTAACTGCGTTTCCGATGGTTTGTCCGTTCCATGTGCAGTTGATGGTCCTATTAACAACAATCCACTTTCGGCGCTCCAGTTCCATAACAAACCAGCGAACTCTGCTTTTACTCATCCCTAAAGTTTCAGCTATGTTGCTGTAGCTATATCCACCACGCATCAGAAGATTAAGCAGGGAAGGTGTCATGCCGCCGCCTTAGCCTTTTTAGACAGGAAGTCGTGGGCTTTAATGGCCTCCTCCTCCGTTAACTGACCGGCTTCATAAATTTCCCTTTTGAAGATTGAACGGCATAGCGGAAGAAAGTCGTCGTCCCAATCTTTATCAAGACTGGACAACAGGTCAGTAATCGACTGAAGGGTTTCATGGCTGGCAGTTGCCGGTAATGATTTCTGGCTTTCAACGTTGGTTACGTCGCGCGGATCATTAACTTCCAGTGTTTTACCCTCCATCTCCTCGGCGGTAGGTTGCTGTCCTATTTCCGGCCACGCCTTACGCAGTGCCTGAGCCTCAGCACATTTTGCCAGTTGTCCATACGGGCGCTTCTTCCACATCGCATTGGGTGCAGTGGTATCACGACCAGCTGTGGCGTAGTTTTCAATCCAGTATTCCTTCGCGCTGAATTCGACGATTTCACCGCTTGGCATGCGCTTACATACTGTGTACTTACAGAACTGTGGGAAGGTAACCTCAACCCCGTTAAGTTGTTGTGTTACATCCGGGCCAAATTCAGGCTCATGAGCGCCAGCGTAGTCGCCGGAGCGGTCTGCCTGAATGCGGTAAAGACCAATTCCCGGCATAACCACATCGCGCCATTCGTTTTTGCCGGTCTTTGCATCCTTCACGCTCATCGGCACGAGATGAACTGGCTTCATTAATGGGTCCAACTGGCGCGCCCGGCAGTAGTCCAGAGCCATCATTACAGACTCATCTTTAGCGCCTGGGTAAATGCTGTTTTTGAGAGCGCTCCAAGTTGCAACATCAATCCCTTTTTCTGCCAGAACTGAAGAGGTAACAGTTAATTCATTTGCCATTTATGCCACCTCACTGTAGCTATATTTATTTTTGAAAATAGAAACTGCGTACTCCCACTTGGCAGCGCGGGTTAGGTAATCCCAGATGAACTGGTGAGCCAAATCCTGAGACAGAGTGTCTTCCTGACACAATTCAATAATGGGGTAATCGAAATGTTTGGGTAGCCATGCACACATGGACATTTCGGCGGGATTTGTTGTTGTTTTGTCGATAATATTTTTAACTTGCTCATAGATAAGTTCGTTATCTGACTCAGACAAGTTTTCGATAATCGACTCAATTTCCAGCCGGTCTTTGTACGTCAGTTTTATCTTCACTGAATCGCCCTCCGTAAAATCTGCATCGCCTGCTGCCAGATGAGGTTGTTACCGGTTAACAGAGCCAGCCGTGACAACTCCTGAGCTTTATCGAAATATCGAAGTTTCATTACGGCCTCCCGGGCTGATTAAGCGTGTCAACAAGCCATTTGCTAACGCACTTCATGCGGCGCTTGATAATGTCTAAAAGTGATTCCTGAAAGTTGCCCATGACCGGGCAACCCGCGATTGCATAAATCATGGGTAACTCCTGTTTTAATTTAATTAGTAGGTAATACGGATGGCGCTTACTGCACCTTTTGCGATAGCTGTAATACAGGCTTTAGCACATTCTTCAGGTATGCCAGCTGCGATTAAATCTGCCAGAGCTTTGTTGTTAACTGCCTTGCGGTGTTCGATGTCAGCGGCGCGTTTTGCAGCTTCATCAGCAATGCGTTTCTCCTCAGCAAGTCTTGCATCTTCCGCAGCTTTGGCTTTGCGCTGTTCTTCAGCGATCGCTGCCTGTTTCTCACGCTCTGCACGTTCCTGTGCGGCAATGCGGTCACGCTCAGCTTGCTCTGCCTTGGCCTGCAATTCACGTTCACGCTGCGCAGCCTCTTCACGCGCACGCTGCGCTTTCTGTTCAGCTTCGATGCGGGCCTGTTCCGCCGCCTTACGCTTTAACTCTTCTTCGTAGGCGATACGTTTTCGCTCAGCTTCGGCTTTCGCTTCTGCTGCTTCGCGGTCGAATTTCTCATTCATGAGTAGGGCGACTTCGTGATCTGATTCGAAACGCTCAGCCGCTGCCTTATCGTGCGCTTCGTTCATTCCCAGCGCTTCGGTATGCCAGTCGAGCATCTGCTGATCAGATTTGATGCGCTCCTGCTCAGCTTCCCACTCAGTGAGAGGTCGTCGCACTTCATCACGCAGCGTGTCGCACGCGGATACCCATCGGCGTAATTCAGCCTCTGCGGGCTTTACAGCTTCCTTTAAGTGACGAAGGTAGTCACGTCCCGGTTTCTCAACTGCTGTTTTACTGCGTGACACCTGCGCCGCAAGTGAAGCCACACGCGCACGACCTTTTGCTGTGCTCAGGTCTGGAACCTCATTAACCTGCTGGCGAATCTGCTCCAAATAACTATCAAGACCGTTCGGAACATAGAGCGTGGGAGCCTGCTCCGCCTTAATCTCAAGTACTGCTAAATCAGTGGTTTCTGTCATTTCCCTCTCCTGTATAACGGGCATAAAAAAGCCCGCACAGCGCGGGCAAAGAAGTTGTGGATGATGTCGAGTAACATCGTCATGCCGTCACGTATAACGGCATTGCGGTGTTAGTCGGATGGCGGCGATGGCATTTCCATAAAATGAGTGACTTTCCACGGGCTGACTCTTCCGTGCCATTCCCACCGTGGCGCTCTACCGCGATTCGTTTTTGCGTATTTGTTCGATATGTATTTCATTTCTGTAACTATTTTATTTTCAGTGCAGACGATATATGTTCCTTCATCAATACCGCCTGCAAATTTAATCCACTCCATAGCCCCTCCTTACCGGTTACTGGCTGCGAGCCTTAAGCATTGCGTCGGCAATTTTGTAATAGTGATTAGCATATATATCCAACTGCTCATCAGTTACGCCGGGAGAAAGAGGATCAAACGATATATCTCCCTGCATAGCCTTAGCGGCGAAGTAATCTCGCAGCGTCATGCCTGTATCTTGAATTTGATATTCACTGGGTGGCACTGGAAACGCTGGCCCACCTGTTTCTTAACTCATCACTCCTCCTTCTCAGGCACAAAAAAGCCGCTCATGGCGACTGGTGAAATAAATCCGCGCGGGCGGGCTATGCTGGTTCGCTAATTGATTCGAGATATTCTCTCGGGTCATCGAAATAATCGTCACCAACCTCGATAAACCAATCAACCCAGCGGTCACCTACCTCCATATCAACTAAGTCCTGCTCTGTCAGGATTTCATCCCATATATGCATGCCGTTGGCGTTGCAGTAATCAGGCTTTATGTTGTTATCAAGTTGGAACAAATCATAATCAGCCAGCGCATTCATCATTCGCACGCCTTCTTCGACAGATTCAACCTCTACGAAGAACGCCTTCATTGGCAACTGTGGAATATGCCAAACGCGTAACTTACTCATACTCACCTCTTAATCTGCTGCGTCCACGCTGGGACTAATAGCTGCGGGTTAGGCAGCCGACTAGAATAAATGCGTTAAGTGCCCGGCACTGTTTCGGTATTCAATTCTCTCGCCACGCTCTATTTCAAGGCTTGGGTAAAATTTCAAACCTTGCCCGAGTGGATCTTCATGTCTGGAAATATACGCAACGCCATACTTTTGGAGGTCATCAAGGTACATCTTGCAAATTCGGTCAGGCTTTCCTTTGTCGCTATGCTGTTCGAACCTTGACGGCCTGTAATTTTTAAGAAGAAACGCGTAAAGCTGCTCGTATGTGGGCATCATTACCTCGCCGTTACGCTGTTAGATTTACGATGACCTGCGCGGAAGATAGCAACCTCCGGCAGGCATATTGGACCACTGTAATTCTCATGCTGTTTCGGTAAATCAACATGGGTCAGCTTCGCCCAGGCTTTTGCAATCTTCTTTGCCATCGCCCGGTCAGCGTCTTTCTTCGCGAAAAACTCGCCGGTCTTTTTGTACTTGCGGTTTTTGGCGTTGTCTTTCGCCAGATACGTAATGACTATTGTCATGGTTACCTCCGGTAGATTTATGCCTTCACCCGATATACAGATGAAGGGTAAATCCACATCGTCATTTGATAGCTGCTTACGCGTTAACTCGGGCGCTAACCGGAACTCAGTGATGCTTTCGCTTCCTCTCCCTCACTACGTCGCCGTGGGAGCCAGACCGTATACGCCGTCTTCGCGATGCAGAACCAGTTAAGGACACTGCATAAGCGGTCTAACCGCGTTAGTGCACCATTTGGCACCTCCTGTTAGTTAAACTCGTTCCCCGGACCTTCCAGGGACAATCCCATATTTTTAAAGAGCGTCGACTTCTTGTCGTGTGGTGCGTCCTGTTGATGGGATAAGAATACAAGAAAACAAACTTTCTTGTAAACACATAAATTTGTATTTTATTGTATTAATCTTGTTTTGTGTTGTTTTATAAAGGAATTTATTTTTGTAAATGCCATCTCGGCGGTGGGGTGGTAGGCTGAAATGCCACAAAGGAGAGCTATATGGACATGGAAAAAGCGCAGGCAGCTACAGCACAGCTCATAGGTGACGCTGTGATTCAGTTGATAGCTGAGGGAAGGGCGGTCACGAACGAGTCAATACGGGAGATGGTGGAGTTACTGGCTGATGCGGAGCCGGATTTGGCTGTGGAGTTCGCGATTAGCATGTTGCGGAAATAGAGGGGCGTATATGTCAAAGGAAGCAGACGAACTTTATGATGAGATGTGCAGGGTGGTGGGCGACATGGTGTTCACGCTGCATGATTTCGGCATGGAGTCGAAACAGATGGTGATAGCGGATGCACTCCGCACGGCGCTGGCGCATAAGGTTGAGGAGCGTTCTGAGCTATTGGTTAGGGCGATGGAGGCTGCTGCGAAGGTGCTGGATAGATAGGGATCGGGGTGTTGACCTAAACGGGGAAATAATCAGATCTTTGCCTGAATATCAATGAGATAGGGTGTTGACCGGGTGGTGATCGGTAGGCACAAAAAACCCGGCGCGGTGGCCGGGTTATTTCAAGACAAGTCCATTTAGTGCATCAAGAATTTTTGTCACATAACTACCAAAAACATATGCACAAAAAGCGAAGACTACACTTGCTACAGCGGCTGATGCCTTAAGTGTAGTTTTAAGTGATTTTATGCCCGTCTCAATGCCTGAAAGCCTTGAATCAATGGACTTAACATCCTTTTTTAACTCTGAAATATCGCGTTTTATATATTCAACGTATGACTCTAATCTGGCAACTTTAACTTGCATATCGTTACCTCCATCATCTCCCCCTCCACGTTTAGGGAAGTCACCCCAGACAACATTTGCATCGTCTTTATCTTGAATCATAGTCTACTCGGCATTATTTTCTTTGTCATTATTCTCAAGCCATGTCAGAACGGGGTAGGCGGAGAATCTATTTTCATAACCACAATTTTTACAAATTAGTCTGTAATTGTAATGAAGTAGCGAGTGTAATGGTTCAAATCCAAATGAGCTAACCTTTGAAGGATTAACGTATGTGATCCATTTTCCAGTGGCCTTATTGCCCTCATATACTTGCTCGCTCACCTGTGGAACCGCCATGTCAATGTGATTGCAAATAGGGCAGGAGACAATAGGAACTCCCTTTTGGGAAAGAAACCTTGCGAAAAGTTCAGGTGATAATGCTTTGAACTTTTTCCACAAAATTTCCATCAGCTCTCGTTCGCGCTTATCAATCTCTGACTCTTCCATTTTTCCTCTTCTACGCATTCAAAATTGCTATTCCACCCACCCAAGCGTCTCGCCCGGCCATTGCTACCAAATTGTGCTCGACCAGATGAGGCGTCCAATAATCTCCACATCGTTGATCGCATGATCTTCGGGCTTATGCTCTTCGCTGTTGAAGCTGCGCAAACTTACGTGTTCAGGCCCTACGCGATAAAGTAATTTCAGCCTTTTCCAGCCATTTTGGTTTACGGCGTAAACCTTGCCATCTACGATTTTTTTGTCATCGCAGTTGATAGCTACCGTAGCTCCATCAGGAATGTATGGCTCCATGCTGTTACCTCTAGCCGGGAAACATAGTATGCCACCGCCATCCGTCCTGGCACCCACTCTGCGTAACGTGGATTTTGAGAATCGAATTTTAAATCCGTTATAATCCTCATCGGACACGCTTCCATCCCCACATGCGAATTCAATATCCCTTAAGAATGGAACTTCTACCTCATCGTTGCGTAAGGGGGTTTCATCATCCCAAGGTTCGACAGAACCCCACTCACTCTCATCAGGTATGGCATCCCCATCGCTACCGGTAGTGAGCCATTTAATGCTGCAATTCAGAGCTGTTGCTAATTCAGGCAAATAGCGTGGACGCTGAGTTTTTCCATCCTCAAGCTGCTGTATGGCTTGCTGAGATGTTTTTGCTCTCTGAGCCACCTCAGCTTGTGTTAATCCAAGCTCTATACGTCTGTTTTTAGCCCTGATGCCAATACTCATATATCCCTCTCTTGCAATACGCCATCCTTACAAGAAACACGGTAATTGACAAACAAGTTAGTTTGACAATAAAATACAAATAAGTTTGTTAGGAGGTTGTATGGAAACTTTATCCGACCGACTCAAACAGAAGCGTGTTGAGCTAAATCTTACCCAATCTCAACTTGCTGAGTTGTCTGGCACAAAACAACAGACCATACAGCAGGTTGAATCAGGACTGACAAAGCGACCCCGTTTTCTGGTCGAGTTAGCCATGGCTCTTAAGTGCGACCCGCACTGGCTTCTTTATGGCGAAAAAGACGGCAAATCCGCCTAAGCACGATCGCTCTTTAAAACTCTGAACCCGCTCCGGAAGGTCTGGAGCCTTTAGTGGCAAACCCCACGGTTACGCCACGTCTTAACACCAGGAGATAGTAAGTAATGGAACATGCAACAACACGCAATAAAGCGCGTGCAATTGAAAGCAAGTTATTGAGCAAAATCGCTATTCGCGGCGTGGCAAACATTGCCGAAGCGGTTGGCGTGGACAAATCGCAGATCACCCGCTGGAAAGAATCGCTACTACCGCGCATGTCAATGCTGTTGGCGGTTCTGGAATGGGGAGTGGAAGACGAAGAACTAGCGAGTCTGGCCAAGCAGGTAGCACGGCTGCTCACAAAAGAAAACGCCCCGGAAAGTAGCGAGCTTTTCGAGGCGTGATTTGCAATAAATTCAACAAGGTAATTATACATGAAACCCGATAAATATCAAAGATTCGAACGCTATAAAGAGCGGGCTCGTGAGGCTTTCTGTCGGAGTTTTTCTTCACTTTCAGCAAGCAAACTTAGGCAGTCACTGGAAGCGGCGAAGGCAAGGGGGAAGGGAAAATGAGCAACGTCACCAATCTAGCCGTCGCCAGACAGGCCAGGCGGCATCAGGAGACACCGAAACCAGTCGGTAAGGGGTTTGCCTTGCTGCACAGAAAAATTATGGATGTGCCATTTTATAAAGACCCTGAAGCGGCGCATTTGTGGGTTCATCTACTTCTCCGCGCCAACCATGAGCAAACGCTCGTATCGACTGATATCGGCGATGTTTTGTGTGAACGCGGTGAGTTCATCACTGGCAGAAATACACTGGCATTCGAAACCGGAATTGAGCCAGATCGCGTTAAATCGCTCCTCAGGAAATATACCAATCTTGGGATGATAACTACCAAATCGAACAACAGATTTACTATTCTGAAAGTGGTCAAATACGACGAATATCAGCAATTTTCGTGTCCAGCCGATGTCCAGCCAGTGTCCAGCGGAAAGCCGCATCAGGTAAGGGCTGATGAGCAACAGTGTCCAGCCAGTGTCCAGCCAGTGTCCACAGATAAAGAATTATTAAATACTAACTCAATATCTAAAGATATTGAGTGTGCAACTCACAGCCAAAAATCGCCTGAGCAGAAGCAAAGGATTTCTTGCGAAGAAGTCTGGCAATGTCTGAAAGACGAACTACCAGAAGCGAGGGGATGGAGAACACTTACAGACGAACGCCGTAACCTGATCAGGACATTCTGGGGGAAGGCCAACAAGATTGCCCGCGACCTTGATGATGGACAACCACTCACTATGGAAGGTTTCAGGGGTTATTTGCAGTACATCAGCCGGAACTGTCGATGGATGCTTGAAGACCGCCCGGATCAGAGAACCGGGCAAACATGGCGGCGTAAGAAGTTTGATGACTTCCTGAAAGCAAAACTCTACGTCGAAGTCAGGGAGGGTGACAAGGATGACCGATGAAATTATCACCACACCACACAGCCTGGAAGCTGAGCAAGCGGTTCTTGGTGGGATAATGCTGGATGGTGGGCAGGAAAGAAGCCTGAAAGCAATCGCCATGCTCAAGAAGGAGTCTTTTTTCAGCCGTCCCCATGGATTGATTTTCGAAGAAATAACCTCTCTGCTTAAAGCCAATAAGCCGGTTGATTTGCTGACCTTGTCGGACTCACTTGAAAGTAAATCTCTAATGGAAATGGCTGGCGGCTTTGCTTACCTGGCAGAGCTTTCAAAAAATATTCCCTCTGTGGCAAACATTGTTGAATATGCGCGAGTTGTTCGTGAGCGCGCGATGGAACGTTACGGGATCGCGAAGCTAAACGAAGCCGCTGATTTGCTCTATGCAAGAAACGGGATGACGGCGTCAGAAAAATTCGACGCGATTCAGACCCTGACGACCAGCATTTCTGATTATGCCAAAACCGGAAA
Source organism: Paramixta manurensis (assembly GCF_013285385.1). NCBI lineage: Bacteria > Pseudomonadati > Pseudomonadota > Gammaproteobacteria > Enterobacterales > Erwiniaceae > Paramixta > Paramixta manurensis. The sequence goes on along the minus strand of NZ_CP054212.1, from coordinate 3,269,046 downwards.
ACAGCGCGGATTACGCTCATTCGGAGAGGTTATGGATGATTGGGTAGTTGACCTGGACAAACGATTTTCCGCAACAGGTGAGCAGCGCGGACTCAGTACCGGCATCCCGTCACTCGACCGCATGCTATCGCCGAAAGGACTGGTAAAGGGGTCGCTGTTCGTAATTGGTGCCAGACCCAAACAAGGAAAAACAACACTCTACAGCCAAATGGCGATTAACTGCGCTGTTCGTGAAAATAAACCAGCGTTGATGTTCAGTCTCGAAATGCCTGCTGACCAGATTCTTGAGAAGTTGGTGGGCCAAAAGTCAGGCGTCAACCCAAATATTTTCTACATGCCAGCAACGGACGATGCCGATGATACCTACCAGGGTAACTACGATGAGGATTTTGGGAAAGCCCTTGCTACTGCGAACCGGCTGCGCGATCTTGACCTGCTCTACATCGACGACACCCCTGGATTATCTCTGGCCCACATCGTCGCTGAATGCCGCAAGGTTAAGCGGCAGAGGGGAAGTGTTGGCATGGTGCTGGTTGACTACCTGACGCTGATGAAAGCTGAGAAAGCGGACAGGAACGATCTGGCCTACGGCATGATTACCAAAGGACTGAAGAACCTCGCCAAAGAACTTAGGTGCGTTGTCGTGCTGCTGTCGCAGCTTAACCGCTCGCTGGAGCAACGCGCCGATAAGCGCCCATTGCCAAGCGACTCACGTGACACAGGGCAGATTGAACAGGACTGTGATTATTGGGTAGGAATCCATCGCGAGGGCTCATACGACGATAAAGTTCCTCCAGGCGAAACCGAACTGCTTCTGCGACTGAACCGACACGGAAACACCGGGACAGTGTTTTGCCTGCAAAAAGACGGAGCAATTTACGACATGGATCAACATGCGGCCAGGGCAGAACGTGAAGAGCGTCAAAAACCGCAGCAAGAACAGAAACCATATGCGAAGAAGGGGGGATTCTGATGATCGCCTACACAGCAGAGCTAATAAAGGGCCTGCTAACGATAGCGGGCCTTATTTTTTGGTTGAGGGCGGGGAGGGAGTGATGTACCAGGTATATCTCGTTTCGTTTGTGCATAGTCGTGGTGCTGGCAGAATATTCAATTACCGTAACGATCATCTTCCGCCGAGAATAGAGGACATCGAAAGCATGGAGGAGAAGATAAAAAATAAAAATAAGCATCTTGATGGCATATGCATTACAGCCGTTTCCCGGCTTGCAGATGTTGTAGAAATACCACAGGAGGCTTTATGACAGACAAAACCGAGCTTGAGCGGGATAGGTTTGAGCGGAGGAATTGTTACGTGATTTTCGGCGTTCACCTCGCGTTTAAAGCATGGCATGCCAGCGCCAACCTGAGGAAGAGTGATGGTACCCTCACCAATGAGGGTACCAGAGCAGGAATATCCGTTAAGGGGGATGAGAGGTGACCAATGCAAATACCGAAAGAGGGCGTCAGACTCCATAAAACTAACTTCGCGGCCATAGGCCAACAGCTTCAACCTCTTCTCGAATCTGGTGATTGTTACCGCCTCATAATCAAACCGTGGTCGGAAAAACGCAGCCTCTCACAGAACAGCCTTATGTGGATGTGGAATTCAGATATTTCCACCCAAGTGAATGCGATTTCAACTGAGAAATTAAGTGATGAAGAAATTCACGAATTTCTAAAGGGAATGTTCTGTCCCGAAAAAGAGATCGAAATACTTGGTGAATCCAAAATAGTTCGCTCTACGAAGCTACTTGATACCGAAGAAATGACATTTTATCTGAGGAGGATTGAGGTCTGGTGTTTAACCAAAGGCATAAAAATTCGCATCCCACCCAACTCTGAATACCACACAAAGAGATTAATCAATGAGTGATGAACAATGGCTGCCTGTTCCAGGATTAGAGGGGTTTTATGAGGTCAGTGATGCTGGCAGGGTTAGAAGTATAACCAGAATGATAAATACATGCGGAAGAGATAAAAAGACTTGGGTTAAGAAACTATACACAGGAAGAATTCTCGGTCTGTGCAAAACACATCAATATGATAGGGTTTCTTTAAAATCAAAACATTACTTAGTGCATCGTTTTGTTGCAATGGCTTTTATCCCCAATCCAAATCATTATCCACATGTAAATCATATCGATGGAAACAAAAGAAATAATATTGTTTCAAATCTAGAGTGGTGCACGCATGAAATGAATATGAAACACGCCAATGAAATAGGTCTCATGAATTTAAATAAGACCACAGTTCAAGCAAGTGGTGCTGAAATTGGATATTGGTATCCTTCCATTCAATCAACTAGGCGCTATGGGTGCAACCCGTCTCTGGTTCATAACTCGATCACCGGGAGGCAAAAATCTCACCGCAGCATGATGTGGGAATATGCCTAAAACTGAAGGAAAAACAGAATGACTAAAACACAGGTATCAGTCATCGAAGCGCTGAGCAATGGCGGCTGGATGACATCGACACAGATAGCTTCATTTGCGCATGCGAAGAAAGACACTGTGCGGATTTTACTGGCGGGCTTTGTGCGCGATGGCGTCGTTAAGAAGAAAGCCGACCCAGAACGACATAACGGCATGCTCTATCACAAGGCGGAGCAGGCGGCAGGCTTCGGCATCAGAGCAAACATGCAGGAATTCAACGACCTTATTTCTGGCGTGAGGGCGGCTTATGCGGCGACAAATTAGCGTCACTTACCTTGCTATGCAGAACGCTATATTCCGACCTACCCGCCGCAGCAGAAACCGTCCCAAGCCAATTCCAACCGCCAGCCAGATAGTCACCTTTGATTACATCGGCGGTATCCGTGCGCGTGTGGACGACAAGATGAGGATGCCGAGATGACAACTAAACACGACGCGGGAAAATGGCGATTTAGCCTCATTCCACTAGGAACGCTGAAACCTGTTATCGATGTGCTGGAATTTGGTGCACAGAAATATGCGGTTGATAACTGGAAAACGGTACCGGATGCCCGGACCCGTTATTTCGATGCCGCAATGCGCCACATAACAGCCTGGTGGGGCGGCGAACGCAATGATTCAGAAAGTGGGTTGCCGCATCTGGCACATGCTATTTGCTGCCTGTTATTTCTTCTGTGGCTGGATGGTAGCGATGATGTGCGAAGAAATTTGCTGTGACTGCGGCATGCCGCTATCACCGGATGAATGTTACGTCTGCAGCGATTGCTCGGCTTTCTACGAAATGACAGACCCTAACATGTATGGAGGTGATGATGGCGAAAGTGATTAAGTCGCCGAAACCGAAGACCTGCAAATCCTGCAAAAATAAATTCATCCCATCCCGACCCCTTCAGTTTGTTTGTTCCGGCCCTTGCGCCTACCAATTCCAGAAACGACAGAAAGAGAATCAGCAGAAACAGGCTGAGGCTAAATCTCGTCGTGAATGGCGTGAGCGTAAAGCCAAACTGAAGCCGCTAAAGCACTGGGAAGACTTAACGCAGCGCGTAGTCAATGACTACATACGGGAAAGGGACAAAGAGCTTCCGTGCATCAGTTGCGGAACGTGGGAAACGGTTCAGTGGGAAGCGGGGCATTACCGGTCAAGAGGCAAGGCATCGCACATCCGTTATAACGAAGACAATATATCGAAACAATGTCATCGCTGTAACGTCCAGCTATCCGGCAACCAACAGCAGTACCGTATCAACCTCATAGAAAAAATCGGCCCTCAGCGCGTCCTTGCGCTCGAATCTAACAACACACCTCACCGATACACCAGAGAAGAACTGGACAGCATTAGGGCGCTGTACAGAGCGAAATTACGGGCGTTGATTAAACAGCGGGAGGAAGCGGCATGAGCGACTATCTCAGGCGAAAGTGGTTACTACTCCGCATGTATCGCAGCAAAGAATCATTTCAGTTCGACTACCGGATATTGCAACACTTTAGCCATATTCTGAGGAGGAAAGGGTGAGCCTTGAATCAACGGTAAAATTTCACTACGCGAAGACATCAAACTTCAATCCCACATCCCGATGCACATCGACAGAGCCGCTGATCGGCACTGATTACATCGCCGCTATGGGTATGACAATGGCACGCGCTCCAATGGGATATTCGGCATTTATGGGGAAGGTCGGGATAAGTGAGAACGACGCCGCACGCGCCGTATCCCTGTTAACTGAATATGCTTTGACAATCTGCGACAGGGTTGCAGCCCTTCGCAAGCTCGACAGTGATATTAAGCCAGCGGTTATGCAAACGCTCGCAACTTATGCGTACCTGGATTATTGCAGGAGCGCAGCAAGCGTGAAGCCGTGTGATTGCTGTCATGGGGAGGGATTTATAGATGCTGAAGTGTTCAGTACTAAATCATACACGCCATTCCCTGCTAAAGAGGTGGTTAAGGCATCGGTACGCATGGGTGTTGAAGGATTTATACCTTCATCATATGAAAAGCGCCGACAGGTTCAGGAGGTAGTTCGCGTGCTCTGTAAGCGGTGCCTTGGGAAAGGCGTCGTCTCAACAGCGTGCCGCGACTGCAATGGTCGTGGCCGGGCCGTGATGAAAGCTGAAACGGAAAGGCAGGGAGTGCCGGTTATGGGTGATTGCAAGCGCTGCTGCGGTCGTGGCTATGAACGAATACCATCAACCGATGCGCATAATGCAGTCTGCGGCATCACTGACGCTATAAGCCTCGATACATGGAAAAAAAGCGCAAAGCCATTTTATGACCAACTAATTGGTAAGCTTGAGATTGAAGAATCATGGGCCAATACCGCGCTTAACAAGGTGACTTCATAGCTCAATCAGAAATAGCTCATTATTTTGTTGTGAGCTATTTACTTTTCCCGAAACTGGGGTTATGATTCCCAACAGTTGAAGTTGCGTGCGTTGTTAAGCACAAAGAAGAAAGCCCTGAGTTAATAGCTCGGGGCTTTTTGTTTTACGTGCCCGTATGGGACTTGAAAGACCACCACACCCGGCCTCAGATAATATTTAGGGTCTGAATGCTGTCTTGTGGTGGCACCAATTCGCCGGTCTAGTTCAGTGGCAGAACTGCGCACTTGTAATGCGTGAGTCAGAGGTTCGATTCCTTTGCCCGGCACCAAACATCCCCGGTCATGACGATGACAGTTACTACCGCTTAGCGTCGGGGAATCTATTCAGCACTTCGTCCGTCAGAAGTATATTCTGGTATTTCACGGCGCGGGCTGTACATAACATCATTTATGACTATCCACGACTCATTGATCCAGCGCGTTACCTGTTGACGATTTACTCCCATATGGCGTGCGAATTCAGATTGATTCCCGCCGAAAGTGTCGTTGATGTAATTGTGTAAAAGCATGCATCACTCCGCGAAGATTGAAGGATTTACGATCAGATAGCTTGTGCCGTGCTCGTCGTTCATTTCAACGGCATCAAATCCGAGATGGGCGGCCACGCGGCCACGCAGGCGCTGCATTTCCCATCCCGCATCACCCGTGCATGAACGTGGAGTAAGTAAATCAGCGAAACGGTCATCACATTCATCATCAGCGATGGCATATGCCAGCGTTTCAGCATCATCGGTTTCGACTTCACTGGCAAGAAAAGCAACAACCTCGCCAATGCGGTCATTCAGTGCTGCACTATCGGCTACAGAATTTATGTTGTAGCAGTGAACAAAGTCACCGTGGGATGCGGCAATATCAGAATCAGCACTTGCGAAAATACCGTCAAACACGTTGTCGCCTGACATGGCGAATTCACCAACTTTGATAACCGGTGCTTTGTCGCTGAAAGAGCCGTGAAAGAGTTTCATTGTAAATTCCTGCATTCCGTTTCGATGCAATTAATGTAATCAAAAAATGATTACATTGCAAGTTATTTAGCAACCAATTTTGCGCCTCGCCAATTACCATCCCTTACTCACCCGTGCTTTTGGCGATGGCGCTTTCTCCTTTCTAACAACACACACCACCGTACCGGCATGACCGGAGGTGATCATGAGCATTAATCATATGAGCAAATTAGCAACTGGCGTGGCATACGGCGCGTCAGCCGGTACTGTCGCGAACGGGTTGCTGACGAGGCTCAGCCCTGACGAATGGAGTGCGGTCGGAGTGCTTGCTGGTATTGTCGTGGCACTCATCACTGCTGGTATCAATTTTTACTTTAAACGCAAAGTTTCTCTCGCTCAGATAAGAGCACTGGAGACGCGCAGATATATTCCCACTGAAAAGCTTGAGGAGTAGACGCTATGGCCCTGTCATCAGGCTTGCGTAATAAGTTAATCGCTGCGGCTGGCGGCGGTGCCATTGCAATTACGACATTGTTTTTAGGTGGCAAGGATGGCGTTGAAGGTCGCGTATATGAGCCATACAAAGACGTGGTCGGGGTCTGGACTGTCTGCGATGGAATAACAGGGAAGGGGGTTATTCAGGGCAAGCATTACACTGATCGAGAATGCGACAGTTTGTTGTGGAACCGGGTCAGACAAGTTAAAGAGCAGGTTGACCCACTGGTTAAAGTGCATCTCGGTGAGTATCAGCGTGCCGCCCTCTACAGTTTTACTTATAATGTCGGCGTCAGTGCTTTCTCGAACTCAACACTACTGAAAAAACTCAATGCAGGTGACCAGGCTGGAGCTTGCGATGAAATGCGCAGATGGGTTTATGCAGGCGGGCAGAAATGGCGTGGTTTGATGAACAGACGCGATATGGAACGTTCGCTATGCCTGGCGGAGGATGCTAATGACCTTTAACTGGCGTCTCATCATGTGGCTGGCGCTTGCAGGTTTAGCCGCAATCTTTTGTTCTCTCGCTCAGCACTATCATTCTGCATATAAAACGGCAGACGCCGAGCGAAGGCAGGCAGAGCAGTTAGCAGCAACACGTCAGCAAACAATCACGAAAATGCAGGCTGACCAAAAATCAGTTGCTGAAATCGACAGGAAATACACAAAGGAACTCGCAGATGCAAAACAAACGATCGATGATTTGCAGCGCGATGTTGTTGATGGCATTAAGCGGCTGCGTATCAACGCCACATGTAAGCGAGTGTCCGACTCCTCCACCTCCGCCAGCATGGATGCTGCTGCCAGCCCCGGACTTACTAACGCCGCTGAACGGGATTATTTCACCCTCCGGGAACGAATCGAAACAGCAAATAAGCAAATAACCGGTTTGCAGGAATATATCCGCGCTATCCAGAAGTAACGAGCCTCGCATTAGCGGGGCTTTTTTTCGTCCGTAGTAAATCCCCGCGCCCGCAGCGCAAATCCCAAGACCTGTTTGATGTAGAGCCTGAGAGCACCAGTAATGCTGGCGAGCTTCTTGGGGCTGGTTCTCTATGCGGCAGGCTCTATTTCAAAAAGGTAAACGCAATGAACGATTTATCAGTAATCCCTGAGTTTGATTTTCGCCAGTTGGTATCAGCTGCAGATGGTGAGCCGGTAACTGATACCTTTCAGATAGCGAAAGCGTTCGGTAAGAGACATGCGGATGTATTAAGGGCATTAAAAAACAGTCATTGCTCAGATGCATTCAGGACAACGCATTTTTGCGTTGCCGAGAGAATCAATGAGTTAGGTGTTTTTTACAAGAAGCAGACCTATTACACGATGGACTTCAGCGGGTTTGTTATGCTTGTCATGGGGTTTAATGGCGCTAAAGCTGACGCAGTGAAAGAAGCATATATCAATGCTTTCAACTGGATGACAGCAGAACTGCGGAAATACAGCGAAAGCTACGAAGCAGAGCGGAATGCGGTGATGCTGGAATATATGAAAGAGAAAGATGTTGCCAGCATGTCGGGGCGTTTACTGAACCGCTGGGGAAGGGTGAAGAAACCATCTTTACTGGCTCGCATCGAACGTCTGGAAAATCATGGGCAAGTGACAATTCCTGACCTGCAAAAATAGCTTCGAGAGCCACTTTCACAACGGCTTTCATCACAGGGCGCATTTACGAGTGCGCCTGATAATTACTTCCGGAGACGGCATGGCAAAAGCTAAATGGCCGAAGTTGCCCCGTTACCTGGTTCCCCTGTTCAATTCAGCGAATATTTATCTTTGCCGCAGCAAAGACGAGTGGATTCAGGCAGAGGCATCTATTGGGCTACCTCCAGCTGATTTATCCGTGAGCGTAGGTCGATGCAGGCAGTTCGTTAATGATGCCACGGGTGAGAATCTCTACCTGATTGGAGTATTCGATAACAGCCTGTCTACCCTGGTTCATGAATGCGCTCACGCAACCTTCTACTGCTGTAGCGACGTTGGAGTTACAACTAACCCCGGCGATGCAAATGAACCGTACTGCTACCTCCTCGACAGAATGTTTTCTCATTTCTCTCAATTTATGCAACAGGAGTCAACATGACCACCAAAGCAACCGAAACGAAACAAGAAACCACATTAAACGATGCTGCGAAAGCAGTTGCTAATCCAAATGCTACTGCCCTGAAGGATGCGGCTGTCCAGCTTTGCACCAGTGCTCATATCGCCATTGATGACATTGAAGAGCGCTTAAAAAAGCTTGAAGCGTATCTGAAAGGTTTGTTTGAGAAGGAGTAACAGATGGCGGCTCCAAAGGGGAATAAGTTCTGGGAGGCTCGCAGCAGCCACGGAAGAAGCCCAAAGTTTGAGTCTGCCGATTCCCTTTGGTCTGCGTGCTGTGAATACTTTCAATGGGTCGAAGAGCATCCATTATGGGAGATGAAGGCGTTTAACTATCAGGGTGAAGTAACACAGGAGCCAGTGGCAAAAATGAGGGCTATGACCCTTACAGGGCTCACTCTTTTTCTCGATATCACTCTGGAAACGTGGCGAATGTACCGCCAAAGAGATGATTTATCTGAAGTCGTAACGCGAGCAGAACAAGTTATTTATGACCAGAAGTTTTCTGGCGCGGCTGCTGATCTGCTTAATGCGAATATCATCGCCCGTGACCTTGGGCTAAAAGACAGCCATGCAACTGAGCACTCCGGGACAGTAGAAACTAAAGACTCCACCATGACAGATGTCGCCCGCCGACTCGCGTTCATCCTAACTAAATCAATGAAGGAAAATTCCAATGCCTGATATTCTCGTATCGCTTCATGGTAACCGCTTAGGAATTACTGCTCCTGATGAGAACGGAAAATGCCAATTGGTGTTTGATGGGGAGATTTTAAGTGGGGGCGAATATGTGCTTCCTGAGGCAACCTCTGCCGAGATCGGCGGCGTTAAGTTGGGGGCGGCTGTTTCTAATAGTGCGGCTACTGATGTCGATGGCGTTAACACTACACTTAATGCGCTCCTGGCATCCCTTCGTTCTGCCGGTGTCATCGCTTCCTCCTAATCTGACAACCCTATACGCTATGGCTAGACCGGCCAGTCGAAAAGCAGTATCGTCACTGCCTGCCATAGCGAACATTGACGAGCAACTAGACGAGGTTGTTATGGATGAGAACGTAAGAAAATGGATAAGTGTTGAGCGCCAACTACCAGAAAGCAAAGAAGGTCAGTGGTCGAAAGAGGTAATTGCGCTTAGCGATACTGGTGATGTTTTTAAGCTATCCTGTATGGGCTCTTACTGGCAGAGAACAACAGCGTTCATTGAGTCAGGTTCCAGCAAGGTTACCCACTGGATGCCGCTGATTTACCCCGATGATTAAAACAGAATGAAAAGAGAGGTCGCTTAGGCGGCCTTTTTTATTGCCTGGAATATCCCATGACTATCTCTTTTGACGACGTACTGAATCGCCTTTCAGGGCTTACGCCTGCTCAACTGGCAGAAGTCGAAAAGGAAGTGATGTCGGCAACAGGTGATCAACTATGGATACCAAATCCCGGCCCACAAACAGACGCTTATTACTGTGAGGCTGATGAGCTTTTCTATGGCGGGCAAGCTGGTGGCGGAAAATCAGCGCTGATTAACGGGCTGGCGGTCACGTCTCACGAGCGTTCGTTACTACTGCGACGTGTTCGCGCTGATGCTCAGAAACTCGCTGAGGCTGAGTTAATCGGAAAATTGTTTGATGGCAATCGAACGGGCTGGAATGGTTCTGACCTCATCTGGCGTAACGGCAAGCAGTTAATTCAGTTCGGTGGTTGCGAACTCGAAGAGGATAAGCAGCGTTATAAAGGCGACCCGCACGATCTGATTTGCTTTGATGAGATTACCGACTTCCTTAAATCGCAGTATGAGTTCATCACGATTTGGAACCGTTCGACAACGAAAGGTCAAAGATGTCGTGTTGTTTGCACCGGAAATCCGCCTACGTCTGCCAGCGGATTATGGGTTATCCAGCATTGGGGAGCCTGGCTAGACCCGTCACACCCTAACCCGGCTAAGCCCGGAGAGTTGCGCTGGTATCTGCGTAATGAGCATGGGGAAGAAGTCGAAGTAGAAGGTCGTGGGCCGCATTTAATCGGTGGCTTCGAGGTAGAGGCAAAGAGCAGAACATTCATTCCTGCGAAGCTCAGTGATAACCCTGACCTTGCTGCGGATGGTGAATATGCCCGCATCCTGAATAACCTTCCGAAGGAACTGCGCGATGCATATCGTGACGGACAGTTCCGCGCATCACTTCAGGACGAACCTAATCAGTGTATCCCAACCGCATGGGTTCAGGCTGCAATGGCGAGATGGACATCTCAACCACCTGTTGGCGTGCCAATGAGCTCTATCGGAGTGGACGTAGCTCAGGGGGGCTCTGACAACACGGTGCTGGCCAAGCGCCATGATTCATGGTTTGCCGAGTTAATTAAGGTGCCCGGCAAAGAAACTCCTGGAGGAACAGATGTGGCTGGTATCGTCATTGCCAAAAGACGAGACGGCGCAAAGGTCATCATTGATATCGGTGGCGGCTGGGGTGGTGATGCTTATGCCCATCTGCGAGAGAACGGCGTTGATGCTGTTTCGTACATGGGGGTAAAGCCGTCTGTCAGGCGCACGCAGGATAAGAAACTCAAGTTTTACAACGTACGCACAGAGGCTTACTGGTCTCTGCGTGATGCGCTCAACCCGGATCAGCCGGGCGGCTCTCAGATAGCCCTACCTCCTGACCAGACGCTTCTATCCGACCTGACAGCTCCATCATATGAAGTTAAGCGCTCTCATGATGGAGGCGTTATCCAGCTCGAGCCAAAGGAAAAACTCAAAGACAGGATTGGAAGGTCTACAGATGATGGCGATGCAGTTGTTATGGCGTGGTTCGATGGCGAGAAGCAAGAACATGTAAGAGGCGGGTATAAATCAAGAATGCAAAGGGGCTCACCTAAGGTGAACCTTGGGCACACATCAGCAAAGAGGAAACGCTAATGGGCGGAGTAGCTAAAGCAGTACGCAAGGTGCATAGCGTAGTCAGCACGCTGGACCCGGCAATTAAGTTCGGCGACAAGGCGCTTACTAAGGCAGGACTTCCAACAGTAGATAGCCTCACTGCAGAGCCTGATGAGCCGGATTTGACGCAAACGGCAACAACGGTAATGCCAACTGAAGACACTGATGCAGTGACAGCGGCTCGCCGCCGCAAGACAGCTGATCAGATGCAGCGAAGCGGTCGCGCCAGCACGATTCTCACGGACAGATTAGGTGGTTAAATGAAATCCAATGCTCAGCAACTCATCAAGCAGGGCGATCACTTGTTTGGTAAGAAGTCGCCAATACTCAACTTATGGCAGGAAATCGCTGAGCAGTTCTACCCTGAGCGTGCTGACTTCACCGTTTGCCGCTCGCTCGGTGATGAATTTGCCGACCATCTCATGACGTCCTACCCGGTGATGGCTCGCCGCGACCTGGGCAATTCTTTCTCCTCAATGTTGCGAAGAGATAAGTGGTTTAACCTTAAAACAGGTTATGAAGATAACAATGATCATGCATCTAAAGTCTGGCTGGAATGGGCGAGAGATGTCCAGTTTCGGGCGATGTATGACCGTCGCACTCAATTCGTCAGGGCAACAAAAGAAGCCGATCATGATTACGCCGCCTTCGGGCAATGCGCGATTAGCGTTGAACTGAATAAAAATGCTGACGGGCTCTTATATCGATGCTGGCACTTGCGTGATATGGCGTGGTGTGAGAATGCCGAGGGGTTAATAGATACAGTTCATCGGAAATGGAAACCAACCGTACGAGACCTAAAGAATATTTTTGGCAGCAAAGTTCATCCGCGCATTAACGATTCAATAGAAAAAGAGCCGTATCGCGAGGTTGAGTGCAGGCACATAGTTATTCCCTCCGAGCAATATGAAGGTTTTAAAACCCCGTACGTTTCCATTTACATCGATGTTGAAAATCAGCACGTAATGGAAGAAACGGGTGTGTTTCATCGCGTTTACGTTATACCACGCTGGCAGACTGTAGCAGGTTCTCAGTATGCATATTCCCCGGCAACTATAGTTGCACTCCCTGACGCGCGCTTGATTCAGTCAATAAGCCGCGTGTTGCTGGAGGCTGGTGAGAAAGCGGTAGATCCCCCAATGGTAGCGAGCCGGGAGGTGTTCCGTGATGACTTTAATCTGATGGCTGGCGGTATCACCTGGGCTGATATAGAGATGGATACCGACATTCGCAATGTGATTAGCGAATTTGGCAAATCGTCAAACCTGCCGGCAGGAATAAACATCCGCGATGATGTTCGCGTGATGATTTCTCAGGCCTTCTACCTCGATAAACTGTCTCTTCCCGACGTAAGAGAGATGACAGCGTACGAAGTAAGCCAGCGTGTTCAGGAGTATATCCGCCAGGCCTTGCCAATATTCGCGCCAATTGAGTATGAGTATAACGGCGACCTCTGTGAAATGACCTTTGACCTGTTGATGCGAGGCGGTGCTTTCGGGTCACCAATGGACATACCCGACGCACTGAGAGGCCAGGACGTTCAGTTTACATTTGAAAGTCCACTTCAAGCCGCGATAGGCCAGGAAAAACAGGGGCTGTTGCAAAATACGGCCCAGATGCTTGGTATTGCCGCCCAAATTGATCCAAGCGTTACAGCAGATGTTGATATTCGCACTGCTTTCCGAGATGCGATGGATGGGTTTGGTGTCCCGGCTAAGTGGATGCGAAGCGAGGATGATGCTGACCAGATTATCCAGCAGCAGGCTCAGCAGCAGCAAACCCAGCAAGCTGTCGAAGGTGTTCAGCAAGGTGCTGATGTTATGCAAAACATTGCTGCAGCATCACAGGCAGCGGAGGCTATAGGATGACAATCCCACCACCATATGAGCCTTATGAGTGGGCCAGGAACCTTCCATTTGTTTATGCCCTGAAAGCCATGCACAAAGGAGATGCTACGGCTGAGCAGCAGCAACTAATCCTTAAGGAAATGATGACAATGTCAGGCTATTACGATTTGAGCTACCGGCCAAACAGCGACAGAGATACATCGTTTGCAGAAGGGAAAAGATTCATCGGTGCACAGTTGGTTAAGTTGATCAACCTCTCTGGCGAAGCTATCGAGAAATCGAAGCAAAGAACAAAGAAATAGACCCGCTACGGCGGGTTTTTTATTGAGGAAATACAATGCTATTTCGCAACATTCTCATCAAATATTACTCACCTGAAGATGTGGGTGGCGCACCACCTGCAGCAGCAGAGCAGCAGCCAGGTAATGAGCCACCGTCAGGCCAGCAGCCTACAACCCCTCCTGTGCAGCCAAGCACGCTTGATGGAGGTGGAGAGCAGCCACCTGCATCGCCACAGAAGTTCCCGGACAACTGGCGCGATGAGTTTGCTGGAGACGATGCAAAATACCGTAAGCAACTTGAACGGTATGCATCTCCTGCTGCGCTGGCTAAGGCATACCGAGAATTGCAATCGAAGGTCAGTTCCGGCGAGCTTAAAAATAACAAATTACCAGACAAGCCAACCGATGAAGAGTTATCGACGTGGCGAAAAGAAAACGGCGTGCCAGAAAAGGCTGACGATTACATCAACGACTTACCTTCAGGCGTTGTCCTGGGCGAAGATGATAAGCCTCGGGTTAAATCATTTCTGGATGCAATGCATGCCGAGAACGCTCCAAAGGGACTGGTGCAGAAGGCAATTGAGTGGAACCAGAAACAGATTGAGGAGGACGCACAACAGCGGTATGAAGCCAATGCAAACCTTCGTGAACAAACTGAAGAGTCACTCCGTGCGGAATGGGGCGGCGAGTATAAGCGCAATATCAATCTGGTAAACGGACTGATTGCAACGCTGCCGGATGAGGCGCGTGATGCATTCGCGAACGCCACCACCGCTGATGGTACCGCTATTTTCAATAATCCTGATGTTGTCAGATGGATGGTTGATATGGCGCGCAAGGTAAATCCGGTTGGAACCGTCGTGCCCGGCGCAACGAATATTTCTGCTGTTGATACTGAAATCGAAAGCATTGAAAAGGTAATGCGGGAAAACCGCAGCGCATACAACAAAGACACAAAAATGCAGGAGCGATACCTGCAACTTCTCGAAGCAAAAGAGCGCTTGCAACTTCTCGAAGAAAAAGAGCGCTTCAGCGCTTAACTCTCTTCTTACACACGCGTAAACGGCCCCATTCCCATGCAACCGGCCCCTCTTTACTGAGGACACCCCGCTATTGCCTGAAGAAAGGACACCCCGTCGGAGCGAACCAAATAACCCGATGAGGAAATTAAAATGGCGAATACCGCTTTTCAAACCATGTACCGCAATGAGTTTATTGCGGGATTTGAGCAGAATCAGTCCCTGGTTCGGCAAACCACAACTACCGAAGGCGTCATCAAGGGTAATCAGATCGTGTTTCTGGTTGCAGACTCTGGCGGCGCTGAAGCTGTAACCCGCGGCGTTAACGGGATGATTCCCGCGCGCGCTGATAACCTGAATCAATACACCGCAACACTTCGCGAGTGGCACGACCTGGTGCGAAAAACGAAATACAACGTTTTCGCCAGCCAGGGTGACCAGCGTGCAATTATGCACGGTACCACAATGGCGGTGCTGAACCGCAAAATTGACCAGGACATCATTGGCGAACTGTCAGCTGCCACTCAGACCACTGGCGATGCCGCGACTATGTCACTGGCGCTAGCGATGAAAGCGAAAGTTATCCTCGGTAACAACGAAGTGCCGGCAGATAACAACCTGTTCGCGCTGATCACTCCCGCTGCGGAAGCCTATCTGATGCAGACCAAAGAGTTTGCGTCAGTTGACTATGTCAACAATAAACCGTTCACCGTCACCGACAGCTCTCTGAAGTCATTCAACTGGGCTGGCATCACCTGGATTGTCCATCCGAATCTGCCAGGCAAAGGCACCAATGCGGAACAGATGTTCTTGTATCACCGCAGTGCCATCGGTCACGGCATGGACACCAAAGGCTTGCAAACACCAGTTGGCTACGACGAAGAGCAGGATTATTCGTGGGCGCGCGCAAGTGCATACATGGGCGGCAAACTTTTGCAGAACAAAGGTGTTGTCAAAATCGTTCACGACGGGTCCGCATACGCGGCATAAGGAGTAAAGCATGGCTTACGCAACAACCAATCCACCGTCTCTATTGCAAGATCGCGTAATGGGCGGCGGCGCTGTCTGGTCATACATCTCCGCTGATGCCCGCGCTGCCGTTGTAGCCTCTGGCTACTTTACTAACGGCAAGCAACTCGGCATGAAAGTTGGCGACGTTGTTAACTGTGTAGTTGATTCAACCGGCGTGTTGACTGTTGCATCTGTGACTGCAGTTAACGCATCAACCGGCGCTGTAACTGTAACAGCGCTTGCATAATGACAGGGGCCACTTCGGTGGCCTTTCTTTGGAGCAATGAATGAAAATCCTGCCGCCTAGCGTCAATCTCGCTGAGTACAAGCGCAACGTTTACAAAGTTGAAGCAAAGCACGGACAGACCTTTGAAGATTTTAAGGAGCCAGATGCATGGGCACATGTCGCTGTACAGTTGAAGAAATTTGACAAGATTGAACTCGTTGCAGAAGACGGTTCTTTTTACGCGGAAGGCGTGGTGCTTAAAGTGACAAAAACGTCTGCTCATGTTCATTTCCACATTCACGCCAATCTGAATGAAAAATCAGAGCCAGAATTAAAAGAACCAACTTATTACGCTGAATTTGCCGGACCTCATGCTCGCTGGCGGGTAGTCCGAAGAGCGGATGGCGAAGTCGTGGAAAGCGGAATTGAATCCAAGGACGATGCGCTTTCTCTTACCGAAAAGTTGAATATCGAAGGGGAATAGCATGCCAAGCCAGCTCAATGTTTATAACGATTCGTTGCGGCTGGTAGGGGAGCGCCAGCTTGTCTCCATTGATGAAAATCGGGAGCCTCGCCGTTTGCTTGATGCGGTATGGGATGGTGCAGTTGAATACTGTTTAGAGCAGGGGCAATGGAACTTTGCTATTCGCTCGCAACGACTCGATTACTCACCTTCAGTAGAGCCTCCATTCGGCTATTTGAGGGCGTTTAATAAGCCTGATGATTATATTAGGACGGTCGCTATTGCGTCAGATCCTTACTTCAACTGCCCTCTATTGCAGTACACGGACGAGGCCGGTTTCTGGTTCTGTGACCTGGATGAAATGTACATACGTTACGTTTCTAAAGACGAGTCATTTGGTAAAGATACTTCGTTATGGCCGCAGACATTCCGTCACTATATAGCCGCGTATTTAGCGCTACAAATAGCACCGCGACTGAAAAATGATATTGATGATGACAGGCTGCAAAAAGCTTACAGGATGAAAAAATCTGACGCTCTGGCAAAAGATGCAATGCAGGAAGCAACCAAGCGCACGCCTGATGGTTGCTGGGTAAATTCACGTTCCGGTGGATATAGCCGGTATTATCGAGACAGGTGATGAAACATGCCGCGCAACAACGTTCCGCTTCAGGCCTTTAACCGTGGAATAGTATCTCCACTTGCTCTTGCAAGAACTGACATCGATCGCGTTGCACTGTCCGCTGAAATACAAACGAACTGGATGCCCCGTACGTTGGGCTCCATGATGCTTCGCCCCGGAACTGCCTTCGTAGGCAGAACAAAGGGGGATAAAAAGTCTCGTTTCCTTAAGTTTATCTTCTCCACAACTGAGACATCCCTCATTGAGCTAAGTGACAAAGTAATGCGCATATGGACAAATGACGCACTTGTGTCCCGCTCAGCAGTGTCTACCATCATTACAAACGGTGGCTTCGATAGTGACCTTTCTGGCTGGAGTGATACCGACGAAAGTGATGCGGTTTCATCATGGGTGTCGGGGAATATGCAACTTGTTGGCACGGGATTCAATGCAGCAAAAAGAAATCAACAGGTTTCTGTTTCATCCGGCGATGCAAATAAGGTGCATGGTTTACGTATTTCCGTAACAAGAGGGCCGGTAACTCTGCGGGTTGGATCAAGCGCCGGGGATGATTCATATATCACTGAAACCGTCCTTGCTACTGGCACGCACTCATTAACACTGAGTCCTGCTGGTAATTTCTTTGTCGAGTTCTCAAGTCGTCTAAATTATCCCGTACTTGTCAATTCCATATCGATAGAGTCCAGCGGGGTAATGGAGATAACCACTCCGTGGCCTGAGGGTGACCTGCCGCTAATTAGATACGATCAGAGTGGAGACGTTGTATTCGTAGCGTGTAAGAGTTATCAGCAACAGAGAATAGAGCGTCGTAATAACAACTCATGGTCTGTTGTGAATTACGAATCCACTGATGGGCCTTTTGGTATTGAGAACACCACAGGGCTACGCATTACACCAAGCGGCCTGAGCGGAGTGATAACTCTCACCGCATCATCGCCGCTCTTTAAGTCAGGAAATGTTGGGTCGCTATTCCGGCTGGAATCAACCGGGCAAACATCAACTGTAACGCTTAATGGAAGCGATCAGTTCACTGACTATGTGAAGGTTACAGGTATAGGGGATTCAAGAAAGTTTACCATTAACAGGACGCAGATTGGTTCGGGCCCATGGTCTGGAACCCTGACATTACAACGCTCGGTTAGTTCTCCTGGCGCCTGGGTAGATGTGGAATCGTATGCGCCTGATAATGGTTCTTTTGATTATAACGATCAGCTTGACAACTCCATCATTTATTACCGAATTGGGTATAAAGCAGGTGCGTGGTCATCGGGAAGTTTGCGCACAAGCATCTCATTCGCAGGCGGTAGTCGAACAGGAATAGTTCGTGTAACCGCCGTATCATCGCCAACCTCTGCAAGCGCAATCGTTTTGTCTCAGCTTGGCGGCACCAGCGCGACTGAGATTTGGTCAGAAGGTGACTGGTCTGGCAAAAAAGGATGGCCTTCTGCGGTGGCATTATATGAAGGTAGATTGTGGTGGGCTGGCAAAGATAAGTTTTGGGGAAGTGTGTCGGACGCATACGATTCATTCGATGATACGACTGAAGGCGACTCTGGACCTATTTCAGGCGCAATAGGTTCCGGTCCTGTTGATACGATTAACTGGTTAATGCCGTTATTGAGATTACTGGTTGGAACCCAGGGAGCAGAAGCATCCATTCGTTCATCTTCGTTTGATGAACCATTAACCCCTACAAACTTTGGCATAAAATTCCCATCAACGCAGGGCAGCACTGCTATTGCAGCAGTAAAAATCGACAGCAGCGCCATTTTCGTACAGCGGGGAGGGGTAAGGGTTTACGAGCTAACATACGACTCCGGTGTTTACGACTACGTCAGTAACGATATGACTACGCTTTGCCCTGAAATTGGATACCCCGAGATAGTTGCGATAGACGCCCATCGTCAGCCGGACACGCGGATTCATTGTGTGCGTGGTGACGGGAAGGTTGCGATTCAGGTTTACGACAAAGTTGAAAATGTCCGCTGTTGGGTACTTATGGAAACAGATGGAATTGTTGAAGACGTTGTGACTCTGCCAGGGACTATTGAGGATAAAGTTTATTATGTCGTTAATCGCGAGGGTAAGCGCTGTCTGGAGAGATGGAGCCTTGAATCAGAATGTCGCGGTGGGCAACTCACAAAGCTGGCTGATTCGCACATCGTTTACACCGGCTCTCCTGTGAGCAACATAGCAGGACTGGACCACCTTGAAGGGAAGGAAGTAGTTTGCTGGGCAGATGGATTTGACATTGGCACAATGATTGTCAGTGGCGGGAGCATTTCCCTTCCCTTACCCAAAAGCAATATTGTTGTTGGCCTGGGTTATTCAGCCCCATACAAGAGTGCTAAGTTGGCTTATTCGGCAGGAATGGGAACAGCGCTGTCTCAACGTAAAAGGGTAGACCGGGTAGGCTTAATTCTTTCAGATACTCATGCGCAGGGGCTGATGTATGGGCCCGATTTCGAAATCATGGACGACATGCCGCGAGATGAGTGTGGGGCCTATGTCCCTGACGGAAAAATATGGGATGCATACGATAATGATGCGATCGAATTCCCCGGCGACTGGGATACCGATTCCCGAATATGCCTTATGGCGAAAGCCCCGCGACCGGTAACTATTCTTGCGGCAATAATCGGAATATCGACAAATGACAAGTAATGTAAGAATTGCCACGTCTCAGGATGTGGCTTTTTTTTATGCTGACGAAGAGCGCCCAAAGGTTGCTGTCAGGGCAGTTATTGGGGAAGTTGATGGCAACCCTGTAGTGCTCGGCGGTGTCGCGCACAGCCGCGGGGCATTTGTCGCTTTTATGAACATGAAGCCAGGCGCTCAGTCTCATGCTCGGCTCATCATGCAGGCAACAAGAAAGGCTGCTGATGAAATATTCACGAAGTACAGGGCTCCGATTTATGCATATAAAGAAGAGGGACTGGAAAGTGCAGATCGCTATTTGAGACATATCGGATTCATCCCCCTCGAAGATGGTGGAGAGGTTTATATATGGCAGCGGCAATCCCGTTAATTGCAACAGTTGCTGGCACGGTTCTTTCTGCATCAGCACAGAAACAGCAGGCCGATCAACAGTATCAGGACAGTAAAATACAGGCTGCTCAGGTCGCGACTCAGGCTAAGAACACAATGGCCCAGTCGCAGATTCAGGCCATGGAGGACCGACGTCAGGCAAGCCTTGCGCAATCCCGTGCATTAGCTGTCTCGGCGGCATCAGGTGCCTCTTCGACATCCGCATCAACGGTAAAAAATATTTCCGATATTGCACAGCAAGGTGAACTGAATGCGCTTACATCACTTTGGGGAGGTAACGAGCAGGCCAGAAATATGAATCTTCAGAGCGACCTGCTAAATCAGCAGGCTAAATCAGTAAAAAAAGCAGCGCCACTTCAGATGATCGGATCAGTTCTGCAAAGTGGAAGCTCACTTTATTCACGTTATGGTGGCAGCACTTCTAGCCGGGGATAAATATGGCTCGCATTCCTGATGCAAATGACATTGGACGCAGAATTCCACAGGTTGCTGGCGGAGTAGCCAGCGTTGACCGGTCATCTCAGTTCCGTGCCCAGGATAATTTAGGGCAAGTAATTCAGCGTGTCGGCGATGCTTACGCTCAAAAAGAAGACCAGTTCAATTACGCGGAAGCACAATCTTACTTTCTGAAAAAGAAGCTGGCGATTACATCTTCATTCCAGGATGACAATGATTACAGCACGTTCGGTGACCGCTATAACGACCAGATAAATAAAGCGCGAGAATCATCCATGGGGATGATCCGTAACGCTAATGATCGCCGGGCATTCGAAATTGAATCAAACAACGACATTGCCCGTGGCCTCGAGCAGATAAAAGGACTGGCCCGCAGGAAGGAAGTTGACCACGGTATAGCATCACTTAATTCAACTATTGAGTCTAACCGCAGCGCCGCAATCACGGCACCAGATGAAGAAACCCGTATGGGATTCCTGAAAGCAACACAGGATGCAATTGAGGGCGCTTATAGTCGTGGATATATTGATGAAACCCAAAGCGTAGCCATCCGTCAAAAATCAGCTGTTGACTATGCGGCTGCGTCTATTGGCGCAATGAAACCCGAACAGCGTATTGCTGCGCTGAATTCTCGTGATGGTATTGCCTCTCTTCTTCCTCCTGACACCAAAAAGAAACTTCAGGATGCCGCGGCAAATGAAGTTATCGGAAATCGTATAAATGATGCACAAATCCGCTTAATGTCCCCCGGTGGAATAGGTGGTTTTAAATCCGGTCCTATTCCAGAAGAAGACCTGTTTTCAGCGGTTGTGGGGCAGGAGAGTGGTGGCCGACAATTTGACAATGAAGGAAAACCTTTAACTTCATCTGCTGGCGCAATTGGTATCGCGCAGATTATGCCAGGAACCGGCCCTGAAGCCGCAAAGCTTGCGGGACTTCAATGGGATGAAAGCCGATTTAAAAACGACGCAGGATACAACCAGGCGATCGGCAAGGCATATCTTAACCAGCAACTCAAGAAGTACAGCGGTAATCCGGTGCTTGCGCTCGCGGCCTATAACGCAGGTCCGGGCAAGGTGGATCAGTGGATTAAACAGATAGGCGACCCACGAAAAGGAGAAGTTTCAGACGAGGGATTTGCTAATTCCATTCCATACGGAGAAACGCAAAATTATGTTGCGTCAGTAATGAGCAATGCTGCCAAAGTCAATGTGACTAAAAACGTTATTGACTCACCAGAATTTGGCATGCTGGACGCGCAACAGAAAGCAAGGGCAGTAGAGCAAACCTATAATGTCATAGATACAGCTACTTCCAGTCAGCGTTTCAGCATTCAGCAGAGAATGCAGGATGACATGGCAAGGATTAATGCGGGTAAGGAAGTAGAGACTCCGGTAACCGCATCAGAATACGTTGCTGCTCAGCAACTAAGCTCAACTCCGGCGCAGCGAGCGCAGGCATATCAGCAGTTCGACCAGTATCGTCAGGTTCTTGCGCTACAACCGGCATATAAAACCATTATCTCCAGCCCTTCAAATGTTGGACTTGATGCTGTAAATGCTTTACGCCCGGATGCCAGTGATGCAGATTTTGAGTTTAAACAGAAGCGCTATGCGATGGCGGTTCAGAAGTACCAGCAGACTATTGCTGCTCGTGAGAAAGATCCGGGTGGTTGGATGGTTCAAAACGTCCCCTCAGTACAACAGGCATACCAGTCTTACCAACAAGACCCATCAACTGGTTCTCAGTTGGCTCATCAGATACTGATGGAAAAGCAGCGGCTCGGCATCAAAAGCAAGGACGTTCTTCCGGACAGTATTGCAAGTGGGATTCTTCAGCAGATCAATAACAACAAAGAGCAGGACGTCAACGCAATACAGTCATTGGGTCAGCAGTTCGGACCTTATTCTGAGCAGGTTATGCAGCAAGTACAGAAAAAAGCTGGCCCTGTTTTGCAGGTTGTTATGGCGACAAACAATCCACGTGCAGCTAATGCGTTATGGCAGAACCGGGATGTTAAAACGTCCGAACTAAAAGATGCTGTAAATACTGCATCCAAAGGCGCGTCAGATAGCGCTGATAGTGAGTGGGGTTCTCAGTCTAAAGACTTTGCCTCAACCATGGTTGGTCAGCCGGGTGGAATTGCAATTTGGAATAACTTCAACGAGCAGGGACGACGCCTCACCTATCTCAACATGCAGAAAGGAATGGGGGCATCTGACGCGGCAGCACAGGCGTACCAGGATATTCTCGGCAGTCAATATCAGACGAAAGGTACCTGGCGCATACCCGTTACCGCTAACGCCGATATCAAAGATGTTTCCGATGGGGTGGATGCATTCATGGACAAGCTGAAGCCATCTGACATTACCCCCTTAAACGGAGACCCTCGACTTGGAGATGATGTAAACCGCAAACAGAGCCTGGACCGCATTAAAGATAATGGTGAGTGGGTAACTAATTCCGACGAGACAGGGTTGATGTTAACTCTCAACGGGCTGGTTGTTAATGATGCGCAAGGAAACCCTCTCACAGTTAAATTCGCTGATCTGGCGCAACTTGGTTCTGCTAATCGCGGCGTACTCAATCAACTGTCTAAAGACGCGTTTAAACCCAAGATTTACACGCCGGGACAGGCAGTTAAGGAGTCGCAAAACAGAAACGAAGAAACCGCAAGGCAACTCGGTAATTTCGGCAGTGCCGATATTCCATCAATGGCTGAAGGTATGAGGAACACAAATGCCAATTTATACCAACGATCCGGGGCCGGGGATTAATCAGCCAATAAGTAACGCCCCCTCAGGATTAGGTGAGTCACTTGCTGCATCATTTAGCGATGGATTGAGAGAAGGGCCGCTTATGTCGGCCCTTCGTTATTCTGAGGCAGACGAACTTGCTAATGACCCAAACTCCAGGATTATTTCTAAAGGTGAAGCAGACGCCAGGCTGAAAGAGTTGGGTGTTAAAAGTATCAACATCCCTGATTATGGTGTTACTCAGTCTTATCTCGATCACGTCACAGAAGAGAGAAAGGAGTCTCTTGCTAAACAACAGATAGCCTCCTCAGCCCCATCGGGATTTATTGCCACTCCACTTAATTTTATCGCCGGCCTGGCTGGTTCGATGGCAGACCCTGCAAACCTTGCTATAGGACTAGTTCCGTTTGCAGGTGAAGCTAAAGCGGCATCAGTGCTTGGGCGTGCAGGAGAGCGCTTCTTACAAGGTGCAGCAATGGGTGCAGCACAGACCGCTGCGACAATACCATTTACTGCCAGCGCATCCGCCGCCGATGGTGAAGATTATACGATGGCAAATGCCATGGAAAATATATTCCTTGGTACTGTGGGAGGCGGTCTGCTTCATGCCGGAGGTGGTGTTATTGCTGATATGGTTCACGCCCGTAGAAATATTGCAATAACTGAATCACCGGAGAAAACTCCTGATACTTCTCCTCCGACAGGAGAAAGTGCTCAGGTTTTTACGGATTTCTCGACTTCACCTCGAAGGTTTGGTGAGGATGGTACGGTACCAATTCTGAGTGAGGCGATTGCTCGCGATCTTGATAGTTACGCCTACAGTCGCGCATACGATGATGTCGCGCCTGATTATCTTGCGCAACAACAGTCATTAGCGAATGCAAGAGTGGGTAACATTGCAGATCTGAGGCGTGAGTTTGCCGCCAATCAGCAATTATTTGCTGAACTTGATAAGACTTTGCCGCAAAGAACGTCTGATTATCAGCAGCAACGGATGAAGTATAAGGATGCCCGGACCCGTGCTCTTCGGGATATAGAGCAGGAAAAAGGGACCATCATTGGCCGGCAGGCAGATATTGAGGAGTCTCTTTCCAGAAATCGAGCTGCAGAAGTGGCGAGTGGTGAAGTGGCAGGCATTGGGCGAGGAGAGATTCCTGAAGGGTTGAAAAATGCCATCAGTGCCCGTGCAGATGAAATTAAAGGAGCATTGCGCATTAATCCCGTTGCGCAGGGTATTAAGAATGCTTCACAACGAATTAATGATGCTCACTGGTCTGTAAGGCAAAACGCATTCAGGGCTGGGCTGTCTCATATGCTTCAGGGAAAGGTGCCTGACATTGAGCCTGTATTCAACCTCTCCGATCCTCAACTTCGCGAGTCATCCATGGCTCAG
This sequence comes from Paramixta manurensis, assembly GCF_013285385.1. Classification (NCBI taxonomy): domain Bacteria; kingdom Pseudomonadati; phylum Pseudomonadota; class Gammaproteobacteria; order Enterobacterales; family Erwiniaceae; genus Paramixta; species Paramixta manurensis. Next base: position 3,244,619 of record NZ_CP054212.1, on the reverse strand, counting down.
ATTCAGCGTGGGCCTCAGGCCGATGCTGACATTTCCATGACTAACGCCAGTCGCGAGGCTGACTCACAACTGAAACGTGCTAATCAGGATAACGCAGACTTCATCAACGCGCAGGAAGACTTTAATTCAGAAATTGAGTTGGCTACTCAGAGCCTGGCAGAATTCGATTCTCCCGAGTTAAGAGATGCTCTGGAGACAGTCAAACGAGAGGCTAGTGACGAAAGTATTTTCAAAGGTTTGCAGGCATATGCAGCCTGTATGCTCAGGAGAATTTAATGGCTAACCAGTTCCTTACCGCCTGTGAACAAGTAGTGAATAATGCTGCGGGCAGAGAGTTGTCAGAGGCTGAAATGGAATCTCTGATCTCCGGAATGGATAATACAGTGAAGCGGATACGCGCAGAGAACGAAGGAATTTCGCTGGAGGATGCCGCATTGAGAGCCGCAAATGAACTGGGTAATGAGGAAAAACTTGCTCGCGTTATTGAGGCTCGCAACAAAGCCATCAATACCCGGATCGCTGCACAGCGGTTGATGTTCATTCGTGACAGTTTCCCTGATAACCAGGATATTGGATTATCAGCTATTCTGGTTGGTCGAAATGAAGCCAGAACGGGTAGCCGCGCTTCGGTTTCAAACGAGCAGTTCCAGTTGCGTTCAAAATACTTGTCCGGACTTAATCATGATTTAGATCGTGAGGGATTGGTTAAATTTCTCGCCAGTGGCAGCAATGACGCTGAAGTTGCGGACGCTATGTGGCGTATCGGTAAAAATCAGCCTACAGAGGGAATGACAAAGGAATCTGTTCGCATTGCCGAGATCATCACAAAATGGCAGGAATCCGCGAGGATGGATGCTAATAGAGCAGGGGCATGGATCCGTAAGGTTCCGGGATACATCGCCCGCCAGGGGCACGACATGATGAAAATCCGCGCAGCCGGATTTGATGCATGGCGTAACGCCATTCTCCCTAAGCTGGACCCGGTAACGTTCGATGGCGTGTCTGATAAAGATGCATTTTTGCGTAATATTTATGACGGGCTTGCATCCGGAGTTCACCTTTCCTCTGAGAAGCCGGACTGGATGAAAGGATTTAAAGGTAGTCAGAACACGGCTAAAAAAGCCAGCCAGGAGCGCGTGCTGCACTTTGCTGACGGCCTGTCATGGCATGCATACAATAAAGAGTTCGGCGTGGGAAGTTTACGCGAGGCGATCTTTGGTGGGCTGGAAAGCTCGGCACGCAATACAGGGCTGATGCGCATTCTCGGCACTAACCCAGAGAACATGCTCAATTATCTTGCTGACACTATTGAGAGAGACCTTAAAGGCAATGAAAGGGCACTCAGGGCATTCAGTGACAAGCGACGCAGTTCAATCAAAAACGAGATAAAAGAAGTTACCGGTCAGACAAATATTCCGGGTTCAACTTCCCTGGCAAGGTTTGGCTCTGTAACGCGCGCTGTAGACTCAACGATAAAGCTTGGCGGTGCTATGATCTCTTCATTTAACGACCTGGCAAGCAACGCCATGGAGTTACGTTATCAGGGCATGAATTATGGTCAGGCTCTTACCGAATCTATACAGGGTCGGCTTAAGCGATTTAGCTCTGCTGAGCAGAAACAGATACTAAGCTCACTTGGTGTTTATGCTGATTCAATGCGTGATGAAATCCTCCAGCGTTTTTCAGGAGATGTAACCCTTCCCGGTAAGGTATCGAGACTTCAGCGTCAGTTTTTCAAACTGAACGGGCTGAACTGGTGGACGGATGCATCACGCAATACTACTGCGACGATGATTTCGCACTGGCTTGCAGACAATGCAGGGTCGCCACACGCTACGTTGAATGGAGATTTAAAGCGCGCACTGGATCTTCACGGCATTGGTGAGGCTGAGTGGAACATCTATCGTCAGATGGATTTGAAAGGCTCAGAGGGTCGCAAGTTCATGACGCCGGATGGCATCGACTCAATCCCGGATGACGTGATCGGAAAATATGTATCCGACCGCAACATCAGTGTAAATGAGAAGAGCCTCAAGGCAGGACGAGAACAACTGGCTGATAAGTTGCGTGGTTATGTCCTTGATCGCGTCATGGTAGCAATGACAGAACCCGGAGCCAGAACACGGGCATTAATGAAGCAGGGAACGCAGCCAGGCACTGTTGAAGGCGAACTGATGCGTTTTATCGGCCAGTATAAATCCTTTACTGCTTCGTTTATGCAACAGGCATTGGGCCGCGAGGTTTTTGGTCGTGGATACACGCCAGCTAAGCTTGGTGAAAGCCGATGGGGAAGCGTGCAGAATGCATTGTTCAGGAGCGGGAAAGGAGAAATGGTTGGACTGGCTCAACTGTTTCTCTGGATGACCACTTTTGGCTATCTGTCTATGCAGACCAAATTGATGCTAAAGGGGCAAACTCCTCGACCGGCAGATGCCAAGACCTTTCTTGCTGCTGCTGCGCAGGGCGGAGGGTTGGGAATATTTGGCGACTTCCTGTTTGGCGAAGCCAATCGCTTCGGCAACGGCCCAATCACATCACTGGCGGGTCCGGTTGCTGGCAATCTGGATGACATTGTTACCTTGTATCAGAAATCAGTTCGTGGCGATGTAAAGGCAGGGGATGCATTTCGCTTCACCGTAGACCATACGCCATTCATTAATTTGTACTGGGCCCGCCCAATAATGAATTATCTGATACTTAATCAGTTACAGGAGTCTATGTCGCCTGGCTCATTACACAGATATGAACAAAACGTAAGGAAGAATCAGGAGAATGATTTCCTTATTCCTCCTTCTCAGTTCATGTTGGGGCATTAAAGTTTTCGCCCGGTTATTTTCTCTATAAACCAGACGAATCCAACCATTGAATAATAAGCCCATGCGAACATAGCAACAAGCGCTGGCCCGACCGCAAGACCCCATAATCCAACAAACGGCAGTGAAATCAGAGAGGTTATAACTGCCGTAGTAGCAGCCATTTCTATATTTTTACGCTGTTCTTCATTCATTACACACCACTATTACCGCAGATAATCATCTGTGGAGAGTTGTCACGCCCGGAGAAAATTAAATGCCTTCAACAGCAACAGATCGCCTGTATGGGATAACAACAAGCGTGGCCGTAAAAGCGCCTGTGCAGATTTCAGCCGATTATAACGTAATTATGTTCGGAGAGCAGACCATTACGTCATCGACTTTTACCGGGACAAGGACTGTCACTACATCTAAAGGGATGCGTGTTTTACTGACCAACCAAACCAACCCTATAGATAATGGCATCTGGGAAGCCATGCCTGCCTCGTGGAGACGATCGCCAGATTTTGACGGTGCGCGTGATGCGGTAAACGGAACGCTGGTTTTTTCAATTGATGGTGACTGCTGGCAGGTAGAAGCCGCTGATCCGGTTCATATTGGTTATGACCCGATTCACTTTCACTCTACTTACCCTTTTTCAGGTGAGGCAAACCTTTTTCAGCGTTCGCTACGCGTGCCCGAAGGATTTGTAAAAGAACTTCCCTCTATAGAGGCGCGGAAAAATAAAATACTCGGCATGGATGAGAACGGCGACCCGATCATGCTGCTGCCGGAGTCTGGCTCTGCTGCCGATGTTCTGTTGTTGCTGGCCTCAGATGCCGGTGCCAGTTATATACATAATCGACCGGTGCCCGAGGCCATTAACAGACCGTTATCTGATAAGTGGTCTGACTCTTTGTCTGTTACTGACTTCGGCGCGGACAAGACCGGCGTACTCGACTCTACTGACGCGTTCATTGCTGCCGGTGGCTGCATTGTGCCAGCGGGCACGTATCGCGTTGAGTCAGATCTTGATGCTACGTATTACTCTGACGGCGACGTGAATATCGTCGGGTCCGGGACGGTAAAACTGATACCTAGAGCGCAGAGTAGTTTACAGCGTAGTTTGCCGGTTGACGTTTCAAAGTTGACCGGTGGGCCCATTTATACAACAGGCTCGTCTGTTATAACGGCTAATTCCGGTGAGTTTTATCGCCTGCCAAGCCTTATTAAATCTTCTTTTAGCGCCCGGTCATTTCTTGTATATGCCGTTTTAGTCGGGACTAATAATGATATTGGTCAGAGCGCAACGCAAACGTCACGCATTGAATTCCGCACAACAAATAATAATCTTACATTTTCATCACCTACTGTCATCTCAAATGACGGAGAGCAACAAGCTTCTGAGCCCTCAATTGCATTTGATGAGAAACGTGGACGCATTTGGGTTTTCTATACAACCGCGCGCGGGCAAGTTGGTGTTGGTCACGGTTCATCAGGTTTCGACCCTGACAAAACGTTTCAGAATTGGGTAACTTACAGCGACACTTATGGCTCAACGTGGAGCCAGCCTGTAAATATCACTACGATTGTTAAACCGGACAATGCCACCTCGGCATGGACACCACCATCTCCGATTTGTGTAACAGGGGATGGTGATCTGTTCGTTCCATATACGTGGTTTGTTGACGGAATATTTAACCAGGGCTGTATCAGAGTACAAGTTAAGTCTGATGGAAGTTTTTCGTATTCTCGACAGCTAATATTGTTCGGAAGTACGGCAGGAGGTCAGGGGGGAGGGGAGCAGCAAATTGTTCAATTAGGTGACGGCTCTCTGCTCGCCATGATTCGTGACTATTTTAACGATTCAGGAAATACAAAGGGACGACAGCAATTTTACAGGTCGTATGATGGAGTGAATTGGAGTTACCAGTCATCTATCGATACAACGAACTGCAAAGCCGGAATGTGTCTTTATGCAAGCATGGCATCTGGCGACTCACGAGATACAATTCTTGTTACAGCACCCACAGGTAACGACGATTCGAACCTGTATAGAAACAATCTAAAAATGTGGGCTTCGACGGATAATGGATTTTCGTGGGAAAAGTTCAGCACGACAATGTTTGATGATGTGAATATTAGTACTAGTTACAGTACAGTCTCTTCACTGGGTAGTGGGGCATTCTTAGTTGTCGCAGAAGGTTCGCAATATAAGTCTTTAAATGTTCGGCATCGCTCAATAGGGGCTTTCACTCAGCAATCTAATTTTTCCCGATCTTGGGGACGGTTGCCGGTTGCTCAAATAGCTGCAGAATCCACACTGTGTCAATATTTCGATATTCCTCAGTACTCTCTTTACATTAACAGTGATCGTCAGACGTTAAACATGAACTATCTGGGAAATGTAGTTCGACTTAGTGACTCTCGCATTGAGCAAGATGTAACAACTGCCGTAACAACGCTAAACTCTGATGTCGCTACAACTTTTTATATGTCTGCTACAACAACGCTTCGCTCTATCACAGGGACTGCCAGTAGGGTGCTTATCGTGTCTATGGCTGCAGCCAACCCTATTACACTGACCGAGGACACGTCTATTGACCAAGCAAATCGCATAAGAGTTAGTAAAAGCTTGGCCGGTAAAGCAGTGCTTCTGCATCGTACAAAATACGGGTGGTATCCAGATACAGGTGTTGGTTGATATGTTATTGTTTATAATGTAATTAACAAGGGAATGGATTCCCTTTTTCATGTTAAGTCAATCAAAATTATCTGATAAATCACTCAAAAACAGGTTAATAAAATTTACCTTATGTAGGCTTTTTGATAATGTACCGAAAAATTTCGTTATCTTGAGTCAATAAATGCGAATCCAGTCGATAGATTATTTGCGCGGCGTGATGGCGTTAAGCGTTGTTTTTTATCATGTTGCGTTCATTTTTGGGCGTTGGGGAGTGATGGACTCTGGCACTATTCTTGGTCGATTTGGCATCTATGCAGTTTCTGCATTTTATGTGATCAGTGGTATGGCACTCTATCTTGCTCATAAAAATAGTAAGTGGGATCTTTCGGCATATGGTTTTTTCATGCTGAAAAGGTTTCTGAGACTCGCCCCGGTGTATTGGGTGGCATTATGCCTCCTGACTTATTTAACATACAAATTTTCTATACTTACTATCGATCCGTGGTCATATCTTCAGAACATATTTCTTACATTTGGAGTCACTAGCCCAACTGGTTATATTGTTATGGGTGGGTGGTCAATCGGTAATGAGATTGTTTTTTATCTATTTTTCCCATTTTTCATTTTGATGGCAAGGAATAGGTATATGCTTCTCATCCTTTCTTTATTTTCTGCTGCTCTTTTTTTATATTGTGCAACGATGCATCTAGACTCAGATAAACCATTTGGATGGCAGTGGTCTCAATATATCAATCCGTTGAATCAGGTTTACTTTTTCATTTTTGGTATTATATCCGCACGAATTTTACTTCCATACGTAGGAAGGAGAAAGGCCTTGTGCTCTTGCTTTGCTTTATTGCTGCTGTTTCTCTTTGTGGCTCGCGATGTCGGTGGGGATTTGATAAATATAATAACAGGAACAGAGAAGGTTTTTTTCACAACTATAACATTGATGCTATGCTCTTCGTTTTTTTTGATGGGTGATTTGAGAGAAATAAAGCCAATCCATTACATTCTGAAATTTTTGGGTGATATTTCATACCCAATTTATCTATTACATGGAACGACATTCATTTTTGTTAAGAAATTATTCGTAACTAACTCCACCCCTAATTCCACGGTCATTATATATGCAGCATCGACAATAGCGTTGCTAATGTTAGCGTCTTGGTTGTGTCACATTGCTATTGAGAGACCCATGCTCAAGTTGAGCAAGCACCTGCCAAATATTAAGATTCCAGTGATTAAGACTGGTGCGGCACATCATCACTAAACCCCTGGCCCCGAATGGGGCCATAACTAAATTCCCTTGCCGCTCAACCCCTTCCTGAAAGCTCAAGAAAACGCGCTTGATTGCATACATCGATCGATATTACTGTATTAATATACAGTATCTATTGAGGTAGCTATGGGTGCGAAAGACATAGGATTCGACGTGGTATATCGCGGGCAGGTGTTGCCTGCTAACCGAGTGAGGGAGGGAAGGCTGGTATTTTTCCAGCGTTCTTTGCAGTGGGGTGGAGGGTACTGGCTTGTACGCACTTATCATGACAGCGCTTATCTGGAGATGGAGTACCCTGTTTCGCTGAGGCAGGGTATGGAATACCTGATGTCGCTGAGAAAGGTGAGGGAGTTTCCTGACTTTGAGGAATTCGAGTTGCTCGACCCGAATGATGATACTTTCCATGTCGGGTTCTGAGCCATCAGGCCGTGCGGTTATTGAGTCTTACCATCTATCCAGTCAGCCCACCATTGCATCATTTCCCGGCGTTTATCGAGGTATTGAGCGTGATTGTAAATGCCTCGAATTGATCCGCTATCGACATGAGCAAGTTGACGCTCTATCGCATCATGTGGCCATTCGTGTTCGTTCATGATTGTGCTGAACTGGTGCCGAAAGCCATGGCCGCTTGCCAGTCCTTCGTAGCCAATCTGGCGAATTACGAGCAGTACGGCATTTTCGCTAATGGGCTTCTTTTTGTCGTTGCGTCCCGCAAAAACAAAACTGGAAACTGGTGACGTGACTGGCTCCAGAGTTTTTAAGAGATTGAATACTTGCTCCGACATGGGTACAAGATGAATACGACGCCCCTTCATCACTTCGGCGTCGATTGTGATTGTCCTGGTTTCGAAATCGACGTTCGCCCATTGCATGGACCTGAGCTCTTTAGTGCGCAATGCGGTGTACTGCAGAACCTCTGTTGCAATCTTCGAAACGATACTTCCTGAGAATCCTGATAGCGCCCGATTGAATGCCGGTATCTGGTCGGCGGGTAGGAAAGGATAGTTTTTTTTTCGGTATCCCTTCATTGCGTCAGCCAGGTCAGGAGCCGGATTATACTTGGCTCTTCCGGTTACAATGGCATATCTAAAAACCTCACCACAACGCCTCCGGGCTTTATTGGCTCTTTCCATCGCTCCTCTGTCTTCGAAGTGACGGATAACCTCAAGTATCTTCATTGGCTCGATGTCATAAATTTCCAGGCTGCCAATCAATGGCAGGATGTCGTCACGGAACATCCGTGAAAGTTCGGCGGCATATCCTTCTGACCATACTTGCCTTTTATGCTCATACCATTCCTGGTAAATCGCACCGAAGGAGTTGTCTTTAACCGATAGCTTCTTTGCCTTAACCGGGTCGACGCCTCCCGCAACATCCTTCCTTGCCAGCCAGGCCTTATCTCTGGCTTCCTGCAGCGACATTAGAGGGTATTTCCCCACTGTCATCACTTTCTCTTTGCCGCCCATCTTATATCGCAGTTGCCACACTTTTTTCCCGGACGCTGGAACGTAGAGATAGAGTCCATTGCTATCAAGCAAACGGTACGGTTTATCTTTCGGCTTTGCCGCGTCAATCTGCTTGATGGTCAGCATGGGTAAAATTCCGGTGGGTAAAATTATTTACCCGTTTTTTACCCGCCGAAGGGTGCGGCTGTCAACGAACTAATGCGAACTATGGCGAACGGATGTTTTATGGATGTCTTGCTGTAGATGGGATTTTGCGGACTAAAACGGAGGATAGCGAACTGCTAACTGGCGTCCCCTGCAGGAATCGAACCTACAACTAGCCCTTAGGAGGGGCTCGTTATATCCATTTAACTAAGGGGACGAGGCGGGCAGTATAGCGCGTTTCTACACGCAGATTAACCACTTACCGTCTGATTGCTTATTCTGTCATCAATTAGTCCTTTCCTTCGCCGCACCAACTGACTCTTACCTCCTTCTCGTATCTTTATGTTATTCGCTTTCGTTTACTTCATTGATCATGAACAAAATAATGGCACCTTAGTGCTACCTCTGTATGGGTATGCGGGCTGCGGGACCCGCTCGGGTTGTGGTACTATTCCGCCCTCATTCAACGGGTGTGATTTGATGCCGATGCTGGAAGCCATTAACCTGACCTGCATGCGCGATGAGCGCATACTGTTCCGCGATCTGAATATCACCGTCGGCGGCGGCGATATCGTGCAGGTTGAAGGGGCGAACGGCGCCGGGAAAACGTCATTACTGCGTTTGCTGGCTGGGCTAAGCCAGGCGGAACGGGGCGAAGTCCTTTGGCATCAACGGGCCATTCATCAACAACGTGAGCGCTGGCATCGCGATATGCTGTACCTCGGCCATCAGCCGGGCGTGAAGGCGGTGCTCAGCCCGCTGGAAAATCTGGCGTTTTATCATGCCGATTGCCACCCGGATGAATGCTATGCCGCACTGGAAGCAGTCGATCTGGTGGGCTATGAAGAGATGCCGGTAGCACAGCTTTCTGCCGGGCAGCAGCGCCGCGTAGCGTTAGCGCGTTTATGGCTCAGCCGCGCCACACTGTGGATACTCGATGAGCCGCTGACGGCGATCGATAAATCGGGCGTAGAAAAATTAGTGGCGCTGTTTTTGCATCATCGCGATAACGGTGGCGCCGTGATCTTAACCACTCATCAAGATCTGCCGGCTTGCTCACGCGGCGTCCGTAAAATGACGCTTGGCGCCACGGAGTTGAGTTAATGCTGTGGCGCGTATTAAAACGAGAACTGCAAATTGCGCTGCGTAGCGGAGCGGAAGTGGTTAATCCACTCTGGTTTTTTCTAATCGTCATCACACTGTTTCCGCTGGGTATCGGTCCGGAACCGCAACTATTGGCGCGTATCGCGCCCGGCGTGGTGTGGGTGGCGGCATTGCTGGCTTCGCTGTTGGCGTTGGAGCGTTTGTTCCGCGATGATTTCATCGATGGTTCACTGGAACAACTGTTGCTGTTACCGACACCGTTGCCGTTAACGGTGTTAGGTAAAACTGGCGCCCATTGGATACTCACCGGCGTACCGTTGTTATTGTTGTCACCGCTTATCGCACTGTTGCTGTCGCTGGATTTCGCCAGTTGGCGTGCGATGGCGTTAACCCTGCTACTAGGCACGCCAACGCTAAGTCTATTGGGCGCGATCGGCGTTGGCTTGACGGTTGGGCTACGACGCGGCGGGATTTTATTGAGTTTATTGCTACTGCCGTTGGCGATCCCGGTTCTGATCTTTGCCAGTGCGGCGATGGATGCTGCCGGGATGGGGTTACCGATCGGTGGTTATCTGGCGATCCTCGGCGCGATGCTGGTACTGAGTTTGGTGATTTCGCCTTTTGCCACCGCCGCCGCGCTACGTGTCAGTTTGCATTAACCGGTGTTGAAGATTAACTGACGAAGGTTAAAAAATTTAATGGTGAGTAATTAACCGATGTGGAAATGGTTACATCCCCTCGCGAAGCCGGAGCGGCTTTATCAATTATGCGGAAAACTGATCCCGGTTTTCTCTCTGCTGGCGCTGGCGACCTTAGTGCTGGGGCTGGCGTGGGGCTTTGGTTTCGCGCCCGCCGATTATCAGCAAGGTAATAGCTACCGCATCATTTACCTGCACGTACCTGCGGCAATCTGGTCAATGGGTATTTATGCGTCAATGGCGATTGCCGCGTTTATCGGCATGGTTTGGCAGATGAAAATGGCTGACTTGGCCGCTGCCGCGATGGCGCCGGTGGGGGCGGTGTTTACCTTTATTGCCTTGGTAACCGGTTCAGCGTGGGGCAAGCCGATGTGGGGGACTTGGTGGATCTGGGATGCGCGGTTGACCTCGGAACTGGTGTTGCTGTTTCTGTATATGGGAACCATCGCGCTGTACCACGCATTTGAAGACCGCCGAATGGCGGGACGCGCTGCCGGGATCCTGATTTTGGTAGGTATCGTTAACCTGCCGATCATTCACTACTCGGTACAATGGTGGAATACCCTGCATCAGGGCTCTTCCGGCATATTACAGCAGGCGATTGACCCCAGTATGCGCGTGCCACTACGGTGGTCGATCCTCGGTTTTTTACTGTTGTTTATCAGCTTAACGCTGATGCGCCTGCGTAATGTAATTTTACTTACCGAGCGGCATCGGCCTTGGGTGGCGGCGCTGGTGACCCGGGGAGGGCCGAAATCATGACCCCCGCATTTTCTTCCTGGCAGGCCTTTTTTGCCATGGGCGGTTATGCCTTTTATGTGTGGCTGGCGGTCGCCATTAGCGTGATGGCGCTGTGTGGGCTGGTGGCGCATACCGTCTGGCAGCGCCGCCGGTTATTAGCCGATATTGGTCAGCGTTTGGCGCGTGAGCGCCGTATTCAGGCGGCGAAACGGAAAAAACATGCCGATAAAACAGCAGGAGACATTCTGTGAATGCCCGTAGAAAACATCGTCTGTACGCGGTGCTGGCCATCTTATTAGGTCTGGGTGTCGCGACGGCATTAGTGATGTATGCCCTGCGTTCAAATATCGATCTGTTCTACACGCCCGGCGAAATTATTAACGGCAAAGGCGAGTCGGCGGAAAAGCCGGAGCCAGGGCAGCGGCTGCGTGTGGGCGGTATGGTGATGCCCGGCAGCGTTAAACGCGATGCCAAAACGCTACAAGTTTCTTTTAAACTCTACGATGCGAATGGCGTGGTCAGCGTGTCGTTTAACGGTATCCTGCCTGATTTGTTTCGTGAAGGGCAGGGCGTGGTAGCGCAGGGCGTATTGCAACCGGGTAACCAAATTCTCGCCAAAGAAGTGCTGGCTAAACATGATGAAAAATATACCCCGCCGGAAATTAAAGACGCGATGAAGAAAAATCATAACAGCCCGCCGGCGGCGTATTCAAATGCCGGAGGTGGCGCCTCATGATGCCGGAAATTGGCAGCTTCTTACTGTGTCTTGGCCTGGCGCTGGCGCTGCTGCTGAGTGTTTATCCTCTGTGGGGCGTGGCGCGTCAAAATAACCGCTTAATGGCCTTGTCTCGCCCGTTAAGTTACGGGTTATTTGCCTGTATCGCCGGCGCGTTCCTGATCCTGGTGCACGCCTTTATCGTCAATGATTTTAGCGTGGCGTATGTTGCCGATAACTCCAATACATTACTGCCGGTATGGTATCGGGTGGCGGCAACCTGGGGCGCGCATGAGGGATCGTTATTACTCTGGGTACTGATGCTGAGCGGCTGGACGCTGGCGGTTGCGCTGCTCAGCCGCGCTATGCCGGTAGACGCCAGTGCGCGGGTGCTGGCCGTGATGGGGATGATTAACCTCGGCTTTCTGCTGTTTATTACGCTGACCTCAAACCCGTTCGCGCGGACTTTGCCGGATTTCCCGATTGACGGGCGCGATCTTAACCCGATGTTGCAGGATATTGGGCTGATCTTTCACCCCCCGTTGCTCTATATGGGCTATGTCGGTTTCTCGGTTGCTTTCGCATTTGCCATTGCTTCACTGATGGCCGGGCGGCTTGATACCGCCTGGGCGCGCTGGTCACGTCCGTGGACCACTGCCGCATGGGTATTTCTCACCATCGGCATCGTACTTGGCTCCGCTTGGGCATACTACGAGCTGGGATGGGGCGGTTGGTGGTTTTGGGACCCGGTCGAAAACGCCTCCTTTATGCCATGGCTGGCAGGCACCGCGCTGATGCACTCACTGGCGGTCACCGAAAAGCGCGGCACGTTTAAGGCGTGGACCGTGTTGTTGGCTATCACTGCATTTTCATTAAGTTTACTGGGTACTTTCCTGGTACGTTCCGGCGTGCTGGTTTCGGTTCACGCGTTTGCCTCCGATCCGGCTCGTGGAATGTTTATTCTGATGTTCCTGGTAATAGTGATTGGTTGCTCATTGCTACTGTATGCGGTGAAAGGCAGTAAGGTGCGTGCCCGGGTGCAAAATGGGTTATGGTCACGCGAGACTTTTCTGCTTGGCAACAACGTGTTGCTGATTGCTGCCATGCTGGTCGTGCTGTTAGGCACGCTGTTGCCGTTGGTTCATAAGCAGCTCGGATTGGGTAGCATCTCAGTCGGCGAACCGTTTTTTAATACCTTATTTACCTGGCTGATGGCACCGTTTGCGCTGATGCTGGGGATTGGTCCGCTGGTTCGTTGGCGGCGCGATGAACCACAAAAGCTGTGGAAACGGTTGGCATTGGCCTGCGCGGTGACGTTACTGCTGGCGATCTTGCTGCCATGGCTGCTACAGGATCGCATCGAAGCGATGACGGTCGTGGGGTTAATCATGGCGGTGTGGGTGATCATCCTGACGTTGATGGAGCTACATGAGCGTGCAACGCACCGGCACAGCTTCTGGCGCGGGCTGACGCATCTATCCCGTAGCCACTGGGGCATGGTGCTTGGCCATCTCGGCGTGGCGGTTACCGTTATCGGCATTGCTTTTAGCCAAAGTTATAGCGTGGAACGCGATGTGCGAATGCAGGCCGGAGACAGTGTCGATATTCATCATTATCGCTTCATTTTCCGTGATGTTCAGCCGGTGAACGGCCCAAACTACAGCGGCGGGGCGGGGGTGATTGAGGTCACGCGTAACGGACATTATGAGGCGACGTTGCGGGCGGAAAAACGCTATTACAGCGCGGCGCGTTCAATGATGACCGAGGCCGCGATCGACGGCGGTTTAACCCGTGATTTATATGCGGCGCTGGGCGAACAACTCGATGATGGTTCTTGGGCAGTACGCATCTACTACAAACCTTTCGTGCGTTGGATATGGTTCGGTGGCCTGTTTATGGCGCTGGGCGGTATTTTCTGCCTGCTTGATCCGCGTTATCGTTCCGCTAAGCACGCCCGGCGGGAGGCATGATGAGTAAGAAAATCCTCTATATTCCCTTGGTGCTGTTTTTGCTGCTGGCGGCCGCCTTGTTGTGGCAACTCACGCGTAACGCGCAGGGCGATGATCCCACCAATTTAGAGTCGGCGCTGATTGGTAAACCGGTGCCGGTGTTTAAACTCGAATCGCTCGACCATCCAGGGCAGACCTATAACCAATCGGTTTTGACCGACGGTAAGCCCATTTTGCTGAACGTATGGGCCACTTGGTGCCCAACCTGTCGTGCCGAACATCAATATCTCAATGGCCTGGCGCAGCAAGGGATCCGCGTAGTGGGGCTAAATTATAAAGACTCTCGCATCAAGGCGGTGAACTGGCTCAATACATTAGGTAATCCCTACGCTTTAAGCCTGTACGATGGCGACGGGATGTTGGGCCTGGATTTGGGGGTCTATGGGGCGCCGGAAACTTTTCTGATCGACGGTAAAGGCATTATTCGTTATCGCCATGCTGGCGATATGAACGACCGCGTCTGGCAGCAAGAAGTGAAACCGTTATGGATCAAATACAGCCGGGAGGCGGGCGCATGAGCAGAGTGATCGCCATACTCATCGGTATGTTATTCAGCGTCAGCGTTTATGCCGCCATTGATACCTTCCAGTTTGATTCAGCGCAGCAGGAGCAGCAGTATCGCCACCTGACCGAGTCGCTACGTTGCCCGAAGTGCCAGAACAATAGCATTGCCGATTCCAATTCGATGATTGCAGCGGACATGCGCCAGAAAGTCTGGCAACTCATGAAACAGGGGCAAAGTAACCAACAAATCACGCAGTATATGGTGGCGCGTTACGGCAATTTTGTCACTTATGAGCCGCCGCTGATGCTCTCAACGCTAATTCTGTGGGCCGGTCCGGCACTGTTTGTGTTACTGGGAGCGTTAACCTTGGTTTTACGTAGCCGCCGCTCTGGTATTGCCGCTGACCAGCCGCTTGACGATGAAGAGCGCCAGCGTCTGGATGCGTTACTCAACGATAAGGGGAAATCGTGATGAACGCTTTTTGGTTCACCCTTGTTGGCTTATTGGTTGCCGCCAGCGCACTGTTATTGTTGGGCGGAAGGCGCGCTGACCAATCCGCCAGTGACACTCGAGATGCGCTAAATAAGCGCTTTTACTACCAACGTCTGCGCGAGCTGGAAGAGGATGAAGCGCAGGGCGTGGTCGGGGAACGCGCGGTGATGGTTCGTGAACTACAACAATCACTGCTGACCGACATTCCGGTAACCGAATCGTCGGGTGTCTTCAGAACACAAAGCGGCTGGATACTGTTACCCGGTGTGCTGGTGATGATGATTATCAGCTTTGGTTTGTATCTGAAAACCGGCGGCTTCGTTCAGTTTGTTGAATGGCAGCAAGTGCAGCATGACTTACCGGCTCTGCGAGCACGCGTTATGGATCCACAAGCGAAGCCATTAAGTATGGAAGAGTTGGCCCGCTTCGGGCTTGGTGTGCGTAGCGAATTACAGCGCGACCCGCGTAACCTGAATGATTGGATGCTGCTGGGGCGCATTGGAATGGTGATGAATAATGCGAGCACCGCGACGCAGGCGTTTCAGCACGCATTGCAACTGGCGCCGAATAATAAAAACGTCAGACTTAGCTATGCTGAAGTACTGACTCGCTCTAACGACCCGGAAGATAACCGCCAGGGCGGCGAGATACTCAACGCTATGTTGGCAGAGGACGGCAAAGATGTTTCGGTGCTGAGTCTGCTAGCGTTTAATGCTTTTGAACAACAACACTACTCGCAAGCCATCGCCGTTTGGCAAAAAATGCTTAGCCTAATCCCGGCGGATGATGGGCGGGTAGCCGTGATTGAACGCAGTATTGAAAAGGCGAAAACCGATGCCGGGTTACAAACCAGCCGGTTATCATTGACGGTCAACATTGCGCCCAATGCAGAAAAAATGTTACCGGAAGGCGGAGTCATGTATATTTCTGTTTCCGACGGTGTTTCACCGGTTCCGGTGGCGGTGAAAAAACTGCCGCTGAGTCACTTTCCGTTATCGCTGACGCTGGATGACAGTAATGCCATGATGCCACAGCGCCTGTTATCGGCCCTGCATCAGGTTCAGGTACGGGTCCGCCTTTCGCGTGATGGTCGCGCCACGCCACAGTCCGGAGATTGGTTCGGCGAGAGTGCGGTTATGCCTTACGATGGTCATCAGCAACTGGCTGTTGAAATAAACCAGCAGCAGCCCTGAAGCGGTAATCACTCAACCAGTACAGGGAGAACAATATGAACTACCGCCTGACGGGGCTGGCACTGGCAAGCGTATTACTGGTCGGCTGCGCCAGTTCTAAAGGGACGGATGAGCCGCAAGGGCGTTCCGATCCGCTGGAAGGTTTCAACCGAACCATGTTCGATTTTAACTACAACGTACTGGATCCCTATGTTTTGCGTCCGGTCGCGGTGGCATGGCGTGATTATGTACCGGTTCCGGCGCGTAGCGGGCTGAGCAATTTCCTCGGTAACCTTGATGAGCCTGCGGCGATGGTGAACTCCTTCCTGCGCGGCGATCCCTATCGCGGCATGATCCACTTTAACCGCTTCTTCCTGAATACCATTTTCGGATTGGGCGGTTTTATCGATGTGGCAGGGATGGCGAATCCGAAACTGACGAAAGAGGAGCCGCCGCGTTTTGGCGGAACCCTGGGTGCCTGGGGCGTGGGCTATGGCCCTTATGTAGAACTTCCGGCTTACGGCAGTTTTACCCTGCGTGAAGATGGCGGCGATTACGCTGATACACTCTATCCGGTGTTAAGCTGGCTGACGTGGCCGATGTCGATTGGTAAATGGACGCTGGAAGGCATTGAAACGCGTGCGCAGTTGCTGGATTCCGATGCGATTTTGCGTAACTCGAAAGATCCTTACGCCTTTGTGCGTAACGCGTATTTCCAGCGGCATGATTTCCTGGCGAATGGCGGCAAGCTTAAACCGCAGGAAAACCCCAACGCGCAAGCGATTCAGGGTGAGATTAACGAGATCGACGCGGAATAAAAACGGCGGGTCACTGCCCGCCGATGGTAAAGGTTACAGCATAACGGCGAGACTACTCTCGCCGTTATGTTTAGAACTTGTAGTTAAAGTTCGCGCCATACAACCAAGCTTTACCTTCTGAATCAAAGGTATATGGGGTGTTCACACCACCGTTACGCGCGGTTGCCACTGGGTCGGTTCCTTCACGGATAGTGACTTTCTGGCCGTGCATATAAGAGACGCCCACGTCGACCGAGGCGTCCTCGTTGAAGGCGTAGGATGCGCCAGCACTGATCCAGGTACGGTCTTGATCCGGAATAGAGATAGAGCGTTGGTCGGCGGGAACCGGGCTATCATCAAAGGCGATACCGGCACGGAAGGTCCAGTTGTCGTCGTAGAAATAAGAGGTACCCAGCGCGATGCGGTAAGCATCTTTATAGCTTTCATCTTTATAGAACAGCGTTTGGCCATTAGAACCGGTCGCTTTCAACTGCTGGAACTGGCTCCAACTGGTGTAGGCCATGCTGTAATGGATGGCCCATTTCGGCGCCACTTTGTGGTAACCGGAGATCTCCCACATTTCAGGCAAATGAAGCGACAGCGAGCCCGGCACCGTCGCGCCGCCGGTACCCACCGGCAGGCCAAATTGGCTACCAATCGGGTTCAGCGCGACCGGGATATCGCTCTTATAAGCGCCATCAAAATCGACCTTCACTTCAGAGCGGTAGGTCAAGCCAAAGCGGTTATTGTCATCCACTTCATACAAAATACCGGCGTTCCAGCCGTAGCCCCACTCATTGCCTTTCAGGCGGGCAATTTGCGTATCGGCAGGTGCCGCTGGCGCGCCAGCGGCAGGCAGTAAGGAACCCAATTCACCGAAGTTACGCTCAATCTTGGCCCGTGCATAAACCGCATCAAACCCGACCCCAAAACTGAAGTGTTGGTTAAGACGGTAAGCGGTGCTCAGATTGAGGTTAGTGGTCATCAGGTCGGTTTTACCGGCAAACGGACCGCCTGCGTAATTATCATTGAATTCGGTTGCCAGACCATAATTGCTGACCGCCGAGGCGCCAATCCACCACTGATCGTTAATGGGCTGCACGTAATGGATATTTGGCACCCATTGGTTCGGCGCAATATTATCGGCTTTCAGGCTATTACCGGAACCGGTTTGTCCATCCAGAGAAACATCCGGATCAATATAGACGGCGCCGATCGAGAACATCGGGCGATCCATTAATGCCATGGTCGCCGGGTTACGACTGGCGGAAGCGGCGGTATCGCCCATTGCACCTTCACCAGAATAAGCCCGACCTAACCCAATGGCAGAGAATTCATTAAGCTGAAATCCTGCTGCGTATACGTTAGAGGAAATGATTGCCACCGCAGCCGCCACAGCTGACTTTGTAAACAGGTTTTTATGGTTCATGACCACAACCTCATTATCTGATTTTTATTAACTCGTTACATAACGTAACAAAGGATCGCGGATTGTAGGGACTGAAGTACAACAGACAAATCAGACCAGTGCGGCAAGTATAGGTCCGACCTGTGTATATGTTGCAATATTGTTTTTTAAATATTTCAAGAATGATGCGTGAAATAAGATCTGCTTAACAAAAAACGGGCAATAAAGTGGAATAACCGTGCGGTAATTGCGTCCGATCAATATTTAATGTGATATTCATCACTGACATAGAGATAGCCATCGGGTCGGCGTAAACTCATGGGCAGTAAATAAATATCCTGCCGTGATGCGGCTGTATCAGGAGAAAATAATGACTGATGCCATTAATAAATGCAGTGCGAATGAAACCGCAGCTTGCTGCTGTGTTGATGTTGGAACCGTAATGGATAATACCGACTGTACCGCTTCCTGGTCACAGGCGTTTAGCGATCGCCAACAGGCAGAGGCGATGTTAGCGACATTAACGGAAAAAGCGCGTGCGGTTGAGTCAGAACCTTGTGATGTTCAGGCACGTTTCACGCCGGAAGCGGAAGGGATCAGGCTGAATGTAGATTTTACCTTTGCCTGTCAGGCGGAAACGCTGATTTTCCAACTCGGCCTGCGTTAACTCCTTCCGTATAGACTTTGCCAGCCGCCAGTATGTTTCCACGCATGCTGGCGGTTTCCTTTTCTTGTAAAGCGTGTTTGTTCTCGCATTTTTCTCTCCTAACGCTTGGCGTAATGTAACAACCTGGTTAACACTGGATCAGGTCAGACCTCTTTGGCAATGATGCCGCCGGTCCAGTTAACAGGTGATAACAATGAGCAAAGCGCTACCCTTGCTTACCCGTCAGGGCGACCGCATCGCGATTACGCATGGATTACGCACGCCATTCGCCCGGCAGGCGACTGCGCTGCATGGCATCCCCGCCATTGAGTTAGGCAGGATGGTGGTCAGTGAAATGATGGCGCGTAGCGAACTTCCGGCTGAGGTGATTGAACAACTGGTATTCGGTCAAGTGGTACAAATGCCGGAAGCGCCGAATATCGCCCGCGAAATTGTGCTGAGTAGCGGATTGGGTGTTGAAACCGATGCTTATAGCGTTAGCCGCGCTTGCGCCACCAGCTTTCAGGCGGTGGCAAATGTCACCGAAAGTTTGCTGGCCGGGACTATCCGTGCGGGTATTGCGGGCGGCGCCGATTCTTCGTCCGTGTTGCCAATTGGCGTGAGCAAAAAATTAGGGCGTGCGCTGGTCGATCTCAGTAAAGCGCGCACCTTCGGCCAAAAAATAAAACTCCTTAGCCAGTTACGTCCGCGTGATTTACTGCCGGTGCCGCCGGCAGTCGCCGAGTACTCCACCGGTTTACGTATGGGTGACACCGCTGAACAGATGGCGAAAACACATGGCATCACTAGAGAGCAGCAGGACGCGTTGGCGCACCGCTCTCATCAGCGGGCCGCCAAAGCCTGGGAAGAGGGAAAGCTGGCCGCGGAGGTGATGACGGCATTTGTGCCGCCGTGGCGCGCCGCATTCCAGCAAGATAATAACGTTCGTACCGCCTCCAGACCGGAGGATTATGCGCGTTTACGTCCCGCGTTTGACCGCCGTCACGGTACCGTCACCGCCGCTAACAGCACCCCTCTTACCGATGGCGCCGCCGCGGTTGTCCTGATGACGGAGTCGCGCGCGCGTGAGTTAGGCATTACCCCACTCGGTTATCTGCGCAGTTACGCGTTTACCGCTATTGATGTCTGGCAGGACATGCTGCTGGGCCCAACTTATGCCTCACCGCTGGCGCTCGAACGTGCAGGCGTGACGCTGGATGACCTCACGCTCATTGATATGCATGAAGCGTTTGCCGCGCAAACCCTGGCAAACCTCAAACTGTTCCGCGATGAGCGTTTTGCGCGTGAGGTGCTTAACCGCCCACACGCGATGGGCGAGGTGAACGAAGAAAAATTTAATGTGTTGGGTGGCTCAATCGCTTACGGGCATCCCTTCGCCGCGACCGGCGCACGAATGATAACCCAAACGCTTAATGAGTTACGCCGACGTGGCGGAGGATTAGGGTTGGTTACCGCCTGCGCGGCAGGTGGCCTCGGCGCGGCGATGGTTCTGGAGGCGGAGTAACAAATGGAACAACAATCAGCATTTCACCTTGATATGCGCTTAGACAATGTCGGCGTGATCGTTATTGACGTGCCTGGTGAAAAGATGAATACCCTGAAAGCGGCCTTTGCCACACAACTTCGTGAGGTGATTAAACGGGCGCGTGAAAATCCGCATCTGGCGGGCCTGGTGTTTATTTCCGGTAAGCCGGATTCCTTTATTGCCGGCGCCGATATTTCGATGATTGCAGCTTGTGATAGCGCTGAAGAGGCCGAGGCGCTGGCGCACCAAGGGCAAAAAGCGATGGCGGAAATAGCCGCGCTTCCGGTGCCGGTAGTGGCAGCGATCCACGGCCCTTGTCTCGGCGGCGGTTTAGAGCTGGCGCTGGCCTGCGCGAAACGTGTCTGTTCGCTGGATGACAAAACGCGGCTGGGGTTACCGGAGGTACAACTGGGGCTACTGCCCGGTTCTGGCGGAACGCAGCGCTTACCACGCTTAATCGGCGCTTCGCAGGCGCTAAACCTAATGTTGACTGGCAAAACGCTACGCCCGAAGCAGGCGTTGAAACTGGGGTTAGTCGATGAGGCGGTACCGCAAGCGATTTTGCTGGAAACGGCGGTAAAACTGGCGCTGAAAGCGCGTGAAGCGCGTCGTCCATTACCCATCCGCGAGCGTTTGATGAATGGCCCGCTGGGTCGCAAGCTGATGTTTTTGCTGGCGACAAAGCAGACACGAGCGAAAACCAAAGGTAATTATCCGGCGACGGAGCGCATCCTGAATGTGGTGCGTATTGGGTTAGAGCAGGGCAGCGGAAGTGGTTATGACGCCGAAGCGCAGGCGTTTGGCGAACTGGCAGTATCAGCACAATCCGCCGCGTTGCGCAGCATTTTCTTTGCCACTACCGCGATGAAAAAAGAGCGTGGCGCTGATGCACAGCCCGCCGCATTGCGTTCGATTGCGGTACTGGGCGGCGGATTAATGGGCGGTGGCATTGCCAGCGTCACCGCGACACGGGCAAAACTGCCGGTGCGCATAAAAGATATTAATCTTGAAGGCATCAACCATGCGATGAAATACAGTTGGGAGCTACTGAGCCAAAAGGTAAAACGGCGGCAGGAAACGGCGGCTGAACGGCAACGCGAGATGGCGTTGATTTCCGGCGGAACCGATTATCAGGGGTTTCAACAGCGCGATGTCGTGATAGAGGCGGTATTTGAAGATTTGGCGCTGAAGCAAAAGATGGTGGCCGAAGTTGAGCAGCATTGTAGGCCCGACACCGTTTTCGCTTCCAACACTTCCTCGCTGCCGATTGGCGAGATTGCCGCGCAGGCGCAACGCCCACAGCAGGTTATTGGCCTACACTACTTTAGTCCGGTCGATAAAATGCCGTTGGTAGAGGTGATCCCACACGCCGCGACCTCAGCGCAAACCATCGCTACCACGGTGGCGCTGGCGAAAAAGCAGGGCAAAACGCCAATTGTCGTGTCCGACCGCGCAGGTTTTTACGTTAACCGTATCCTGGCGCCCTATATAAATGAAGCCATGCGCTGCGTGCTGGACGGCGAGCCGATCGAGGCGGTAGATGAGGCGTTAGTACAGTTTGGTTTTCCGGTCGGCCCGATCCAGTTACTGGATGAGGTAGGCATTGATGTTGGCACCAAGATTATCCCGATTCTGGTGCAGGCGTATGGTGAGCGTTTCGCCGCGCCGCCGGCGTTTGATGCGGTACTAAATGATAATCGTAAAGGGCGCAAAAACGGTCGTGGGTTTTATCGTTATGACGGTAAAACGAAAAAGCGGGTAGATAGCGATATTTATCGTCTACTTAACGTACAACCCAAACGTCAATTAGATGGCGCGTTAATTGCGCGCCGCTGTGTGATGATGATGCTGAATGAGGCGGCGCGTTGTCTCGATGAAGGCGTAATTCGCCATGCGCGCGATGGCGATATTGGCGCGGTATTTGGCATCGGATTCCCTCCTTTCCTCGGCGGGCCGTTTCGTTATCTGGATACATTGGGCGCAACAAATGTGGTTGATACATTAACCACCCTTATGCAACAACATGGCGCGCGTTTTTCCCCTTGCGAAGCTTTACGCCGACGGGCTGAAAATGGCGAAAAGTTTTACAATTCAGTGGAAACTGGCAATAACCATAGCGATTCAGTGCCTTAGAAAATATGGCGCAATAGCGCGCGATCGGCACTGTTCTGAGATGCGCTTATTTAATAAACAATCGGTTGACTTGGCTTTGGGCATTGAGTTACAACACAGCGTTCATTCGCAGAATGAAGAGTCGGTGAGCCTGTGTTCCCGGCGATTTTGTTAAACAACAGCGGTGCTTTATGCAAGTTTTTATCATGCGTCATGGCGATGCAGCCCTGGATGCGGCAAGTGATTCGGTGCGGCCTCTAACGCATTGCGGCTGCCATGAGTCACGTCAGATGGCGAGCTGGCTTAATGGCCAGGCGCTGAAAATTGAGCGTGTGTTGGTCAGCCCCTATTTGCGTGCCGGGCAGACACTCTCAACGGTGCGCGAAGCGCTTTCACTGCCGGAAGGCGAAGACGTTTTGCCAGAGTTGACGCCAGGCGGCGATCCCGCTTTAGTCGCCAGTTATTTACAGACGTTGGCTAATGAAGGGGTAGAATCGGCACTGGTGATTTCGCATCTACCTTTAGTCGGCTATCTGGTTTCCGAACTGTGCCCACAGGAAGCGCCGCCCATGTTTGCGACCTCCGCCATTGCTTGTATTGATTTTGATGCTGAGCAGGGCACGGGAACGTTGTTATGGCAAGTTAGCCCGTCTAAACTGGCGAAGGCAATGTAAGTCTGGTTTGGTGACAAACCAAAGCAACAGTAACAGAGGGCGCCGCGGGCGCCTTTTCTTTTGGTGCCGATCCACAGACGCATGGATATTCTTGGTTTTGCATTGGCTATTGCGCCCGCCGTGGCTGTGATGCGTGAGCGTTAGGGCAACTCCGGCGGCAACCACTCTTCAACTTCAATCAATACCAGTAATGCGGCATCGCCGCCAAACGCTTTCGGCGCCTGATGAAACGCCATCACATACGGATGCTGCGCCAGCCACAACGGTGTCTGTTGTTTTAAAATATGTTTACCATGGCCATGCATTACGCTGGCACAAAACAGATGGTCACGACGGCAGGCGGCAATCAGCGCGCCCAGTTCCTGGCGGGCCTGATTTTGCGTTAACCCATGTAAATCAAGAAAAATCTCCGGAGTATAATCACCGCGCCGCAGCTTCTTAAGCTCGTAATGGCTTACATCGGCACGCACGTAACGTACCGGCCCGTCGCTCGCCAGCAACGGCTGAAACTCATCGGAAAAGTAATAACTGTTATCGGCCTGCTCGGAAAGCAACCGTTTAAGCGGAACTTCGTTGCTCTTCTTACGGACCGGTTTATGGACAATAGTGTCCTGGGTTAACTTACGCGTTCCTTCCATCAACTGGCGGAATAAGGTTTGGTCTTCCGCGCTTAGGTGGTGTTTTTTTTTCATCGTACAGTGATACCGTCGCTGTCATGGCGCCATCAGGCGGGGGCATCGCGGCTGGTGGCGCTGAATGTCCCGGTTTGATGTCCGAGTCTACCTTGTCTTGTTGCCGGATATAAACAAAAGTGAGCTTTTTCACGCGCTCGCGCTGAATTATCCCCCGCTTCATGGCAAACTAGCGGGCGTATTATTGGCTTTGCCTGTGGAGGGCAACTTGGACAAAATTTTCGTCGATGAGGCAGTCAGCGAACTGCATACCATTCAGGACATGCTGCGCTGGGCGGTGAGCCGTTTCTCCGCAGCGAATATTTGGTATGGGCACGGTACAGATAACCCCTGGGACGAAGCCGTTCAACTGGTGTTGCCTACCTTGTGGCTGCCGCTCGATATTCCGGAAGAGATGCGTAATGCACGCCTCACCTCCAGCGAACGTCACCGTATTGTTGAGCGCGTGATCCGCCGCGTTAATGAGCGAGTGCCGGTAGCTTACCTGACCAATAAAGCGTGGTTTTGCGGCCATGAATTTTACGTTGATGAGCGTGTCTTAGTCCCGCGTTCGCCAATTGGTGAATTGATTGATAACCGTTTCGCCGGTTTAATCGGGCAGGCGCCGCGCCATATTCTTGATATGTGCACCGGCAGCGGCTGTATCGCCATTGCTTGCGCATACGCCTTTCCGGAAGCGGAGGTCGATGCGGTGGATATTTCCTGGGACGCGTTGGCCGTTACTGAACAAAATATTGAAAACCATGGCTTAATCCATCATGTGACGCCAATTCGTTCCGACCTGTTCCGTGATTTACCGGCGATCCCTTACGATTTAATCGTCACGAATCCGCCGTATGTTGATGCCGACGATATGGATGACCTGCCGAACGAGTATCGCCACGAGCCTGAGCTTGGATTAGCGGCGGGCAGTGACGGGTTGAAGCTGGTCCGTCGTATTCTGGCCTGTGCGCCGAATTACCTCAGCGATACGGGCGTTCTGATCTGCGAAGTCGGCAACAGTATGGTACATATGATCGAACAATATCCGGATGTGCCGTTTACCTGGCTGGAATTCAATAACGGCGGCGATGGCGTGTTTATGCTAACCAAACAGCAGATTCTCGACGCGCAGCATCATTTTAAATTTTTCAAAGATTAACGACTTAGAACGGAGCCGAAATGGCCGGAAATACAATCGGACAACTTTTTCGCGTCACCACCTTCGGTGAATCACACGGTCTTGCTTTAGGCTGCATTGTTGATGGCGTGCCGCCGGGTATTCCACTCACTGAGGCTGATTTGCAACACGATCTCGACAGGCGTCGCCCGGGTACCTCGCGCTATACCACCCAACGCCGTGAGCCGGACCAGGTAAAGATCCTTTCTGGCGTATTCGAAGGCGTGACGACCGGTACCAGCATTGGTCTCATCATTGAGAATACCGACCAGCGTTCGCAAGATTACAGCGCGATTAAGGATCTGTTTCGTCCGGGACATGCGGATTACACCTACGAGCAAAAATATGGCCTACGCGATTATCGCGGCGGCGGGCGTTCTTCGGCGCGCGAAACCGCAATGCGAGTGGCGGCAGGCGCGATTGCCAAAAAATATCTGGCGATGAAGTTTGGCGTGCAAGTACGCGGTTATCTGGCGCAAATTGGCGACGTGGCTTGTGAACTGAAAGCCTGGGACCAGGTGGAGCAAAATCCGTTTTTCTGCCCGGACCCTGATAAGCTGGAAGCGCTGGATGAGCTGATGCGTAGCCTGAAAAAAGAGGGCGATTCGATTGGCGCTAAAGTGACCGTGATGGCGGAAAATGTTCCCGCCGGGCTGGGTGAGCCGGTGTTTGATCGGCTTGATGCGGATTTAGCCCACGCGTTGATGAGTATTAATGCCGTGAAAGGCGTTGAAATCGGCGACGGTTTTGCGGTGGTAAATCAGCGCGGTAGCCAACATCGCGATGAAATTCGCGCCGATGGTTTCCAAAGCAACCATGCCGGCGGCATTCTGGGCGGCATTAGCAGCGGTCAGCCGATTATCGCCAACCTGGCGATGAAGCCAACCTCCAGTATTACCGTACCGGGCAAAACCATAAACCGGGCCGGTGAAGAGGTAGAGATGATCACGAAAGGCCGTCACGATCCCTGCGTGGGGATCCGCGCGGTGCCGATTGCCGAGGCGATGATGGCGATTGTGCTGATCGATCATTTATTGCGTCATCGCGCACAGTGCGCGGAGGTTAACTCAACGGTTCCACGTTGGTAATGCGATGAAAAAGATCCTGATTACACTCTCTGCGCTAGTGTTTTCGGCCGCCGCGCTGGCGGCGACGCCGTGGCAGAGCATCCGCCAACCGATCGCCGGGCCAGCGCAGTCAATTGGCGCGTTTGCTAACGGTTGCATTATCGGCGCGCGTCCGTTGCCGCTGGAAGCGCCGGACTATCAGGTTATGCGTCAGGATCAGCGTCGTTTTTATGGTCATCCCGATTTGATTCTGTTTATTCAGCGCCTGAGTACCCAAATCCATCAACTGGGGTTGGGCCAAGTGTTAATTGGCGATATGGGGATGGCGGCGGGTGGGCGTTTTAGTAGCGGCCATGCCAGCCATCAGTCGGGGTTGGATGTCGATATTTGGCTGCAATTACCTAAAACGCGCTGGAGCGAGCAAATGTTGTTAAAACCCCAGCCGCTCGATCTGGTGTCGGCGAACGGTAAACAGGTGGTGGCGCGTCACTGGCGGCCGGAAATTGACAGCTTGGTGAAAGTGGCGGCAAAAGATAACGAGGTTACGCGTATTTTTGTTAGCCCGGCGATTAAACAGCAACTGTGCGCCGATGCCGGTAGCGATCGCGACTGGTTACGTAAAGTGCGCCCGTGGTTTGGGCACCGCGCCCATATGCATGTGCGCCTACGCTGCCCGCCAGAGAGCCGCGAATGTATCGATCAACCGCCGCCGCCGCCGGGCGATGGCTGTGGCGCGGAATTACAAAGCTGGTTTTTGCCGCCGCCACCGAAAAGTGGGGCACCGGTTAAACGCACACCGCCACCGTTGCCGCCATCCTGTCAGGCGCTACTGGATAAACATTTACTATAGGAAGCGGGATGGACTGGTTTGTTGTCAGCCCGGCGGTCGTCGGGGTGCTGTTTCTGGTCGCCGTACTGGCGGCCTTTATTGATTCGATCGCCGGTGGCGGCGGGTTGTTAACCGTTCCGGCGTTATTGGCCGCCGGGCTATCGCCCGCCCAAACGCTGGCGACCAATAAACTGCAATCGGTTGGCGGCTCCTTCTCTGCCAGTCTCTATTTTATTCGGCGTGGCGCGGTGAAGTTGCGCGAACAGCGGCTGAATATCGCCATGACCTTTTTGGGCGCGATTGCCGGAGCGACGCTGGTTCAGCATATTCAGGCTGAGTTTTTACGTCAGGTACTGCCGTTATTAATTATCGGCATCGGGGTCTATTTTTTATTGATGCCGCGTCTCGGTGAGGATGATCGGGTGCGGCGTCTGCATGGTTTGCCGTTTGCCTTGGTTGCGGGTGGTTGCGTAGGGTTTTATGACGGTTTTTTTGGCCCTGGCGCCGGTTCATTTTATGCGCTGGCCTTTGTGACGCTGTGTGGCTATAACCTGGCGAAATCTACCGCCCATGCCAAAATTCTTAACTTCACTTCTAATATTGGCAGCCTGCTGTTCTTTATGTTTGGCGGTAAGGTGGTGTGGGGCACCGGTTTAATCATGCTGGTTGGCGCGATTATTGGCGCGCGGCTTGGGGCGCATATGGTGCTGAGCCGTGGGCAGAAACTGATCCGTCCAATGGTGGTCATCGTCTCAGCGGTGATGAGCAGTAAGCTGCTGTATGACAATTACGGCACGCAGATTGCCGCGTGGTTTACCCATCTGCTATAAGTGCAGAATAGTACTCGAAACCGGCGGGCGTTAATGCGACAATTGCGCGTTTTTTTACGCCATGAATAATAAAATGATCGCTACAACACACCGTTACCAAGATTTAATAACCTTATTCGATCGCTGTTTTAGCGACGATTTTCAGACCCGTCTAATTAAAGGCGATGACGAACCGATTTATCTTCCGGCTGATGATGAATCGCCGTGGAATCGAATTGTGTTCGCTCACGGTTTTTATGCCAGCGCATTACATGAAATTTCCCACTGGTGTATTGCCGGTGCCGAACGCCGCAAATTAGAGGATTTTGGCTACTGGTATTGCCCGGATGGGCGCGATGCGCAAACGCAAAGTCAGTTTGAACAGGTAGAAATTAAACCGCAGGCTCTGGAATGGTTGTTTTGCGTCGCGGCAGGCTTCCCCTTCAACGTAAGTTGTGACAATCTCAGCGGAGATTGTGAGCCCGATCGTGTCGCGTTTCAGCGCAAAGTTCATGCGCAGGTGATGGTTTACCTGGAAAAGGGCATTCCCGCTCGCCCGGCACGTTTAATTGAAGCGCTTCGCGCATTTTACTCAACGCCTCCGCTGACGGCGGCACAATTTTCCTGGCCGGAAGATGCGTGCTGAACGGAGGGTGAATTTGAAGAAGAGGAAGAGACATGATCGCAGAATTTGAGTCGCGTATTCTGGCCCTGATTGACGATATGGTTGAGCACGCCAGTGACGATGAGCTGTTTGCCAGCGGTTATCTGCGCGGTCACCTCACGCTGGCGGTTGCTGAAATTGAGCAGTCTGGCAATCACACGCCGGAAGCGCTACAGATTCAGGTGCAGAACAGTTTGCAAAATGCCATTGCGGCAGGCGAACTTTCGCCGCGCGATCAGGCGCTGGTGATTGGCATGTGGGATAATCTGTTTTTGCAGGCCCGGCAGTCCGCCTGATTTATTTCCCCCGCGGGCGGCGCTCTGCCGCCCGCGCTATGTTTTCTCTATTCGACCGGTTTTCCCTTTAATAACTTTCTCAGCCAGTAACGGTTTGGATTCAGCGCCGCCAGCGTTGCACCATCCAGTGGAATCGGTTCGCCGCACATCTGCGCCGCGAGGATCTCTGCCGCCAGCGGCGCACTGCATAAACCACGTGAACCCAGCGCGCCCAACACAAAGAGATTTTTCCAGACCGGCGCGTTGGCAATATCTTCGCCGCGCTCACGCTGGTGGGGCAAGGTTTGATATTGCGTGAGCGTGCGGGCATAGTCTGGCAGCGCGCCAACCATCGGCAGATGATCGCGCGTTGCACAGCGCACGCCACAGCGTGCCTGACGTTCGCTAACATCGACCGACTGCGGCCAGGCGCTATCGGGCAGGCAGTGTAATAGACGCGCGCGATTTTCTTGCTGGTCGGTTTCGCGGTAGTCGGTGGTGGTGTCACCGCGATGATAGCTGGCGCCGATACAATGGGTGCCAAAGCGCGAACTGACCGGGGTTAAATAACCGTCGTAACATAATACCTGTTTTAAGGCGCTCAGCGCCGGGCCGGTCGGAATGTGGCTCACTTGCCCACTTACCGGGTAGACCGGCAATTGCTCACTTTGCGGCAGGCTGGCGATGTGGTGCCCGCTGGCAAGGATCACCGTAGTGTGCCGCGCGTCGTTTCCTGCAGAAAATTGCAAACGCCAACTGTCTTCCTGTGGCTCCACGGCATCAAGTTGATGCAACCAATGAATGCGTAACCCACGTTGCTGCGCCAACGCAATCGCGGCGGTGGTTAATTCGGACGGCGAGAGCCAGCCGCCATGCGGATAATGTATGCCGCCGCATCCGGTTTCCACGCCAGACAATCTCTCCGCCTGTTTCTGGTCAACAGCGTAAGCGATTTCTGGCGGCAGGCCGGTGCTAAGCATCTTAGCGATTTTCGCGGCGCTTTTATCATCCCAGCTAAGTTGGGTTACGCCGCACCAGGCGTGTTCATATTCAACTGGTAGCGTGTCATAGAGCCGACGTGCGAAGGTAAAGGCGGCAGGGAAAAAGTGTTGAATAGCCGCGTCCTGATGATGAATCAGCGGATAGAGCGCGCCCTGACGGTTACCGGAAGCGTTACGCGCCGCCGCCGCATCACGACAGTAGAGTGTGACACTTTTACCCCGACGTAGCAGGGCCAGCGCTAATAACGCACTGGCGACACCGCCGCCAATAATCGCGTAATCGCCGATGCTGGCGGCCGGGCGGGCATACCACGGCGCACGCGCGGCTAGCGATGGCGCCGCAACCAGGTGGCCGACTAACATTTCGCGCTTCTGCCCAAACCCTTTGCGTTTCTGTATGTTAAACCCGGCCTCCTGCAACCCACGGCGCACAAAACCGGCGGCGGTAAAGGTCGCCAACGTTGCGCCTTCTCGCGCTAGGCGCGCCATGCTTTGAAACAACGCCGGTGTCCACATATCCGGATTTTTTGCCGGTGCGAAACCATCTAAAAACCAGGCATCGACTTGGCGATTAAGACTGTCATCAAAGGTATCAATAAGTTGGTTAATATCGCCAAACCACAGATCGAGCGTAATACGCCCGCCATCCAGCAGTAAACGATGGCAACCGGGCAGGGCGACCGGCCACTGTGCCTGTAGTTGCTTGGCGTAATCAGCCAGCTCTGGCCAATGGGCGTGGGCGGCGGCGAGGTCTTCGGCGGTGAGGGGGAATTTCTCGCAGCTAATAAAATGTAAACGCTGTAATGGCGCCTGCGGCTGAGCGCGCTGGAAGTGGTCGAACGCTTGCCAAAGCGTGAGGAAGTTTAATCCGGTACCAAAGCCGGTTTCTGCGGCAATAAAGAGATCGCGCGGATGTTGGCTGAAACGCGCGGGAAGCTGATTACCGTCAAGAAATACGTAACGCGTCTCTTCAAGCCCGTTTTGGTTGGAAAAATAGACATCATCGAATTCTCGGGATACAGGTGTACCCCGATCATTCCAGGCAAGTTTGGCGTGCTCAATCGGGGATAACTTCACGGGAATGGCTCGTTAATCAGGCAGTGCCGCGATTTTAGCGAGCTAAGTCACATGACGCAAATTTACAAAAGTAAAACGCTGATCGGACTTGTTCGGCGTACAAGTGTAAGCTAGAGTGCACGTCGACTCCTAATTTGAAGTGGAAGAGGTATTTTAATGAAACGTGCAGTGATTACTGGCCTGGGTATCGTTTCCAGCATTGGTAATAACCAGGAAGAGGTGCTGGCATCTCTGCGTGAAGGCCGCTCTGGCATTACCTTCTCTCAGGAAATGAAAGACTCCGGCATGCGTAGTCACGTCTGGGGTAACGTTAAACTGGATACCACCGGCCTCATTGATCGCAAAATCGTGCGTTTTATGAGTGATGCGTCAATTTATGCTTATCTCTCCATGGAACAGGCGGTTAAAGATTCCGGTTTGACCGACGAACAGTATCAGAACAACCCGCGCGTTGGCCTGATTGCAGGTTCCGGCGGCGGCTCTCCGCGTTTTCAAGTATTTGGCGCTGACGCGATGCGTAGCCCGCGCGGGCTGAAAGCCGTGGGGCCTTATGTGGTCACCAAAGCGATGGCGTCTGGCGTTTCCGCTTGTCTGGCGACGCCGTTTAAAATTCATGGCGTTAACTATTCTATCAGTTCCGCCTGTGCGACCTCCGCGCACTGCATCGGGAATGCGGTTGAGCAAATTCAACTGGGTAAGCAAGATGTGGTTTTCGCCGGTGGCGGTGAAGAGCTGTGCTGGGAAATGGCCTGTGAGTTTGATGCCATGGGCGCGTTGTCAACGAAGTATAATGATGCGCCAGAAAAAGCCTCCCGTACTTATGATACCGAGCGCGATGGGTTTGTGATCGCAGGCGGCGGCGGTATGGTGGTGGTTGAAGAGCTGGAGCACGCGTTGGCGCGTGGTGCGCATATCTATGCGGAAATCGTTGGCTATGGCGCGACGTCTGATGGCGCGGACATGGTTGCGCCGTCTGGCGAGGGCGCGGTGCGTTGTATGAAGATGGCGATGCAGGGCGTAGACACACCGATTGATTATCTTAACTCTCACGGTACATCAACGCCGGTGGGCGATGTGAAAGAGTTGGGCGCGATTCGTGAAGTCTTTGGCGATAATACGCCGGCCATTTCAGCGACCAAAGCGATGACGGGTCACTCACTGGGCGCGGCGGGTGTGCAGGAAGCTATCTATACGTTGCTAATGCTGGAGCATGGTTTTGTTGCGCCGAGCATTAACGTTGAGCAACTCGATCCGGCGGGTGAAGGCCTGAATATCGTCACTAAACCGACCGAGAAAAAGCTGACTACCGTGATGTCGAATAGCTTCGGTTTTGGCGGCACTAACGCCACGCTGACAATGCGTAAATATCAGTAATAAGAAATAAAGTCAGTAAAAAGGGGCGCGTGTTGAACGTGCCCCTTTTTGCATTTTAAGCATCCAAAAATGTTTTTTATAAGTGGCGTTAATAGCATTACTAATTACAGGGGAATAAGGAGGTGGTAGGTTAGGCGGAGAGTAGGATGTTGAACAAAAGGAATTGTTATGAATCAAGATGAAGGATTGACGGTCGCGCTTTCACCTGTGCAAATGACCGCTATTTTACGCAGAAAAAATGTCAGTTCTGGTGAAACTATGAGTAACCGTTTATGGGGCGGGCTCGGCGTTATTGGCGGCGTGGTTGAAATATTCGGTGCCGGAATACTTTGTATTGTGCCGGAACCCACGATGATTACGAAAGCCGGATGCGTAGTGGTCGGGGCTCATAGCCTTGATACGCTGAATACAGCGTTTCAGCAAGTTCTGACCGGTCGTAAGACGGATACCGCGACGGCGCGACTTGCGGAGATTGCGGCAGCGAAGTCAGAAGTATTGTCAATGAAGCGTCTACAGCTTGAAAATGCCTTAAAATACATGCAGCCAGGCTCCAGGATACGTCTTGATCAGCGTTTCTACTTTTCAACCGGAAGATATGTAGATAAGGGAAATCCCATGGTAAAAAAACTTACTCAGTAAGGGTAATATTGGAAGCAAAAAAACATGGGAATAAAACATATTTTGTTGTAACGGCATTTCCGGTGCCTTAAGGAGAAAGGGATGGACACAAACATAGATAAAACATGCGAGTTAGATAATCTTATCTTGATCTATTTTGGGCAGGACTGTGACATTTTCGATGAGAATTGCGATCTTAATACTCTGCTTAATGAATATTTGACGACGTCGTCAGAGTTCTGTCTGCGCATGTTACTGGCGAATCTATTGGAACTGGAAGCGCAGACAGACAGGATTGAGGTTTTGCAGGTTCGCTATGATGGCGAATTTGCTCCGCAACGATGGGATCTTACTGCTCAGGCATGGCTGGATATGGTTAAGCAGCGCCTGCTGGAATATATGCAAGCTACCGGCTATTCAACAGAGTTATCGCGCATTTAACACGCATTCGGGTGACCAAAACCAGACCCTCCCTGGTCCGATCCTGAATCCTAATCACGCCGGTCAGTCATTCTCCTGCATCATCTGGCGATATTTCATATGATCATGATACATCTCGCGGAACACACGATATTTACGATCGTAATACTGCTTGATCTCATTGGTCTGCGGCGTCACGGTTTTACCAATCCGACTCATGGCATTCATCGCCTCCGGCAAACTGTCATAAGCGCCTGCTGCTACCGTGCCCATCATCGCGCCGCCGAGCAGCATTGCCTCACTCTCTTCCGGCAACAACATGGCGCAGCCGGTTGCGTTGGCATGTTCCTGAACAAAAATCGGGTTTTTAGTACCACCGCCGCTAGCCATAATGGTATCAATGCTATAGCCGCTTTGATTCATGGTTTCAATAATATGCCGGGTACCCAGCGCAATAGCCTGAATGGTCGCCAGATAATGTAGCGCCATATCCTCCACGGTACGCGACAGTTTTAAGCCGGTAAGAATACCGGTCAAGTTTGGGTTGGCGCGGGGTGAGCGGTTACCGTGGAAATAGGGCAGCATATGGATGTCGCGCGTCAAAAAAGCAATCTTCTCCGGTTCCCCGGCCAGTTTGCGCAGAATATCGTTCAGCATTTCATAGATCGTTCGGCCCAGGCTTGTCGCCTGCTCCAGCAGCGTGGCGTAGCAAGGGTGAGATTGGATCATATGGTCAATCAGTGCGCCGGTTGCCGATTGCCCGCCCTCGTTAAGCCAAAAGTCAGGCAGCGCCGCCGAGAAGTACGGCCCCCAAACACCTTTAATAAAACGTGGCCCTTTGGATATCGCCATATGACCGGTTGAGGTGCCGCCGATCAGAGCGATGCGCCGATCAAAATCCGCGTGCTCGCCGGAAGGGCCGGAGGCGCCAAGCGTGCCAAGGCTGCCGGCATGTGCATCAATAATCGATACGCTGACCGCAGTGCCGGGCAGCAATCCTAGCTCACTGGCGGCACGTTGCGTCAGACCGTGGCCTAACGGCTCGCCCATGGTTTTCACTTCACGCCCCATTTTGGCGGCATCATGCTCCAGCAAATCCTCCAGGCCAATCTGGCGGAAATAGCTATCATCCCAGCGGTCTTCATGGCCCATATAGGTCCATTTGCAGACGGTGGAACACAACGACCGCGTTTCATCTTGTGTGGCGCGCCAGGTGAGAAAATCAGGCAGGTCAAACAGGTGACCGATATTCTTCCAGGTATTCGGCATATGTTGCTTGAGCCACAGCAACTTCGGGGTTTGCATTTCCGGCGAAATAATACCGCCAACGTAATCCAGCACCCGATGCTGGGTGGCGTTAAT
This sequence comes from Paramixta manurensis, assembly GCF_013285385.1. NCBI lineage: Bacteria > Pseudomonadati > Pseudomonadota > Gammaproteobacteria > Enterobacterales > Erwiniaceae > Paramixta > Paramixta manurensis. The sequence continues at coordinate 3,210,283 of NZ_CP054212.1, read as the reverse complement.
CCGCTCGGCCTGCACGATGGCGCGGTGATCCATCCAGACAATAATATTTTGCTCGCTACGACCTGAAGGGCTAACGGTCAGTGGCTTGCCCTCTTTATCCAGTACCACCAGTGAACAGGTGGCATCAAACCCCAGTCCTTTAATCTGCACCGGGTTGATATTGCTTTGGTTGATCGCATCACGCACGGCCTGACAAACGGCCTGCCAAATATTGTCGGAAGATTGCTCCACAAAGTCGGCCTGCGGCCGATAAATTGCGATTTCCCGGCTGGCCTGGCCCATCATCCGACCACGAATATCAAAGATGCCTGCACGCGCACTGCCGGTTCCGACGTCAACGCCGATGTAATAACTCGCCATTTCTCTTCCCTCGAAAATTCAGAATCTGCGATTTTGCAATGCGATAAATAGAATCAGTACCGCGCCCCAGAGCGCCATGGTGAGATAGCTGCTTACGCCAAGTAAGTTCAAACCACTCTCTAACATTTGCAGCACAATTAACGACAGTATCAGCCCGAGCACGCGGCCAAATCCGCCATCGGGATTAATCCCGCCCAGCACCGATGCCAGAATGGTAATCAGCAACCAAGACTCGCCATAGCCTGCTTTGGCGGAGTTGAACATCGCCATCATTAACAACGCGCCGACCCAGCTTAATACTGACGACAGAATATAGACGGTGATTTGCACCCGATGGGTATTCACTCCGCTAAAGCGGGTGGCTTGTTCGTTGGAACCCATCAGATAAATGCTGCGACCCAGCGTGGTTTTTTCCAGCAGTGCCCACAACGCGAATGCGACCGCTAAAAACAGCAGCATGGCGACCGGAATTCCGAGCACATCGCCATTCCCCAGGTACTGAATTAACGGTGGGAAGCCGGAGATAACGGTGCCGTTAGAGAGCAAAATATTCAGGCCGCCAATCAGCGTCATGGTGCCGAGCGTGGCTAAGATAGGTGAGACGCCGATAAACGCCACCAACACGCCATTTAAGATACCAATCAGCACCGCCAGCAGCAGGCCTGCCAGCAGCGCCAGCAGTAGAAATAGCGGCTGACCCGGATGAGAAACGATGACCGCCGCCATCAATAATGAACAGGCATTGGCGCTGGCGATAATCGATAAGTTGATGCCGCCGGTTAGCATGGTCAACCCCATCCCCAACGCCAGCATGCCTAATACCGGTAACTGTGTCGCGATGGACTGGAAGTTTGCCAGACTAAAGAAACGACCGCCCAGTGCGAAAGAGAACAGAGCCAAAACCACGACAATCATCACCAGTTGCAGGCGAATAATGCGATCATCGGGGAAAATGCGCATCACAGAGACCATTTTACCACCCCTTCGCTAATTTGCGTTTTTCGTTCCAGGCCGTCGCACTAATGCTTACCAGGATAATCACGCCGCTAAAAACCATATGCCAGTATGAGGAGACCGCCAGCAGCGTCAGCCCATTTTGTAAAAACGCCAGCAGCATTACGCCGAGCAGGGTGCCGGTTAACGAACCGCGCCCGCCGGTCATACTGGTTCCGCCCAGCACTACCGCTGCCAGCACTGTCAGTTCATAGCCCACTAGCGAGTTAGGCGCGACCGATTGTGTCGTCTGCGCTTGTACCACTGCCGCAATCCCGGCCAGTAACCCCATATAGCCATAGACATAAAAGTGCAGCGTCAGCAGGTTAATGCCCAACCGCGAGGCCGACTCTCGGCTGCCGCCCATGGCATAGATTTGCCGCCCGAGACGGGTATAACGCATTAATACACCGGTAACGATAAACACGGCGACTAAGCACAGCAGCGGCAGCGTCACACCATATTCGTAGCCATCCGACGCGGTAAAGGAAAACCAGTTAATGCCATTCATAAACCAGTCAGGAAAGCCATACAGCCATTTCCCATCGGTAAACCATACCAGCAGGCCATAAAACAAATTCAGGGTCGCGATGGTAATAATAATGGCCGGTACGCGTAGCACGTAGACCAACCAGCCGTTAAACAAACCAAGCACCATTCCACAAAGCATGGCAATCACCAGCGAGAGTACCAGGTTGCCCCCGTGCGCCAGCATATAACTTGCCATTACATACTGCGCGATGGCGGTTACCGCCGGGAAAGAAATATCGATCCCTCCGGCAATCAACACCACAAATAATCCGCAGGCCAGGATGCCTAAAATCGCGTAGCTGGTGGCGACGTCAGTCATATTGCCCAGCGTCATAAATTCATCGGTACGGATGCTGAGCCCAATCGCCAGCAGCAGAATTAATATGCCGAGCCAGAACTCATGATGCGTCATTAAATGTCGAAGTTGCTTATTCATTGACTACTCCGGCTATCTCTTCTTCTGAGGAGTGATGCGGCGCGAAGCTGGCGACCAGTTCGCCTTTACGCATGACTAACACGCGATGGCTGTTGTACAAGGCTTCCGGGATCTCATCGCAAATCATCAATACCGCCATACCGGTTTCCGCTAACTGACGGGCAATGCGATAGATACCCTCTTTGTTGGCGATATCGACGCCGACGGTGGGCGAATCAAGGATTAGCACTTGTGGTTCGGTCGCCACCCATTTCGCGATCGCGATACGTTGCGCGTTGCCGCCCGACAAGGTCTGTACCGGTAGTTGGCTATCAGAGACTTTAATATTCAGTTCACGGATCAGTTGCGCCACGATATGCCGCGCTTTAACGTTATCGAATAATCCTGAGGCGCGTCGCAGGCGTGGGAAAATGGAAACCAGTGTGTTGTCGAAAATCGATTGGGCCATAATCAGCCCTTGGGTTTGCCGGTCTTCTGAAACGTAGGCAATACCGTGCCGAATGGCATCGCGATTGCTGCGTAACACAACCGGCTGTCCGCCAATACGAATTTCACCGCTATCGGGTTGGGTCATACCGAATAAGGAAAGGCACAGTTCGGTACGTCCGGCGCCAAGAAGGCCAACGATCGAGGTAATTTCGCCTTTGCGTAAACTGAGGTTGATGTGCTGATATTGCCCGGCACGAGAGAGGTCGCGCACTTCCAGTAGCGGCGTTTCGTCAGCGCTGGCGCGTTCAGGTAAGTGGCTAAAAGTAAATCGCTGTCCCGTCATCAAAAAGGCCAGTTCATCGCTATCCAACTCTTGGGCAGGCCAGGTGCCAACCAGCTTGCCATCACGCATGACGCTGATACGGTCGGCGATCTCCATTACTTCATCTAGCTTATGGCTAACGAACACCACGCAGATTCCGGCGGTTTTGAGTTCGTTAACCACCCGCAACAGGCCATTGACTTCTACGCGCGTAAGAGAGGCGGTCGGTTCGTCCATTATCACTAATGTGGCGTCAGCGGCCAGTGCGCGGCAAATGGCGACCAGTTGGCGGTCGGCAATAGAGAGTTTTTCCACCTTACGATCGGGATCGAGCGTGACGCCGATGCGTGCCATGGTGTCGCGCGCCAGTTTGCGCATCGCCGGGCGTTGTACCCAAAAATGGCCGCCGGGTAAAAAATGCTGTGCCGCGATGTTTTCGGCAACCGACAGGTTGGGAAACAGCGATAAATCCTGATAGATAACCTGAACCCCGTACCAGGCGGAGAGTTTTGGCGTTAGGTGGTTAAACAACTTACCGTCAACGGCAATTTGCGCCCCTTTGTCCGGCTGATAGACGCCGGAAATAATTTTGATGATGGTACTTTTACCACAACCGTTCTGGCCCGCCAGGCAGTGTACTTCGCCTCTATTCAGCGTGAGCGAAACGTTATCCAGCGCTTTAACGCCAGGGAAGCTTTTGCTGATTTTTTCCAGCGAGATGAACGGTGAGAGAGAAGTCATAGCTGATTCCCGGTGAAGAAATTATCGATTCAAATGGATGCAAACCCAATAATCTGTGCAGAACCCGGCGCGGCGTTTCTCCGCCCCGGTATTCCCGCTGCAAGCTTAATGTGGTTAACCACCGGCGCGTGGTAGCACACCGGTGGTGGGCCTTAGAAGCCGAGCGATTTGGCGTTATCTTTGGTCACTTCCAAAATACGATTGAAACGAATGACGTGATTTTTGCTATCGACATCGGCTTTGCCTAACCCGTCGACGCTAAAGTCGCTAGTAACCTGTTTACCATCCAACATCTGGTCGGCGAGGTTAACCAACGCGTAACCGGCGTCTTTCGGATCCCATAGCAGCACTTTTTTCACATCGCCGCTGGCAAGATACGGCGCGGCTTGGCCTGGCATCGCAATACCGACCACCGCGATTTTGTTTTTCGCGCGTTTACTCTTCACCGCCTGACCAGCACCGATCGGGCCTAGCGAACCAAAGCCGATGATGCCTCGCAGGTCAGGATAGGTACGCATTAGATCCAGCGTAGTGGCATAGGATTTATCAATGCTTTCCCCTACAGGCAGCCGTGAGGTCACCTCATGCATTTCCGGGTACTTCTCTTTTTGGTACTTAATCGCCGCATCTGCCCACGCGTTATGTAACGGCACCGTCAGCGAGCCAACGTAAATGGCATAGCCGCCTTTTTTGCCCATCGCGTTTGCCAGTTCATCCATGTTCTTTTCGGCATATTTCTGGCTGTCGATGGTTTCCACATCCCACTGACCAATCTGCTGGTCGGGGGATTCATGCGTCAGCACCACAATGCCCTGAGCGCGTGCTTTTTTCAGTACCGGTTCCAGTACCTTGGCGTCATTGGGTACCACGATAATGGCGTCGACCTTTTTGGCGATTAAATCTTCAATAACTTTAACTTGCTGTGCCGGATCAGGTGTTGAAGCGCCCACCTGGTAAGCATTAACATTCAGCTTTTGCGCCGCTTCTTTGACGCCGACTTCCATACGTGAGAACCACGGAATGCCGGTTACTTTTGCAACCACGGCAATGTCATGTTTTTCCGCGGAAAACGAAGGTGTTGAGAGCAGCATGCACGCAGAAACCACACATGCATTAAGTAATGCGAGGTTAAATTTCATAGCAGTACCTTTATCGTAGGGCATATCGTTATGGTGTTGGCTGGGATAAACGTGATGGGTTAGATCACGTTTTCAACATAGCAACGTGGCGGGGAAAAAAGCCTTAACGAAACAGATAATTGTGATCGACGTCCGTTTGTGTGTATTTTTGGTTAAATTATGGTTAATTTTTAGTTAAATTAAATATTTAGTAGGATTATTACTTCTTTTTAATGTTTTTAATTTGTTGCTATTTAACTTTAACTTAACAAAAACAATACTTTTTCCGAATATTAAGGTCGTCGAAAGGGGTTTTTACGCTGTCGATAAGCCTCTATGCCGGATTTATTTTAAGATTATGTGAGGATCTTCCGGTTTATGGCGGTTAGCGAGCCACGGAAAGAGGCTTTCAGATGATTTTTATTTCGTCATTAAATTACTTTTCGGCTGTGAGGACGAATTTTGACAATCGCCAGCGAAGCGGGCAAACTTGGCCCGGCAATTATTCCATCCACAACATTGTCATGATGTTGCGTAAGCGTTTACGTTAACCAACGCACCCAACCCGCGCTATGGCTGCGGGGTTTTTTGGGCGCGCGGATATCCTGGCGCCTGCGTAATAACAGGAGTGACGTGACAAATGTCAGGTACATCATTTGACAGTGCTGCTCGTGGTAAACCCCGCGTAGCCTGTACCTCTTTTGCTGTTTTCTTAACCTACTTAACCGCCGGGTTAGCCCTGCCGGTTATTCCGCTATTTGTTCATCATGAGCTTGGTCTAAACAACGTCATGGTGGGCGTGGCGGTAGGGATTCAATTTTTTGCCACCTTGTTGACTCGCGCCTTTGCCGGTAAACGAGCCGATGGGCATGGGGCCAAGTCAACGACCTTACACGGTATGTTGGCGGTGGCGCTGGTCGGTGTGGCCTATTTATTGGCGGCGCTACTGCCGCTGTCGGTGCCCGGTAAGTTCGCGCTGCTGGCATTGGGGCGCTTAATGCTGGGCTTTGGCGAAAGCCTGTTGCTTACTGGCAACTTGACCTGGGGGTTGGGGCTGGTTGGTCATAAGCGTTCCGGATTGGTTATGTCGTGGAACGGGATGGCGATTTACGGCGCCCTGGCCGCTGGTGCGCCGCTTGGTCTGCTGATTTATCACTATCACGGCTTCGCCGGATTGGGGATCAGCGCGATGGTGTTGCCGCTGTTCGCGATGCTATTCAATTTTTGGATCCCGGCGGTGCCGACGGTGAGTGGCGAGCGTCCGGGCATGTGGCAAGTGGTGCGGCAAATTTTGCATCCCGGTTTTGCCCTGGCGTTACAAGGGGTTGGCTTCGCGGTGATTGGGACATTTATCTCGCTCTATTTTGCCGCAGAGGGCTGGGGAAACGCCGGGTTTGCACTCACGGCTTTTGGCTGTGCTTTTGTACTCATGCGCATTTTCTTTGGCTGGATGCCCGATCGCCTCGGCGGCGCGCGCGTGGCGCTGATTTCTCTGCTGGTGGAGACGGGAGGGTTATTCGTTCTCGGGCTGGCGGATAGCGGCTGGATGGCGTTGATTGGCGCGGCGTTAACCGGTTGCGGCTGTTCGTTGGTGTTTCCGGCGCTGGGCGTGGAAGTGGTTAAGCGTGTGGCGCCGCAAGTCCGTGGTACGGCATTAGGCGGTTTCGCCGCTTTCCAGGATATCGCGTACGGCGCTAGCGGGCCATTGACCGGCATATTGGCGACCTCGTTGGGCTATGGCGCCGTTTACTTTGCCGGTGCGCTGTGCGCCGCGCTGGGTATGTTGGTTACGCTAAGCTTTGCCCGTCTGAATAAAGTACCCGCGACAGCGTGTTAACCCCCTCTATAATCTCCGCGCGTTCCAGCGCGGAGAAACCTAAAATCCATCCTTGTTGTGCCGTGGAAGAGGGCGCATAGAGCGGTGCCAGACGCGGTAATAACAGCCCTTGTTGCCTGGCCTGTTGCGCTAATACGCCATCATCCCCATCGTTGAGTTTTACCGTTAATTGCAAACCGCCACTACTGGAGATTGGCGTGAGCCGCTCCGCTAACCGGCTGTGCAACTGTTCCAGTAACAAATCACGTCGGCTGTGATAAAGCTGGCGCATCAGGCGTAAATGGGCGGAGAAGTGACCTTGTTCAATAAAGTCGGCGGTGATTGCCTGCGGCAGCAACGCGCTATGACCATCAATCACGCTGCGTAATTTGCATAACGGCTCAACCAGCGCGGGGGGAACCACAAGATAAGCAAGACGGAGTGAGGGAAAAAGAGATTTTGAAAATGTACCGAGATAGATAACACGTCCGGCGCGATCAAGCCCCTGAAGCGCAGGCATTGGCCGGTCATGGTACCAAAACTCGCTATCATAATCGTCCTCAACTAACCAACTATGTTGCGCTTGCGCCAGATTTAGCCACGCTAACCGTCGTGATAGCCCCATGCTGACGCCGCTTGGATAATGATGCGACGGTGTCAGATAAATCAGTTTTGGCTGTCCTTGCTGTACCCTAGCGCCATCGGCGTCCATCACCAACGGTGTGAGATTAGCGCCTGCGCTAATAAAGGCGTGGCGGGCGCCCGGATAGCAGGGGTTCTCCAGCCAGACTTGGTCGCCCGGATCGAGTAGCGCCAGGGCCAACATATGTAGCGCCTGCTGAGAACTGGTCAGTACCATTACCTGCTCAGCCTGACAGATTACACCGCGCGATTGCGCCAGATAGTGTGCGATAGCGTTGCGTAGTGGGAGGTAACCTTGCGGATCGCCATAACGCATAACGCTAGCGCCATGTCGACGCTGTTGTGTTGCGCTAATGCGCTGCCACAGTTGATGAGGAAAAGCGCGTAGCTCCGGTGAGCCAGCGGCGAAGGCGTAGGGAAAGGGCGGATCCTGACAGCCGCCGGTAGATACCACTTGCTGACCACGCCGCGACAGTTTGATCGGCTGGCGGGTATGGGTAAGCCGGGCAAGCGGTGGCGCTATCTTTATTGCGACAAAAGTACCTTTACCGGTTTGACGTGTTAGATATCCTTCGCTTTCCAGTTGTTGATAGGCGGCTTCAACCGTTACGCGCGACAATGCCAGGTCAGTTGCCAGCAGTCGTGAAGAAGGGAGGCGTTCTCCCTGCTTTAATGCGCCGTGGGCGATAGCTTGTCGTAGTGTGGCGCAAAGGCGTTCGCGTTTGGTGCTTGCCAATTGTGAAGCAAACAGTGTCACTAAAGGTGTGGTAATAATGGCCATAAATTGGTCTTATTAATTGCGCCAAATGGGTCTCAAGTATAAGGCCAATATGCCTTATTATCGAGAGAAATACCCATTGGAGAATTACAATGAATGTCACCTCGTCGGTGTTAGCTTTTCCTCCCCCTTTACCTGAACAGAGTGCGCGCTGGCTGGCGGATAAATTGGCCTATTATGCTGATGCGTGGGACGTGGCAGAAGACCTGGCACGAGGGGTTGATGAGTTGGTAGTCATTGATGCCCGTTCCGGTGATGCTTATCGTCGTGGTCACATTTGTGGCGCAGTAAGTTTTCCGCATCGCACTATGACTGCCGAATCCCTGGCTGGGTTGGATCGCAATAAAATCTATATCACTTATTGTGACGGCATTGGTTGTAACGGCTCAACCAAGGCGGCGTGGAAGCTAGCGACAGCGGGATTTCAGGTAAAGGAATTAATTGGCGGCTTCGATTTCTGGCAGCGTGACAGACACCCGGTGGTAGCCGGTGACGCAGCAGGCAACTGGCCGGAAGCGGCCCCGCTGCCTGAGTGCGGCTGTTAACTCACAGAAGAATCCACATAAGCAGCGCGACAACTACGATCAGTGCGAACGCGCCAAATGCGGGGCGGTTGGCCAGCGGTTGGAGAAAACCTGGTAGGGCATTGGCTAGCGGATACCAAATCGGCTGCGGATTAATATCACTCTCCGCCAGCACCGGCTCTGCTTCCTGGTTGCGCTCCGCGCGACGGGCAAACAGCAGGTTAAGCAGATCCTGCGCCTGTGCGGCGGTCAGGGTGGTTAATGGCGTCGCCTGAAAACGCTGTTGGCTGTAATCCTCCAGTAGACGCTGTTCCGCGTTATCCAGCGGCTGCTTTAATGAGGCTTCCAGCAAACGCAAGGTTGGCGCGCTGTGCTGGCTAAGCGTCTGTCGGGTTTGCAAATATTGTGTCAGCAACGGGAAATGCCGCAACGGAATCGGATCGCCGCTTTTCAGATTCACTAATTTCAACACCGCCGCCCACAATTTGACCGGCTGCTCACCGGTGGCCGCCGCCAGCTTTGCCACCTGCTGATTGAGCGTATGGTGCTCGGCGGGCAATAGCGTACGATCGGTGGTTCGGGTTTGCTGTGGTAACGGAATGGCTAACTGACCGTTTTGCAACATGGTCAACACTTGGCGCAACTGGTCCGGTGAGAGTGAACTCAACACGGTATGACCAAACTGCTGGCGGATAAAATCACTCACTGCCTGGCGATTATTACCTTGTGGCAGTAGGTCGGAAAGCTGTTGCATCAACTGGCGCGTGGCGTGGCTGTTTTGTACCTGCGACAACCGCGTTGTAAGAAACTGTTCGGCAGCCGGGAAATGACGTGAGAGTAATTCTGCGTCATTCTTTACGCCGACTTCATGGCGCAAACCCGCCCATAATTCCGCAGACTTCAGCGAACTGAGCGACATTATACGCACCACCAAACGTTCCAGCGCAGTACGTTGTGCGGGCGAAAGTGGCTGATCGCCCACGCCACCAGTACGCGATTGACCGGAAACAGAAGACGTTGTGCGATCGCCCGCAGGCGCACCGGGGCCGGTAAGAGGTTGCATAGCGAAGTCCTTCAAAACTGGTCAATGTCCGGGGTGCGCCGGAGAAATCAGACAATTCACTATGATAACAATCCCGCCCGGTAATCGGTAGAGGCGAGGGCGGCTCTACCGAGATTTATTATCCGGTGCAGGATTAGGCGCCAGAGTCAGCCTCTGACGTTGGGGGAATTGTTCGCTTGCGCAGACGCAGCGGCGTGCGCAGTCGCTGTGCCAGAATCACCCCTAATAGCGTTACACCGCCGCCAATGTAGTGGTAGCTGCGCAGGCTTTCATGCAGAAACAGGACCGCGATAATCGCGGTAAAGATCGGCGCGAGATTCATAAAAATACTGGTGGTGCTGGCACCGATGCGCATCACGCCCTGAATCCACAAGAAAGGCGCGATGATAGAAGCAAAAATACCGGCAAACAGCACCAACGGGATGTTGTGCAGAGTGAGCGAGACATCCGAGGCCATTAGGAAGTTTGGCGTCAGTAACGCCACGCCGAACAGAATCTGCATATACAGGCTTTGCCAGTTGGGGAGTTGAATCGCCCAACGTTTCGTCAACACACCGTATAACGCATAAGAGGTTGAGGCGGCGAACATCATCAGTTCACCTTTCCCCAGGCCATGTGTCAGCAGTGCGTGCGGGTTTCCCTGGCTAACCAGCCAAACCAAGCCGCCGAAGGATAGTATGCTGCCGATTAAAATGCCCAGCGTGGGCGCTACGCGCAACACCACAATACTGATCAGCACCGTTAATAGCGGGATTAAGGCATTTAAGATACCCATGAACAGTGCCGTCACACTGTGCGCCGCATAGTAAGCAAGGCTCTGATAGAGCACCATGCCAAGTAGGCCGAGAATTAACAGTTTCCACCAAACCTGAGCAATCTGACGACGATTACGCCAGGCGGAAGGCAACACAAACGGCGTTAGCGCGAGGAGTGCCAGCAGCCAGCGGTAAAAAGAGATCGCCGCCGGGTCGATAGCCCCGGCAGACATCTTGCTGACGATCGCATTCACGGACCAGATCAATACCGCGAACAGAGGAAACAAAAAATTCATCGACCTTCTCACTGTTTTCAAAACCTGCGCGCAGTGTATGCTTGTCTGCTTTGCCAGAGATAGTGCAAATCGGACAAAATAAGTTTTCTGTCGGACAAATTCAGGTCAGTCATTTTCGCGAATATCATTTTTTGTCTAACGTCCCTACATTGGAGAGGCATAATAAGCGGCGCTTATATAAGGAGAAAGGATGAACGTAAAGCAAAAAGCCATTATGGCGATGGTCGTGATGACCGCACTCACCGCTTGCGCTTCGCAGGCAAAACCACAAGGTTTTCTCACCCCGCAGGACGCGCCGGACAGTTTAACCATCCTGCCGCCGCCGCCCGCTGAAAATACCACTGCTTTTCTCAACGATCAGGCAGTTTATCTGCAAGGGCATACCCTGAAAAACCCACAGCGTGAAGCGTTGGCGCGTAGCGATGCGGATTATAAAAATATTACCGACATTTTCTCAGCGGCGTTCGGTCAGGAAATCTCGCCAGAAAAAACCCCTGCGCTTTATACGTTGCTAACGCGTGTACTGCAAGATAGCCATGACTATGCGATGCGGGGAGCCAAAAACCACTATATGCGTGTGCGCCCGTTTGTGGTCTATAAAGATCACACCTGTACGCCGGAAAAAGATAAGGAGATGAAAGACACCGGTTCTTATCCTTCCGGGCACGCCTCTTTCGGCTGGGCGGCAGCGCTGGTGCTGGCTGAAATAAATCCGGCGCGCCAGACGGAAATCCTTAAACGTGGCTATGACTTTGGTCAGAGCCGGGTGGTGTGTGGCGCACATTGGCAAAGCGATGTGGACAATGGGCGTTTAATGGGCGCGGCAGTGGTCGCCAGCCTGCATAATAATGCCGAGTTTATCCGTGCGCTTAATGGCGCGAAGCAAGAGTTTCAGCGCCAAACGCAGCAAACCGGTAGCCGTTTGATTCAACCGTAAAACACCTTGTCCGATTTTGACGGGATGGTTAAAATCGGACAAACCTGTTTTGGCGCCGGATACTATGTCACATCAACTGACCTATCAAGAACCGCAACTGGCTGATAATTTCCGTTTCTTTTTACGCTATGAACAATCGAATGCGAAAACCGAATATTTGCCGCACGCGCATGCGTGGGGGCAGGCGATTTTCGTTAAGTGTAATGTGCTGGAAATGCACGTTGAGGGGCAGCGGCTGCTGACGCCGACCGATTTGCCGATTTGGATCCCGCCGGGAAAACAGCACGCCAGTTATAATCTGAAACAGGCTTACTTCCGTACTTTCAATATTGCCGCCGCCTTGTGTGGCGAATTGCCGGCGCAAGCCTGTTTATTGAAAGTCGGGCCGATTGCCAGCGCGATTATGGAGGATTGCGCTGAACGGCAAGTATTAAACCCGCAAACCGCACAAGATTTACGGCTGTGCGAAGTGCTTTACGATCAGTTGCATAAGGCGGAAGTGCAAACCAGCTATCTTCCTTATTCATCAGATAAATATCTGGCGCCCATTCTTCAGGCGTTGGAACAAAATCCGGCGGATAACACGACGCTGGCGCAGTGGGCGCAACGGGTCTATACCACCGAGCGTACGCTGGCACGCCGTTGCCGGGCGCTGCTGGGTATGTCATTTAGCGAATGGCGGCAGCGTTTGCGTTTTCTACATGCGATTTCGTTACTGGAGCAGGGAAAAACGGTGCAGGACACCGCGCTGGATCTTGGCTACAGCTCGGCCTCGGCGCTGATTGTGATGTTCCAACAGCAGTCGGGCACCACACCGGAACGTTATCGGCAGTCTCAGGCGGCGAAAATATAATTTAGCTTTTTAGGTGAATAAAAATAACCCCACTTAACATTCGCTTTTCCGTCGGTATTCCCTTCGCTTTTCTCGTAAAAAATATGATTTTTTATCTTTTTAATAAAGCATTTTTCTTCTTTTAGCTGATATATAAGGCTTTTCTGTATTTGACCTGCAAACGCTTAGATTGACATGCAGAACGTGTCCTTTTATATTTTTTACTGTATATATATACAGTTGTTAAGATAATTTATAGATTAATATGAATATAAGGATATGATATTTATGGAAAATAAAATAACACCGCCGTTTAAATTTTTCTATTCTGACTTTATAAACTGGTCTAAACAAACCGAGGGTAAACATATACTTACCTTTCAACCCAAAACCACACAGGAATTAGTGGTGGCCGTTAACTGGGCGTATCAGGAGAAGTATCGGGTCAGGCCGCTCGGGAATATGCATAACTGGTCGCAATTGACTATCGCTAATGGTGAGAATAATAGCCGGGTTTTATTAATCGATTTGAAGAAATACCTAAATAGTATGCGTATCGAAGTCATGGGTAATTATGGCGTGGTCACGGCGCAGACTGGGGTTTCGATGGAAGCGCTGTTAACGAAGCTTGAAAAAAGTAAACTCGGTTTTTTAGCCACCCCGGCGCCGGGGGATTTAACCCTTGGCGGCGTGTTAGCTATCGGGGCTCATGGTACTGGCATGCCGGCTACAGGAGAGGAGCGACCAGCCGGCGGTTGTTATGGCACCCTGAGTAATAGTATCGTTTCTTTGACGGCCATCGTTTGGGATGAAACGGCGCAAAGCTATGTATTAAAAACGTTTCAGCGTAACGACAAAGATATTTCTGCTTTTATGGTTCATATTGGGCGGGCTTTGATTGTTGAAGTCACCTTGCAGGTTCCGCGCAATAAGCGCTTACGTTGTCAAAGTTACGTTAATATTCCTGCAAGCGACCTGTTTGCTGAGCAAGCAGACAGGAAAAATTCGTTCGCGAGCTTTGTTGAGCGTAGCGGAAGGGCAGAGGCTATTTGGTTTCCTTTTACGGAAGAACCCTGGCTAAAAGTGTGGACGGAAAATCCCACTTATAATGGTGTATCTCGCAGGGTTTCTTCGCCTTTTAATTATCCGTTTAGCGATAATTTGCCAGCCAGCCTTGAGAAATTAATTAAAAACTTTACTACCGGTCATCCGGAAGCAGCGCCTGCGGTAGGGAATGCTGAGTTAGAACTGGTCAAAGCCGGTCTTGGTACCACGCTCTCTTTTGACCTTTGGGGCTGGAGTAAAGACCTTTTATTGTATGTAAAACCCAGTACGCTGCGTGTAACGGCAAATGGTTATGCTATTTTGACCCGGCGCGATAAAATGCAGCAGGTAATTTATGATTTCGTACAAAAATATCGGGAAATGGTGGCGTTATATCAGACACGTAATTCTTATCCGATGAATAATGCGGTTGAAATCAGAGTGACAGGGGTTGATAACCCGGACGAATCAATCGTTGCTGGCGCTCAGGTTGCCGCGTTCTCCGCAGCCAGACGGCGAGAAGATCGCCCTGATTGGGATACGGTTATCTGGCTGGATAATTTATCGCATCCGGATACTCCCGATGCCAACGTGTTTTATCAACAAATGGAACAGTGGATATTTGAACATTTTTCCGGTGATTATGCTGAATGCCGTGTTGAATGGAGTAAAGGATGGGGCTATACCCCGGAAGGGACCTGGGAGAATGAGCGCGTTATTAATCAATTAATACCGGCTAGCTTAACACGCGGCGCTGATGAGAATAACTGGCAATCGGCGATGGATATATTGGATAAGTATGATCCACACCATCTGTTTACTTCACCCTTACTTGAACGCCTCTCGAAGGCAGGAAGATAAGTTAAACTAAGCAAAACCGATCTCTACGAACACAATTTCAAGAGATCGGTTTTAAACCTGTTAGATTTAGCTACCCCATTCTTCTTCGTAGTGATAAGTCACACGATCACCATCGCCGCCTAATAAAACGGCCACACCTATCACACCCTTATAAATACCGTAAAAAAACGAGTCGATAGCGTGATGAACCGAACTCAGTCCGATACGATCGGCGAGCTGGCCGGGGATAAAACCAAAGGATGTGTTACACACATCATTGATTAACTTGACCACATCTATAACCAGGTTCCCGGCTAGCGCTCCCAGGCCATCTATTACGCCTGCGCCAGAAACATTTTCCACTTCGTATAATGTTAATTCTCTCATTAGAACTCCTGTAAATGAGTGTGACCACGATTTTTAAGAAAAGACTTATTTGAGCCACAACTTATATAAGTACGCCTTTCTATTGGCGCGCTTATATTAAAACTTGTTAACATTAACTAAAATCATAAAAAGCGTATTTTTTATCCTAATTTTAAGAAATTTCTATCACTTTACGGCGATAAACCCAGGTTGCGCAGGCCAGGATCAGCCCCGTTGACGTTGTAACGCGGGTTGTGGCGTTCTAAAATAGAGCTTCACCTCCTCTCGACTCTTCCAATGCAGGAAACCAATTCGTGAAAATCCTCGTAGATGAAAACATGCCGTATGCGCGCGAACTGTTTAGCCGTACCGGCGACGTCGTCGCGGTACCCGGTCGCCCGATCCCGCAGGCGGAGCTGGCGGAGGCCGATGCGCTGATGGTGCGTTCGGTGACCAAGGTTAATGAAGCCTTACTCGGCGATAAGTCGGTTAAATTTGTCGGCACTGCGACGGCCGGAACCGATCACATTGATGAAGCGTTTCTGGCGCGCGCCGGTATAGGTTTCTCCGCCGCGCCCGGTTGTAACGCCATTGCGGTGGTGGAATATGTGTTTTCTTCGTTGCTGCTCTTGGCGGAACGTGATGGCTTCCAGCTTACCGATCGGGTGGTAGGGATTGTCGGCGTCGGCAATGTGGGCGCACGCCTGCAAAAACGGCTTGAAGCCTGGGGTGTGCGGACCTTACTGTGCGATCCGCCGCGTGCCGATAACGGTGAGGACGGGCCATTTCGGCGGCTGGAAGAGGTGGTCGCCAAAGCTGATGTGATCACTTTCCATACCCCGCTATTCAAAGAGGGGCCCTATAAAACCTATCATCTGGCCGATGAAACGTTACTGAATGCGCTAAAACCTAACGCCATTCTGATTAATGCCTGTCGCGGCCCGGTGGTGGATAATGCGGCATTGCTACGCGTTCTTGGACAACGCGATGATCTCAGCGTAGTGCTGGATGTATGGGAACCGGAGCCAGATCTGTCGTTGCCGTTGTTGGAGCAGGTGGATATTGGCACCGCGCATATCGCCGGTTATACCCTTGAAGGTAAGGCACGCGGCACGACCCAGGTCTTTGAGGCCTGGAGCCGTTTTATCGGCCAGCAACAGCAGGTCGCGTTAGATACCTTATTACCGCCGCCGGAGTTTGGCCGCATTACGTTACATGGCCCGCTCGATCAGGCGACGCTAAAACGTTTAGTACATCTGGTGTATGATGTGCGCCGCGATGATGCGCCGCTCAGAAAAGTGGCCGCGATTGCGGGTGAGTTTGATCGGCTGCGCAAGCAGTATCAAGAGCGTCGTGAATGGTCATCGCTGCATGTGCAGTGTGATGATGCCGGGGCGGCGACGTTATTGCAAAAATTAGGGTTTGACGCGGTGTACCACGCTGCACGCTAAGCCGTTTTTTTCACCGCCTAAGCGGGAAAAGTCTGAATCAACGGGCGGTGAATATCACCGCCTTCTGTTTTTATGCCATTGTCTGGAGTAAACCAACATGTCTGACGGCTGGAATATTGCGCTTTTAGGCGCGACAGGCGCAGTAGGGAACGCTTTACTGGAGTTACTGGCGGAACGTCAGTTCCCGGTTGGTGAGTTAATGTTGCTGGCCAGCGAGCGCGGTGCGGGCGAAACGCTGCGTTTCGCAGGCAAATCTATTCAGGTGCAAGAGGCCGCTGAGTTTGATTGGTCACGCGCGCAACTGGCTTTTTTTGTCGCCGGGCGCGAAGCCTCGGCACGCTATGCCGAAGAGGCGGCCAGCGCCGGTTGTCTGGTGATTGATAGCAGCGATCTGTTTGCCCTTGAGCCGGACGTTCCGCTGGTGGTGGCGGAT
Source organism: Paramixta manurensis (assembly GCF_013285385.1). NCBI lineage: Bacteria > Pseudomonadati > Pseudomonadota > Gammaproteobacteria > Enterobacterales > Erwiniaceae > Paramixta > Paramixta manurensis. Next base: position 3,193,576 of record NZ_CP054212.1, on the reverse strand, counting down.
GTTAATCCACAAGCGCTGGCCGATTACCGCAACCGCAATATTGTGTGTGTCGCGGAGAGTTTAACCAGCCAGTTACTCTGTGCGATTAAACCGCTGGTTGAGCTGGCGGGCCTGAGCCGCTTACAGGTCACCAATTTACTCTCGGCGTCGGCGCATGGCAAAGCGGCGGTTGACGCGTTGGCAGGCGAAAGCGCGCGTTTACTGAATGGCGTACCGGCGGAAGAGCACTTTTTTGGCCGCCAGTTGGCGTTCAATATTTTACCGCAGTTGCCTGATAACCAAGGCAGCGTGGAGAGTGAACGTCGTCTAGTCGAGCAAGTACGCAAAGTGATGCAGGATGAAGGTTTGCCCATCTCAGTCAGCAGCGTGCAGGCGCCGGTATTTTACGGCAATGCGCAGATCGTGCATTTGGAGAGCTTACGGCCATTGTCGGCAGAAGAGGCTTACGATGAACTGCAGCGCGCGCCGGATATCGGCTTATCGGACGAGAACGATTACCCGACTCAGGTTGGCGACGCCTCAGGAAATGTTCAACTCAGTATTGGCTGTTTGCGTAATGATTATGGCGTGCCGGAACTGCTACAGCTATGGTCGGTTGCCGATAATATCCGCTTTGGCGGTGCGTTAATGGCGCTCAAAACCGCCGAAAAACTGGTGCAGGAGTATATGTACTAATGAGTGAAGCGGTAAACGCCAGCGCTGAAACCATCAGGCTGGCGCTCGGTATTGAATACGATGGCAGCCGTTACTACGGCTGGCAGCGCCAGCAGGAAGTTCGCAGCGTGCAAGGGCGGTTAGAACAAGCGCTGTCAAAAGTGGCGAATCATGACGTGAACGTGTTTTGCGCCGGTCGAACTGATGCCGGTGTCCACGGTACCGGTCAGGTGGTGCATTTTGATACCTCGTCACTGCGTAAAGATTCCGCCTGGACGCTGGGCGTCAATGCGAATCTGCCTGACGATATCGCGGTGCGGTGGGTGAAGCCGGTCTCAGAGGATTTTCACGCACGTTTCAGCGCCACCGCCCGTCGTTATCGCTACGTGATTTATAATCAACGCTTACGTCCGGCGATTTTACACGGTGGCGTGACGCATTTTTACCATCCGCTGGATGCGGAGAAAATGCAGCGTGCGGCGCAGTGTCTGTTGGGTGAAAACGACTTTACTTCGTTTCGGGCGGTGCAGTGTCAGTCACGTACCCCGTGGCGTAACCTGATGCATATTCATGTTAGCCGCCATGGCGCTTATGTGGTGGTAGATATTAAGGCCAATGCGTTTGTGCACCATATGGTGCGTAACATTGTCGGTAGCCTGATGGAAATCGGCTGCGGCAACCAGCCGGAAACGTGGATGGCAACGTTACTGGCGGCGAAAGATCGTACGCTGGCGGCGGCAACCGCCAAAGCGGAAGGGCTGTATTTGGTGGCGGTGGATTATCCGGCACAGTTCAATTTGCCGCAGATGCCAATGGGGCCGCTGTTCCTTGAAGATTAATATTGATGGTGGGGAGTAAGGGAGAGTTATGGATCTAATCCGTTTTGTCGTCGATTTTATCCTGCATATTGATGTCCATATGGCGCAACTGGTGGCGCAATATGGCGTATGGGTTTACGCCATTCTGTTCCTGATCCTGTTTTGCGAAACCGGCCTGGTGGTGACGCCTTTTCTGCCGGGCGATTCATTACTGTTTGTTGCTGGTGCGTTGGCGGCGTTACCGGGTAATGATTTGAATGTCCATCTCGTGGTGGCGCTGATGGCGCTAGCGGCTATCCTGGGCGATGCGGTGAATTACACCATTGGTCGTCTGTTTGGCGAGCGATTATTCAGCAATCCAAACTCAAAAATTTTTCGCCGCAGTTACCTGGATAAAACCCACGCTTTTTACCAACGGCACGGCGGGAAAACCATTATTCTGGCGCGTTTCGTTCCGATAGTGCGCACTTTTGCGCCCTTTGTCGCCGGCATGGGGCACATGTCTTATCGTTATTTCGCCCTCTACAATGTGACGGGCGGCTTGCTGTGGGTGCTACTGTTCTCGTATTGCGGCTATTTCTTTGGCAATTTGCCGGTGGTGCAGGAGAACCTGAAACTGTTGATTGTGGCGATTATCGTGGTGTCTATTCTGCCCGGTGTGGTTGAATTCTGGCGCCATCGTCGTGCGGCGCGTCAGTAAACCCGGCTAATAAAAATACCAGACCAACCGGTTCGACCAGATTTTTATCCACAGTGTCGGTTGGTTATGGTTTAATGAGCGACATTTATGGTCTGCTGAACGTGAATTCGGCAGCAACAAGAAAAACTGGTTTCACCAGGTTCAAACAGAAAGGTCATCAATGAGCTGGATTGAACGAATTCTCAATAAGAGCACAATTACCCCATCACGCAAGGCAAGTATCCCGGAAGGGGTCTGGACCAAGTGTGATAGTTGCGGGCAGGTTCTGTACCGCGCAGAACTGGAACGCAATCTGGAAGTTTGCCCGAAATGCGATCATCACATGCGTATGCACGCCCGTGAGCGTTTGCACAGCCTGTTAGATCAGGACACGCTGGTCGAGTTGGGCAGTGAGCTGGAGCCGAAAGATGTGCTCAAGTTTCGCGATTCCAAAAAGTACAAAGATCGTCTGGCCGCCGCGCAAAAAGAGACCGACGAAAAAGATGCGTTGATCGTGATGAAAGGCACCCTGCATGGGATGCCGGTTGTCGCCGCCGCGTTTGAGTTTTCCTTTATGGGCGGCTCAATGGGCTCAGTGGTTGGCGCACGTTTCGTGCGCGCGGTCGAGCAGGCGCTGGAAGATAACTGTCCGATGATCTGTTTCTCAGCCAGCGGTGGCGCACGTATGCAGGAAGCGCTGATGTCGCTGATGCAGATGGCGAAAACCAGCGCGGCGTTAGCGAAAATGCAAGAGCGCGGCTTACCGTATATCTCTGTATTAACCGATCCGACTATGGGCGGCGTTTCCGCCAGTTTTGCGATGCTGGGCGATCTGAATATTGCCGAGCCAAAAGCGCTGATCGGGTTCGCCGGTCCGCGTGTTATTGAGCAAACGGTGCGGGAAAAATTGCCGCCAGGCTTCCAACGCAGCGAGTTCCTGATTGAGAAAGGCGCGATTGATATGATTATTCGTCGCCCGGAAATGCGTTACAAGCTGGCGAGCCATCTGGCGAAAATGATGAACCTGCCAGCGCCTTTGCACGATGGTGACGAGCATCTCGCCGATGCCGCACCGGAAAGCAACGAGGCCTGACAGATGATGGAGAGGAACAGCTTGCTGTTCCTTTCACCAATGAACCGTAACGCTGTGAACGGGACACATGGATAATCTTCACCTTCCTCAAGCCACGTCGCCTTTGGCCACGTGGCTTCATTATCTTGAGCATTTACATTCTCAGGCCATTGAGCTCGGGCTGGATCGTATCCGGCGCGTCGCATCGCATCTCTGTCTGCTTAAACCGGCGCCGACGGTGTTTACCGTGGCGGGGACCAATGGCAAAGGCACCACCTGTCGCACTTTAGAAACGCTGTTATTGGCGGCAGGCTATCGCGTCGGCGTTTATAGCTCACCGCATTTACTGCGTTATACCGAACGGGTAAGAGTGCAGGGCGAAGAGTTGGACGAAGCAGCACATACCGCGACTTTTGCTGCGATTGAAGCCGGACGGGGTGACACGTCGTTGACCTATTTTGAGTTTAGTACCTTGTCGGCGCTGATGCTGTTTAAGCAGGCGGCGCTGGATGTGGTGATCCTTGAAGTGGGGTTAGGTGGGCGGCTGGACGCGACCAATATTGTTGACGCGGATGTAGCGGTGGTGACCAGCATCGCGTTAGATCATACCGATTGGCTGGGGCCAGACCGCGAAAGCATTGGTCGAGAGAAGGCCGGCGTTTTTCGCGCCAATAAACCTGCGGTCGTGGGCGAGCCCGATATGCCGACATCCATTGCTGATGTTGCGCACCAAAAGGGCGCGCTGCTCGCCCGATGCGATCGTGACTGGCGTTATCATCAAGATGGCGAGGGTTGGACGTTCCAGGATGCGCAAGGAACGTTAAACCATTTGCCGTTGCCGCAAGTACCGTTGCCAAATGCCGCGACCGCATTGGCTGCATTGCGTCTTTCTGAACTCACCGTCCCGGAAGCGTTGATTCGGCAGTGGATGGATAAAGCTACCTTACCCGGTCGTTTTCAAACCGTGGCGCATGCGCCGCAGGTGATCCTGGATGTGGCGCATAATCCGCATGCGGCAGCGTATCTTGCCAGTCGCCTGGCGGCGCTGCCGAAGCAGGGTAAAGTCCATGCGGTGGTTGGGATGCTGCATGACAAAGATATTGCCGGTACGCTCGCCTGTTTAGCGCCGCAAGTCGATGAATGGTACTGCGCGCCGCTGGCAGGGCCGCGTGGCGCAACGGCACAGCAATTAATTGACCATTTACCGCACGCGCAGGCATTTGCCAATGTTGAAGCAGCATGGCGTGCGGCACAGCGCGCGGCGGGAGTACAGGATATTGTGCTGGTATGTGGATCGTTTCATACCGTGGCGCAGGTGATGGAAGCGATGGAAACGGAGAACGGCAGTGGCAAGTAAGTTTCAAAACCGTTTAGTCGGGACCGTTATTTTGGTCGCCGTTGGCGTAATTGTGTTGCCGGGCTTACTCGACGGCAAGAAAAAGCATTACAAAGAAGAGTTCGCGGCCATTCCATTGGTGCCGAAACCGGATGACCAACAGGATACCGATATGGTACCGCCAGTTACGCAATCCCTCCCGGCGCAGCCGCCGGAAGGCGCCAGCGCGGCGGTAGAAGGGAATAGCGCGCGTCCGGCGCAATCGGCGGATAACGGCACGGCGGTACCACAGTCTGACAATCAGCCGACGGTTGTCGCGCCGCCGCCAATGCAGCCGGCGAAGCCGAAACCGGTGGCAACGCCAAAACCGAAACCGGTTGAGCAACCGAAGCCAAAACCGGTTGAGCCGCCAAAACCTAAGCCGGTTGAAGTACCGAAACCGGAAGCGAAACCTCAGGAGTCGCCAGCGCCGAGCGGGCAGGCTTGGGTGGTGCAACTGGGCGCATTGAAAAATGCGGCGAAGGTGAGCGAAGTCGTGGCACAGCTACGGTTATCCGGTTATCGTGCCTTTACCGTTCCCGCCACGCCGGTGCAGGGGCAAATCACCCGCATCTATGTCGGGCCGGATGCATCGAAAGCCAAAATGCAGGCTGCGGTCAGCGAGCTGAAGGGCATTTCCGGACTAGGCGGCGTGGTGAAGCCCTATAGCGCACGTTAACCGCGTGCAATTGCGCTAACCAGGGGCGGGGATTAGCTTTTTTTCATCGCCCCTTTTTATTTGGTCTGGAAAAAGAAAACCCCTACGCAAACGTTTTCTTTTTCTGTTAGAATTCGCCCCGAACTGGATGCAGGGGCACTGTCGCTGGAAGAGTTCATGATCTGGATAGATTACGTCATTATTGCGATTATCGGTTTTTCGGCTGTTGTCAGCCTAATCCGTGGGTTTGTTCGGGAAGCACTTTCTCTCGTTGCCTGGGGGTGCGCATTCTTTGTCGCCAGTCATTACTACTCCTTCCTCGCGGTCTGGTTTACAGGTTTTGAAGATGAACTGGTGCGAAATGGGATCGCCATCGCGGTGCTGTTTATCGCCACGCTGATTGTCGGCGCGATAGTGAATTATGTGATCGGCACACTGGTTGATAAGACCGGGCTGTCAGGTACCGATAGGGTGTTAGGCGTTTGTTTCGGGGCGGTACGTGGCGTGCTGATTGTTTCCGCCATTTTGTTCTTCCTTGATGTCTTCACCGGCTTTTCAAAAAGCCCTGACTGGCAGCAGTCCCAACTCATTCCCCAGTTCCGTGGCATCATCGGGTGGTTTTTTGACTACCTAAAAAGCACGTCGAGTTTTTTACCCCGGTAATCGCGCCGGGGGTGCGGCTTATGAGGATATGACTACATGTGCGGTATTGTCGGTATCACCGGATTCATGCCGGTAAACCAGTCGATTTATGACGCGTTAACGGTGCTTCAGCACCGTGGGCAGGATGCCGCAGGCATTTGTACTATCGACGCATTGAACTGTTTCCGTCTCCGTAAAGCCAACGGGTTGGTCAGTGATGTGTTCGAAGCACTCCATATGCAGCGTTTGCAGGGCAATATGGGTATCGGCCATGTTCGTTATCCAACGGCGGGTAGTTCCAGCGCCTCTGAAGCGCAGCCCTTCTACGTTAACTCACCTTATGGCATTACTCTGGCGCATAACGGCAATTTGACTAACGCCCATGAGCTGCGTAAGCAACTGTTTGAAAGCGGTCGCCGTCACGTCAACACCACCTCGGATTCCGAAATTCTGCTCAATATTTTTGCGCAGGAGCTGGATCGTTTTCAGCACTATCCGCTGGAAGCGGAAAATATTTTCTCAGCGGTAGCGGCAGTGCATCAGCATGTGCGTGGCGCTTACGCCTGTGTGGCGATGATCATCGGTCATGGCATGGTCGCCTTCCGCGATCCGAACGGCATTCGTCCTTTAGTGATGGGCAAACGTCGGCTGCCGGATGAGCGGGTGGAATATATGGTCGCCTCCGAAAGTGTCGCGCTGGATACGCTGGGTTTTGAATTTCTGCGAGATGTGGCGCCGGGCGAAGCGGTGTACATCACCGAAAAAGGGCAGTTGTTCACTCGCCAGTGCGCCGAGAATCCCAAAAGCAACCCCTGCTTGTTTGAATATGTATATTTTGCGCGTCCGGATTCTTTCCTCGATAAAATCTCGGTCTACAGCGCACGCGTGCGGATGGGCACCAAGTTGGGTGAAAAAATCGCGCGCGAATGGGAAGATCTCGACATTGATGTGGTGATTCCGATCCCGGAAACTTCGACCGATGTGGCGCTGGAAATTGCCCGTATTCTGGATAAGCCATACCGGCAGGGCTTTGTGAAAAACCGCTACGTTGGGCGTACTTTTATCATGCCGGGCCAGCAATTGCGGCGTAACGCGGTGCGACGTAAGTTGAATGCTAACCGCGCCGAGTTTCGCGATAAGAATGTGCTGCTGGTGGATGATTCGATCGTGCGTGGCACCACCTCCGAGCAAATTATCGAAATGGCGCGCGAAGCGGGCGCGAAAAAGGTCTATCTGGCCTCTGCCGCGCCGGAAATTCGCTTCCCGAATGTGTACGGCATTGATATGCCCAGTGCCACCGAGTTAATTGCTCATGGCCGGGAAGTAGAGGAAATCCGCGCGCTCATTAAAGCCGATGCGCTGATTTTCCAGGACTTGGATGACCTGATTGATGCGGTACGTGAAGAGAATCCGGACATTACGCAATTTGAGTGTTCGGTGTTTAACGGCGTCTATGTAACCAAAGATGTGGATCAGCGCTATCTGGAGTACCTCCAGTCGCTGCGTAATGATGATGCAAAGGCATTGGCGCGGCAGAATGAGGTAGAGAACCTTGAGTTGCATAATGAAGGGTAATCGTTGAGGATAGGCAAATAGATTGGCCGGGCTTGCCCGGGCGCGAGACACGTAGGGGCGATGCATGCATCGCCCTGAATACGTTTTAACAAGGCAACGTAATGAAAAGACTGATCATCGGCATTTCCGGCGCCAGCGGCGTCATTTATGGCGTGCGTCTATTGCAGATATTGCAAACGCTGCCGGAAATCGAAACCCATTTGGTGATGAGTCAGGCGGCGCGGCAAACGCTGGCGCTGGAAAGCGATTATACGTTACGTGAGGTACAGGGGTTTGCCGATGTGGTGCATGATGTGCGCGATATTGCCGCCAGCATCTCATCCGGTTCGTTTAAAACCGACGGTATGGTGATTGCGCCCTGCTCAATGAAAACCCTCTCTGGCATTGTTCACAGTTATAGCGACGGCTTGCTGACGCGCGCCGCCGATGTAGTACTCAAAGAACGGCGCAAGTTGGTCTTGTGCGTACGTGAAACCCCGCTCCATGTCGGCCACCTGCGGATGATGACCACCGCAGCGGAGATGGGGGCGATTATTATGCCGCCGGTACCCGCTTTTTATCACCGCCCGGAAAACGTGCAGCAGATTGTTGACCAAACCGTCAACCGTATCCTCGATCAGTTTGATATTAACTTGCCGCAAGACCTGTTTACGCGCTGGCAAGGTGCATAGATGTTCAATTAATGACCCATCGCGGTGCAATTATCCAGCCTGGATCACTTTTCGTGCATCGCGTGCACCAAAACGTAACATAGTTGCTTTTTCGTCTTAACAACCCTGCTATATTTTCCCTCGCAATCTACGCGTTAACGCCGATTTTAGGCGTATCGCTTAGCGGACCGGTGAGCGGCGTCTTAGGCCGCCAGAACTGGCATGAAAAGTGCAAATTCAACAGCGCAAACACACGATGCACACCATAACAAGAAGCACTTCACTCGAGGGTAATCTATGAAAAAGCGAGTCCTGGCTCTGTCTTTGATGCTGGCTTTCTCCAGCGCCGGCAGCGTATTTGCCGCCGTACCACAATCGCTACGCATTGGCACTGACCCAACCTATCCACCGTTTGAGTCGAAAAACGCACAGGGCCAGTTGGTAGGGTTTGATATTGATTTGGCCAATGAAATCTGCAAACGCATTGCCGCCAAATGTACCTATGTCGAAAGTGATTTCGATGCCCTCATTCCGTCGCTGAAAGCGAAAAAAATCGACGCGATTATCTCTTCGCTTTCCATTACTGAAAAACGTCAGCAAGAGATCGCGTTCTCCGACAAACTGTACGCCGCTAACGCACGTCTGGTCGCGCCAAAAGGCTCTAAACTGCAACCGACGATTGAATCGCTGAAAGGCAAAAATATCGGTTTCCTACAGGGCACCACCCAAGAAACGTATGCCAACCAGTACTGGCGTCCAAAAGGCGTTAACGTGACGCCTTATGCAAACCAGGATTTGGTCTACCAGGATTTGAACGCTGGCCGTATTGATGCCGCTTTCCAGGATGAAGTGCAGGCCAGCGAAGGGTTCCTCAAACAACCGGTTGGCAAAGACTACGCGTTTGCCGGTCCGGCAGTTAAAGATGACAAAATCTTCGGCGTCGGCACCGGTATGGGGCTGCGTAAAGATGATACCGATCTGAAGGCGTCTATCGACAAAGCGTTCGAAGCGATGCGTAAAGACGGTACTTACGACAAGATAGCGAAAAAATATTTCGACTTTAATGTGTACGGCGATTAATTGCCGCCTGTCGTTCTTCATCGCTGCCCGTCGTCATCAGGCGGGTAGCCTTTCGTTTGCTCTGGCACGACAGGAAAATTCCCATGTTGTATGGCTATTCTGACGTAATATTCAAAGGCGCGCTGGTCACGCTGGAACTGGCGCTGAGCTCCGTCTTGCTTGCGGTTATCCTCGGCCTGATTGGCGCAGGCGCCAAACTCTCTGGTAATCGCTTCCTTGCCCTGATTTTTGAAGGTTACACCACACTGATTCGCGGCGTGCCTGATTTGGTACTGATGTTGCTGATTTTTTATGGCCTGCAAATCATGCTCAACCAGGTTACGGATGCGCTCGGTATGGCGCAATTCGATATTGATCCGATGGTGGCCGGGATCATTACGCTGGGCTTTATTTACGGCGCGTATTTCACGGAAACCTTCCGTGGCGCGTTCCTTGCCGTGCCGCGCGGGCAGATTGAGGCGGCGACGGCGTTTGGTTTCACCGGGTCACAAACTTTCCGGCGGATAATGTTTCCCGCCATGATGCGCTATGCGCTGCCGGGAATCGGCAACAACTGGCAGGTAATCCTTAAAGCCACCGCGCTGGTGTCGCTATTGGGGCTGGAAGATGTGGTGAAAGCCACACAACTGGCGGGCAAAAGCACTTGGCAGCCGTTCTTCTTCGCGATTGTTGCCGGGGTGATTTACCTGATATTTACCACGCTATCAAACGGCGTGTTGTTGTGGCTTGAACGCCGTTATACGGTGGGCGTGAAAAGGGCGGAGCTATGATCGATATACTACACGAATATTGGAAAGCCCTGCTCTGGACCGATGGTTACCGCTTTACCGGCGTGGCGATGACGCTGTGGTTATTAATTATCTCGGTGGTCATTGGCGGTTGTCTGGCTGTCATACTGGCGATTGCCCGCGTTTCTCCTAATCGGGCGATAAGCTTACCGGTTTGGCTGTTTACCTATGTTTTTCGCGGTACGCCGCTGTATGTCCAGTTGTTGGTGTTTTATTCCGGAATGTATACCCTGGAAATCGTCAAAGGCTCGGAGCTGCTGAACGCGTTTTTCCGCAGCGGGCTGAACTGTACACTGCTGGCATTTACCTTAAATACCTGTGCTTACACCACCGAAATTTTTGCCGGGGCGATTCGCGCAGTACCGCATGGCGAGATTGAGGCTGCCAGAGCTTATGGTTTTTCGACGTTTAAACTTTATCGCTGCATTATTCTGCCTTCCGCATTGCGTACCGCCTTGCCGGTTTACAGTAACGAAGTGATCTTGATGCTGCACTCTACCGCGCTGGCGTTCACCGCAACCGTGCCGGATTTGCTAAAAGTTGCCCGGGATATTAACTCCGCGACTTATCAGCCATTTACCGCGTTTGGTATCGCGGCGGTACTCTATTTGTGCATCTCTTATGTGCTGATTAGCCTGTTCCGCAAGGCGGAGAAACGCTGGTTAGCGCATGTGAACCCCTCATCGTCCCATTGAGTATGACTATGGCCGAAAATAAATTAAGCGTTACCGAACTCCATAAACGTTACGGTGAGCATGAGGTGCTGAAGGGCGTTTCGTTGCAGGCGAATGCGGGCGACGTCATCAGTATTATTGGCTCATCGGGCTCCGGGAAAAGTACTTTTTTACGTTGTATCAACTTTCTTGAAAAGCCGAGCGAAGGCTCGATAGCGGTTAATAACCAAGAAGTGTCGTTGGTGCGTGACACCGACGGTCAGCTTAAAGTGGCGAATAAAGAACAGCTACGTACGTTGCGTACCAGTCTGACGATGGTGTTCCAGCACTTTAATCTCTGGAGCCATATGACGGTGTTGGAAAACGTGATGGAAGCACCGATCCAGGTTTTGGGCTTAAGTAAGCCGGAGGCGCGCGAGCGGGCGGTGCGTTATCTTGATAAGGTTGGAATTGATGAGCGGGCACGGATGAAATATCCGGTACATCTGTCGGGCGGCCAGCAGCAGCGAGTGTCAATTGCGCGTGCGCTGGCGATGGAGCCTGAAGTCCTGTTATTTGATGAGCCGACGTCGGCGCTCGATCCTGAGCTAGTAGGCGAAGTGCTAAGGATCATGCAGAAGCTGGCGGAAGAGGGGAAAACCATGGTGGTCGTGACGCATGAGATGGAGTTTGCCCGCCATGTTTCCAGCCATGTGATTTTCTTGCATCAAGGTAAGATTGAGGAAGAGGGCTCGCCGGAAGCGGTATTCGGTAGCCCGAAAAGCCAGCGGTTGCAGCAGTTCCTTTCCGGATCGTTAAAATAATTGGCATTGGCCGGGGAGACCCGGCCAACTCGCTGATTCACACCACATCCGCCAGCGCTTCATCTAACTGATACCACTTAAAATTGAATCCAGACTCCTGCAGGCGTTTGGGCAACACATGCTGCCCGCCGAGCACCAACACTGACGATTCCCCCATCATCAGCTTAATGGCGCTGGCCGGCGTTCGCATAAAGGCCGGGCGGTGTAATGCATGACCAAGCATCGCGGCAAATTGCTCGTTACGTACCGCATAAGGCGCGACCAGATTAAACGGCCCACGTAAGTGCGGATTATTTAATAACCACATAATCGCGCTAACCATATCCTCAATGTGGATCCACGGCATATATTGCTTTCCACTGCCGATCGGGCCGCCGATGCCTAACCGAAAGGGCAGTTTCATTTTGGCAAGTGCCCCGCCGTCATGCGACAACACGACACCGGTGCGCAACAGGCAAACGCGCGTCCGATCGCTGGCAGCGGTTAGCGCCAACGCTTCCCAGCGCGCGCAAAGCGTATGGGTAAACTCTTCTTGTCCTTGATCTTCTTCGGTTAAAACCAGTTCCCCGGTATCGCCGTAGTAACCGGTGGCGGAGCCGGAAATCAGTACCGCTGGCGGGGCGCTGCTGGCATTAATCAGTGAGGCGATACGTTCGGTTAATTGCCAGCGGCTTTCACACAGTTGCTGTTTTTGCGTCTCGCTCCAGCGTTTATCGGCAATGGGCTCGCCAGCCAGATTAATGACCGCATCAATACCGTTGAGGTCACGCTGTTGTGCCAGCCCGGACCATAGATTGACCCGCTCATCAAGCCGCTCACGCGCCGCGCCGACATCGCGCGTAACCACACTGATGTCATGACCGGCCTCAAGCAGGCGGGGGATCAGATGGCGGCCGATTAAACCGGTGCCGCCGGTCAGTAAAATGTGCATGCTGAGTTTCCTTATGCATTGTTGAACAGCATAGTTTCAGCATAGAAGAGAACGGCGTGCCGCGCGCACGCCTTATTCGTCGCCCTGTTGTTTAACCCGTTTTCAGCGGTTCGCTAACGCCAATGCCCGCTGGGTAGCGGGACGTGCGCGAATGCGCTCTAGCCAGTTATGTACTGCCGGGTAATCCGCGAGGTTAATGCGCTGCCGCTCATGGGAGTTGGCCCACGGCCAAATCGCCATATCCGCAATGCTGTAGTGTTCGCCAGCCACGTAGGCATGTTTTTCTAACTGGGTGTTTAACACGCCGTACAAACGCTGTGTTTCCACCTGATAACGTTCAATCGCATAGGGAACCGGCTGTGGCGCGTAGTGATTAAAATGGTGGTTTTGTCCTAGCATTGGCCCAAAGCCGCCCATCTGCCAAAACAGCCACTGCATAGTGACTGTGCGCTCACGCAACTCTGCGCTGAGGAATTTACCGCTTTTTTCGGCGAGGTAGAGCAGAATAGCGCCGGATTCAAAAACGCTAATTGGCGCACCGCCGTCAACCGGATGATGGTCAACCATCGCCGGAATTTTGTTGTTAGGAGAAATAGCGAGAAAGTCAGCCTGAAACTGTTCGCCTTTACTAATATCGACACGGTGTAATTTGTAAGGTAATCCGGTTTCTTCCAGAAAAAGCGTGATTTTGTGACCGTTTGGCGTGCCGGCATAGTAGAGATCTATCATAATGACTCCCAATAAAATCAAGCGGTAATCGGCAGGAATTAAGGACTATAGTTCAATTCAGCGCGCGATGACAATCTCCATTTGTCTGGTACTAAAGCGGGAAAAAATCCCGCGCGGAACGGATTGCCTTCGGCACAAAAAGTCGGTAAACAGAAGGTTCAATTATGCGAAGGTTATCCGTAAAATCAGTCGGGTGGCAGCCGTATACATGCAGCCTGAAGTCAGTTGAGGAAAGAAAATGAACCATCCCGCTATCACCCTATGGTCTGATGCGTCTTTTTTTAGCCCCTATGTCATGTCGGTCTATGTTGCTCTGAGTGAAAAAGGCGTGCCCTTTACCTTACAACGGATTGACCTTGGTCGCGGTGAAAATCTGGAAACCGCTTACAGTAAGATTTCGTTGACGCGTCGAGTTCCGACATTACAAGTTGATGATTTTTTTCTCAGTGAATCGTCAGCGATTGATGAATATCTGGAAGAACGTTTCCCGGCGCCGGATTTCGAGCGGCTGTATCCCGCCGACCGTGAAAAACGTGCGCGTGCCAGAGAGGTTCAGGCATGGTTACGTAGTGATTTTATGCCAATTCGTAGCGAGCGTTCGACCGAGGTGCTGTTTGCCGGTAAGAAATTCGCCCCGTTGTCGGCAGAGGCACAACGCTCGGCGGATAAACTGATTGCCGGGGCCGGGCATCTGCTTAGCGCCGGTCAACAAAACCTATTCGGCGAATGGTCAATTGCCGATACCGATTTGGCCGTCATGCTGAACCGCCTGGCATTACACGGCGATGAAATCCCTGAAAAGCTGCGTGAATACGCCTGGTTTCAGTGGCAACGCGCTTCAGTTCAGCTTTGGCTGGCGGAATCGGGCAAAAGTCATTAAGTCCGCGACATGCTTATTGCGTCCGGGCCATGAAGCCATTACTTTAAGGCAGCTTGCGTCGGCCAGACGCAATGGTGGTGGCAAAGAGACAACGCGCAATCGCGCCAAACATAAAAGGGTTACTGATGGTGGAGCAAAGTCAGGCTGCCGGAACTGAATGGGTCGATATCGTTAGCGAAGAGAACGAAGTGATTGCTCAGGCGAGCCGGGCACAAATGCGAGCGCAATGCTTGCGTCATCGCGCGACGTATATTGTGGTACATGACGGCATGGGTAAAATTCTGGTACAACGACGTACCGAGACTAAGGATTTTATGCCAGGTATGCTGGATGCCACCGCTGGCGGCGTGGTGCAAAGCGGCGAGATTTTACTGGAGTCGGCCCGGCGCGAAGCGGAAGAAGAGCTCGGTATTGCAGATGTACCGTTCGCGGAACATGGCCTGTTTTACTTTGAAGATCCGCATTGCCGCGTGTGGGGCGGGTTATTTAGCTGCGTCTCTCATGGCCCGTTCGCTATGCAGGAAGAGGAAGTGGACGAAGTCTTCTGGTTAACGCCGGAAGAGATCACCGCCCGTTGCGACGAGTTCACCGCTGACTCGCTGAAGGCGCTGTCACTATGGCTAAGTCGTAACAACGAACCGCATCGTTCAACAGCTCTCCCGCAGGCATAGTTGTGGGGCAATAGGTTTACTTTCCCACTCTTCATCGTTCAGGCGCGCCAACAAGGCGCGCCCGGCTTCAATACCGATTTGCCGGTGTGGCACTGCCATCGTGGTTAATGCAGGCTGGCAGACCATGCTGACATCGCTATTGCCGAACCCCACTACCGCTAAATCATCAGGAACTTTAATCCGTCGCCGCTGGCATTCATACAGAACGCCACAGGCCAGCTCATCAGAAACGCAGACCAGCGCATCCAGCTCCGGCCAGTTAAGCAAAAACTCCGGGAGTTGACGTGCGCCGGTAGAGAAATTCGCCGCGGCGGCGGCATTAATGACCCGATGCGGCGACATATGGTTACGCAACATCGCCTTATGCCAGCCTTGCAGATGTTGCTGAAAAATCCACTGTTCCTGATTGGCACACAGCAAACCGATGTTTTGATAACCGCGCTTGATCAGGGTTTGGGTGATTTGATACATCGCCTCAACGTTATCGATCCCGATATTAATATCGATCGGATCGGCACGCACCGCGCCAATTTCCAGCACCGGTATGCTGCTGTTTTCCAGCCACTGGCGCACGCTATCGGCGTGCTCAACGCTGAGCAAAATTGCCGCAGCCAGGTTCCAGGGTAGCAGCGTTTCCAGTAATTTTTCTTCACGTTCCAGACGATGCTGAGACTCGGCTAACATAATCTGGTAGCCCGCCGGTTGCAGGATTTGTTGTAACCCGGCAAACATTTCGGTACAGCCCGCTTCGGCCAGGCTGGGCACCACCATCGCGATATTGTATGACGAGGCGGAGGCCAGATTACTGGCCGCCAGATTTGGCATATAGCCCAGTTCGCTTACCGCCGCCTCGATTTTTTCGCGCAGCTTATCTGACACTTGTTCCGGCGTGCGTAAGGCGCGGGAAACCGTCATGGTGCCTACGCCCGCCAGGTTGGCTACGTCAGCCAACGTAACGCGACCGGTGCCGCGCCTTTTACGATTAATCGACATCTGCATTCCTGTTGAGGAAAGGGGAGCCCTTGTCTATCCGTCATACTCCGGCTCAGTCACCCGAACCGCTTATTCAAGTAAAGCTCAAGGTTGTTGCTTTACTGCATTTCGAATTATTTAGGATAAAAATCAAGCCATTTTGGCATCAGCCCACGGATTAATAGGGGGAAAGTATACGCTTATTCGCGCTGGAATTGGTGACGGGAAATGATTTTGATAGCGCTATCACATTTCTGATGCTCTCCTGATGATAGCGCTATCTTTGTGATACTGATCACGGTTGGTCCGATGGCCGTTGATTAGAGTTTGTTCTGCCGTTTTATTCCCTCACGTTATTACCTGGAGGCAATGTGCTAAAAACCTGGCTTCATGATGACACGATACAATTTGCGCGTTCAGTCGCTGATTGGCAGCAGGCGTTGGAGCGTTGCGCCGCGCCGCTGCTGCAGCAACAGGTCATCACGCCGAATTATTTGTCGGCAATTATCCACAATCACCAAACGTTAGGTCCGTGGTATGTTCTGGCGCCGGGGTTAGCGATGCCGCATGCCCGGCCAGAAGAAGGAGCGAATGGGCTCGGGCTTTCGCTATTAAAACTTGAGCAGGGAGTGAGTTTTGACTCTGATGAAAATGACCCGGTGGATCTGATTATTATGTTGGCGGCGCCGGATAAACATAGCCATATCGAAATAATTACGGGCTTAGCTGAAATGTTTACCGCTGATGCGGTAATGGAAAAATTACACCAGGCGCGTACTGTCGGGGAGATAGAACAACTAATATCAACGTTCTGATATCGCCGATTTCAGGTTAATTAAAAACCGTAAGATGACATCGCCATAATAAAATGGCGAGGGATCTTTGTACCCTAAAAAATGTAAAGGTAAATAGAATGAAAATTATGGCTATTTGTGGTTCCGGGCTCGGTAGCAGTTTTATGGTTGAAATGAATATTAAAAAGGTACTGAAAAAGCTGGAAATTGAAGCGGAGGTAGAACACTCCGACCTTTCTTCCGCAACGCCGGACGCCGCCGACCTGTTTGTGATGGCGAAAGATATTGCAGAAAGCGCTAGCGTACCGAAAGACCAACTATTGGTGATAAATAACATCATCGATATTAATGAATTGGAAACTAAGCTCGCTGCTTATTTCGCCAACCACTAATCACGCTTAGCGAGGTGGATATGTTTATCCAGGAAACGCTGAAGTTTGTTGTCGATATTCTGAAAGTGCCATCAGTTCTGGTTGGCTTAATCGCGCTGATTGGCCTGCTGGCACAAAAGAAATCTTTTTCCGATGTGGTAAAAGGCACGGTAAAAACCATTCTTGGTTTTATCGTTCTGGGCGGTGGCGCGACGGTGTTGGTCAGTTCACTTAACCCGCTCGGCGGCATGTTTGAACACGCCTTTAATATTCAGGGGATTATTCCTAATAATGAAGCGATTGTTTCTATTGCGCTGGAGAAATACGGTGCTTCAACCGCGTTAATTATGGCATTCGGGATGGTCGCCAATATTATTGTCGCCCGCTTTACTCGCCTGAAATATATCTTTCTGACCGGTCATCACACCTTTTACATGGCGTGTATGATCGCGGTAATCCTAAGCGTTGCCGGCTTTGAAGGCGCTTCGCTGGTATTTACCGGCGCACTGACGCTAGGGATGATTATGGCGATTTTCCCGGCCATCGCGCAGCGGTATATGCGCAAAATTACCGGTAATGATGATATTGGCTTTGGTCACTTCGGTACTATGGGGTACGTACTGGCAGGCTGGATCGGTAGTATCAGCGGCAAATCATCCCGTTCAACGGAGGAGATGAACTTACCGAAGAACCTGAGCTTTTTGCGTGACAGCTCAATCTCAATCTCGATGACGATGATCATTATCTATATGATCCTTGCGGTCTGCGCCGGTAAAGAATATGTCGAAGGTCAACTGAGTGCCGGTCAAAACTTTCTGGTTTATTCCATTATTCAGGCGATTACTTTCGCCGCCGGGGTATTCATTATTTTGCAAGGCGTCCGCCTGATTCTGGCCGAAATCGTACCGGCTTTTACCGGCTTTTCGGAAAAACTGGTTCCTAATGCCCGGCCCGCGCTGGATTGCCCGGTGGTATATCCCTATGCGCCAAATGCGGTACTGATTGGTTTCCTGTTTAGTTTCCTGGGCGGCCTGGTGGGGTTGTTTCTGCTGGGGCAAATGAAATTGGTATTGATCCTCCCCGGCGTAGTGCCGCACTTCTTCACTGGCGCGACCTCGGGTGTTTTCGGTAATGCGACCGGCGGCCGACGCGGCGCGATGTTAGGTGCGTTTGCCAACGGGTTGTTGATTACCTTCTTACCGGTTCTGTTGCTGCCGGTACTGGGGGCGATTGGTTTCGCCAATACCACCTTCTCTGACGCCGATTTTGGCGTGGTTGGGATCATCCTCGGTAATCTCGCGCGCTTCCTCAACAAGGAAACCATCATGGTGGTGGTGATTGGCTTCTTCGCGGTACTGGTGGCGCATAACTATTTGAGTAAGCGCCCGGTATCCGATGCGGAAAAAAATACGGAGGTTAAGTAATGAGTAATCTTGAGGAACTCAGCGAACTGGCACGCGATATTCGCGTTGAGACATTAAAAGCGTTAACGCACTTAGGGTTTGGTCACTACGGCGGCAGCATGTCAGTGGTGGAAACGCTGGCGGTATTGTATGGCGATATTATGCGCATTGATCCCGGTGACCCGGATTGGGCCGAGCGTGACTATCTGGTGTTATCGAAAGGGCATGCCGGCCCGGCGCTGTACAGCACGTTGGCGATTAAGGGCTACTTCCCGCGTGAACAGTTGTTAACGCTCAATGAAAACGGTACGCGGTTGCCGAGCCATCCCGACCGGCTGAAAACGCGCGGCGTGGACGCTACCACCGGTTCGCTGGGGCAGGGCGTTTCTATCGCCGCCGGTATGGCGCTGTCGCATCGGCTGGCGCATCGTGCAAACCGCGTGTTCTGTATTCTCGGTGATGGTGAACTGAATGAAGGGCAATGCTGGGAAGCATTTCAGTTTATCGCCCATCATCGCCTGAATAACCTGACGCTATTTATCGACTGGAATAAACAGCAGCTTGATGGTGCGCTGGATGAGGTAATTCAACCGTTCGATCTGGAAGGGAAATTCCGCGCGTTTGGTTTCGATACCGCGATGATCAAAGGGGATGATATTGCCACGCTGCAACATACGTTGAAACCGGCGCGTGAAGAGGGACAACGTCCGTTGGTGATTATTCTTGATAGCATCAAAGGACAAGGTGTGCCTTACCTCGAACAGATGAAGAATTCCCATCATTTACGTTTAACCGATGAGCAGCTTCAGGCAATGGAGCAGGCGATTAAACAACTGGAGGTGGCGCATGTTTGAAGTCGCGTTGGAACTGAAAAAAGATGCGCAGGAGATGCGCAAAGTTTATGCCGGTATGGTGCGTGAACAGATTGAAGCCAATAGCCCCATTATTGCTCTGGAAGCCGATTTAATGAGCTCAATGGCGATGGATGGCGTACAACGTGATTTTCCGCATCAGGTCATTAACTGCGGCATTATGGAAGCGAATGTCATCGGCGTGGCGGCCGGGCTTTCGCTAACCGGACGGACGCCGTTTGTTCACACCTTTACCGCTTTCGCCAGCCGCCGTTGTTTCGACCAGTTGTTTATGTCGTTGGATTATCAGCATAACAACGTCAAGGTGATCGCTTCCGATGCCGGGGTGACCGCGTGTCACAATGGTGGTACGCACATGTCGTTTGAAGATATGGGTATTGTGCGCGGGTTGGCGAACTCGGTGGTGATGGAGGTGACCGATGCCGCCATGTTTAAAGACATTTTAAACCAGTTGATGACGCTAAACGGTTTCTATTGGGTGCGTACCATCCGTAAGCAGGCGGTGAAGATTTATCAGGAAGGATCGACCTTTACCATAGGTAAGGGCAACCTGTTGCGTGATGGTAAGGATATTACGCTAATCGCCAATGGCATTATGGTTGCCGAGGCGTTGAAAGCCGCTGATATTCTGGCGGAGCAGGGCGTCAATGCGGCGGTGATTGATATGTTTACGCTGAAACCGATTGACCGGATGTTGGTGAAAAATTATGCCGAAAAGACCGGCCGAATTGTGACCTGTGAGAACC
Source organism: Paramixta manurensis (assembly GCF_013285385.1). Taxonomy (NCBI): domain Bacteria; kingdom Pseudomonadati; phylum Pseudomonadota; class Gammaproteobacteria; order Enterobacterales; family Erwiniaceae; genus Paramixta; species Paramixta manurensis. The sequence goes on along the minus strand of NZ_CP054212.1, from coordinate 3,173,739 downwards.
ACAGTATCCATAACGGGTTGGGTTCGGCGGTGGCGGAAGTGTTAGTCGAAACCTGCCCGGTGCCGATGCGCCGCGTTGGTGTGAAGGAGCGTTATGGCCAGGTTGGTACCCAAGCGTTTCTTCAGCAGGAGTATGGTTTGACGGCGGAAGAGATAGTTAAAGCGGCGCGCGAGTTGTTGTAAGGCGTGGTAAGAAGATGAAAAAGGCGGCTAATCAGCCGCCTTTTCTGTTGCGCGTAACGCTTATTCGGCCTGTGAAGACTGAATAGCGGTTAGAGCAATGGTATAGACGATATCGTCTACCAGAGCACCGCGCGACAGGTCGTTAACCGGCTTGCGCATCCCTTGCAGCATTGGGCCAATCGAAATCAGATCGGCTGAACGCTGTACCGCTTTGTAGGTGGTGTTCCCGGTATTCAGATCCGGGAAAATAAACACGGTTGCACGACCGGCGACCGGCGAGTTTGGTGCTTTGGACTTGGCAACATCCGCCATAATCGCGGCGTCATATTGCAGAGGACCATCAATCACCAGGTCCGGACGTTTCTCTTGGGCGATACGGGTTGCTTCGCGGACTTTTTCCACATCGCTACCGGCACCGGAGTTACCGGTAGAGTAAGAGATCATCGCAACGCGTGGCTCAATACCGAACGCGGTGGCGGAATCTGCGGACTGGATAGCAATTTCCGCCAACTGCTCGGAAGTCGGATCCGGGTTGATGGCGCAGTCGCCATAGACCAGTACTTGTTCCGGCAGCAGCATAAAGAACACGGAAGACACCAGCGAGCTATTCGGCGCGGTCTTGATCAACTGCAACGGCGGACGGATAGTGTTTGCGGTGGTGTGAACCGCGCCGGAAACCAGACCGTCGACTTCGCTTTTTTCCAACATCATGGTGCCAAGTACCACGTTGTCTTCCAGTTGTTCGCGGGCAACAACCTCGGTCATGCCTTTGTTCTTACGCAACTCAACCAGGCGCGGAACATAGTTTTCACGTACCACTTCCGGATCGACGATTTCGATGCCTTTGCCTAATTCAACGCCTTGCGCGGCGGCGACGCGTTGAATTTCATCCGGATTACCTAACAGTACGCAGGTCGCAATGCCACGTTCGGCACAGATGGCCGCCGCTTTAACGGTACGCGGCTCGTCGCCTTCCGGCAGAACGATACGTTTACCGGCTTTACGCGCCAGTTCAGTTAACTGATAACGGAAGGCAGGCGGCGACAGGCGACGGCTACGTTCTGAGGTGGCGGTCAGCGATTCAATCCAGTCGGCATCAATGTGGCTGGCCACATATTCCTGCACTTTTTCGACGCGCTGCGTGTCATCGCTTGGGACTTCGAGGTTGAAACTTTGCAGGCTCAGGGAGGTTTGCCAGGTATTGGTGGTCACCATAAATACCGGCAGGCCAGTCTGGAAGGCACGTTCACACAGCTTATTAATGCGGTCATCAATTTCATAACCGCCAGTCAGCAGGATCGCGCCAATCTCAATGCCATTCATCGCCGCCAGGCAAGCGGCGACCAGCACGTCAGGACGGTCGGCAGAGGTCACCAGCAGCGAGCCGGGACGGAAATGTTCCAGCATATGCGGCAGGCTACGGGCGCAGAACGTTACCGATTTAACGCGACGCGTTTGGATATCACCTTCATTAATGATACGCGCGCCCAGATGGTGGCACATATCGATTGCGCGGGTGGCGATTAAATCGAAACTCCACGGCACGCAGCCCAGTACCGGCAGCGGGCTGTTAGCGAACAGTTGTTTCGGATCGATATTCGCCACGCTGGCTTTTGTCGAATCATCGAAAATTTCAGACAAGTCAGGGCGGGTACGGCCTTGCTCATCAACCGGCGCGTTCAGTTTATTAATGATTACGCCAGTGATGTTTTTATTTTTGCTGCCGCCAAAGCTGCTTTGCGTCAGTTCAATACGCTCTTTCAACTGTGCCGGTGAGTCATTACCCAGCGCCGTGACGAAGACGATTTCCGCATTCAGCGTTTTGGCAATTTCATAGTTCAGCGCATTGGCAAACTGATGTTTGCGTGTAGGAACCAAGCCCTCAACCAAGACCACTTCCGCATCTTGGGTATTTTCATGGTAACGCGCGATGATCGCTTCCATCAGCACATCTTGCTGATTGGAGCCGAGCAGGGATTCAACCCAAGACATTGCCAGCGGTTCGGCGGCTGGGATCGCGGAGTTCTTGCGCACAATGGTGGTGGTTTGATCGGGCGCATCGCCGCCAGCGCGCGGCTGAGCGATAGGCTTGAAGACGCTGAGGCGAACCCCTTTGCGTTCCATCGCGCGGATAACGCCGAGGCTGACGCTGGTTAGACCGACGCTAGTGCCGGTCGGAATTAACATAATTGTACGTGACACGGTAAACCTCTCAGGTATTGCATGGTGTCAAAACAACTCCGCCAACATGCGTTGGCGGAGGAGAAGTATTAAGCGGTGAGACGCGCAGCGTCCTGAGCAATGACCAACTCTTCGTTGGTCGGGATAACCACCGCCGCGCGAGTGCCTTCTTTATTAATGAAGCCGCTATTGCCAAAACGCGCCGCAAGGTTGCGCTCATGATCGACATCAAAACCGAGTAAGGCCAGCTTGCCCAGCGTCAACTCGCGTACCATCGCCGCGTTTTCACCGATACCGCCAGTAAAGACCACCGCGTCAAGACGGCCTTCCATCAGCGCAGTGTACGAGCCGATGTATTTCGCCAGACGATGGCAGAACACATCCATCGCGCGTTTCGCGTCTTCTTTAGTGGTGTAGTTTTCTTCCACATAGCGACAATCGCTGGTGACTTCGGTGAGGCCGAGCAAGCCAGACTCTTTGGTCAACAACTTGTTGATGGCGTCAACGCTCATCCCTAAGGTATCGTGCAGGAAGAAAATGATTGCCGGGTCAATGTCACCGCTACGGGTGCCCATGACTAAACCTTCCAGCGGCGTCAACCCCATTGAGGTATCAACGCAAACACCGTTACGGATAGCTGAAACCGAACCGCCATTACCGAGGTGACAGGTGATGATATTCAGGTTTTCCAGCGGCTTATCCAACATTTTCGCTGCTTCGTGCGTCACGTAATAATGGCTGGTGCCATGTGCGCCATAGCGACGAACACCGTGTTCTTTATACAATTTGTACGGCAACGCATATAAATAGGACTCTTCCGGCATTGTCTGATGGAAAGCGGTGTCAAAAACAGCGACATTCTTATCTGACAGGTGCGGGAAGTTCTTCATCGCTTCATCAATACCGATCAGATGCGCCGGGTTGTGCAGCGGTGCGAAAGAAGAAGCGTCTTTAATACTCTGTACCACGTTTTCATCAATGACGACGGAGTGGGTTAACTTTTCGCCGCCGTGTACGATACGATGACCGATTGCAGCAATTTGTGCGGAAAGCTCGGGTTTTTGTGCCAGAATAGTTTTAACGATGAAATTGAGTGCTTCGCTGTGCGCCGCGCCGGCACCCAAAGCCGCTTCTTGTTTAGCGCCATCAAGTTTCCACTTAATGCGGGCTTCCGGCAGGTGGAAACATTCGGCTAAACCTGACAGAAACTCTTCGCCGTTCGCCGGGTTGAGGATGGCGAACTTCAGAGAAGAGCTACCGCAGTTCAGAACCAGTACTAACTTACTCGACATGGAAGTACCTATTTAATAAAAGTGGCTAAAAAAAAGTCAGTCAGACTATCAGCGTAGTGCATGAAAGCTGGTACATTAATGATAAACATAAAGCCATCGATAAAAATTTGTTCAATGGCAAAAAAACACGGTAATTTTACAAATTTTTTTGAAAATTACTTAGCTAATCATGGTTCGACCGGGCATTGTAAGGATGAAGATGCCTGCGGCGTGTGAAAAGCGCGCACAGGATACCGACTGTCACTCTTAAAGACAAAATCTTTTGAAGGATGTTATTTATAGTTGTTTCGTTATATGTTTTTTTTAATCCTTATCCCCGAAGTTGAGGTTTGCCATGGCGAATGAATCTGGCACCGTGAGTTGGTTCAAACTTTTCCAGCTCGGACAGCACTATATGAAGACATGGCCGAATGATAAACGCCTCGCGCCGATGTTCCCTGAAAACCGCATTAGCACTGCCACACGTTTCGCGGTGCGTTTTATGCCGCCGTTGGCCGTTTTTACGCTGACCTGGCAAATTGCGTTAGGTGGGCAACTTGGTCCCGCCGTTGCCACCGCGTTGTTCACCTGTAGCCTGCCAATGCAGGGTTTATGGTGGCTGGGCAAGCGCTCGGTGACGCCTCTTCCTCCTACGCTGCTGCACTGGTTTCATGAAGTGCGCGCCAAGCTACAAGAAGCCGGGCAGGCGATTGCGCCGGTTGAGGGGAAACCGACCTATCAGTCGCTGGCTGATGTGCTGAAGCGTGCTTTCAAGCAGCTTGATAAAACCTTTCTTGACGATCTTTGATCTGTCCTCGGGTTCACACTGAAAAATAAATGAGAGTGAACCCGGGCTAAATCAAAGAAATGCTGGCTTGCGATACCGTGTTATCTCCCATTGTGCAATCCTTAAAGCTAAAACTACCTTGCCCGGTGATACAGGAGCTCTAAATGGAAATGACCAACGCCCAACGTCTCATTCTCTCCAACCAATATAAAATGATGTCAATGCTTGATCCGGACAACGCCGAGCGCTATCGCCGTCAGCAAACCATCATTGAACGGGGTTATGGTTTGCAAATGCGCGAACTTGATCGTGAGTTTGGCGAACTGACGGAAGAGACCTGCCGCACCATCATCAATATTATGGAAATGCACCACGCATTACAGGTTTCATGGGGCAACCTAAAAGACACCGCAGCGCTGGAGCAACGCCGTTTGGCTTTTCTGGGTTTTGATGCGGCGACCGAAGCGCGTTACCTTGGTTATGTGCGTTTTATGGTGAACGTCGAAGGGCGCTATACGCATTTTGATTCTGGTACCCATGGGTTTAACGCGCAGACGCCGATGTGGGAAAAGTACCAACGTATGCTGACAGTGTGGCAAACTTGTCCACGTCAATACCACCTGAGTGCGAATGAGATCGCGCAAATTATTAATGCCTGAGAAGGAATAATGTAGTGAAGTTTAAAGGTTTTCTGTTTGATTTAGACGGCACGCTGGTGGATTCTTTGCCCGCGGTTGAACGCGCATGGATAAACTGGGGAAAACGTCGTGGTATCGCCGCCGATGAGATTTTGAACTTCATCCACGGTAAACAGGCGATCACTTCACTGCGCCATTTCATGGCTAACCATTCAGAAGAGGAAATCCTGCGGGAGTTTCAACTACTGGAAGCGCAAGAGGCAGAGGATACCGAAGGCGTGACTGCGTTGCCGGGCGCGCAGCAATTACTGGCAACCTTAGACGAACTGGCTATTCCATGGGCGATTGTTACCTCAGGAACCCAGCCGGTGGCGTCGGCACGTCGGTCCGCCGCTCAATTGCCTGAACCGGACATTTTTATTACGGCTGAGCGCGTCGCGCGTGGTAAACCGGAGCCGGATGCCTATCTGTTAGGCGCGCAGCAACTCGGGTTGGAGCCGGAAGAGTGCGTGGTGGTAGAAGATGCCGCCGCCGGGATATTGTCCGGGCTAGCGGCTGGGTGCCATGTTATCGCTGTTAACGCACCGGCCAACTCGCCGCGGCTGGATGAAGTTGATATGGTGCTGACCTCACTCGAAGAGCTGATTATCAATAAATCCGAAGAGGGTGTGATAGAAGCACATCGAAAACACTAAGTTCATGATTTGACCCCGCTATAGCGGGGTTAATTTTATGGCATGCTTGGCACATTCCGTTTTTGCCGGGCATGGTGGCATGAATAGTCAACTACTCTGGGTTCTCTCTCTCCTTGCCGTTACCATCTTCCTGTTTGTCTCGGGCAAACTCCGTATGGATGTGGTGGCGCTACTAGCACTTATCGCCCTGGTCCTCGGCGGCCCGTTAACCCTCCAGGAGGCCACCGCTGGTTTCAGCGATCCCAACGTCATTCTGATTGCCGCACTGTTCGTGATTGGCGAGGGGTTGGTGCGTACCGGTGTCGCGCTTCAATTAGGCGAGTGGTTAATCAAAATGTCAGGCAGCAGTGAAACCCGGATGCTGGTGTTATTGATGCTCACCGTAGCCGGGCTCGGGGCATTTATGAGTTCAACCGGTGTGGTGGCGATTTTTATTCCGGTGGCGATAAGCATCGCGGCGAAAATGGGCACCTCGCCCGGGCGTTTGATGATGCCGCTTAGTTTTGCCGGGCTTATCAGCGGCATGATGACGCTGGTGGCTACACCGCCCAATCTGGTGGTCAACAGCGAGTTAGTGCGTGAAGGGCTGGCAGGGTTCAGCTTCTTTGCCGTTACGCCTATCGGACTGGTGGTGTTACTGCTTGGGATTGGTTATATGCTGGTCGCACGCTTCTGGCTGGTCACGCCCACGCAAGAAACCACGCCAGGCGGCGTAAGACGGCGTAACTTTCATGATTTGATCCGCGACTATAAATTAGCCGGACGCGCGCGTCGTCTGGCCATTCGTCCCTCTTCGCCATTAGTTGGTCAACGCCTTGACGCCCTCGAACTGCGTGAACGGTACGGTGCCAATATCGTCGGGTTGGAACGCTGGCGAAAATTTCGTCGGGTGATGGTGGCGGTGAGTGGAACCACCGAATTTCGCGCCGGGGATGTCTTATTGATTGATATGTCGGCCGCAGAGATAGATGTGCGCCAGTTTTGTCGCGAACAGCAACTTGAGCCAAAAATATTGCGGGGTGACTATTTTTCTGGGCACGCCCGGGATGTGGGGATGGCGGAAGTGGCACTGATCCCGGACTCAGCGTTAACCGGTAAAAGTTTGCGTGAACTGGCGTTTCGTAGCCGTTATGGGCTCAGCGTGGTAGGGATTCGGCGACGTGGTACGCCAATCGCGGGAGCATTAACCGATGAAGCATTGGAGTTAGGCGACATCTTGCTGGTTATCGGGAGTTGGAAGCGTATTGGTCAACTGAAGCAACAGAGTCGTGATTTTATGTTGCTGACGCTACCTGAAGAAGTGGATGAGGTTACGCCAGCGCACAGTCAGGCGCCGCATGCGCTCTTCTGCCTTGCGTTGATGGTGGCGATGATGCTCACTGACGAAATCCCTAACCCGATTGCCGCGCTACTCGCTTGCCTGCTGATGGGAAAATTTCGCTGTATTGATATGGAGAGCGCATTACGCGCTATCCACTGGCCGAGCTTGCTGTTGATCGTCGGAATGATGCCATTTGCGCTAGCGTTGCAGAAAACCGGAGGCATCACATTGATTGTTGATGGATTAATGGCGCTCGCCGGAGAACGCAGCGCGCACGTTATGCTGGCCTGTCTGTTTGTGCTTTGCGCCGGAATCGGATTGTTTATTTCCAATACCGCGACCGCCGTGTTGATGGCGCCGATCGGCATCGCGGCCGCGCATCAAATGGGGCTCTCGCCGTATCCCTTCACTTTGATTATTGCCATCGCGGCATCGGCGGCGTTTATGACGCCGGTTTCTTCACCGGTCAATACCCTGGTGCTGGGGCCTGGCGGCTATCGCTTTGTTGATTTCGTTAAAATCGGCGTGCCTTTTACCTTGGTGGTGATGGTGGTCAGCGTGGTGTTAGTCCCGTTGTGGTTTCCTTTTTAACATCGCTATGTATTACAAGGGTGTATCTTGAGAGATTTCATCCAGTGACAGGTTGAAGCTGGGGACGAAAACCTCGATAAAGTAGTCCATCTCCGGGCTACGCCGTTGGCTAAGTGTTTTTTCCAGACGCGTTTTTGCCAGGCTAAATTCATGGTTACCGGCAGAGAGTTCTTCAAGGCATTTTAGATAAGCGCATAACGCGTCAGCCTGTTTGACCAGCGCGGTTTCTTGCTCTGAATGCTGTTGCTCATCCAATAGTGGCCGCCAGGCATCGCGCAACTCGGCGGGCAGCATCTCAATCAGTTTCTGTCGCGCTATTTTTTCAATCTTTTTATATTCGTGCGCGATCTGCGCATTGTAATACTTTACCGGCGTGGGCAGATCGCCAGTCAGAACTTCGCTGGCGTCATGGTAAAGCGCCATCATCGCCACGCGTTCAGCATTGAGATTACCGTTAAATTTTTGGTTTTTTATGATGGCCAGCGCATGGGCCACCATCGCAACCTGCAGGCTATGTTCCGAGACATTTTCCGTGCGCACATTACGCATCAACGGCCAGCGGTTGATCAGCTTCAGACGTGAGAGATGAGCGAAGAAATGGCTTTGGTTCATGAGCGGCGGTGTCCTGTAATCAAAAGGCAAAGGGCGGAAAATCCGCCCTTCGGTGACCCAGTATAACGCCTGTCGTTTTACTGGCGATAGCCCTGCAGAAAGCGACCAAACTTACTGACGGCCATTTCCAACTCATCCACACGCGGCAACGTCACAATGCGCACGTGATCCGGCCATGGCCAATTAAACGCGGTGCCTTGTACCAGCAGCACTTTTTCCTGCAGCAGAAAATCCAGCACCATTTTCTGATCGTCCTGGAGGTTAAATTTTTTCGCATCAATGCGCGGGAACATATACAACGCGCCTTGAGGCTTCACGCAGGTGACGCCGGGAATATCGTTAATTAATTCCCAGGCGCGTTGGCGCTGTTCATACAACCGGCCGCCGGGAACGATAAATTCGCTGATACTTTGATAACCGCCAAGCGCCGTTTGAATGGCATGCTGTGCGGGAACGTTCGCGCACAGACGCATTGAGGCCAGCATTTCCAGCCCTTCAATATAACCCTTCGCGTGTTGCTTCGGCCCGCTAAGCACCATCCAGCCTTGACGGAAGCCCGCTACGCGATACGTTTTTGACAGGCCGTTAAAGGTAATGGTCAGCAAGTCAGGCGCCAATGCCGCGATAGAGTGGTGCTGCGCCGCGTCGTAAAGGATCTTGTCGTAGATCTCGTCTGCGAAAATAATCAGATTATGCTCGCGGGCGATTTCAACCACTTCCATCAGCAACTCTTTGCTATAAACCGCCCCGGTGGGGTTGTTCGGATTAATAATCACAATCCCGCGGGTACGCGGCGTGATCTTGCTGCGAATATCATTGAGATCGGGAAACCAGTCGGCGGACTCATCGCATAAGTAGTGCACCGCTTTTCCGCTCGACAGCGAGACGGCGGCGGTCCACAACGGGTAGTCTGGCGCAGGAACCAGCATCTCGTCGCCGCTGTTCAGCAAGGCCTGCATCGATTGCACAATCAGTTCAGATACGCCATTACCGATATAAATATCTTCAACGGTAATATCGCGAATTCCTCGCGCCTGATAGTGCTGCATAATGGCTTTACGGGCTGAATAAAGTCCCTTCGAATCGCAGTAACCTTGAGCGCTTGGCAGATTTCTGATCACATCGACCAGAATCTCATCCGGCGCGTCAAAGCCGAATGGGGCAGGGTTACCGATATTAAGTTTGAGAACTTTATGGCCTTCTTCTTCGAGGCGTTTAGCCTCTTTTAACACTGGCCCGCGGATGTCATAGCAGACGTTATCCAACTTGCCGGATTTATTAATTATTACATTCATCACAACCGCCTTAACTGGCAGAACCGTTTTCCTGCCGTGGAAACGAACCCGCACAATTTACTCCTCTGACCGCCGCTTTTGAAGGGTAGTATCCAGTTTTGGCGCTATCAGGAGGCTTTGCGCGCTCTGCTGGTGCGCTGAGGCGGTAATGGTAAGATAACTGGTATTATTAACTGATTATTTTGATGAGTTTGGTTTTTTATCTGGATGGATGACCGTATGCTGTAAAGGTGGCGTAACGGTATTTGACTAATGATGCGCGCCGAGCCCGAAGGGTGAATACAAATAAAAAATGATGGATTGATGCGCGCTGAAATAGTTAAATTTTTCTACTTAAATGGCTTTTTTTAAGCACAGGTTTGACCAGTTGTCAGGCGTCAACCAGAAAAGTTACCGTCAAGGGTAATATGAACTGGCGTGCGCTGTATGTAAATTGATCGAAAAAATTTAGCGCAAGAGGCGTGTTGGAATGCCGGTTTAGCGATGTTTTCCCGATTTACTGATAAGAATAACTCATTTGGGGCTTAAAAATTAATCGGCATTATGGCAGGATAATCATCAGGGAACATTGCGTCAAAAATGGCAATGTTTCAGGTTATAAAGGTTCCTGTTTTATTGTGATAAAAGTTAAGTAGTGTTTACTAATTTTGCGCGACAATCGTCGCGTTTTTGGCAGTATGGCTCTAATGGTTGTGTTAAACCAGCGGCCCCGCAGCCTGTTGTTGAGAAGGGCGGCGGTTTTTAATTCACCAAACTACAACGCGGTATTCCGCATTTTACTGACGGTCGACGAGCGCCGGTCGCGTATCTGATAACGGGTATCCATTCTCGTGCCTGATATGGAAATATCAGGTTGGATATCATGAAAAGGAGATTCTCAGGTTCGTAAAGCAAGTTATAGCGATGTGTTGAAGCCTCATTATTTACTCTAACCATCGCGCAATTATTACCGCGTATCGTTTTGATAACGCGTGTAATAACACCAGGGTAGCTGTTTTTAAAAAATTTATAAGTGAAGAAAATATGACTAATGCAAATCGTCCGATACTCAATCTCGATCTCGATCTGCTGAGAACGTTTGTTGCGGTTGCGGATCTTAATACGTTTGCCGCCGCCGCAGCGGCCGTATGCAGAACGCAATCGGCAGTAAGCCAGCAGATGCAACGTCTGGAACAACTGGTTGGTAAAGAGTTGTTTGCCCGTCATGGGCGTAATAAGTTACTGACTGAGCACGGCATCCAACTGTTAGGTTATGCCCGAAAAATATTGCGTTTTAATGATGAAGCCTGCACCTCTCTGATGTACAGCAATGTGCAAGGCGTGTTAACCATCGGCGCATCGGATGACACTTCAGATACGATTTTACCTTTCTTACTGAACCGCGTGACGTCAGTTTATCCCAAACTGGCAATTGATGTTCGCGTGAAGCGTAATCCCTTCATGATGGAAATGCTCAACCAGGGCGAAGTCGATCTGGTTGTGACCACTTCCAGCCCAGGCTCCTTTACTTCTCAAGTGTTACGCACGTCGCCCACCTTATGGTATTGCGCAGCAGATTATATCTTTCAGCACGGCGAGGCGATTCCGCTGGTGTTGTTGGATGAGCCAAGCCCCTATCGCGATATGGCTATCGACCATTTGAACGAGGCAGGGATTCCGTGGCGTATCTCCTACGTGGCTTCGACATTAGCTGCCGTGCGTGCGGCGGTGAAGGCGGGGCTCGGCGTCACGGCGCGTCCGGTTGAAATGATGAGCCCGGAATTGCGGGTGATGGGCGCGGCGGAAGGTCTGCCCGTGTTGCCGGATACGCAATACTTACTTTGCCGCAATCCTGACAGTGAAAATGAGCTTGCGCTGGCCATTTTCAACGCGATGGATTCCAGTAACGACCCCTATAATTTGACCGCCAGCGGCCAGGACAGCTCAGTGCTGGTGGATGATGAAGAGTAGCCGTGTATTGCGTGCTTATTACCGGATTTTTATGCGGTAATCATCCAGCTTAGCTTGCCAAAAAAAGCCTTTAGAGCGCTGATTTACTCTAAAGGCTTTTTTTATAACTTTTACTTGGCTTTTATGCCATTTGGGAGCCAAAAAAGAGAATAGGATTGCCAACTTTTGTCAACCCATAAACAGAACCTTGCTCAGCAGGTATGGAAACCGCAGATCGGAGTCGTTAGCGGGGGCGTCAAGAGAAAAAAGCGGTGTTTTTAAACGCAAAAAGGGCAAAAGTGTGCTCTGGATCAAAAAAATAACCCTTTTAAGGGGCATGAAAATGGCAGGAATCCTGTCAAAATATGTTTGTTAAACGCGCGATCCATACTTATAAATACCCGCTACACTTTATTCACACGACTAGACTGACTCGATTTAGCCTACTTTCTGCGCATCATATGTTAATAAAATGCAGCGGGTGTAAATTAGTGTGTGGATACTTTTGTCAAAGTTGACAAAAGGTTATAGAAAGGAGTAAAAAACCCCATAAAATTGCTGCTTATGCCTTAAAGACAGCAAAATTTATAAGGTTTTTCATCCTTCCCTTGAATCGATGTGGTGTGTTCACGGCCTAACCAGGCTATGCAGGACGCTAAGCGCCACTTTTAGAGTTAAGCATAGAGTATGTCAACAACCACAGAAGTCATCGCTCATTATTGGGCATTCGCTGTTTTCGTCGTTATCGCCTTAGGCTTGTGTTGCTTTATGTTAGCCGGTGGCTGGCTATTGGGTGGCAGAGCGCGCGCAAGGCATAAAAACACTCCTTTTGAATCCGGTATTGACCCGGTTGGCAGCACGCATATCCGCCTTTCTGCCAAATTCTATCTGGTTGCGATGTTTTTCGTTATTTTCGACGTCGAAGCCCTCTATTTATACGCATGGTCGACTTCTATCCGCGAAAGTGGCTGGGTCGGTTTTGCTGAAGCCACAATTTTCATTTTGGTGCTGTTGGCTGGTTTAGTCTATCTGGTGCGCATTGGCGCGTTGGATTGGGCTCCCGCGCGTCGTCGCGTGGCGGTTAAAACCGACACGGTCAGTCACACCAACCCTCAAAAGCAGTAACAGCGAGGCATTAAGATGGACTATACGCTCACCCGCATAGACCCGAACGGTGAGAACGACCGTTATCCCCTACAAAAGCAGGAGATCGTTACCGATCCTCTGGAACAGCATGTTCACCGTAGCGTTTACATGGGCAAGTTAGAACATGCCCTGCATGATATGGTGAACTGGGGACGCAAAAACTCTCTTTGGCCGTATAACTTCGGCCTTTCGTGCTGTTACGTGGAAATGGTGACATCGTTCACTGCGGTACACGATGTGGCGCGTTTTGGGGCGGAAGTACTGCGTGCTTCTCCTCGCCAGGCTGATTTCATGGTGGTGGCTGGTACGCCATTTACTAAAATGGCACCGGTGATCCAACGCTTGTATGACCAAATGCTTGAGCCGAAATGGGTCATTTCCATGGGCGCTTGCGCTAACTCCGGCGGTATGTACGACATCTATTCTGTGGTTCAGGGCGTCGATAAATTCTTGCCGGTTGATGTGTATATTCCTGGCTGCCCGCCGCGTCCTGAAGCTTACATGCAGGCATTATTGCTGCTGCAAGAGTCGATTGGTAAAGAGCGTCGTCCGCTTTCATGGGTGGTTGGCGATCAGGGTGTTTACCGCGCCAATATGCAATCAGAGCGTGAAAGAAAACGCGGCGAGCGTATTGCGGTAACCAACCTGCGTACGCCTGACGAAATTTAAGCCAGGAGTAAATGGATGCGGAGCCACAGCGCAACAACACCACAACTTAACGCGCAAATCCCATCCTGAAACCTGTTACTTCGCGCCTGTTCGCAGGCCACAATAGTGAGTAACTTATGACAGATTTAACCACGCAAGATCTCGCGCAGGATGCATGGCAAACCCGGGATCATCTGGATGATCCAGTGATCGGCGAGTTGCGTAACCGTTTTGGGCCGGATGCCTTTACTGTTCAGGCCACCCGCACCGGCGTGCCGGTTGTTTGGGTGAAACGTGAACAGTTACTGGAAATAGGGGAGTTTCTCCGTAAACTGCCGAAACCCTATGTGATGCTGTTCGATCTTCACGGCATGGATGAGCGCCTTCGTACTAACCGCACCGGTTTACCCGCTGCGGATTTTTCCGTTTTCTACCACCTGATTTCTATTGAACGAAATCGCGACATTATGCTCAAGGTGGCATTATCTGAAAACGATTTGCATGTGCCGACCATCACCAAACTGTTCCCTAACGCGAACTGGTATGAGCGTGAAACTTGGGAAATGTTCGGGATTACTTTCGACGGCCATCCGCACCTGACGCGCATTATGATGCCGCAGACGTGGGAAGGGCACCCGTTGCGTAAAGACTATCCGGCGCGCGCCACAGAATTCGATCCGTTTGTGTTGACCAAACAGAAAGAAGACCTGGAGATGGAGGCACTGACCTTTAAGCCAGAAGAGTGGGGCATGAAGCGCGGCACCGAAAATCAGGACTTTATGTTCCTGAACCTCGGCCCGAACCACCCATCAGCGCACGGTGCATTCCGTATCATCCTACAACTGGATGGCGAAGAGATTGTTGACTGCGTGCCAGACATTGGTTACCACCACCGTGGCGCGGAGAAAATGGGTGAACGCCAATCGTGGCACAGCTACATTCCGTATACTGACCGTATCGAGTATCTCGGCGGCTGCGTGAACGAAATGCCTTACGTACTGGCGGTTGAAAAACTGGCCGGTATTAAGGTGCCAGAGCGGGTAGACGTGATCCGCGTGATGCTGTCCGAACTGTTTCGTATCAACAGCCATTTGCTGTATATCTCCACCTTTATTCAGGACGTTGGCGCGATGACGCCGGTGTTCTTTGCCTTTACCGATCGCCAGAAAATTTACGATCTGGTCGAAGCGATTACCGGTTTCCGTATGCATCCGGCATGGTTCCGTATCGGCGGTGTGGCGCATGATCTGCCGAAAGGTTGGGATCGTTTGCTGCGTGAATTCCTTGACTGGATGCCGAAACGTCTTGATTCCTATGTAAAAGCCGCGCTGAAAAACACCATTTTGATTGGGCGTTCAAAAGGCGTTGCCGCCTATGGTCGCGACGAGGCGCTGGCGTGGGGCACCACTGGCGCGGGTCTGCGCGCCACCGGGGTTGATTTCGATGTGCGTAAATGGCGTCCTTACTCTGGCTACGAGAATTTCGATTTCGAAATCCCGGTTGGCGATGGCGTAAGTGATTGCTACAGCCGCGTTATGCTGAAAGTGGAAGAGTTGCGTCAGAGCCTGCGTATTCTTGAGCAGTGTCTGAACAATATGCCGGAAGGTCCGTTTAAAGCCGATCATCCGCTGACGACGCCGCCGCCAAAAGAGCGTACATTGCAGCATATTGAAACGCTGATCACTCACTTCTTGCAGGTTTCATGGGGCCCGGTTATGCCAGCCAATGAATCCTTCCAGATGATTGAAGCGACCAAAGGAATCAACAGTTACTACCTAACCAGCGACGGCAGCACCATGAGCTACCGCACCCGCGTGCGCACGCCAAGCTTCCCGCATCTGCAACAGATCCCTTCCGTGATCCGTGGCAGTCTGGTATCCGATTTGATCGTTTACCTCGGTAGTATCGATTTTGTTATGTCAGATGTGGACCGCTAATTATGCACGATCAGAAAATTGCGATCGAAACGATCGACCCGAATGAGGTCTTTGTGCTGAGCACGGCGGAACGTGACGCCATCGAGCATGAAAAACATCATTACGAAGATGCACGCGCCGCTTCGATTGAAGCGTTGAAGATTGTGCAAAAACAGCGTGGCTGGGTGCCGGATGGCGCTATTGAGGCGATTGCTGAAGTGCTGGGGATCCCGGCCAGCGATGTTGAAGGGGTGGCGACATTTTATAGCCAGATCTTCCGCCAGCCGGTTGGCCGCCATGTGATCCGCTATTGCGATAGTGTGGTTTGCCACATTACCGGTTATCAGGGGATTCAGGCCGCATTAGAAGATAACCTGAACATCAAACCGGGCCAGACCACGGAAGATGGGCGTTTCACGCTGCTACCGACCTGTTGCCTTGGCAATTGTGACAAAGGCCCAACCATGATGGTGGATGAAGATACCCACGTACATTTAACGCCGGAGTCAATTGCCTCTTTACTGGAGCAGTATCAATGACATTCAAACAGATCATTCGTACTGCGGAAACCCATCCTTTAACCTGGCGCTTGCGCGATGATAAGCAGCCGATTTGGTTTGATGAGTATCGCAGTAAAAACGGTTACGTCGGGGCGGAAAAAGCGCTGAAAGGCATGGCGCCGGATGAAATCGTCGCGTTGGTAAAAGATTCCGGCCTGAAAGGGCGCGGCGGCGCAGGCTTCTCCACCGGTTTGAAGTGGAGCCTGATGCCGAAAGACGAGTCGATGAATATCCGTTATCTGCTCTGTAATGCTGATGAAATGGAGCCAGGTACTTATAAAGACCGTCTATTGATGGAGCAACTGCCGCATCAATTGGTGGAAGGGATGTTGATCAGCGCTTTTGCCTTGAAAGCGTATCGCGGCTACATCTTCTTACGCGGTGAATACATTGAAGCAGCGGTGAACTTGCGCCGTGCAATTGCCGAAGCAACCGAAGCGGGGTTCCTCGGGAAAAATATCCTCGGTACCGGTTTTGATTTTGAATTGATCGTGCATACCGGCGCCGGACGTTATATCTGTGGTGAAGAAACCGCGCTGATTAACTCCCTTGAAGGTCGCCGCGCGAATCCGCGTTCAAAACCGCCGTTCCCGGCCTCTGCTGGCGCGTGGGGTAAACCGACCTGCGTTAATAACGTTGAAACGCTGTCGAACGTACCGGCGATTCTGGCCAATGGCGTGGAGTGGTACAAAGGCATCTCAAGTAGCGACGATACCGGCACCAAAATGATGGGCTTCTCTGGCCGGGTGAAAAATCCGGGCGTTTGGGAATTGCCCTTTGGCACCACCGCGCGTGAGATCCTCGAAGATTACGCAGGCGGCATGCGCGATGGTTTGAAATTTAAAGCCTGGCAACCAGGCGGCGCGGGTACCGATTTTCTGACCGAGCAGCATCTTGATCTGCCGATGGAATTCGCCAGCATCGGTAAAGCCGGTAGCCGTTTAGGCACCGCGTTGGCGATGGCGGTGGACCACGAAATCAATATGGTTTCCCTGGTGCGCAACCTGGAAGAGTTTTTTGCTCGTGAATCCTGTGGGTGGTGTACGCCATGCCGCGACGGTTTGCCGTGGAGCGTGAAAATTTTGCGCGCGCTGGAGCAGGGGAAAGGCCAGCCAGGCGACATCGAAACGCTTGAGCAACTGTGTCGCCAACTCGGCCCGGGTAAAACCTTTTGCGCGCATGCGCCAGGTGCGGTGGAACCGTTACAGAGCGCCATTAAATATTTCCGTGATGAGTTTGAGGCTGGCATCGCGCCACAGGTCTTCGGCAATACCCGTGCTATTGGCGGTATTCAGCCCAACCTGTTGAAAGCGCGCTGGTAATTTTGCAAAAGAATCAACCCTAAATAATTCGAGTGTCGCTAACGCACCTGCAGCTTGAAATAGGACGGGAATAAGCGAAAACGGCGACTTGCTGAATTACTCAAAGAATTTGTGTTAAACGCCTGTGTTGAGCATGGGCCTTACTTGAGCATGTTACTATGGCTACAATTCATGTAGACGGTAAAGAATATGAGGTGGATGGAGCGGACAACCTGTTGCAGGCATGTCTTTCCCTCGGCCTCGATATTCCTTATTTTTGCTGGCATCCGGCGCTAGGAAGCGTTGGCGCCTGCCGCCAGTGTGCAGTGAAGCAATATCAAAATGCCGAAGATACCCGCGGTCGCCTGGTCATGTCATGCATGACGCCCGCGTCTGATGGCACGTTCATTTCTATTGACGACGGTGAAGCGAAAGAGTTTCGCGAAAGCGTAGTGGAGTGGTTAATGACCAACCACCCGCATGACTGTCCGGTTTGTGAAGAGGGCGGCAACTGCCATCTTCAGGATATGACGGTGATGACGGGGCACAGCTTCCGGCGTTATCGCTTCACGAAACGTACCCATCGCAATCAGGATCTCGGTCCATTTATCTCCCACGAGATGAACCGTTGTATCGCCTGTTACCGCTGCGTGCGTTATTACAAAGATTATGCCGACGGTAAAGATCTGGGCGTCTATGGCGCGCATGACAACGTGTACTTCGGCCGTCCGGAAGATGGCACGCTGGAAAGCGAATTTTCCGGCAACCTGGTGGAAATTTGCCCGACCGGCGTGTTCACCGATAAAACCCATTCCGAGCGCTATAACCGTAAATGGGATATGCAGTTCGCGCCCAGCATCTGTCAGCAGTGCAGCGTCGGCTGTAACACCAGCCCCGGCGAACGTTATGGCGAGTTGCGCCGTATCGAAAACCGCTATAACGGCACGGTTAACCATTACTTCCTGTGTGACCGCGGGCGTTTCGGTTACGGCTACGTTAACCTGAAAGATCGTCCCCGTCAGCCGATGCAACGCCGCGGCGATGATTGGATTGCGCTCAACGCTGAGCAAGCGATGCAGGGTGCGGCGGATATATTGCGTCAGGCGAAAAAAGTGATTGGTATCGGCTCGCCGCGCGCCAGCGTAGAAAGCAACTTCGCGCTGCGTGAATTGGTGGGCGCGGAAAACTTCTCCACCGGTATCCCGGCAGGCGAGCAGGCTCGCCTCGAATTGATGCTGAAAGTGCTGCAAGACGGCGGCATTCATACGCCGGCGCTGCGTGAAATCGAAAGCTACGATGCGGTGCTGGTGTTAGGTGAAGACTTGACGCAAACCGGCGCTCGCGTGGCGCTGTCGGTTCGCCAGGCGGTTAAAGGCAAGGCCCGTGAAATGGCGGCGGCACAGAAAGTAGCCGACTGGCAGATTGCCGCCATCCTGAATATCGGTCAGCACGCAAAACATCCGCTGTTTGTGACCAACGTGGATGAAACGCGTCTTGATGATATCGCCGCGTGGAGTTATCGCGCCCCGGTAGAAGATCAGGCGCGCCTCGGGTTTGCTATTGCACATGCCCTGGATGACAGTGCCCCGGCGGTGAGCGATATCGAGGGTAGCCTGAAAGGCAAAATCGACGTTATCGTTCAGGCGCTGGCCGGTGCGAAAAAACCGTTGATTATTTCCGGTACCCACTCGGGTAGCGAAGCGATGATCGAAGCGGCGGCGAACGTAGCGAAAGCGTTGAAAGGCCGCGGCGCCGAGGTTGGCATTACGCTCCTTGCCGGTGCGGCCAACAGCGTGGGGCTGGGACTGATTGGCGGTAAAACGCTGGATGCCGCGCTGGACGAGTTAGCCAGCGGAGCTGCCGATGCGGTGGTGATTATGGAAAATGATCTCTATCGTCAGGCGCCAAAAGCACAAGTGGATACCGCGCTGAGCAATACGCCTAATGTGATCGTGGTCGATCACCAGCGTACCGCGACAATGGAGAAAGCGGGTCTGATCCTCTCAACCGCCAGCTTCGCGGAAAGCGACGGCACAGTAGTTAACCAAGAGGGTCGCGCACAGCGTTTCTTCCAGGTGTACGATCCGGCCTTCTATGACCATAGCGTTGAGATGCTGGAAAGCTGGCGCTGGCTGCACTCACTGCATAGCACAGTGGAAAGCCGCGAAGTGGACTGGACGCAGCTTGACCATGTGATTGATGCCGCGATTGTGGCATTGCCGCAGTTGAAAGGCATTAAAGATGCCGCGCCGGATGCAAGCTTCCGTATTCGTGGGCAGAAACTGGCGCGTTCCCCGCATCGCTCCAGCGGACGTACCGCATCGCGCGCCAATATCAGCGTGCATGAACCGCGTCAACCGCAAGATAAAGACACCATGTTTGCCTTCTCAATGGAAGGGAACAACCAACCGGGCGCGGCGCGTTCGCAGATCCCTTTTGCCTGGGCGCCAGGCTGGAACTCACCGCAAGCGTGGAACAAGTTCCAGGATGAAGTGGGCGGCAAATTGCGCAATGGCGATCCGGGTGTACGTCTGTTTGAAGCAGGCAGTGGTCAGCTCAACTGGTTTGACCGCGTTCCGGCGGCCTTCGTCGGCCAGGATAGCTGGCGTGTTGCCCCTTACTACAATTTGTTCGGTAGTGAGGAGATGACGCAGCGTGCGCCGGTTATCCAGCAACGTATGCCGGAAGCGTGTGTGGTGGTGAACCCCGCCGATGCCGCGAAGCTGGGTGTTAATCCGGGTACCGCAGTGGAGTTCACCTGTGCCGGTGAAACATTGCGCTTACCGGTTCGTCTCTCCGCGTCGCTACAGGCAGGGCAGGTTGGATTACCGCTGGGTATGCCTGGCGTCCCGCCGTTCTTGTCGGGCGCTAATATTGAAAATCTGCGGGAGGCGGCACAATGAGTTGGCTGACACCGGATGTTATCGACATCATCATCGGCGTGGTAAAAGCCGTCGTCATTCTGCTGGTGGTGGTCATTTGCGGCGCGTTTATGAGTTTTGGCGAGCGCCGTTTACTCGGGTTGTTCCAAAACCGTTACGGGCCGAACCGGGTAGGTTGGGGCGGTTCGCTGCAACTGGCGGCGGATATGATCAAAATGTTCTTTAAAGAGGACTGGATCCCGCCGTTTACCGATCGGGTGATTTTTACCCTCGCGCCGGTTATTGCCTTTACTTCGCTGCTGTTGGCAATTGCGATTGTGCCCATTACGCCGACTTGGATGGTGACGGATCTGAATATCGGTCTGTTGTTTTTCCTGATGATGGCTGGTCTGGCGGTATATGCGGTGCTGTTTGCCGGTTGGGCGAGTAACAATAAATACTCGTTGTTAGGTGCCATGCGCGCCTCCGCGCAGACGCTGAGCTACGAAGTGTTCCTCGGCTTATCGCTGATGGGCGTAGTGGCGCAGGCCGGTTCGTTCAATATGAACGATATCGTTCACAGCCAGCAGCATTTGTGGAACATCATTCCGCAGTTCTTCGGCTTCATTACGTTCTGCATCGCAGGCGTAGCGGTATGTCACCGTCATCCGTTTGACCAGCCGGAAGCCGAGCAGGAACTGGCTGATGGTTACCACATTGAATATTCCGGTATGAAGTTCGGTCTGTTCTTCGTGGGTGAATATGTGGCGATTGTTACCGTTTCGGCGCTGATCGTTACGTTGTTCTTCGGCGGCTGGAACGGCCCGTGGCTACCGCCATTTATCTGGTTTGCGCTTAAGACCGCGTTCTTCATGATGATGTTTATTCTGATTCGTGCCGCTCTGCCGCGTCCACGCTATGACCAGGTGATGTCTTTCGGCTGGAAAGTTTGTCTGCCGTTGACGCTGTTGAACCTGCTGGCAACTGCCGCAGTGATTCTGTACAACGCGCAGTAAGGGGTTAAATAACCATGACATTGAAAGAAATTGTGGTTGGTTTCGCGACCCAGGTACGCAGTATTTGGATGATTGGCATGCACGCTTTTGCCAAACGCGAAACGCGCATGTATCCGGAAGAGCCGGTTTACCTGCCGCCGCGCTACCGTGGCCGTATCGTGCTTACGCGCGATCCGGATGGTTCAGAGCGCTGCGTGGCCTGTAACCTGTGTGCGGTTGCCTGTCCGGTTGGCTGTATTTCGCTGCAAAAAGCGGAAATGCAGGATGGCCGCTGGTATCCGGAATTCTTCCGCATCAACTTCTCGCGCTGCATCTTCTGTGGCCTGTGCGAAGAAGCCTGTCCGACCACCGCTATCCAGCTTACCCCGGATTTCGAACTGGGTGAATTTAAGCGACAGGATCTGGTGTACGAGAAAGAAGACCTGCTGATTTCAGGGCCGGGTAAATACCCGGAATATAACTTCTATCGTATGGCGGGCATGGCGATCGAAGGGAAAGACAAAGGCGAAGCGGCAAACGAAGCCAAACCTATCGACGTCAAAGGCTTGTTACCTTAAGGAGCCAGGCATGGAATTTGCGTTTTATATTTGCGGACTGGTGGCGGTATTGACGACATTACGCGTCATTACCCATACCAATCCGGTACACGCGTTGTTGTACTTAATCATCTCGCTGCTGGCGATTGCCGGTGTGTTCTTTTCGCTCGGCGCCTACTTTGCCGGTGCGTTGGAAATCATCGTTTATGCTGGCGCCATTATGGTTCTGTTCGTCTTCGTGGTGATGATGTTAAACCTTGGCAAATCGGTAGAAGAGCAGGAGCGTAAGTGGCTTCAGCCTTCGTTATGGATTGGGCCTGGTATCGTTTCTCTGTTGCTGTTGATGGTGATGATTTACGCCATCCTTACGGCGAACGATCAGGGGATCGATGGTACTGTCATCGACGCGAAAGCAGTGGGCATTAGCCTGTTCGGCCCTTACGTACTGGCGGTTGAGTTGGCGTCAATGTTGCTGCTTGCCGGCTTGGTGGTCGCGTTCCACATCGGACGTGAAGAACGCCAGGGTGAAGTGCTGAGTAATCGCCCGGCGGATACCGCGAAAAGTAATAAGGAGGAACACGCATGATCCCTCTACAACACGGATTGATACTGGCCGCCGTGCTGTTTGTCCTCGGACTGACATCACTGGTGTTGCGCCGTAATCTGTTGTTTATGCTGATTGGTCTCGAAATCATGATCAACGCCGCAGCGCTGGCGTTAGTGGTGGCGGGGAGCTATTGGGGACAAGCCGACGGTCAGGTGATGTATATCCTGGCAATCAGCCTGGCGGCTGCCGAAGCCAGTATTGGTCTGGCTCTGCTGCTCCAGCTTCATCGTCGTCGTCAGACTCTGAACATTGATACAGTGAGCGAGATGCGCGGATGAACCTTCTCTATTTAACAATTTTGTTGCCGCTGATTGGCTTCTTGCTGCTGGCATTCTCCCGTGGCCGCTGGTCGGAAAACCTTTCCGCCACCGTGGGTATGGGGTCGGTTGGTCTGGCCGCGCTGGTCACCATTTACGTTGGTATGGATTTTTTCAACCACGGGCAACAGGTGTTTCACCAGGCGCTGTGGACCTGGATGCAGGTTGGGCATTTCAACATTGGCGTTAACCTGACGCTGGATGGCCTGTCGCTGACCATGCTTTCGGTGGTGACCGGCGTGGGTTTCTTCATCCACATGTTCGCTTCCTGGTACATGCGCGGTGAAGAAGGATATTCACGCTTCTTCGCCTATACCAACCTGTTTATCGCCAGCATGGTGGTGTTGGTGCTGGCTGACAACCTGATGCTGATGTATCTCGGTTGGGAAGGCGTGGGTCTCTGCTCCTATCTGCTGATTGGTTTCTATTACACCGATCCGAAGAACGGTGCGGCGGCGATGAAAGCCTTTATCATCACCCGTGTCGGTGATGTGTTCCTGGCTTTCGCTCTGTTCATTCTTTACAACGAACTGGGTACGCTGAACTTCCGGGAAATGGTTGAACTGGCGCCAGCGCATTTCGCGGCGGATAACCATATGTTGCAGTGGGCGACCCTGATGTTACTGGGCGGCGCGGTAGGTAAATCTGCGCAGTTGCCGTTGCAAACATGGTTGGCGGATGCGATGGCTGGCCCGACGCCGGTGTCAGCGCTGATCCACGCCGCGACCATGGTGACCGCGGGCGTCTATCTGATCGCGCGTTCACATGGGCTGTTCCTGATGACGCCGGAAGTGCTGCATTTGGTCGGCATTGTTGGCGCGGTGACATTGGTGCTGGCGGGTTTTGCCGCTCTGGTACAAACCGATATCAAACGCGTGCTGGCTTACTCGACCATGAGCCAGATTGGCTACATGTTCCTGGCGCTGGGCGTACAGGCATGGGATGCGGCGATTTTCCACCTGATGACGCATGCGTTCTTTAAAGCGCTGCTGTTCCTCTCTTCGGGCTCCGTCATTCTGGCCTGCCACCACGAACAGAACATCTTCAAAATGGGTGGCTTACGTAAGAGCATCCCGCTGGTGTATGTCTGCTTCCTGGTTGGCGGCGCGGCGCTGTCGGCGTTGCCGCTGATTACTGCCGGCTTCTTCAGTAAGGACGAAATTCTCGCGGGCGCGGTGGTTAACGGGCATATCAATCTGGCGATCGCCGGTTTGGTGGGCGCGTTTATGACTTCGCTGTATACCTTCCGCATGATCTTCATCACCTTCCATGGCGAAGAGAAGATTCACGCCCACGCTGGCAAAGGGATTACTCATCACCTGCCGCTGATCGTGCTACTGATCCTCTCTACCTTTATTGGTGCGTTGATTGTGCCGCCATTAAAAGGCGTATTACCGGATACCGCTGAGCTGGCTCATGGTAGCGTGCTGACGCTGCAAATCACCTCTGGCGTGGTGGCAATTGTCGGTATCCTGCTGGCGGCGGCACTGTGGCTCGGCAAACGTACTCTGGTTACCAGCATTGCAAAAAGCGCGCCGGGACGTTTCTTCAGTACCTGGTGGTTTGCTGCCTGGGGCTTCGACTGGCTGTATGACAAAGTGTTCGTCAAGCCTTACCTCGGTATTGCCTGGCTGCTGTCGCGCGATCCGCTGGATGCGTTGATGACGATACCGGCTTACGTATCGCGTTTCGCGAACCGTGGATTGGTGGTCAGCGAAAGCGGCTATCTGCGCTGGTATGTTGCTTCGATGAGCGTTGGCGCAGTCGTGGTGCTGGCGCTGATGCTGGTGATTTAAGCTTAAGTTGGCGGGGTGGGGGCCATTGACCCACCCGGAACAGGTTTACCATTATCCCCCGGGTTTTCGCGAAAAGCCCGGAAGGGAAAACAAGGATAAGAAGAGTAATGTTACTTCCCTGGCTTATCATTATCCCATTCCTGGGCGGTCTGCTGTGTTGGCAGTCCGAGCGCTTTGGCGTGAAGACGCCGCGCTGGATCGCCTTGATCACAATGGGGCTAACGCTGGCGCTTTCGCTGCAACTCTGGTTGCAGGGTGGCTATACGCTGACGCAGGCTGCGGGGCTTCCGCAGTGGCAAGCAGAGTTCTCGGTACCGTGGATCCCGCGTTTCGGTATTGATTTCCATTTGGCTATCGACGGTTTGTCGCTGCTGATGGTGGTGTTGACCGGTCTGTTAGGTCTAATGGCGGTACTCTGTTCCTGGAACGAAATTGAAAAATATCAGGGGTTCTTTCACCTTAACCTGATGTGGATCCTCGGCGGGGTTATCGGCGTGTTCCTCTCCGTCGATATGTTCCTGTTCTTCTTCTTCTGGGAAATGATGCTGGTGCCGATGTACTTCCTCATCGCGCTCTGGGGTCATAAGGCATCTGACGGTAAAACCCGTATTAGCGCCGCGACTAAGTTCTTCATTTATACCCAGGCATCGGGTCTGGTGATGTTAATTGCGATTCTGGCGTTGGTTTTCGTGCATTACAACGCGACCGGTGTTTGGACGTTCAATTATGAAACGCTGCTGAAGACGCCGATGTCGCACACGGTAGAATACCTGCTGATGCTGGGCTTCTTTATTGCCTTTGCGGTCAAAATGCCGGTAGTACCGTTGCATGGCTGGCTGCCGGATGCGCACAGTCAGGCGCCGACCGCAGGTTCCGTTGACCTGGCGGGGATTTTGTTGAAAACCGCTGCGTATGGTCTGTTGCGTTTCAGCCTGCCGTTGTTCCCGCACGCCTCGGCAGAGTTTGCGCCGATCGCTATGTGGCTTGGTATCATCGGTATCTTCTACGGTGCCTGGATGGCGTTCTCGCAGACCGATATCAAACGTCTGATCGCTTACACCTCCATCTCCCATATGGGCTTTGTGCTGATTGCTATCTACACCGGCAGCCAACTGGCGCTGCAAGGTGCGGTGGTGCAGATGATTGCTCACGGGTTGTCGGCGGCGGCGCTGTTCATCCTGTGTGGTCAGGTTTACGAACGTCTACATACCCGCGATATGCGTGAGATGGGCGGCCTGTGGGCGCGTATCAAATGGATTCCGGGCCTGTCGTTGTTCTTTGCGGTCGCTAACCTTGGTATGCCGGGCACCGGTAACTTCGCCGGGGAATTTATGATTTTGACCGGTAGCTTCCAGGTGGTACCGACGATTATTGTGATTGCGACCTTTGGCTTGGTGTTTGCGTCAGTTTATTCACTGATCATGATGCAACGCGCCTATTACGGTGCGCCAAAATCGGAAACGCCGCTGAAAGGTATGACTTCGCGCGAGTTCCTGATGATTATGGTGTTGGTGGTTCTGCTGGTGCTGCTGGGGGTTTATCCGCAGCCGATTCTGGACACCTCACATGCTGCGATGAGTAACATCCAGCAGTGGTTTACCGCTTCAATTTCAACTACAAGGCCGTAATTCGCCATGACAATAACTCCTCAACAATTGATCGCGCTACTACCGCTGTTGATCGTCGGATTGACGGTGGTGGTTGTGATGCTGTCCATTGCGTGGCGACGCAACCACTTTGTCAATGCGACGCTGTCAGTAATTGGCCTCAACCTGGCGCTACTGTCTCTCTACTTTGTTGGCCAGGTTGGCCCGATGGATGTCACGCCGCTGTTGCGCGTCGATGGCTACTCAATGTTCTATACCGGCCTGGTGATGCTGGCAAGTCTTGCGACCTGTACCTTTGCCTATCCGTGGTTGGCAGGTTTCCCGGATAATCGCGACGAGTTCTATCTGCTGGTGCTGATTGCCGCACTGGGCGGTGTGGTGCTCGCCAGCGCCAACCATCTGGCTTCACTGTTCATCGGTATTGAGTTGATCTCGTTGCCGCTGTTCGGTCTGATTGGTTACGCGTTCCGGCAGAAACGCTCGCTGGAAGCCGCGCTGAAATACACCATCCTGTCAGCGGCGGCGTCTTCGTTCCTGCTGTTTGGTATGGCGTTAATTTACGCGGATTCAGGCAACCTCGGCTTTGTCGCGTTAGGTAAGAGCCTGACTGACAATGTTATTCATCAGCCGCTGTTGCTGGTGGGTCTGGGTATGATGATTGTCGGCTTAGGCTTTAAACTGTCGCTGGTGCCATTCCATCTGTGGACGCCGGATGTGTATCAAGGTGCGCCAGCACCGGTCTCTACCTTCCTGGCGACCGCCAGTAAAATCGCCATTTTCGGCGTGGTGATGCGTCTGTTTATGTACGCGCCGGTGACCGATAACGAAGCGGTACGTACCGTACTGGGCATTATCGCCTTTGTGTCGATTCTGTTCGGTAACTTGATGGCTATCTCGCAGAGTAATATCAAGCGTCTGCTAGGTTACTCTTCAATTGCACACCTCGGTTATCTGTTGGTGGCGTTGATTGCGGTACAAACCCATCAGCTTTCGCTGGAAGCGGTTGGTGTCTATCTGGCGGGTTACCTGTTTAGCAGCCTCGGCGCGTTTGGCGTGGTCAGTTTGATGTCCAGCCCGTATCGCGGTCCGGATGCGGATTCGCTCTACTCATACCGTGGTCTGTTCTGGCACCGTCCGATTTTGTCGGCAGTTATGACTGTGATGATGTTGTCGCTGGCCGGTATCCCGATGACGCTGGGCTTTATCGGTAAGTTCTACGTCATCGCAGTAGGTGTGAATGCACACCTGTGGTGGTTAACTGCGGCGGTGGTGGTTGGTAGCGCCATCGGCCTGTACTACTACCTGCGTGTGACCGTGAGTTTGTACCTGAGCCCGCCGGAACTGCATACGCGTGATACACCAGCCAACTGGGCGTTTACCGCGGGCGGCGTGGTAGTACTGATCTCTGCGATTCTGGTACTGGCGCTGGGTATCTATCCTCAGCCGCTGATTAAGCTGGTGCAACTGGCTCAGCCGCTTATGTAAGCGTCGGCGTAACGCTGTCGTCTAAATCAGGCCCTGGTGGCCTGATTTTTTTTGCCTGTCTTTCACCGTATCGATTCACGAAACAGGCAATGTCGTACGGTCTTTGGCCGTAGATCACGGTATAGTAACCGTTATTCTTGTGACCGCTTTTCGCTCGGTAATGAGCCAGGGGAAAAATATGGATCTGTTGTGGCAAGACTTACACCAGCGCGATCTACAGATAGCGCAACTTTACGCTATTTTGTCGCTACGTAACGCGGTGTTCATTGTTGAGCAAAATTGTCCCTATCAGGATCTGGATGGGCAGGATTTGGCGCATGATAATCGTCATATTATTGGTCAGCTGGAAAATAAGATTCTGGCCTATGCGCGTATTCTTACGCCGCAAGATCAGGACAGTCCGGTGATCATCGGGCGGGTGATTATTGCGTCGGAGGCGCGGGGCCTAAATTTGGGCTATCGGCTGATGGAGCAGTGCATTGCCAGTTGCGAACAGTTTTGGCCAGGCCGGGCGATGTATTTATCCGCGCAGGCGCATTTGGAAAAATTTTACCGACAGCTTGGTTTTCATCCGGTTACGGACGTGTATTTGGAAGATAATATTCCGCATATTGGGATGCGTCACGAGTAGCAGGGAATGGTTTGCGGCGGGCGAAGTGCCTGCCGGTAGCGCGGATTGTTAAGGGCCAGGCTTATGGCCCTTAACTCGCTCGCCTTTCAGGCGAGAGAAACGCCGTTGACCTGGCTGCGTCAACCTGGCGCACAGAGCAAGGTAAACGCTGTTGCGCTGCGGAAGACGGAAACAGGGTATTCACGAAAAAACCACAGGCATGCCCGATCAGGATAACCGGACATGCCCAAACTTGATGAATTAACCCGGATTCATCTGCCGATCATCAACATACTTACGCTGATCCGGCGGCGGCGGGAAATATTGATACAACCACGTTTCGCTCAACGTCTCATCCTTGGTACGCAAGAACAAACGCATATCCACTGGCGTGGTCGCATCGCTATTTGGATACCAGTCAAACAGAATGCGATACCCATCTAACGGCTCAACATACAGAATTTCAATCTGTTTAATGGTACCTGAAGAGACGGTAATCACCGGCTCGATCCCCTTCGGCGCGGCGGCTTTCAGATCGCCACCAACGAAATCGACCGCAAAACGGCGCGACCAAACTTCCGGGAAGTGCTCGCCCGGCGCCCAACCCTCCGGGAACCCACCCATACCGGAACGTGTCGCATCCACCCGCGCCAAACCGCTACGCACCGGCGGCAGGCTGCTCCAGTAAAGCTTATAGTGGAAGTTATATTCACTGCCGGCCTTAATTGGCTGCTCGGGTTGCCAGAAACACACTACGTTATCCAACGTTTCGCCGGTGGTAGGGATCTCCATCACATTGATGGCGCCTTTACCCCATTTACCCAGCGGCTCAACCCACAGACTAGGACGTTTATCGTACCAGCCAATCACATCCTGATAATCCTTAAAGTCATGGTTAAGCTGCAGCAGGCCAAAACCGCGCGGGTTATTATCCTGATAGGCGTTGAACTGCAACTTCTGCGGATTATTCAGCGGGCGGGCAATCCACTCACCGCTACCGGTCCACATCGCCAGACGATCGGAGTCATGTATCTGCGGATGATAGGTATTACACATACGGCGTTCGTTAGTGCCGCAACTGAACATACTGGTCATTGGCGCGATGCCCAGTTGTTTAATATCAGTACGTGCGAAGAGATGATTTTCAATCTCCATTACCACACGTTTTTCTTCGCAATCAATGGTGAACTTATAAGCACCGGTAACGCTCGGGCCGTCCAGCAGCGCATAAACGGTAAAAGTGGTCGACTCCGGCGCCACGGTATCGAACCAAAACGCGGTGAAGTCCGGGAACTCTTCGTGGCCGTTACTAAAGGTGTTAACCGCAACGCCGCGTGCCGAAAGACCATATTGATAGGTGTCATCCACCGCGCGGAAATAACTGGCGCCGAGGAAAGAGACAATATCGCGACGTGCCAACTCCGGCTTTTTAAACGCACGGAATCCGGCAAAGCCAAGATCGGTTTTCCCTTCAAGCTGATGCATATCAACTTGTGCATTGTTGTAGTTAAACAATTCGGGACGGAAGTGAATTTCACGCGCTTCACGACTTTTGGCGTCGACGGAAAACATACGAATACGACGTTTAAAACCCATGCCGACATGGAAAAATTGCACATCGAGATCGCGGTTTGCCACATCATTCCACAGTGAGTGATTCGCATCGTACTGAATTTCGTTGTAGGCCTGTGGCGTCAGATTAGCGAGCGTTGGCGGTAACGCGCCCGGCGCGCCGCCCCACGGTTTTTTCGCCAGACCGGCGGCCATTTTCTTCAGTTCGTCAAAGTCAAAGCGCGTCGCGGTACCATCGGCGATCCCTTCATCCGCCCAGGCGGACTGCGCAAACAGCGTAGATAAGCCGGACATTCCGCTTACCGTCGCGAAAGCCATTGACGCTTTCATAAACATTCTTCGATTCATGCCAGAAATCTTTTCCTTTGCTGAACGGAGTTTGTAGTGATTGTCGTGCTTTCGCACCCACTTGCATTGCCTGCTTTAACAGGATACAGGGAGGTAGGACAATCTGCGGTAGTAAAAATTCAGTCATCAGAAAATTTATCAGATAAATCAAAGAAACGAAGCGATTTCGACCATCGACGGTGGAAATAACCGTGATCGTTGGTCGCGAATCAGCTGCTTATCGGGAGGATTCTGCCATTCTCGGTTAATTCCTGGACGCACGAAGGGAGGAAAACTGTCTATAGTTAATGGACATGCATGTTATTCACACGGAGGAAAGAGATGGCTAGATCTACTGAACCGCATGAAACACACCTTGATGATGACCTGACGCTATTAACCGAAACACTGGAAGAGGTGCTGAAATCATCAGGCGATCCTGCCGATCAAAAGTATGTTGAGCTCAAGGCTAAAGCCGAGCAGGCACTGCATGAAGTTAAATCGCGCGTGAGCGAAGCATCCGATACTTACTACTATCGTGCGAAACAGGTGGCCTACCGTGCCGATGATTATGTCCACGATAAACCGTGGCATGGTATTGGCGTCGGCGCTACCGCCGGATTGATTTTGGGATTGTTGTTGGCGCGTCGTTAGCCGGGTATTAATCCCCTCTTTCAACGCGGAAGAGGGGGTTGTATCAAAAAAGCCTGTTTTCACTCATTGCACGATCCCCGCTTTTCCTGCCTTAAATCAAAGTAGCGCTTAGCGCACCTGCTTACACTATCCACCTCATTACTGCTTATGAGGTCGTCGTGCTCATCCTCTCTGCCGCCTTGCAACAGTTGCGTGCGCAACTGACGCGCGTTAACACCAGCGCGTCAGGCCACCATCGGTTACAGGTTAAATTCTCGTCAACGGAAGACACGCTCACTTGGCTGGCATCGCAGCCATGCTGGCCTCAGCTTTGGTGGCAGCATCGCCACGGCACCGAACAGGTGGCTGCCTGCGGCGCCGTGGCGCATTTTGCACAATTTAGCCTGGCGCAACAATTTAGTCGGCGCTTACCGCCGGATTGGCGTATTTGGGGGTGCAACAACTTTAGTGCCGAAGAGAGCTACTTGTTTTTGCCACGGCTGATTTGGCGTCGTTGTGCCGATGCGCAGTGGTTGATTGTTAATCTCTACAGTGAGAACGCGTTGTATGAGGATGCGCAGCAAGCGCTGGCTTTTCTTGACACGCTCACCTCCGCCGCCTTGCCGGCGACTTTACCCACCCGCTTACAACATAAACAACATGCGCCGGACAAGGCGGCATGGTGTCAAATGGTGACGCAAGCGATTGAGGGGATTCAGGCGGGCGCGATGGAAAAAGTGGTGCTGGCGCGCGCGACCGATCTCCATTTTGAGCAAAAGGTTTCCGCCGCCGCGCTGTTGGCGCAAAGCCGCCACGTCAATCTGCACTGTTACCACTTTATGTTGGCCTTTGATGCCGACACGGCGTTTCTCGGCTCCAGTCCGGAACGTCTCTACCTGCGCCAGCATACTGAGTTACTCACCGAAGCGCTGGCTGGCACCGTCGCACGCGATTCTGATGAGCGTACTGCCGTTCGTCAGGCGGAGTGGCTATGTAATGACGATAAAAATCAGCGTGAGAACTGGCTGGTAGTGGATGACATTTGTCAGCGCTTGCACGGCATGGTGTCGGGTCTGGATGTTATGCCGCCGGAAGTGGTGCGTCTGCGTAAGGTGCAACATTTACGCCGTCGCATTCACGCGGCGCTACGCAGCCACAGTGATGAGTTGTGTTTAACCCGCTTGCAGCCCACGGCGGCGGTAGCCGGGCTGCCGCGCCAGGCCGCGCGTAACTTTATTCTGCGTCATGAACCCTTCGAACGTGAGTGGTATGCC
Organism: Paramixta manurensis; assembly: GCF_013285385.1. Lineage (NCBI taxonomy): Bacteria > Pseudomonadati > Pseudomonadota > Gammaproteobacteria > Enterobacterales > Erwiniaceae > Paramixta > Paramixta manurensis. The sequence goes on along the minus strand of NZ_CP054212.1, from coordinate 3,142,025 downwards.
GGTTCGATGGGGTATCTCTCTGCCCGACAAAGTGAGTTTTGCGTTTCGCTGCGTTCGGCGCGGGTTGACGGTGCGCGAGTCCGTTTGTATGCCGGCGCCGGTATTGTGGCGGGTTCCGATCCCGAGCTGGAGTGGCAAGAGATCGATAACAAGGCGGCGGCTCTGGCTTCATTGCTGACGCCAGAAGCACTGTAATACCGCGTCAAATCAACATCCATGCAGAGCGAACTTGTATAATCAACCGCGGTTTTCTGCCAGGAGTGGGGTATGTCGATAAGTACGTTCAATCGCCGCTGGGCTGAAGTTTTAATTGAAGCGCTGACGCGACACGGCCTGCGCCATATGTGTATTGCGCCTGGGTCGCGCTCGGCGCCGTTAACGCTGGCTGCGGCAGCCAATGGCAAGCTGACCTGCCACACCCATTTTGATGAGCGTGGCTTAGGGCATTTAGCGCTGGGGTTAGCCAAGGCTGCCCGACAACCGGTCGGTATTATTGTGACTTCTGGCACCGCCGTTGCCAATCTTTACCCGGCGATTATTGAAGCGCGTTTAACCGGGGAGAGGTTGGTGGTTCTTACTGCTGACCGTCCACCCGAATTGATTGATTGTGGAGCCAACCAGGCCATTGCGCAGGTTGGCATCTTCGCCGATCACGCCGATGCGCTTAACTTGCCGCGCCCAACCGATGCTATTCCTGCCCGTTGGCTTATCTCTGCCGTAGATAATTTGCTCGCCTCCGCCCGTTTTGGCGCAGTTCAGATTAACTGCCCGTTTGCCGAACCGCTGTACGGTGAAGACGACGGCGCTTATCAGAGTTGGCGCGATGCGCCAGGCGCCTGGTGGCAGCAGACGACCCCGTGGTTACGCTATAGCCAGCAGGCGATAACGATGCGGCAACCCGATTGGTTTTCGTGGCGGCAGAAACGCGGCGTTGTGGTCGCCGGGCGGATGAGTGCGGAAGAGGGGGCTCAGGTTGCCGAGTGGGCCAGTACGCTCGGGTGGCCGCTGTTAGGCGATGTGTTATCGCAAACCGGGCAGCCGCTGGCCTGTAGCGATTTGTGGCTGAACCATCCTCAGGCCCGGCAAACCTTGGCGCAGGCGGAACTGGTGGTGCAGTTTGGCGGCGGGTTAACCGGTAAGCGGTTACTACAGTGGCAAAATAGCAGTCGACCGGAGAATTGGTGGTTGGTTGATTCGGCGCCAGGTCGCCGCGATCCGGCCGCGCACGGTGGTCGACGTATCATTGCCGCGCCCGGCGAGTGGTTACGGCAGCATCCGGCGCAGCCGCGTGCGGCGTGGGCCGGGCATCTCGTGCTGTTATCTATCACGGCGCAGCAACAGGTGGACGCCGCGACACAAACATTTGGCGAGGCGCGGCTGGCACACCGTTTGCCCGAACTGCTGCCAGAGAATGGACAGTTGTTTGTTGGCAATAGTCTGATTGTCCGTTTAGTCGATGCATTCGCCCAGTTGCCGGTTGGCTATCCGGTTTACAGCAACCGGGGAGCCAGCGGTATTGACGGGTTACTCTCAAGCGCAGCGGGCGTCCAGCGCGCACAGCCGCGGCCAATGCTAGTGCTGCTCGGGGATATTTCCACGCTTTACGATCTTAATGCGCTGGCGTTGCTACGCGATGCGCCTGCGCCATTAGTGGTGCTGGTGGTTAACAATAACGGCGGCCAAATTTTCTCCTTATTACCCACTCCGGAAGCTGAGCGGCAGCGCTTTTTTTGTATGCCGCAGTCGGTCAGTTTCGCCCCTGCCGCCGCAATGTTCGGTTTGCAGTATGCCTGTCCGGAAAACTGGTCGGCGCTACAAACCTACCTACAGCAGTGTTGGCGGCGTGGCGGTAGCCACTTAGTCGAACTGGTTGTTGACGCAGAAAGCGGCGCGCAAACGCTGGTCGCCCTGGTGAAACAGATGGAGGAAGCATGATCCTGCATGCGCAATGGCGTGGACATCACCAGAGCAGTAAGCCGGTACTGGTTTGGCTGCACGGTTTTTTGGGCAACGCCCGTGACTGGCAGGCGGTTCAAAGTGATTTCGTCGACTGGCCCTGTCTGAGTGTCGATCTTCCCGGACATGGCGGTTCGCGCGCACAGCAGATCGATGGTTTTCCGGCGCTCTGTCAACGCCTATCCGCCACGCTGCAAGCTCACCAGGTCAGGCGTTATTGGTTAATCGGTTACTCGCTTGGCGGGCGCATTGCAATGTATTACGCCTGCCGTGCGGCACTGGCGGGGCTATGCGGCGTAGTGGTGGAGGCCGGTCATCCGGGCCTGAGTAATGCATGTGAGCGGCAACAGCGGTATGAGGCCGATAGCGAGTGGGCGCAGCGTTTTCGCTGTGCGCCGCTAACGCAGACGCTTGAGGCGTGGTATCAACAGCCGCTATTCGCTGAATTGACTGAGAAACAGCGCCAGCGGCTGATCGCCGAGCGCGCCGAAGGCTATGGGCCGGAGCTGGCGGCAATGCTGGAAGCTACCTCATTGAGCCGCCAGCCGGACCTGCTATCGGAGCTACGCCAACTGTCGGTGCCATTGCACTACCTGTGTGGTGAGCAAGACAACAAATTTAAACAGTTAGCGCAGCGCTGCACATTGCCGCTAACCCTGATTGAAGCCGCAGGGCATAACGCACACCGGGCTAATCCGGCTGCTTTCGCCCGACGGCTAGCGCCAATGTTGCGCCAGCCGGTTTAACGCCATTTTCACAATGAGGAACTTATGATCTATCCCGATGAACAGCAGCTTTATGCGCCGGTTGAATGGCAAGATTGCAGCGGTGATTTTGTCGATATTCTCTACCATAAATCTCACGATGGCATCGCCAAAATCACCCTCAACCGTCCCCAAGTGCGTAACGCTTTCCGGCCCTTAACCGTGAAAGAGATGATGCTGGCGCTGAACGATGCGCGTCATGATGAAGGCGTTGGGGTAATTATCCTGACCGGCGCTGGCGAGCAGGCTTTTTGCGCCGGTGGCGATCAAAAAGTACGTGGCGATTACGGCGGGTATCAGGATGATTCCGGCGTGCACCATCTCAATGTGCTGGATTTTCAACGCCAAATCCGCACCTGTCCAAAACCGGTGGTCGCCATGGTAGCCGGTTACGCGATTGGCGGCGGTCACGTATTACATATGATGTGTGATTTAACCCTGGCGGCCGATAATGCGCGGTTTGGTCAAACCGGTCCGAAAGTCGGCTCCTTTGACGGCGGCTGGGGCGCATCCTATATGGCGCGTATTGTTGGTCAGAAAAAAGCGCGTGAAATTTGGTTCCTGTGCCGCCAGTACGATGCGCAGCAGGCGCTAGATATGGGGCTGGTTAATACGGTGGTGCCGCTGGCGGCGTTGGAAAAAGAGACCGTACGCTGGTGCCGTGAAATGCTACAAAACAGCCCGATGGCATTGCGCTGTCTGAAAGCGGCACTCAATGCCGATTGTGATGGTCAGGCCGGTCTACAGGAGTTGGCGGGCAATGCCACCATGCTGTTCTATATGACCGAGGAAGGGCAAGAAGGGCGCAACGCGTTTAATCAAAAACGTCAGCCCGATTTCAGTAAGTTTACACGGAACCCATAATGCGGCAGGCCACGCTCTGGCGCTATGCCATCCCGATGGAAACGGGCGTTGTGCTACGGGAAGCGCGTTTACATCAGCGGGAAGGGCTGTTGGTTGAACTGCGGGTGGGCGATCGGCACGGGTGGGGTGAGATCGCGCCGCTGCCTGGGTTCAGCCGTGAAGATCTCTGTAGCGCCCGGCAAGACGCGCGGGATTGGCTCTCACTCTGGTGTAAAGGCGGCACACCAAATGACAGCGGACTGCCGTCGGTGGCATTTGGCCTCAGTTGCGCACTCGCCGAGTTGGAACAAACCCTCCCGCAGGCGGGAAGCTGGCATAGTGCGGCGCTGTGTACAGGCGATCCTGACGAACTGTTCGAACGGTTGCAGGCGTTGCCGCAGCCGGTGGCGAAAATGAAAGTCGGGCAGTATGAGGCGGCGCGCGACGGCATGTTAGCCGGGCTGTTGTTAGAGGCGCTACCGGATCTACGGCTGCGGCTGGATGCCAATCGGCGTTGGACACCGGAAAAAGCCTTGCAATTTGCCCGCTATATTGCCCCCACGCTGCGTTCGCGTATCGACTTTATTGAAGAACCTTGCCAGTGCCCGGACGATTCCCGGCAGTTTGCTGATGAAACCGGTATCACCATTGCCTGGGATGAGAGCCTGCGCGAAGAGCCGTTCTGCTTGCAGGCGCAGCCAGGCGTGGCGGCAATAGTGATTAAACCCACCTTAACCGGCAGCCTGACGCGTATCAAACAACAGATTGAGGCGGCACGACAGTATGGGGTTCGGACCATTATCAGCTCCGCGCTTGAGTCGAGTTTAGGGTTGACGCAACTGGCGCGGCTGGCGCATTGGCTGACCGCCGATGAGGTTCCGGGGCTGGATACCTTAAACCTAATGCAGTACCAGCTACTACGCGCCTGGCCGGGTAGCCCGCTACCGCTTAAGGACAAGGAGTGGTTAACGCGAGAGTGGCAGTCATGAATGATTTTCCGTGGCGTGAGCATGCCCGACATAAGCCCGATGACTGTGCGCTAATTTTGAACGGGGAACCTCTCAGTTGGCGGCAGTTGGCACACCGTGTTGATGTGCGAGTAAACGGGTTTCGCCAACAGGGCGTACATAGCGGCTGCGGCGTGGTGTTACGTGCGAAAAATAGTGCGACTACGCTGCTGGCCTGGTTGGCGTTATTGCAAGCTGGCGTGCGTTTATTGCCGCTTAATCCCCAATTGCCCGATACCTTGCTGGCTGAATTACTGCCCGGTTTGAATATGGATTTTATCCTTAATCTTGACGGACCCTGTGCATGTTCACTGCCCGCGCTGCGAATACAGGCGCTCTCTGGGCACGACCGGCACCGTCAAGAGCCACAGGCCATTGCGACGCTGACGCTGACTTCTGGTTCATCTGGCTTACCCAAAGCCGCCGCGCATACCTTTGCCGCCTTGTTAGCCAGCGCGCGCGCGGTCAATCAGTTAATGGCGTTTACCGCCGGAGAACGCTGGCTACTTTCTCTACCGCTGTTTCATGTCTCCGGGCAAGGTATTGTCTGGCGCTGGCTGGCGGCGGGAGCGACACTGGTGGTGGATGAGCACCGGCCTTTAGCGCAGGCATTAGCGCAAGCCAGTTGGGCCTCGTTAGTGCCAACGCAACTGTGGCGATTATTACGACAGCCGCAACTACCGGCGAGTTTAAAAGCGGTACTGCTTGGGGGAGCGGCGATTCCGCCGGAACTGGTGGCACAAGCGGAAGCGCGCGGGATTAGTTGTTGGTGCGGTTACGGGATGACAGAGACGGCATCGACCGTGTGCGGCAAACGCGCTGATGGGCGAAGCGGCGTCGGGGTACCGCTCGGCGGGCGCGAAGTGAGGCTGGTCGATGGGGAGATCCGCGTGCGTGCCGATTCACTGGCCTGCGGTTACTGGCGAGCGGGTGAATTGGTGCCCTTGACCGATGCTGACGGATGGCTGCACACCCGCGATCGCGGTGCCTGGATTGACGGTGAGTTACAGGTGCTGGGGCGGCTGGATAACCTCTTTTTTAGCGCTGGTGAAGCGGTCCAGCCGGAACAGGTGGAACGGGTATTGCTGCGTCATCCCGCCGTATTACAAGTTTTTGTGGTACCACGGGCAGACAGCGAATTTGGCCATCGTCCGGTAGCGTTGCTGGAGTTAGCGACGGAAGAGCATTTTGAGGAGATTGCCGCATGGGCGAAAACACAACTGGCCGGTTTCCAGCGCCCGGTTGAATGGTTTACGCTACCGGCGACGTTAAGTAACGGTGGCATAAAAATTTCCCGCCAGCGCTTGCAGCAGTGGGTGGCGTTGCAACCGGTGCACGTTTAGGGGCGGCTCGTCCGCCCCGATTACTTATAGCGCTTTCAGTGCATTCTCTACGCCTGCGCCATATGCTTCATCTACCTGATAAAACAGGGCAATCTGTCGCTGGCGAATAAACTCCGGCACCTGACTTAACTCCCCGGCGATACGCGCAAACATGCGTTGGTGTTCCGCGTCACTCAGTAAATTAAACAGCGCGCGCGGCTGCGTGAAATAATCGTCATCTTCCCGATGATTCCAGTGGTCGGCAGCGCCTTCCAGTGACAACGGCGGCTCGCTGAAATCCGGTTGTTCCTGGAACAGGTTAAAACTGTTTGGCTCATAGGTGGCGCCATTACCGCTATTACCGTCGATACGCATTGCGCCATCGCGATGATAGTTGTGGAACGGGCACTTCGGCGCATTAACCGGAATCTGGTGATGGTTAACGCCTAAACGGTAGCGATGCGCGTCACCGTAAGAGAAGAGGCGGCCTTGCAGCATGCGATCCGGCGAGAAGCCGATGCCAGGCACCACGTTAGCCGGGCTCATCGCCACTTGTTCCACTTCAGCGAAGTAGTTTTCCGGGTTACGGTTTAATTCATATTCACCAACCTCAATCAACGGGTAGTCGCCGTGCGGCCAGACTTTGGTCAGGTCGAATGGGTTATATGGCGTTTGTGAGGCTTCCTGCTCTGGCATAACCTGAACAAACACTTTCCAGCGCGGAAAGTCGCCGCGTTCAATCGCGTCATACAGATCGCGCTGCGAACTCTCACGATCTTTACCGATTAACTGCTCGGCTTCATCATCCATCAGGTTGGCAATGCCTTGCTGGCAGCGCATATGGAATTTCACCCAAAACCGCTCTTGCCGATCATTGATAAAGCTATAAGTGTGGCTGCCAAAGCCGTGGATATGGCGATAGGATTTCGGCAAGCCGCGATCGCTGAAATCGATAGTTAGCTGATGCAGCGATTCCGGTAACTGTGAGAAAAAGTCCCACTTGTAGGTTGGATTACGCAGGTTAGTACGCGGATCGCGTTTTACCACATGGTTTAAATCTGGAAATTTCAACGGGTCACGCAGATAAAAGACCGGCGTGTTATTGCCCACCAGATCCCAGTTACCTTCTTCAGTATAAAACTTCAGCGCGAAACCGCGAATATCGCGCTCGGCATCGGCGCCGCCGCGCTCGCCCGCCACGGTTGAAAAGCGAATAAACAGGTCGGTTTGTTTACCGATTTCCGAAAAGATTTTCGCACGGGTAAAGCGGGTAATATCGTGCGTAACGGTAAAGGTGCCGTAAGCGCCGGAACCCTTCGCATGCATACGGCGCTCAGGGATGACTTCTCTGTCGAAATGCGCCAGTTTTTCCAGAAACCAAACATCTTGTAATAGCATCGGGCCACGGCGTCCGGCGGTCATCGAGTTGTTATTGTGTGCAACCGGTGCGCCAGCGGCGGTGGTGAGTCCTTTTTTGCTCATACGGCTTCTCTCTCTTAATGATTGTGGAAAATATTCTTAGATGATTTCTTCTATTTAATTGGGGATACCTATTATGTGACGCATTGTGCGATGTAATCTTGATCGCTGACAATCAGGCAGAAACTATCACTGCCATTTTTAAAATCACTGCCGCCACGTTTTCACATTGTGTTTCACGCGCGGGCTTCCTACAGTAGGACGATTAACCGCAGGAGGAGATAACGTGATACGAGTGGAAATGCTCTCAACGGGCGATGAGGTGTTACACGGGCAAATTGTCGATACCAACGCGGCATGGCTGGCAGACCGGCTGTTTCAAAGCGGGTTACCGATGACGAGCCGTTCCACCGTGGGCGATAGCCTGGAGTCGCTGGTTGCCGCGTTAACCGAACGCAGCCAACTGGCCGATGTGTTGATTGTTAATGGCGGCCTGGGGCCGACCAGTGATGATCTCAGCGCCCTGGCGGCGGCCACCGCCTGTGGCGTTGAGCTAGAGTTGCAGCAGGCGTGGCTGGAAAATATGGAGGCTTGGTTCGCCAGCCGAGGTCGTGTGATGGCGCCCTCGAACCGTAAACAGGCGGAAATCCCGGCCGGGGCTGAGCTAATTGATAACCCGGTGGGAACCGCCTGCGGGTTTGCTATCCGCCTTAACCGTTGTCGCATTTTCTTTACGCCGGGCGTGCCTTCCGAGTTTAAGGTGATGGTCGACCAACAAATTTTACCGCGTCTGCATCAGGACTTTGCCTTGCCACAGCCGCCGCTCTGCCTGCGTCTGACTACTTTTGGCCGCGGCGAAAGCGATCTGGCCGCTGAGTTGGAGCCAATTCCCTTACCGCCGGGCGTGGTAATGGGCTATCGCTCATCAATGCCCATTATTGAAATAAAACTGACTGGCCCCGCCGAACAGCGCAGCGCAATGGAACACTGTTGGCAGCAGGTGAAAACCTTGCTGCTGGACTGCACGATTTTTGAAGGGACTGATGGGCTGCCGCTAGAACTGGCACGGCAGTTACGTGATAGAGGGTTGTCGCTGAGTATTAGCGAACAGTTCTCTGCCGGGTTATTACACTGGCAGCTTGCCTCGGCTGAGGCGCCGTTAGGGCAGGGGAATGTGTTGCCAGGCTTCAGTGAAACGCTGAGCGAACAGGCGCAGCGCACCCGTACACTGGCGCATCTCAACGGAACCTCACTGGCGTTAAGTGTCGGGGAATCTCAGGATCAGTTATTGGGATTTGCGCTCACCACGCCGCAAGGAACCTTCGCCCAACAGGTAAAGTTTACTACCCAGCGCCACGGGCTGAAAACGCGGCAGGAGGTGGTGGTAATGATGGCGATGAATATGCTACGCCGCTGGCTGGCTGGCATGCCGGTTAGCACCGGGCACGGTTGGATTGATGTGGTGGATACGCTAGAAATGTAAGCGTCATAAGGGATGACGCGTCATCCCTTACATTTCGATTTCAATATCGCCTTTTGCCTTGCAGCAGCAGGGCAAAATTTCACCTTCCTGAAGAAAAGCGAGCGGCTGCTCTGCATAGCACACCTCTCCTTTCAGCAGGCGAGTGCGGCAGGAGCCGCAATACCCTTCGCGACACTGATATTCAACGCATAAATTATGCGACTCCAGCGCCGCCAGCAAGGTGGGATGGGTATCATCACACTGCAGACGCGCGCCGGTTGCGCGCAGGATAATAAGATTCCCTGCCATCATTAATTACAGTTGGAAGTCGTTAAAATCGTCTTCGCCTACTTCCGAGTCGATCTGGCCGACCAGGTAGGAACTGACTTCAACTTCTTGCGGCGCCACCTGGACGTTATCAGACACTAACCACGCGTTGATCCACGGAATGGGGTTAGAACGTGTCTGAAACGGCAGGTCCAGCCCCACCGCCTGCATGCGAATATTGGTGATGTACTCGATGTATTGGCACAGAATATCCTTATTCAGACCAATCATTGAGCCGTCGCGGAAGAGATATTCCGCCCACTCTTTCTCTTGCTGAGCGGCAAGCACAAACAGGTCGTAGCATTGCTGACGGCACTCCTGCGCCACTTCTTTCATTTCCGGATCGTCTTCGCCGCTGCGCATCAGGTTCAGCATATGTTGCGTGCCGGTCAGATGCAGCGCTTCATCACGGGCGATCAAACGGATAATTTTGGCGTTCCCTTCCATCAGTTCGCGCTCGGCAAAGGCAAAGGAGCAGGCGAAACTGACATAGAAACGGATCGCTTCCAGCGCATTCACGCTCATCAGGCACAGATATAACTGCTTTTTCAGCTCATGCAGGTTAACGATCACGGTTTTACCGTTAACCTGATGCGTCCCTTCACCCAGTTGATGCCAGTAGTTGGTCATCTCGATCAGGGAGTCGTAATAGCTGGAGATATCTTTCGCCCGCATTAAGATCTGTTCATTGGTCACAATATCGTCAAACACCAACGCCGGGTCGTTAACAATATTACGGATGATATGGGTATAAGAACGCGAGTGGATGGTTTCTGAAAATGCCCAGGTTTCTACCCAAGTTTCCAATTCCGGAATCGAAATCAGCGGCAGTAACGCCACGTTCGGGCTGCGGCCCTGGATCGAGTCGAGTAGCGTTTGATATTTCAGGTTGCTGATAAAGATATGTTTTTCGTGTTCCGGCAACCCTTGATAATCAATACGGTCGCGAGAAACGTCAACCTCTTCCGGGCGCCAGAAAAAGGAGAGTTGCTTCTCAATCAGCTTCTCGAAAATATCGTATTTTTGTTGGTCGTAACGCGCCACGTTAACCGGCTGACCAAAAAACATCGGCTCGTTCAACTGATTGTTTTTGTTTTGCGAGAAAGTGGTGTAAGCCATGATTTATTCCACCTAAATCGGGCCAGAGTTGTCTGGCCAATACCGGAGAAATGGCCGGGCATTCCCCGGCCAGTCCGATGATTAAATTTTGCAGGCGCCGCTTTCGCAGCCATCATCCTGAATTGAAGGGGCGAGATCGTCCTGCGCATCTTCCGCGCCGTCGCGGGTGTTTTGGTAATAAAGCGTTTTTACGCCAAACTTGTAGGCGGTCAACAAATCTTTCAGCAACTGTTTCATCGGCACTTTGCCGTTCGGGAAACGCGTCGGATCATAGTTGGTGTTGGACGAAATAGCCTGATCGATAAATTTCTGCATCACGCCAACCAGTTGGAGATAACCGTCGTTATTCGGCATTTCCCACAACAGCTCATAGTTCTCTTTCAGACGCTCATACTCCGGCACCACCTGGCGCAGTATGCCGTCTTTCGACGCTTTGATGCTGATATGACCGCGTGGCGGTTCAATGCCGTTGGTCGCATTAGAAATCTGCGACGAGGTTTCAGACGGCATCAATGCTGAGAGCGTCGAGTTACGCAAGCCGTGCGTTTTAATCGATTCACGCAGCGCTTCCCAATCCAGATGCAGCGGCTCGTTACAAATAACGTCGAGATCTTTCTTGTAGGTATCAATCGGCAGAATACCTTGCGCATAGGTGGTTTCATTGAACCACGGGCAAGCGCCTTGCTCTTTCGCCAGCTCATTCGAGGCTTTCAACAGGTAATATTGAATAGCTTCGAAGGTTTTATGCGTCAGATTATTGGCGCTGCCATCGGAATAACGCACGCCGTTTTTCGCCAGATAGTAGGCAAAGTTAATAACACCGATGCCCAAGGTACGACGGCCCATCGCGCCGCGTTTCGCTGCCGGAATGGGGTAATCCTGATAGTCGAGTAACGCATCCAATGCGCGTACCGCCAGCACCGCTAACTCTTCCAGATCCGCGAGGCTATTAATCGCGCCGAGGTTAAAGGCGGAAAGCGTACAAAGCGCAATTTCACCATTCTCATCGTTGACATCCAACAGCGGTTTGGTCGGTAGCGCAATTTCCAGGCACAGGTTCGACTGACGCACAGGTGCAATCGCCGGATCAAACGGGCTGTGGGTATTACAGTGGTCAACGTTTTGAATATAAATACGACCGGTAGAGGCGCGTTCCTGCATCATCAACGAGAACAGGTCGACGGCCTTCACACGCTGTTTGCGAATGCTGCTATCCTGCTCATATTTGGTATAAAGACGCTCAAACTCATCCTGATCGGCAAAGAATGCGTCATACAGGCCCGGTACGTCAGACGGGCTGAATAAGGTAATGTCTTCACCTTTCAGCAGGCGTTGATACATCAGCTTGTTAATCTGTACGCCATAGTCCATATGACGCACGCGGTTGCCTTCAACGCCCCGGTTGTTTTTCAACACTAACAGGCTTTCAACTTCCAGATGCCACATAGGGTAGAACAATGTGGCCGCGCCACCGCGCACGCCGCCCTGAGAACAGGATTTTACCGCCGTCTGGAAATGTTTATAGAACGGGATACAGCCGGTATGAAACGCTTCACCGCCGCGAATCGGGCTACCGAGCGCACGGATGCGACCGGCGTTAATACCGATACCGGCCCGTTGAGAAACGTATTTCACAATCGCGCTAGAGGTGGCGTTAATCGAATCCAGGCTATCGCCACACTCGATCAGCACGCATGAGCTGAACTGGCGGGTTGGCGTGCGCACGCCGGACATAATTGGCGTGGGCAAAGAGATCTTAAAGGTCGAAATCGCATCATAGAAACGTTTCACGTAATCCAGACGGGTTTCACGCGGATAGCCGGAGAACAGGCAAGCAGCAACCAGGATATATAAGAACTGTGCGCTTTCGTAAATTTCCCCGCTAACGCGGTTTTGCGCCAAATATTTCCCTTCCAGTTGTTTTACCGCCGCGTAAGAGAAATTCATATCGCGCCAGTGGTCGATAAAGCCGTCCATCTGTGCAAACTCTTCCTGGCTATAGTCTTCCAGCAGATGGCGGTCATACTTGCCCATCTCGACCATACGTACCACTTGGTCATACAGCTTCGGCGGCTCAAACTGACCGTAAGCTTTTTTACGCAGGTGGAAGATAGCCAAACGGGCGGCCATATACTGGTAATCCGGCGCATCGCGAGAGATCAGGTCGGCAGCGGCCTTAATGATAGTTTCATGAATGTCCGCTGTTTTGATGCCGTCGTAAAACTGGATATGCGAACGCAGTTCAACCTGAGAAACCGAAACGTTCTGCAGCCCTTCGGCGGCCCAGTCCAGTACTCGGTGGATTTTGTCGAGATTGATTCGCTCCTGGCGACCATCGCGTTTCGTGACGAGCAGACTCTGATTCATTTCGCGTTTACCTGTCCGTGAAAAATATCCCCCGTTTATGCACAGCTTGCTCTTTGTGAGTAACTCTGTGGATAAACACTATATATAGGGGTTGAGGAATGAATGAACAACAAGATGGTGAGTATTCTAGTAAGTTATTCGCACAGTACAAGAGGTAAATTTTGCCTGGATTGCCGGGTAAAACCCGTTAGCATTTCTTCAGTCCACGGGTAACAAGGCTCTTCGGCGTGTCAATGCTCTTAAGAAAAAAATCAAAAATTTGATCGAACGCCGGTTTTCTATTCAGCCCTTATTCCATCTGGTTTGTTTTAGCGCAAAAGCGTACTAAGCGGAGCGCTTTTCAGCGCTTCGTCTGCGGATAATATTTAACCCTGGTGGCTTGGCGAACCCTACAATTTTCCGCTGACTGCTGTCCAGAAGGAAAAAGATCTGCTCTTGGTTTTGAAGATAAGTAAACCTAATGGTAACGCCACTTATAACCCCGGTGCTTTCCACATCGAGGTGGTTAATCCACTGTCTACTAACGTCAATTGTTCGGCATAAATCGCCTGCCAGGCCTGTTTCTGTTGCAGGTAATGCTGATGATGGGTTGCATTCGGCTGGTAGTCGCGCTCCCAACGTACTAACGCTTCGCCGGTCTCTGCCATGGAGTGGTAAACGCCCGCCGCGACACCCGCGGCAATCGCACAGCCGAGCGCGGTGGCTTCTTTAACCATTGGTACCCGTACCGGCAAGCCGGTGACATCGCTGAGAATTTGGCTCCATAATTTTCCTTTGGCGCCGCCGCCGGCAAACACCAGCGAATCGGCACGTACACCGGAAAAGTTAGCGATCAGGTCGAGATTGCAAGCTGAGACGATAGCGGCATTCTCTTCAAGCGCGCGGAACAGCGTTTGTTTATTACACCGTTCAGGGTCGAGCGATAAGTTGATAAAAGCGGGCGCTGCGTGATACCAGTTTTTGAAATGCATCGCATCGGAAAAAATCGGCGTCACACCCCAGGCGCCGGGCGGCACACGCGCCGCCATCTCTTCCAGCAGGCTATACACATCGACGCCGAGACGTTGCGACAGTAATTTCTCTTCGGCGCAAAAGGCATCGCGGAACCAGCGCATGGTGAGGCCGGTAAAGAAACTGATCGACTCTGCCTGCGCCATGCCGGGGATTACGTGAGGGTTCACGCGGATGTTCATCTCCGGGTCGGTTTGCGGCTGCGGTAAATTAACCACCTGTTGCCAAAAGCTGCCGCCCAGTACCGCCGTTTGTCCGCTGCGTACAATCCCCAATCCGAGCGAGCCGAGTTGGACATCGCCGCCGCCAACGCCTACCGGCGTGCCCGCCGCCAGGCCGCAGGCCGCTGCCGCCTCGGCGGTCACCTTGCCGAGCAACGTGCCGGTTTCCGCCACCGGAGACAGCAAATCGGCGCGTAAGCCAGCCATATCCAACAGGTCGGGGCGCCAGTTGCGGGTTTGCAAGTCCAGCATCCCGGTGGTACCGGCGTTAGAAGGATCGACCGCCAGTTCGCCGCACAGCTTCCAGGCCAGCCAGTCGCTAATCATGGTAATGGTGGCGGCCTGACGATAAATATCCTGACGATAATGCGCCAGCCATAACAGACGCGGCATCGCGCTCAGCGCCAGCGTTTGGCCGGAACAGGCATAAACTTCCCGTTCAAAATCGCCGTGATGAATCTCTTTTAATTCGCTCACTTCACGTTTTGCGCGGGCATCGACATTGGCGCAGGCCCAAATCGCTGTGCCATTCTTGTCATACAACACAATCCCTTCACGCATTGAGCAGGCGGCGACGCTGAGAATCTCGCGCGGCGGAAGTTGGGCCTGTTGTAACGCCTGGCGAATGCACTGACAGGTCAACTGCCAGTTGTTCTCCAGGTCAAACTCCATCGAACCCGGTACGCCTTCCACTTCGAGGTGTTGCCATTCGGCCTGGCCGGCGGCGATCTGCTCGCCATGGTGATTAAAAATAACCGCGCGGATGCTACCGGTACCAGCATCAAGCGTGAGTAAATAACCGGAAGAAGCAGAAGATGATAAGGCCATACGGTGGGTGCTCCTGTGATGCGCGTCTGGATGCAAGTATTGACGCAATTTGTCGCGGCGAAGCGGTGGGATCAACAATCTGTGACCGATACGAAAGTTTTATTTTTCAATGCCAACCAAGCTTTGTCGCGCGGATAGTGCAGATGAAAATGGAGGAGTAATGGACGTTACGTTGGTCGAAATTAATGTCAAAGAAGATAAGATTGAAGAGTTTTTAACCGTTTTTCACGCCAATCACTTAGGCGCACTTCAGGAGCCGGGTAACTTACGGTTTGATGTGTTGCAGGATGAGCAGGTGCCGACACGTTTCTTTATCTATGAAGCTTATGCGAACCAGGAGGCAGTTGCCGCGCATAAGAAAACGCCACACTACCTTGCCTGTGTCGAAGCGTTAGAAGCGTTAATGACCGAACCGCGTAAAAAGCGAGTGTTTAAAGGCATATATCCGTAATAGGCCGCCATGGCCGTGTAGCACGGCGCATGGCGAATCTTGCCGGGCTTATTCGCCGCTATGGCGAGTATGCACCATATAGTTGACGTCGACGCCTCGCCCTAAGCGGAAACGGTCGCTCAACGGGTTGTAATGCAGGCCAATAATATGGCGCTCGCGTAGCGGCGTTTCGTCGACCCAGTTCAGTAGTTCGGCAGGGCGAATAAATTTTTTCACGTCGTGCGTGCCGCGCGGAACCATGCGCAGCAGATATTCCGCACCGACAATCGCCATCAGCCACGCTTTGCCGTTGCGATTTAGTGTTGAGAAAAAGACCTCGCCGCCAGGTTTTACCAGGCGGGCGCAAGCGTGAATAACGGAACGCGGGTCGGGAACGTGTTCCAGCATTTCCATGCAGGTTACCACGTCATAGGCGCCGGGGTTTTGTTGCGCATGTTCTTCGACGGTTTGTTGGATGTAGTTAACCTCAACGCCGCTTTCCAGCGCGTGCAGGCGCGCCACTTCCAGCGGTTCGGCACCCATATCTAACCCGGTGACTATTGCGCCTTCGCGCGCCATGCTTTCTGACAAAATGCCGCCGCCGCAGCCGACATCCAGCACTTTCTTACCAAATAAGCCCTCCGCATGCTGCGCGATATAGCCTAAACGCAGCGGATTAATGCGGTGCAATGGCTTAAATTCTCCCTCTTTATCCCACCAGCGAGAAGCGACCGCTTCAAACTTGGCGATTTCATCATGATCGACGTTGGGCGAGGTTGGCTGATGTTCTGCGTTCATCGAATGGAGACTCCTGGAAAATTTTCCCGAGTATACATCTTTCCGGCAGGATGGACATGACGCACATTATTGCAATAAAGCGCGTTATACGACGCTTTCCATTCACCGGTTGTGAGCAATGTGATATACTTTCGCACCTTTGAATCCGGGAATAATGTAGAGGGATAGCGGCTCCATGAGCGACCTTGCCAGAGAAATCACACCGGTCAATATTGAGGAAGAGTTAAAGAACTCCTACCTTGATTACGCCATGTCGGTCATCGTTGGCCGTGCATTACCTGATGTTCGCGATGGCCTGAAACCGGTCCATCGTCGTGTGCTATATGCCATGAGCGTTCTGGGTAACGACTGGAACAAACCTTATAAAAAGTCCGCCCGTGTTGTTGGCGACGTAATCGGTAAATATCACCCACACGGCGACTCTGCCGTTTATGACACCATTGTGCGTATGGCGCAGCCTTTTTCGCTGCGCTACATGCTGGTGGATGGGCAAGGAAACTTCGGTTCTATCGACGGCGACTCCGCCGCGGCGATGCGTTATACCGAAGTGCGCATGTCGAAGATCGCCCATGAACTGTTAGCCGATCTGGAAAAAGAGACAGTTGATTTTGTGCCAAACTACGATGGCACCGAACAGATCCCGGAAGTGATGCCGACCAAGATCCCGAACCTGTTGATCAACGGTTCATCGGGGATTGCCGTCGGGATGGCGACCAATATTCCGCCGCATAACCTGACGGAAGTGATTAATGGCTGCCTGGCGTATATCGAAGATGAAAACATCAGCGTAGAAGGGCTGATGGAGCACATTCCGGGGCCGGATTTCCCGACGTCGGCGATTATTAACGGGCGTCGCGGCATTGAAGAGGCGTACCGCACCGGTCGCGGTAAGATCTATATTCGCGCCCGTGGTGAAGTGGAAACCGATGCAAAAACCGGTCGTGAAACGATCATCATTCACGAAATTCCGTATCAGGTGAATAAAGCGCGTCTGATCGAGAAAATTGCTGAACTGGTGAAAGAGAAGCGTCTGGAGGGCATCAGCGCGCTACGTGATGAGTCGGATAAAGACGGCATGCGTATCGTGATTGAAATTAAGCGTGATGCGGTAGGCGAAGTGGTGTTAAACAACCTCTATTCGTTGACGCAACTGCAAGTTTCTTTCGGCATTAACATGGTGGCCTTGCATCAGGGGCAGCCGAAGATTATGCCGCTGAAGGAGATCCTTGAAGCCTTTGTCCGCCACCGTCGTGAAGTGGTTACGCGCCGTACCATTTTTGAGTTGCGTAAAGCGCGCGATCGCGCCCATATCCTCGAAGGTTTAGCGATTGCGTTGGCGAATATCGATCCGATTATCGAGCTGATTCGTCGCGCGCCGACCCCGGCGGAAGCGAAGGCCGGTTTGATCGCACAGTCATGGGAACTGGGTAACGTATCGGCGATGCTGGAGCGTGCCGGTGATGATGCCGCGCGTCCGGAGTGGCTGGAAGAGCAGTTTGGTATTCGTGATGGCCGTTATCATTTGACCGAGCAGCAAGCTCAGG
Source organism: Paramixta manurensis (assembly GCF_013285385.1). Lineage (NCBI taxonomy): Bacteria > Pseudomonadati > Pseudomonadota > Gammaproteobacteria > Enterobacterales > Erwiniaceae > Paramixta > Paramixta manurensis. Next base: position 3,124,607 of record NZ_CP054212.1, on the reverse strand, counting down.
CGATTCTTGACCTGCGTTTGCAGAAGTTGACCGGTCTTGAGCATGAAAAACTGCTGGATGAGTATAAAGAGCTGCTGGAGCAGATTGCTGAGTTGATTCGCATTCTGGAAAGCGCAGAACGCCTGATGGAAGTTATCCGTGAAGAGCTGGAAGCGATTCGCGATCAGTTTGGCGATAAGCGTCGTACCGAAATCACTGCCAACAGCGCCGATATTAATATCGAAGATCTGATCAATCAGGAAGATGTGGTCGTCACCCTGTCGCATCAGGGCTACGTTAAGTATCAGCCTTTGTCAGATTACGAAGCGCAGCGTCGCGGCGGTAAAGGGAAATCGGCGGCGCGCATCAAAGAAGAAGACTTTATTGATCGTCTGTTGGTCGCCAACACCCACGATACCATCCTCTGCTTCTCAAGCCGTGGTCGTCTCTACTGGATGAAGGTTTATCAACTGCCGGAAGCCAGCCGTGGCGCCCGTGGTCGCCCGATTGTTAACTTGTTGCCGCTGGAGGCGAATGAGCGTATCACCGCGATTTTGCCTGTACGCGAATACGAGGAAGGGTTGAATATCTTTATGGCGACCGCCAGCGGTACGGTGAAGAAAACCGCCCTGACCGAGTTTAGCCGCCCACGTAGCGCCGGTATTATTGCAGTCAATTTACGTGAAGATGATGAGTTGATTGGCGTGGCGTTGACGGATGGGAGCAATGAAGCAATGTTGTTCTCTGCGGCAGGCAAAGTGGTGCGCTTCTCCGAGCAAGCGGTACGTGCCATGGGTCGAACCGCTTCCGGTGTGCGAGGGATCAAACTGGCGGAAGGCGATCGGGTGGTTTCGTTAATTATTCCTCGTGACGAAGGCGCAATCCTTACCGTGACGCAGAATGGTTATGGTAAGCGTACCGCCACCAGCGAGTATCCGACCAAGTCTCGTGCTACGCAGGGTGTTATCTCGATTAAGGTGACCGAGCGTAACGGCGCGGTAGTTGGCGCGGTGCAGGTGGTTGATAGCGATCAGATCATGATGATTACCGATGCAGGTACGCTGGTACGTACCCGGGTGTCAGAAGTCAGTATTGTCGGTCGTAATACCCAAGGCGTTATCTTAATCCGTACTGCGGATGATGAGCACGTAGTGGGGCTGCAGCGTGTTGCCGAGCCGGTTGCGGAAGATGAGTTGGATGCGATCGATGGCAGCATCGCCGAAGGGGATGAGGATATTGCCCCGGAAGTCGAAAGCGATGATGATGCGCCGGAGTCGGACGAAGAGTAATTTATACGCTTAAGCGCAGTGTTGAAGGGCCGGTTTTCCGGCCCTTCTTGTTTTTACGGTATGTTGGCGAAGCGCCGTTGGGTTTTTAGGTTTCAGCAATGGCTGTAAATCCAGTTTCCCTTAAGGTCAACGGCGTTCCGGCCACCGCTTCGCGTCGGACGGGTTAAGGGGAAACGCACCTTTCCCCTTAACAATCCCGCGTGCCGCTGGTCCTCACGCCGCGCGTTGCGCGGTTCCCTCAGGTTTCACTCCGGCCTGCCGGACCGCCCGGGACGTGACGTCCTGTCCCGCCCGGCCTTGTGGCGGCTTCCCTGCCGCCCCATCCTGGCCTTCACTCAACCTTCGGCGCTGCGGATGGCGGACACAGGGTGTTCACCTTAACTCTGGTGCTAAAGCGTGGGTGTTGACCTTCCCGAGGCATTAGCGACGCTGAGACTGAGCCGGTTTCCAGGACGAGGCGACACGACGTCGCCGAGAGGAAGCGCCGTTGCTGGCTTTTTTGAGGGACTAAAGCTAATGTAGCCTGATAGCTTTTTAGTATTGGTCATTTGCCGCCATAGGTTCCCGTTGAAATATCTTGTCTCGTTCCGCACCACCTTAAGAATCTCCCGCTATCTGTTCCGGGCGCTGGCGCTCATGCTCTGGATGCTTGGCGCGCTGCTAACGGCTTTTTTTATCATCAGCGTATTGCATGAAAAAGAAGCGCAAGTCCGGCAGGAGTTTAGTCAAAACTATGAGCAAGCCCAGTGGTATATCCGCCATTCCAGCGATATTACCCGCGAATTAAAGTTTATTGCTGAAAACCGGGACCGCGTGCCGAAGGGCGCCGCCGGGGCGATAAACGATGAGAACAGCGCCCCATTACCACAGTTTTATCCACTGGCGGCAGACTCAGACTGCTCATCACTGAGTAATACCTGGAGTAACTCGCTCGATTCACTCAACTATTTCCTTCATTACTGGAAAAGCAGCTTCGCATCGGCCGATGAGATTAACCGGGTCTTTTTTATCGGTGATGATACGTTATGTATGGCGGATTTCGGCGCGGGAAATGCCTCGGTTGATCGCGAACGCACGCTGAAATCGATGAATGAACATATTCAACGTTATCGCCACGGCAATGATGAGGACCGCAAAAATAGCCTCTATTGGATCACCTCTACGCCCCAGCCCGGCATAGGCTATTTCTATATGATTACGCCGGTATACATCGCCAATAAACTCGAAGCATTATTAGGGATTGAACAAAATATTCGGTTGGCGGATTTTATTTCGCCAGGCGCTATGCCAATCCAGGCAACCCTGATGGATCAAGACTCGCGTCCGTTACTGAGCACCGCTCGGGGCGGGTTGGGGTTTGCATTGGATAGCATCCCGGACGATAAAGATTGGTTTGGCTATGTTGATGGCTACAAGCAACTGATCATGAAAAAAGAGTTGCAGCCTTCCACGCTAAGCGTGGTGTATTCGGTGCCGACTCGGGTGCTGATCGAACAGCTAAAAATCATGATGATCAATGCGCTATTGCTGAATATTCTGAGCGGCATCGTGCTGTTTTCGCTGGCGTGGCTATTCGAACGGCGCATGTTTTTACCGGCGGAGGAGAACGCTCACCGGCTGGAAGAGCATGAGCAATTCAACCGTAAAATCGTGGCTTCCGCACCGGTCGGTATCTGTATCTTACGCACCAGCGACGGTACCAATATCCTCAGTAATGAATTGGCGCATAATTACCTGACGTTGTTGACGCAAGAAGACCGTCAGCGCCTCACCGAAATTATCTGTGGGCAGCAGGTTAACTTTGTTGATGTGCTAACCGGCAGTAACACCAACCTGCAAATCAGCTTTGTTCATTCGCGTTATCGCAATGAAAACGTCGCGATCTGCGTACTGGTAGATGTGAGCGCCCGCGTCAAAATGGAAGAGTCGTTGCAGGAAATGGCGCAGGCGGCGGAACAGGCCAGTCAATCAAAATCTATGTTTTTGGCCACCGTCAGCCACGAACTGCGCACGCCGTTGTATGGCATTATCGGGAACCTTGATCTGTTGCAAACGCGCCAGTTGCCAAAAGGCGTCGACTCGCTGGTTACCGCAATGAATAACTCATCCAGCTTGTTACTCAAGATCATTAGCGACATTCTCGACTTTTCTAAAATCGAGTCGGAGCAGCTAAAAATTGAGCCGCGCCTGTTTTCTCCACGCGAGGTGATCACGCATATTGCATCCAACTACTTGTCGCTGGTAGTGAAAAAGCGGCTGACGCTTTACTGCTTTATTGATAATGATGTACCGCTTTCACTGAATGGCGACCCGCTGCGTCTCCAGCAGGTGATCTCCAATCTGCTTAACAACGCGATTAAGTTTACCCACAGCGGCTGCATTATTCTGCATGCCTACGTGAAGGAGGGATACTTGGCGTTCCGGGTACGCGATACCGGCGTTGGGATTCCGGCCAAAGAGATCACCCGCCTGTTTGATCCTTTCTTCCAGGTCGGTAGCGGCGTGCAGCGTAATTTCCAGGGGACCGGTTTAGGCCTGGCGATCTGTGAAAAGCTGATTAACATGATGGACGGCGACATTGAGGTGGACTCCGAGCCGGGCATGGGCAGCCAGTTTATTATTCGTATTCCGCTCTATAACAGCCAAATCATGACGCCAGTGCTACACGACGGGTTGCAAGACAAGCAGGTCTGGCTGGCGTTGCGCAATGATTATCTGGCCTGTTTCCTTGAAACGCTGTTGCAGGGGCACGGCATTCAAATTACCCGCCTGGAGGAGCAACGCTATGGCAGCGATGATGTGATCATTACCGATTACGATTTCCAGCCAGCGCAACAGGTGAGGGCGGTGATTGAGTTTGATGGTAAGCACATTGATATGCCGCAGGAGGTCAGCAGCGGGCGTTGGATTTATAGTACGGCGACGCCGCATGAGCTTCCCGCCTTGCTGGGGCGGATTTACCGGGTAGCGGTGGATGTCCCGGACGGTTTGCCGCCGGTGGTCGAGTCGGTTGAGGAGAGCGTCAATAACGATGACATTTTGATTCTGGTGGTGGATGACCATCCAATTAACCGCATGTTGCTTTCTGACCAGCTCGGTTCGCTTGGTTTCCATACCAAAACCGCGCAGGATGGCGTGGATGCGCTGAATGTCCTGAGCCGCACCGAAATTGATATTGTGCTGACCGATGTGAATATGCCGAATATGGATGGCTATCGTTTAACGCAACGCTTGCGTCAATTGGGGCAAACTTTTCCGGTTATTGGCGTAACGGCCAATGCGCTGGCTGAAGAGAAACAGCGCTGTATGGAAGCCGGAATGGATAATTGTCTGTCGAAGCCGGTCACGCTGGAGACGCTGCGCGAGACGTTGGCCTTTTATGCCGACCGGGTGAGGAAGGGACGCAAAAGTTAATCGCGGGTTGATGAACCCATAAAAAACGACGCCGCGGCGTCGTTTTTTATGCAGGTTAATTACTCTTTATCAACCGGTGTCATGCTGACGGAAGAGAGATAATTCAGCAGCGCAATATCGTTATCTACACCGAGTTTCATCATGGCTGATTTCTTCTGGCTACTAATGGTTTTAATACTGCGATTAAGTTTCTTGGCAATTTCGGTCACTAAAAAACCTTCGGCAAACAGACGCAACACTTCGCTCTCTTTCGGCGAAAGGCGCTTATCGCCATAGCCGCCGGCGCTAATTTTTTCCAGCAATTTCGCCACGCTATCCGGCGTGTACTTTTTCCCTTTCTGCAGGGCCGCTAACGCTTTTGGTAAATCGGTCGGCGCACCTTGCTTCAGTACAATACCTTCAATGTCCAAATCCAGCACCGCGCTCAGAATCGCCGGATTATTGTTCATAGTAAGAACAATAATTGACAGATCGGGGTAGTGGCGTTTGATGTATTTAATCAGTGTAATACCATCGCCGTATTTCTCACCTGGCATTGAGAGATCGGTAATCAGCACATTAGCATCAAGTTTTGAGAGGCTATTAATCAACGCGGTAGAGTCTTCAAACTCACCGACTACATTTACCCATTCAATTTGTTCAAGCGACTTCCGAATACCAAACAACACAATGGGATGGTCATCGGCAATAATTACATTCAAGTTATTCATCTTTTTGGTTACCTTGCTGCAGCAGTTCGTTGACGTAGGCGTCAATTTCACTGGTGGTATTTTTAATGTTTGAATCGTCACACTCTTTAATGTGCTGTTCTAACGTTTCACAAAGCTGCTTGCCAGGTACCAGATTGAGCATGGCAAACACGCCTTTTAGGCGGTGCGCTGTCTGAGCAAGCGAACGGTAATCGTTGTCTGCTGCCTCAGTATACAATCTCTTCACATCATCCGGTACTGTCTCGACAAACAACTGGTAGTAACCGCCGCTGAGCAGCGGTACAACGTCCTCTTCTTCGCTCTCTTCACCAAGGGAAAGTTCCTCGGAAAGCTGCTTTTCAATCAGTTGTAGCAGTGCATCTTGCAAGGCGCTACTGATATTGAAATTTACCCGGTACTGATTTTCATTCAGCGCGCGGAAACCAGACTCATCATCGGTGAGCAACAGCGCCCACGGTGTCATGCGCGCCGGATCATCGGTGACCAAAATATCATGTTGTTGACCAGAGAAGCGCTCATCCGGCGTAATACAGCGCGCGCCCCAGTTTTCCAATTGATGACAAACGATATTGCGCACATCATCAACGTCGATCTCAATCAGCGCGGTGACGCCTTCCAGTAACTTCTCTTCTTGCGGCTGTTGGGTTTCCAGCGGCACGTTGAGCCAAATACTGTAACGGGTGCCAATATCCGGTTTTGCCAGAATCTCTAAATGCCCGCCAAGCTGTTTACACAACTGTTTACAGAGGAAGAATGCCAGCCCGGAAGCCTGCCCGAAACGGTCTTGCGAGGTTTCGCCCAGATAAGGAAAGTCAGTATTACCCAATTCATCACGCGTGAGCCCGGCACCGGTATCAACGATTTGTAACCGCAGACGATTAGGCTGGTCGGCCGGAGAGTCAACCTCCAGCGAAACCTTACCCCATTGGGTGGTGGTCAGCGAATAGTGCAACAAGGTGGTGAGCACTTTACGGATGGCCCGCGAGTCGCCAAAACGTATTTCATCACTATTCAGATGGTTGCGTACCAGTAGTTTTAACCCTTTGCGGCGTGCCTGCGGCAGCAGTTCCAGCGTTAACTCATCCAACAAAGCCTGGAGATTGAATGACGCGGCATCCGGTAGCCAATCGTGTGTTTCCAGGCGGTTTAACAAGACAATATCGTCCAGTAAACGTGAGAGCGACTGGCTATCCTGTAACACGTTCAGCAGTTGCTCATCCTCACTTTCCTCGCTGAGCGCACGCAATTGCGTCACCACCTGATTTAGCGGTTGGTTCAGCGCATGGCCGAGATTTTGCAGCAATTGCTGGCGCATTTGATGATTTCTGTCGAGTACTTGCTGAGCTTTTTGCAGCTTTTTATTCACCAAGAGTTCACGATCCTGATCGCGCATCATAAACAACTGGGTGTGCGGAGAATAAACGCTGCGCGCGTGGCGTATTTCGTAAACCTCGTTATTGACCGTCGCCTGCAATACACCCTGATGTTGATCGGACATATTGATGATTTTTTGCAAATTCAGGTGCGGCAACAAATGTTCTGCGATTTTATTACTGATAATGGTGCGGTTACTGGCGAAGTCATACACCAGGAGACCGACGGGTAAACTGGCGACGATCTCTTCATTCAGCACGCGTAGTGAATCCAGTTCGGCGCTCTGGTTTTCACTCGGACGCAGCGATTGCTGTCGTAACAGGAACAGACCGGCTAGCGACATCAGCAGTAGGGCGAAATCTGCCAGCATCGGCCAGAGTAAATTACGCAGCGTATCGAGAGCCAGACTAGTAAGAGGGATGCGGTAAGCCAATTGCAGTGGCGCGCCAGGTAGGGCGGAGACAATTTCCGCCTCGCGCGTACTGAAGTTGATATGGGTCGCTTGCGCCTCTTCGTCGCTATTTTTCCCTTCGTTACTCACGGTCGCATCTTGCCGCAACTGGAAGTTTTCCAGCGGCATATTGCGCGGAATAAGATCATTCACCGGCAGATCAAATGCTACCACCGTCGCCAGGTGGCCCGGCTGATTAAAGGTGGTACGAACAGTAAAGTAGTGATCGTTTTGCCAACTAAAACGCCGCAATGGAGAAAAACTCTCGCGCTCATCTAAGGCGTTGGCCTGTTGCAGCATTTCGGCGCGCCGTGCGTCAACGATATTGCTGATGGCATTCTCTTTGTAACGTGTCGCCATATCTTTCAACGGCAGGGTGGAGATTAAGATCAGGCTGTTGTCCTGACCATTCAGAAAATACATCGACCAGGTGTTATTTTCCGCGCCCCACAGGGTGTCAAGATAACGCGACATCCGTAGCGTCATATCCAGCGTACTGCTGTCGTGGGAACCGAAAATCAGCGCCTCGGTTTTACGGCGGTTTTTTTCCAGGTAGTAAACATCAGGCCGCAAACGCGTCTCTTGCAGGCTATTGGGCGGCGTACCGGCGGCGCTGGCGGCCAGGTTTTCATAAATTTGCCAGGTGGCGAAACGATAAGCATCGATACGTTTTTGCATCGCATAAGTAACGTCTTCCATCGCGTAGCGTTTTTCCGTCAGCCAGGCGTTTACTGCGTTATGGATCATGACGCCCTGCGCGACTAACAGCACCAGAATGAATATCACGAAAAAACGTGTGACATTGCCTGAAGTAAGGGGAAACTTATATGGCACCATACGTAACAGGACACCCAACCTTATCGTATAACCAGCCGAGCGCTGGCAGCAACCGCCAGCAGCAGCAAGGCTATCGCCGTAAATGCCGCTGCCAGGCTGGACCAATGGGAAACAAAACCAATCAGAGCCGGACCTGCCAGAATACCTGCATAACCAATGGTTGTCATGGCGGAAATCGCCAGATTAACCGGCATGGTACTCTGCTGACCGGTGGCGCTGAATAAGATCGGGACAGTATTTGCCGCGCCAAACCCAACTAACAGAAATGCCAGCAGCGACAGCCACGGCAGATTAACGGTTACCGCAATCAGCAGCCCTGACGCTGCGCAAATACAACCGCCAGCCATCACCAGACGACGGCTGAAACGGTTTACTACCCGATCGCCAGTCAGCCGACCAATGCTCATGGCGACTGAAAATACCGCATACGCCAAACCGGCCTGCGCAGCAGGAAAATGACGGACTTGCGTCAAAAACAGCGCGCTCCAGTCTAAAACCGCGCCTTCGGTAAGAAACAGAATAAAACAGAGCAACCCTAAAAACAGAACTTTGCCGTGCGGCAAAACAAATAACGGCGTATCGGCCTGATGTAGACGTTCAGTCAGCAGATGGCGGTGGCTGGCGATAAACAGCGCCACAATTAGCACCAACAGCGCTAACACTGCTTGTAGAGGAGAACAGCCGAGCCATAACAGCAGGCTGACCAGCCCGGCTCCGGCAATGCCGCCGATACTGAAAAAACCGTGAAACCCAGACATCATGGTTTTTTGTGCCGCTTTTTCGACTTCGACAGCCTGAATATTCATCGCGACATCAAAGGTTCCAATTGCCGCGCCAAACAACATCAATGCCAGCGCCAGCGAAAGCGGCGTTGAGAGGGTCGCGAGTAACGGTAACATCAGGACGAAGACGAGGCCAGAGGCGAGGATAACGCGTTTACAGCCCTGCTTGCCAACCAATAAGCCGGTCAGCGGCATTGCTAATAGTGACCCGGCGCCAAGGAAAAGCAATAACCCACCGAGCGAGGCGTCGCTAAGTTGAATGCGCGCTTTGGCATAGGGCACTAATGGTGCCCAGGCAGACATCCCTAAGCCGGCAATAAAAAACACTACGCGGGTAACCACTTGTGTCGCTACGGCTGATTTATCGACTTGTTCCATATCCACTGTCGTCATGTTATCGCTTGTTTCCTGACAATTTATCCCCTCTTTTTACCATAAATTGGGTCGTTTTAGCACCAATAACCCCTGTTACTCGCTTTGAGTTGGCGGAGCTATATCTGATAAATGGCGCTGGCTGAGGGTAATAACCGATAAAAACGCGGATGTTAAGTCATTATAGCGTTCCAGGCCCAATTTCAGGATATATCCTGGCGCAGTAGTGATATATTTTGACTTAAGTTAAATTTTCAATTTCCTGATAATTCCTTTTTCTTTAAGTAAGTTACGTGAAGTGAATAAACCACCGTGCAAATATCAAACCGGTAATAATGCCTGCAGGTAAATAACGGTCTCACTGTGAGCCGCGTATCAAATTCTCTGGTTAAATTTGGCCCTTTCAATACGTAACTTTTGTAACTAAAAGTGATCTGTTGGTGCAGATTGTAAATTGATGTAAGTCAGTAAAATCAATCTGTTAGCGAGGAGTTAGGCTGTTGCCGCGTATCTAAAACCAGATTTACATTAGTTAAATTTAACTTTATTTAAATTTTTTTAATCGGAAAGATAAATTAATTTCAATCCTAGCCATGCTTTTTTTCATTATATCTGAAACAAGCAAAATATAAAAATCAGTCCATTTGCGTTATTAGGCGGAATAAAGCCGCCATGTTGCCTTCTTCGTCACTTTTCCTACCGGGTTAGTACATCTCCACGTCTGTGGAAAAACATTTTTTGTCGAGCGTTTGACTGTGCAGATTTTCTGTTGGTTTTTGCGCGCGACACTTTACCTCAACTGGCAGCTAAGGGGTGTTAGATGGCACAGCTCAACCAAGGTCGCGTGGATATTATTTCGCGCGAAAACGGCACGTTTATTTCTCAAACTAACGGTGGTTTTTCCCATACCGTGGCCTTAAACGAAGCCAGCGTGGTGCGTATTAATGGCACTCAGTCGCTGGTAACCACCTATGAGCGCCAGGGAAATGATCTGATCCTGCATATGCGTGATGGCAGCGTGGTTCGCTACCAGCGTTTTTTCTTCAATGATACCGATGGATTGCATAGCGAACTGGTATTTGATGATGGTACCCATCTACCGGTACATGCGTTATTCCCGGCTGCTGATGGCGCGGCGGATGCGACTGCGTTGGTGGCGGTGACGCCAACCTATGAATCGCTTAATTCTATCGACCCGTTACTGCTGGCCGATAATGACAGCAATACTGGCGTCATAACTGCGGCAGGGTTAGGCGTGCTTGGCCTGGCGGGGATTGGTATTGCAGCGTCCGGCGGTGGCGGCGGTCATCACCACAATAACGACAACAATAATAACGGTGGTAATGGCAATAACGGTAACGGCGGGGATGGTAATAACGGCAACGGCGGGAATGGTAATAACGGCAACGGCGGGAATGGTAATAACGGCAATGGCGGGAATGGTAATAACGGCAATGGCGGGAATGGTAATGGAGGGGATGGAGAGGGCGGCAATGGCAACGAGGGCAATGGCGCCAACGGTACCCCCACACTAAATCTGCCATTTGGCGATGGCACGCTAAATAGCGGTGAGGCAGGCAGCGATCAAACGTTAAGCGGTAATACCGGTGTTAGCGGGCCAAACCAAACGGTAACGGTCACCCTTGGCGATCACCAATATACCGGCACCCCGGCGAACGACGGTAGCTGGACGATAACGTTGCCATCAGGCGACTTACAGGATCTACCACAAGGCAATAATCAAATTGTGGTGGTGGTCACCGACCCTGCCGGTAATAGCAGTACCTCCACCACGCCGATAGTGGTCGACACTATCGCGCCAACTTTGACGGTTAACCCGATTGCCGCAGACGGAATGCTGAATGCGCAAGAGCAGAGCCAACCGCTGGAGATTAGCGGAAGCGGCGAAGCGAATGACACGGTCACCGTTACGCTAAATGGTCATACTTACACCACCACGGTAGGCGACAATGGGCAGTGGTCAGTCGCTGTGCCGGCTACTGATTTAGCCGAACTTAGCGATGGCTCACATCCGGTTGCTGTTTCAATCAGCGATGCTGCCGGTAATAGCACCAATCAAACCGCACCGTTAACCGTTAAAGCCGATGAAGCGAACCTACCCTCGATCACGGTGAACACTTTTGCCGGAAACAATATTTTGGACGGCGCCGAACAACACACCACGCAAACGCTCTCTGGTACCACACAACATGTTGAGGCTGGACAAACGGTTACCGTGACGCTGGATGGGCAAAACTACACGGCGGTGGTGCAACCCAGCGGAGACTGGAGCGTACAGATTCCGTCTTCGGCGCTGCTGGCATTAGAAAATGGCACCGCGACTATCCATGTAGTCGTGAATGATATTGCCGGAAATAGCGCGGATAACGCCCTTGAGTTCACCGTTAACAATGCTGCCTCCGGTTTATCGGTCAACCCCTTAAGCGATGATGGTTACCTCAATGCCAGCGAAGCGAATGAAAACCTGGTAGTGAGCGGTACCTCATCCAATATTCCCGTTGGTAATGAGGTGACGGTAACCTTCAATGGCCAGACCTATACCGCTGAAGTGGCTGACAACGGCAACTGGAGCATAACCATCCCGGCGGCGGATTTAGCCGGGTTACCGGATGGCGCCGCTCCGCTGACGGTTACCGCTATCGACACGGGCGGTAATCCGGTGGATACCAGTGCGACGCTGAACGTTATCGTTCATACCTTACCGGAAGTGACGTTACAAACGCCGTTTGGCGATGGCGCGTTGAACGCGGCGGAGTCGGCGACCGAACAGACGTTACAAGGAGAGACCGGGGTTAGCGGCGATGGTCAAAGCGTGACGGTTAGCTTGGGTGGTTCTAACTGGACCGGTAGCGTTGATGGTGATGGACACTGGTCGGTCACGCTGCCTGCTGATGCATTGCAGGCGTTGGCGGAAGGGGGTACCAGTATCGTGGTCACCGTCAGCGATGCGGCGGGCAATCAGAGCAGTACCACCGCGCCAGTGGTGATTGATCGTACCGCGCCGACGCTTGCGGTCGATCCGGTCGCTGGCGATGGGATTGTCAACGCAGTCGAAGCCGCGCAACCCATCACCATCGGCGGCAGCAGTGACGCACCGCAAGGGCAAACTGTTACTGTAACGCTGAATGGAGAGACGTATACCACCGAGGTCGATGCGCAAGGTCATTGGTCGGTGGAATTACCCGCGGGCACGTTGCTAGACGCTGAACCGGGTAGCTATCCACTGACTGTCACCGTCAGCGATGCAGCCGGTAATCCAATCAGTACCACCAGCGATATTCAGGTGGCGACCGCCTCGCTAGCGCCCACCATCGATACGCCATTTGGCGATGGTTACCTCAATATTCGCGAAGCACAAGACGGACAAACGCTATCGGGTTCCACCGGTTCAACCAGCGAGGGGCAGACCGTCACCGTTAATGTAGGCGGAACCGAGTATCCGGCGGTCGTCGATGCGCAAGGTAACTGGTCAGTCGCGTTAGACGCAGAGACATTGCAAGGTTACCAGGATGGCGCTTTACCAATAACGGTTACCGTGACCGACGCCGCCGGTAATATGGGCAGCGTCAACAGTACCGTCAGCGTTGACTACAGCGCCCCAACCTTGAATGTCGGTAATGTAGCCGGCGACAATATTATTAATCGGGCGGAAGCCTTACAAGCCCAAACCATCAGCGGCACGGCATCGCCAGCAGATGCCGGACAAACCGTACAGATTACGTTCAATGGCGAAACTCTGCAGGCAGTGGTGCAAAACGATGGTAGCTGGAGCGTCACATTGCCAGCCAGTGCGTTACAAGGGCTGGCGGATGGCGAATATCATCTCGGCGTAACCTTAACCGATGCGGCGGGTAACCCTGCCAGCATTGATCATCTCCTCACGCTGGCCGCCAGCCCCGCCAGCCAGCCGACACTCAGTATTGATGCGGTAACCGGCGATGATTATATCAACCGATCTGAGGCGGCGCAGGGCATTAGCATCAGCGGCTCTGCTACCGGGCTGGAGACCGGCCAAACGGTCACGGTTACGCTCAACGGTCAAAATTACACCACCACGGTCACTGCACAGGGCGACTGGCGCGTTGATGTTCCGGCGCAGGCCTTGGGGCAACTGAGCGATGGTAGGCAAACCATTACCGTTACCGCCAGCGATGTGGCGGGTAATCCGGCGAGCGCCACGCATGACGTTACGGTAGTCGCCGGGGCAGCCAGCCAGCCGGTCATTGAGATCAATACAGTGGCGGGCGATGATGTGGTTAATGCCCAGGAAGCGCAGCAGCCACTGGTCATTAGCGGGACCAGCCAACATCTCGACGACGGCGCGTCTATCACTGTCAGTCTGAATGGTAAAACCTATTCGGCAACGGTGGATGCGGAAGGAAACTGGAGCGCCACCGTACCAGCGCAGGATGTACAGGCACTCACTCAAGGTGATAATCACGTTACTGCGACGGCGACCGATATTGCCGGTAACCCGGCGGATGACAGCCACGATTTCAGCGTAGATACCCAGCCGCCAGCGTTGCTGGACATTGATTTGGGCGTTGGGAGCGATGGCATACTGAATCTGGCGGAAGCGGTCGCCGGGATCACCATCGGCGGCACCACGGATGCAGGACTCACTGTCACGCTGACGTTAAATGATAAAACCTATACCGCCACCGCCGATACGCAAGGTCATTGGAGCGTTGCGCTATCCAGCGGGGATTTGTTGGCGCTCGCCGACGGAACGGCGCAGGTGGGGCTTTCGGTGACCGACGCCAGCGGCAACACCGCCTCTCAATTGGTGGACCTCAATGTCGCGATAAATACTCTACCGGCCCTGACCCTCGACACGCCATTATTTGGCGATGGCTTACTCAACGTGGCGGAAGCCGACGGCGCCCTAACCCTCACCGGTACGGCAACCCATTTAGAGCCGGGCACTGAAGTTACTGTCACGATTGGCAATCTGACCTTTAGCGGTACGGTTGCTACGGGTGGCAGATGGGAGGTGTCAATCCCGGCCGGGGCACTGAGCGCCTTACCGGATGGCAATGTACAGGTTGAGGTCAGTGCGGTCGATGCGGCAGGCAACCCGGCTGGCATTGCCGGTAACGTTGAGATTGTATTGTCGACGTTACCGGAGGCGGCAATACAGGTTCCGTTTGTTGATGGCGCGCTGAATGCCGCAGAAGCGGATAGCGATCAGGTTATTCGCGGCACCACCGGGATTAGCGGCGAAGGGCAGCAGGTTAGCGTGGTGATTACCGGGCTGAATAATGACCAACCCTTAACCGCTACCGTTGATGCCGGCGGCCATTGGTCGTTGAATCTGTCACCGTCGCAACTGGCGGATCTGGCAAACGGTAGCCATACCATTACGGCTACGGTGACCGATCGGGCGGGAAACAGTGATAGCGCCTCGCTTGACTTCAACTCAATTATTAACGGCTTACCCGACCCAACGCTGAACACGCCCTTTACCGATGGCATTCTCAACCTGACCGAGGCGCAGGCCGGTGGCGCACTGAGTGGCGTGACCGGTATTACCGGCGAACAGACCGTGATTGTCACGGTGAATGGCACAGGTTTTGAGGCCACGGTTGATGAGGAAACCGGGCAGTGGTCGCTTGATTTACCGGCCAGCGAGTTGCAAACGCTGCCGGATGGTAACTGGCCGATTGAAGTCTCCGTCACTGACAGCGTCGGCAACAGCGCGACGATTGATGGGGCATTACAGGTCGCTATCCATACATTGCCGGTTGTCACCATTAATCTGCCGTTTGGCGACGGCTCGCTAAATATTATTGAAGCGACCCTCGATCAACAGATTACCGGGCGCACCGGTATTACCAGCGCCGGTCAAACGGTGAGTGTGGTCATCTCCGGGCTGAATAATGGCGACCCATTTGAGGCCAGTGTAGACGCTAACGGCAACTGGTCGCTGAACCTGTCGCCGCAACAGTTAGCGTCGTTAAGCGATGGTACGCACACCATTGAGGTTACCGCCACGGATGCGGCGGGTAACAGTGCGACTCAATCGTTGGAGGTGATTGCGGCGCTGACGCCAGCCGATCCGGTCATTAACCCACCGTTTGGCGATGGCATTCTTAACATTGACGAAGCGGCGGGTGCGGTAATCTTAACCGGCACTACTGGGCTGAGCGGCGAGAACCAAGGCGTGCAAATCACCATCGACTTGGGCGGGATCACCTATACCGGTACGGTGGATGCGGAAGGTAACTGGTCGGTTGGGATACCGGCCGGGGCGCTAGGTAACCTGAACAACGGCACGCATACCATTGACCTGACGATAGTCGATGCGGCCGGTAACGTAACCAATGACTCGCTGGTATTTACTGCCGCCCTGACCGCGCCAACGCCGACGCTGAATGTGCCGTTTGGCGATAGCCTAATCAATCTGCAGGATGTGGAAGACGGCGCCACCTTAACCGGAACCACCGGCACCACCGGCGATGCACAGAGTGTAACGGTCAACGTGGGCGGCACAGACTATACCGCTACCCTCAACGGTGATGGCAGTTGGTCACTGGCCCTGTCTTCTGAACAACTTAACTTACTGGATCAAGGCGACAATACCTTGTCGGTGCGGGTGGTTGATAGTAACGGCAATGCAACGACGATTGGCGGCAATTTCACCGTCGATACCGTCGCGCCCACGGTCAATATCGATCCGTTCACCGGCGACAACAGCCTCACCTATGCGGAAAGTATTCTGGCGCAAACCCTCAGCGGTAGCGCCGGGGTTGAAAATGCCGGTTCCACGGTAACAGTGACGCTTGGCGCATCAACATTGACCGGCATTGTTGATGACGAGGGGAACTGGCAAGTTGCCGTGATGCCTGGCGTGATGGCGCAACTGGCGAATGGTAGCGACACCATCACTGTAACGATTACCGATCCGGCGGGTAACAGTAACAGTGCCAGCACCACGCTAACCGTTGATCTTACACCGCCGGACGATCCGTTACTGACGTTGGATCCCATCGGCGGTGACAACATTCTTAATGCGTCGGAGACCGGCTCAGTCACTGTAACCGGGTCGTTTAGTCACTTCCTTGTCGGTAGCACGGTAAACATCACGGTGAATGGGGTGCTGGTGGGGACCGATGTAGTGGTCGGTAGTGAAGGGAACTGGAGCGTTAACCTTCCTGCTGCGATATTTGGCAGCGACGGTAACTACACGGTCTCCGCCAGCGCGGTAGTTGGGCTGGATACGGTTTCTACCGGCGCAACGGTAGTGGTGGATCGCACCGCGCCAGAGCTGACGATTAACGCCTTTACCGCCGATAATGTGCTGAATGAGAGTGAAAGCGGCGTAACCCAAACGCTCAGCGGCACCGCCTCGATCAGCGAAGCCGGTCGTACCGTAACGCTGACGTTGAACGGCAAAACCTATACGGCGGTTGTGCAGGCGAATGGGAACTGGAGCACCAACATCGCGGCGGCGGATTTACAGGCGTTGCAAGATGGCCCGCAAACCCTTCATGCCAGCTTAAGCGATCGCGCCGGTAATCTCAGCGAGGTGGATCATAACTTCACCGTGGATACCGGGGCGCCGCTGCTACAGGTTGATGCGCTGCTGGGCAATAACGTTCTCAACGCGGCGGATATTCTCCTCACCCAAACCCTAACCGGCACTGCCTCCGGCGCGGAAGGGCAAACCATTGGGCTGTATCTTGGCGATGCCAATCCAATCGCTACGGCGGTGGTGAATGCGGACGGTACCTTTGCGTTGCAACTAACGCCGGAGGTGTTAGATAGCCTGACCGAGGGAGCGCTGGTGTTTGGCGTGCGGGTGAGCGATGCCGCTGGCAACCAAACTGACGCCACGCTGACGGTCAATAAAATCATCAATCAGGGGCTAACGCTGATTGTAGATTCTGTCTTCGGCGACGGTACGCTGAGCGCGCTGGATAGTACGGTGGCGCAAACTATCTCCGGGGTCGCCAAACTGGCGGGGATTGGTGCCACGGTCACGCTGGATATTGGCGACACCACCCTATCGGCGAAAGTGGGGCAGGATGGCAAATGGGCGATTATCGTGCCGCCAAACATCCTCGGCCTACTGGCAGACGGAGATATTAACCTCAACTTAACCCTGTCCGATGCCGCCGGTAACACGCGTACCGTGGGTGAAACCGTGACGGCAATCATCCATAACTTGCCGGTGATTGGCGACCTATCGCACCTGTTCGGTGTGGACAACTTGCTCAATATTGGCGACCTTGCCCAGAACCAAACGATTGGCGGCCTGTTAAATGCGGCGACCGGCTCGACGGTGATTGTGACGTTAGGAAGCAAATCGTACCAAACACAGGTGACCGCCGGTGGTCAGTGGGGATTAACCATTCCGGCGCTGGATTTAGGACATTTGCTGGATGGGACCTTATCGCTGGGCGTGAAAGTGATTGACCCGGCGGGCAACGTCGCCTCGTCAGCGGTGGATGTGGGTATTTTCGGCACCGCGCCTTCGATCTCACTGAGCCCGATCTTCGGCGACGGTATTCTTAACGCACTGGATCTGGTGACAGGTCAAACCATTAGCGGCGTGGTGAATCATGTTGCGGCGGGCGCTCAGGTGACCATCAGCATTGGCAACAGCACCGTAACGGCGGTGGTCGGCCAAAACGGCGCGTTCAGCGCGACCGTGAGTCCGGATATTTTGGGCACCTTGCTGAACGGTAACCTGACGGTCGGCGTCAGCGTGACTGATGCTGCCGGCAATACCACCTCGACCAGTGCCGGTTTGGTGGTGAATGTCACCATCCCCGGTATCGAACTGAACCCGATCTTTGGCGACGGCTTATTAAACGCGGCGGATGCGTTACTGACGCAGGTGATTAGCGGGCACATTACCAATGCTACGCCAGGCTCGAAGGTCGAGGTGACGCTCGCCGGACAACACCTGATTACCACCGCGAACGCCAATGGTGACTTTAGCGTAGCGCTCTCGCCCGCCATTCTGCAGGGGCTGTTGGACGGTAACCTGACGGTTGGCATTAAAGTCACTGACAGTGCGGGCAATAGCGCCGAAACCAGCGCAGGCGTTAAGGTCGGTATCCACAACTTGCCGGTTATTACCCTTGATCCGCTGTTCGGCGACGGTGTGCTGAACCTGCTGGAATCGATAGCGACACAAACTATCACTGGTCAGGTCGCCAATGCGGCGGCCGGTTCAGTGGTCACCGTCAATATCGGTAATTCAACTGTCACCGCAGCGGTAGATGACACCGGTCACTTCAGCGCACAGGTCTCGCCGGACATTCTCGGTACGCTGCTGAATGGCAACCTCACCGTGGGTGTCTCGGTGACGGATGCGGTAGGGAACACCGCCAGCGTCAGCGCCGGGGTACAGATTGGCATCAATACGCCGCCAACCTTAACCGTGAATACCCTGTTTGGCGACGGCGTATTAAGCGCGGTTGATCTGAACAGCGCGCAAACCATCAGCGGCAGCAGCAGCCATTTAAGTAATGGCACGCTGGTGACGGTAACGCTGGGCGGAAAAACCTATACCGCTCAGGTTGGCAGCAACGGGAACTGGACGCTGAGTGTACCGAAAGCCGATTTGGCGCTGTTAAGCGATGGTACGTTAGCGGTCGAGGTGCGCGCTACCGATGCCTTTGGCAACGAGGCAACCGGCAGCGGCGCGCTGAATGTTATTGCACATACGCCGCCGACCGTAACGATTGCCACGATTTTTGGCGACGGGCAGCTCAATGCGACCGATGTGTTGAGCGCGCAAACTATTGTCGGTACGTCGACCAATGCGGAAGGCTCAACCATCCAGGTGGCGATTGGCGGCCAGACGTTTACCGGGACGGTTGGGGCCGATGGATCGTGGAGCGTATCGGTACCGGCCGCCAGCCTGGCGACGATTGCCGATGGCACGCAAACCGTGACCGCCAGCGTCACCAATCTTGCCGGTGGAACCGGTAGCGATGCCGGTAACCTGTTGGTGGGTACCCATACGCTGCCTTCGGTGACGCTGGGAACCTTGTTTGGCGGTGATGGCTTCCTCAATCTGGCGGAAGCCGCCAACGGCGAAACGATTAGCGGCAACGCAACCAATGCGCAAGGCAGTAGCGTAGCGGTGACCATCGCCGGAACCACCTTCACCACCACGGTGGGCGCGGAGGGTAGCTGGAGCATCACTATTCCGGCCGAAACCTTGCAAGCTCTCTCCGACGGCAGCCATTCGCTCTCGGTCACGCTGACCGATGCGGTTGGCAATATCTCAACCGCGAACAGTAGTTTTAACGCGGTAACGCATAACCTGCCGATTATCGGTGTCGATCCGGTATTAAGCCTGGTCAGCGTATTGTTGACCGGTTTAACCATCTCGGGCGGGACGTTGAACCTGAAGCAGGGCACCATGCTTAACGTGACGCTGAATGGACACACTCAGCAAACCACCACTGATGCCCTCGGGCGTTACAGCATTAAATTCGCCGGGGGATTACTGACCGCGCTCAGCCTCAGCTCGATTGTAACGGTAACGGCGGTGGATGCTGCGGGTAACCCGGCAGCCACCAGCACCACACTGTTGCTGGGATCATTATTACCGGTTGCCGCCAGCGCAGAGGTACACAGCGCTGCGCTGGTCGCTGTTGATGATAGCGGAACCGCCTCGGCTGGCGATCAAAGTCACAGCGTGGCCGCGCCGACGGCAAGTGAGCAAAAATCGACGGCAGAGAGCGCGCATACCGAGGCGGTTCCGGTTGCGTCGACGCTGGTTACCGAGACAGATAGCGCCGCACTGTCGGTAAGTGATACGCACGCGCTCAACGCGCCGGTGGCGCATGGCGCATCGCCAACTGAGAGCACGGCGGATGAGGCTTACTCCATCGGCGGCGTCACCATCGTACTGGCTGACGGTTCAATGCAAGAGGGTGCTTTTATCACCGGGAGCCAGGGTGAGGATACCGTGACGCTTAATACGTTGAACTTTGGTCATATTGATGGCGGTAGCGGCGTCGATACGCTGGTGTTAAATGGCGAGCATATGACGTTGGATCTCACCTCGCTGGGGCTAAAAATCGAGAATGTTGAGGTGCTCGACCTCGGTAAGTCTGGTACTAACGGCATTAAGCTCGATCTGCATGACGCACTGACCCTGACCGATACGCCGCAAGACGATCTGTTGATTAAGGGGGCCGATGGCGGCGAGGTGACGCTAGCGAATACCGAGGGCGGCGTATGGAGCAGTACCGGCCAGCGTACCGTTGAGGGGCACACCTATGACGTGTACCACAACTCGGCACTTACTGCGGACAACACCTTAGGCGATGTGTTGATTCAGCATAATTTACAGGTGCACGTGGTGTAAGCAGCGGGCGGTCAGTGGAAAATCCTGGCCGCCCATTTTTTTTAGCGCCGTTGAGCGCTGCTTTGATGTTCTGCCCGGAAAGCGGCAGCAAGAACGTTTTAACAACAATAATCAGCAATACGTTGGTGTAAATAATGAACAAGACGCTTGTTTCTTTGTGGCTGGGCGCGTTTTGTGGAGCGTTCGTGCATCAGGCGCTGGCGGTAGAAGAACCGCCGGCTGAATTCAACTGGCAAGCCGCACCGAGCGAGGAGCGTATTGCCACGTTAACGCTACGCGAAGCGATTTTGCGCGCCTTTCTCCGTAACCCCAAAATTTCTCAGGCGGCGGCGCAAATTCACATTGGCGAAGCCGATCTGGATGCGGCGAAAAGCGCCTGGTATCCACAGATTTCTCTGCAAGCCTCAGGAGGGCGATCTCATCAAACTGACTCGTCCGGTAGTTTGAATAATAACGCCTCCGGCGGGCTGACCCTCAGCCAGTTACTGTATGACTTTGGCCGCACCGGTGGCGCGATTGATGAACAACATGCGCTGGCGGATGCTTACCGTTATTCACTGTATGACACCATGACCTCCGTCGCGCAGGATACGCTACGTGCTTATCTTGAAGTGAAACGCTACCAGGCGCTGGTGGTGGCCGCGCGCGACAATATCGCCTCACTGGATCGGGTAAAAGAGATCGCGACTCTGCGTGCCAATGCCGGGCTCAGTTCGCAATCCGATGTGTTACAAGCCGGTACGCGATTGGCCGGGATGCGTGCCACGCTAGAGCAATATCGCGCCCAGCAACGCTCGGCGCAGGCGCAGCTAACGGTACTAACCGGCGTGGTGTCCGATAATCTGCCCGAACTCCCCGAAACGCTGTTGCAACAGCAGGTCACCCTCGACCGAATCGCCTATGAAAACAGCGCGGCAGTGCGCAGTGCGCAGGCCAAGCAGCAGGCCGCCAACCAGCGTGTGCGGCAGGCGGCGTCGAACCACTGGCCCACCATCAAGGTTGAAGCTGGGCGTACCCGTTATGAAAACGATAGCCGATCGTATTGGGACGATGAGTTGCAACTCCAGGTGGAGGCGCCGATTTATCAGGGCGGGCTGGTGAATGCGAAAACGCGCTCCGCCGAGGGCGAGCGAGAGGCGGCTCAGGCGGCGATTCAACAGGCGAAACTCGATATTAATCAACATGCTTCTACGGCTTATGCCGACATGATTGGCGCGCATGAGCGCCAGCAAGCAGGCGAGCAGCAACTGCTCAGCGCCGACCATACCCGCGCGGTCTACGCCGATGAATACAAACTCAGTAAACGTAGTCTGAATGATTTGTTAAGCGTTGAGCAGGACGTATTTCAGGCGGATAGCATGCGGATTATGGCGTTATACGACGGCTGGGACGCGACGGTGCGTTACGCTGCCGCCGTCGATAATTTGCTCGATATCATGGGGATAGACCGCGAAAAAAGCAGTGGGCAGACACTGCCGACCCTGCAGTAATCCGGTAGCGATGTACCACGATAAAAAGGGGTGACTATGACACGACAAACCGCATTAACAGAGACCTGGATCGCCGCCATGCTTCGGGTTGCGGCGCGCTTCGGTAAACCGGCGGAGGCGACAACGCTGCGTCAAAATATGCGCTGGTTTGAACATCTCCCCGCCGGGCAGCAACTGGAACGTCTGGCGAATCTGGTTGGGTTGCACCTTGCCATGGTGCCGCGCGAAAGCGTGCATTGGCGTCAGGAAATCATGCCGGTGATGTTATTACTCGAACCAGGCAGTGTGGCGGTTATTGAGGAGATTGATGCGAACGGCACAGCCCGCTACTGGCTGAGCGAGGGCGGCGATGTCATTCGTGAAACCGAACTGGCGCTATTGTTGGCGCAAAGCCAGCAACTGGTGGCAATGGTCGGCGTGGCGGCACGCGGTCGCGATGCGCGTATTGATGAATTTATCCAACCCTGGCAAGCACACTGGTTCTGGAAAAACTTTCGCGGTATGGGGCGGCGCATCGCCGAAATATCGCTGGCTTCGGTGGTGGGGAATGTACTGGCGTTGGCCGGCATTCTGTTTTCAATGCAGGTCTACGATCGGGTGATACCGGCGCAGTCGGAACCCACGCTATGGGTACTGTTTGTCGGGGTGGTGATCGCCGCCGCTATGGAGTACCTGATTCGCCTGATGCGTACTCAGGTTTCCGATCTGATGGGAAAGCGTATCGACCTCAATATCTCCTCAATGTTATTCGCCCGGGCGATGAATATCCGCAATGAGTCGCGCCCCAAATCGACCGGCTCGTTCATTTCACAACTGCGTGAAATTGATCAGGTCCGCGAACTGCTGACATCAACCACCGTCGGCGCGGCGGCGGATATGCCCTTCGTGATTTTATTCCTGTTTATTATGGCGTTCATTGGCGGCTCGTTAGTGATCATTCCGTTACTGGCGATTCCGTTGATCGTCATCCCCGGTCTGTTGATTCAAATTCCGATGGCGAAGTTGGCAAAAGAGGGGCTGCGTGAGGGCGCGTTACGTAATGCGATACTGGTTGAGACCATTGAAGGCATTGAGGACGTGAAGGCGCTACAGGCGGAGCCGTACTTCCAGCGTCAATGGGAGCAGACGCACGACGTGAGCGCGGCAATCGGGATGAAGCAGCGGCTATGGGGCGCCAGGCTTGGCGGTTGGGCCTCTACCGTGCAACAACTTACCTATGGCGGCATGTTGGTATTCGGTACTTATCTGGTGTTAGCGGGTGATATTACCACCGGTACATTGGTTGCCAGCAGTATGCTCTCGTCACGCACGATTGCGCCCTTGATGCAATTAACCATGGTGTTTTCCCGCTGGCAGCATGCCAAAAGCGCCATGACCGGGCTGGACGAGTTATTGAAAAAACCGCTCGATAAACCACCGGAGGGGGAGGTTGCGCACTGCCCGATTCTGAGCGGACATTATGAGCTCCATAATGTGCATTACAGCTACGATGAGGAGAATGTTAAAAACATACTCAATGTGGCGGCATTACGTATTAAGCCGGGTGAGCGTATCGCTATTTTAGGAAAGGTGGGGGCCGGTAAGTCGACGCTACTTAAATTATTAGCCGGACAGGCGAAAGCCTCGCAAGGCAAAGTGATCGTTGATGGCGTGGATATTAACCGGATCGATCCGGTTGATTTACGCCGTCAGTTGGGCTGGTTATCGCAGGATTCCCGACTTTTTTTCGGCACCTTGCGTCAAAATTTGATGTTGGGTAATCCGCATGCCAGCGAGCAGGAGATGTTACAGGCGTTACGGGTGAGTGGCGCGCTGAGTCTGGTACAGCAGGATGCCGCCAGCCTTGATCGCATCATTAACGAGGGTGGGCGCGGGCTTTCCGGCGGTCAACGGCAAATGGTGATGCTAAGCCGCATGATCTTGCGTCAACCGCAGGTGGTGTTGCTGGATGAACCTACCGCCTCAATGGATGAGCAACTGGAAGATCATGTTATCCGTCAAATGCATGGCTGGCTTAACGGGCGAACCTTAATCCTGGTAACCCATCGCCCGGCGCTGTTAAAACTGGTTGAGCGCATTATCGTCATGGATAACGGCAGAATTATTGCCGACGGCCCGCGCGACGAGATTTTGCGTAGCGCTTCCGCCGCCAACGCCAAGGCTTCAGCCGCGCAAACGCCGCAAGGAGATGCCGCATGAGTCTGGTCACGGTGGAAAAAGATCTCAGTCGTAATGAGCGACGCACATCGACGATTATTTGGCTATGTAGCGCGACGCTGGTGTTATTTTTGGTGTGGGCGCACTTCGCCATTCTGGATGAGGTCACGGTGGGAACCGGCAAAGTGACGCCCTCCAGTCGTGCCCAGGTGATCGAGAGCCTGGATGGCGGCATTGTTAATCAGCTTAATGTGCATGAAGGGGATATTGTTGAAAAGGGAGAGATTTTAGCCCGGCTCGACCCCACGCGTTTCCAGTCTAACTTTGGCGAAGCGCAGGCAAAAGCACGTACCTTACGCGCCTCAGCGGAGCGGTTGCGTGCCGAACTGACCGGCGCGCCGTTGCAATTTAGCGCCGCTACCCGGCAGGAACCGGAGCTGGTGGCGCGGGAAATGCAGTTGTATCAATCCCGCCGCCGCAATTTAACGGAAACCGTCAGTAACCTCGAACAATCAATGAAGTTGGTTCAGGATGAGCTACGCATGACTGAACCTCTGGTGGCTAAAGGCGCGGCGGGGCAGGTCGAAGTGATTCGCTTGCGCCGTCAGGTTAGCGACCTACGCGGAAAAATTGACGAAGCCAAAAACGACTATGCGGTACGCGCCCGTGAAGAGCAGGTAAAAAATAACGCCGATCTGGATGCGCAATTGCAGGTGTTGGCCGGTAAAGAAGACCAGTTAACCCGCGCGACACTCTACTCGCCAGTGCGCGGTATTGTTAAGGATATTCAGGTAACAACGGTAGGCGGCGTATTACAGCCGGGCGGCAAACTTATGGAGATCGTTCCGCTTGAGGATCAGTTACTGATTGAAACCCGGATTAACCCACGCGATATCGCCTGGATCCGCCCCGGCCTGGCCGCTGAAGTAAAAATCACCGCTTACGACTCCTCTATTTATGGCTCACTGCCAGGCGAAGTCGAAACGGTCTCACCGGATACGCTGCAAGATGAAGTAAAACGCGACCAATATTACTATCGCGTGTATGTCCGTACCCAAAAAGCGGAATTAACTAATCGCGCTGGTCGAAAATTTCCTATTGTTCCTGGCATGGTTGCCAGCGTCGAGATTAAAACCGGGCAAAAATCGGTAATGGATTATTTAATTAAGCCGTTGAATAAAATCAAGGAATCGTTACGCGAGCGGTAATGTTTCAGCGCGTTAATGAGGTGATTTGTTAATTTCAAAAATTAATTAAGCTAAGATATATTTGATGATTTTTGTGCAAAAAATGCGGAAATGAATGCATCTCAGCGGAGGGTTTTTACGCTTATTTTCAGCGTAATTAGGAAGTTTACCGTCAATGACGTTTCCTGAAAAAAACTTAAAAAAAAGCCGGACACAAGGTCCGGCGGGAATAAAAATAAGGGTAAAACATCTCATTCGGGGTGAATGAAGGTAATAATAAAATAAAATGATGATAGCGGTATCTATTCTATATGCCGACTTTGGTTTTGTTTTATCATTCAGTGCTCAAATCACACTTTTGCTATCTTTTTGTTTTTTAAAGATTTATATAATTTTTGATTATTAGTGCTATATTTTTTATCTTATCGTGCTGTATAAAAGTTCCGCGAATAACACATTTAGAAATATATATGAAAAGGAATGAAACAGTTTCGGAAATTTAGTAGCATTTTCTTTATAGATTATTACCGCCCTCGAATTGACAATGGGTTGCCGGCTGAATTTTAAACATTCAGCACGCAGTGGCAAATAAAGGCACATAATAGAGGGTAATAAAATGAAACTTCGAGTTCTTTCCCTGATGGTACCCGCAATGCTGATCGCTGGCTCCGCGGGCGCAGCAGAAGTCTACAACAAAGACGGCAACAAACTGGATCTGTACGGTTTGGTTGATGGCCTGCACTATTTCTCTGACGACCATTCTGTTAATGGTGACCAAAGCTATATCCGTCTTGGTTTTAAAGGCGAAACCCAAATCAACGACCAACTGACCGGTTACGGCCAGTGGGAATATCAGGTAAACGTTAACACCCCGGAAAGCGACGGTGATAATGCCTTTACCCGTTATGGTTTCGCTGGTTTGAAATTTGGCGATGCTGGTTCATTCGACTACGGTCGTAACACTGGCGTGATTTATGATGTTGCCGCTTATACTGACATGCAGCCCGAGTTTGATGGTTCCACCTATGGCGCGGACCAGTTCCTGTTCTCACGTGCTAATGGCGTGGCGACCTACCGTAATACCAACTTCTTCGGCCTGGTTGATGGCCTGAACTTTGCCCTGCAGTATCAGGGTAAAAATGATGGCGGCGGCGAAGACGGTAGCCGTGGCGTGCTGACCCAGAACGGTGACGGCTACGGTATGTCTGTGAACTACGATATCGGCGGCGGCGTGAGCCTGGCCGGTGCGTTCTCCAGTTCTGACCGTACCAATGCGCAAAACGGCGCAGGTAAAGGCGCAGGTATTATGGGTAGCGGTGACCGTGCGGAAGCCTACTCAGGCGGCCTGAAATATGATGCGAACAACATCTACCTGTCTGCAATGTTTACCCAGGCGTATAACGCTTCTCGCTTCGGTAGCGGCACCCTGAATGACGCTGGCGATAATGCCTTCGGTTATGCTAACAAGTCTCAACTGTTCGAAGCCTATGCGGCTTACCAGTTTGACTTCGGTCTGCGTCCGTTCGTGGGCTATAACCAAACCCGTGCGAAAGATCTCGGTACCTCCGCAAGCGGCCAAACCTTTGGCAGCCAGGATCTGGTTAAATTCGTTGACGTAGGTGCCACCTACTACTTCAACAAAAACATGTCCACCTATGTTGACTACAAAATCAACCTGATCGACAGTAGCGACTTTACCCGCGCCGCTGACATCAGCACCGATGACGTGGTCGCGCTGGGCCTGGTTTACCAGTTCTAAGTCTTTACGCGTATCCCACAGGGCGGCATTATGTCGCCCTGTTTGTTTCCGGCGCCAGCAGCGCCGCCAGCCCATCCCGCAACTGCCTCACCGTCTGTTCGACACTTTTGCCCATCTGCACCTGAACAATTGCACCATCGACCAGCATGGCGATGACATCCGCCCGATTGCCTGCGTGGGGCGGAAGATGCCGTGCAATCTCATCGCGCATCGCGCATTTGTGCTCTACCACCAGCGACAACGCTTCTGGCTGTGTATCTGCCAGTTCAGTGGCGGCATTGATAAACGCACAGCCGCGAAAGTCCGGCTGGCTGAACCAGCTTTCCAGCGCATGCGGCAGAGCATCGGCCAGCGTTTCTTGCCGCAAGGCATCCGCCAACGTCTGACTAAACCCTTGCATCCAGCGCTGATGTCGTCGACGTAGAAACGCCAGCACCAAGGCATTTTTCGCCGGAAAATGGCGGTAAAAAGTCACTTTAGTGACCCCGGCGCCCGCAATAATTTTATCCACCCCGGTGGCGCGAATCCCGTTCTGGTAAAACAACTGATGGGCGCAATTCAGGATACGTTCCTGGGCGCTGGCATGGGGATCAAATGGTTCAGGCGACAGCATAAAAACTCCATGAAAAATTTAAGTAGACAAGTCTGTCTACATGCGACAGTATAAATTAAGTAGACAAATCTGTCTACCTGACTCTGGAGGCATTATGGCTTTGGTTCCCCCGTTTGATTTTGAGAGCGCCACGCAAAAAGTTCGATTAGCGGAAGATGCGTGGAATTCACGCGATCCACAACGGGTATCGCAAGTTTATACCCAAGACACGCGTTGGCGGAATCGCGCCGAGTTCGTCAATGGCCGCGCGGAAGTGGTGCAGTTCTTAACCCGTAAATGGGCAAAAGAGCTTGAGTACCGTTTAATCAAGGAGCTGTGGGCTTGGCAAAATGATGTGATCGCGGTCCGTTTCGCCTATGAGTGGCATGATGATAATGGGCACTGGTACCGCAGTTACGGTAATGAAAACTGGCGTTTTGGCGCAGATGGCTTGATGATCGAACGCTTCGCCTGCATTAACGATGTGCCGATTGATGAGAGTGAGCGTCTGTTTCACTGGCCGCTGGGTAGAAGGCCGGACGATCATGCCAGCCTGAGCGCATTAGGGCTGTAGCGCACCAGGAAAAAGCCCCGCGTAGGGCGGGGCGGAAAGCTATTTCTGGTGATGGCGTTGACGAGGAGACACGATTTTATTACGTGTCTCTTTATAATATTTATAGCCGGAGAAGATTAAGATCCCCGTAAGTACCAGGAGGAGCACGATATTTTGCATAAGGGTCTCCTTTGTTACTGCAAAAAGTATTAACTTAACCTGAGATTTCCGTCTCAGAAAGGCCATTCTGCGGGGTATTAGCCCAGCGGTCAAGGCAGATTTGCTTATTTTACAAGCGATTTGTGCGGTTCGGCTGCCACTGATAATGCACTTTATAAGGATTTTTCATGCGTTCTTTTACTCTGCGGTATGCCACTTTTTTGGCATTACTGACTGTTTCCGCCTGTGATGATAATACGCGTCATCAAACTTCAACTGCTGCGCTAGTGCTGGAAGGAAAAACCATGGGCACGGTATGGCGAGTCAGTCTGGCGGGGGTGGATGCGCAACGGGAATCGACGCTCAGGCACAAGATCCAACAGCAGCTTGATGAGGATGACCACCAGCTTTCAACCTGGAAACATGATTCGGTACTTTCACGCTTCAACCAATACCGGGGAAACCAGCCGCAGCCGGTGAGCGATGAGATGGCAGATATTGTCACGCTGGCGTTGCGCGTCGGCAAACAAACCGGCGGCGCAATGGATATTACCGTTGGCCCACTGGTTAATCTGTGGGGGTTCGGGCCAAATCGTCAGCCGCAGAAGACCCCTAGCCAGGCTAAGATCGATGCCGCGCGCGCGCAAACCGGCCTGGCGCATTTACAGGTGATTCGCCGTGTCGATGGCGCCTGGCTTCAGAAGGATCTGCCAACGCTGTATGTTGACCTTTCCACCGTGGGCGAAGGTTTTGCCACCGACCATTTAGCGCGTTTGATGGAAAAAGAAGGGATCAATAATTATCTGGTTTCGGTTGGTGGGGCGGTGTTAAGCCGTGGGCAGAATCCACAAGGTAAGGCGTGGCGCGTGGCGATTCAAAAGCCCACCGACCAGGAAAATGCGGTACAGGCGATTGTTGATCTCCAGGGGCATGGCATCAGTACCTCCGGGAGTTATCGCAACTATTATGAACTGGACGGCAAACGGATTTCCCATGTTATCGACCCGGTAACCGGTCGGCCAATTGAACACCGCCTGGTATCCGCCACGGTGATTGCGACCACGGCACTGGAAGCCGACGCCTGGGATACCGGGCTAATGGTATTGGGCACCGAAAAAGCGAAACAGCTGGCGCTACAACAGCAACTGGCGGTTTATCTGATTACTAAACAGCAACAAGGTTTCAGTATCTGGATGTCGCCGCAATTCGCCGCCTTTATCCAAAAGCCATAGCCATCAGTAAGTTATGTTGTAGCCATTACTCAATGCTTTGCCACTAAGTAAAAAAAGCATTTTTTTTGACAATATTTCTGCGGCTCATTCGTCTAACTCACCAGAAGCCATAATCAGGTTATACCGTGAGGAGAAAATAAGATGAGAGATTTTGATATACACCGGCATACGCATGGGCACCGATTCGGCGGTCGTTCGATGTCGAAGCCGTTACTGCTCGGCGTAGTGCTGGTTGCGGTGCTGGGTTTGCTGGTAATGTCCCTGTGGAATGCGTTGTTGCCCGCCTTACTCGGTGTGAAAAGCATCGGTTTTTGGCAAGCGCTGGGGATACTGGTACTGTGCCGTATTCTGTTCGGCGGATTGGGCTTCCGTCCGGGGATGTTTGGTATGGCACGTGAACATCGCCGCATGCATCAACGTTGGATGCAGATGACGCCGGAACAGCGCGAACAGTTTATTCGGCAACGTCATCAAGGGTTTGGGCGTCACGGCCATCATCATGCTGGCGGTCATGCTCATTGGCGGGAACACGATCGGCAGCCTGCGCATGACACAGAGTGTGGAACGCCGCGTGAAGCGGAAACCCACCGCCAACCGCCGGAAGATAACTACCTCAGCGAAGTTGTCTGGAATGAGTTGCAGGAAGCGTTATCGGCGCTACCGCCTGCGTAATCTTTATGATGAGCTGACAAATACCTGACCCGACACTGCCACCTAACCGGAGCCATCATGCTTGATCTTTTTAACGACGAAGCGCCATGGACGGAGCCGCTCGCGGAAGGCGCATTGATCATCCGCCGCCTGGCGCGGGATCGGGCAGAGAGCTTACTGGCTGCTATTAATGAGATTGCCGCCGGTAATCCCTTCGAACATCGCATCACGCCGGGCGGGCACCGCATGTCGGTGGCAATGACCAACTGCGGTGACCTGGGCTGGACCAGCAACGCGCGCGGTTATCAATATAGCGATCGGGAGCCAGCCAGCGGCAAGACATGGCCGCCGATGCCGGAACACTTTCGTCATTTGGCGATCGCGGCGGCGGAGCAAGCGGGTTTCCCCCGGTTTAATCCCGATGCATGTCTGATTAATCGCTATGAACCGGGCGCCAAGCTAACCCTGCATCAGGATAAAGATGAGAAGGATTTTCATCAGCCGATTGTATCGGTCTCGTTGGGGTTACCGGCGGTGTTTTTGTTCGGCGGTTTTGAGCGTGGCGATGCAACACAGCGTGTCTTGCTGGAGCATGGGGATGTGGTGGTATGGGGCGGCCCTTCACGCCTGCGGTTTCATGGCATTTTGCCGGTAAAACCCGGCATCCATCCGCTCGCCGGTGCGTTTCGCTACAATCTCACTTTTCGCCGGGTACGTTAAGCCAGAAAACGTTTAAAACGACATCGTTAGCAAAGCAAAATGAGAATTATTATTGCTATCGATTATCTTCTGATTAAACTGCAGGCTGCTTTTGTTTAACCAGGATGTTGTTATGGAGTTGCTCCGCGTTGTTTATAAGCAATACCGCTGGCCGTTTATTACCGTTATCTTACTGAGCCTACTCAGTGCCGCGTTAGGGATTGGGTTGATTGCCTTTATCAATCGCGAACTGATTGTCACTATTAACTCTTCACTCGCCGTTTTACCGCAGTTTCTTGGTCTGTTACTGCTGTTAATGGCCGTGACGTTAGCCTCTCAATTGGCGCTGACGTTGCTGGGTCACCATTTCGTTTATCGCCTGCGCGGTGAGTTTATTAAACGTATTCTGGATACGCAGATTGCGCGTATCGAACAGATCGGCAACGCTCAGTTGCTGGCGGGGCTAACCAGCGATATTCGCAATATCACCATCGCCTTTGTTCGCCTGCCGGAATTGATTCAGGGCATTATTCTCACTCTCGGCTCGGCGGCTTACCTGGCGTGGTTATCGCCGCGTATGCTGTTAGTGACTGCAATTTGGGTAGCGATTACCATTATTGGCGGCTGGTTGCTGGTGGCGCGGGTTTACCGCCATATGGCAAAGCTGCGCGACATTGAAGACCGTCTGTATCACGATTACCAAACGGTCATTGAAGGGCGTAAAGAGTTAGCGCTAAACCGCGATCGGGCACAGCAAATTTATGACACGGTTTATCAGGTTGATGCGCGTGACTACCGCCATCATATTGTGCGTGCTGATACCTTTCACCTTAGCGCGGTTAACTGGTCAAATATCATGATGCTGGGCGCGATTGGCGTGGCATTCTTTATGGCGAACAGTCTTGGCTGGGCGGATACCGCCGTGGCGGCGACCTATTCACTGACGCTGTTGTTCTTACGCACGCCATTGTTGCAGGCGGTTGGCGCGTTGCCGACCTTACTCACCGCCCAAGTGGCCTTTAATAAATTACGGGCGTTCCGTTTGGCTGACTACCGTGAAACCTTCACGGTGCTCCCGGCGGTAAAAAACTGGCAAACGCTGGAGTTACGCGAAGTGGTTTTCCACTACGGTGAGAAGGGCTTTGCCGTTGGGCCGGTTAATCTGACGCTTAAACGCGGTGAACTGGTGTTCCTGATTGGCGGTAACGGTAGCGGTAAATCAACGCTGGCGATGCTGCTTACCGGGTTATACCAGCCGGTTTCCGGTACGTTATTGGTGGATGATGAAGCGGTGGATTTGGCGCAGATGGATGAGTATCGCCAGCTTTTTTCCGCCGTCTTTACTGATGTACACCTGTTTGATCGGTTGATTGGTCGTGGCGGTGAACCGGCCGATCCGGCCCGCGTCCAACAGTGGCTTGAGCGCCTGAAAATGCAGGACAAGTTAAAGCTGGAAGGCAATAAGGTGCTCAATTTGCAGCTATCGAAAGGGCAGAGCAAACGCCTGGCGTTACTGTTAGCGACCGCGGAACAGCGCGATATTTTACTGTTGGATGAATGGGCTGCCGATCAGGATCCGCATTTTCGGCGTATTTTCTACCGTGAACTGCTGCCGTGGCTGCGCGAAATGGGGAAAACGGTCTTCGCTATCAGCCATGATGATCATTACTTCATTCATGCCGATCGCTTATTAGAAATGCGTGACGGTAAGCTTTACGAGCTAACCGGCAACGAGCGTGAAAAAGCGACGCTGGATGCAGTAGAAAGAACCGACACCGGCTACTAGCCCTGGCGCGCATAACCTCTGCATTTATTGTTATTAGCCAGCCGAAGGGGAAAAACGCTAAGGTGACAGCCGGACGAAGCCATTGCGCCTTCGTTTAACCTGGACTTTTCTGTCGTCTTACCAAATGGTTACCACCGGTTTATCTGATTGATAAACCGGTTTTTTTATGACTATTTGGCGATTAACGCATTTCTGCATGAGGTTCGCAGAAATCAGAATTTGTCCCGCAACGGCGATGCGCTCTAATACGGCAATGTTTCCTGAGGAGAGCGCATGATGAAAGGTTTATGGCTGCATTTTACCCGTCTGTTTTCTGTCCCGCCCGGATTCGCGACCCTCGACAGTTGTCGTGTGATTGAAGCGATGATGCCGATGGTTGAGCTCTACGGTATGGACATCCACGAACTGCCGTCGCAGCGGCTGGACATTGAACCGCCGCCAACGCGCTAGTCAATGACCAAGGTGATAACCTCTTCCCGCCGCAACTGAAAATAGCCGTTGAACTGACGGCCGGCGGGAAAGGCGGCGCCAATGTTTTTCGTCAATTGCAGACAGGCGGTACCGTTCACTGCATCCACCTCAATCACCATGGCGTCATGAAAGCCGATAAATTGTTGGCTGTGAGGATAGAGCGCTTTATATAAGCTCTCTTTTAACGAGAAAGCGACCGTTATGGCTTGCGTAAAACTCAGGCCGCTGCGGGCCAAACGCTGCGATTCGGCAGCAACCAGCAATGTCTCCTGTAACCCTGCCGCCACCTCTGCTGCGATCAATTGCTCAATATCAACGCCGACAAGCTGGTCTGTATCCGTCGACAGCAACACCGCGCAGTGATGCGTATGTGAAAGGGATGCCGCAATGCCCAACGGCCAGATGGGCGCGCGGTCTCTACTGTTTTGCAGCAAAAAATGCCCGATGCCATAGTGCGACATGACCTGTTGCGCCAGATAACGGCTCGCAAGGTACTCCGCTTGCCGTTTCTTTACCGCTTTTGAGAGGTGTGCCGGTGGCGGAATGCCGCAGGCAGCGAACAGAGAGGGATCGAAATCCGCCAGTGAAAAGCGGATTTCGCTGAACAGGATGTCGGGAAAATCCGCCAACTGCGCCTGACGTAACAGGTGAAAGAAAGGCCAGGTCGGCAGAGTGTGTTGGCGGAATTGGGAAAACATAGGCATTCGCTTAAATAACGGATGGCGAGATTTAAGCAATGATGTGCAGGAAGCGCAAATAAAACCGGTCATCCTTAACCGTTAGCGCATTAATCGTTAGGTGGAATCGCCATCCCTTTTAGCGAGACGATAAAATGTGCTTGTCCCCGGGTAATTTTCGCGCCTTTCTCACACCAGCGGCTGGCGAGGCGGAAAAAATCATCACTGCCAATTTCCCAGTCAAGCTCCACTTTGTTGATGCCGGAATAGAGTAACTCTTCGGTATCTTTGACGTTTTTCGCTTTGACAATTGTCATGGCGGTTATCCTGTCGTGAGCAGAATTGGAGCCCGTAGCATAGATGTCGCGTATGACATTTTTATGTCAGTTTGATGAAGCGGCGCCGTAATGTGAGATTACGCGAGGCTCGATCTGCGGCAGTTAACCGTGTTATTAACTACCGCTACTATCAACCTCCCACTCTGAGCCGATGACGCCCATGGACGAAACAGAAAATCTGACCGCAATGCTGTTGTTTGCCCGCGTGGTAGAGACCCAAAGTTTTAGCGAGGCGGCCAGAACACTGGGCCTGTCAAAATCTCACGTTAGCCGTGAAATCGCCCGGCTAGAGGTGCGGCTGGGCATTCGATTATTGCAACGTACCACGCGGCGGTTGGCGTTAACCGAATTAGGACACGCTTACTACCATTTTTGCACGCGAGTACGTGACGAAATGACGCAAGCCAGTGACTTTGTGCGCCAGGTGCACCAACAACCAGCCGGTAATGTGCGGCTCATCGCGCCAGTGACTTTTGGTTGCCAGTGTGTGGTGCCCGCGTTGAATGGTTTTATTGCGGCGCATGTACACATCAACGTGGATCTTGAACTGACCGATCGGGCGGTAGAGGTTGACCAGGATAACTTTGATATTGCGATTGTGGTGCGGCAGCGGGCGCCGGAGAGCGGCTATTTTCGGCTGCTTTCAGAAATAGAGTGGGGGTTGTATGCCGCACCCGCTTATCTACTAAACCGTTCACCTGTCAGCCATCCCACTATGCTTGCACGCCACGATTTACTGCTGTTTCATGGTGCGGCACAAACCGCGTCATTAGCGTTCCGGCGCGAGAAGCAACGTATTACCATTGCCGCGCGTAGCCGTTTTCGCGCCAATAATAGTATGGCGTTGCTCAACGCGGCGTTGGCAGGAAACGGCATTGCCTGGTTACCTTCCTATATGACGCGTGAGGCATTACAACAAGGCCGTATCGAACGTGTGTTGCCGGAATGGCGGCTTGATCGTTTTCAGAGTTATTTATTGCTAAAGCATCCGCAAATGCCTTCCTCGCCGGTCAGTTTATTATGCGATAGTTTGGTGATGGCCTTGAGCCAAGCGTGATTGTTGCTGGTTGGCAACAATCTGACGTTCGCAGGGAATTATCTCCCGGATACTGTTGTTATACTGCGCCGATTGTTAGCTTGTAAGACCACGCTATTCGCTATTGACGAGAAAATAATAATGAGTCAGCCAGCCACAATGACTGCCAATGGAAATATTCACTGGAAACGTAATCTGTTTGTCTGTTTCGCCGGTTCTTTCACCACCATTGTGGCGATGACGCTGTTGCTTCCTTTTCTGCCGCTCTATATTCATCAACTCGGCGTACAGGATAACGCCGCGATTGCACGTTGGTCCGGGGTGGCCTATGGCGCCACTTTTTTTAGCGCGGCGCTCACCGCGCCATTGTGGGGAAAACTGGCGGATCGTTATGGCCGTAAGCTGATGTTGATCCGCGCCAGCCTCGGGATGTCGATCGCGATGTCACTGATTGGTATGGCGACTGCGCCCTGGCAATTGGTTGCGCTACGTCTGCTGGCGGGGTTGTTGGGCGGTTATGCTTCTGGCTCAACCATCATGGTCGCAGCGCAAACGCCGAAAGAGCAAACCGGCTGGGCGCTGGGCGTTTTGTCGGCAGGTATTATGGCCGGTAATGTGGTCGGGCCGCTAATTGGTGGGGTACTGCCGCCATTGATCGGTATTCGGCAGACTTTTTGGCTGATCGGCGGCGTTATTTTTCTGGCCTTCCTGGCAACAACGTTTTTGTTAAAAGAAGCGCCGCGTCCGGCAGGCGGCAAGAAGGCGGTAGCGGCAACCGCCGGGGAAGAGAAGGTTAATCGACCGGTGGTGGCGATGATGTGGCTGTCCGGTATGCTGCTGATTTTCGCCAATATGTCGATTGAGCCGATTATTACTTTATACGTTGGGCAATTTGTTCAGGGTGATCATCAAATAACGTTAACTGCCGGGTTGGTCATGTCGGCGGCAGCGCTCGGCAGCATACTTTCCGCGCCGCGCCTGGGGCGTTTGGCGGATCGCATCGGGCACTGGAAAGTGTTAACCGGCGGGCTGGCTTGTTGCGCCGTGTTACTGATTCCCCAGGCTTTTATTACCGCCGCGTGGCAACTGGTTGCGCTGCGTTTTCTGATGGGTATGGCGCTCGGCGGGTTGCTGCCTTGTGTGACGGCGATTATTCGCCACAATGTGCCGGAAGGGCAGGTGGGGCGGATGCTGGGTTATTCGACTTCGGCGCAATACATTGGTCAGGTGACCGGCCCGTTGTTTGGCGGTTTTATTGGTGGCTCGATTGGGATGCGTACCGTGTTCCTGACTACCTGCGGGGTGATGGCGATTGGCGCTGTGCTGAATAGCTGGCAGGCGCGCCGTCAGCGCACCATTCAGTCATAATGCCATTTCGGTTTTTGCGGATTCGCTGGTTTTCTATTCAAGTTTCGGATGTTTGGAGTATTATCAAAATGTTGGGATGCATTTTATTGGAGCACAAAGAGAAAAACGCGTGAAATATAGCGTTTAGGGATAAATTGGGTCAAATGATTCAAATTGTCTACATTCTGGAGCGGCGACGAGTAGAGCGCTACGTTAACAACCGCTTAGCCAACTGGAGTGAATGTGTATGGATACAACTGAATAGCTAAATAACACCTATTTTTTTAATGGTATGACTAACCTGGATAGTGAGGAGCTTTTTTTTGGATTGTACTTGATGAGGCAGTAAAACAATTTGGCGGTGTTGAGGATATTCTTGCACTGTCTTCGATTGTCGGTAGTTGGCCGATAATACCTGTCAGTGGCAAAATGGGAGGTGGCGCGACCAGGAATACAAGTACGCTTTCGTGGGCATTGCGACATCTCATCCGCTTTCGTTTTAATACGTATAAAAGAACCCCAACTTGGGGAATGCTGGTTAGAGGCAAATGGAGTTACACTAAGAGCCTTGCTGGATACATAGGTCGTTGGATTCCGTGGCTTGGTGTGGTGATTACAGCCTATGACGTGAGCATGATCACTTGGCATAGCGTCAGACGCTATAATCTCATTGTGAGACCGGAGGATCGTCTTCAATGAATGATGTCGAAAAAAAAGTGATGGAACTCGTTAGTTATTACTTTGGTGACATTCCGTCAACGGTTTCTATCAGTACAGATCTGCCTTTTCTACCAGAGGATGCTTGGGATTTTTTCGAAAAATATTTCGATACTCTGAACATTGATTCAGCTAATTTTAACTTCAGAAGGTATTATCCCAATAGCGGTGTTCGGTTTCTGCCCAATTCAATACTGCCGAAATATCTAAGAACTGATCATCACGATCCAAGTCCCCTTACGGTAGAAATGCTCATTGAATCAGCTAAAGCAGGGCGTTGGCTCTATGCATAAAAAATTTACAATTATAGCCACGGCGTTTTTACTTTCAGGTTGCCCCGGCTCAGGGGATAGAGTTACCCCAAAAGAGCCTGCTAATGTAGCAATGAGAGATAATCACGTTTGCATCACCGCACCTACTCAACCGGGTGACTATGTCGTCTCTATTCAGATCTCTGATGGCGGAGATAACAATATGCTCAAATTGTTAAGAGAGCCACTAAAAGTGGCTGTCGGAGCGTGTTTACCAACCCTTAATTACGATTTCAAACCAACTCATACCTATACGGCCTATTTTGCAGTCGCAAAAAATGAAACTGAGAGAGCAAGATATTTTTCTGCTGAATTTTCTTTAGATGAAAACGGCATACAACAGTTAAATCAATAGCAATTAATTATCATCAATCACATTCAGCTTCAATGTATATCAGGGCAGAAAATATCGGTATGTTGGTACGCTATAGCCATTTAAAGGCCAGTTCTGTCGTTGACCTAACGGCATAGTTTTATTTTCTACAAAAGGGGGGAATCTCTTCTGAAGTCTTTAGACTTGCCTGAAAATAAAAATGCGATATCATAAAATGCGTTAACTAATTAGAGGGATCTAATGAATGGATGGAAATAAACAGAGCGCTCCGGCTATTAAAGAGGGAAGTCTGCGCCTAATCACGTTAGGTGAAATCGCAATGGCTAAACGCGTCTTCGGTAATTCAATTGCGTATAATCGTGTCTGGATCCATTGTGACAGTTATCTCCCTTTCGGCATGCAAAATCCTGACTATGCTATGACACCCAACGGTGAACTTTGGTTCAGAGAGAAAATGTACCGACCAGATTTTTCTTCTATAACTGTACGTACAGAGATGAAGTGGATTTTTATTCATGAATTAGGCCACGTCTGGCAGCATCAAACCGGACAGTGGGTCAGATTACGTGGCACTTTTAGCTGGGCTGCTAATTATACCTATGATCTGGATAAAAAAATTAACTGACTACTCTTTAGAACAGCAGGCATCGATTATTGCGGATTACTGGCTATTGCTGGTTTATGATATTAATGAGTGGATATATCAGCAAGATCCTGCACGTGAGGGTAAATATCGTGGGAAGCGGCCATTAAGAGACATACCAGCCCTTTATAAAAAGATAGTTACAGGTAAAAAATGATGATGTCGAAAAAATTTGTAGTTATAGCTTTAGTCTTCTTCCTTTCAGGTTGTCCTGGACCTATGGATAGATTGCCAGTTGATAAACCAGCTAATGTCATAATGCGAGATAATCAGCTTTGTATTACAGCGCCTACTAGACCGGGAGAGTATGTATCGTCAGTTCAGATCTCGGATGGTAAAGATAACAACCTTCGTAAAACGTTTAATAAAGATCCTATCAAGGTATCAAATGGGCAATGCCTGCCTACGTTGAATTATGATTTTAAAACTAATCATAATTATGTGGTGTATTATAACATTGAGGGAAATAATTTTGATAAAACGAAATATTTTTCGGTTGAGTTTTCTATCGATAGAAACGGCATACATCAAACTAGTCCGCTTTCTGAGAAATAATATTATCAGTCCACATCAAACCTAAAGTCTTTAGACTTGCCTGGAAATCAAAGCGCGATATCATAAAATGCGTTAACTAATTAGAGGGATCTAATGAATGGATGGAAATAAACAGAGCACTCCAGCTATTAAAGAGGGAAGCGGCCTGTCAGGGAGATACCGGGTCTTTATAAAAAAATTGTCACGGGAAGAGGATGAATATGCATAAAAAATTTACAATTGTAGCCATGGCATTTTTACTTTCAGGTTGCCCTGGGCCTATGGATAGATTGCCAGTTGATAAACCAGCTAATGTCACGATGCGAGATAAGCAAGTTTGTATTACAGTGCCGACTGAATCGGGGGAATACATTGCCTCAGTTGAGATTTCTGATGGTGAAAACAATAACCTGGATAAGACATTAAATGAAAAACCAATAACTGTATCTGCGGGTGAGTGTTTGCCTGTATTTAATTATGATTTCAAACCAGATCGTACCTATACAGCCCATTACGCGGTTGCAAAGAGCCGAACGGAACGTTCTCATTATTTCTCTGTTGAATTTACTGTGAACAACAATGGAATAAAACAGATTAGTCCACTCGCAGATGAGTAAATTTTAATCATCTTCAAGCGTTATCAAAAAGCTCACCAATGGGTTAATTAACATTCGGAACAATTGAGGTTATGATTGATGAGCAATAAAAGCTTATCCATCCCTGCCAGGGCGCTGATTTTTTTAGGAAGTTTTGGTTGGCACGAGAGGGTTTGAAACCCCGACCGCTGATATCCCATGACGGTGTTTAAAACGTTCTAAAACCCGAGCCACTACTGGCTTAGTTGAGGGCATCTAAATAAACAGTGATCTTTTTGCGAAAACTGCATTATATACATCAATAATTTATAAGCAGTTTTACTATCTTGTTTTAATCAGCCTATAAAACCATAGTAAAGCAATTGCTACGATGGCCGATAACGCTGCTTTTATCATAATCGCTGTAAAATCGGCATTATCCATTGCTTCCTCTCCGTCTCCGTTGATGTGCATGTGATTCTGCACAAGTGACGAAACAAAATTATCAGGGATGAGATACATCCCCGCCACGAAAATAGCCAGAAAAATTATAAGTTTCATTTGACATCACACTTACTGAAATCTGGTTTACCGCGCACATCAATGCGACCATAGGCCATCAATCCCCTGCCGCCTGGGACAACGACCTTTTTTCTGCTTAACAACGAGCGACGAAGAATCTGGAAATCGGTTGAACGGTAAAGAGTGATACACCCCCAGGAAACGCCTGAGCCATCTGTATTCAACGGATGCAATCGAAAACTTCCTCTCCTTACTCCATTGACAAATACATGATCGGTCATTGTCTGTGCGCTAAATAAACCGAACCATTCAGAGTGATGATTTTTATAAAAATGCGCCATATCAATCAACTCAGCCCGAACCTGGTTAACAAAGCTGCCAGTGGGACGGTCCACGATCCAGTATGTGCCCGGCGGTATTGCAGCCTTCTCAATATCAGAGCAGTTAGGTTTATTAATATATCGGTCAATTCCAGACAAAACATCGAACGTTCCAATGCCGTAACAGTGTAACTTAACTCTTTTCCCATCGGGAGATAGATTACTGTAGTCCATCATGCAAATCTGCATAGCATTCCCTTAAACAGAAATAATAAGACGCATTAATCATACGCTGGACTTGATGGACAAAAAACCTGGTTATTTATCAGGTGTCACTAACCAGCCACATATTCGCTTCTTCAAACATCTTTTCAGGCACTGCATTAGTAATATTTTTATGGACGCGCCCAGTTTGCAAGCAGACAAGGATACGCATTTATCACTGATGACGGAGAAGCGATAGAAGGTGACGATCTCGATGAAGTCGAAGTTACAGGAACAGTGACACACTTCATAACCGCAGTGGAAGAAGATGGTCTACCATTTTGAACAAAATACAACTTAATATGGTGGGAGTTGAAACCGCAGCAATCAAGACAATCTGTGTCAATGGTTCCTCCTTCATTTCACCTTAGTTTCACCTTATTGAATTTCTATAAAACAAAAAAGCAGCCGTAAATGGCTGCTTTTTTTAGGGAATTTTGGTCGGCACGAGAGGATTTGAACCTCCGACCCCTGACACCCCATGACAGTGCGCTACCAGGCTGCGCTACGTGCCGACATGTGGACGCTTATACTACCGTTTCCTGACATGATTGCAAGGTGTTGATGCGCTAACTGCTTTATTAATAATCAGTTAGCGATAAAACGCTTCTCTTCTGTCAACACTTGCAGCAACAGGGCAAGCTGCGGTTTATGATCTTTCAACAGCTTACCGCTACTGTCATACGCTTTGTAGTTACCGCTACTATCAAGAACCAGCGTCGTATGCGGCGTGGTAATCACTAACTGACGATCGTCGGTGGCGGAAACCCAGTTATGACGCCGCTGTGCGGCAAACAAATCCTCACCCTGCGAATAGTCGCCAGGCGCGGTGCGTACATGCAGTAAGCGTTGCATCAGCGTCGTCATCACATCCTGATGATCGGTGAGTTTCCGGATAGTTTGCGCTGGTGTATCAGGCCAATGAACGATTAACGGAACCTGCAATGCCGCGCGATTTCCCGCGCCATCATGCTCACCATCCAATACAACCCCGCGCTGTGCGGTGATCACCACCACGGTATTCTTCAGCAAATCCTGCGCCTGCAACGTATCCAATACTTTCTGGATTTGTTGGTCGATGGCGCCAGCATTGCGGGTATAGCGCTTAACCAGCGCCTTGCCGCTATCTGACTGATCGCGTAACACATTGTATGAGATATAAGAGAACCAGGGCGCGCGATTCTGTTTTTGGCTCTCCAGCCAACGTTGCCATTGCGCGGTGGTTTGCGTATTCGGCTGGCTCTCGGAAGAGGGCAGAGAATAATCAGCCAATAAAGCCTGGCGATAAAGTGGCGAACTAAACCCGTCGGACGCGAACAGGCCAAATTGGTAGCCCTGCTGATTCAGCGCGTTAATCAACGTTGAAGGAATACGTGCCGATAAAACGCCATCCATGTAGCTTGGCGAAATACCATAAAACAGGCCAAATAACCCGCTATCGTCGCTATTTCCGGCGCTAAAATGCTGGTTAAAACGCACATTTCCCGCCGCGAAACGCGCCAGATTGGGCAACGTTTTATCCAGTGTTGCTTCATTCAACCCATCAACGGTAATCACCAACAGGTTCTGACGGCTACCGCCATCGCGGAAAGTAATGTCATTCAGCGGATACTCCACGGACACCGCTTCAGGATTCCCCTGTTGTACCAAGCGTCGTTGATACTCTTGCGCATCCAGCAGGCCATGCCGCTCCAGAAAGCGCCGGGCGGTCATCGGATAGGAGAGCGGCAAGTTCGCGCGTTGCATAGTGATCGGGCGATAAAAATTGGCATCGGCCCAGATATACATCAGATGACTGGCGAAAAAAGCGGTAATAAACAATGCCGCCAGTGGCTTACCAAAGTGGCGCCGATTGAGGCTGCGCAGTTTTTGCCAGCTCCAGGTGGCGAACAACATCTCCACCAGGAAAATGGCCGGTACGCTAATAAACATCAGTTGCCAATCACGCGCCATTTCACTCTGGTCGGGATTCACCACCAGTTCCCACACCACCGGATTCAGGTGCAGATGGAAGCGGTTAAACACCGTGCCATCAACCAACACTAACGTCAGACCCGCAGTGGCGAAAATCGCCGACAAGAAGCGCAGCAGACGCTGCGACATGGCGACAAACGTCAGCGGAAAGATAATCAGTAAATAGGCGGCGAAAACAATGAAGCTAAAATGACCAATCCAACTGATATAGGCGTAAATACGCCCGGTCAATGAACCCGGCCAGTCGGCCACAAACAGGTAGCGGCTGCCGAGGATGAGGGCAAAGATGATATTAAACAACGCGAACCAGTGCCCCCAGCTAATCATCTGGGAGACTTTTTCACGGTAGCGTTGCCGATTGGTTACCATATTTGAGGTCAAATAATCACATTAATGGGCTTTATCTTCGCGCACAGACGCTTGTAGCGCCTCGGCGAAGGAACGGGCCAGCGATCGACGTTGTGCCGGCGCAATGCTGGTATTAAGTAAATTGGTCACCATATTTCCCAGCACCATCAGGGAAAGATCGGTGGGGGTCTGGTGTTTTTCCAGAACCTGAACCATTTCCGCGAGGAGTTGTTCCACGCGTTCGTCACTGTATCGAGATGATTGTGGCATAACGTTGAATTATTACAGTCTCAAAAGGCGGTATCTTACCGTAAGAACGCGATTTTTTCCGCACTTTTATCGTAAGCGTTGTGTTAATGCGTAAGCACGGTTGAAAGCGGGCGCGGGCAGTGTTTGAATACGCGCCTGAACCTAGAGGAGAGTCTAACATGAGTCTGGATATCGACCAGATTGCCCTTCATCAGTTAATTAAACGTGATGAACAGACGCTGGAACTGGTATTGCGTGATTCGTTGCTACCGGCGAATGCGACGGTAGAAGCGATGGTGGAAGAGTTGCATCGCGTCTACAGTGCGAAAAGTAAAGCGTATGGCCTGTTTAATGAAGAGAGCGAACTGGCCGATGCATTACGTCAGTGTCGAAAAGGTGAGGATGATTTTCTGGCCTTTAGCCGGGCGGCAACCGGGCGGCTACGCGATGAGTTGGCGAAATATCCTTTTGCAGAAGGCGGTATCGTGCTGTTTTGCCACTATCGCTACCTGGCGGTTGAATATCTGTTGGTGACGGTACTGAGCAGCCAAAGCAGTATGCGCGTTAATGAAGAGCTGGATATCAGTACCACGCATTATCTGGATATTCACCACGCCGACATCGTGGCGCGCATTGATCTGACGGAATGGGAAACCAACCCAGAATCTACCCGTTACTTAACGTTTCTGCGCGGGCGTGTAGGCCGTAAAGTGGCGGACTTTTTTATGGATTTTCTTGGCGCCAGCGTCGGGTTGGATACTAAAGCGCAGAATCGTGGTTTATTACAGGCGGTGGATGACTATTGCGCCGAATCG
The DNA here is from genome assembly GCF_013285385.1 of Paramixta manurensis. Lineage (NCBI taxonomy): Bacteria > Pseudomonadati > Pseudomonadota > Gammaproteobacteria > Enterobacterales > Erwiniaceae > Paramixta > Paramixta manurensis. The sequence goes on along the minus strand of NZ_CP054212.1, from coordinate 3,080,303 downwards.
AGCCTGGATAAAAATGAGCGGCAGAACTATCGCCAGCAAGTTTACAGCTATTGTAACGAGCAATTGCAGGCGGGCGAAGAGATTGCGCTGCAGGATCTTTCCAATGAACTGCCGCCTTTAGGCGAGAAAAATTTCCAGACTTTTACGCAAGAACAGGGCTATGCGCTGGAGGAGAGTTTCCCGGCCGATCGCGGTACCTTGCGCCAATTGACGAAGTTTGCCGGTAGCGGCGGTGGATTGACGCTGAATTTTGATGCGATGTTGCTGGGGGAGCGGATCTTCTGGGATCCCACTACCGATACATTGACGATTAAGGGCACGCCGCCGAACCTGCGTGACCAGTTACAGCGCCGCACCAGCGGCAACTGACAGCATGTATGGACGAAAAAAAACGCCGCATAAGCGGCGTTTTTTCTTCAACAACGTTGGCGATTAAACGCGAACGAAGTCGATGTGGTGCAGTTTAGGCTTGAACGGGTGACGCTGTACCGCCTGAACTTTTACCTTGGTTTCTTTACCGTCGACAACCAGAGTCAGTTCGCCGTCATAGAACCCAGGCTTAGCCTGCATGTTCATCACGCTGTCGTGATCCAGTTCGATAGAAACAGCGGCTTCCTTACCACCATAGATGATGGCCGGGAATTTATTCGCTGCGCGCAGGCGGCGGCTCGCACCCTTACCCTGCTCTTTACGTTCTACTGCATTAATAGTGAACATTGTTAATTCTCTTCAATAGATTGTCCTGTTACAGGCGACCCAGCAACAGGTAGGATTGTTCAGCTTTCGCGTCAGCAAAAGCGGGCGCATTATAGCGACGTTTGACCGACCGGGCAACCGATAGCGCCCGGTTGCTGGCATTATTCTTGCTAACGCAACCTATTGGCGCGCCGAAAGCGGCCTTGATAATCAAATAACTTTTCCCGTATTTGCCAAAACGCGCCGCGCTGACGCGCCACCACAAAATCCGGATGGCGCAATAAAGGGGCCAACGCTACCACATCTGCCGCATTACGCCAGCCGAGCGGTACGCCCGGCGCACGTTGGTGTGGGCGCATAAACAGTTGCTCAAAAGCTTTACGTTGTGCGGGCGTTTGCAGCCGAAAACGTTCGCTAACGCGGGTGCCATCCTCATCGAAATAATTCACTGTCAGCCATTCGCCTTTTTCATCACCCCCGGCCGCCAGTGTCATTCCGCCGCAACGCAGAATTAACGCATCCTTTAACTTCAGCGCGGCTTTCAGCATATCGTCGGGATCGACCAATACCACATCGCACTGATGGCAGCGTCGGGCGGCGATATCATTCTCTGCATTACATTGCGGGCAATGTTTAAAGCGAAAGCGATAGTCGCATTGCCTACGTTCGCCGGTATCCTCTTCCAGCACGCCCTGGCAACGTCGACCAAAATGTTCAATCAGCGTGCCATCGGCGGTGGTTTTTCCCCAGAAAGTATTGGCAAAGCCGCAGGAAGGACAAAACACTTGTACCGGTTGGTTATCGCTTGCGCCTTTTGGCGTGCCGACCTCCGGCGTGAAAACATCGTGCGGATTACCCGCATAATCAAGGATGAGGCAGTCGGTTTTTCCGGGGAATAGCCGTAAACCACGCCCAATGATCTGCTGGTAGAGGCTAACCGATTCTGTTGGACGCAAAATGGCGATCAAATCAACGTGCGGGGCATCGAAACCGGTGGTCAGTACCGCAACGTTCACCATATATTTCAGACGCTGCTGCTTAAAATCGTCAATTAGCGTATCGCGCTGGTTGCCTGGCGTGTCGGCACTGACCAGCGCTTTTTTATCCGGCAGTAGCGACAATATCTCTTTGGCGTGTTCGACGGTGGCGGCAAAAATCATCACGCCGCGACGTTGTTCGGCAAACTCGACAATCTGGCGGATAATTTGCGGGGTGACGCGCTGCTGCTGCTTAAGCTCCCGATTCAGATCGCTTTCGCGAAATAAGCCATGGCTCTGCGGCGTTAACCGGCTGAAATCATACTGCACTACCGGCATATCCAGGCGTTCAGGGGTGACCAGAAATCCGTGTTTAATCATATAGCGCAACGGTAATTCATAAATACAGTCGCGAAATAGGGCATGTTCATCGCCGCGCACCATGCCGTGATAATGAAACTGGTAAATCCAGCCTTTCCCAAGACGATAAGGCGTCGCGGTTAGCCCCAACAGGCGTAATTGCGGATTATAGCGACGCAGATGGGTTAAAATTTGCTGGTACTGGCTGTCATCCTCGTCGCTAATGCGGTGGCATTCATCAACGATCAGCAGCGAAAACGCACTATCAAAACGATCAAGGTTACGCGCCACTGACTGGACGCTGCCGAAGACCACTTTGCTGTGACTCTCTTTGCGCTGTAAACCGGCGGCAAAAATATCCGCCTGTAAGCCCCATGCCTGATACTTGGCGTGATTTTGCGCCACCAATTCTTTGACATGCGCCAAAACCAAGACGCGCCCGCGCGCCAGGCGTGCCAGCTCCGCGATCACCAGGCTTTTTCCCGCGCCGGTGGGCAGGACGATAACCGCCGGATGGGATGAATGGCGGAAGTAATGAAGCGTGGCGTCAACCGCTTCTTGCTGATAGGAGCGTAGGGTAAATGACATCGCGAGTCGAAATTTTGGAAACCGGCCCGCATTATGCCATGAAAGCGGTGTAACAGGGTTAATCCGCTGTTAGCAAGACGTAACACTGGTTATACTGTCTTTCCTTTCAGCGCGCGCAAGCGCCAGATTTTCATTTCAGATATTCAGACAGGCACAACAGAACGTCATGCGACTTGATAAATTTTTATCTCAACAACTGGAAATTAGCCGGGCCATTGCATTGCGCGAACTGCGCGCAAAACGCGTTACGGTAGATGGCGAAATTATTCGCGATGGCGCTTTTAAACTGTCGGTTGACAGCCAAGTTGAGTACGAAGGAAACCTGCTGCAACAACAGCGTGGGCCTCGTTATTTTATGTTGAACAAACCGGTGGGTTACGTCTGTTCAACCGACGATCCCGATCACCCGACGGTGCTTTATTTTCTTGAAGAGCCCACCGCGCACAAGCTACATGCGGCGGGGCGTCTGGATATTGACACGACCGGTCTGGTGCTAATGACGGATGATGGTCAGTGGTCGCATCGGGTTACGTCACCGCGCCATCATTGCGAAAAAACCTATCTGGTGACGCTTTCTGCGCCGCTGGCGGCGGGTGCGGCGGAACAGTTTGCGCAAGGTATTCAGCTTCACGGCGAAAAGAATCTGACTAAACCCGCCACGCTGGAAGAGGTAAGTGATACTCAGGTGCGTGTGACGATTAGCGAAGGGCGCTATCATCAGGTTAAACGTATGTTTGCCGCTATCGGTAATCATGTGGATGCGCTGCACCGTGAACGGATTGGGGATATTGTGCTCGACGCTGAGCTGGCGCCGGGAGAATATCGTCCGCTGACCGAAGAAGAGATTGCCAGCGTCGGCGTGCCGCATTGATTATTGAGGAGTTTACGTGCGTAAGGATAAAAACTCATCGCCAGGGTTGGTGGTGATTCTCGGTTTGCTGGCGATGTTAATGCCGCTATCGATTGATATGTATTTACCGGCAATGCCGCAGATAGCGAAAGCATTTTCGGTTTCGGCAGGCAGCGTACAGATGACGCTGAGTGCCTATATTCTCGGCTTCGCCCTCGGGCAGCTATTTTACGGGCCGATGGCAGATAGCTTCGGTCGTAAACCAGTGATTACCATTGGTACGTTGATTTTCGCTTTGGCGGCGGCGGCCTGCGCGATGTCGCAAAGCGTTGAACAATTGATCAATATGCGTTTTCTGCATGGTTTGTCTGCGGCGGCGGCCAGCGTGGTGATCAACGCGGTGATGCGTGATACCTATTCGAAGGAAGAGTTTTCGCGCATGATGTCATTTGTCATGTTGGTGACCACCATTGCGCCATTGTTGGCGCCGATTATCGGCGGCTGGTTGCTGGTGCTGTGGAGCTGGCATGCGATTTTTTGGACTATTTCGATCGCGGCCATTTTGACGACGTTCCTGGTCGTGACGCAGATTCGTGAAACTTTGCCGGTTGAGAAGCGCCAAAAATTTCATCTTCGAACCACACTGATCAACTTCTTATCGCTGTTTCGCCATAAGCGAGCATTTAGTTATATGCTGGCCAGCGGCTTTTCGTTTGCCGGGCTGTTCTCGTTCCTCAATGCCGGGCCGTTTGTTTATATTGAAATCAACCATATTTCTCCGCAGCACTTTGGCTACTACTTTGCCCTGAATGTGGTGTTCCTGTTTATTATGACGCTGATAAACAGCCGCTCGGTGCGCCGTTTTGGCCCGCTGGCTATGTTCCGCTTTGGTCTGCTGATTCAGTTCGCCATGGGGATGTGGCTATTGATTGTGAGTGCGTTTAACCTCGGTTTTCTGCCACTGGTTTTTGGCGTGGCGATGTTTATCGGTTGCGTCGCGATGGTGTCTTCTAACGCGATGGCGGTGATTCTTGATGAGTTTCCGCATATGGCCGGAACTGCATCTTCGCTGGCCGGTACGCTGCGTTTTGGCGTGGGCGCGCTGGTCGGGGCCTTCCTTTCTCAGGCGAATTTTACCAGCGCCTGGCCGATGGTGTGGTCGATAGCACTGTGCGCCACGCTCTCACTACTGCTCTATTTTTACGCCAGCCGTGCCCGCAAGAACCCGGCCTGAGTCGCCATATTAAGGGCCAGCATGCGAGGCTGGCGGCGCCTGCTTGCTGTGAGCCTCAATGGCACCTCCTCGCCGTAGCGGGCGAGCTGGCCCACATCCCCTCATTTGTTGGTTGTATGTAAAATGTTTTGCGCAAAAAAGTAACCAAATTGCAGCAAAAGAGGTTGTTATCAGCATCCGAACGCGGTAAATATAACGACAAAATGAGAGCGAACTCTCAAAAACAATCACTCAGAACTGCAGTGCTTTAAACCCGCGACAGCCGATATGACATTTTTCGTCGCCGTTGACCAGGAGAATGGGATTCACGCGATACGGATGGCTGCCGTGAAATTGTCGATGTTCATTATTTCGGGGATAGGATTTGACCATGTTACCAATGTCGGTGGTGCATCGCTTGCCACAATACTACCGCTGGTCGGCTGGATTAGCCGGCAGTCGAGTAGAGCCGTATACGCTTAGCGAATCAGGCAATGAAAACGACTTGATCGGCCTGAAACTGTTAAGCCACAACGGCGCGCCGGCGTGGGATGTGATGGCGGTTCTGAAAGCCGCGTTGGCGGATATTCAACTGGAATGCGCGCTGTTGGAGTGGGAAGGCGAGCCTTGCTTATTCGTTCAGCGCGTCGATGAGTGTGCGGCGACCGGTCGCCTGAAAAATCAGGGCGTGGCGATCGCCGAAACCTTCTCACCTGCCGATTACGGCTAAGTTTCTCATCCTGCCTTAGGCCAGCGACAGTAATTGCCGCGTATACGCTTGTTGCGGCGCGGCAAAAATTTGCTCGCAATCACCTTGTTCAACCACTTCGCCCTGGCGCAACACAATCACCTGATGGCACAGCGCGCGAACCACCTGTAGATCGTGGCTGATAAATACGTAACTTAGGCGATGTTGTTGTTGAAGCGTTTTCAGCAACGTGAGGATTTGTTTCTGCACCGAACGATCGAGTGATGAGGTCGGTTCATCAAGGATAATTAATTCGGGTTGTAGGATCAGCGCGCGGGCGATGGCAATTCGCTGGCGCTGGCCGCCAGAAAACTCTGCCGGATAGCGATGACGCGTCGCAGGGTCGAGCCCCACTTCTTGCATTGCCTGAATCACCAACTCCTCTCGTTGTTGCTCGCTCAAGCCTGGGCGATGCACTTGCAAACCTTCCGCAATAATTTGCACCACGTTGAGACGTGGATTAAGCGAGGAGTTAGGATCCTGAAAAACCACCTGCATACGGGGCCGAACCGGCAGCATCTGTCGGCGATTCAGCGTATGGAGCGGCTGGTCGCTAAACCAAATATCCCCTTGTGAGGCAATTAAGCGTAGCAGCGCCAAACCAGTGGTACTTTTCCCCGAACCGGATTCGCCCACCAGACCCAGACTTTCACCCGGGCGTAAATCAAAACTGAGTGACTTCAACGCATGATGATGGCCGACGGTACGCTTCATGAAACCACGCTTAATCGGGAAAGAGACCTGCAAATTATTCACCCGTAACAGCGGCGGTTTATCCAAATCGGCGCTAATCGGACGGCCTTCTGGCTCCGCATCAATCAACTGACGGGTATACGCATGCTGTGGTGCGTGGAACAACTGTTGGCAGGTGTTGTGCTCTACCGCCTGTCCATGGCGCATCACCGTGACGTTATCGGCGATTTGGCGCACGATATTTAGGTTATGCGTAATAAACAGCAGCCCCATATTCAACTCCTGCTTAAGCTCTTTTAGCAGGGTTAAGATTTGCGCCTGAACCGTAACATCTAACGCGGTGGTGGGCTCGTCGGCAATCAATAATTCAGGCTGGGTTAGCAGCGCCATAGCGATCATCACGCGTTGACGTTCGCCGCCGGAAAGCTGATGAGGATAATCGTTCAGGCGTGCTTTTGCCTGACGAATGCCGACCCTTTCAAGGCAAGTCAGCATTTCTGCGCGCGCGGCTTCGCGCCGCATTCCACGATGCAGCGACAAGACCTCATACAGTTGCTTTTCAATGGTATGCAACGGGTTCAGGGACACCATTGGCTCCTGAAAAATCATCGCCATACGATTCCCGCGTAGGCGGCGCAGGGTTTTTTCATCGGCTTGCAGTACGCTGTGACCATCAAACAGAATATCGCCATGCGGATAACAAACGGGCGGTGAGGGCAGTAAACGCATAATCGATAGCGCAGTAACGCTTTTTCCTGAACCCGATTCACCCACCAAGGCCCGTGTTTCACCGGCATCTACCGTTAGCGAGAGCGTATCTACCACGCGATTTTCCGTCTCGCCCTGACGGAAAGCGATGCTCAGATCGCGGATAGTGAGAAGAGGAGTGGTCATATCAATGCACCTTGGACGGATCGAAGGCGTCACGAACCGCTTCGCCAATAAAAATCAGCAGCGACAATAAGATCGCCAGTGAGAAAAACCCGGCAAGCCCCAACCAAGGCGCCTGTAAATTATTTTTTCCCTGTAACAACAACTCGCCAAGCGAAGGCGAACCCAGCGGCAAACCAAAGCCGAGAAAATCAAGCGAGGTGAGGGTAGTGATCGAACCGCAAAGAATAAACGGCAGATAGGTTAAGGTTGCCACCATTGCGTTCGGTAGCATATGGCGCAGCATAATTCGCCGATCGCTAACCCCTAGCGCCAACGCCGCGCGGATATAGTCAAAATTGCGCGTACGCAAAAACTCTGCGCGTACCACGCCAACCAGGCTCATCCAGCCAAAGATGACGGTAATCGCCAGTAGCCACCAGAAGCCGGGCTGGACTACGCTGGAGAGCAGAATAATTAAGAACAACGTTGGCATACCTGACCACACTTCAATAAAACGTTGTCCCCATAAATCGATCTTACCGCCAAAATAGCCTTGGGTAGCGCCCACCACAATGCCGATTGCGCTGGAAAGAATGGTGAGCATCAGTCCGAACAGCAGCGAGATGCGCGCGCCGTAAAGAATACGTGCGAGCACATCGCCGCCGTTGGCATCGGTACCCAACCAGTTTTGCCGCGAGGGCGGCGAGGGAAACGGCGTAGTGGTCGCGTAATTTATGGTGTTATCACTAAAGCGGATCGGTGCCCACAGCGCCCATCCTTGCTGGCTAATTCGCGTTTTCAGCCACGGATCCTGATAGTCGGCAGGCGTGGCGAATGGGCCGCCAAAATCACTTTCGGTGTAGGTAAAAATCAGCGGCGCATACCAACGATTCTGATAATGCACGACCAGCGGTTTGTCATTCGCCAGTAACTCGGCGAACAGCGAAAACAGAAACAGAATCAGGAAAATCCATAGCGACCAATAGCCACGGCGATTGTGTTTAAAACGCTGCCAGCGCGCCTGATTAATTGGACTTAATGTCATTAGCGTCCCTCAAAATCAATGCGTGGATCGACCAGGGTATAGGTCACGTCGCTAAGAATATTAAGCAGCAGGCCGATCAGGGTGAAAATATACAAGGTACCGAACATCACCGGATAATCACGCTGAATCGTTGCGTCATAGCCCAACAGGCCGAGCCCGTTAAGTGAGAACATCACCTCAATCAGTAGCGAACCGGTAAAAAACATGCTGATAAAGGTGGCGGGAAAACCAGCGATTACCAGCAGCATGGCATTACGAAAAACGTGGCGGTAAAGAATTTTTTGCTCATCTAATCCTTTGGCGCGCGCGGTTACCACATATTGTTTGCGGATCTCATCCATAAACGAATTTTTGGTCAGCATGGTCAACGTTGCGAAACCGCCAATCACGGTTGCCAATACTGGCAACGCGATATGCCACAGATAATCGGTGACTTTGCCATACCACGGCAACGTATCGAATTGCGGCGAGGTTAAGCCGCGTAGCGGGAACCAATCCAAATAGCTGCCGCCGGCGAACAACACGATCAACATAATGCCGAACAGAAACGCCGGAATCGCATAACCGATGATGATTAAGGTACTACTCCAAATGTCGAAGGCACTGCCATTGCGCACCGCCTTTTTGATGCCCAATGGAATAGAAACCAGATAAATGATTAGCGTGCTCCATAAGCCGAGGGTAATCGAAACCGGCAGGCTGGACTTAATCAGTTCAATTACCGAGGCGCTGCGAAACAGACTATCGCCAAAATCGAACCGCAGATAATTCCACAGTAAGGTGAAATAGCGCTCATGCAATGGCTTATCGAAACCGTAGCGTTTGGTAATTTCCGCAATCACCTCCGGATCAAGCCCGCGCGAGCCGCGGTACTGGCTATCACCGGGATTATTCGCTTTCAATGCCGCGCGGCTTTGGCCGCCGCCGCCCTCTGCGGGCAGGCCGCTGGTTTGCCCGAACTGAATATTGGCGATGGCTTGATCGACCGGCCCGCCAGGCGCAATTTGTACAATAAAAAAGTTAATGGTAATAATCGCCCATAGCGTGGGGATCACCAGTAAGAGTCGACGAAGAATATAGGCGCCCAAGTTCTACCCCTTAACGACGCTGGGCCGGTAGCTGTGCGGCTTTGTTAACATCGTACCACCAGTTATCACTGCCGAGAGAATAGGCCGGCGCCACTGATGGCATCGAGAATTTATTCCAGTAAGCAAAACGATCTTCCGCGTTATACCACATTGGGATCATGTAATAGTTCCATAATAAAACCCGATCGAGCGCGCGGCCCAGCGGCACCAGCGCTTTCTCATCGCCCTGATGCTGCATGATACGTGCGATGAGATCATCGACCACCGGATTTTTAACGCGTGCCTGGTTCCAGCTTGATTCGATATAGCGCGAATCCCACATAATTTGCAGCGATTGGCCCGGCGAAGGCGAGGCGTAATAGGTGGAAGGGATCATGTCATAATCGCCTTTACGCAGGCGACGCAGGTATTGTGAACTATCAACCTGACGCAGATCGAGCGTGATCCCGAGGCGGGAAAGGTTATGTTTAAACGGCAATACCCACTCAATATTTTCACCGCTACGCAGTAGTAGCTCAATGGTGAAAGGCTTGCCGGTTTGGTCATTAACCAGCCGTTGATTTTTTAATTGCCAACCCGCTTGTTTCAATAGCGCCAGCGCTTTTAGCAAGTTAGCGCGATCATAACCGCTTGCATCGGAGGAGGGCGGCTGGAATTGCCCGCTAAATACCTCATCCGGAATACGGCCTTTATACGGGGCGACTATTTCCAACTGCTGCGCGTCAGGATAACCCTGTGCCGCGTATTCGGTATTTTGAAAATAGCTGCTGGTCCGTTTGTACGCATGATAAAACAGCGCCTTATTCATCCAGTTAAAATCAAACGCCAGCGTCAACGCCTCGCGTACACGGCGGTCGGCAAAGCGCGCTTTTTCGTTATTCATCGCCAGCCAGCGCGTATCGGTAGCGACGGTATTGGCGCGTGCCGCTTTGACGATGTAGTGATGCGAGAAGTTGTTACCGTGATACTGCGTGGCCCATTTTCTGGCCGAACCTTCCGGACGTAAGTCATAGGCGCCTGCTTTGAAGGCTTCAAAGGCAACATTATCGTCCAGATAATAGTCGTAACGCAGGGTATCGAAATTAAAGCGGCCTTTATTAACCGGCAGATTAGCCGCCCAGTAATTTTTCACGCGTGAGTAGGTAATGTACTGGCCCATTTTATACGAAGTAATGCGATAAGGGCCGCTGGAGAGGGGCGGAAATCCCAGCGGTTCGTTAAATTTATGATGTTGCCAAAACTTTTCCGCCAAAATCGGCAGGCTGAACAGGCCAAGCATCATTTCCCGATCGGGTTTCGCAAGCTCAATCCGCACGGTTAGGCGTGAGATAGCTTTGATAGTAACGCCTTTATAAATCACCCGAAATTGCGGGACGCCCTCTGTCATAAATTTCTGGAAAGTAAAGGCAACGTCATTGGCGGTGATCGGCGACCCGTCTTGAAAACGGGCGCGCGGATTAATGCGGATCTCCGCCCATTGGAAATTATCCGGATAGCGCGCAGATTCAGCGATCAGCGGGTAATAGCTACCAGGTTCATCATCCGAGGTGGTAAATAAACTATCGTACAGCGTATCGGTACCGGCGCCAGGGTTGCCGCGTGAAGCAAAGCGGTTGAAATTATCGTAGGTCCCAATCGCTGCCAGCGTCATCTGGCCGCCTTTGGGCGCAGCCGGGTTTACATAGTCATAATGGGTAAAACCGGCGGCATATTTCGGTTCGCCGAGTTTGGCGAAGGAATAGCTTTCATGAATGGTGTCCGCCTGTCCCGTGAGCGAAATAAGGCTTAATAACCAAAAGACCATCAGGCGCGGTAACATCGTGTCAAAAGGCTCCATGAAAATAGAATGAATCGTGGCGGTCTATTATCCCTGCCGCGCGCCTCAGGGTAAACGTTCTTGCTGCCGAAACCAGCGAATCAGTCGCTGGGCGTTTAACGGATAACTGAATAAGTAACCTTGTAGATACGTGACGCCACGGTTAACCAACCAGGCAGCCTGTTCGCCAGTTTCCACCCCTTCGGCAACGGTCTGGAGATTTAGTTTCTTTGCTAAATTCAATACTGCATCCAAGACCGGGGAGGTCACGGTTTCCATGCCGATACTTTGCACAAAGCCACGATCGATTTTTAAATAATCGAATTTGAATTTTTCAAGATAAATCAGCGCACTATGCCCCGTACCAAAATCATCAATGGCGATCTGAATGCCCTTTTGATGCAACCAGGCGAAAATTTCACCGGCGTTCTTTTCCGACACCATAGTACGTTCCGTAATTTCAAAAACATAGTTGAAATGGTCGGCAGGCATGGCATCAATCCACGCCATAACATCGCGCTGAAAGTCAGGGGAGGCGAGATGGCTCGGCGACAGGTTGAGGCCGATATGCATTCCTGCCGGCAGCGCATATTTTAATTTTTTGGCATCGCGCGCAACCAAATCAAACAGATGGCGAGTGAGGGGAATGATTAGGTTTTGCCCTTCGGCGTAACTGATAAAGGCATCTGGAGGAATTGGCCCTTCGCTCGGGTGTGTCCAGCGCAGCAAGGCTTCTAGTGCGCAAGCGTGACCGGTCGAGGCCTCGATAAGCGGCTGATATTCGACATAGAACTCCCCACGTTTTATCCCCAACAGAATTTCTTTACCGGGGCGAACACGGCGTGTCAGCCAGACAAAGCAGCTACTGCCAATCAACATCGCTAACAGTAACCCCGCCAGTAATACCAAATGTATATCGCGTTCCGGTAGCGCCTCGCCATACAAAAGCAGGGTTAACGGGTAGCCCGGAATACTGAATTGGCGTAGCGGATGGGCGGGTAAGGCTGCCACATCAATTACCCGATTATTCCAGGTGGTTAATGCCTGATTACCTGAAACCAGCGCCATTCCCTGCATTTCCTGATGGCGCGATGTCAGTAACAGGAAGGGCGTAAAATTAAGATTCAGGGTGGTCATGATGCCATCGTTGGCTGTGCCGGGTTTGCGCAGCCATAACACCATCGCGGGTTTATGCGGCAACATTGGCGTACCGGGCAACAAGGTAAGATCGCGTATTTTATTCAGCGCTGTTTTCGGTGAGATTTTATGGGTAGACAGTAAAAAAGCCCCGGTCGCGGAAGAGCAGTAGGCGTTGCCGTCATGCACGAGCAAAATCGCCCGGATATTACTGGCAAACGCCGCCCGTGAGGTGAGTTCACTGTTAACATTGTGGCATTCAGTGCCAACTAAGGGAAGCAACGGTAGCAGGGTGTGAGTCAGTTCGTTAAAGGCGTTAATGACAAATTGACGCGTGACATTCACCAATTGGTCATGCTGTTGCGCGCGTTTCTGGTAAATAAAGCCGAACGCTAAGGTGATAACGATGAGGGAGCAAATAAAACCGATCACTGCACTAATCCACGCTATTTTTCGCGGATTGGCCGTGTGGCGTGTCACTGCCGTTGAGATACCCATTATTCTTCAGGCTGCCTCATGGTTGGCTGCACGTTTTCACCCCGCCCGCTCACCGACATAAGCTGACAGGCGTTCACGTCTTCGCCGCCTCGACGCAACCTGAATGATTTTGTGGATAGTGGCATTGCTTTTATCCCTCATTTTCGCCGGGTTTTATTTTTAATAAGCGGCTATTCAGAGACGAATGACAAGTAAAGGAGAATATAACGGCCAAAGCGCGCTGTCTCGTTATTCTTTTGATTCAAAAACGTTTTATTAAAACCGCGTGAGCAAGCACAGAAAAAGCGGCTTGCCGGGAGCTTTATACACAGGCAAAAAAAAACGCTGCCGTAGCAGCGTCTTTTCTCATGTTTTGCAGACTTCAGTGGGATAACATCAACTCTGCGTTTTGCTCAGAACTCGCCGTGCTTCCCGGTAGCGATTCTTCCAGTAGGAGTCATTCAGATTGGAGATCATCACACCGCTACTGGTTGAGGCATGAACAAAGTTATCATTTCCCAAATAAATGCCTACGTGGCGACCGGTAGAACCGGCGCGAAACAGCACCAAATCACCGGGGCGCAGCTTATTGCGGGAAACTTCTTTACCGCTACCTTGCTGCTCCCACGTTGAACGTGGCAGGTCAAGCCCAAATTGTTCGCGGAAAGTGGTCTGAACAAAAGCGGAGCAATCAATACCGCGCTTTGTCGTGCCGCCCAGGCGATAACGTACGCCTTTCCAATCCGCATATTGATCCATGATCCGTGATTTAACATCCACGTTCTGAACCATCTGTTCAAATTCATCCTGAGAAGCTTGAAGTAAAAAACCGTTCTGGTTCTTAACTGCATGCGTCTCAGTTTGTGCGTTCTGTCCACCATTCGTGCTACATGCTGAGAGTAATGTCGCCAGCGCGACAGCGGGCAATGCCCGGAGGATATATCTCAGAATTGGTTGAGACTTGACCATTATGTTTGTTATCCCTTGAAGTCCTTAACGACGAAGCCGTTAGTAAAGTTGCAAAACCAACTGAGATTAATTAGGGACTCTGTGTAAGACAATTCCTGAATTACTAAAATGTGTTAAGGAGCACATTTTAATTGTAAAAAAGGGAAAATTGGATACGCATTGATCTAATCGAAGAGGAGGTTACCCGATTACAAGCCCGGTGGCGAGGGGTTTTATCCACTTTTTTATAGGTTTTTTTGATGTACAACAAGCGTGTAATAATCTGGTTAAATTATCGTCATTTTAAAGTGAGTAAAGGAGAAAATAAGTGCAATTGATGGGATAAGTTAACGTATGAAAGCAAATTTAAGATAATTTCCGCTGGACAATAAGCAATGAAAAGCTTTTTTCCGGTTTTACCGATCATAGTTATTTCTTTTGAAATGCAAATGATTAGCCAGCTAATTATTCAGTGGTGGGGGTAATTAATCGCTGCCCGAAATAATTTCGGACAGCCTACCTATATTATGCCGCAGGTTTATATTTACCCGGCAGAGAACGGTAGAACCAATTCACCAGCGCATCGCTGGCCGGCGTTAACAGCCACCAACTTAGCCCTACCAACACCACCGAGAGTGAACCAACGGCAATGTCGGTAAACCAGTGCGCGCCAGCCATAACGCGGGGCAGGGCGAAGACCAGTACAATCAACACGCCCACGGCAAACGCGCTCTTACTAAAGTAGCGCAGCATAAAGCAGGTAAAAATAATCAGCATCATACCGTGGTCGCCAGGAAAACTATCGCTGGACGCGTCTTTGGTTGGAATGCCGGTTAGCTCGCCTACGCGATGGGCATGTTCAAAAAACAGGGTTGGGCTGGCGTGTTTTACCGGTATCAGGTGGCCCAATTGATTAAGCACTACCGCGGTAAGCAACATCGTGATACCAATAGCCAGCATGCGCCGACGCCCTTGTGGCGTTTCTCGCCGCCAGTACCAGAGGTATAACAACCCCATTGCAATCAATGAGACGACATCAAAGCCACGATAGTTGGTGATGGCAACCAGTAAAGCGAACCCATGATGGTCGACCATACGGTCATTGAACCAAAAGAAGATCGATTTATCGACGGAGAACCAAAAACCATGATTGACCGGCAAATACCAGGATAAAAACAGCGCAATCCCCAAAATATTCAACAGCAAGATGGTTGCTAAACGTTTAGCGTTCATAAGGGCTCGTGTAAGAAAGCAAAATAACGGCGTAGATTATGCCTTGTTTTCTAAACGAAGCTTCAACAAGGCGCTTTGCAAAGTATTCCACTCAGCGGCCTGCTCATCGATCAGTTCAATGCGACTGTCCGGCGGTGTGGATTGGCGCGTTTCAATTTGCAGATCGGCACCCTGGCGATTAATGCTGATTAACCCTTCAGGAATGCGCATTACCCCTTTTACCCGGCTCACTGGCGCCAGACGCGCCCATTCGAGTAGGCCAATGGTGTCAAAAACCGTGTCCGCATCAAAAACCCAGCCACATGCATAATAGCCCTGACCTTGGTTTAGCGCACGCCGCCAGCGCGTATTATTATCCAACCGCAACGCTGAAAGCGCCGAAGGCGGATGACTATGAGCATGATGCTCAGCGGCATCGGGCAGCACGCGTTGATTGAGGCGTGGTTCATCCAACAACGCGGGATCGATTTTCCCAAACTCGGCTTCAACTAAGCGCCGCCCTTTCAGGTTAGCCGCTTGCCAGTGCTGCAAAAGGTCACGATCCGCCGGTTCCTGACGGTCCTGCTTATTGGCGACAATAATATCCGCCGCCGCCAGCTGATCGCGAAAATTTTCATTCTGTACCACGCGTTCATCCCGCAATTGGCGTGGATCGAGCAGCGTGAGGGAAGCGTGCAGGGTTAACCAGGGCTGATAAACCGCCGCGCCGAGCATATCGAGGATCTGTTTCGGGTGGCCGAGGCCGGTCGGTTCAATCAGTAAACGGTCTGGCTTGGCTTGTTTTAGTAGCATATTCAGCCCTACCTGCATTGGCAGGCCGTTGACGCAGCACATACAACCGCCCGGAATCTCTTTCAGTACCGCGCCGCTGTCGGCCAGTAGCGCGCCATCAATGCCGATTTCGCCAAACTCATTCACCAACACGGCCCACTTTTCATCCGCTGGCTTATGCGCTAACAGATGTCGCAATGTGGTGGTTTTACCGCTACCGAGGAAACCGGTTATTAAATTGACTTTGGTCATCATTGCCTCTTTCTGTGGCTGGGGGTGCTAAAGATCGTGCCAAAACGTGTCGATAGTAGTGTTCGAAGCTATAAACAATAAGGTCGCATACCAATAGGGTGCCGCAATGATGAAATACCTCAATGCTTTGATTCCACTGCTGTGCTTGTTTTCCGGGACGGAAAGCGCATCCGCTACGGGTGGAACGATACGTTTTACCGGCGCGATAGTAGAAGAGGGATGCAACATCAATGTTAAACAGGGCGCTGTGCAAACCGCCTGCTTTCACAACGGGCGCTGGCAACGACAATCAAGCGAAATCCAACCCTTATTATTAACCGCCTATACGCTACCGAACAATGCGGGAACAACTCGCCTGCAATGGCTCGATAAGCAGCACCAACTGGGGGTATTGACGGTCGAGTATCGATAACCTCGCCGCTAACAAAACGGGGATTGTTATAATATAACAATCCCCGTCTCGCAACCGCTAAACGCAATCAGTCCGCGCGCCCCATATAACGACGCTCAGGAATATGGATGCGGATTTTATCGCCATTACTCAGATATTCGGGTACCTGAATGACCAGCCCGGTGCTCATGGCCGCCGGTTTAGTACGGGCGCTGGCCGAAGCGCCTTTGATGCCGGGAGAGGTATCAACAATCTCCATATCAACCGTTTGCGGTAGCTCCAGCGCCAGCACTTGTCCATCCATGGTTAACACCTGTATACCCGGAATACCGCCTTCAGGAATAAATAACAGCTCTTCCTCAATCTGGTCTTTTTTAAAGTTGTAAGGCGTATAGTCTTCATCATCCATAAAGACATATTCGTCACCATCAACATAAGAGAAGGTAACGGTACGGCGGCTGAGTGAAATAGCATCCAGAATGTCGTCGCCTTTAAAACGCTCTTCAACTTTTAAGCCGGTGCGGATATCGGTAAAGCGCATTTTATACAGCGTGGAGGCACCGCGCGCGCTCGGACTCTGTACATCAATATCTTTCACCAACAATAATTTGCCGTTCCAGGTGACGGCCATTCCGCGTTTAATCTCATTTGCTCTTGGCATGGTGTTTCTCACTAAACCGTGATTGAAATTTATCGCGACAAGGTACTCGCGCCGGGGCATTCAGGCAAGATAAAGCGCGGTAAGAAAATGCAAATTGCGCAATATCGCGCAACTAAACGCAGGGTAAAACATAGATTTCAAACCAGCGGCCTGCTATTGTCGCGCTTTCTGTTACTTAAGGGAGGCATGATGGAGTGTCGTACTGGCTGCGGCGCCTGCTGTACCGCGCCTTCTATCTCTTCGCCGATCCCCGGTATGCCTACCGGTAAACCGGCCAATACTCCCTGCATACAGCTAGATGAACACCAGCGCTGCAAGATTTTCGGCTCGCCGTTGCGCCCGGCAGTCTGCGCCGGTTTACAACCCTCGGCAGAGATGTGCGGTAACCGACGTGAACAGGCGATGACGTGGTTACTTCAGCTTGAGGCGGATACCGCGCCCTGAGTCATCAGGCTTCTTTAATACGCCACATGCAGTAGAGCGTGCCGGCTATCATCAGCAGGGTAAAATAAAACACCGCATGATAGTTCCAGACTTCGGCGACTACGCCTGCCAGCGAGCCGGCAATAATCCATCCTACGCGTGTCGAGTTGGTAAATAACGTGGTTGCGGCACCTGCCTGGCCGGGCATCAAATCCTGAAAGTAGATCATGCCAATACCGGCAAGAATACCGATAAAAATTGCATTCAACAGTTGCAGCAGCATCAATGGAACGGCGTCATGGATAAACAGCAGCGCGCCATAGAACAGCAGCCCGGCAAAGGTAGAAAAGCGCATCATACTCCGCTTGCCGATGCGCTTCGCCAGGTAACCGGCCAGTAACATCACCGGAATTTCTAAGCCAGCGGCTATCCCCATCAATTCACCCGCCAGGGTTTCCGGTAGGTTTAGTTCGTGAACCACATACAGCGGCATATTGATCAGGTAGATGCTGTTGCAGGCCCACATCAAGGTGCAGGCGACGAATAGCAGCAAGGTGTCGCGGCGGTTGCGTGCTGGCGCTTGTAACGTGTCGGTGGTTTTCACCTCGACCTTTTGCATTGATGGCAGCAAATATTTGACAATCACCGCACAGACCACAAACGCCACCGCCGCGCTGGCATACATCACCGGAAAGCCATAGCCCAACGCCAACGCAAAGGCAATTGGTGGCCCGACAACCCAGGCCAGAGAAACCTGCGCCCGCATGATGGAGCTGAACATCACCGCTTCGCGCCCGGTACGGTCGGCGTGTTCGCGCGCGAGGGCGAACATTTGTGGGTTAGCGGTAGAGCCAAAGCTTGAGAGCAGTACGCCGACAAACAGCAGGACAAAATAGTTACGATTCCACGCAAACAAAATACAGGCTAACGCGCCCAACAGGCAGCAGATGAAGATCAGTGATTTGCGATCGCCTTTACGGTCTGAGCGGGCCGCCAGCAGTTGGCTCACGATGATACCGATCACTGCGCTGCCGGTAAAAAATAGCCCAACCATAAAAGGACGCGCATGGACTTCGGTTGATAAGAACAGGCTAAGCGTTGGGGTTTGAAGCGCGCCAGCGATGCCGGTAAGAAAGGCGACAATCAAGAATGCCGCAGAACGAAAATCGGGCAGGCGGCGGGTAGCCACACCAGGAGTTTGCATGGGGAGATATTCAGTTAAATAAACGGGACGCGCGGATTCTACGCTCGACCGGTTTTTTAAAAAAGCCGTTTCAAATGAATTGTATTTGTTAATCCGCTTTTCGCATTTTTTGCGCAAAATCTTGGTTGGCTGAAACTTTGCTGACGTTTGCCTTGTTTTATTGGTAGGCGTCAGCTTGCTTCCGCTATGGGTGTTACGCATAGGGCGGATAACTGCCGAAATGTGCGGCGGATCAAAAATCTGTTACGCCAGGTCGCTTATAACTTGCTTAGCAAGTCCTCACTATTACACAGTAATTGAAACGTTTCAGCGGTAACGGCGGTGTAGTGAGAAAATCAGTACGCCATTTTTCGAATTTAAAGCTGAAACGATTCAATATTCAGCAGGAGAGGAGAACTATGTTCCAGCTTGAACTGAACGCAATTCATACCGGCGCCGTTGCCGCCACGAAAGAAGAGGCTATCCGCCAGGTTGCCGCGGCGTTGGCTGCCGCCGGTAATGTCGGAGAGGCTTATATTGATGGCATGCTGGCCCGCGAAACACAGACGTCCACCTATTTAGGCAATGGCATCGCGATTCCGCACGGCACCACCGAGACGCGTGACTTGGTGCTAAAAACGGGCGTGCAGGTATTTCAGTTTCCTGCTGGCGTGAGTTGGGGCGAGGGGCAAACCGCCTGGATCGTGATTGGGATTGCCGCGCGCTCGGACGAGCACTTGGCCCTGTTGCGCCAGTTAACTCATGTGCTAAGCGATGAGGAAGCGGCAGAACAATTAAAGCGCGCGTCAGCAGAAACCGTGCGCGACATTTTGACCGGCCAAACGCAAAGCACACAGTTGAAATTTGACGCATCCCTGATTGCGCTAGACGTTGCGGCAACCGACTTACTGACGTTACAGGCGCTGAATGCCGGACGTTTACAACAGGCTGGCGCGGTAGATACGCACTTTGTTAGCCATGTCATTTCCGGTAAACCGCTGCATTTGGGGCAGGGTATTTGGCTTAATGACAGTACCGATGGCAACCTCGCCAGCGCGGTGGCAGTCAGCCGCGCCACGCAGCCGTTTGAACATGACGGCGAACCGGCGGCGTTATTAATTACCGTGGCGGTGATTGATGATCAACCGCTGGCGGTACTGAATCATCTCAGCGATTTGCTGACGCAACAGCAAGCTGAACGGTTGCTGAAGGCGGATGCGGCAGGGGTGTTAGCGCTGCTCACCGGCGCGGCGGCTGCACAGCAAGATAACCTGCTGAGCGCCGAGTTTACCGTGCGTAATGAGCATGGCTTGCATGCCCGTCCGGGTACCGCGTTGGTGAATATTATTAAGCAATTTAACAGTGAGATTACCGTTACCAATCTTGATGGCAGCGGTAAGCCGGCAAATGGACGTAGTTTAATGAAAGTGGTCGCATTAGGCGTGAAAAAGGGACACCGGCTGCGCTTTACCGCCAGTGGTGAAGACGCACAACAGGCACTGGATGCTATCGGTGAAGCGATAGCGGCCGGTCTGGGCGAGGGGGCGGCATGAGCAGGCGTGTAGCCACTATTACGCTTAACCCAGCCTATGACTTGGTGGGGTACTGCGCGGAAATTGAGCGTGGAGAAGTCAATCTGGTGAAAACCACTGGCCTGCACGCGGCGGGAAAAGGCATTAATGTCGCCAAAGTTCTCAAGGATCTGGGCATTGATGTCACGGTCGGCGGCTTTCTTGGCAAAGAGAATCAGGAAGGCTTTCAGCACCTGTTCAGCGAACTGGGTATTGCCAACCGCTTTCAGGTAGTCGCGGGGCGGACACGCATCAACGTAAAACTGACGGAAAAAGCAGGCGAGGTCACCGACCTTAATTTCTCGGGTTTTGAAGTCGGGCCACAAGATTGGGAACGCTTCACGACGGATTCGCTAAGTTGGCTCGGTCAGTTTGATATGGTTTGCGTCAGCGGTAGTTTACCGGCAGGCGTCGCGCCAGATGCGTTTACCCGCTGGATGACCGATCTCCGTTCACATTGTCCATGCATTATTTTCGACAGTAGTCGCGAAGCGCTGGTGGCCGGGCTGAAAGCGGCGCCGTGGCTGGTAAAACCGAATCGTCGCGAATTAGAGATTTGGGCAGGGCGCAAACTCCCTACCTTACAGGATGTGATTAATGCGGCGCACGCGCTGCGTGAACAGGGTATTGCACACGTAGTGATTTCTCTCGGTGCGGAAGGCGCGCTGTGGGTCAACGCTTCCGGTGAATGGATTGCGAAACCGCCGAAGTGTGAGGTAGTGAGTACGGTTGGTGCTGGCGATTCGATGGTTGGCGGCCTGATTTATGGCTTGCTGATGCGTGAGTCCAGTGAACATACGTTGCGTTTAGCGACCGCCGTCGCCGCCATGGCGGTCAGCCAAAGTAATGTTGGCATTACTGACCGTACCCAGTTAGCCGCCATGATGGCGCGCGTCGAGCTTACCCCCTTTAACTAACAGCAGGAGAGGCATAATGAAAACGCTGCTGATGATTGATTCTTCGCTGGGGCTTGCCTCCGGCTATATGGTCAGACAACGGGTTACCGCTGCGGCACATAAAGCGGGTATTACGCTGACTGACAATCCGGCAGAAGCGGAATGCGTTGCGGTGGTGGGCGACTCCGTTCCCCATGATGCGGCGTTGAACGGCAAGCGCGTTTGGCAAGCAGAGGTGGCTGAAACTCTACGTCAGCCCGATGTCTTTATTGCCCAATCGCAAACCGAAGCGCAACTGTGGCAGAGCGATACACCTGTTGTGGCAGAAGCCGCGTCGGCAACCAAGCGTATCGTGGCGGTAACCGCGTGTCCGACCGGCGTAGCCCATACCTTTATGGCGGCGGAAGCCATTCAGGCAGAAGCGACGAAGCGCGGCTGGTGGGTGAAAGTAGAAACCCGCGGCTCGGTTGGCGCGGGCAACGCCATTACCGCTGAAGAGATCGCGGCGGCGGATGTGGTGCTGGTGGCGGCCGATATTGAAGTCGATTTGTCGAAATTCGCCGGTAAGCCGATGTATCGCACCTCGACCGGTTTGGCGCTGAAAAAGACTGCCCAGGAGTTGGATAAAGCGCTGACGGAGGCCAGGCCTTACCAGCCGGAAGGCCAAACTCAGCAAAACGATGGGCAGAAAAAAGAGGGCGCGGGTGCCTATCGCCATTTGCTGACCGGCGTCTCCTATATGTTACCGATGGTGGTGGCGGGCGGTTTGTGTATCGCACTGTCGTTCGCTTTTGGTATCACCGCGTTTAAACAACAAGGAACGCTAGCCGCCGCGTTGATGCACATTGGCGGCGACAGCGCTTTTGCCTTGATGGTACCGGTATTAGCCGGTTACATCGCCTTTTCCATCGCCGACCGTCCGGGGCTAACGCCGGGCTTGATTGGCGGGATGCTGGCAACCAGTATTAACGCCGGTTTTCTTGGTGGAATTATCGCCGGTTTCATTGCCGGTTATGTGGCGCGGCTTATCAGCACCAAAGTGAAACTGCCGCCCAGTATGGATGCGCTAAAGCCAATTTTGATTATCCCGCTGTTTGCCAGTTTGATTACCGGCCTGCTGATGATTTATGTGGTGGGGAAACCGGTTGCCGGAATTATGTCTGGCCTGACCGGCTGGCTGGCAAATATGGGGACGGCGAACGCTATTTTGCTCGGGGCGATCTTGGGCGGAATGATGTGTACCGATATGGGAGGGCCGGTGAACAAAGTTGCCTATGCATTTGGCGTCGGGTTATTAAGTTCACAAACCTATGCGCCAATGGCAGCTATTATGGCGGCCGGTATGGTGCCGCCGCTGGCGATGGGTGTGGCGACGCTGGTAGCGCGTCATAAATTTAACCAAGGTCAGCGAGAAGGGGGCAAGGCCGCGCTGGTGCTGGGGTTGTGCTTTATTTCTGAAGGCGCGATTCCGTTTGCCGCGCGTGACCCGATGCGCGTCTTGCCTTGTTGCATCGTTGGCGGCGCGGTAACCGGCGCTATCTCTATGGCGGTTGGCGCGAAACTGATGGCGCCGCACGGCGGGCTCTTCGTGCTGTTGATCCCCGGAGCCATCACCCCGATATTGGGGTATCTGCTGGCGATAGTGGTCGGTACACTGTTAGCGGGCTTGAGTTACGCGCTGTTAAAACGCCCGGAGGCGGTTTCAGCGTAACCCTGGTGGTTGGGCAAAGAGGAGGTATTTTTCTCTTTGCCCGGCCAATGCCACACGCTTAGCTCTGTTGCTCTGACTTCAGCCACGCAATCTCATCTTTCCAGATTTCCGGGTTAACGGTTTCCAAAATCAGCGGAATACCATCGAAACGGCTATCTTTCATCATCCAGCTAAACGCGGTTTTACCAATGTTCCCTTCGCCGAGGCTGTGGTGACGGTCAACACGACTATTAAACTCGCTTTTCGCATCGTTAAGATGCATGCCGCGTAAATACCTGAACCCAACCACACGCTCAAACTCAGCGAAGGTTTCCTCACAGGTTTCTTCGGTGCGTAAATCGTATCCGCCGGCAAAGGCATGGCAGGTATCAATGCAAACGCCGACCCGTGATTTATCTTCCACGCCGTCGATAATTGCCGCCAAGTGTTCAAAACGAAAGCCGAGATTGCTGCCCTGACCGGCGGTATTTTCAATCACCGCTGTCACGCCTTCGGTTTTTTCTAATGCGAGGTTAATCGAATCGGCAATGCGCTGCAGGCACTTTTGCTCTTCAATTTGTTGCAGATGGCTGCCCGGATGGAAGTTCAGTAATGACAGGCCTAATTGCTGACAGCGGGTCATTTCATCAATAAAGGCTTCGCGCGATTTTTCCAACGCATCTGCTACCGGGTGCCCAAGATTAATTAAGTAACTGTCGTGAGGAAGAATCTGTTTATCGGTAAAGTGATATTTTTCACAGGCCGCCCGAAAAGCGGCGATCACGTCATCGGTTAGCGGCGCGGCGCGCCATTGGCGCTGGTTTTTTGTAAACAGCGCAAACGCCGTGGCTTCCAGTTCGTGGGCGCGAATCACTGCCTGATCCACTCCGCCCGATGCGCTAACGTGGGCGCCGATATATTTCATGCCGGTCTCCTTATGATGGCTCTGCAATACAGCGAGCCATCATAACTGAACCGTTTAGGGCAGCAAGTGGTGAACCAAGAGATTAATCGTTCCGCCACCGATAATCAGCCAGATAAACAGCGTCAGGCCCATTAGCAGCGGGCGCAGTCCTGCCCGTTTTAACGCACTGATATGGGTGGTTAACCCCAACGCTGCCATTGCCATCGCCAATAATAGTGTATCCAGTTGGTTCATGGCGTTAACCATGTTACCCGGCAGCAGATGGAACGAGTTAAACAGTGCCACCAGAATAAACAGCAAGGCAAACCAGGGGAAGGTAATCCGCTGACGTGCTCCGTTCTGCTGGGCCGGCGCGCCGCGCTGAACCCGTGCGCCAAGCAACAGTAAGAAGGGAGCTAGCATCATAACGCGTAGCATTTTGGCAATTACCGCTGCGTTTTCGGTTTCCGGGCTTATCGCGTGCCCTGCCGCCACTACCTGCGCCACTTCATGCATCGTCGAACCGGTGTAAATGCCGTAGTCGGTGGGGGTAACCCAAGGGAAAACGGTGGTGACCAGCGGATACATTAATGGGTAAATAAAGATGGCCAGCGTGCCGAAGATCACCACCGTAGCGATGGCGACCGCAACCTTTGACGGCTCGGCTTTGATCACAGGCTCTGTCGCCAACACCGCCGCCGCGCCACAAATACTGCTACCTGCGCCAATAAGCCAGGCGGTATCGCGATCCAGCCCGAAAACGCGGCGTCCCAGCCAGCAAGCAACAAAGAACGTTGAGCTAAGCGTCAGAATATCAATCACAATACCGCTGATACCAACATCGGCAATTTGCTGAAAGGTCAGGTGAAAACCATACAGAATAATGCCTAATCGCAATAAACGCTGTTTCGCCAGAATCACGCCGCCATCACAAACGTTGTAGATTTTGGGATAGAAGGTGTTACCCGCAATAATTCCCACCACGATTGCCAGCGTAAGCGCGCCTAATCCCAGGCCGGCGATGGAGGGAAGATTGCCAAGCCAAATTGCGGCTCCGGCAATCACTGCGGTAAGGAGTAATCCCGGCAGAAAATGGCCGGGGCCATGATGATGTTTGGTTAGTGTTATCTCAGCCATCGTGTCTCTCCTGTGTCGATGAAGAGAGTGTGCGTGAGGCTGGTTTAAAAGAGAAATTGATTATATATTTATAATCAATCGGAATAAGTGATATACCCAGTGCGGTATAAGCGCGTTGCTTTAGGACTACGAGGATGGCTGATGCATATTACCCTGCGTCAAATTGAAGTGTTTACCGAGGTGCTGAAGAGCGGTTCCACCACCCAGGCATCTCAGGTTCTGGCGCTGTCGCAGTCGGCAGTCAGCGCGGCGTTAGCCGATCTGGAAGGCCAGCTTAATGTCCAGCTATTCGACCGGGTTGGGAAACGCTTAGTGCTGAATGAACACGGTCGTTTACTTTACCCGCGCGCCATTGGGTTACTGGAGCAGGCCAGTGAAATTGAGCAACTGTTCCAGGAAGATAATGGCGCTATTCGCATTTCAGCCAGTAGTACCATCGGCAATTATCTGCTGCCAGGTATGATTGCGCGCTATCGCCGTGATTTTCCGGGCCTGCCGTTAGAGCTCAGCGTTGGCAATAGCCAGGATGTAATTAACGCCGTCGCGGATTTCCGTGTCGACATTGGTCTGATTGAAGGGCCATGCCACATGAGCGAGTTAGTGAGCGAGCCGTGGCTGGAGGATGAATTGGTGGTGTTTGCCGCGCCGAATGCGCCACTGTTACAGCAGCCGGTGACCCTTGAGACATTGGCGGCTGAGCAGTGGATTTTGCGTGAACATGGTTCAGGTACCCGTGAAATCGTCGACTATTTATTGCTCTCACATTTACCACGTTTTCAACTGGCGTTAGAGCTGGGTAACTCGGAAGCGATAAAACATGCGGTGCGGCATGGGATGGGGATTAGTTGTCTATCGCGGCGGGTTATTGCTGAGCAACTGGACATGGGCACGCTGGCGGAAGTCCCGCTTCCGCTGCCGAAACTGTCACGCACGTTGTACCGGATTCATCATCGGCAGAAGCATATTTCCAAGGCATTAAACCGTTTTCTCTCCTATTGTCAGGAGTAATCCTGCGGGCTGCAGCTGCGGTAAACCGACGCGTTGCTAATAATCGCCGCCCGGTTATGAAGGTAACTTATAACGATGCGTTATCGCTATACTTGACCGGGTGAGTTGCTACAATCGCGCCTCATTTTTATAAGACACAGTATTTAGCTATGGTTCAGGACGAAAAAACAACACAACAACCTGCATTACGCCGCGCGCTGAAAGCGCGTCATTTAACCATGATTGCCATTGGCGGTTCGATCGGTACCGGGCTGTTTGTGGCTTCCGGGGCCACCATTTCTCAGGCAGGGCCGGGCGGGGCGCTGCTCTCGTATGCGCTAATTGGCCTGATGGTCTATTTTTTGATGACCAGTCTCGGCGAGCTGGCGGCATTTATGCCGGTTTCGGGTTCGTTTTCCACTTACGGCGCCAAATACGTCGAAGAGGGCTTTGGTTTCGCCCTTGGCTGGAACTATTGGTACAACTGGGCCGTGACCATTGCCGTTGACTTGGTGGCCTCGCAATTAGTGATGAATTATTGGTTTCCGGCAACGCCTGGCTGGATTTGGAGCGCCTTATTCCTCGGTTTAATGTTCCTGCTGAACTACATCTCGGTAAAAGGCTTTGGCGAAGCGGAGTATTGGTTCTCGCTGATTAAAGTGGCTACGGTCATTATCTTTATCGTGGTCGGCGTTTTAATGGTCGTCGGCATTCTGCGCGGCGGCGAGCATGCAGGCTGGCACAATTGGCAGATTGGCGATGCGCCATTCGCCGGTGGCTTTTCAGCGATGATTGGCGTGGCGATGATCGTGGGCTTCTCGTTCCAGGGGACGGAATTGATCGGGATTGCGGCGGGTGAGTCGGAAGATCCGGCGAAAAATATTCCGCGCGCGGTGCGTCAGGTGTTTTGGCGTATTTTGCTGTTCTATATCTTCGCCATCCTGGTTATTAGCCTGATCATTCCTTATACCGACCCGAGTCTGCTGCGTAATGACGTGAAAGATATCAGCGTCAGCCCCTTTACGCTGGTGTTCCAGCACGCGGGTTTGCTTTCCGCCGCGGCGGTGATGAATGCGGTGATCCTGACGGCGGTTCTGTCTGCCGGTAACTCCGGTATGTACGCTTCAACGCGGATGCTGTTTACCTTAGCGAGTGAAGGGAAAGCGCCGCGTATTTTTGCTCGCCTCTCGAAGGGCGGCGTACCGCGTAACGCGCTGTATGCTACCACCATTGTGGCGGCGTTATGTTTCCTGACGTCAATGTTTGGCAATCAACAAGTTTATCTATGGTTGCTGAATACCTCCGGGATGACCGGTTTTATCGCTTGGCTGGGGATTGCGATCAGTCACTACCGTTTTCGTCGTGGTTATGTGGCGCAGGGCAACTCGGTGGAGGATTTACCGTATCGCTCGGGCCTGTTCCCGTTGGGGCCGGTGTTTGCCTTTGTGTTGTGCCTGATTATCACGCTGGGGCAAAATTACCAGGCTTTCCTTGCCGATAAGATTGATTGGTATGGTGTGGCCGCCACCTATATTGGCTTGCCGCTATTTTTGGTCATCTGGTTCGGTTACAAATTGGTGCGTAAAAGTCGCCTGGTTAACTATCAGGAGATGGAGTTTCCCATCTTTAAAAACTGAGTGGTGTGATGGCATTTTAAAAGGCGCGGGTTCCGCGCCTTTGTTATTTGTTTCTAATAATAACCAACCAGATTGATAATCATTATCATTTGCTTTATTGTTTTGGCCGACACTTTTTCTTAATCGTCCATGGAGTTGGCCGTGAAACATCATCACAGTAAAGTGAAAAGGGCAGTATTCGCCCTGGTATTGTCGCTGGGAAGTCTGGTTGGCGCACATGCCGCAACGGTAACGGATATTGCCGGGCGTGAGGTGACCATTCCGCCAAAGGTTGAACGTATATTGCTTGGCGAGGGGCGGTTATTTTATGCCGTCTCTCTACTGGAAGGCGCCCAACCGCTGAAGCGGATTGTCGGCTGGCAAGGGGATTTCCGGCAGTTAGATCCACAAACCTACGCGCAATATAAAGCGAAATTCCCCACTATTGACGACATCCCTCTGATTGGTAAAACCAGCGTTGATAGCCTTAGCCCGGAAAAAGCGCTGATGCTGCGCCCTGACGTGGCGATTTTCGGCCTCTCCGGCGGACATGGGCCAGGTAAAAACAGTGAACTGGTCCAGCAATTTGAACGGGCGGGCGTGCCGGTAGTGTTCGTGGATTTTCGCGCTAATCCAATGAAAAACACATTGCCGAGCATGCGGCTATTGGGCAAAGTATTGCAGCGCGAAGCACAGGCAAAGCGTTATATTGCGTTTTATCAGGCGAACCTGCAACGCGTAACCGAGGTTACCCAGGCGATCCCTGCCGAACAAAAACCAACGGTTTTTATTGAGTTGCGTGCAGCGGCAATGGGGGAGTGCTGCGGCACTGCCGGGCGCGGCAATATGGGGGATTTTATCGATCAAGCCGGTGGTAATAATATCGCGAAGGCGCTGTTACCGGGGCCGTTAGGGACCGTTAACCTGGAAAAGGTGATGGCCGTCAATCCGCGCATTTATATCGCCAGCGGTGGGAAAGCGGCGGATGCGCAGGGGCCAGGCATTAAACTGGGCGCAGGCGTCTCGCCAGAGCAAGCGCGCGCAAGTTTGGCAAGCGTCACCGCCCGTAAAGGGATCAACCAGTTAACTGCGGTGCGGGAAGGACGCCGTTACGCAATCTGGCATAACTTTTACAATTCTCCCTATAACATTCTGGCCATTCAAGCATTTGCGAAATGGTTTTATCCCGAGCAGTTTGCTTCGCTCGATGTGAGCGCCACGGAAAAACAGTTGTATCAGCAGTTTTTGGCGATTGAACCGAGCGGGACTTACTGGACTGAAGCGAAGTAATAACAGGTAGCGCATATGAGTGTCACACAGGATCCTTCTCACTACGCCGGAAAAGCGTCAGCTCGCGGCGTGATGGGGCGGTATCATCAGGTTTTACGCCATCGGTTACTGATTATGGGCGTATTACTGCTGGCGATTTTGGCATCGCTGGTGCTGGATTTTACCCTCGGGCCATCCGGTCTTTCACTCAGTACGCTGTGGCAAACGCTGCTGCATCCGGCCAGTGTCGATGCCGGTACGCGTGTGATCGTGTGGGATATTCGTCTACCCTATGCATTGATGGCGGTGGTGGTCGGCCTTGCGCTGGGCCTCGCTGGCGCGGAAATGCAGACCATCTTGAATAACCCGCTGGCGAGCCCTTTTACGCTTGGCGTCTCCTCTGCTGCGGCGTTTGGCGCGGCGTTAGCGATTGTGCTAGGCATTGGTATTCCGGGTATTTCCGATCAGTGGTTTATTTCCGCCAACGCCTTTATCTTTGCGCTGTTTGCCGCCCTGATGTTAGACGGCGTGACCCGTTGGACGCGGGTGGCAACCTCAGGCGTGGTCTTGTTCGGGATTGCATTAGTGTTCACCTTCAATGCGCTGGTGTCGATGATGCAGTTCATAGCCAGCGAAGACACGTTGCAGGGGCTGGTGTTCTGGACCATGGGTAGCCTGGCGCGCGCGTCATGGCAGAAGTTGGGGATTTTAGTTCTGGCGTTGGTCATTTTACTGCCGTTCTCAATGATGAGCGCCTGGAAACTGACCGCGTTGCGTTTAGGCGAGGATCGGGCGGTCAGCTTCGGTATTGACGTTCGCCGTTTACGTTTGGCGACGCTGTTACGCATCAGTATCCTTTCCGCGCTGGCGGTGGCGTTTGTCGGGCCCATCGGCTTTATTGGCTTGGTCGCGCCACATATCGCCCGTCTGATTTTTGGCGAGGACCATCGTTATTATTTGCCTGCCAGCGCGTTGACCGGCGCATTGGTGTTATCAATGGCGTCGGTCGCCTCCAAGAACCTGATCCCAGGCGTCATTATTCCGGTGGGAATTGTGACATCGTTGGTTGGCGTGCCGTTCTTCTTGAGTATTATTTTGCGTCATCGGGGGAACGTCTAATGCAGGGGCTGGAAATTCGTGGGTTTAACGCAGGCTACCCGAAACGCAAAATTATTGAAAACCTGAACGTCCCAACCTTGCCACGCGGTAAAATCACCGTGCTGCTTGGGCCGAATGGCTGTGGCAAGTCAACGCTGTTACGTTCGCTGGCCGGGCTTAACCGTGCGCAGGGCGAAGTGTGGCTAAATGGCGAAGAGTTAATGTCTCAGCCATTTTCTCGCCGGGCGGAAAAAGTGGTTTATCTGCCGCAGTCGTTACCGGCGGGCGTGCACCTGCACGTGTTGGAGTCGATTATCGTCGCGCAACGCGCCTCCGGCGGGCGGAGTACCGCCGTGGATGAAAATGAAGTGATGGCGTTGCTTGAACAGTTAGGCATCGCGCATTTGGCATTAAGTTATCTGGATCAGTTATCTGGCGGGCAAAAACAGTTGGTAGGGCTGGCACAATCGTTGATTCGCCGTCCGGCGCTACTGCTGCTTGACGAGCCGCTAAGCGCGCTCGATCTTAACTACCAATTCCACGTAATGGATCTGGTACGCCGGGAAACCGAAAAGCGGAATATTGTTACCGTGGTGGTGGTTCATGACATCAATATCGCGCTGCGCCATGGTCAGCATGTTTTGATGTTGCAAAATGGCGAGCTTATCGCGAACGGTGGCCCGGAAACGGTGATTACGCCGGAAAGTCTGGCGCGGGTCTATGGCGTGAAAGGGCGGATCGAGCGCTGTTCGCAGGGGACGCCACAAGTGTTAATTGATGGGTTAGTCACCGAGCCAACGTTTTAGCGCCAGAGCAGGGCGGTCAGCCTGACCGCCCGGTTTAATTACGCTCGCAGATGCGTAGCGTGGAACCGCAGATGGTCTTCAATAAAACTGGCGATGAAATAATAGCTGTGGTCGTACCCCGGTTGGATACGTAACGTCAGCGGCCAGTTTTTCTCTATCGCAATCTCCTCCAGCCGCTCCGGATGCAGTTGATCGGCGAGGAATTGGTCGCTATCGCCCTGGTCGATCAAGATCGGCAACGTCTGCGTCGCCTGGCGCATTAGCCAACAACTGTCATACGGTAACCATGCCTGACGGTCATCACCGAGATAGGCGCGAAACGCCTTTTCGCCCCACGGTACGGTGCATGGGTTAACGATCGGCGCGAGCGCCGATGCCGAGACAAAACGACCGGGATTACGCAGCGCCAGCATGATGGCGCCATGTCCACCCATTGAATGCCCGGCAATCGCCTGACGATCGCTAATGTTGAAGTTATCGGCAATCAGCGCGGGAAGTTCAGCACTCAGATAGTCATACATCTGGAAATGCGTCGCCCACGGCGCTTGAGTCGCGTTGAGATAAAACCCGGCGCCCTGACCGAGATCATAGGCTTCCTCATTCGGGACTTCAGCGCCGCGCGGGCTGGTATCCGGCATGACCAGCACCAGGCCCAATTCCGCCGCCACCCGCTGCGCGCCTGACTTAGTGGTAAAGTTCTCGTCGGTGCAGGTGAGACCAGACAAGAACCAGACCACCGGCGGCGGCGATTCGCCCTGTGGGGCGGGCAGAAAGATGCTGAACGTCATGGTGCAGTTCAGGGTGGATGAAAGATGACGCCAGCGTTGTTGCCAGCCGCCAAATAAACGATGTTCTTCCAGTAGCTCCAGCGTGGATGCCATGAATCCTCCTGATTACTTGCTAAAATGCACCACGGTACGGATCGACTTCCCTTCATGCATCAGGTCGAACGCCTCGTTAATCTGTTCCAGCGGCAAATTATGGGTAATGAAATCATTAAGCTGGAACTCGCCATCCATATAGCGCTGCACAATCCCCGGCAACTGTGAACGGCCTTTGACGCCGCCAAAAGCAGAGCCACGCCACACGCGCCCGGTTACCAACTGGAATGGACGCGTCGCGATCTCTTCACCCGCGCCCGCCACGCCGATAATCACTGACTCACCCCAACCTTTGTGGCAACACTCCAGTGCGGAACGCATCACGTTGACGTTACCAATACACTCAAAGGAGAAATCAACGCCGCCATCGGTCATTTCTACAATCACCTCCTGGATCGGCTTATCGTAATCTTTAGGATTAATCAGATCGGTGGCGCCCAGTTTGGTGGCTAAATCGAACTTACTGGTATTAATATCAATCCCGATTATACGACCGGCTTTGGCCATTTTGGCACCGATAATCGCCGAAAGGCCAATACCGCCGAGGCCGAAAATCGCCACGGTGTCGCCTTCTTTGACTTTTGCCGTGTTCATCACGGCGCCCATGCCGGTGGTAACGCCGCAGCCTAACAAGCAGACTTCTTCCAGCGGGGCCTCTTTACTGATTTTCGCCAGAGAGATTTCCGGTACTACGGTATATTCCGAGAAGGTTGAGGTACCCATATAATGGAAAATCGGCTTGCCATCCTTGAAGAAGCGCGTCGTGCCATCCGGCATTAATCCTTTGCCCTGCGTGGTACGGATCGCCTGACAGAGGTTGGTTTTACCGGATAGGCAAAACTTACATTTACCGCATTCCGGGGTATACAGCGGGATGACGTGATCGCCAACCGCGACGCTGGTGACGCCTTCGCCTACCGCTTCGACAACACCGCCGCCCTCATGGCCAAGAATGGCAGGGAAAACGCCCTCAGGATCTTTACCCGACAGGGTATAAGCATCGGTATGACACACGCCGGTTGCGACGATACGGACCAACACCTCACCCTTTTGCGGCGGCATCAAATCCACTTCTTCGATTTTCAGCGGCTCGCCTGCCGCCCAGGCAACGGCAGCGCGGGTTTTGATCATTTCCATTCTCTTCTCCTGTTTAGTATTCGTAGCGGCCTTAACTTCGGCTATGGTGTTTATTGCGTTTCGGTTACCGTTAACGGATGCAGTAGCGCATCCTGTTCCGGTCTGTCGTCAAACTGTTCGATAATCAGGTACTTCAGTGCTTCAATATTGGGGGTAAAGGCATCCCGTCGCCAGATAAGCCACGTGGCGGTGTCACGAAAGGCCGGCGGTAGTGGATGCACCTGAACACGCATCCGGTCAGGCATTTGCGCCAGCACCGATTGCGGGATCATCGCCAGCCCGGCGCCGCTGGCGACGCAGGCCAGCATGGCATGGTAAGACTGAATCTCCATGACGTTGCCTGGCTGCGCGCCGTTTTCACGGAACCACGCTTCAATGCGCAAGCGGTAAGAACAACTGCTGCGAAAGGCAAACAGCGTATCGCCGCTCGCATCCGTCGCGTTGGCTATCGGCGCGCGGTCGGGGCTGGAAATCAGCACCATTTGCTCGCGAAAAGCGATGCAACCGTTCAATTCATCATAGTTTATTGGGCCGTCAACCAGCGCGGCGGCTAATGTGCCTTCACGCACACGTTCAATGATTTCTCCTGACGTGCCGGTGATCAGCGATAGCGCCACGGCGGGAAAACGTTGATGATAGGTAGCCAGTAAGGCGGGGAGCCGGGTGGCGGCAGTACTTTCCATCGACCCCAGGGCAAAATTACCGGCCGGGTCGCCGCTGCGCCCCATATTAAGCGCCTCTTCACTGAGACTAAGAATGCGTTGTGCGTAACCGAGAAAATTATGGCCCATCGGTGATAAGCGCAGGCGCTGCTTTTCGCGAATAAACAGGTCAGTCCCCAGCTCTTGCTCAAGTTGGCGCAGGCGGGTAGTGAGATTAGATGGCACGCGGTGCAACTGGTCGGCCGCCCGGACAATCGAACCGGTTGCCGCCACGGCACAGAACATGCGGAGTTGGATTAAATCCATCTATTCTTTTCCTGGAAGTAACTTGGTTATGATTATTCACTTTTCGTGAGTTTAACCATCCACCATCATATTGACAACCCTGGTGAATGCGAATCGACATCGATCTCCGGTTCGTCGCATCACTATCTTGTCAATTTAAGGAGAGCGTTATGGCGTTGCGCGTCGCAATCAGCGCATTTTTATCACTGGTGGTGGCAATGGGGATTGGGCGGTTTGCCTTTACGCCCCAAGTGCCGTTAATGATTAATGAACACCAACTTAGCCTGACCAGCGCCAGTGTGGTCGCGGCATTAAATTACCTCGGCTACCTGTGCGGATCATTTGATGCGATGCGCGCCGGGCGCCGTGTCGAATGGCGTTTGCAGAGTGGGGTGTGGGGCGCGGTGCTGCTGACGCTGCTTTCTGCGACTATTGAAGGCCCGTGGTGGCATGGCGTGGTGCGCTTCCTGATCGGTTGTGCCAGCGGTTGGGCTATGGTACTGGTGGCGGCATGGAGTAATGAGCAACTGCATCATCATGGTCGCGCCGGGTTATCTGCCGCGGTTTTTGCCGGGCCGGGAACCGGTATTTTTATTAGCGGTATGCTGGCGGTGTTACTGCATGCGCTGGGCGTGAGCGCCGCGTTTGCCTGGGCCGCCTATGGTTTACTGGCGTTGATCTTGGTGGCGCTTATCGCCCGCTTCTTACCGCGTACCGGTGAACTGCATCGGCCGGAAACCGCCCCCGAACCGTTAGTGCTGAATGCGAACCTTAAACGGCTGGTATTAAGCTATAGCCTGGCCGGATTCGGTTATATTTTACCGGCGACCTTTTTATCGCAAATGGCGGCAACCCGTTTTCCTGACAGCGCATTTTCTCAGTTTGTCTGGCCGGTATTTGGTGGAGCGTCGGTGCTGGGTATCGCACTGGGTATTTTGACCCGTCACTTCTTTACCAGTCACGTTAGGTTAGCGTTGGTGCTGTGGGCGCAGGCGCTGGGCGTCTTCGCCGCGGATTTACTGCCCGGCATCAGCGGCCTGATCATTGGCGCCGCGTTAATTGGCGGGGGGTTTCTCTGCGTGGTTCAGCTCTCATTACAGTATGGTCGCGAGCTGGCGCCGAAACACACGCGCTATCTGGCGGGGTTACTCACTACTGGTTATGCCATCGGGCAGTTGGTGGGGCCGCTGTTGTCGTCTATTTCCACCATGCTGACTCACCGTCTCGAACCGGCGCTGTATGTGGCGGGATTTGGGTTATTACTGGCAGGCGCGCTGGTGTGGAAATCGGCCAAATGAAAGAGTTTCATTATCGATTAAATTGATTCACTGGATTAACCTGGCCGAGTGTTTCAGAATACGCGCAAAGTAATAATGTCCCAACCGATGCATCGGGGTTTTATCCATCGGTTGGGTGAAATACCTGCGGAGAAGAGAATATGACGACGTTAAGTCAGGAAGCGGCCCTGGTTCATGAAGCGCTGTTAGCGCGTGGGCTGGAAACCCCATTACGCGCGCCAACGCGTGAAATGGATGATGAAACGCGCAAGCGCCTGATCGCGGGTCATATGACCGAAATCATGCAGTTGCTGAATCTTGATCTCGAAGATGACAGTCTGGTTGAGACGCCGCATCGCATTGCAAAAATGTATGTGGATGAAGTTTTTTCCGGGCTGGATTACGCGAACTTCCCGAAAATCACCTTGATTGAAAATAAAATGAAGGTGGATGAAATGGTCACGGTACGTGATATTACCCTGACCAGTACCTGTGAACATCACTTCGTGATTATTGATGGTAAGGCGACCGTGGCCTATATCCCCAAAGATAAAGTGATTGGTTTGTCGAAGATTAACCGCATTGTACAGTTCTTCGCCCAGCGCCCGCAGGTACAGGAACGTTTGACGCAGCAGGTGCTGATTGCTTTGCAAACGCTACTTGGTACCAACAATGTGGCGGTTTCGATTGATGCGGTTCACTATTGCGTGAAAGCGCGCGGCATTCGCGATGCAACCAGCGCGACGACCACGACGTCGCTTGGTGGTTTGTTCAAGTCGAGCCAGAATACCCGTCAGGAGTTCCTGCGCGCGGTACGCCACAACTAATCAATGCCTGATGTGCCTCACTGTATGGTGGGGCCATTCACCCGGATAAATGCGGACAGGAAAGCGCGTCATGCCACGCAATATCACGCTGGATTTCATCCGCGGTTTGGCTATTTTGGGCATTTTACTGCTCAATATTGTCGGCTTTGCGCTTCCCTCTGCGGCTTATCTTAATCCTGCCTGGAACGGGCCGCCCTCCGTTAGCGATCGCTGGACCTGGGCGCTGTTAGATCTGTTCGCGCAGGTCAAATTTCTCACGTTGTTTGCGCTGTTGTTCGGCGCCGGATTACAGATGTTGCAGCCGCGCGGTAAAGCCTGGCTGCGGGCGCGGCTTACCTGGCTCACATTATTCGGTTTTATCCACGCAGTGTTTTTCTGGGAAGGCGATATTTTGCTGGATTACGGCATTATTGGCCTGATTGCGTGGCGATTAATCCGCGATGTTCCTTCAACTCGTACCTTGTTTAAAACCGGCGCATTGCTGTACCTGATCGGCGTGGCGGTGCTGGTGGTCTTCGGCCTGATTTCGTCGCCGGAGCCGAGTCATTCATGGCTGCCAGGCGCGGCGGAAGTGCAATACGAAGCGTTGTGGAAGCCAGCCGGAGGGTGGGAAGCGGTGCATAACCGTCTACAGTCTCTCTCCTCTTCGCTGTTAGCGCTCGGCGCGCAGTATGGCTGGCAACTGGCCGGTTTAATGATGATGGGCGGCGCGTTAATGCGTAACGGCTGGCTGCGGGGCGCTTTTAGCCAACGTCACTATCGCCGTATGGCCGCGCTGTTATTGCTGCTTAGCGCGGTCATCCAAATTCCCTCAATCGTCATACAATGGCAAGTGCAGTGGGCATTTCGCTGGTGTGGCTTCTTTCTACAGGCGCCGCGTGACTTAGCGGCACCGTTACAAAGTCTTGGTTACGCCGCACTCTGTTTTGGCTTTTGGTCACAATTAGCCAGGCTGAAAATAACCCGGGCAATTTGTTGCGCCGGGCGGATGGCATTAAGTAACTACCTGCTACAGACGCTAATTTGCAGCACGCTCTTTTACCGTTTTAACCTGTTTATGCAGTTGGACCGGTTGCAGCTTTTGGCGCTGGTCCCGGCGATCTGGGTCATTAACCTGATATTTTCCGTGCTCTGGCTGCGTTATTTCCGCCTGGGGCCGATGGAGTGGGTGTGGCGCAAATTAACCGCACTCGGCGCCGGACAATCGCCGAAAAACTCTCTGCCAGGATAATGACGGCCATCACAAAGGTTGCAGAATTGTATGTAACCGTTTTCATGAGTGTGACGAGATTCACGCAGCCGAAGGGCAACCCCTGACAGAATAGCCGCCAGAAACGCTTCATGTGTCAGGTACGCTATGCAATTTTTCACTTTTTTCACCAGGATGCGCCCATGATTACCATCCGTGACGTTGCGCGTCAGGCGGGGGTGTCGGTCGCGACGGTATCGCGTGTGTTAAATCACAGCAATGCGGTAACGCAAGAAACGCGTGATGCGGTATTACAGGCGGTTGAATCTCTGGGCTATCGGCCAAATGCCAACGCGCAGGCGTTAGCCACCCAAGTGAGCGATACCATTGGTGTGGTGGTGATGGATGTCTCCGACCCCTTTTTCGGCGCATTGGTTAAAGCGGTCGATACGGTAGCGCAGCGCCTGCAAAAACATGTCTTAATCAGCAACTCCTGGCATCAGGAAGAAAAAGAGCGTCATGCGATTGAAGTGTTAATTCGTCAGCGTTGTAGTGCGTTGATTGTTCATGCAAAAACGCTTTCCGATCGGGAACTGGCCGGTTTTATGGAACAGGTGCCAGGCATGGTTCTCATCAACCGTATTATTCCCGGCTATGCGCACCGCTGTGTCTGTCTTGATAACGTCAGCGGGGCACTAATGGCAACCCGTATGTTGCAGCAGTACGGCCATCAGCGCATCGGTTATTTGAGTTCCAGCCACCCGATTGAGGATGTTGAGCAGCGGCGCGAAGGCTGGTTAATGGCATTGGCCGAGCAGGGCATCGTGCCGCCGGAAGTCTGGGTCGCCAGCGGTGAACCCGATATGCAAGGCGGCGAAGCGGCGATGGTAGAACTGCTGGGGCGTAACCTGCATCTTACCGCGATACTGGCTTATAACGACGGGATGGCGGTCGGGGCGCTCACCGCATTAAAAGATAACGGTATCCTGGTTCCGCAGCACTGCTCGGTGGTGGGATTTGATGATATTCCCGCGTCGCGCTATACCGATCCACAATTGACTACCGTGCGTTATCCTATTGTTTCGATGGCAAAATTGGCAACTGAGCTGGCGTTAAAAGGTGCGGCAGGGCAGTTAGATGCCAGCGCCCAACACTGTTTTATGCCGACGCTGGTTCGGCGTCACTCGGTCGCCGGGAAACAAAGTGTGGAGCCGGTCACTAATTCAACCGATTTACCGATGTAACCGTTTTCAATCTGTGAGTAAATTCACAGTTAATTAACATCACGCTCTCTATGATGACAGCGTCGTACCAAGGGTGAAACATAATGTAACGCACCATCTTCCCCGTCTGGCGCGTTACCACACAACTGCGAAACAGTTCGCCCTCGCTGTCTGGAAGCATTACCCAACACGGAAGTCAGGATTTGTGTTAGCAAATCATCGGCTTCGCGCAACGTTTTCTTAACATATCGCCTCGCTGATTATTACAAACCGATTGTTTTGTCCCGATCAACAGAGAGTGAAAGGGCAAGACCGTGTACTACCCTGCATAAACCCGGAGATAGCATGAATAAGAAGGTTTTCACCCTCACAGCATTGGTTGCCAGCATGATGTTTGGCGCTACCGCTCACGCAGCCGACACGCGTATTGGCGTGACGATTTATAAATACGACGACAACTTTATGTCTGTAGTACGCAAAGACATTGAGAAAGACGCGAAGAGCAGCCCGGACGTTCAGTTACTGATGAATGACTCGCAGAACAGCCAGTCTACGCAGAACGATCAGGTTGACGTCTTGTTGGCGAAAGGCGTGAAAGCGCTGGCAATTAACTTGGTGGATCCGGCAGCCGCAGGCGTCATTATTGATAAAGCCAAATCTTCTGATGTACCGGTAGTGTTCTTTAACAAAGAGCCGACGGCCAAAGCGCTGGCGAGCTACGACAAAGCTTACTACGTCGGTACGGATTCGAAAGAGTCTGGCGTTAAGCAGGGCGAGTTGATTGAGAAACACTGGAAAGCGACTCCGGCATGGGATTTGAATAAAGATGGCGTGATTCAGTTCGTGCTGCTGAAAGGCGAACCGGGTCATCCTGATGCAGAAGCGCGTACCAAATATGTTATTGATACGCTGAATAAAGACGGCATCAAAACCCAACAATTGCACTTAGATACCGCCATGTGGGATACCGCCCAGGCGAAAGATAAAACCGATGCGTGGCTCTCTGGCCCGAACGGCGACAAAATTGAAGTGGTTATCGCGAACAACGATGCGATGGCAATGGGCGCAGTTGAAGCGCTGAAAGCGCATAACAAGAGCAACGTTCCGGTATTCGGCGTAGATGCGTTACCAGAAGCGTTGGCACTGGTGAAAAGCGGTGCGATGGCCGGTACCGTGTTGAACGATGCTGAGAACCAGGCGAAAGCCACCTTTGAACTGGCGAAAAACCTCGCTGCCGGCAAACCAGCGGCAGAAGGGACGCAGTACAAAATTGAAAACAAAATTGTTCGCGTACCTTACGTCGCGGTTGATAAAGACAACCTTGCGCAGTTCCAGAAATAAATACCCTATACCCTAAATAATTTAAGTTGCAGAAAGGCAGCAAGAGAGTGAATCCCGATGCGCTTACTAAGATCAAGTGATTCGGGTGAGCGAACGTCGCTAACACACATGCAGCTTGAAGTATGGCGGGTATCACGGGCGCGTTAACCCGCGCCCGCTTTTAGGCTGTGGGCCGGCGATGTTCGGTTCCTTTGATATTACCTGCCAGGTAGAACTATGTGCAGTGATAAAGTAGTAGAGCAGCGTGAATGGCTGCTGGAAATGAGCAATATCAATAAATCATTTCCTGGCGTAAAGGCATTAGATAATGTCAACTTAAAGGTTCGCCCACACTCTATTCACGCTTTAATGGGCGAGAATGGCGCGGGTAAATCGACATTATTAAAATGTCTGTTCGGTATTTATAAAAAGGATTCGGGGAGCATCCTTTTTCAGGGCCAGGAAATTGATTTCAAAAGTTCGAAAGAAGCGCTTGAAAATGGCGTGTCGATGGTGCATCAGGAATTAAACCTGGTTTTACAACGCACCGTAATGGACAACATGTGGCTTGGTCGCTATCCGAAAAAGGGACTGTTTGTCGATCAAGACAAAATGTACCAAGACACCAAAGCTATTTTTGACGAATTAGATATTAATATCGATCCGCGAGATAAAGTGGCGAATCTGTCTGTTTCACAGATGCAGATGATTGAGATTGCCAAAGCGTTTTCCTATGACGCCAAAATCGTGATTATGGATGAGCCGACTTCCTCGCTGACCGAAAAAGAAGTCAATCATCTGTTTACCATTATCCGCAAACTGAAAGAACGCGGTTGTGGCATTGTTTATATCTCTCACAAAATGGAAGAGATATTTCAGCTATGCGATGAGATCACCATCCTGCGTGATGGGCAGTGGATTGCCACCCAGCCGCTAGAAGGGCTGGATATGGATAAAATTATCGCCATGATGGTGGGGCGTTCGCTGAACCAACGTTTTCCGGATAAATCGAACACGCCGGGTGAGGTTATTCTGGAGGTGCGTAACTTAACCGCACTGCGCCAGCCATCGATTCGCGACATCTCGTTTGATCTACACAAAGGCGAAATTTTAGGGATTGCCGGGCTGGTGGGCGCTAAGCGTACCGATATTGTCGAAACCTTATTTGGTATTCGTGATAAGGCGGCGGGCACCATTAAGTTGCACGGTAAAGCCATCAATAATAACAGCGCGAATGAGGCCATTAACCACGGCTTTGCGTTGGTAACAGAAGAGCGTCGTTCAACCGGTATTTACGCTTTTTTAGATATTGGCTTTAACTCGCTAATCTCCAATATTCGTAAGTATAAAAATGGCGTCGGTCTGCTGGATAATAGCCGAATGAAAAGCGACACGCAGTGGGTGATTGATTCCATGCGTGTGAAAACGCCCGGTCATCGTACCTCAATCGGTTCATTGTCCGGCGGTAACCAACAGAAGGTTATTATTGGGCGCTGGCTGTTGACGCAACCGGAAATATTAATGCTGGATGAACCCACGCGCGGGATTGATGTCGGCGCGAAGTTTGAAATCTATCAATTAATTGCTGAGTTGGCGAAAAAAGAGAAGGGCATCATTATTATCTCCTCGGAAATGCCGGAGTTATTAGGGATTACCGATAGGATTCTTGTGATGAGCAACGGCCTGGTCGCGGGCATTGTCGAAACTAAAACGACTACGCAAAACGAAATCTTGCGTTTGGCATCGTTACACCTTTAATGATGTAAGGGCTGTTACCATGAATGCAGTGAATAAAAAGAATGCGCTCACCTTGTTGAAAGAAGGTGGGATATATGTTGTCTTGCTGGTGCTGCTGGCGATTATTATCTTTCAGGACCCGACATTTCTCAGTTTAATTAACTTGAGTAATATCCTGACGCAATCCTCAGTGCGTATTATTATTGCGCTGGGTGTGGCAGGGCTGATTGTGACTCAGGGGACTGACTTGTCGGCTGGTCGTCAGGTTGGTCTGGCGGCGGTGGTGGCGGCGACGCTGCTACAGGCTATGGATAACGCCAATAAGGTGTTTCCTCATATGGATACGGTACCGATTCCGCTAGTGATTTTAACTGTCTGCGTAATTGGTGCGATCATTGGTTTGGTGAACGGTTTAGTCATCGCTTATTTGAAAGTGACGCCATTCATTACCACCCTTGGTACCATGATTATTGTCTACGGGATTAACTCGCTGTATTACGATTTCGTGGGCGCATCGCCGATTGCCGGTTTTGATGATCATTTCTCAACCTTTGCCCAGGGCTTTTTCCGCTTTGGTCAATTCCGTCTGTCCTACATCACTTTCTACGCCATTATCGCGATTATTTTTGTCTGGGTCCTGTGGAACAAGACGCGTTTTGGTAAAAACATTTTCGCCATCGGCGGTAACCCCGAAGCAGCGAAAGTGTCTGGTGTGAACGTTAACCTGAACCTGATTTTGGTGTATGCCTTGTCCGGTGTGTTTTATGCCTTCGGCGGGATGTTGGAAGCCGGGCGTATCGGTAGCGCCACCAACAACCTCGGCTTTATGTATGAACTTGATGCGATTGCCGCGTGCGTGGTCGGCGGCGTGTCGTTTGCCGGTGGCGTGGGTACCGTAGCAGGTGTGGTAACCGGGGTGATCATCTTTACGGTTATTAACTATGGTTTGACCTATATCGGCGTTAACCCTTACTGGCAGTACATTATTAAGGGCGGCATCATCATCTTCGCCGTAGCGCTCGATTCCCTGAAGTACGCACGTAAAAAATAAAAAAAGAAGCAGTGGCACAGGCGCGGCATTGCCGCGCCTTTTTTGTTTATGTTAATCCGGGCATGTGGCGTGTTATTTAGGCGTGGCGGATGGCGGACACAGGGTACTCACCTTAACTCTGATGCTAAAGCGTGGGTGTTGACCTTCCCGAGGCATTAGCGCCGCTGAGACTGAACCGGTTTTATCATTAGGCGAGTACGTAAAAAGATTACGATACTTGCCTGATCCCTTGCGTTTTCATTTGGTGTCCGGGTTCTGCGTCGTATAAACCCCCTCGGTGAGTGTTTAAAATAGTAATGCAATTTACGTTATGTTTAGATGTATGCAAATGAAGGAGGATTGATGCAATGGATACTACGGAGCAACTTAATGGCACCTATTTTTATGGTGGTCTGACTAACCTATCGTCGGGTGAACTTTTCTTCTGGATCATGATCGATGTAACCGCGGAGCATTTCACTGGTGCGAAGGATGTGTTCGCAGCCGCAGCGGTTTACAGTGGGCAGAATACAATTAAGGTAAGCGGCAAATTTGGTAATTCTACTCCTGGCACCAGTTACGCGTCACAATATTCCCGGAAGCTCCTTAGAGGGCGGATGATGCCCATTCAGTTGCCGACATGGATCCAGTCTCCCGTTAATCCGTTTAAAGTAAAAAGAGTGATGACTTATAAACTTGCTACATTCGTCGGCAGGACTATACCGGTTATTGGCTGGGCGGTTCTCACCGCTGATGTGGCTTATATAAGCTATGAATCGATGGTGCGCTACAACCGAATTGTGAATAAGGAAGACAAGATATGGTGACAGGCGATATTGAACAGGCCGTGTTTGATCTGGTGGGCGAATATAATGGCCGACGTCTGTTTTCTATGAAACCCTACCCATTGACGCTAACAACGGACCTGAATGAGGATTTTCGCATGGATCCGTTAGATGCCTATGAATTGTTGGAAAAGTACGTAGACAGGTTTGGTATTGAGCCGTCAGATATCGACTTCGGGCACTATTTCCCTGAGGATTTTAGCCAGGTACATGAT
Source organism: Paramixta manurensis (assembly GCF_013285385.1). Lineage (NCBI taxonomy): Bacteria > Pseudomonadati > Pseudomonadota > Gammaproteobacteria > Enterobacterales > Erwiniaceae > Paramixta > Paramixta manurensis. The sequence goes on along the minus strand of NZ_CP054212.1, from coordinate 3,037,278 downwards.
CCGCTAACCATCCAACTGCTTATAGATTCGGCAAAAGCCGGGCGCTGGCTGGGAAAATAATAAGGCACCTGCTGGTGCTTTATGTCTGTCTGTAGTGAATCAGTAATTCAGAACAAAGCTACCTGCTTTCTTGGTGGATTATCTTGCCGGCGCTACGGCTTCTTCTGCAACCTCTGCTGCAACTCTAACAACTGTTCCGGCGTCACCGCCGGATAACTTTGCGTATCTTCCGGCAACGTATGAACGGCGGGAATCGGTACCAACGGGCCGAGAAAACGCGGCTCACGCTTCATCAAATACAAATCGGCCAACGCACCAAGCCGTGCGCCGACCTCGCGTACCCGCACACTAAGCATGTTTTTTGGTGAGGGCACCGCATAGCATTGCGCCTGGATCCCCATATGCAGCGCAATAAACAACGCACGCTCGCAGTGGAAACGTTGAGTAATAATAATAAAATCATTGGTATCGAACACTTTACGTGTACGCACGATCGAATCCAGCGTACGGAAACCGGCGAAGTCCAGCACAATGTCAGACGGCTCAACGCCCGCGGCAATCAGATCGCGCCGCATAGTCATCGGCTCATTATAGCTTTGTTGCGCATTATCGCCGCTCAGCAATAAGTAGTTAATTTTACCGCTGTTATAAGCGTTCAGCGCCCCTTGCATACGGTAAAGGTAATACTGATTGATTACGCCGGTACGGTAATACTTCGCGGTACCCAACACGACGCCGACCTGACGATGAGGCAGTGAGGTGAGATCGTCATAAATATAGGGCGCGGTTTTCCAGCTAATCCAGCGATCCAGGCCGAGCGCGGTCAATACCATCAGCGTTATGATGATAATTAAACCGTAAATCAAGCGTTTTAACATGCTTTGAGGCGCTCAGGATGGAAAAAAAGTATGCACCAAGGCTACCTGGTCCGAACCGACGAAGCAAGCAAACCGCGGTCAGGCGCAGCATTTTTGCACGATGTCGGGCACAAAATGTGCCCGACGCTGCAAAAACTAGATCGAGGTACGACGATAGTTACGGTATTGCGGCAGCCAGAAGTTGCTGGCGATGGATTTCGACAGCACATCTTCTGACGTGACCACCGCTACCCCGGCCAATTGCGCAGCTTTACCCACCGCCATGGCAATCAGTTTAGATACGCCCTGAATATCCTTAATCTCCGGTAGCACGGAACCTTCTCCCTCATTCACCAGCGGCGAACAATCGGCCAGCGCACGGCTGGCAGCCATCAGCATGCTATCGGTAACGCGGGTTGCGCCAGATGCGACTACGCCAAGCCCAATACCGGGGAAGATATAGGAGTTGTTACATTGTGCGATAGGGAAGATTTTATCTTTCCAGCTCACCGGCGAGAACGGGCTCCCGGTGGCAACCAACGCCGCGCCATCGGTCCAGGCAAGAATATCTGCCGGTGTCGCCTCCACGCGCGAAGTAGGGTTTGAGAGCGGCATAACAATCGGACGCGGGCAGTGTTTATGCATCTCGCGAATAATCTCTTCGCTAAACAAACCCGGCTGACCCGACACGCCAATCAAAATATCCGGCTGCGCGTTACGTACCACATCCAGCAGAGAAATCGAATCACTGTGGGTATTCCACTGACTGAGGTTATCGCTCTTTTGTACCAACTTACCCTGGAAATCAAGCAGGTTGGGCAGTTTATCAGTCAGTAGCCCAAAGCGATCAACCATAAAGACGCGCGCACGCGCTTCGTCATCGCTCAGCCCTTCCGACTTCATCTGCGCGATAATCTGCTCAGCGATACCGCAACCCGCCGACCCGGCGCCGAGGAACACCACTTTTTGCTCGCGCAATTTACTGCCTGCCGCACGGCTGGCCGCAATCAATGTGCCGAGCGTGACTGCCGCAGTACCCTGAATATCATCATTGAAGCAACACACTTCATCACGGTAGCGCTCCAGCAACGGCATGGCGTTCTTCTGCGCGAAGTCTTCAAACTGGAGCAACACATTTGGCCAACGGCTCTTCACCGCCAGAATAAACTCATGGACGAAGTTTTCGTACTCTTCGCCGGTAATACGCGGATGACGCCAGCCCATATACAGCGGATCGTTAAGCAACTGCTGATTATTGGTCCCAACATCCAGCACCACGGGTAGCGTATACGCCGGGCTGATGCCGCCGCAGGCGGTATACAATGAAAGTTTACCGATCGGGATCCCCATCCCGCCAATACCTTGATCGCCCAAGCCGAGGATGCGCTCGCCATCCGTGACAACAATCACTTTAACGTTCTGCTTGGTGGCATTTTGCAGCATATCTTCGATGCTGGCACGGTTGGGGTAGGAGATAAACAGGCCGCGGGCGCGGCGATAAATTTCAGAAAAGTGTTCGCAGGCGGCACCAACCGTTGGCGTGTAGATGATGGGCATCATCTCTTCGAGATGGTTGTCAAGCAAGCGATAGAAAAGGGTTTCGTTGGTGTCTTGAATATTGCGCAAATAGACGTGTTTATCGTTATCGTTTTTAAAGTCCTGAAACTGGCGCCAGGCACGTTCCGCCTGTTCTTCAATGGTTTCAACCGTTTCCGGCAGTAAGCCGTTGAGGTTGAAATCATTACGCTCTTCGATGGAAAAAGCGCTACCTTTGTTGAGTAGAGGAAACTCCAACAAAATCGGACCAGCGTAAGGGATATAAAGCGAACGTTTACTCTCGTATTCGAGTTCCATGCGGTATTAGCTCCGGTTGTTGACTTCCTGGTTGCGTAAGGGTGAGGGGTCAGCCCCGATCCTATGAAAATTCACGCAGAAGTACAGCTTTTGTTAATGGTTGATAACAAAAGCTGTGATTTTTCTCGACAGGATGCGGGAGCGGTTACGCTTTTTGCAAGGTTAGCGCTGTGAAATGATGGCAACCTAGCGCCGCGAGCGTTGCTTCGGTGGCGGGAGCTTGACTCAGTTTGCTGTCGGCGGTTTCAGCTAACACAGCGCGTGCAATGGCAGCACAATCCTCGCCGTGCATATTAGCCAGAATCAAAGCAGCCTGCAGCGGCGGTAAGCTTGGGTTAAACGCGGCATTTTCGGCGTAGCTGCCGCCATAGATAGCACCGCTGCGCATTTCCAGCGCCACGCCGCTATGCGCCTGGCTGTATGGCGCGTGGCTGCGGTTCGTCGCCTGAATTGCCGCCTGGGTGACTGCATCGCCCTCAGCTTGGTAACCGTGGTCTACCGGATCGAGCAGCAGCGTTTTAATCGCTAAATCCCGTGGCCCAAACGCATCGGGCAAATAGTCGCCGAGGGTGGCAGACGGGCGTCCCGGTAGGTTAATACGTAGCGTGGTACCGCTATTTAACTCATTCATAAACTGGCGGCAATGGCCGCATGGCGTGTAATTAACCGTAATTGCCGTCAGCCCGGTTTCACCTTTCAGCCAGGCGTGAGTCACCGCGCTTTGTTCCGCATGCACGGTTTGCTGCATGGTTGCGCCGATAAACTCCATATTGGCGCCGAAATACCAGTGGCCGCTGTTCCCGCGCGCCACCGCGCCGACATTAAAGTTTGAGAGGGCGGCGCGCGCGCAGGCCGCCGCCAGCGGCAATAACGCCAGCGCCAGCGCATCATCATCCAATTGTGTTTGCTGTTTTATGTGCTGAACCTGCTCCGGCGTGAATGACGCGGAAAAGGTGTTGGCGGACAAAATCGGGCGTAGCGCGTTCTGTAGCTCATCGGCTAAAGCGGCAAAAGCGGCGTGAAAACGTGGATGCATTACATACCTTCTGTTCGGAGATAGCGGGCAGTGATTCTAAACGGCTACTCGGTGCTTATATGTGATCTATCTCTCTCTATTAATGCAATGAGTGAAACTTATTTATAATTTGCGCGACTTGTCGCACCTTTTAGTGCAACAGACCCAATAATAGCGGGTATAAAAACGGGGCCAGCAATGAAGTGATAATGCCGCAGATAACCAGCGCCAGTGAACTAAAGGCGCCTTCCTGAAAATCAATTTCCGCACAACGCGCGGTACCCAGTGCATGGGAGGCGTTACCAATCGCCAGGCCGCGTGCCGCTTTATTGCGAACGTGCAGCAGATTAAGGACCATGTGACCAAACACAGCGCCGAGTACGCCAGCGACCAGTACACAAATGGCGCTAATCGCCGGAATACCCTGCAGGGAAGCGGATACCGCCATTGCAATTGGCGTGGTGACGGACTTGGGTAAAATGGTGGCGGCGATTTCCGGTGAGGCGCCCATCCACAAGGCGATGGCGGTGCCGGAAACCATCGCCGTCATGCTACCGATAAAGCAGATGGCGATAATTGATTTCCAGCGGGCGCGGATCTGATGCAGTTGCTCATACAGCGGTACCGCCAGTGCAACCACCGCCGGCTGCAACAAGTTATTAAGCACCGCGCTCCCCTGAAAATAACGCGCGTAAGGCATATTAATCAGTAATAACAACGGAATAATCACCGCCATTGAAACCAGCAACGGGTTAACCAGAGAAAGTTTGACCTGCGCGGCTAAGCGGCGGGCAGCAAAAAAGACACCGACCGTCAGCGGCAATGACCACCAGAGATCACTCATGGCCTGACTCCTCCTGATGTTGGTGCGCGTCATGCAGGCGCTGTGAACCATAGCCCACCACCACCAATATCAACAGCGTACTCACCACGCAGGACACCACGATCGGGCCGAATTGTGCCAGTAAAATATCGGTATAATCCATCACGCCAACGCTAATCGGGACAAATAGCAGGGCCATATAACGAATTAACAGGTAACTACCGGGCTGTACCCATTTGACCGGGACAATGCGCGCAACCAGCAAGGCAAACAGCAACAGCATGCCGAGGATACTGCCAGGAATGGCAATCGGCAGCAGCGTGGAAAGACCGTTACCGATAAACAAGCAGAGATAAAGAATGATGAAGGCGCGTAAATAACGCCAGCAGACAGATAGCGCGGTACGCATGACAGGCTCCTGTGTCGATGCCTTAATCATACGATCAAACACTCAGACGTGCTACCGAACACACTCGATCGGTAGAACGTAAACGGCTCCTGCTGCATTTCCGGTTGGAAAACAGCAGGAGCCCGTCAAAAGACCGACTATTTTACGGCCATGCCCGGCTGAGCGCCGCTATCTGCGCCGAGAATAAACAGATCTTTTCCGCCAGGACCGGCTGATAGCACCATGCCTTCCGACACACCAAAGCGCATTTTACGCGGCGCCAAATTTGCGACCACCACCGTCATGCGGCCTTCCAGCACTGACGGGTCCGGATAAGCAGCACGAATACCGGAGAAGATCTGCCGGGTTTCACCGCCCAGATCTAACACCAGACGCAGCAGCTTGTCCGAGCCATCGACCAACTCGGCGGTTTTGATCAGCGCCACGCGCATATCGACTTTGGCGAAATCGTCAAAGCTAATCGTATCCGCGATCGGATCCTCCGCCAGCGGGCCGCTTTGCGCCGGTTTTGCCGCCGCCGCATCCTCTTTCGAGGCTTCAATCAGGGCGTTAATTTTATCCATCTCAATACGGCTATACAGCGCTTTAAACGACGCTATCTGATGACCGAGCAGCGGCTGCTGAATCCCTTCCCAGCTCAGTTCCTGATTAAGGAAGGCCTCCACACGCTGGCTGAGCGACGGTAACACCGGCTTGAGCCATGTCATCAATATGCGGAACAGATTAATACCCATTGAGCAGATAGCTTGCAGATCGGCATCACGGCCTTCCTGTTTCGCCACCACCCACGGGGCTTGCTCATCAACATACCGATTAGCGAGATCCGCCAGCGCCATAATTTCACGGATAGCACGGTTAAACTCGCGATTAGCCCACGCATCGCCAATGCTCTGTGCCGCATCGGTAAAGGTTTTGTACAGCGCCGGGTCGGCCAGCGTATCAGAGAGCTTGCCGCCAAAACGTTTCGTAATAAACCCGGCGTTACGCGACGCAAGGTTAACCACTTTATTGACAATATCGGCGTTAACACGCTGAACAAAATCTTCCAGATTCAGGTCGATATCATCAATGCGCGAAGAGAGCTTCGCGGCGTAGTAGTAGCGCAGACTATCGGCATCCAGATGGTTAAGCCAGGTGCTGGCTTTAATAAACGTCCCGCGCGATTTAGACATTTTCGCGCCGTTTACCGTTACGTAACCATGCACGAATAGATTATTCGGCTTTCTGAACTGGCTTCCTTCCAGCATCGCCGGCCAGAACAGGCTGTGGAAGTAGACAATATCTTTACCGATAAAGTGATACAGCTCTGTCGTGGAGTCTTTACGCCAAAACTCATCAAAATCCAGGTCGCCACGTTTATCACACAGATTTTTGAAGGAACCCATATAACCGATCGGCGCATCCAGCCACACGTAAAAATATTTCCCCGGCGCGTCCGGAATTTCGAAGCCGAAATAAGGCGCATCGCGTGAAATATCCCACTGCTGTAAGCCAGACTCGAACCACTCCTGCATTTTATTGGCTACCTGCTCCTGCAGCGCGCCGGACCGTGTCCAGGCTTTTAGCATTTCACTAAAAGAGGGGAGGTCAAAGAAGAAGTGCTCAGAATCGCGCATCTCCGGGGTCGCGCCGGACACCACCGATTTCGGATCGATAAGCTCGGTCGGGCTATAGGTCGCGCCGCAGACTTCACAATTATCGCCATACTGATCGGCCGATTTACATTTCGGGCAGGTTCCCTTCACAAAACGATCCGGCAGGAACATGCCTTTTTCCGGATCGTATAACTGAGAAATAGTGCGGTTTTTGATAAAACCATTCTCTTTTAAACGCGTATAGATAAGCTCCGACAACACCCGATTCTCATCGCTATGCGTTGAGTGGTAATTGTCGTAGCTGATATTAAAACCAGCAAAATCAGTCTGATGCTCTTGACTCATATCAGCAATCATCTGTTCCGGCGTGATACCCAATTGCTGTGCTTTCAGCATGATTGGCGTACCGTGTGCGTCATCGGCACAGATGAAATAAACCTCATTGCCGCGCATTCGCTGGTAACGAACCCAAATATCCGCCTGGATGTGTTCGAGCATGTGACCAAGGTGAATAGGGCCATTCGCGTACGGCAGAGCGCACGTTACCATCATTTTTTTCGCGACTTGAGTCATAGTAGGACTTGCTATACCTGATTGAAAAAGGGGTTTAGATGTTAACCGAAAGGCCAACCCGGCGTAAACAAAGGGTTTGCGGCAACTGAAGATAACCGTTTATTTGACCAGGCTTCTGATATGCTTAGGGAGTAAATTTACGAAAAAGTCCGTGTAACATGGGCACACAATGACACTATTTTGAGGAGCCGGGATGAATTCACAATCCCACAGTCAACATACCCCGGAAGCGCTACGCGCGATGGTGGTAGGCGTATTGACCACCTTTGAACACCCAACCCTGAAACATAATCTGACCACGCTAAAAGCGTTGCGTCATGTCGCGTTGATGAATGGCAAGTTACATATTGAACTGGTGATGCCGTTTGTCTGGACCAGCGCCTTTGAAGACTTGAAAGAACAAACCAGCGCAGATTTATTGCGTATGACCGGCGCTCAGGCCATCGACTGGCGTTTAAATCACGATATCGCCACCATGAAGCGGGTCAAAAATACGCCCGGCGTTAATGGCGTGAAAAACATTATTGCGGTGAGTTCGGGTAAAGGTGGCGTTGGGAAATCCAGCACCGCCGTCAATATGGCGTTGGCGTTGGCTGCCGAAGGCGCCAAAGTGGGCATTCTGGATGCGGATATTTACGGCCCGTCAGTACCCAATATGCTGGGAACCGAGGATCAACGCCCCTCTTCGCCGGATGGCACGCATATGGCGCCGATTATGGCGCATGGTTTGGCTACCAACTCAATCGGATATTTGGTCACCGATGATAACGCAATGGTTTGGCGTGGTCCGATGGCAAGTAAGGCGCTCATGCAGTTGTTGAATGAAACGCTGTGGCCGGAGTTGGATTATCTGGTGCTGGATATGCCGCCGGGTACCGGCGATATTCAATTGACGCTGGCGCAAAATATCCCGGTCACCGGCGCGGTGGTGGTGACAACGCCACAGGACATTGCCTTGATCGATGCGCGTAAAGGGCTGGTGATGTTCGAAAAAGTCGATGTGCCGGTGCTGGGCGTGGTGGAAAATATGAGTATGCATATTTGCAGCAACTGTGGGCACCATGAAGCGATTTTTGGTAGCGGCGGCGCGCAAGCATTGGTCGAAAAATATCACACGCGTTTGCTCAGCCAGTTACCGCTGCACATTACGTTGCGCCAGGATCTGGATGAGGGCGAACCAACGGTTGTCCGCCGTCCGGACAGCGAGTTTACCGCCCTCTATCGTCAACTGGCCGGGGTGGTTGCCGCACAGCTTTACTGGCAGGGTGAGGTCATTCCGGGCGACATCGCATTCCGCGCGGTTTAAGGTTTTTTATCAAGCCTGCCTGCGGGGTTTACCGCCTGGCAGGCAAGACATAGTGCATCAAAATATATTCGCCGTGCTCGCTTAGGCCACGCGAAATCTCTTCCCAACCGTGCTGGCGATAAAAACGCCGCGCTGGTGCGTTGGCCGCCAGGCACTTTAACGCACCGGTTGAGGTAAAACGCGCTTGCACCTCGCGCAATAACGCGCTTCCGACACCTTGCCCCTGGCAGCGTGGATCGATGAACAGGCTATGAAGAAAATTGTCATTCTCCAGTACTGCGGCAAACCCTAAACGTTGCCCGGCACCTTCGGCCACCCAAATGGTCTCTTCTAATGTCGCGCTATCAAAATCCTCCAGTTGCCACTGATGTGGGTCTAACCATGTCCAGTTTGTTTTGCGTGCCGCCAAAAAAAGCGTGCGTAAAAAGGGCCGATCGGCTTCGGTAAACGAGCGAATTTGCACAGTACATTTCCTGGTTGATAGCTCAACTAAAAAATAACAGGTTTCACGCACCGAGGTAACAGTAAACTGGCGGAGCCGAAGCGTATCGGCTCCGCTAAGGGGCGCGGTTTACGCGCCGACCGGTAGCGCGTGGGCGCTATTTTTCGGTGGCGTACCGCGATATTTTTCAATATCTAACTGCGCCATATGCCCGCAGTTTCCCTGCGCCAACGGCGAAGAGCCGATATCAAACGTTAGGCAATTGACGTTACCGTTTTTGCAGAGCGTACCCACTTCGCCGGGAACCAGCGGGTCATACCAGGCGCCTTCACTAATTCGTACCACGCCAGGGCGAATATCCTCGGTTACGCGCGCGCCCACCAGAATCTGCCCGCGATCGTTAAACGCGCGTACCACATCACCACTCTGAATACCGCGTGGCGCGGCATCTTGCGGATGAATCAGTATCGCTTCCCGGTCGGCGACGGCATATTTTTCGCGTAGCGGGGTATTGTCGAGTTGGGAGTGCAGCCGGTTTTCCGGGTGCGCGGTGTTAAGCGACAGCGGATATTTCTCTGCGATTGGGCTACCGTGCCACTCATAAGGGGGTAGCCAGCCGGGCAGACCCGGGCAATCGGCATAGTTCATCTTGGCGACCGTTTGCGAGAAGATTTCAATTTTGCCCGATGGCGTACCGAGCGGATTTAATAGTGGATCGGCGCGGAAATCGGCGAAACGTACCCACTGCTGATTGGCTTGCGGGATAGGGAAACGGATGTAGTTATTCGATTGCCAGAACATATCGAACGGCGGTAGCGCCACTCCGGCATTTCTTGCCTGACTTTTCATATTGTCGTACATCGATTTCAGCCACATCAGCTCATCTTTACCTTCGGTAAAGGCGGGTTCAACGCCCAACTTTGCCGCGATGGCGCGGAAAATATCAAAGTCGTTGCGCGCTTCATGCTGCGGCGGAACACATTGATGCATCGGGAAGACGTACAATTGTGAATAATCGCCGCCCATATCCAGATCATTACGTTCATAGGTGGTGGTGCAGGGCAACACAATATCCGCCTGCTTCGCCGTCGCCGTCCAGTAAGGTTCGTGAACCACAATGGTTTCCGGTTTACGCCATGCCTGTTGCAGATTATTGGTATCTTGATGGTGGTGGAAAGGGTTTCCGCCAGCAACATACACCATTTTAACCTCCGGATAGGTAACCCGATGGCCGTTAAAATCGATGGTCTTGCCCGGATTAGCAAAGCAATCGGCAATGCGCGCCACCGGAATCGGCGCCGGGGAATTTTTCGGCGCTTCGCCCGCGCTAATGCCGGAAAGAATGCCGCCTTTCGCCGTTGGACTACCGCCGGATGAGTAGTGATAGCTAAAGCCAAAGCCGCCGCCTGGCAGGCCGATTTGCCCCAGCATTGCCGCAAGGGTAACCAGCAACCAATGCGGCTGTTCGCCGTGGTGTTGGCGTTGTATGCCCCAGCCCGCCATGATCATGGTGCGGTTCTCCGCCATATCACGCGCTAACTGGCGCAACTGCTTGGCCTCAATGCCGCAAATGGCGGCAGCCCATTCGGCACTTTTCGGCGTCCCATCCTGCTCGCCCAGCAGATAGGCGCGGAACTTATCAAAACCCACCGTATAGCGCTGAAGAAACTTTTCATCATGACGCTGTTCACTGAGTAGCGTATGCGCAATACCCAGAATCATTGCGGAATCCGTATACGCCAGCGGCGCAATCCATTCGGCGTTCAGCATTTTTGCGCTGGGGTTATTAATCGGGTCGATACAAATTACCCGGGTTCCTTTTTTCGCCAGCGCGGCGAAGCCCTCAAGACCGACGTGGTCAGGCACATTCCAGCTATTTTTTAACGTCGTCAGCGGGTTACAGCCCCACAGAATCACCAACGTGCTGTTATCCACCACATTCGGCCAGGTGGTTTGTTGCTCATAGACCTCCATGGAGCCGACCACATGCGACATAATCACCTGCGCCGCACCGGTAGAATAATCGCCGCTGTAGCTTAAAAAACCACCCGACAGATTCATTAAGCGATTGAGCAAGGCGCGGCAATTGTGCAACATCCCGGTACTTTTCCAGCCATAAGAACCCGCATAAATTGATGAAGGGCCATAGTGGCTTTGCAGGCGGCTTATCTCCCCGCTGACCAGTTCAATCGCTTTTTCCCAGCTTACCCGTACCCATTGGTCGCAACCGCGCAAGTTATTACTGCTTCCGGGGCCATGCTCCAGCCAGCTTTTACGTACCATCGGATATTTGATGCGATTCGCGGCGTGCACTTGATGCGGCGCCATTTTAATTAGCGCGTTGGGGTGGGGATCATCGTGTATTGGGCGAACGTCAACCATCCGATCCTGTTCGACCAACGCTTCAAAGGCGCCCCAGTGGGCGCTGGTGAGAATGCCTTTTTGTGCCGGGCGCAGCGCTTCAAATTGCGGCAATGCCTGGCTAATCGCTTTGGCCAATGCTGATTTGCTATACAACGTATTGAGCGCGCCAAGTGCGAATAGCGCCCCGCCTGCCTGTAAAAAACGGCGGCGCGGTAAGTTTGTTGGGTGGTGGTTTTTCATGGAGCTTCTCCTTCTAACGCGCCGTTTTCCGATGTCGCCATATCACTGGCATGCTTTTGTGCATACTGGGTGAGTAAACGGAGCTGTTCTTGATCGAGCGAGGTGCGCGGCGCCATCCCCTTGATCACCCCGATCCATTGGTTAGCGTTGTAATGTTTTAGCGCGGTGAGGCCGTGGCAGCCGGTACAGTTCGCCGTCATTAAACCGGCGGCGTATTGCCAGATTTGCTGCTGATCCTGAACCAGTGATTTCGCGTTAAGGCTAATATCCAGCGCGACTTGATGCCATACCAGGCCGGTTTCACTGTCGGTTTGTGTGCCGGATGTATGAATGGAGGCGACGGCGTGTTCATCCACCAGGGCGCTGATAATGCGTTTACCCGGCGCGGCGTAGATAACGTTATTCACGCCCTCTTGCTGCCAGCCGTTAATTCTGCCCTGAATAACCTCTCCAGAGCGTTGTACCACCTCCACCCGGGTAGAAGGCAGCAGCGTACCTGCCGGGGTATCTTGTTCGGCGTTGAGAGAAAACGGTTGGGTTTTAATCGCATACAGCGCTTTGGCGGCGGGTGAAGTCTGCGCAGCGGCGGCGGCCAGTTTATTCGCGCCCGCAGAGTTGCTGGCGCTCATATCCGGCAGAATATGCGCAACGCCACGGTGGCAATCAATACAGGTTTGCCCCTCACGTATTGCGACCGGATGTTGCTGACGCGCTTCGGTTCGCTGCGCAAGAATATCCATGGCATCAAAACTGTGACAGGAACGGCAGGTGGCGGAATCATTCTCCTTCATGGTTTTCCACACCGACTCCGCCATCGCGAGCTTGTGCGCGTTATATTTTTCCGGTGTATCAATCTTACCGGTGACTTCGCCATACACATCTTTTAAGGCGCCGACTTTGGTCAGTAAATACGCCAGCGGCTGATTGGGTACGTGGCAATCCGCGCACTCGGCGCGGATCCCGGCATGATTTTGAAAATGTATACTCCCCTGATATTCCGCCAACGGTCGCTCCATGGAGTGACACGCGACGCAAAACGCGGTGTCGCTGGTTTTATGCATAACGGTAAAACCGCCGGCTAACACCAACATCCCGATGACTATCCCGGCAGAAATGATACCGATCCCTTTCCATTTCCAACCTGACCTGGCGCGGCCGGATGGCGTTATTTTTTTCATACTCACTCCTGTTGAGGTCCTGAATTATTCGATGACCAATACGCGGAGCGTTATACCCCAGAATGGGTAAGGTTATTTTGTGCCATATCAATATGACAGCCGGTCAATAATGCTGATGGATCAATAGGGTGAAGTCGATCAAACGATTGAATGTACGGGGAGCAGGCCATGAGTCATGGCCCGGTCCGCAGATTAATATCGCCAGGCAGGGGGTAGCGTTTTAGCGTAATGAGGAGGTAATTTCGGCGCGAGAACGGGCGCGAAAATGACTGGGCGCCATGCCGATAACGCGTTTAAACGCGCGGCTGAATGAGGCCTCGGAATCGTAGCCTAGCCGCTGGGCCACTTCAGAAATACGCTCCGCATCTTCAACAATCCAGCGCCGGGCTAAATGCATCCGCACCTGCGCAACATAACGGGCCGGGGTTTCACCGACGATAGCGGCAAATTTACTGGCGAAACTGGAGCGGGAAGCGCCCATCAAGGCGGAGAGTTCAGCCAGCGTCCAATCGTGATGGGGCTGGGCATGAATGGCGGCCAGTACGCGGCCCATTTCCGGGTTACGTACCGCGGCTATCCAGCCGGTGGCATCGCCGCAACCATGCTCAACCCAGGCGCGAATGATTTGCGCTGCCAGCACATCCGCGAGACGCGCGATAATGCCGCAAGCGCCCGCCCGATTTAACGCGACTTCGCTGCTCATGGCTTCCAGCAGATGGATGATAGCCGGTTCATATTTCATCAATTCATTGGCACGCATCAGGGCGGGCATCATGCGTAATAACGGATGCTGACCATCAATATTAAAACGCATGGTGCCGTAAAACAGCCGACAGTTCTCTTGATTCGCCGTGGCGCTGAAATCAAAAACATTGCCGCTGAGGCTCATGCATTGCCAACGCGGGAATGGCAGGGGAGAGGCTTCAGGATGGCTGGCTAATGCGTGGGCGCTGCCCTGCGGTAGTAGCACTGCATCACCGGCGCTCAACGGCTGCCATTCGCCATCAGGGGTTTGTAACCAACAGCCTTTTTCCGCCACAAAAATAAAGCAGGCTTCACGGGCAGGCGCAAAACTAAACGCCCACTCGCCGCCGAGATTAAAACGGCCATACTCTACGCCATCAAGGCGAAGACCCTGTAGCATATTTGTTAGCGGATCGGAGTGCTCGTCACGCGGATTTTTGGACGAATTGTCAAGCATTGCGGCTTTCCTGGCATGGATGTTCCAGACGCTCGACTATACCATTTGCCTCAATCTCTGGATATAGCGGGCGAGCCCGTACAGGAAACCTAATGTCAGAAAAAATATGTAATGGTGCAGAAGGCTTTGATTGCACCGCATCGCAACGCGATGATGAGCATCGTGAAGCCGCCTGGGGCGCGGTTTTCTCCCTGGCGCTGGGCATTTTTGCGCTGGTAACGGCGGAGTTTTTACCGGCCAGTTTATTAACCCCTATCGCCGCCGATCTTGGCGTGTCGGATGGCGCCGCCGGGCAAGCGGTGACTGCGACGGCACTGGTAGCGGCGCTGGCTGGCCCGGCGGTGGTGATTGGTACCGGTAAAATCGATCGACGCAGCGTGATATGGGGGCTGACGCTGTTGCTGGTGTTATCCAACCTGCTGGCGGCTGAGGCCTCGAATATTGGCGTGTTGATTGCCGCGCGAGCCATGTTGGGCATTGCCCTCGGCGGCGTCTGGTCACTGGCGGCGGCGCTGGCGATGCGTTTGGTTCCCACCCGTTTGTTACCGCGCGCGATGATGATTATTTTTACCGGCGTTTCGGCAGCAACGGTCTGTGCGCCGGGGATGGGCGCCTGGCTGGGTGATTTGTGGGGCTGGCGAACTACCTTTATGGCAGCGGCCGGTATCGGCGTTGTGGCGTTGGCGGCGCAACTGATCCGTCTGCCGCGTCTGCCTTCTACCGATGTGCCGGATTTAGGGACGTTTGGCATATTGCTAAAGCGGCCGGGCGTCCGGCTGGGTCTGATCACCGTGATGTTCGTTATTTCGGGACATTTCGCCGGTTTTACCTATATTCGCCCTTTCCTTGAGCAGGTGCCTAAACTTGATGTGCAGATGATTTCATTGCTGCTACTGGCGTTTGGTATCGGTGGGTTCTTCGGCAATCTGGCCGGTGGATTTATTGCCGAACGTAGCGCCAGCCTGGCGGTTGCGCTGTCGGCGCTAATGCTGGCGGCGATGGCATTTGTGCTGCTGACGTGGGGCGTCTCGGCCTCGGTGGCTTTTGCCGCCACGGCGGGTTGGGGCTTTGCCTTCGGCGGTTTCCCGGTCAGCATCCAAACCTGGAATACGCTGGCGGCGCCGGACCATGCGGAAACCGCAGGTGCCTTGCTGGTGACAACTTTTCAGGTGGCGATCGCGCTCGGCGCGGTAGCCGGCGGGCTGTTAGTGGATAGCTTCGGCGCGCCGGGCGCGATTGCCTATAGCGGCGCGGCCTTATTGATGGGCGGTTTGGCGATGCTGCTGATGGGGCGCCGCCATGCAGCTTCATAGCGCTTGGTTCTAAGCCAGAAGAGAAGGGTATTAGGCAGCGAAAAATATCGTTGCCATAGTAATTAGCTACCTTTGCCAGTGCGTACAGGAGTCTGGAATGGATCATATTACTTCGCTGCCAATTCTCGATCTTTCCCATCTGGATAGTGACCAGCATCGGCCATCATTTTTGCGTCAACTGAGCGCTGCCGCACGCGATGTAGGCTTTTTTTATCTGATCAATCATGGTGTTGATGCCGCGCTCTCACAACGCCTACAACACTTATCGCGCGCCTTTTTCGCCTTGCCGGAAGAGGAAAAACTGCGTGTAGCCATGGTGCATTCCCCGCATTTTCGCGGCTACAACCGTGCGGGGTCTGAGCTAACACGTAGCCAGCCTGACTGGCGAGAACAGTTTGATATTGGCGCGGAGCGTGTGCCGTTGACGGTAGCGGCAGGCGATCCGGGTTGGCGACGTTTGCAGGGGCCAAACCAGTGGCCGACGGCGCTACCGGAATTAAAACCGGTGCTGTTGGCCTGGCAGCAAGCGATGACGGCGATGTCATTGCGTTTGCTACGCGCTTTCGCCACGGCGCTGGCATTACCGGAAGAGGCCTTTGATGCTTTATACGGTGATAAACCGAATGAACATATCAAGCTGATTCGCTATCCAGGACAATCCCATCAAACCGGGAATCAGGGCGTTGGTGCGCATAAAGATTCTGGTTTCCTGAGCTTTCTGTTACAGGATGAGCAGCGCGGTTTGCAGGTGGAGGTTGAACCGGATAACTGGATTGACGCACGTCCGTTACCCGGCGCATTTGTGGTCAATATTGGCGAACTGCTTGAGTTAGCGACCAACGGATATTTACGCGCCACGGTACATCGGGTGGTTTCGCCGCCGGAAAATCAGGAGCGGCTGTCGATTGCCTTTTTCCTTGGCGCGCAACTGGATGCGGTAGTACCGGTGTTTGAACTCCCGCAGGCGTTGGCGCACCTGGCGCACGGCCCGGCCAGCGACCCACAGAATCCACTATTACGCGACGTAGGATGGAACTACCTGAAAGGGCGATTGCGCTCCCATCCTGACGTCGCTGAACGCCATTACGGCGATCTGCGGTTAAGCTCGCGAGATTAATTGCCAAAGGGCACCAATCGCTCATGCAGGTCTGCCTCAGCTTTCCATACTGTAAGTTCGATAAATCACAATCCGCAAGGAGTTATGATGGAGTACCGACAGCTTGGCCGATCAGGTTTAAAGGTTCCGGCATTTAGCCTTGGCACCGCCACGTTTGGCGGCAGCAACGAATTCTTTCAGCGTTGGGGCAGTACCCAAGTCGATGAAGCTCGCAACATGGTGGATTTGTGCCTCGAACGCGGAGTGAATTTTTTCGATACCGCCGATATTTACTCGGAAGGCGCTGCGGAAGAGGTACTGGGCGAGGCGTTAAAAGGGCGCCGTGACAAGGTCTTGATCTCGTCAAAAGCGACGTTTCCCACCGGCGACGGGCCGAATGAAAAAGGGTCGTCGCGTTATCATTTGATTCGCGCCTGCGAAGCCAGCCTGCGCCGTTTGAAAACCGACCATATTGATGTTTACTTTATGCATGGTTTTGATGCGTTGACGCCGGTTGAAGAGACGTTGCGTGCGCTGGATGATCTGACCAGCAGCGGTAAGATTGGTTATATCGGCGCCTCCAATTTTTCCGGTTGGCAGGTGATGAAATCGCTGGCGGCTTCTGAGAAATATGGGCTGGGCCGTTACGTGGCCTATCAGGGATACTATTCGCTGGTGGGGCGCGAGTACGAATGGGAGCTGATGCCGCTGACGCTCGACCAGGGGCTGGGTACCATGGTGTGGAGCCCGCTGGGATGGGGGCGTTTAACCGGTAAAATTCGTCGTGGCGCGCCGGTACAGGACGGGCGTATCGCTGCTGGCGGCGCCGAGGGCGGGCCGCCGGTTGCGGAAGAGAAACTGTTTGATATTGTTGATGTGTTACATGATATTGGCGAGCAGCACGGGAAATCCATTCCGCAGGTGGCATTAAACTGGCTGCTGAGTCGCCCTGGCATCGCCAATGTGGTGATTGGCGCCCGTAACCGCAACCAGCTTGAGCAAAACCTTGAGGCGTTGGGTTGGTCGTTGAGCGCGGAAGAGATCGCCCGGTTGGATGAAGTGAGTTATACCACTCCGACCTATCCGTATTGGCATCAAACCGGCTTTGATGAGCGTAATCCGAAACCAACCGGCTGGTAAGGCTATCGACGCTGGTTTTTGATGCGCGTATCTTCTCACAAGGCCCCATTATTGGGGCTTTTAAATGCAGAGTAACCTGGCGTAATGTATTATTTTAGTTTTGAAGTACTTTTATCTTCACCACGTAACCTACCCAAGCCATAACCTGCAACTAATGCGATCACAAAAAAACCGACGAAACCCACCAACTTCATCAGGGTAGTTTCAGCAATGAACAACGACGCGAGGGATGCAAAAGCACATATACAGGTTATTGTGCCCTCAACTGCATGTGCTAAGAGCCAACCGAAAGATTTACTGACCGATTTTAAAAAGCTCATCGTTTACCCTTTTGCAGATCATTGCGTGGCTATTAATGAAGTCAAGGTACGGTTTCAGCGGGGTTTCAACAAGAAAGTAGATCATATCAAGACCGTAGGGAGAAACTTTATCATAGGTCTGTGGATAATGGTTTTGCATTCTACGAGAAGCTAAGGCTGCTTCTTCTATTACTCCCTGGAACAATGCGATGTTGATAGTAAAACTCGATGCTATGCGGAAGAAGTTCTTATAGGCATATGCCATCTTTGCTCTATGTATTAATAGAGCGGCGATAGTTTGAGCGACTGCAATCTGTCCTCCCATACGACCAGATAACCTGCCAATGCCATAACCAATTTTGTTATGTATCGTCTCTCGTCCTCTACCATCCAGTTTATTATAGAAGTCAGTAATAACTATAGTTACAAGGCGGCGTAAAGGTTCTTCATTTCGAGCCAGGGACTTTATCATTCGAAAAAAGCGCTCATTCTCATAGTCGTTTCTTGTTTTTCTGTCAGAACCCAATAGGCCAGTACTGATATAGGTACGTTTCACCCCATAGTACAAACTCGTTGGGATTGATGAGAGACTATCCCATATCCCTTCTGCAATGACCTTCGCATCCATAATTATTCATCCATTTCCATATAGAACACAATCGAAGCATAACATGCGTTCAAATATTGGTCTAGATTGTATGGCACTCAAAAGTGGGAGCTACAGTAGTTCACGCCAGTGGTAGAGGAAATTGATAATCTTTATATTGTAAACATAAAAGCAATCTGACAAGGTATTCCTGATGTAAGAGATATACTTGAGATAATTAAACGCCGCTGTTTGTAAGCACACCCGTTTTAGTTTCGAATATAACGGGGTTTCGGCTCTGGAACATGAGTGTGCTAAGTGCTATTTTCTCAACCCCCCCATTATTGGGGCTTTTAAAAGCAGAGTAACCAAGCGTAATGTATTATTTTAGTTTTGAAGAACCCAAGACTAAACAGGGCGAGTCAAAATCGATTAAGCAATAAACATGATAAAATAAAAACCCATACTCATTGAAGAGTGGATAGGTTTTTTTATTAGTAGATAATGTAATTAGAATTGATATTTAACGCTACCATCGCGTGTGCGCCAAATCATCATTAGGATGTTTTTATCAATGCAGTTTTTAGGCGGCTTTATATCTGTGAAACAACGTCGATCCTCTTTACCTTCCTCTTTATAGCCATCACCAAAAGCATAGACTGTAATAAGGAATGGTCTTTTATTGCCAGACGGGATGTTGTATTTTTCCAAGATTTTTTGTTGGTGATCTCTCCACCAATCGATCTTTCCTGACTCAGTTATAGGTAATCTGTTAACAATAATCTGTGCTGTGCTACCATCATAATGCGCATCAATAACAGAAACAGTCTGCTTACCTATAAATAGATAGCTAAGGATACATAACAGTAAAACCAGTGCAGAAATTATGAAATTACGCATTACCGTTTCCCCTCTATGTCAATCACAGCTTCCATATTGGTCAGGAATGGTCGAAAACCACATCGTTTCTGGAAATACAGCATTGCTCATAGAAAGTGCTCCCTCACTTATGTTCATTCCAATTGATATGTTATAACGCTGAGTAGCAGTAGCAAAGTATATCGTAAAACCTTTGGCCTGGCTGCTGAGTAATCTCCGGAAGATTCCGCGTCTTTCAATATTAGTAAGTTGGGGTCTGCTATTCCTTCGAATCAGAGCTCCTATCTTAATCCAGCGTATAGACTCGGGTTTTGACCTTCGAAAGATATTATCACCGATAAGATAGTGCCAGTTTTCAGGATAAAACGGCTGGAAGTTACCAGAATGCTGTTGATTTCCCTAGCTTAAAAAAGAGCCATACGGGCGCCGATGAAAATTTTCCACTATGCCGAAGAGTATTTATTGCTTGTTATCTTGGTGAGTGCGCCGTACCCGGTTTACTTCTCGCAGGCTGGCGCTTATTCTGCATAGCTAAGCGTTATCGCTCAGCTAAAATTTAGCGTGAAAAATGACTCGGGGTGCCTTTTACCATAAGAGGCTGAGATAGACCCGTATTACCTGAACTGGATAATGCCAGCGGAGGGAAGTCAGATGCCTGACCGCATCAGATTTCTGAACGCCGGTTGGGAGCCATATGCAACAACCTACCGTTATCTCTGGCGACCTTGTCGCCGAATCCCTCGACCTTTTCCGCCAGCGCGCGCCGCTGGTTCACTGCATGACCAATGATGTGGTACAGACCTTTACCGCCAACGTTTTGTTGGCGCTCAATGCTTCCCCGGCGATGGTGATTGACAGCGAAGAAGCCGCGCAATTCAGCGCGCTGGCCGACGCGTTATTAATTAATGTTGGTACCCTGACCGGTGAGCGCGCATTAGCGATGCGCGCGGCGGTTGATGCGGCAAATCAGGCCGCAAAGCCATGGACACTCGACCCGGTAGCGGTTGGCGGTTTAAAACTACGCAGTGAATTTTGCCAACAATTACTGACGCTGCATCCCGCCGCCATTCGTGGTAACGCATCGGAAATTATCGCCCTCGCACAGCAGGCCGGCAGCGGGCGCGGCGTGGACAGTTTGCATGAGTCCGGCGCGGCGCTACAGGCGGCGCAACAGTTGGCGCAGCGTAGCGGTGCTATTGTCGCGGTAACCGGCGAAACTGACTATGTGACAGACGGCGATCGGCTACTGGCGGTAAATGGCGGCGCAAAATTAATGACGCGCGTAGTGGGGACCGGTTGTGCGCTTTCGGCGGTGGTGGCCGGGTTTGCCGCGTTGCCGGGCGACCGGTTGTTACATGTCGCCAGTGCGTGCCGCGTAATGGCCTGCGCCGGTGAACGCGCCACTCGCCAGGCCAGCGGGCCGGGCAGTTTTGTCGCCGGGTTTCTGGATGAGTTGTGGATGCTGAATGCGGAGGCGCTGATATGAAACGCATTAATGCATTAACCATTGCCGGTACCGATCCTAGCGGCGGCGCCGGTATCCAGGCTGATCTAAAAGCGTTCTCGGCGCTTGGCGCCTACGGTACCAGCGTGATTACCGCCTTGGTGGCGCAAAACACGCAGGGCGTGCAGTCGGTCTACCAGATTGATGCCGATTTTGTCGGCGCGCAGCTTGATTCAGTGTTAGATGATGTGCGCATCGATAGCGCCAAAATCGGTATGTTGGCAAACAGTGAGATTGTTGAAGTGGTGGCCGAACGGCTGGCAAAAGCGGCGCTACCGTGGGTGGTGCTGGATACGGTGATGCTGGCAAAAAGCGGCGATCCGTTACTTTCGCCACAGGCGGTATCTACCCTACGTCAACGCCTGTTGCCGCAGGTGTCGCTGATTACGCCGAACCTACCGGAAGCGGCGGCGCTGCTGGCGTGTGCGCCGGCGAAAAACGAAGATGAAATGCGCGCGCAGGGGCGGGCGCTGCGCGAGATGGGATGTGCGGCGGTGTTGATGAAGGGCGGACATTTAAGCGAGGAAGAGAGCCCTGACTGGTTGTTTAGCGCGCAAGGTGAGCAACGATTTAGCGCGCCACGCGTCAATACACGCCACACGCACGGTACCGGTTGCTCACTCTCTGCGGCGTTGGCGGCGCTACGGCCACGTCACGACAGTTGGGCCAGTACGGTGGAGGCGGCAAAAGCGTGGCTACAGGGCGCTTTACAACAGGCGGACTCACTCGAAGTCGGGCAGGGGATTGGCCCGGTGCATCATTTCTGGCGCTGGTGGTAAAACGGCGCCCGCAAGCCGACTTTTTTCTGCGAAGCGTTCTGAAAAATGGAGTCAGCAATTTGCGTTACGTGTCCTTTCGGGTCCAGGCTGTTGTGGATTGGCATCGTCGACTAACGGACCTGCCAGGTTATTCAATTACTACAGGAGTTACCATGACGGACATCGTACAGTTATTGGGCAAAGAAGCTGACACCCTTTTGCAACATCGCTGCATGACTATTCCGGCAGAAAGCCTTTATCTGCCGGGCAAGGATTATGTCGACCGGGTGATGATCGATAATAACCGCTCTCCCACCGTACTGCGGAATATGCAAACCTTGTATAACACCGGCCGTCTGGCAGGAACCGGCTATTTATCCATATTGCCGGTCGATCAGGGTGTGGAGCACTCGGCGGGCGCCTCTTTTGCCGCGAATCCACTCTACTTTGATCCGAAAAATATCGTCGAATTAGCGATTGAGGCGGGCTGTAATTGTGTTGCTTCAACTTACGGCGTACTGGCCTCGGTTTCACGGCGTTATGCGCATAAAATTCCGTTTATGGTCAAACTGAATCACAACGAAACTCTGTGCTATCCGACCCAGTATGATCAAACCTTGTATGCCAGCGTTGAACAGGCGTTTAACCTCGGCGCGGTGGCGGTTGGTGCGACGATCTATTTTGGTTCTGAGCAATCACGTCGCCAGATTGAAGAAATTTCCGTGGCGTTCGAACGCGCGCATGAGCTAGGCATGGTAACGGTGTTGTGGGCGTATTTACGTAACAATGATTTCAAGAAAGACGGTACCGATTACCACGTGAGCGCCGATTTAAGCGGGCAGGCGAATCATCTGGCGGCGACCATTGGCGCCGATATTGTTAAGCAGAAAATGGCTGAGAATAATGGTGGGTATAACGCGGTTAAATTCGGTTATACCGATGAGCGCGTCTATAGCAAGCTGACCAGCGATAATCCGATTGATCTGGTTCGTTATCAACTGGCTAACTGTTATATGGGGCGTGCCGGGTTAATTAACTCAGGTGGGGCTTCGGCCGGGGAGACCGATACTGCCGAATCGGTACGGACTGCGGTAATTAATAAACGTGCAGGCGGCATGGGGCTAATCCTGGGGCGTAAGGCATTTAAAAAGTCGATGAAAGAGGGCGTAGCGCTGATTAACTCGGTGCAGGATGTCTATCTGTCGAAAGAAGTCACTATCGCCTAATGAGAGAGGCCGGAAGGGCAGCATAACTCACTTCCGGCTTTATCTGGTCACCGATGCAGATGATTTAGCGCTGATTAAAACGTTTCAAACCAGTCGCTATTTTGCTCGGCTATCGGCGTAATCGAGAAAATCATCTCTTGCAAATGGCGACGTAATGCAGCTTCGGCGGCGTCGGCATTTTTTTCCACAATGGCGTGATAAATTTGATAATGCTGCTCAATCAAACTTTCCGGCGGGGAAACTTCACTCAGGGTGAGAAAACGGACCCGGTCCATAGTGGCTTTAATATTCTCCACCGTTTCCCATGCCAGCTCGCACTGAATACTTTGCGCAATTAAGCGGTGAAACTCGTCATCCAGTAATAAAAAGGCGTGGCTATCGTGGCGCTGCGCGGCCAGTTTTTGCAATTGCAGATTATGTTCAAGTTCCATCAACGCTTGCGGCGGCGCTTCGACCGCCGCGCGCCGCACCACTGCGACCTCTACCGCTTCACGGATAAAACGGCCATCCGCCACCCGCTGCGCGGAAATTTTCCGCACGAAGGTGCCGCGTTGCGGCAGAATCTGAACCAGCCCGGCCTCAGCCAGTTTAATAAACGCTTCGCGGACCGGCTGACGGGACACCTGGAACCGGGCGGAAACCTCTTTTTCCGATAACAGCGTGCCAGGATGGATCGCACAAGTGACAATGTCCTGGCGTAAAAACCGGTAAATCTGCTGATTAACCGGTTCGCTGGCGGTAATGGTATAGGCGATTGACATGCGGCGACCTGAAAGCAGAGGGCATACACCCGATAAAACACTCAGTCTAAACAGCCTGTTGCGCCAGCGCTAGCCCTTTTATGCCTGTCATACTGCAAACCGTCGTTAGGGTACGCGTCTACGCAATCAGTAGGTGGCAACCAGACGTTTTACCGTCTCTTGTGCGCCAAGCTCACGTAACTGCTGGTAAAAACAGGCCACACGCTCACGGAAGCGCGCATCCTTCGCCAAATCCTGACCAAATACCGCTTCCAGGCTTAACAGCGCATCAAGACGTGCCTCGCCGTCAGCGCTGCCTGACACACGTTCCGCTAACTGATCTTTAAGCGGGTCTCTAATCTCAATAACGTTGCCTTGTTCATCGACGCCGCCGACATAACGTATCCAGCCCGCCACACCGAGTGCCAGCAGGTCAAACCGGCTGCCTTGTTTCAGGTGCCAGCGAATACTGTCGAGCCAACGCTGAGGCAGTTTTTGTGTACCATCGGTGGCAATTTGGCCGGTGCGATGTTTAATCGCCCGGTTCTGATAGCGGGCAATTAGCGAATTGGCGTAAGCCACCAGATCGATACCGGAAGTGCGTAGCGTCGGTGCCTGTTCCGCCAGCATTAATTGGCGAGCGGCAATCAGAAAGTTATCATCCGCCATGCAGTCGCTAATATGCTGATACCCCGCCAGGTAACCCAAGTAGGCAAGAAACGAGTGGCTGCCGTTAAGCATACGCAGTTTCATCTCTTCAAACGGTAACACATCGCTAACCAGCTCGGCGCCAGCCTGTTCCCAGGCCGGACGCCCATTAACGAAATTATCTTCAATGACCCATTGGAAAAACGGCTCACACTCCACGGCCACCGGATCGTAGGAACCCAGTTTAGTGCTTAACATCTGCAATGCATCATCGGTCATTGCCGGTACGATACGGTCCACCATCGTTGAAGGAAAAGTGAGATGTTGACCAATATAGGCTGCCAGTTCGCTATCTTGCTGCTGCGCCAGTTGCATAATGACATTGCGAGTTACCTGGCCATTTTCCGGCATGTTATCGCAGGACATCACGCTAAAGGGCGGCAGCTTTTGCGCGCGACGACGCCTGATAGCGGCCAGAATTACGCCGGGGAGCGAAACCGGCTGCTCGGGGTGCGCCAGATCGTGCTGAACCGCCGGATGGTCAAGGTTGAGTTGGCGGGATGCAGGGTGATGACAATAACCTTTCTCGGTCACCGTCATTGAAACGATCGCAATGTCGGGCTGGCACATAGCGTTAATCACCGCCTCAATACCATCCCCCTTGCCGTGCAGCGCGGCGGTCACCACACCAACCACGCGCGTGCTGAGGTGATCGTCGGCCATCTCCGTCACGCTGTAGAGCAGCGATTGCGCCCGGAGCGCCTCAATCAACTCGCCACTATTAAGATTCACTTCACAGTAACCCCAGTCGCTGCCGAACTCACGCGCCAGTTTATCGCTGCAGACCGCCTGGTGGGCGCGATGAAAGGCGCCAAACCCAATATGCAGCATGCGGGTACGTAAACGGCTACGGTCGTAGTCAGGCAGAAGGGTGCCTTGCGGCAATGATTCAAGGGATAACATAGCCAATCCTTGTAAGACAGCGGGCGCGGCATGCGCGCCCTGGAAATTCACACGGAAACCGGAGTGTTATTCGGTTTCGGGTTTTTAATTACAAACAACACCAGGAAGGCGCCGAGTGCGGCAACCACGCCAGCCAGTACAAATGCGCTATCAAACTTGCCGGTATGCTGCACGATAAAACCAGTCACGATAGGGCCGATGATGCCGGAGATGCTGCCCACCAAAT
Source organism: Paramixta manurensis (assembly GCF_013285385.1). Lineage (NCBI taxonomy): Bacteria > Pseudomonadati > Pseudomonadota > Gammaproteobacteria > Enterobacterales > Erwiniaceae > Paramixta > Paramixta manurensis. Next base: position 3,012,043 of record NZ_CP054212.1, on the reverse strand, counting down.
GGATAAAGCCACTGATTCCGCCGACCCGGCTTTTATGCACCACATCCTGAATAATCGCCCAGTAAATCGCGCCAGTGATGTAGAGGAAAAAGATCGAAACCGACATCAGGGTAACAGCGGAGCCAACCCCTTGTACCGTACCGGCTAATGCAACGCAAACCGCAGCGGCCAGTAACGAGACGACCAACACAATTTTTCGTGAAAGCAATAGCTTACCGGTAATATTGAAGATTTTGTCAGAGATCCAACCGCCGAGCGCCAACCCAACAAAACCGACAATCCATGGGATAGTGGTGGTCATACTCATTGACTTGATATCCAGCCCATGCGCCTGTACCAGATAAGCCGGGAACCAACTGAGGAAAAAGAACAAAATATAGTTGTAGCAGAAGAAGGCGAAGGCGGTAACCAGAATAATCGGTTGACGTAGATAGTAACCAAGTCCGTGTCGGGCCAGGGTTAAATCTTCTTCACTCCCTGGTGATTCTTGTTTTAACTGATCAACCAGCGTGCGCTCCTGCTCGGTGACGCGCTTACTTTTGGCTGGGTTATCCGCCGCAACGAAAAACCAAATCACCATCCAGATGATTCCAATCGAACAAATAATCACGAAGGCCGGACGCCAGCCGAAGGCCAGCGCCAGATAGCCGATAATCGGCCCGGCAACCGCGCCGCCGAGCGGAGAACCGGCGCTCAGTAATCCCATCGCAGTAGCGGCCTGTTTTTTGGGAAACCAGCCATTAATCGCTTTGTTAGCTGAGGCGCAAATTGGGCCTTCCGCCATGCCGAACAAGACGCGTAAAATCAGCATCGACCAGAAACCGGTCGCCAACGCGGTCATGCCGCAAAATAGCGACCACATGCCAACCGCGATGCCCATTACCAGCGTCGGGCCGAATTTATCGGTCGCCAGGCCGCCAATAAAGTTGAACAGTGCATAACCAAAGAAGAAGCTGCCAAAAATCAGACCAAATTGCTCGGCATTAAGCAGCAGATCTTTCTCGATCAGTGGAACGGTAAGAGAGAGGGCGACACGATCGAGGTAGTTGATCATGTAAACCAAAAACAGCAGCAGTACAATGGTCCAGCGTAGGTTTTTGAACATGGTAACTCCGTCATAATTATAATAGTCAGTGTAAAGGTAAGGGGCCCTGTAAGCGCCGGTTAACCGGCGACTAAACAATTAATCCATCTCAATAATCACTTTGCAGCAGGTGCGCGGTTGTTTCTCAAACAGCGTCATCGCCTGCTCAATTTGGCTGAGTGGCAGCGTATGCGTCACCAGCTTTGCCGGTTGGATGTGCCCTTGGTTTATCCACTCAATGACTTGCGGAAAACGGCGGCTATTAAGACGTGAGGTAAACAGCGAGAGCTCTTTACTGGTCAGGCTTTGCTGTGTAATTGCGCAGGTGTCACCGGAAAAGCCGAGTAAACCAATACGCGCCGCAGGAGAAGCCAGCGCGATGGCTTCTGGCAAAATCGATGGATGACAGGCGGCATCAATAATCAGCGTGGGTTGTATTCCCGCTAACTGCTCTGCCAGTGAAATTTCGCTATTATTTATTACCCGATCGGCACCATTGTCTTGTGCCATTGCGAGCCGCTCCGGTAACCGGTCGGTGACAATAACCTGTTTCACGCCATACACCCCTTTCAATACCTGCACTGCAGTGAGCCCCATTGGCCCCGCGCCGTAAACCAACGCGATATCTTGTCCGGTCGGATTGAGGAACGCGGTGATATTGGCGGCAATGGTGAAGGGTTCAATCAGGCTGGCAAGCCGGTCAGGGATACTTTCGGGCAGCTTGTAGGCATTGCCCGACGGCGCCAGCGCGTACTCGCTAAAACCACCGTCTAAATGGACGCCGATCACCTGTAACGCACTACACACATTGGGCCGCCCGACCGAGCAGGGATAGCAATGACCGCAGCTCACCACCGGGTCGACCGCGACACGTTCGCCGAGGCGTGCGGCGTCAACACCTTCGCCAACTGCGTCAATCACGCCAAAAAACTCATGACCAATCACGCGGGGATAGCGAGCAAATGGATTATGACCGTGCCAAATATGCACGTCAGAACCGCAGATACTGGCATAACGTACTTTTACTCTCACCTGGCCCGCTGTCGGTTGCGGGCGTTCGCGTTCCTGCACGCGCAACACCTCAGGACGTTCAATCACAACGCTTTTCATCTTTGCTCCTTACCAGTTCCATAGCGTGCCGTCTTCCAGACGGGCTACCGGCAGATAGGCGGCTTCATAGGGATATTTCGCCGCGCGCTTTTCATCAAACTCAATGCCCAGCCCAGGCTTGTCGCCTGGATGCATATAGCCGTTGTCAAAGGTCCAGTTATGTTGGAACACTTCCAGCATTTGCTCGGAATACCCCATGTATTCCTGTACGCCAAAGTTAGGCACCCAAAGATCGAAATGCAGCGCGGCGGCCATACAAATCGGAGAGAGGTCAGAGGGGCCGTGTGAGCCGGTGCGCACCTGATAGAGCGAAGCGAAGTCCGCAATACGGCGCATACCGGTAATCCCGCCCGCGTGGGTGATAGTGGTGCGGATATAGTCAATAAGCTGTTCTTCGATCAGTTGCTTACAATCCCAGATGCTGTTAAATACTTCGCCGACGGCAATAGGCGTTACGGTATGCTGACGAATCAGGCGGAAGCTTTCCTGGTTTTCTGCCGGGGTGGGATCTTCCATCCAGAACAGCCGATAATCTTCGATACTTTTGCCGAAACGGGCGGCTTCAATCGGCGTCAGACGGTGGTGCATGTCATGCAGTAAATGTTGATCAAAACCGAATTTATCGCGAATGGCGGCAAACAGTTTTGGCGTGAAGTCGAGGTATTTTTCCGTGGACCAGAGTTGCTCTTCCGGCCAGCTCCCTTTGGTGGCGGGCTCATAGGCCATGCCTTTGCCTTTCGCCATGCCGTAGGTGGTTTTCATACCGGGAATGCCGCACTGCGCGCGAATCGCTTTAAACCCCATCTCTTTATGTTTCGCGTAATCATCCATCACTTCATCAATGGTGTGCCCGGTGGTATGGCAATACACCATTACGCCAGTGCGCGACGCGCCGCCCAATAGTTGATAAACCGGCATATTGGCGGCTTTCCCTTTAATATCCCACAGTGCCATATCAATGGCGGATATCGCCGACATGGTCACCGGCCCACGCCGCCAGTAGGCGCCTTTATAGAAAAACTGCCAAATGTCCTCAATTTGGTGCGCATCGCGACCAATTAATTGCGGACAAAGGTGGTCTTTCAGGTAGGACGCAACCGGCAACTCGCGCCCATTTAAGGTCGCGTCGCCGATGCCGGTTAGCCCCTCGTCGGTGGTAATTTTAACGGTAACAAAGTTCCTGCCGGGGCAGGTGACAAAGACTTCAGCGTTAACGATTTTCATATCCATTGCCTTTTATGACTGCTGTAATGATGAAAAAATAATCTTTTGTTTACTACCATACAAGTTGAGAATGCAAATTTTATCGGTGCGATCACAGTGCAATCGCGCCAATTTGATTAACGCTGGTGCCAGTCGCAATACTCGGCGCCGCGTTTTAACGGCGCGGTTTCCGGCAGCTTGGCGAGGCCGATTATCGACAGCACGCCCAGTACCACCACATAAATGGCCAACCCATAATAGTGACCGCCGGTCAGTTGCAAAATTTTTACCGCGACCAGCCCCAATACGCCGCTACCGATCAGTGAGCCAATCTGCCAGATCAGCGCAATACCGCTACAACGAATATGGGTTGGAAACAGTTCCGGAAACCAGGAAGCCTGCGGCGCATAACACATACTGTGGCCGAGAGTGAGCGCAACGATCATTGCAATTTGCGTTAACCAAAAACTGTTTTGACCAAGCGCGATAAAGTAGGGGACGATGCTGAGGGTGAGCAGCAGTGCGCCGAGCATATATACCGGCTTACGGCCAATACGATCGGAGAGTTGGCCCATTAGCGGAATGGCGATAATTTCCAGCACAACCGCGATAATCATGGTCTCCATCAGCAGTGTGGAATCCAGATTATTGGCTTTTCCCCAGGCGAGAATGATCACGGTAAACATGGCAAAAGCGCAGGCCTCAATCAGTTTCGCCAGCACGCCGTAGAAGATAATGCCCGGATAATCACGCACCACTTCGCGTAATGGGCGTGATTCGGCAGCTTTGGTGGCGCGAATTTGCGCAAACACAGGTGACTCGTCAATACGCAGGCGAATAAACAGGCCGACGATAACCAGCACCGCGCTGAGCAAGAACGGTACGCGCCAACCCCATGCCATCATACTGTCGGGGGTCAGTACCGCATTAAGCAGCGTGAAGAGCGCCAGCGGCAGCAGGAAACCGGCCGGCGCGCCAATCTGTACCCAACTGGCAAAATAACCGCGCCGCGGCGGTTCTGCATATTCGGCGGTCATCAACACCGCGCCAGCCTGTTCACCGCCAACACCAAAGCCTTGCAATACGCGGATCGCAATCAGTAGCACTGGCGCCCACACGCCAATTTTGTCATACGTGGGCAGCAGCCCAATACAAACGGTTCCCAACCCAACGATCAGAATGGTGATAACCAAGGCCTTTTTTCGTCCGACCTTGTCGCCAATATGGCCGAAGACAATGCCGCCCAGCGGGCGGGCGAGAAAGCCGACCGCATAAGTGGCGAAGGCGGCGAGCGTACCAATCAGTGGATCGCTGGAGGGAAAGAACAGGTGACCGAAAAACAACACTGCCGCCGTACCATAGGCGAAAAAGTCGTAATATTCAGCGGCGGTACCAATAGCCGATGCGGTGGCAACGCGGCGGATCAGCGATTTTTTCTCTGCCTGGCCTAAATCAAGCGTGGAATCAGTCTGTGTCATAAACGTGCCTTTATCGTTATTAAAGATGACGGTGATATTTTTATGCTGACTACCATACTAGTTGGCGATAAAAAAGCCGCGAGCAGGATCACGTTGTTGAAATTCTGTACGCATTAAGCCGAGGCGTAGAAACGCCTCGTCGGGGTTAGGCCAATAATGCGCAGGAAGGAGGCAGGCGGCAGGAGAGCGCGTTGGGGATCACCTCAATACGGAAATCCGTACCGCTCAGCGGTTCGCCATCCAAATTAAAGGTCATTGGGTGCGGCGCATGGATGGTTAACCACGGCAGCGAGGCCGCTTCAATATTCGGGTTTTCGTCATCGCGGGTGATGGAGTGTAGCAGCGTTGGCAACAGCTCCTGCGACGTGACGATGCTGAGCTCAAGCTTACCGTCGTTAATTAACGCGGATGGACATAACCGCTGTCCGCCGCCGGCCTGACGGCCATTACCAATGCCGATTACCAGCGCATCGCCTTGCCAGGCAAAATCTGGTCCGTTAATTTCACAGCGATCGGCTTTCAAGGTGTCCATCCGCATCAGGCCATGAATAATGTAGGAGACGCCGCCAAGCGCCGATTTGAGTTTTTCCGGTGTTTCGGTGGTAATCCGGGTGCCAAAGCCGCCGGTCGCCATATTGATGAAATAGTGATCGTGATTGACGCGCGCTAAATCAATATCTACCGCTTTACCAACAATCGCCAGGCGAAGGGCTGGCTCCATTTCTTCAGGGATCCCGGCGCTGGTGGCGAAATCGTTGGCGGTACCCAACGGTAAAACCCCCAGTACCGGACGGTGGGAAGGGGGGCGCTTCGCCAGTGCGCTGGCGATTTCATTAATTGTTCCGTCGCCGCCGCCCGCCACCACGGTAGCTGCGCCGCGCTCAATCGCTTCATTGAGATAACGTTCGCCGTCGCCATGTTCCCATGTTACACGCACCTCGATCGGAAAACCTTCCTGCCGCAAGGTGCCTATTGCCGCGCGCAGCACATCATTACCGGCGCCTTTACCATTCAGAATCACCATTGTGAGTGATTGTTGTTCCATAGTTTTTCTCTTTGGTGAGCGGATGATCTTAACGATAGGAGGATAGTCGAGGTTAGCGCTTAGCGGGAGAAAAAAGAAAAACCCGCTCGGGGGAGCCGGGCGGGTGAATGAGGTGGTTCTTAGATATAACCTGCTATTTTTTATTGCTCATTTTAAGCAAGCGCGATGGTAGCCGGAAAATGATGCGTTGACTGTGATCGAATTCTAATAACCACCAGATTAGGCGAGTTCATGTGGCTGGCGCGTGGTGGTACCGGGCAGATTACGCATCAGCAAGGCGTAGCGTAAATCAACATCGGCAGGAACCGGTAGCCAAACCAAATGGCCGTTACCCGGCGCCACCTCGACCGCCTGCGCTTTCTGGTTTTCCAACTCGTTCAGGCTAAAGGTCACGTTACCTGCGGGTGTCATCAGTTCCAGACTATCGCCCAGTGAAAATTTATTCTTCACGTCAACCTGCGCCAGATGACCGCGCCGCTCGCCGGTAAATTCTCCGACAAATTGCTGGCGGTCTGAAACCGAGTAACCGTGCTGATAGTTTTGATAGCTCTCATGCGTATGGCGGCGTAAAAACCCCTCGGTATAGCCACGGTGCGCCAAGCCTTCCAGCGTCTCCAGCAGAGTAGGATCGAACGGTTTTCCGGCGGCGGCATCATCAATTGCCCGCCGATAGACCTGAGCGGTCCGCGCACAATAATAGAATGATTTGGTGCGGCCTTCGATTTTTAACGAATGCACGCCCATCTGCGTCAGGCGCTCAACATGCGCGACGGCGCGCAAATCTTTCGAGTTCATGATGTAGGTGCCGTGTTGATCTTCAAACGCCGTCATATATTCGCCGGGACGCATGGCTTCTTCGATCATAAACACTTTATCGGTCGGCTGACCTTCACCCAGAGTAGGTTCCACATTGTGCACCGGAATCGGTTGATGTTGATGCACAATATTCCCAATATCATCTTGTTTACCTTCCTGCACCTTGTATTCCCAGCGGCAGGCATTGGTGCAAGTTCCCTGATTCGGATCGCGTTTATTGATATAGCCAGAGAGCAGGCAACGCCCGGAGTAGGCCATACATAGCGCGCCGTGGACGAAGATTTCTATCTCCATCTCCGGAACTTGTTGGCGGATCTCTTCAATTTCTTCCAGCGACAACTCGCGCGACAAAATCACGCGCGTCAGCCCCATTTGCTGCCAAAATTTCACCGTCGCCCAGTTAACCGCGTTGGCCTGCACTGAGAGATGAATCGGCATCGTCGGGAAAGCCTCACGCACCAGCATAATTAGCCCCGGATCGGACATAATCAGCGCATCCGGCCCCATCTCGATAACCGGTTGTAAGTCGCGAATAAAGGTTTTCAGTTTGGCATTATGCGGCGCAATGTTGACGACCACGTAAAACTTTTTGCCCAACTGATGGGCTTCGTTAATCCCTTTAGCGAGATTTTCGTGGTTAAACTCATTATTGCGCACGCGCAGGCTGTAGCGAGGTTGACCGGCATAGACCGCATCAGCGCCATAGGCGAATGCGTAACGCATATTTTTCAGCGTGCCGGCCGGAGAAAGGAGTTCCGGTTTAAACATGGTATTCTCAGTCTGATATCAGGTCAGATATTGCTGTTACGGCGGCCAGCGGCCACCGTTCAATTGCCTTGTAAAAGGTGAGGGATTCTAAGCAGACTGACGCGTAATGTAAATTGCGCTAGATCAAACGACAGACATCCGCCTCCCAGCGGTAGCCCATACCGTATACCGCGCGTATAAACGGCTGTTCGCTGTCGAGCGCTTCCAGCTTACGACGCAGGTTTTTAATGTGGCTATCGATGGTACGGTCGGTCACTACGCGGTAATCGTCATACAGATGATTGAGCAACTGTTCACGAGAAAATACCTTACCCGGCTCCTGTGAGAGCGTTTTTAGCAAACGGAATTCCGCCGGCGTTAAATCAAGCGGTTTCTCGCACCAGTTAGCCTGAAAGCGGCTTTCATCCATTACCAGTAACGAGGCTTTTTGAACCTCTTCCGGCGTGCGTTTACAGCGCCGGAGAATGGTTTTAACGCGCGCCACCACTTCACGCGGGCTAAACGGCTTGCAGATATAGTCATCGGCGCCAATTTCCAGCCCCAGCAGGCGGTCGATCTCCTCAATTTTCGCCGTGACGATAACAATCGGCAGTTCCGAGAAACGCCGTATTTCACGACACAATGTTAGGCCATCAACGCCGGGCAGCATTAAATCCAGCAAAATCAGGTCAGGCGGCGTTTGCTGAACAAATGCCAACACATCGTCACCGCGTGCGATATGGTGAGTGCGGTAGTTGGAAGCCTGCAGATAATCAATCACCAACTGGGCGAGTTTAGGCTCATCTTCCACTACCAGAATCAGGGGTTCGTAATAATCTTGGCTCATAGCTTGGTTATCTAATGTTTGTCATTCGGTAATACTACGCTTATTTGCAGCCCACCTAAATCAGAGTGTTGCGCGCTGATTTTGCCGCCGTGTGCGTCGACAATATTTTGACAGATGGCTAACCCAAGCCCCGAGCCGCCGCTGGCGCGATTGCGCGAGCCCTCCGTGCGGTAAAAACGTTCGAAAATTTGTTCACGTTGCCGGTCATCGACCCCTGGCGCCGAATCGTCAAAATTGAGCAGAAGCTTATCCGGTGTGGCGACCAGGCTGATTTGCAGCCCGCCGCCCGCGTCGGTATAACGCAAGCTGTTCTCCATTAAATTGGTAAATAACTGAATCAAGCGGTCAGGATCGCCGAAAAATGCCGCCGATTCCGGTAAGTTGAGCGTTAGCGAAAGCTGATGGCTATTAAAACGTTCATAAAAGCTGGCGGCGGCCACCTCCAGCAGGGCGACCAAATCGGTATTGCCTTTACGATAAGCCAGCGCGCCTTCGTCAGAGAGTGAAAGCTGGTGTAGATCATCCACCAGCTTGGTTAAGGTGACCACTTCGGCCTGCAGTGAGCCGATTGCCGCTGGGGTCAATTTCCGCACGCCATCTTGCATCGCTTCCAGTTCGCCGCGCAAAATCGCTAACGGCGTCCGTAGCTCGTGTGAGATGTCAGCCATAAAAGCGCGGCGCATACTTTCATTTTTTTCCAGCGAACTGGCAAGGCGATTAAAGTCTTGCCCCAGGCGGCCTAACTCATCGCGGCTGCCCACCTCAACGCGCGTGGCAAAATCGCCCGCCGCCAGACGATGAGTCCCGTCGACCAGCCGTTTTACCGGTGCCAGTAGGCCGCGCGACATTAGCCAGGTTACCGCCGCCGCCAGCAAGGTTGAGAGACCGACAATCAGCCAACTGGTCCGTTTTTGTTGTTGATCGAAATTAATATCGGCACTGCGGGTTAAACGTTCCGATGGTGAGCCGATGACCCAACCGACCACATGCCCGTTATCTGTAGTGATATCACGCCTTGAGCCTTCCGGCGGAACCGGCGCGCGCGGGCCAACCAGCACGTGGTATTGCTGGTCGATAATCCAGAATTGTGTACGCCAGCCGTGCGGTGGTAACTGATTATTCGCGTCCGGGTTCTGCTCCAGCGAACGTAAAATATTAAACACCAACTTATTATTGTTGCGTAAGAACGCCCAGTTACCGTGCTGCTGATACTGATCGGCTAATGCTTCGCTAAGCATCATTAAACGCTGTTCATTACCGCGTTTAATGTAATCGATAAAACCATGTTCAAAGCTGAGCCGCACGCCCCAATGCATGGTGATTAACACCAGCATGCAGGTGGAGAAAATTGCACAAAACAGTTTCGCGCTGATGCCGGTTCGCATCCTCTTCATGATGATGATTTTCTCCTGCGGTTAAACGCTGCGTTTTTACTGATATCGGTCGGCACGCGCCAGAACACCAGCGCGGGGAGCAAAATCACCACTGCCATGCACAGGTAGGTATAAATAAAGGTGTGATGCGCCACGCTACTATCCGCCGCCGCCGGATGACCGAACGCGCCCAGCAGTAAACCGGCAATGGTGACGCCAATACTCATCGCCAACTGCATAATCATTGAAAGCAGACTATTACCGCTGGAGGCTAACTCATCCGGCAGTTCTTTCAGGGTCAGCGTATTCATTGAGGAAAAGCGAATCGCGTTGACCATACCCTGCAAAAACAGCACCACCGGTAGCGCCCACGTCCAGCCGAGTAGCGCCACCAGCGGAAATAACAGTACCACCAGCGTGAGCGCCAGAGTGCCGCCAACCAAGACGTTGCGGTAGCCGAAGCGGTTGACTATCTGTACCACAATGCGTTTCATGCCCATGTTGCCCAACACCATCGGGATCATCATTAAACCGGCGTGAAACGGGCTATAGCCCAGCCCGATTTGCAAGAAGATTGGCGTCATAAACGGCAGCATCCCGCTACCAATACGTCCGGTCAGGCTGCCCAGTAAACCAATCGAATAGACGCGATTATCAAACAGCTTCAGGCTAAATAAGGCATTGTCGTTGCCGCGTGCGTGCAGCAGGTAAAACAACAATGAAAAGACCCCGGCAAGGATCAAGATGCTGAGCAGCAATGGCGAAATACCCAGACCGCGCTGCCCATCCAGCGCCATGGTTAAGGTCGCCATACCAACCGCCAGCAGGAGAAAGCCGAGAAAATCAAAGCGGCGGGTTTGTAGCGAATAGTTCGGCATCAGCGTGATGGTGGCAATTGCGCCAATTAATCCAACCGGTAAGTTGATTAAAAAGATCCAGTGCCAGCTTGCATATTGCACCAGCACACCGCCGAGCGCCGGTCCCATCAGCGGCCCAACCTGGCCTGGCAGGGTGACGAAAGTCATCGCCGCCATATACTGCTCACGCGGCACAATTTTCATTACCGTAAGTCTCCCCACCGGTACCATCATCGCTCCGCCAACGCCTTGTACCACGCGCGCCATCACCAATTGGTCAAGGCTACCGGCCATGGCGCACAACAGCGACCCCACGCTAAACAGCACAATCGCCGAGAAGAAAATATTGCGCACGCCAAAACGGTCCGCCAACCAACCGCTTACCGGCAGCGTGACGGCGACGGTCAATACATAGGAGACAATCACCGAATGCATGTGCAAGGGGCTGACGCCAAGATCGTGCGCCATAGAGGGCAGGGCGGTATTGACGATGGTGGTGTCCAGCGTTTGCATAAAGAAGCCAAAAGCAACAATCCACAACTGCCAGCGTATTGTCGCGGGTTGGGTATTCATGAGCAAAAATATCCTCTGATACTTAGCGCCTCTGGCGGCGAGCGCAAGAGGCTGTTAACCGGCCTGCGGGAACGCCGTCCTCGGTTGTTTACCATTCGGCAATCAAGATGCCGTGGCGACCGTTATCTTCCGTTTCCGCCGCAGTTTATCCATAAAGAGATAAACCACCGGCGTGGTATACAGCGTCAACAACTGGCTCATTACCAGGCCACCTGCAATCGTAATACCGAGCGGTTGACGCAATTCGGCGCCATCTCCGCTGGTCAGCACCAATGGCAGCGCGCCTAACAGCGCCGCCATCGTGGTCATCAAAATGGGACGAAAACGCAGTAAACAGGCTTGAAAAATTGCCTCTCGCGCCGATAAATTATCATTACGTTGCGCTTCCAGTGCGAAGTCCACCATCATGATGGCGTTCTTTTTGACGATGCCAATCAGCAGCATGATGCCAATCAGGGCGATCAGGCTAAACGGCGCGCTAAATAACTCCAGCGCCAGTAACGCTCCGACGCCAGCTGAGGGCAAGGTCGACAGAATAGTGAGCGGATGTACATAGCTCTCATACAAAATACCCAGCACGATATACACCGTGGCAATCGCCCCAATGATTAACCAAATCTGGCTGCTCTGCGTCTGCTGGAAGATTTGCGCGGTACCGGCAAACGCGCCGCGCACGCTGGATGGTACGCCAAGCGCGGCCATTGAACGGTCGATCGCATCGGACGCTTGCGACAGAGAAACGCCTTCCGGCAGGTTAAACGAGATGGTGGAGGCGGCGGAAAGCCCTTGGTGGTTGACTGAGAGTGGCGCGTTAGCCGGTTGCCATTGCGCAAAGTAAGAGAGGGGGATGGATTTACCCTCTTTATTGATCACGAACATCTGATCCAGCGCGCTAATGTCTTGGGTATAACGTGGCTCCACCTCCATGACCACTTTGTACTGGTTAAGTGGTTGATAGATAGTGGAAATTTGTCGTTGACCAAAGGCATTGTTCAATAAAGCATTGACGTCCGACACGTCAATACCGAGGCGATACATACTTTGCCGGTCATACGTCAGCGCCATTTCCGAGCCTTTATCTTGCTGATCGGAATTCACATCCGCCAGTTCTGGCAGGCTGGCAAACGCCTGGCGGATTTTCGGCTCCCACTCACGCAAATCGGCCAGGTTATCGGACAGCAGGGTGTATTGATAGCTGGCGTTAGCTTCGCGCCCGCCAACACGGATATCCTGTACTGCATTCAAATACAGGCTGGCGCCTGGCTCTTTCGCCAGTTTCCCACGCAGGCGAGCGATCACTTCCTGCGCGTTTTCTTTCCGTTCGCTCAGCGGTTTTAGGGAAATAAACATTGATCCGCTGTTGGTGCGCGAGCCGCCGGTAAAACCGACCACATTGTCTACCGCCGGGTCTTCCCGGACAATTTTCATAAAGTCTTCCAACTTCCCGCGCATCGCCTGGAATGAAATGCTCTGGTCGGCGGAAATAAAGCCCAACAGACGACCGGTATCCTGCTCCGGGAAGAAGGTTTTTGGAATGGAGATATACAGATAAATGGTCAAACTGATGGTTGCGAGCAGCGCAAACAGCGTCCAGCGCGCGTGCGCCAGTACCCAATGTAATGAGCGGCCATAGCCGCGCTGGAGCGCCAGCAATAGCCGATTAAAGCCGCGGATCCGTGGCTGACTGTGTTTACTGTGCCCTTTTAATAAATACGCGCACATCATCGGCGTGAGGGTGATAGAGATTGCCAATGAAATCAAAATCGCGACCGATAATGTCACGGCGAATTCGCGAAACAGTCGTCCGACAATGCCGCCCATCAGTAGCAGCGGAATAAACACCGCCACCAGCGATATACTCATCGACAACACCGTAAAGCCAACTTCGCGCACCCCTTGCAACGCGGCCTGCAGCGGCTTTAATCCCGCCTCAATATGGCGCGCAATGTTTTCCAGCACCACAATGGCGTCATCGACCACGAAACCGGTGGCGATGGTCAACGCCATCAGCGACAGGTTATTGAGGCTAAAGCCGCACAAATACATTGCGGCAAAGGTGCCGATCAGCGAGACCGGAACCGCTACCGCCGGAATTAAGGTGGCGCGGGCGGAACCGAGGAATAAAAACACCACCAGGATAACCAGCGCCACGGCAATCACTAACGACTGTTCGACTTCATCCAGCGAGGCGCGAATAGTGGGGGAACGATCTTGCGCCACTTCAAGACTGATGGCCGCTGGCATGATTTCCTGCAGCTCCGGCACTTCAGCGCGAATACGATCCACCGTGTCGATGACGTTGGCATCGGCGGTTTTCCGCACCACCAGCAGTACCGCCGGACGCGCGTTGGACATCCCGGCGTTACGCACATCCTGCACCGAGTCATTCACGGTGGCGACATCGCGTAGCCGTACCGCCGCACCGTTGTTGTAATGCACCACCAACGGTTGATAGTCCTTCGCCGTTTTTAGTTCATCGTTAGTTTGCACCTGCCAGCGCTGCTGATGATCTTCGAGCGCGCCTTGCGGACGGCGTACGTTGGCGGCAGCAATGGCCTGACGCACTGCGTCCAGCGAAACGCCTTGATTAAATAGCGCTTGTGGATTCAGTTCTACGCGCACCGCGGGCAGAGAGCTACCGCCAACCGTCACGTCACCGACGCCGTCAATTTGCGACAGTTTTTGCGCCAGTTGCGTCGAGGCGTAGTCATACAATTGGCCGGGAGAGTAAGTGTCCGACGTTAGCGTCATGATCATAATCGGCGCATCGGACGGGTTAGCTTTACGGTAAGTGGGGCGGCTGGGCATCCCGGTCGGCAACAGACTCTGCGCCGCATTGATGGCGGCCTGCACGTCACGCGCCGCGCCATTGATATCACGGTCAAAATCAAAGACCAGAATGATCCGCGTGCTACCGAGCGAACTGGTGGAGGTCATTTCACTGACGCCCGCAATTCGCCCAAGCGAACGCTCCAGCGGCGTTGCGACTGAAGACGCCATGGTTTCCGGCGAGGCGCCAGGTAACGAGGCGCTGATCATAATGACCGGAAAATCCACCTGCGGCAGCGGCGCCACCGGTAGCAACCGGAACCCGAGGATCCCGGCCAGCGCGATCGCCAGTGTTAACAGGCAGGTAGCCACCGGGCGATGAATAAACAGGGCGAAAAACTTCACGCAACCTCCCCACGTTTGAAGCGGCGGCGCGTGGCATGCGACAGGCGATCAAACAGTAGGTAGATAACCGGCGTGGTAAACAGCGTCAGTATCTGGCTCAAAATCAAACCGCCAACCATCGCAATCCCCAACGGGCGACGTAGTTCTGCGCCGACGCCGGTGCTGAGCATCAGTGGCAGAGCGCCAAGTAACGCCGCCAGCGTGGTCATTAGAATTGGGCGGAAGCGCAATAAACAGGCCTGATAAATGGCATCATACGGCGTTCTTCCCTGTTCGCGCTCGGCGGCCAACGCGAAATCAATCATCATGATGGCGTTCTTTTTCACGATGCCGATCAGCAAAATAATCCCGATGATGGCGATAATATCCAGTTCATTACCGCTTAACATCAACGCCAGTAACGCGCCGACTCCCGCCGTAGGCAAGGTGGAGAGAATGGTTATTGGATGGATAAAGCTTTCATATAGCACGCCCAGTACGATATACATCGCCACCACCGCCGCGACAATCAGCCAAACGGTGCTACTTAGCGCCGCCTGGAAGGCGAGGGTGCTTCCCTGGAACTGCGTCATAATTTCCGACGGCATCTCCAACTGCTGTTCCGCTTCGGTGATTGCTTGCACCGCTTCGCCCAGTGAATGACCTGGCGTGACGTTGAACGAAAAAGTAGTCGACGGGAACTGGTCGAGATGGTTAACGGCAAGTGCCCCGTGTCGTTGCTGGATGGTGGCAATGGCGCTTAGCGGCACGCTACCGCCTTCACTGCTAGTGAGGCGGATACCCTCCAGCGCGGCAAGGCCGGGTGTTTCACGATTATCCTGCTCCAGCACTACGCGGTATTGGTTAGCCTGGGTATAAATGGTTGAAATCAGGCGCTGCCCGAAGGCGTTATACAGCGCATTATCGACATCAGACATCGAAATGCCGAGGCGGCTAGCGTTATCGCGATCGACTTCTACATAAGCCTCAAGCCCCTGGTCCTGCCAGTCGCTGCTGACATCTTGCAGCTCCGGTAGCTGTTTCAGGCGTTCTAACAGTTGCGGCACCCATTTACTCAATGAGGTGAGCGATCCGGCCTGCAAGGTGAATTGATACTGCGTGCGGCTGACTTGGGTATCAATGGTTAAATCCTGCACCGGCTGGAGATAAAGCTGCACGCCAGGCTGCTTCGCCACTTCATTTTGCAGGCGGGAGATCACCGCCGGAATGCGATCATCACGTTCATCTAGCGGCTTGAGGTTGATTTGCAGACGCCCGCTGTTTAACGCCGGATTGGTCCCGTCAACCCCGACAAACGAGGTGAGACTTTGTACCGCCGGATCTTTCATAATGATTGAGGCGACATCTTGGGTGCGCTGGGCCATGCTGGCGTAAGAAACCGACTGCGGTGCCTGTACCGTTCCCTGAATGATGCCGTTATCCTGCACCGGGAAGAACCCTTTTGGAATCACAATCCACAATAGCACCGAGAGCAGCAGGGCGCCGATGGCAACACTGAGCGTGAGCCACGGGTGGTTCAATACGCGGGTCAGAAAACGCCCGTAGGCGGCGATCACCCGTTCAAACATCGCTTCGCTGGCACGAGAAAAGCGGTTTTGTTTACGTAAGGATTCCGCGCTAAGCATACGTGCGCACATCATTGGCGTCAGCGTCAGCGAGACGATAGCCGACACCAAAATCGCGACCGCCAGCGTGACGGCGAACTCACGAAACAGGCGACCAACAATATCACCCATAAACAGCAGCGGGATCAGAACCGCAATCAGTGAGAAGGTGAGGGAGATAATGGTAAAACCGATCTCGCCGGCGCCCTTCAGCGCAGCGGCCAGCGGCTTTTCGCCTTGTTCGATATAGCGTGAGATATTTTCAATCACCACAATCGCGTCATCCACCACGAAACCGGTGGCGATGGTGAGCGCCATCAAGGTCAGGTTATTGACCGAGAAGCCGAGCAGATACATGGCGGCGAATGTACCGACTAGCGAGAGCGGAACCGCCACCGCCGGAATAATGGTGGCGGGAACATTGCGCAAAAACAGGTAGATAATCATCACCACCAGCGCTACCGACAGCATCAGTTCCAGTTGAACATCATGTACTGAGGCACGGATATTGGTGGTGCGGTCAGAGAGGAGTTTCACATCGACCGATTTGGGTAGTGATGCGGTTAGCCCTGGTAACATCTGCCGAATATTATCCGCCGTGGTAATAATATTGGCGCCCGGCTGACGCTGAACATTGATCACGATCGCTTGCTGGCGATTGGCCCAGGCGCCAAGCCAGCTATTCTCCGCGCCCTGTTCAACGGTGGCGACATCGCGTAAGCGAACCGGCGCGCCGTTGTTATAGGACACAATAATCTGGCGATAATCTTCCGCCGATTGAATCTGATCGTTGGCAGAAAGCGTGATTGAGCGTGCCGGGCCATCCAGGCTACCTTTGGCGGAGTTTACGTTGGCATTACTGATAGCGGTGCGTACATCCTCACTATTCAGGCCGAGCGCCGCCAGCGCCTGTGCATTCATTTTTACCCGCACCGCCGGGCGTTGCCCACCGGAAAGCGTAACCAGCCCCACGCCGGAAACCTGGGAAATTTTCTGTGCGATACGGGTTTCAACCATATCCTGCACTTGGGTCATTGGCATACTGGTGGTGGTGACCGCCAGAGACATAATCGGCGGATCGGCCGGGTTAACTTTGCTGTAAACCGGCGGGTTCGGCAGGTCGGTAGGCAGTAGGTTGGTGGCAGAGTTAATCGCCGCTTGCACCTCCTGCTCGGCGACATCCAGCGGCAAAGTCAGTTGGAATTGCAGGGTGACTACCGAAGCACCGCCCGAGCTTTGCGAAGACATCTGTTTCAGGCCGGACATTTGACCAAACTGACGTTCAAGCGGCGCGGTAATCGCCGAGGTAATCACATCCGGGCTGGCGCCGGGATAAAGGGTAACCACCTGAATGGTGGGGTAATCAACTTCCGGTAGGGCGGAGACCGGCAAAAAGCGATAACCGATAATCCCGGCCAGCAGAATCGCCACCATCAGCAGGGTAGTGGCTACCGGACGAAGAATAAACTGACGCGACGGACCGCCGGTCGCGTTAGGAGGCATCACCTGCATCAGTCACGATCCCCTTTGGCAGGCTGCACTTTTTTGCCGGAGGTGAGCGGCGTTGATTGTGGCGCGACCACTTCGACTTTTGCGCCCTCGGTTAGGCGGTCTAAGCCATCGGTTACCACGCGTTCACCCGCCTCCAGCCCATCGCGCACCACTACTTTCTGGCTGTCCTGAATACCCGGCGTGACGCGCTTCTTACTGACTTTATTGTCGGAATTCACTACCCAAACAAAATTACCTTCATTGCCCATTTGCAGCGCCGCCGCCGGGATAACCACCGCATCTTGCAGAGTATTCACTTTGAGCCGGGCGTTAACGAACTGGTTAGGAAACAGGGCGTCATCATCGTTGGTGAAACGGGCTTTGAGTTTGATGGTGCCGGTGGTGGTGTCAATTTGGTTATCGAGGCTCAGTAACTGCCCGCTGGCGAGACGCGTCTGATTGCTGCGATCCCAGGCGTCCACTTCAACCGGTTGACCGCTTTTTTGCGCCTGAAGAATTAACGAAATATCATTTTCCGGCAGACTGAATACCACATCAATCGGATGCGTTTGCGTGATGACCACAATGCCGGTGGTATCGCCGCTGGTAATATAGTTACCAAGATCCACCTGCTTGAGGCCGACCCGACCGGTAATCGGCGCGGTAATGCGGCTATAGGTCAGATTAAGCTGTGCGCTGGCAACGCTCCCTTCATCGGCTTTAATGCTGCCAAGCGTTTCATTAACCAGCGATTGTTGAGTATCAAAATCCTGTTGCGAAACTAAGCCGGTTTTTACCAGTTTCTGAAAACGCGCCAAGTCACGCCGTGCGTTGGCGAGCGTGGCCTGATCCTTCGCTAACTGCCCTTGTGCCTGGGTTAACGCCACCTGGAAAGGGCGCGGATCGATCTCCGCCAGCAACTGACCGGCTTGCACCTGTTGCCCTTCGGTGAAATGAAGCGCCATCAGTTGCCCATCAACCCGGCTGCGCACGGTAACCGTATTGGCGGCGGTGACGGTACCCAGCCCGGAAAGGTATTGCGGCACACTTTGCGTTTGCGCGCTGCTTGCCTGCACGGGCGCCAGCGGCATATTGCGACGGCCGCCTTTACCCCGGTGCGACTGGCCAGCGGCCTGTTTTCCCGCCGTGGGCGCGCTGCCGTTATGATGTTGCCAGAGGTAATAGCCGCCTGCGGCTATGATGACGGCAAGGGCGATAATCAGAACTTTTTTAGGAAACTGGCGTGTGGCATTCATCGTGTTTTATTGCTCTCCGGCGTGTAGTCGTGCGGTCCTGGCGGGGTAAAAAACGACAACCCGCACGATAAATAGTGTAGCCATGTCACTGCGCTAAAAAATGGAGGAAATAAGGATAACTGTATTGGTAGCGTAAGTATTCAGCTATACCCGTCATACTTCAAGCGGCAGGAGCGTTAGCCGCATTCGTTCACCCGAATTATTTAGGGTATATAACCGGGGCCGGAAATCGTCAAAGCGGATCGAAAAATGTTTGCTAAGCTCAATCTCTTGCCAGAAATCACTCACGCTTACGGAGAACAATCATGAGTCACTCTGCTACACGTCAACTAGGCCGCACCGATATTCAGGTTCCACATCTAACATTTGGCGGCAATGTTTTTGGCTGGACGGTCGACAAGGATACCTCGTTTTCGCTGCTTGATGCATTGGTAGAAAAAGGGTTGTGGTTTATTGATACCGCCGATGTGTATTCGCGCTGGGCGCCGGGTAATCAAGGCGGCGAATCAGAAACCATTATCGGTGAATGGCTAAAGAAAAGCGGTAAGCGCGACCGTATTATTCTGGCGACCAAGGTCGGAATTGAAATGGGGCCGGGGAAAAGTGGTTTAGCACCTGGCTATATCCGTCAGGCGGTTGAAGACTCATTGCGGCGCTTACAAACCGATTATATCGATCTGTATCAGGCACACCGCGATGATCAGGATACGCCGCTGGCAGAAAGCTTAGCGACCTTCGATGCGCTGATCAAAGAAGGGAAGGTCCGGGCGATTGGCGCCTCGAATTATAGTGCGGAACGGCTTAGCGAGGCATTAGACATCAGCGATCAACATGGCTTGGCACGTTACGAGACGCTACAGCCGGAATATAACCTGTATGACCGTCAGGAGTATGAAAGCGGGCTGGAGAAGGTGGCGATTGATAACGGTCTTGGCGTCATTAACTACTATTCACTGGCCAGCGGCTTTCTGAGTGGCAAATACCGTAAGGCGGAAGACGCGAATAAAAGCCAACGCGGCGCAAAAGTGGTGGAGCAATACCTGAATGCGCGTGGCGAGCGGATTATCCAGGCTCTGGATGACGTGGCCGCTGCTCATCAGGCATCCCCTTCACAGGTTGCGCTGGCGTGGCTAATCGCCCGGCCGGGGATCACCGCGCCAATTGTTAGCGCCACCTCTTTACCGCAGGTTGATGAGTTGGTAAAAGCCACGACCTTAACGCTCAGCGCCGACGAAATAAAACAGCTTGCCGACGCGAGCCGTTACTGAAAGACCACCTGCGCCCAGCGTGCCAATCCGGCGGTGACTGAACCGAAGTCATCGCCGCTGGCAAGCGGGATCGACGGGAGCTGTTGCTGCAATGCCTGACGCAGCAATGGCGACTTGGCGCTCCCGCCGGTTAGGTAAATGACATCAGGGCGGGTATCGCTGGTTTCTAACGCCAGTTTGACCTGTTCCTGAATACGTTCCAGCGGCTGTGCAATGGCCGCTTTCAAACCGTCAACCGTGATTTGCGTACTCAGCGCAGCCTCAATAAACCGCAACGACGCCTCGCTTTCACTGTGCGCCGATAGCGCAATTTTGCTCTCTTCCGCCGCGCGTACCAGACGATAACTTAAGCGTTGTTCTTGTACTTTCAGCAAACGTTTCACCTGATCCGGATGTTGTGCATCGCGAATTAAATCCAACAAGAGTTTGCGGTTGGCGGCAGCATAGAAATCACTCTGTGCCGGAACATCGTTGATAGCGACCGCATTCCACCAGGGGAGTGCCGGGAGGGCCATCCCTTTATTGGTTTGACCGCCGAGGCCCAGGTGCGGCATTAATTCTTTAAACGCCAGCATAATATCAAGATCGTTACCGCCTACGCGGCAGCCGCTATGACCGAGCAAACTGGCGCTGCGTTCCGCTTTTGCCCGCCACTCCGGCCCCATCAGTAGCATGCTACAGTCGGTGGTGCCGCCGCCGATATCGACCACCAGTACCCGGGTTTCCCGTTGTAGGGTGGCTTCATATTCCAACCCAGCGGCGACAGGTTCAAACTGAAAGACGACCTGCTGGAACCCGGCGCGTTTCGCCGCCCGGTCAAGAATTCCCTGCGCCTGGCGGTTGGCATCAATGCCGCCCAGGCCCTGAAAGTTAATCGGGCGCCCGATAACCGCTTGGGTAATGGGTTGCTGTAATTGCGTCTCGGCGGTCTGACGGATATGCAACATCATGGCGCACACCAGATCTTCAAATAACGCAATTTGTTGTGGTTTCAGGCCACTGGCGCCGAGAAAGGATTTGGGGGATTTAACAAACCAGACATCGTCCGGGTCTTCCATATAGTGCGCCAGCGCCGCCAGGCCAAACTGTACGCTATGCGCGGTGACCTCAATGTCTTCTTCGCGATTGAAATGGATGGCGCGACGCAACAATGCCTGGCTCTCTTCATCCGGCGTTGGAATTTGGTGCTGACGGAAGAGCCATTCGCTGATGGCCTCACGCGTGGGGGCGCAAAGCATGGAGGGTAGCCAGGGTGAACCGTTTTCCAGCGCCAGCAACCTTGGTGAGTCTTTTTCCATCACCGCGACCGAACAGTTTGCCGTACCGTAATCGAAACCGATATACATTTTCTCGCCCCCTGTAGAGAAAAAAAGGGGCAAACTTTAGCGCACGACGCCCAGGATGGCAATATGTTCGTTATTTATACGGTTGAGCGGTGGCGTCCCGTTGACGCAACTTGCCGGCGTTCAGGCTATTTAATCGCGAAATAGCCGTTTGAGAGCAGCGGACGAAGTGCTTCCCGGCTGGCAATCGCTTCGCCCCATGCGCCATCAACACCGATTGCGGCGAGGGTGGTTAACGCAATCGGTAGCTCAATGGGACCAGCGATTGTCGCAATATTCAACCGTGAGGCATGCCCGTGAATAATGGAGACCAGCATTTCATCCATCAAATTACAGTGGACGTTAGCCACTAGGTCCGCGCTAAACAGCAGATAATCAATATCGCCGCTGTGTAGCTGCTGGAAAATATCTAAATTGCGGCCACACTCACGCAAGATCAGGCGGCAGCCGAGCGCCTGTAAGCGACGATAGTGGTAACGGAGGTCTGGATGTTGCGTGAGTACCGCCTCGCTATCCACGCTGAATAAGAGTTGTGACGCCGGGAGCGCATGAGCGGCGATGTTCTGGCAAAGCTGGTCGACAAAGTTTTTGTCGCGTAGCGCGGCGGTAGAGAGCGGTAACGCAACGGTTAACCCCTTGCGCGCAATATCCGCAGCGTAGTCATTGAAAAAAGTCTCCAGCAGCTTCCTGTCTAATAAAATGAGTGCGCTGTCATCTTGCAAACTGGCGCGTAGCGCCGTGGCTTCCACCAGAACCCCGTCGTGCGTATGGCTCTGCGCATCCAGTAAGTAGAAGCTGATAGCTTGTGTTTTGCGCGGCGGCGCGACTGCCCAGGCGACCAGGCGGAGTGGGTTTTCCTGAATGATTTTTTCACTTTCTTGTTGGTTGGTTTGCGCGTGTTTATCGCTCTGTAGCCGCGCTTCATAGAAAGCGAGTTGACCACGACCGCTGTGCTTGGCGTTATAACAGGCCAGATCGGCCTGCGCCATGACTTCACTGGCGGAGCTATTGTCGTGATGAATGCAGGTTAACCCGGCGCTGGCGCCAATCCGATACAGCCTTCCTTCCCATAAAAAACGAAAGTCATTAATTGCATTAACGATGCGCTGAACAATCTCTCTGCCGTTATCGATGTCGCAGTCCGGCAGCAATAGACCAAACTCATCGCCGCCGAGACGGGCAAGGAAATCGCTACTGCGCAGCGAGCGTTGCATCAACTCCGCCAGGTCACGTAATAACGCGTCACCCGCCGCATGGCCCGCGGTATCGTTCACCGCCTTAAAACGGTCCAGATCGATAAAGGCCAACAGATGTTGATGCGCCAATTCGTTAGCAGAGTGTAATAAGCGCTTGAGTTGATGCTCGAAATTGACACGGTTAGGTAAGCGAGTGAGCATATCATGTGAGGCGCTATAGCTTAGGTGCTTCATCATCTCCCGTGATTCGCTCACGTCCTGAATGACCATTACGCTACCAATATTGTCGCCGGCAAGGGTTTTCAGCGGGGTGATGCTGTAATGAATGTCGAACTGTTCGCCCACGTGGTTATGCAGCACCAAATCACGATCAAGGTTTGGGGAGGTTTTACTCTCCGGTAGTGCGCACAGCAGCAAGTTTTCCATCTCCGGCCCTTCACGGCCTTGCGTAATGTGCAAAATTTCACGCAACGGTTTGCCTGCCGCGTGGCGCTGCGTCCAGCCACTCATCTTTTCGGCGACCGGGTTCATAAAGGTCACGCGCAAATCCTCATCGGTACTAATCACCGCCTCGCCGATGGAGTCGAGCGTAATTAACATGCGCTCTTTCTCTTGAAAGAGCGCTTCGTTGGTTAAAGTGATCCGCTCCATTAACTTACGGTTAACGTCTTCGGTCTGTTTGAGTTCGGTAATGTCTTCAATTTGCGAGATAAAGTACAGCGGCTGATGTTCGGCATCTCGCACCAGCGAAACCGCCAGCAGCGCCCAGACGACTTGCCCCTCTTTATGCAGATAGCGCTTTTCCAGGGTATAGCTATTAATCTCACCCGCCAGTAGTGCTTCAAGCTGTTGTAAATCGACATACAGATCGTCGGGATGGGTGATTTGTTGGAAGGTCAAGTCCCGCAACTCATCCTGCCGATACCCCAACAGTCGACAGAGCGCCTGGTTGGCCTGCAGCCAAACGCCGGAAGGGGAAACCAACGCCATTCCGATGGCGGAATACTCCATTGCGTTGCGGAAACGGGCTTCGCTTTCGCTGATATGTTTGCGCTCTTCCCGAAATGAGTGCATCACCTGCGCCATGATATGACCCGGTAATAGCACCAGCAGAAACGGGAGCCACGGCGCCAGCCAGAGGCGAGATGAGGTATGCACCGGTGGCGGCATTGGCATCAACCCATGAACCAGCATCAGCGCCATCATGGCAATAGTGGCTAAAAACACCACCAGGGCTTCAAGGCGCGGCAAGCGTATCGCGCTCCAAAATAAGATCACAATTACAAAGGTATATGGCCAGGGGAGAAAGCGTAATGCACAGAAACAAAGCGTTAGCGTGATCAACAGAGTGAGGAGCGTTTCAAGTAGCAGGGTTTGCCGAACCTTAGCTTTCACATCATCCGGTTGCCAAAGCAAGCATACCGGGCCAAGTGCGAGCATGCCGATGATTTCGGCAATGACCCAAGTATTAAAAAAGGATAGTGCGCCACTACCGGATTTTGGCAGCCACCATAGCGCCAGTAGGGCCCCTAATAATGGCGTAAATAGCCCGACGGCGACCGCCATTTTGCTCCAGTTTAGCAACGAGTTAAGCGGTGCGTTGCGGTTGAGTAATAAACGTAACAGATAGCCGCCTGCCAGCCCTTGCAGCAAGTTCACCGCGGCATATTTTAAGCTGGTAATCGAAGGGGCAATAATGATGGCGCTGGCGAGGAGAAGGCCTGCCATGCAACCGAGTACCAACCACGGAATGGCGCGCGATGAAGCGCGAAATACCACCACGGTGATAAGCGTCGTGGGAAACCAGATAGGCGAGAGCTGCCCGTCTGCGGCGATAAGCGAGAGGCAAAACAGTGTGAGAATAAAGCTTAGTGCGCCAAGCCGCAGCGCCTGGCTAAAGGTCTGCCAGTAAGGTCGCGGCGACGATAAGGTGTCTGTGGTCATCAATGGATCCAGCCATGCATCGCGCCATGAACCGAACAAGCTGATTTAGCGCGCCCAACAATACTTCAGCCAGGATAACACATTCGTTGCGACGCGCTCGTTACAAATCATCATATTGCGGCATGGCGCAAGTCATACGCCTGGTTTACCCATTAATTATCATAATGGCGCGGTATCGGACTGCGGGGCGCCGACAGCGTGCGACGTGGGCTGGCGCAGTTTTAGCAGATCGGACCGTGTCCAGGGTTTCTCCAGACCGGCCAGGTTCATTGAGAGGTGCTCCAGAAAACTTTGCGTGGTTGCGATGCGCCCGTGCCCCATAATCAATAACGGGACCAGTAGCGCCGCGCCGATTTGCGGCAGATTAAAGCCCTTTAACTGTGAGCGACGTTGAGAAAGCAAAAATAGGCTACTTAACGTATAACCGAGTATCAGTCCGGCAATAACTTCACTAACCGAGTGCGCATGGATCGCCAACCGAGAGACGCCAACCATCAGTGGGATCAGGTAACCGATAACCAGCGTAATGCGGCGCCAAACAGGGGGAAGGCGGCCTGAAAGCAGCCACAGCATGACCGGCCAAAGCGTCGCGGACATGGCGCTATGGCCGCTAAACCCGGTAAAGTTATAGCGTGCGCTACCAATTCCAAACGCCATAAATAGAATTTTAGACACGCTGACGATCAGGCCCGCTAAGCCAAAGGCCAATAGCCAGTACCACACGGCGCGGCGATTATCGCTTTTCCACGGCATGATTAAGGCAATAATCACTGCGGTTGGCAGCAGCAGCATGCTATCGCCAAAATAGGTTAATACTTTCCAGGTCATAGCCTTCCTTTATCGATAATGTACGATCGGCATTGTACCAGCGGATTGCTCTGAATCTTTGTGATGACAATGAGAGTGCGATCGCATTTACGCTAGTTTATCGGTGAAACATAAATGCGCAAAAGGGGTTAATCTGAAAAGTGAGGGCCGCTTTTTTGTGGCATCAAATTCGCTAACTCCCTATAATTGCCGCGAATCAACCCTCTCATTCCCTGACCAATCGCATCCGTTTTGCTCTTAAGCAAAGCTCTGCGGTATGTCACACAGTTATCAGGTCTTTAATTTTATGACTGACAAGTCTCATCAGTGCGTCATCGTCGGTATCGCAGGCGCATCAGCATCGGGAAAAAGTTTAATTGCCAGTACGTTGTACCGCGAAGTCCGTGACCGCGTCGGTGACGAGCATATTGGTGTGATCCCGGAAGATTGCTACTACAAAGACCAGAGTCATCTGACGATGGAAGAGCGGGTTAAGACCAACTATGACCATCCAAGCGCAATGGACCATAACCTTTTGTTTCAGCATTTGCAGATGTTGAAATCCGGCCAGGACATTGAACTGCCGGTGTATAGCTATGTCGAACATACGCGGACCAAAGAAACCATCCATCTTAAACCGAAGAAAGTCATTATCCTGGAAGGCATTTTGTTGCTGACCGATGCGCGTTTGCGCCAGGAGATGAATTTCTCGATTTTTGTCGATACCCCGCTGGATATTTGTCTGATGCGCCGTATGAAGCGTGATGTAAATGAGCGCGGTCGTTCGATGGACTCGGTGATGGCGCAGTATCAGAAAACCGTGCGCCCGATGTTTTTACAGTTTATTGAGCCCTCGAAGCAATACGCCGATATTATTGTGCCCCGCGGCGGTAAGAACCGCATCGCGATTGATATTCTTAAGGCGAAAATCAATCAGTTCTTTGAATAGAGCACGGTACTGTTAGCTATACTGACGACGTTAATGGAGTAAACGGCAATGAGATTATGCGACCGCGATATCGAAGCCTGGCTTGATAGCGGCAAGTTAGATATTACGCCGCGCCCGCCGGTAGAGCGTATTAATGGCGCCACGGTGGACGTGCGTTTAGGTAATCAATTTCGCACTTTTCGCGGGCATACCGCCGCGTTTATAGATTTAAGCGGCCCGAAAGATGAAGTGAGCGCCGCATTGGATCGCGTAATGAGCGATGAAATTGTGCTGCCGGAAGGCGAAGCGTTCTTCCTGCATCCGGGCGAACTGGCGCTGGCGGTAACTTTTGAGTCGGTTACGCTGCCGGATGATCTGGTCGGCTGGCTGGATGGCCGCTCCTCGCTGGCGCGTTTGGGGTTAATGGTTCATGTTACCGCGCATCGTATTGATCCGGGGTGGCAGGGCCGTATTGTGCTGGAGTTCTATAACTCCGGAAAATTACCGTTGGCATTACGTCCGGGCATGTTGATTGGCGCATTAAGTTTTGAGCCGCTTTCCGGCCCGGCGTTACGTCCTTACAACCGCCGCCAGGATGCCAAATACAAGGGCCAGCAGGGCGCCGTGGCCAGCCGTATCGATAAAGATTAAGCGCCTGAACAGAGGAACTGATGAGAAGACTGATTACCACGCTGGCTATTTTGCTGGTAGTGGTTGTGGCCGGTATGACTGCGTTGGTGTTGCTGGTTAATCCCAACGATTTTCGCGCTTACATGGTACAACAAGTTGAGCAGCGTAGCGGTTACCAATTACATCTCGAAGGTAGCCTGCGCTGGCATGTCTGGCCGCAGTTGAGCATCCTTGCTGGCCGTATGTCGGTTACCGCGCCCGGCGCGCATCAACCGTTAGTGACGGCGGAAAACATGCGTCTGGACGTTAATCTTCTTCCTCTTCTTTCCCATCAACTCAGCGTAAAACAGGTGTTGTTGAAAAATGCCGTGGTGCGTGTAACCGCGGATAGCGAAACGCAAAAGCCGGAGAACGCGCCGGTCGGCCCGCGTGATTCATCAACGCCTGAAGCCATTAGCGGCTGGAAGTTTGATATCGGTAAACTTCAGGTGGTGGATAGTTTGCTGGTGTGGCAACCGCCGGGCGGTGAAGAGATTACCTTCCGCGATCTCAATCTGGATATGGAGCAGAGCGATAGAAAGCAGGCTAACCTCGAAGTCAGTACCCGGGTTAACCGCGACCAACGCAAACTCCAGCTGTCACTAAAAGGCGCGATGGATGTCAGCGAATATCCGCATCGTCTCTCCGGTAAGATTGATGAGCTGACTTACCAACTCAATGGCGCCGATTTACCAACCCAGGGCATCCAGGGCGATGCAGTGATGAGCGCCAGTTGGGATAACGATGCGCAGCGCTTCACTCTGAGTGATTTGCAGCTTAAAGCGAATGAAAGCCAGTTAAATGGCACTCTGAGCGGTACGCTCGGTACAAAACCGCAGATTGAGGTGGCGTTACATTCACCGAGGCTGGATTTTGACAAATTGCTGGGTATTAGCAGTGACAATGCTGCCGGGCAGGTTGGCGGCGCGGCAGGCGCTGGCATATCGCGCGCGCCAGTGATTGCTGAGCGCACGGAGCATGACAACGCGAACAATCCGCTCAACTTTATGGTGGCCTCGCTGAAAATGCGGCTCGATGCGCTGCGTTGGCGAGGAGTAGAACTACAAAATGTCACCCTTGATGCGCAGAACCAGCAAGGGTTATTAGCGATAAATACTTTCTCCGGTCAGCAAGGCAAAGGGCGTTTCTCACTGCCTGGCTCGGTTGATGTTCGCGCCGCGCAGACGCAGGTCAATTTGCGGCCGGATTTGCAAGATATTGCTCTGTCGCCGCTTTTGAAAGCATTTGCGCTACCGGACACCGTTGATGGCCTGCTTTCGTTGCAAGGTGTTCTGCAAGGCGAAGGGTTGAGTGTTGACGCCTTTAGACAAGTCTGGCAGGGCAGGGCGTCAGTGGCGTTGACCAACGCGCGTTTTGCCGGCCTCAATTTCCAACAAATGATCCAGCGCGCGGTGGAACGAAACAGCGGTCGGGTTAGCGGCGATGATGCGGAAAGTAATGATACGCAGATTGAGCGGTTACAGGGGAGCACCACGCTGAATCATGGCACGCTTAGTTTGACGCAACTTGAAGGGAACTCTTCCCGGTTGAATTTAACCGGCGGCGGCGCGGTGGATATGGCGAAACAGCAGTGCGATATAACCTTTAATATCAAGGTCACCGCCGGTTGGAAAGGGGATGACGCGCTGGTGGAAACCCTCAGGCAAACGGCTGTACCGTTGCGTATTTACGGTAGCTGGGACAGCCTGCAATACTCACTGCAGGTCGATCAATTGCTGCGTAAACGGGTGCAGGATGCCGCCAAGTCGCGCTTAAATCAGTGGGTTGATCGCCATCCCGATAACAATAAAGCCAATGATGTTAAAAAGCTGCTAAAACAACCCTAACAGAGCACGGCGGGAGGTTTCCCGCCGTCAAACTTCATAATCCCACTCTGGCGTGGGCGCGACGAAGGTGATGTTCACCTTTTGTACCCGATGATGTTCAACTTGTAGCGTACGGAACAGATAATCACCGATTTGTACCTCCTCACCTTGCTGCGGAACGCGTTGTAAATGCTCCATCAACAATCCGGCGATGGTGTGGTAGTCGCGTTTTTCGTCCAGCGGCAGTTCAATGTACATCACCAAATCGTCGAGCGGCATATGACCATTCGCCGTCCAGCTCCCGTCCTCGTTATGCACAATATCGTGGCGGGCATCCACCTCATTACTTTCATTGGGTAAGTTCCCGGCAATGGTCTCCATCACATCGCTGAGCGTGACCACGCCCTCTACCGAACCAAACTCATCCACCACGAAGGCAAAGTGGGTGCGTGCATGGCGAAATTGCTCCAGCGCCTGTAGCAAGGTTAATTGTTCAGGGAACACCAGCGGTTGGCGGATTAACGCGCGCAAATCCAGTGAGTGCTCATGTAGCGATTGCTGAAGCAAATCGATAATGTGTACCACGCCCAGCGGGTCGTCACTGTTATCAGTAATTAAAATGCGTGTGTGTTGGTTACGATCGAGCTGAGACAGGATTGCTTCCGGCGAGTCGGCCAGATCGATATGCTGAATATCGTGGCGTGAGGTCATAATACTGCTGACGCTACGCTGCCCCATCCCCATTACGCGTACAATCATTAATCGTTCTTGCTTATTAAAGATGGCGCGATTTTCCGCGTTATCCGCCACCAGCGAAGAGGTTTCGCTATCCAGTTCCGCAGTTTCATGGTGCCCACGTAGCAAGCGCAGCACGGCTTCGGCGGTGCGCTTACGCAACGGCATACGGGCCGAAAGAAAGCGGCGCCGATTGAATTGCGCCAACTGGTTCAGCCCTTCGATCAGGATCGAGAAGCCAATGGCAGCGTACAAATAGCCTTTCGGGATCGGGAAACCAAATCCTTCTGCCACCAGGCTGAAACCGATCATCAGCAGAAAACTGAGACAAAGAATCACGATGGTCGGGTGGCTGTTCACAAAACGTGTCAGGGGCTTGCTGGCTAACATCATCAGGAAGATAGCGAGGGTAACGGCCGCCATCATCACCGGCAGGCTATCGACCATGCCCACGGCGGTGATCACCGAGTCGAGGGAGAATATCGCGTCCAACACCACAATTTGCGCGACCACCGCCCAAAAACCGGCGCCTCGCCGCTGAGCCTCCTCGTCCTCGTCTTTTCCTTCCAGCCGCTCATTTAACTCGGTGGTCGCTTTGAACAGCAAAAAGACGCCGCCGCAGAGCATGATCAGGTCACGTGCACTAAAAGCGTGCCCCGGAAACGTGAAAAGCGGTGCGGTGAGGGTAGAGAGCCACGAGAGGGAAGCCAGCAGCAATAGACGCATTAACAACGCAAACAATAGACCGGTGATGCGCGCTCTATCGCGCTGGGCGGTTGGCAGCTTTTCGGCAAGAATGGCGATAAAAACCAGATTATCGATACCCAGCACCAGCTCAAGAACAATTAGCGTGATTAAACCGGCCCATATCGACGGATCAGCAATCCATTCCATATGTAGACATTCACCTTAACATAAACAATTTCCCGATAAGATTGATGATGGCTGTGGAATAACGAAAACGCAACAACGGATGAGATAATTCCTAAAAGGACAAAATGGATAACATTAGAAGAATATTTTCATTCTATGGGGCATGAATATTGAATGGGTATATGCAAAAAATGGCGAGAGAAATTTTATCATTGGTGAATAAAACAGCGGATAAAATTCAGGAACAGAGTTTTATTTATTATCAAGACGGAATTATCTGGAAACAACTGGTTCTGTTTAATTGTATAACCACCTGAATTTTCTAGTTTTAATTTTGATTTTCTTAGTCTTATTCTGAAAGTAAGCTGGATTGATGGTCTTACCCTTGTCACAACCAAGCAATAGTATAAAAATCTATCCGTAAGTTTTGTGATCGCTTCGTGAAAAAGCAGCTTATGTTTAGCGAGCGGTCAAGCATCAGGGTCAATTGTGAGCTTTTCGCGAATCGAAAGATTAATAAAGCGCACTCAATGGTTATCCCTCAAATAGCACTGTCCAATTTTAAACAGCGTTGGTAGCTGAGAGCCAGGGGCGGTAGCGTGCTTAAAATTAAGTGAATGAGTAAAATCTATTCGTCAACACTATTTTCCCCGGTTTGATTATTTTTAAGATTATTACCAATTAATTCGTCGCGAATTGTCGGTAATAACATTAAAAAAAGCTCGCCAGTGATTTGCGGGTCAAACAAGAAAAAGCTGTAACTTCTTGTAGTTACACTTTGCCTCTTTGCGGGGACTTACTACACTTCTAGCGTGCGAGAGCGAAACGCTAAACCTTGGCACCCCGGTTGAAAAACGGCTCGGTCGGGACAAATTCACGCACTACTCAAGAGGCAAAAATCTCATGACGGACCGGCAATAGCGTGGCTTTGGGATGGAGATTGTCCGTAATCAGGTTCACGGGCAGTTTTGCGGCCTTGAACCGCATTAGATAATAAATTCAGCAATAGCGATGATAATTCAATGATGAAATCAAAACGTAAATTGGCACCTCTCCTCGTGTCGATAACACTTATCAGTGGCTGTACTATCGTCCCAGGGCAGAACATTTCAACCAGTGGTAAGGATGTTATCAAACAGCAAGATGCTGATTATGACATTGATAAAATGGTTAATGTCTTCCCAATGACGCCTGGTCTAATTGAGCAGCTACGCACAGCGCCAGCGGTTGCCCGACCCAATCCTGAGTTAGATAAGGAATTGGCCAGTTACGAATATCGTATCGGTATCGGCGATGTTCTGAGCGTCACCGTGTGGGACCACCCCGAATTGACCACGCCTGCCGGGCAGTACCGCAGCGCAAGCGATACGGGGAACTGGGTTCATTCGGATGGCACCATTTTCTATCCTTATATTGGCAAGGTCACGGTAGCGGGTAAAACCATCCAGCAGGTACGTGAAGAGATTCAGCGTCGCCTGGCAACCTATATTGAAAGCCCGCAGGTCGATGTTAACGTAGCGGGCTTCCGCTCGCAGAAAGTCTACGTAACCGGCGAAGTCGGCACCTCAGGCAAACAGGCCATCACCAATATTCCGCTAACGGTGCTGGATGCGGTGAACAGTGCTGGCGGTCTGAGCGCCAACGCTGACTGGCGTAATGTCATCCTGACGCATAACGGTCGTGAGCAGCGGATTTCGCTGCAAGCGCTGATGCAGAACGGCGATTTGATGCAGAACCATTTGCTCTATCCGGGCGATATTCTCTACGTCCCACGTAATGATGATTTGAAAGTCTTCGTGATGGGTGAAGTGAATAAACAGCAGACGTTGAAAATGGATCGCAGCGGCATGACGTTGACGGAAGCGCTGGGTAACTCGGAAGGGTTGAACCAGAGCGTTTCGAATGCCACCGGGGTGTTTGTTATCCGTCCGAACCGCCAGCAAGGCGGCAAAATTGCCAACATTTATCAGTTGGATACCTCCGATGCGACGGCAATGGTGATGGGCACCGAGTTCCAGCTTCAGCCGTATGACATTGTGTATGTCACCGCAACGCCGTTGGCGCGCTGGAACCGTGTGATTAGCCAGTTACTGCCAACCATCAATAGCGTGCGTTATGGCATTGATACAACTCGTGATGTTCATAACTGGTAACAGATATGTTTAATTCCATATTGGTTGTGTGCGTTGGCAATATTTGCCGGTCGCCTACCGCAGAAAGACTACTGCGACAGTATGCACCTGACAAACATATCGTCTCGGCTGGGGTTGGCGCGCTGGTAGGGCACGCCGCCGACCGCATGGCCAGTGAGGTCGCACAACAACACCAGTTGTCACTCTCCGGACATATCGCGCGCCAACTGGCGCCGGAGCACTGCCGCGAGAGTGACCTCATCCTGGTGATGGAGCGCCAACATATTGATGCCGTTTGTCAGGTATCTTCAGCTGTAAGAGGAAAAATAATGCTTTTCGGACACTGGATTTCAAAGGAAATCCCCGACCCGTACAGAAAGAGCGAAGAGTTTTATCAGTCTGTTTACCAGCTACTCGATCAATCCGCACAAAAGTGGGCTCAGGCACTCAACTCATAAATCAGGGACCGCAATGATAGATAAAAATAAATTATCGCTGCCAGGCGTCAGCGAAAATCGTGACGAGATTGATTTGGGGCGCGTATGGGGAAGCCTGGTTGACGCCAAATGGCTGATTCTGGCCATTACGCTGTTCTTTATCATTATCGCCATCGTCTATTCGCTCTTCGCCACGCCGGTTTATCGCGCCGATGCGGTGGTGCAAGTTGAAAAAGCAGCGGGCACCTCGCTGATCTCAACTATCAGCAGCATGCTGCCTGATTCAGAGCCCGCCTCCGCGACGGAGATAGCGCTGATTGAATCACGTATGGTGCTAGGTAAAGCGATTGACGATCTGCATCTGGAATATGATGTACAGCGCAATTACTTCCCGGTATTTGGTCACGGGTTTGCCGCATTGACCGGCAATGACGACGATGTGGTGACCATTAGTGATTTCTCAATGCCGAAAAGTAGCATTGATATGCCATTTACCCTGACGGTAACCGGCGCGAAGAGTTATACGCTGAGCAATGAGCAGGGCGAGGTTCTGAAAGGAACGGTCGGCAGTCGGGCAACGGGCAAGGGCTACAGCCTGCTTATCTCTGAGCTGAAATCAAAAGAAGGGCGTGAATTCACGTTGGTGAAACACCCGCTGCTTTCGGTTTATAACAACATCTATGGTGTGTTGCAGGTTGCCGATGCGGGTAAAGATACCGGCGTTATCAACCTCAGCTATGACGATACCAATGCGCAAAAGGCCGCCGATGTGCTTAATAGCATCGTCGATAATTACCAGTTGCAAAACGTTAATCGCAAAACTGAAGAAGCGCAGAAAAGCCTGAGCTTCTTGGCTGAGCAATTGCCAAGCGTGCGCAGCAAGTTGGATGCCGATGAAGATAAGCTGAATGCTTATCGCCGCGCCAATGACTCAGTGGATATGTCACTGGAAGCGAAATCAACGCTCGACACGCTGGTTCAGTTGGAAGGGCAACTCAATGAGTTAACCTTTAAAGAGTCCGATATTTCTAAGCTCTACACCAAACAGCATCCGGCCTATAAAGCGTTGATGGAAAAACGTCGCGTGCTGGAAAATGAAAAGGATGAGCTGAACAAGAAAGTTTCGCAGCTTCCTGAAACTCAGCAGCAGATTCTGCGTTTAACGCGTGATGTTGAAGTTGGGCAACAGGTTTACATGCAGATGCTTAACCGTCAGCAAGAGCTGAAAATCGCCGAAGCGAGTACCGTCGGTAATGTGCGCATTATTGATCCGGCGATGACGCGTTTGGCGCCGGTTAAACCGAAAAAAATCATCATTACCCTGTTGGCGGCTATTTTTGGCGCAATGCTGGCGTCCGCCTTCGTACTGGCGCGTAAAGCGATGCATAAAGGGATTGAATCGCCTGAGCAGATTGAGTCTCTGGGGATTAACGTTTATGCCAGCGTGCCGTTATCAAAATGGCAGCAGGAAAAAGATCGGGTCTTGGCCGCCAATGGCGGTGGGAAAAATCGCTCTGAAAATCTGCTGGCGTTGGGTAATCCAACCGATATGGCGTTGGAGGCGATACGAAGTCTGCGCACCAGTCTGCATTTTGCGATGATGGAAGCGAAAAACAATATTCTGATGATTAGCGGTGTTAGCCCATCAATCGGTAAATCGTTTATTAGCGCCAACCTCGCCGCAATTCTGGCGCAAGCCGGGCAGCGTGTGCTGTTGATCGATGCGGATATGCGTAAAGGCTATATGCATACGCTGTTAGATTCGTCCGACGGGAACAAAGGGTTGTCACAAATTCTATCCGGGAGCCTGCCAATCAATGAGGCGATTCATCCGGTGAAAAAGATGGAAAACCTGTCAGTCATTAGCCGCGGTCAAATTCCGCCGAACCCGTCAGAGTTACTGATGAACAAACGCTTCAGCGATCTGTTGGAGTGGGCGAACCAGCACTATGACATTGTGCTGGTGGATACGCCGCCGATTCTGGCGGTTACCGATGCGGCAATTTGTGGTCGTAGCTGTGGCACGTCGCTGCTGGTGGCGCGCTTTGAAGAAACCACCGCCAAAGAAGTGGAAGTCAGTATCCGCCGCTTTGAGCAGAACGGTGTGGATATTAAAGGCGTTATCCTCAACGTGGTGGTTCCGCGTGCGGCTAGCCAGTACGGTAATGGCGGTTATGGTTACTATCAGTATCAATATGGTAATGCCAAAAAATAGTTTTCACAGAGAACGCCGAATGGCGCGATTGACCTCTGTATAAAAATGGCCGGGGGTTCCCGGATCGCTTTAGCGGTTCGGGAACGCTAAATTGCAAAAACGGCAAGGAAAACAGCGTGAGGCATATATTTAAGTTTCTTATTCTATTTTCGTTAGTCTGCACAGTAACCAACCTGGTGCCGATCAGCGTCATAATGATTGTGTTGTTGCCGATGGCGCTTATCGGGCTGTTCTATCGCCGGGATTTTCTGCGGTTTGAAAAGATTGAACTGTATATTATTCTGCTGTTTGCCTACGTCATTATCTCTTCAACGCTGTATAACCGCTCGGCGTTTCTAGATTTTGATTTTTACCGGCGTGACGGTAATTTTATTATCAGCTACCTGGTTTTGTTTGTTTTCATCTTTCTGCCACTGGCGGTCAATATTAATGTCGACCGCGCGTTTTACGTTATTTTTGCCTTCTTCTTTGTCGCATCCATCGTGGCGTTTTTCGGCATGCCATTGGATGAAGAGGGCGTTTATCGCTTCCTGTTTATTTCACATAACGCCGCCGGGGGCTTCTATTCGGTGGTCGCCGCAGCCTGCATGGGGTTGTGGGTGGTCAAACGGCGCCCGCTCTATCTGTTGTATAGTCTGGCGTTTGTGGTGTGCCTGTATGAAACCGATTCGCGTGGTAGCGTGTTGGCGATTATCGCCGCCATTGGCTACGGCTTGACGCTACGCTTTAAACGCCCCGGAACGGTGTTTATCATCTTTCTGGCGATACAGTTCCTGATTGTATTGGATACTTATCCAACGTGGGTCTCAATGGGCAAGATCATGTCGGTTGGTGCAAACTTCACCATTAACCAGGACGTTGATTTTGACCGTGCGGGAACCTTTATTGACCGCCTGTACTACTTATGGCCGCGTGCGTTTGATAACTTCATCCATTCGCCGTTGTTAGGCATGGGGTTCGGTAGCTTTGACGATCTCTGGTATCGCTACACCACGGTAATTCCGCATATTTTTACCATCAAAGATCACCAGTTTATTCGCCATACCGACTCACATGCGCACAACTCGACCTTTACGATTTTGGCCGAGCTGGGTTTAGTAGGCTACACGCTCTTTGTACTGCTCTTTGGGCAGATATTAAATAAAATCAGGCAAATGCACCAATACGATCCAGGACTTTCGCTGGCGCTCCAGATGTCATTCTGGACTTGCGTATTCTCATCCGCGACGGAACATCGTATTACTACGCCAGCGCAGATGATTCCTTTTTTCACGCTTTTCGGGATTGGATACGTAAAATATTTTGGCAAGCGTCGGGAAAAAGCCAGCGCCCACTCGATTCCTGCGGTCCATGGTACGCCGACGCCAGAGCCAGCGGTTACTCCTGAACAAGGGCACACGCCCTAATTAACGCCGCCCGCCACCCGTGCGGGCGCTGCGTCACCTTTTTCTCTCTTTTCTCTTAACGTCGAATCAGGGGAATGCCCCTGCCGTTCGATTTTTAATTAAGGATTAATGTCGATGAATCAGACTGTAAGTATTTACATTCCAACTCATAACCGCCCGGGGATGCTGGGACGAGCATTATCCTCCTTAACGCGCCAGAGCTGGAAACATTTGCAAGTACTGGTTTGTGACGATGGTTCTTCGCAAAGTTATGATGAAGTGGTCGAGGAATATAAGAATAAGTTTGATGACTTCGTCTTTATTCGTAATGAAGTCCCTCAGGGCGCCTGCGTTGCGCGGAATAAAATGATTCATCGCGCCGAGGGCGAGTTTATTACCGGCTTAGATGATGATGATGAGTTTTTACCTCAGCGCGTCGAAACCTTTATCCGTTCTCCAATGCGGGAAAAATATCCATGGTTGTGCGCCGGGCAGGTAGTTAAAAATAGCAAGCATATGTTTCGCCAGAAAATTAGCGAAGAAGAGGTCACGGTAGATAAGCTTTTCTACCGTAATATCGTTGGCAACCAAATCTTCACTCGCACCGCAGATTTTGTGAAAGCGGGCGGATTCGATGAGCGTATGCCTGCCTGGCAGGATTATGATGCGTGGGTGAATATGGCGCTCAAGTGCGGCCCGGGTTTCCGTCTGGAAGAGTACACCTACCAACTGAATATCGACCATGAAGAAAACCGTATCACCAACTCTCCTAAGGCGGTGAAGGGGTACCAAATGTTTACCGAGAAGTATGCGCATTTGCTGCAAAAAGGCCATTTGGACAGCCTTTTCCTGCAGGACCGGATAAACCGTGAGCAGGATGTTAGCTTGAGCGATCTTTTCCAGCACTTTTCTAAGCCGGTATTACCGATGTTTGTTAAATATAAGGTAAGGAAAAAAATGCCATTCCTGCGTGCATTACTGTTCCGTGCGTAATACGCGAGAAAAAGATGAAAAAAATAAAAGTCCTGCATATTAATGATGCCTATGAAGGCGGCGGCGCGGAGTCGGTATTTCGTGATACCATAAAAGCCAGTGAAGCACTGGGGTATGAGACCAGAGCACTGTATTCCGATGGGAAAACCAATCCGCTATCCTATTTATATTCAAGAAAATACGCCCTGCAAACGGCGAACGCTATTGCTGAATTTTCGCCCGATATTGTTCATCTGCATAATTACTACCATTATCTCACGCCTTCGGTACTACATGCGTTACGTCGTGCGAAAAAGAAACGAGCGTTTAAAGTGGTGTTTACCGCACATGATTACCATTTGATTTGCCCTAATAGCGGCTTTCAATACTTTACCGGTAGCGTGCGCAATAATTTCGATCCAGTACGCAAGAATCTTAGCTATTTAAAGCGCTTCGACCATCGCTCGATAATTCATTCTTTATTGAAGTGTTCGCAACATTTCCTTAATTATCGACTGTTAAAATTGACCAACACCTTTGATGTGATTATTTCCCCCGGCGAATTCCTGAAAAGCGTATTTAAGGCATGGGGAGTGCGTCAGCCGATTGAAATCGTCCGTAATCCGGTTGAGCTGTTACCGGCCGCCGCGACGGTTAATCAGCAGACCGGGCCGGCTGAACGAGCCATTGAACTGGTGTTTATTGGCCGTTTGTCTAGCGAGAAAGGGTTGGTTGAATTTGTTGAGAAGTTGAATAAAGACACACAGCAGACGATTAATTTCAATATTTACGGTCAGGGCGAGAGTGAACAGCAATTAAAAACCATGGCGCTAAGAAGCGGCCTGAAGCTGATTTTTCATGGCTTCCGCCCACGCGAAGAGGTGATTACCCATCTCTATCGCTACGATGTTTTTGTTCTACCTTCGGTGTGGTATGAAAATGCGCCTATCTCAATCGTTGAAGCAGCAAGCGCCGGTTTGCCGGTGCTGGTGCCGAATTATGGCGGTTTGAAGGAGATGGCGGAACTGACCCATTATCCGGTTGAATTTGATTATCAGCACAATGATCTTGGCGAAAAAATCGACCAGGCATTTAGTCACCGCCAGCTAAACACGCTGCGTGATACCACCCTTTTTTCTTTTGAAACGTATCAGGCGCGCCTTAAAACTATTTATCAGCGCCTTATCGGGAACAATCCACAGGAGAGTTAACGTGCAATTACCCAAAGTTGCCATTATTCATGATTGGTTAGTCGTCTCTGGTGGCGGAGAGAAAGTTCTCTCAGAAATAATCAACGTTTTTCCTGATGCAGATTTATTTAGCGTAGTCGATTTCTTACCTGAAGAGCAGCGCGACATTATTCATCATAAAAAAGTCACCACGACGTTTGTCCAACGCCTGCCGAAGGCCAAAACGAAATACAGAAACTATTTATCGTTAATGACCTATGCAATTGAACAGTTGGACGTGTCGGCCTATGACATTGTCATTAGCAGTAGCCACGCGGTTGCGAAAGGGGTGATTACCGGCCCCGATCAGCTTCATATTTGTTATTGCCATTCACCGGTGCGTTATGCGTGGGATTTGCAACATCAATATCTGAAAGAAGCCAATCTCGACAAAGGCTTAAAAAGCATGATCGCCCGTTGGATGCTGCATCGCGTCCGGTTATGGGATTACCGTACTGCGAATGGCGTAGATTATTTTATCGCTAACTCAAAATACATTTCACGCCGTATTAAGAAAGTGTATGGCCGTCATGCGGACGTTATTTATCCTAACGTGGCGGTAGAAGATTTTGCGCTGGAAGAAAATAAAGATGACTTTTATTTTACTGCCTCGCGCATGGTGCCCTATAAGAAAATCGACCTGATTGTGGAAGCATTTGGCAAGATGCCGGACAAAAAACTGGTGGTGATTGGCGAAGGGCCACAGTTTGAAAAAATTAAAGCGGTAGCAAAAGAGAATATTACGCTGCTTGGCTACCAGAAATTTGCCGTATTGAAAGAGAACATGGCGCGCGCGAAAGCGTTTGTCTTCGCCGCAGAAGAGGATTTCGGCATTGTGCCGGTTGAAGCGCAGGCGTGTGGCACGCCAGTGATTGCTTTTGGTAAGGGCGGCGCGCTGGAAACCGTGAAACCGGTCGGCCAACCTGGCGCTACCGGGGTGCTGTTCGCGGAACAAACCACCGAGTCTATCTGTGATGCAGTTGCACGTTTCGAAGCGCTGGAAGGGGAGATTACGCCGGCGCAGTGCCGCGAAAACGCGGAGAAATTCTCCACGCAACGCTTCCATCAAGAGCTACACGAATATGTGATGACGCGCTGGGATAAATTCCAGGCCGAGCGTGGTCTGCTACCTTCGACTGAGGTGACGAAAAATGTCTAAACTTCATCCGGTTATTATGGCGGGCGGCAATGGTAGCCGCTTGTGGCCGCTGTCGCGCGTGCTGTATCCGAAGCAGTTTCTCGCGCTAAATGGCGAATCCACCATGCTACAGGAAACCATTGAGCGCCTTAACGGACTTGCCTGTGATGCTCCGGTCGTCATTTCTAACGAAGCGCATCGCTTTGTGGTAGCTGAGCAGCTCAACCAGATTAACAGCCTCAGCAATAACATCATTCTCGAACCGGTCGGACGTAACACTGCGCCCGCCATCGCGCTGGCGGCATTAGTGGCGAAGCAGAAGCAAGAAGCACAGGGCAGCGATGACGATCCGCTGTTACTGGTGTTAGCGGCAGACCATGTAATTAAAGACATTTCCGCTTTCCAGACGGCGATTAAACAAGCAATCCCGTTGGCGGAAAAGGATTATTTGGTAACTTTCGGAATTGTTCCCTCGTATCCCGAAACCGGCTACGGCTATATTAAACGGGCTGCAGCAATTGAGGATGAGGGATATTCTCAGACTAATTCTGATGTTAGGGAAATCAGTTGGAAAGTCGATGGGTTTGTAGAAAAACCCGATCGTGAAACCGCTGAGAAATATCTGAATAGTGGTGAGTATTACTGGAATAGCGGCATGTTTTTGTTTAAGGCCAGCCGTTATTTAGCTGAACTGCAAACCTTCCGCCCGGATATTTATCACGCGTGCCGTGAGGCGGTAGAGAAAATTGACCCGGATTTAGATTTTATTCGTGTCAACGAGGCGATTTTTTCTCGCTGCCCGGATGAGTCCGTTGACTATGCGGTGATGGAAAAAACGCGCCACGCGGCCGTGGTCCCGCTGGATGCCAACTGGAGCGATGTCGGTTCATGGTCATCCTTGTGGGATATCAGCGAAAAAACTGCGCAAGGGAATGTGTTGCACGGCGACGTGATCAGCCATGACTCCAACAACAGTTATGTTTTTGCGGAACAAGGCTTGGTGTCACTGGTTGGCGTAGATGACTTGGTGGTGGTGCAAACCAAGGATGCCACGCTGGTTGCCCGTAAAGACCGCGTTCAGGACATTAAGAAAGTGGTTGAGCAAATTAAACGCGATGGACGCAAAGAGCACTATATTCACCGCGAAGTCTACCGCCCGTGGGGGAAATATGACTCGATTGATGAAGGGCATCGCTACCAGGTTAAACGGATTACGGTAAAACCGGGCGAACGTCTCTCTTTGCAAATGCATAACCACCGCGCGGAACACTGGATTGTGGTAGCGGGAACCGCAAAAGTTACCCGTGGTGAAGAAACTATTTTACTGACTGAAAATCAGTCGCTTTATATTCCTCTGGGTGAAAAACACTCGCTGGAAAACCCTGGGAAAATTCCGCTTCATTTAATTGAGGTGCGCTCAGGGGCTTACCTGGAGGAGGACGATATTATTCGTTTTGAAGATAAATATGGACGTATCTGATACCCGGCACCAGGGCGTTTAAGGTTCACATTAAAGGCAGTGCACAACATGAACAATAAATTAACGTGTTTTAAAGCTTATGACATTCGCGGTCGGCTTGGTGAGGAACTGAATACCGATATTGCTTATCGCATCGGGCGTGCATACGGCGAGTATTTACAGCCCAAAACGGTGGTAGTAGGGGGCGATGTACGCTTGACCAGCGAAGAGCTGAAGTTAGCGTTAGCCAACGGTTTGCAGGATGCGGGTACCGATGTTATCGACATTGGGTTGAGCGGCACTGAAGAGATCTATTTCGCCACTTTCTTTTTGGAAACCGATGGCGGTATTGAAGTGACGGCTAGCCACAACCCAATGGATTACAACGGCATGAAACTGGTACGCGAAGGTGCGCGTCCGATCAGCGGCGATACCGGGTTGAAAGCCATCCAGCAACTGGCTGAAGCCAATAATTTCGCGCCAGTTGTTGCTGAAAAACGCGGTACCTATCGTCACCATTCGGTGCTGAATAATTATGTCGATCACTTACTCGGCTACATCACTCCCTCGGCCATCAAGCCGCTTCGTCTGGTGATTAACTCCGGAAACGGCGCCGCAGGACATGTGATCGATGCGCTGGAGCAGCGTTTTGCTCAGTTAGGCGTTCCACTGACTTTGATTAAAGTGCATCACCAGCCGGACGGAAATTTCCCGAATGGGATTCCCAATCCACTCCTGCCGGAGTGTCGTGCCGATACTGCGCAGGCGGTGATTGAGCATGGCGCGGATATGGGGATTGCCTTTGATGGCGACTTTGATCGTTGTTTCCTGTTTGACGAGCACGGCCAATTTATCGAGGGCTACTATATCGTCGGTTTGCTGGCGGCAGCCTTTTTACAGAAAAATGCCGGCAGCAAAATCATTCATGATCCGCGTTTAAGCTGGAACACGATTGATATTGTTACGCGTGAGGGCGGTATCCCGGTGATGTCAAAAACCGGTCATGCGTTTATTAAAGAAAGGATGCGTAGCGAAGACGCCGTGTATGGCGGCGAAATGAGTGCGCATCACTATTTCCGTGACTTCGCCTACTGTGACAGTGGGATGATTCCCTGGTTACTGGTCGCTGAATTGGTTTCTGGCAAAGGAAAAACGTTGGGGCAACTGGTGGCGGATCGCGTCGCGGCTTTCCCGGCGTCCGGAGAGATTAATAGCACCATTCAGGATCCTAAAGCGGCGATTGAACGCGTTTGGCAACGGTATCGCGCACAGGCGCTAACCGTTGATGAAACGGATGGCATTAGTATGGAGTTTGATACCTGGCGATTCAATTTGCGAAGTTCAAATACGGAACCTGTGGTACGCCTGAACGTTGAAGCCAAAGAAGACAAAACTAAAGTGCAGGAAAAAACGAAAGAGATACTCGAATTATTGAGATCGTGACGTTGAGCATTGCTCGATACGGGCAATGCCGCTTTCCTCAGGCTTAATTATCGAATACAGGTGATTCTATGTCAGTACTAAGCCGGGGTAGGTCTCCGACCAACGCATCATTAATATCGATTACACAGCGTTTTTCCGATATTTTAATCATGGTTGTCGGCATCTATCTCATTTGTCTGCTGCATAATCAAAAATTCATTTATATCCATGCCTTGTTAATCCTTGGGGCATTGGTTGTTTTCCAAATGGTGGGCGGAATTACTGATTTTTACCGTTCTTGGCGCGGCGTAAAGCTTTCCAGAGAGTTATTTTTAATTCTGCAAAACTGGTCGCTTAGCTTACTTTTAACGGTCGGTACTATTTCGCTGTTCCGGGCGGTTGAATTACCGTTTCGTTTCTACCTGTCGTGGTATTTACTGGTTTCGGTCGGCTTAGTCGCCGCCCGCATCACCATTCGCTTTATTGCCGGTATGTTCCGCAAACGCGGTTATAACATTCGTTATGTCGCGATTGCCGGTAATATGCCGCAAGGCTTAGCGTTGGCGCGTTCGTTTATCGACCAACCGTGGTTAGGCTTCAAAGTCGCCGGTATCTATGGTGATGCGCCGGATTATGATGATACGGATATTCCGTATGGCGGTGATTTTACCAGCATGTTGGAAGATGCACGCTCAGGCCGTATTGACCGGGTCTATCTGGCCATGTCGATGAGTGAAGAGCAGAAAATCCATGAGTTGGTCGATCTCCTCACCGATACCACCTGCGCCGTGATGCTGATTCCGGATATTTTCACCTTCAACATCTTGCAGTCGCGCAGTGAAGAAGTGAATGGCGTGCCGATGGTGTCACTGATCGATACGCCGTTGGACGGCATGAATATGGTTCTC
This sequence comes from Paramixta manurensis, assembly GCF_013285385.1. Classification (NCBI taxonomy): domain Bacteria; kingdom Pseudomonadati; phylum Pseudomonadota; class Gammaproteobacteria; order Enterobacterales; family Erwiniaceae; genus Paramixta; species Paramixta manurensis. The sequence continues at coordinate 2,968,499 of NZ_CP054212.1, read as the reverse complement.
AAGCGCCTGGAAGATATTATCTTATCGACGATGATTCTGATCTTTATCGCGCCAGTGCTGATTACCATCGCCTGTATGGTGAAAATGACCTCGCCAGGGCCGGTTATTTTCCGCCAGGTACGGTATGGCATGGACGGTAAGCCGATCAAGGTGTGGAAATTCCGCTCAATGAACGTGATGGAAAATGGCGACAAGGTGGTGCAGGCAACGCGTGGCGACTCGCGCCTGACGCCAATCGGCGGCTTCCTGCGTCGTACTTCGCTCGATGAATTGCCACAGTTCTTCAATGTGCTGTTTGGCGATATGTCCATCGTCGGGCCGCGTCCTCATGCGGTGGCGCATAATGAGCAATACCGCAATCTAATTCGGGGTTACATGCTGCGCCATAAAGTGAAACCGGGCATTACCGGTTGGGCTCAGGTTAACGGCTGGCGTGGAGAAACCGATACCCTCGATAAAATGGAAAAACGCATCGAATACGATCTGGAATATATCCGCTGCTGGAGTATTTGGCTCGATTTGCGCATCGTTTTTTTCACGTTGTTCAAAGGGTTCGTCAGCAAAACGGCTTACTGATCCGGGTGTGTTTGTCCGCCTTTCTCATATCCAACGTTAAGAGGAGATGGCAATGCAGTTTATGCCTGTCCGAAAAAGTTGCGCTTTAGCTGTACTACTTTTTGCTTCATTCCATGCCGCCGCGCAGGATGTTTATTTTAAAGATCTATTTGGAACTAATTATCTCCCGCCGGGTAAAGATACGGCAAAAGAGTTGGGGATTAGCTGGGTCAGGGAGAATTTTAGCTGGGCGCAAGTGGAGAAGGTGAAAGGTACCTATAATTGGGCGCCGATTGATAAGAAAGTTCAACAGGCGCATGCACAGGGCGTGGAAGTCCTGCCATTGCTGGCTTATACCCCGGCGTGGAACCGTGCCACGCCGCGCACTGCCGGGTCAGCGCCGAAGGATTATCAGGCGTGGGTGAACTTTGTACAGGCGGCAGTGGCGCGTTACAGCGCCGCGCCGTATAACCTGAAATATTTCCAGATTTGGAACGAACCGACGCGCAAAGCCTCTTACTGGCTCGGCTCAGATCAGGATTTTATCGATAAAATCTATCTGCCGGCGGCGAAAATCATTCGTCAACACCATGGCAAGGTGGTATTCGGCGGCTGGCCAGCTTCTAACAGTTTGAATGAATTTGCCAAAACCATCGAGTATCACAATGCGATCGACTACACCGACGTGTTGGATTTTCATTACGGCAGCGTTCATCCCTATCAATGGTTGTATAAGCGTTACGTAGAGAACAACAAAGTGCAGGGTATTTGGCAGACTGAGTTGGGTTATACCAATAAACCTGAATCGGTCGCGTTAGCCTACTCCTTTATTTTGGACTTCGCGTTGAGCCATCAGTGGGATGATCCGATGAAGTATAAGGCGTTTTGGTTCCCGGCCTGGCAGGGGAATAAAAAACCTTATCGCTCCATGACCATCTCTTCCACCGCCGCTAGCGTTGCGTTGACCGATAACGGTAAGCAACTGAAACAATTGAACAGTTTCTATGGCGATGGGCCGTTGAAACTGGCCTCATTGACGACTGCTCCGCCGAGTAATGGTGATGCTTACACCAAAAACTTTGCGATTAATGTCGGCGATAAGCGTCAGGTGATCACCTCCACCTACAAGCCAGCGCAAAAACAGTCGACGTATCACTACGCGCTGAAAACTCTAAAACCTAATCCGACCGCCACGCTCTGGTTTGCCGATGGTTCTCATCAGCAGGTTCCGGTCAGCATGAAGGACGGCGCCGCGCAGATCAGTGTGGATAGCAAATTGTTGGTTAAAGGCTGTCAGCAGTGTGAACGTAGTCTGTTCTATATCGTATTGAGCTGACCCGGTGTCTGAGCGGCGAGGCGTCCATGTAGTCTGGATTCACCGCCGTGGTAAATATGAAGGCGAGGCGGGGTAAGGCTCGCCTTCAATATTAAAAACGAAAGAAGAAGATTATGAGCCTGAGAGAAAAGACGGTAAAAGGCGCAAAATGGTCGGCGATCTCTACCGCCGCCAGTATTGGGATTAACTTTTTACAGATTACATTACTGGCGCGCATGATCGAACCGCATCAGTTCGGCTTGCTGACCATAGCGATGGTGGTGATTCTTATCGCCGATACGTTGACCGATTTTGGTATCTCCAACTCGATTATTCAGCGAAAAGATTTAACCGAAGTTGAGCTCTCTACGCTCTATTGGCTCAATATTAGCATTGGTATTGTGGTGTTTTGCGGCACTTTCTTTTTAAGCCATGATATTGCTGCGTTACTTAAACAGCCAGACCTCGAACCACTGATTCGCACGCTGGCGTTTGCGTTTTTAGTTATTCCACACGGTCAGCAGTTCCGCGCCTTGCTGCAAAAAGAGCTCGAATTTTCCAAAATCGGCGCCATTGAAACCACGGCGATTATGCTCGGTTTCTGCGTCACGATGATTTCTGCGTGGTTCTACCCACTGGCGATTACTGCCATGTGGGGATATTTGGTGATGTCGACGGTCAGAACAATTTTGTTATCGTGGGTTGGGCGAAAACAGTATTCACCCAAATTTATTTTTAATCTTAAATCGGTACGTTCTAACCTGCGTTTTGGCCTGTTTCTGACGGCGGATGCGTTGGTTAACCAGCTCAATTCAAATATTGCTACCGCGGTGCTGTCGCGTACGCTCGGAGCGATTGTCGCCGGTGGTTATAACCTGGCGTTCAATGTGGCAGTGATGCCGCCAACGCGCCTTAACCCGATTATTACGCGTGTTCTGTTCCCGGCGTTCTCCAAAATCCAGGATGATCAGAAAAAGCTGGGAGAAAACTTCTATAAGCTGCTTTCGCTGGTCGGGCTGTTGAATTTCCCGGCATTACTGGGGCTGATGGTGGTTTCGCAAAACTTTGTGTTGTTTATGTTTGGCGAGAAATGGCGCTTCATCACACCGATTTTGCAAATCCTGTGTGTGGTAGGTTTACTGCGTTCAATCGGTAACCCGATCGGCTCCTTGCTGATGGCGAAAGCGCGCGTTGACATTAGCTTTAAATTCAATGTGTTTAAGCTGATTTTATTTATTCCGAGCATCTGGATTGGCGGCCATATGGCGGGCGGCGTTGGGGCCGCGCTTGGCTTCCTTGCGGTGCAGGTAATTAATACGTGGTTAAGCTACTTTATCCTGATCAAACCGGTGCTTGGCAGCAGCTACTCCAGCTACATTTACAGCATCTGGATGCCGTTAAAACTGACGATTCCCACCATTGTGGTGGCCTATGCCGCGGGCATGATTCCGGGGCTGCATCTGCCGGCAGCGGCAATGCTATTTCTACAGATTTCCGCTGGTATCGTGGCCTTTGCAATTACCATGATGATCAGTCGTGATCCTTTAGTTCTTGAGATAAAACAACAACTTTTCAAGAATCCAAAACTTCGTAAATTATTAAGAGCGTAACGTTATTATGCATCCAATGAGCATTCTTAAAGACAAGCTGTCTGTTATTGATCGTGTTGTACCTCATGGCAGCAAAGTGGTGTACCTGGATATACCGCTTCATCTTAACGTTGGTGATTTGCTGATTTATAAAGGAACCGAGCAGTTCTTTAAAGAACGTAATTATCAGGTACTGGCGCGTCGTACTGACAAGAGCAGCCTGAAATATGTTGAAGAGACGAAAAGCTTACCGGAAGACGTGATTATCCTGCTGCACGGCGGCGGTAATTTTGGCGACCTGTATGTGCCGCACCAACGCTTGCGTGAAGCGGTGGTGAAAAAATTTCCGCGCCACAAAATCGTCTTCCTGCCGCAGACACTGCATTTTAACGATCACAACGAAATGCTGAAGTCCGGCAATATTATGCGTAGCCACAAAAATTTAACGATTTTTTGCCGCGATGTACGTAGCCAGAAAATTTTGCAGGAACATTTTTGCGATGACGTAGAGCTTTGCCCGGATATGGCGCATTCACTGTGGGGCGTGTTCCCGCAGCAGAACCGCGCCGAGATCAAGCGGGATACGTTATGGATGATCAGGAAAGATATTGAGGGCGGCAAAGTTTCAGCCGAGATCCAATTGCCATCACCTGATAAATATGAAGACTGGGAAGATATCTGCACCGATAAGGATCGTAAGAAGCTGAAGTTGCTTGAGAGGACCGAGCGCGTGAACAAAGCGCTTTCCAGTGGCCTTATCGGTACCTCGTCTTCCTGGGGAACCTATACTGATGGCCTGGTCGCGCGGGTGAATGATTACTTTATGTCATTTGATACCGTAGTAACTTCGCGGATGCACGGGCATATCCTTTGTTGCTTACTGGGCGTTAAAACCAAATTGCTGGATAACTCCTACGGTAAGAACTCAGGCTATTATGAGGCATGGACTAAAGATGTTCCGGAGTGCGAGCTGATAAGTTTATGAATGAGCCAAAGACACGCGCAACGTTATCGGTAGTGATCCCGGTCTATAATGTGCAACGCTACCTCGCGCTGGCCGTCGATTCGGTGTTGAACCAGACGGTTCAACCTGAGGAGATCATCATTGTTGATGATGGCTCGACCGATGGTTCTGGCGATCTGGCCGAGTCGCTTTATGGGGCGCTAGAGCACGTTACCATTATCCATACCGAAAACCAGGGGTTGGGTGAGGCGAGGAATGTCGGGACGCGCGCCGCAACCTGCGATTATCTTTACTATTTCGATTCCGATGACATTCTGGTTGACGATTTAGTTGAGCGCTTCCATCAGGTGGTTGCGCAACACCCGAATACAGAGGTGTACGCGTTCTCTGCGGAGTCATTCATTGACCCGCTGGCCGACGATGCCGCCGCGGCGGAAGCAACCAAACTGCCGCGTTATCGCCGTGGTATGGAGGCGACATTCTCGAGCGGTGAAGAGGCGTTTAATCAGCTCTCTCAACGCGCGGTGTTTTATCCTAATGCTTGGTTATATGTGTACTCACGGCGTGTTCAGGTGGAAAATGGGCTGTTTTTTAAGCCTATTATTCACGAAGACGAAGAATTTACGCCGCGTATGTTCTTTGCGGCGGGGGAAACGGTGGTCACTGACCGTGTATTCTTCAAGCGTCGCGTGCGCCCCGGTTCGATAATGAACAGCGGGCGTAGTGAAAAGAATATTATCGGCTATCTTTCCAGCATTGATGCAATCGAGTCATTATTAGTTAATAGCCGTAATCAGGTAAGCCGTAATAATCTCAGACAGCGGATTATTTTAAATATTATTAATATTATGTTAATTAAAAAGGCGTCTCGTTTGCAGTTGAGCCCTGAAACGCAGCAGAAATATAATCGCGTGTATGATAAATACGCCAATATTATGAGTAAGATAGCTGGTTTTAATTTCTTCCTTTACCGAGTGTTGCGCTTCGGATTGCGGAAAATGCGCCTTGTGGCATCCTGACTGGTAATAAGACATAAAATAAAAATGCTGATATTAAATCAGCATTTTTTTTGCGTAGCATATTTATTCCATTGCATGAGTTTCCAGCAGAAAGAGATGGTGAGTCTAAACTTTCCAAATTTTCAGACAAAGATTATACTGTGATGAAGCTAATTTAATGCATAATTCATCAACATTTTCACATCGTTACATGGAAAAAATATGACCAAGCTTAAAGCAGTTATCCCGGTTGCGGGTCTGGGTATGCATATGCTCCCTGCTACAAAAGCCATTCCTAAAGAGATGTTGCCGATCGTTGATAAACCGATGATTCAATACATCATTGATGAATGCGTCGCGGCGGGCATCAAGGAAATCGTTCTGGTCACGCACGCTTCCAAGAACGCGGTGGAAAACCATTTTGATACCACCTACGAGCTCGAAGCGCTGCTTGAAGCACGCGTTAAACGCCAATTGCTGAGCGAAGTGCAGTCGATCTGTCCTCCCGGCGTCACCATCATGAACGTCCGCCAGGCACAGCCGTTGGGTTTAGGTCATTCGGTGCTGTGCGCACGCCCGATGATTGGCGATAATCCTTTTGTGGTGGTGCTGCCGGATATTTTGCTGGATGATTCAACCGCCGATCACTTGCGCTATAACCTTGCCGCAATGGTGGCGCGTTTCGAAGAGACCGGGCGCAGCCAGGTGTTGGCGAAGCATATGACCGATGCCGACCTTTCTGAATATTCCGTGATCAAGACACAGGAGCCGCTGGATAATGAAGGTGCGGTTAGCCAGATTGTGGATTATGTTGAGAAACCAGAGCATCCTGAAACCTTAGGTTCCGATTTGTTCGCCGTTGGGCGCTATGTGCTTTCAGCGGATATTTGGCAAGAGTTGGAAACCCTGGAGCCAGGCGCATGGGGCCGTTTTCAGTTAACTGACGCAATTGCCAATTTAGGTAAGAAAAAACCGGTTGATGCCTGCCTGATGACCGGGCGGAGCTTCGACTGTGGTCGTAAGCTGGGCTATATGCAGGCATTTGTCTCTTATGGTCTACGGAGTAATACCCAGGGGCGCGAATTTCGCGAACAAATCCAGAAATTACTGGCAAAATAACCCCTCTTTTTCTTATTCGCCGCGCATTGCGCGGCAGGTAAAGGAGTCCGGATGGCTATTTTAGTAACTGGCGGGGCAGGGTATATCGGCTCTCATACGGTGCTGGCGCTCTTACAGCGTGGCGATGATGTTGTGGTGCTGGATAACCTGAGTAACGCGTCGCGTGAGTCATTACGCCGCGTTGAGAAGCTGGCAGGGAAAGCAGCGGCTTTTGTTGAGGGGGATATCCTTGACCGTGATTGCCTGCGGAGCATCTTTGCTCAGCATACTGTGGACGCGGTTATCCATTTCGCGGGTTTAAAAGCGGTTGGCGAGTCAACGCGTAAGCCGCTCGAATATTATGAAAATAATGTCTCCGGAACGGTAGTGTTACTGGAGGAGATGCGCAGCGCGGGCATTCAGCAGTTTATTTTCAGCTCTTCCGCCACGGTGTATGGCGCTAATGCTCCGGTTCCCTATGTTGAAACCACGCCGATTGGCGGCACCACCAGCCCGTATGGCACGTCAAAACTGATGGTGGAACAAGTGCTGGCGGACTATGCGAAAGCAGATAACCAGTTTAAGGCTATCGCGCTGCGCTATTTTAACCCGGTTGGCGCACATGAGTCTGGCGAAATTGGTGAAGACCCGAACGGCATACCTAACAACCTGCTGCCGTATATTGCCCAGGTTGCAATTGGTCGGCTGGAAAAAGTGGGTATCTTTGGTGATGATTATGACACCAAAGATGGTACCGGCGTGCGTGACTATATCCATGTGGTTGATCTGGCTGAAGGGCATTTGAAAGCGCTCGATCATTTGTCAGCAATCAGTGGCTATAAAGCCTATAACCTTGGCGCCGGAAAAGGCTATTCGGTGCTGGAAATGGTAAAAGCGTTCGAAAAAGCCTGCGGTAAGCCGATTCCTTACCAAATTTTACCGCGCCGTGATGGCGACCTTGCCGCCTTCTGGGCAGATGCGGCATTGGCGGATAAAGAGCTGAACTGGCGGGTAACGCGCGGTATAGATGACATGATGCGTGATACCTGGCATTGGCAGTCGAAAAATCCGCAAGGTTATCGTTAATGGTTAAATTTATTTAATCTTTTGTGGATGCCCGGCATTTGGCGTGAAGGTTTAACAGCAGCCAAGCCGGGTATCCACGCTGTAGGCTGAAAAATGGCCTGTCCGTTCTCTGGCGCTCGCTCACCATCATATCCTTTCTAAACCGTGCCTCAATCAGATAAAACAATGGGTATTCAGATTGACATTTTTTACCCTTACATTAGGGGAAAAAGTCTTAAAGGCACAATAAGCAAAAGCTTTTTTAAGGTACAAATGTTCGCCTTTTCGAGTAATAAATGAACGTTTAACACCTTACACCCTGGATTTTTCTGATAGCTAGCCCAAAACGGCCTAATTTAAGCTTGTTTGTGCGCGCCGATAGTACGAGAATTGTTACCAATTCATCAACGGGAGATGGCGGCTTTTGACGTTGTCCCGATAAAAAAAGCGGCTAATAAACTTACTCTGACTATGCTTGATTAGGGTAATCACCTAAGCGTCTGGTAGCGAAAAGCCAGGGGCGGTAGCGTGGTATTTCAACCACTTTTAGGCAATTTATTACTGGTGCAACCATGCAAGAAATCGTTCTTGTTTTCCTCGGCGCGTTGGCATTACTTTTTATCGCCCGCAAAGCAGCCCGCAAAGTAGGGCTGGTCGATAAGCCAAATGCGCGTAAACATCATAACGGTCACATTCCACTGGTTGGCGGGGTATCGGTTTATCTGTCATTGTGGCTGCTATACGCCCTTCAGCCCTCATGGCTGCCCGATTTTGACATCTATATGATTTGCGCCACGTTGCTGATGATGGTTGGTGTACTGGACGACCGCTTTGATCTGCCGGTGCTGCCGCGTATTGGATTACAGGCGTTGGTTGCCGGGATCATGATGTGGGATGGTCTCTATCTCGGTTCGCTGGGTAGGGTGCTGTTTGGTTACGAACTGATACTTGGTGCCTTTGGTTATGTCGTCACCTTATTTGCAGTAATTGGGGCGATTAATGCCTTCAATATGGTGGATGGCATCGATGGCCTGTTAGGCGCGCTCTCTTCCGTAACCTTTGGCGCGTTAGGCGTGGTCTTCTATATGGGCGGTAATCAGTATCTCGCGTTATGGTGTCTCTGCCTCATGGCTGCCTGTCTGCCCTATATTCTGCTCAATCTTGGTATTCCGTGGGGCAAAAAATTCAAAGTCTTTATGGGCGATGCCGGTAGCACGCTTATCGGCTTCACGGTTATTTGGTTATTGATTCTCGCCACGCAGGGTCCGGATGCCGTGATGCGGCCGGTGACCGCGTTATGGCTGATTGCCGTGCCGCTAATGGATATGTTGCGGGTGATGATTGCCCGTATCCGCCGCGGCGACAGTCCGTTTAAACCGGATAGAGAACATTTACATCATGTGTTGTTAAGGGCGGGGTTTAGTGGGCGTGGTACGTTAGCAATAATGTTATCAGGCGCGCTGCTATTTGCTACGATCGGTATTTGGTTAGGCAGCTTACATATTGAAGAATTTTGGTCGTTAGTTTTGTTCTTTGGCAGCTTCCTTTTCTTGAACATAATAACGAATACCGCAGAAAAGTTAAAAATGACATTTGAAAAATTACTTGCTATTAAATAGTGGTGCCTCAGGGATGGTATTTGAGGCTAGAACTAGTCATAACCCTTTGAGTAATCTATGAAAGATAAAGTTCTGTTTATTGGCGCGTCAGGGTTTGTTGGTACAAGACTTATAGAAGTTGCCCAAAATGATTTCGATATCACCAATTTCGATAAACAACAAAGCCATTTTTATCCTGAGATTACAGTATCAGGCGATATTCGTAGCCAGGAACAACTGGACAATATCCTGTCCGGTTTCAAAACTGTTGTTTTACTGGCGGCGGAACACCGCGATGATGTGAATCCGACTTCATTATATTACGATGTTAATGTTCAGGGAACACGTAATGTTCTTGCTGCAATGGAAAGAAATAACGTTAAAAATATTATTTTTACCAGTTCCGTTGCCGTTTATGGCCTGAATAAGAAAAACCCTGACGAAGCACATCCCCAAGATCCGTTTAATCATTACGGAAAAAGTAAGTGGCAGGCCGAAGAGGTGTTACGGGAATGGCATAAAAAAGAACCTGACCAGCGTTCACTTACTATTGTCCGGCCAACGGTAATTTTTGGCGAACGTAATCGTGGCAATGTTTACAACCTGCTCAGGCAAATCGCTGGGGGGAAATTTGCTATGGTTGGAGCCGGTAATAATTATAAGTCGATGGCCTATGTTGGTAATATTATCGAATTTATTAAGTTTAGGCTTCTGAATATACAGCCTGGATATGATGTCTTTAACTATGTCGATAAACCTGATCTTAACATGAATCAGTTGGTTGCCGAAGTTGAAAAAAGCCTTGAAAAGAAAATTCCTTCCGTGCATTTGCCTTATCCTCTCGGGATGTTGGGCGGATACTGTTTTGATATCCTGAGTAAATTAACAGGTACAAAATATGCTATAAGCGCAGTTCGTGTGAAGAAATTTTGTGCCACCACGCAGTTTGATGCTACTAAAGTACACAGCAGTGGTTTCACTGCGCCTTACACGTTATCTCAGGGACTGGACCTAACTCTGAAGTATGAATTCGTGCATGAAAAAAAGGACGATATCACCTTTGTTTCTGAATAAAATGGCACGTTAACTATTCATTACCCGGTTGTTTAAATATCGGGCTTTCATAATTCACTTCACTGATGGTGTCTCAATGAGGAAAAAATTAATCATTATTGGTGCCGGCGGTTTTGCAAAAGCGGTTATAGACAGTTTAGATCATGATGAGTATGAACTCATCGGTTTTATCGATAGCCTCAAGTCTGGTCGCCATCAAGACTTTCCCATCTTGGGACATACGTTGGATGATGTCCCGTCTAGTGAGGCCTTTTATTTCTTTATCGCGATTGGAGACCCCGATGACCGCGCGTATTGGTTTCAAAAAGTAAAAGAATATAATTTAGAAACCATCAACGTTATTGATAAGACGGCTATTGTATCTAAACGATCGACGTTGGGAACCTGCATTTATATCGGCAAGATGGCCATTGTAAATTGTGATTCTCATTTAGAAGACTGTGTCGTTGTGAATACCAGAGCCCTTGTTGAGCATGGAAATCATGTATCATACTGCTCTAATATTTCAACTAACGTGGTATTAAACGGGGATGTATTTGTCGGTGAAAAAACCTTTATCGGCAGTTGCACCGTGGTCAATGGTCAGCTAAAGATTGGTTGTTCGAGTATTATTGGTTCTGGTTCTGTTGTTATAAGAAATATTCCTGATTATGTCGTTGTAGCCGGAACACCAACCAGACTTTTAAAAGAAAGGAAAAAAGATGTCTGAAATCTATATTGTCGCAGAAATAGGTTGTAATCATAACGGTGATTTCAAACTCGCAAAAAAAATGGTTAATGAAGCAAAAAAAGCGGGTGTTAATGCGGTTAAATTTCAAACCTTCAAAGCTGATCAACTTATTTCCAAATTTGCACCGAAAGCAGAATATCAAATCAAAGTTACTGGAAACACTGAATCACAGCTAGAAATGACACGTAAACTTGAACTTCCCTATGATGAGTTTATTAAATTAGAAGAATATGCTAAAGAGTTAGGGCTGGATGTTTTTTCAACACCTTTTGATTTTGATTCAATTGATTTCCTTGCGTCAAGACAGCAAAAAATTTGGAAAATACCGTCAGGGGAGTTATTGAACTTGCCTTATCTAGAAAAAATTGCCCGTTTGCCAATTGAAGATAAAGAAATCGTATTATCAACCGGTATGGCAACAGTTGAAGAGATTAAGATGGCGCTGAGCGTACTTACAACCAATGGGATGAGGTCGGAAAAAATTACTATCCTGCATTGCAACACGGAATATCCTACTCCCTTTGAGGATGTCAACCTCAACTCTATTGCTGGATTAAAAAAACAGTTCAGTTCCTATAAAATCGGATTTTCTGATCATTCACCCGGTTATTTTGCTGGTATTGCTGCCGTTCCTTATGGCATAACCTTTATTGAAAAACATTTTACTCTCGACAAAAATTTTGAGGGGCCGGATCACAAGGCCTCCGTGACGCCAGAAGAATTACAGTTACTCTGTGAGGGGATAAGGGCGGTTGAAAAATCCTTGGGGAGCATTGAAAAAATAGTCACTAATTCTGAGCGTAAAAATAAAATCGTCGCGCGTAAATCTATCGTCGCCAAAAGAAATATCCAAAAAGGCGAGGTCTTTACGGTTGAAAATATCACTACCAAACGACCAGGCAATGGTATTAGTCCAATGTCGTGGTATGAGGTGTTGGGTAAAGTGGCTGAGAATGATTTTGAAGCGGACCAGCTTATTGCTCATGCAGGTTTTAAAGAGCAAGAGGTGTAGGGATGGCTCCGGGGAAGATTGCTATCATTCCTGCACGTTCAGGCTCTAAGGGATTACCTAATAAAAATATCTTACGTCTCCTCGATAAACCCCTTATTGCTTACACTATTGAGGCTGCATGCAGGGCTGCTATTTTTGAGCGAGTTATAGTTACAACTGATTCCCTTGAATATAAGTTTATAGCTGAGAAATATGGCGCAGAAGTGATTATGCGTAATGAAGCTTTGTCTTCTGACAAAGCTTCATCCTTTATGGTTATTGAGGATGTGCTAAGCAAGGTCGTCGGTTATAATTATTTTGTCTTACTGCAACCTACCTCACCGTTTCGCCATGAAATGCACATCTTGCAAGCCATAGAATTATTTGAGTCCTCTGCTAAGGCAAACTTTCTTGTCTCTGTAACGGAGAGTAATAAAAGCGCCGATCTGATTAAACCGGTTGATGGAAGTCTGAGTCTGAAAAATTTCGACTTGGATTTTAGTTGCTATAGACGACAGGATCATAAAGAGTACACACCCAACGGCGCAATATTTATAGGCAAAAGCAAAGAATACTTGGCTAAAAAACATTTTTTTGGGCATGACAGTATTGCCTATATTATGAATAAACGAGATTCATTAGATATTGATGATCAACTTGACTTTGAAATGGCTATCTTTATCCAGACGTTAAAGAATAAAAAAGAAAATCTTCTTCAGTCTGTCAAAAAAAGAATTCTCGAAAAGAAAGATGCGTTCAGCAAAGTTTGCCCGGTAACGTTAATCGGTCATTCTCTTTTTGATTACTGGGATATTGCCAAAATAAAAGGCAAGGATGTTAATAACTTAGGAATAGCCGGGATTAATAGCAAAGAGTACTACGAGTTTATTCTTGATGAGAAACTACTCCAAGATGTTGGTGATACTGTTCTATTCTTTTCCGGCACTAATGATATTGTTCTCGAGGGATGGGACGAAAGCTATACCATCACATGGTCAGAAAAAATCATTGAGAGCCTTAAATCAAAGAATCCTAACGTGCATATTTATTTCTTAGCCGTTCCTCCTGTTACCGGTAGAATGGAACGTCACAATGACGTTATATTAAGACTCAATTCGGCATTGCAACAGCATTTCAGCCAAGATGATTCTGTTACTTGGGTTCCTCTTTCCTCCTCATTTTATAATGATTTTGGTTCTTTGCCTGATGCCTTTACCTATGATGGTTTACACTTTACTCCTTTTGCTTATCTTCAGCTTGAGAACGATATTTCGGAAATACTAAAATGACTAAGAAGCTATTGTATGTTACCGGTTCCCGGGCTGAGTACGGTATCATGAAACGTCTTTTACTTCGTTTAAAAGAAGATAATGAAATTGAGTTGACGCTCATCGCAACAGGTATGCATTGTGACAGTAATTATGGACTTACTTATAAAGTCATTGAAAATGATGGATTTACGATCGATAAATTAATTGATATAAATATTAATACTGATAGCAATGCTAAAGTACTCCAATCCATGGCTGTCTGTCAGACTGAGTTTGGCATCTATCTGGAAAAAAATAAATTTGATGCAATTATGTTGCTAGGCGATCGGTACGAAATATTTTCAGTCGCGATAGCTGCGGCAATGCATAATATTCCTATTATCCATCTTCACGGCGGAGAGAAAACACTGGGGAATTATGACGAATTTATTCGGCACGCTATCACTAAAATGAGCCGACTACATCTGGCTTCGACGGATGAATACCGTAACCGGATTATTCAAATGGGGGAGCATCCTGATACTGTTTATGATATCGGAGCGCTGGGTGCTGAAAATGCGTTGTTGCTGGACTTGCCCTCTAGGGAGGAACTTGAAGCGAAGTTCGGCCCGTTCAACCGTCCGTGGTTTATGGTGGTATTTCATCCGGAAACGCTGACAAAAGTTTCATTAGTCAGACAAATTGAGGAGTTGATCAATGCCCTCTCACGGCTAAATGACACTTATGATTTTATTTTTATCGGTTCGAACTCTGATACCGGCTCTGATGAAATAACTAAAAAAATAAAAGCATATTGTCATCGAACAAACTCGCGCTATTTCACCTCGTTGAAACCCGAAGAGTACCTTGCGTTGAATAAATTTTCACAAGGTCTTATTGGTAACTCTTCATCGGGGCTGATTGAAATCCCTTCGTTAAACATTCCAACAATAAATATCGGAGACCGACAAAAAGGGCGAGTACGGGGCGATTCAGTCATTGATTGTGTCTGTGAAGTCGATGCTATTTTTAATGCTATTGTTGCCAGTCAGGAGCCAGTCTTTAAGGCGCGTATAGAAAATGCAACCAATCCTTATTATAAACAAGGTGTTCTGGAAAAGGCGCTAGACGTGATTAAAAATTATATGCGTACTTCGGAATTTGAGTATAAAGATTTTTATGACCTCAATATTTAACTCTTTTCTTGGTCACAACTATGAGTTTGTTTAAAAATTCCAGTATATATCTTTCATCGAATATTCTGAATGCGCTGGTGCCGTTCTTGCTTCTTCCTGTATTGACCCACCATCTTTCACCCGACGACTATGGCCAGATTGCCATGTTTCAGACGTTGGTGAGTGGACTGGCCGCGCTGACAGGCTTAAATACTGTAGGGGCAGCAAACCGCCGTTTTTATGATAAGCTCACGACTGAAACGTTAGCTGAATATAATGGTGCTTGTATTCATATTTTGTTGCTAAGTTCTCTGGGGTTATTTTTTATTGCAGCCATACTTTCCTCTCCTTTAAGTAATCTGCTGCATATCCCCGAAAGTTGGATCTACTTTGCAATTGCGATATCTGCAGGAACATTTATAATTCAGTTACGATTGGGGCAGTGGCAAATACGCGAACAGGCAGTAAAGTATGGAATAATGCAGGTCAGCCAAAGTATTCTTTTATTCGTGCTGACTATTTTTCTATTGTTATGGCTCAAACAAGGCGCGTTTAGTCGTGTAAATGCGTTGGGTATTGCAACTTTTATCTATGTATTAATTAGCATCATTACTCTTTACCACAGTAATCTCATTCGTGTCACTCGCTTTCACTATAACAACATTAAAGATGCCCTGAAATTCGGTGTGCCTCTGATTCCTCATATCGTGGGAATTTTTTTCCTTAGCGCTATAGACCGTATCCTGATTAATAAACAGTTGGGTGTGGGCGAGGCAGGCATCTATATGTTGGGTGTGCAATTAAGTTTGGGCATGATTGTTGTTTTTGATGCAATTAATAAAGCTCTGATCCCGTGGTTGTACAAGATACTGGCGGCCAATGATACCGCACAAATTATGCGTATGGTCCGTTTTACCTATTTGTACTTTGTCATTGTAGGCTTTCTTGGGATACTGGCTTTCTGGATCGGGCCGCTGGTTGTAAAACTAGTTGCCGGGCCTGCTTATCTCAGAGCAACTAGCGTTATTGGATGGTTATGTCTGGGACAGGCTTTTACAGGCATGTATTTAATGGTGACCAACTATCTTTTTTATGCAAGACAAACGGGACGACTCTCATTAGTGACTGTTTCCTGTGGGATATTTAATATCATACTCTTGTTATATATGATGCATATTAAAGGGATTGTCGGGGTCGCAATGGCTTTTGCTATCTCTATGTTTATCCGCTTTTTAGCAACTTGGTTACTGGCCTCCAGATGTTGTGGTTTTTCTTGGAAGTTATCTTTTTAAATTTGCATTGTCTTTAGCTATTTATGTCCCTATTCACTATCACACCGGTTTCTTCTTACCAAGAACAAAATTCCGGTTTTCCTGTCTTATTTGAATATAAAATATGAATGTTTTTGTTTGTAGGACAATATTTCAGGCATACTATGCCGATATCATCATTAAGCGAAAAGAATTATCTGACATTATTTTTATTTACCTGGCTGATGGTTTTTCTGAAAGAGAACGGTCGGTACTGAGTTGTTTGAGCGTAACTTGTCATATTGTTGATGGCGCATCCCAGTTCTCCCGGTTATGGAGTCAACTGAAAACGCTTCTCTTTTTAAGAAAGAAAATAAAAAAATATAATGGTAAAAAAAATATTTATTTTGCTAGTATTGACGACCTCTTTATTCAGACTATACTTTCTTGTTTTCATTTTGATGGAATATATACATTTGATGATGGTACAGCTAATTACGTAGATAAGTCTATCTTTTACGTACCAGAAGTAATGCCAAAGACTATTAAGCTTAAATATCGGCTCATGGGAAACCGAATCAAAGATATTCAGGAAGTCAAAAGTATAATTGACATACATTTCTCAAGTAATCATTTGCCTAATATACTTGAGGAAACTGAATACTTACCGTTAATAGATGTGAACGCTTGGAACTCTGGTAATTTCGAATGGCGGCCGTTGATAAATATTTATTTATGCCCGCATTTTGATGAAGTATATTGTGAGGCGGATATTGTAAGGCAAAATTTTCTTTCAATGCTTTCAGCTCAGGATATCGTAATTCCACATCCTCGAGACAAATTTCTCTGGAAAGAAAATGAGCATTACACGCTTTTGGGTGACGTACTTGCTGAAAAAAAGATTAGCGAATTACTTATACAGGGATATAGGGTAAACCTCTTTGGTATCGCTAACTCAACACAGTATCACTTTATTGATGTCGATTTAGTAAAGAACAACGTTCTTGTTCTGGGTAAGTTAAAAGAAAAATACTGTAATGCAATACAAAAGCAGATTGATCTTTTTAAAATTTTAGCAAAGCTGGAGTAGTTCAGATTATGCGTCTTATTATCTGCTAGTAAAAAACAGAAATACTTAATGTATATAGACCGGAGTACATGTCCTTGAACGACTTAGATAATATAAAAACTATAAAACTATCGCTTGCGGTAATATTCTCGATTGGTGTTTTATTAGTTCTTTTTTTTCCCTTAGGCGCATATCTCTTCTCTTTTCTGGTGCTAGCTTTTATTGCTAATGCTAAAAATGGTGAATATAAAAAATTACTCTTTTTTGCATTTATTATCATTTTAATTAGTACCTTCATCATTAACGAAAATAGTGTACAGAAATTTATCTTTCGTGAAGATGATTTTACTACCTATTATAATAACTATCTGGACTTGCTTAACGGTCATTATATCGCCCTTTTTAACTTTGGTGGAGGTTTTGAGATTGGTCTGCCTGGGTTAAATTTTTTGCTATCGGTTATCATTAACCAGCCTCTACCTTACGTAATACAGATTTTTTATATATTACTTTTTATGGCAATGCTTTATTACTTGGTTAAGATAGACACGCTATTCATAGTAAGCAGGAAAGAAAATAAGTATATGCTTTTTTTATGGGGGGCATTGTTTCTTAAAATTACAGCTATGTTGACTATTGAGCGACAAGCTATCGCCTCATTTTTTGTTCTGTTTGCCTTGTTCGATAATCGCAAACGTTTATTCTGGTTGGCGATTGGCTGTCTGTTCCATCTCAGTACTCCTGTTATCTATTTTGTTATCCGGTACCTGTTACAAACTCGTTCTTTCAAAAGAGCGATACTAAGTAGTGTTGCATTGTTGGGTTTCGTCGTGTTTGCATATCCTATACTGACTATCATTAATAATATATTTCCCAACGATAAGATAGGTTTTGTTTTGTTTTTTATGAAAAATAAAGATCTTATAAATAATGAAATAATAAAATCTGTTAAACAAATATTTTATATATTTCCTTTGATTGTTTTAGATCTTCTGCTTCGCCTGAAAGGAATAAGATGGTCACTGGCTCCCTCCTTGCTATTATTTGTGTTTGGGATGTTAATCCTATCTATTCTTCCGGGCGTTCCGACTAGAATTATGATGCCCATTATTTTCATTTTATTTGGCTTCTATTACTACAATTTTTTTAGTCTATTTTCGAACCGTACGCATTTATATATGTTTATGCTGTTAGCTATTTCTCTGGCGATATACAAGTTTTTTTTACCGGGATACTACTACCGATACCCTCTGATAGAGTCGTATCCGGGTTACTATGTTGATGCATTTATGGAAAAACAGGATTATATCAGGCGTCTTTCGCTACCCGGTATAGCGGATGTGACCATCGACAATGGTAATAAGCTATGAAGGTAGCCTACTTAATTCAGTGTCATAAAAATAGTCGGCAGATAGAACTATTAATTAATTCCCTTATATTGACTAAAGACGATTACGTGGTGATTCATATCGATGCAAAAAGCCCAAGAATCGCTGAGGAACTCAAGGAGATTTATCAGTTAGCTAGTAATATTCACATCGTTGAGGATCCAGTTTCTGTTTTTTGGTCAGGTATTTCTCAGTTACAAGCTACGCTGAAAATGTTACGTGCTCTGTACCACAATGACATCAACTTTGATTATTGCTGTTTATTAAGCGGCGAAGACGTCGTGCTAGATGTGGACAAATTTAAACAGTACCTTTGTTATGCTGATAATAAATCCTTTCTGGATTATCGCTCTGATCGGGCCTCCTATTGTTGGCGAATCAATCGTTTTAATCTGTTCAGAAACAATCGTTTTTCGCAGACATTCTTGGCTAGAGCATGCTCTGCTTTAGCTATAAAACTACAGTTTATGGTCGGGCTTAAACGAAAGAATTTTAGAGACGAAGAGATTTTTTTGGGAAGTCAGTGGTTTACGCTCAGTCGGGTCCATGCCGACATCATTTACGAGAAAGTCGATGATGCAGTGATTAAAGATTTCACTTATACATCATGTAGTGACGAACATTTTTTCCAGATGTTATTTTCTCAATGGATTAAAAAAGAAGAGATAGAAACGTTTAATTTAAGATATATTGACTTTCCTCATGGTCATAGCAGTCCTCGTTATCTTTCACTAAACGACCTCTTATTGGTTCGCGAAAGACCGGCTTGTTTTATTGCCCGTAAGGTCACCAGTGATGTATTGTCACAATATATTAGTTTCTGCGAGAAAAGGTAGTCCTCTGTTTACCTCTATCATAACAGGTAATATCCTGCTGATATTCTGTTGCGCCAGTATGTTGGCTTTGTAGAAAAGGTTTTATTGTGAAATTTACTGTTTTACTTTCGCTTTATTACAAAGAATCGACACAACATCTCAGTGAGTGTCTGGACAGCATTGTTAAAAATAGCTTTCAACCAGATCAAGTTGTCATCGTTTTCGATGGTCCTGTCGGTGAAGAACTTGAAGCGGTGGTCACGACATTTTCTTCTCAGTTGCCAATTGAACGTGTTCGACTTCCTGCTAATGTTGGGTTAGGCAGCGCGTTAAATCATGGACTGGCGATCACTCGAAATGAAATAGTCTTTCGAATGGATACTGATGATATATGTCTGCCTGCGCGTTTTGAGGAGCAAATCACACTAATGAGAAATTATCCTGAAGTCTCCTTGTTGGGTAGCGCGGCAGAAGAATTTGACGAATCCATGCATCATTCTCAAGGAGTCAGATTCTCTTCAGAAAACCATGCTGATATTGTTCAATATGCAAGAAAACGCAATCCCTTTAATCATATGAGCGTGGTGTTTAAAAAATCTGCTATTGATAAAGTTGGCGGCTATCAGCACCATTTATATATGGAAGATTATAATTTATGGTTACGTTTAATTGCGCAAGGTTACATTACGCATAATTTGCCTGATGTCCTACTGCATGTCCGTGCGGGAAACAATATGATTGGCCGCAGGAAAGGGCGTCATTATATTGCAAGTGAAATTAAGCTGGCGAAACTAAAATATCACTTGAAACTTGATTCTTTACCGGGCGTTATCGGTTGTGCGCTGATTAGAATTTTACCCCGTTTACTGCCGGTATTTTTATTGAAAGCGGTTTACAAAACATTGCGTAAGTGACGCAGAGCCTGTGTTATCGATATTGCGGTTGAGGCCACATAGTGTGGGTTTTTTGCGCTGTTTATTGCCGTATAATGCTTTTATTTTGGGTGTATTCGGCAAACACTATTCAAGATCGCTTATCCTGAGTTAATATCGAAATCAAATTTCTGCCCGCTTATTGAGCGCGGTGATACAACCTGACAGGAGTATGTAATGTCCAAGCAACAGATCGGCGTTGTGGGTATGGCTGTTATGGGCCGTAATCTGGCACTCAACATTGAGAGCCGCGGCTATACGGTTTCTATCTTCAACCGCTCGCGTGAAAAAACCGATGAAGTCATTGCTGAGAACCCGGGCAAGAAGCTTGCTCCTTACTACAGCATTGAAGAGTTTGTCGATTCGCTGGAAAAACCGCGCCGTATCCTACTGATGGTGCAGGCGGGTGAAGCTACTGATAAAACTATCGCGTCGCTGACACCGCACCTGGACAAGGGTGATATCCTGATTGATGGTGGTAATACTTTCTATAAGGACACCATCCGTCGTAACAAAGAGCTTTCTGAGCAGGGCTTTAACTTTATCGGTACCGGCGTATCCGGCGGTGAAGAGGGCGCGCTGAAAGGTCCGTCAATTATGCCTGGCGGTCAGAAAGAAGCCTACGAACTGGTTGCGCCAATCCTTGATAAGATCGCCGCACGTGCCGAAGGTGAAGCCTGTGTGACCTATATCGGTCCTGATGGCGCTGGTCACTACGTTAAAATGGTACACAACGGTATCGAATACGGCGATATGCAACTGATCGCTGAAGCCTATTCTCTGCTAAAAGGCGCGCTGGGCCTGAGTAATGAAGATCTGGCGAAGACCTTTAGCGAGTGGAACGACGGTGAGCTTAGCAGCTACCTCATCGATATCACCAAAGATATCTTCACCAAGAAAGATGAAGACGGTAAATACCTGGTTGACGTGATTCTTGATGAGGCTGCCAACAAAGGAACCGGTAAGTGGACCAGCCAGAGTTCCCTTGATCTAGGCGAACCGCTATCGCTAATCACCGAATCGGTGTTTGCACGTTACCTCTCTTCGCTGAAATCGCAGCGCATGGCCGCATCTAAAGTATTAAGTGGCCCGCAGGCGAAAGCATTCACTGGTGATAAAGCCGAGTTTATTGAGAAAGTACGTCGCGCATTGTACCTCGGTAAAATCGTCTCTTATGCGCAAGGCTTCTCACAGCTGAAAGCGGCATCTGACGAATATAGCTGGAATCTGCAATATGGTGAGATTGCGAAGATCTTCCGCGCAGGTTGTATTATTCGCGCGCAGTTCTTGCAAAAAATCACCGACGCCTACGCCGATAATGCCGATATCGCTAACCTGCTGCTGGCACCGTACTTCAAGAATATTGCCGATGAGTATCAGCAAGCGCTGCGTGATGTGGTGGCTTATGCGGTTCAGAACGGTATTCCGACGCCGACCTTCTCAGCGGCCATCGCTTACTATGATAGCTATCGCTCCGCAGTCCTGCCGGCCAACTTAATTCAGGCCCAGCGTGACTACTTTGGCGCGCATACTTATAAGCGTACGGATAAAGACGGCGTGTTCCATACGGAATGGCTGGACTAAGTCCTTTAAACCCCCTGCCTGGCAGGGGGTTTTTAATTGTCTCACTGTTTTAATCCGTACCTTCTACCCAAGTACTTATTCCTTGGACCTTTTTCGTTGAGCCCACATATTTTATGAGTCAAGATAATAACGCCAATTCTCAGGAGTCATCTCTACTCCGACAAACCTTTTATAACCGTGATGATGAGCTGGATCTGCTGGATGTGATTGCTCAACTGTGGGCGGGTAAAAAAATTATTATCGCAACGATAATTGTGATGTTACTTCTTGCGGTGGTTTATGTCTTTACCGCAAAAGAGAAGTGGACTTCTCAGGCCATTATCACTATGCCGAGCGCCGGGCAGGTGGCGAACTATAATGCGGCATTGAATGTGCTTTATTCACAGTATCCGCAGGATAAGTTGGCGATTGCTGACCTGCAGAGTCAACTTTTTAGACGTTTTAGTGCCTCAGTTTCTGCGCTTTCTGGTGAATTAAAAAACTTGGAAGAACCATTAGACCTTAATGTTACCCCGGTTGTTGCCGGGCAACCAGAGCCGCTTAGCGTTAAATTTACTGCGCAAACTGCTAAAGATGCGCAGACTATGGTGACCCATTACATCAAACAGGTAAACGATGATGTAGTGGATGATTACGGTACCGATATTAAGCACAACCTGGCGGTTAAGACACGTGAGTTAACCGAATCGCTTGCCGCGCAGGAACGCGTGGCGAAGGATAAAAAACAGCAGCGCATTGATGTGATGAAACAGGCGCTAAAAGTCGCACAGGCATCGAATATTACTGAATCGCAATTACGTCAGGCTGAGTATTTGTCAGATGATACGCTTTATCTGCTCGGCACCAAGGCGTTGCAGTCTATGATTGAGAATGAAGCGACTAAACCGCTGGTATTTGATGATGATTATTACAATACACAACGTGCGTTATTATTGATTACAGACTTAAAAGTCAAGGTCGATAACCTGCAATCATTCCGCTATATCATGAAGCCAGATTTACCGATTCGTCGAGATAGTCCGAAAAAGGCCTTAGCTTTAGTCTTGGCAGTACTACTGGGCGGCATTATTGGTTCCGGTATTGTACTGGGTCGTAATATGACGCAAACCTATCGGCAGCGTAAGCAAGCGTAATTAAAGAAAACCCGGCAAGCGCCGGGTTTTTTTACATCTAAAATTCGCGGCTTACTTACCGTGTCGCGCCCGCAAGTTAGCAATCACCGCGCTCATATCCAACGCCTGATCCTGCAGTAACACCAGCAGATGATAAACCAAATCAGAAGCTTCATTTGTCAACTCATGGCGGTCGTTCACCGTGGCGGCCAGCGCGGTTTCTACGCCTTCTTCGCCAACCTTCTGTGCGATACGCTTGGTGCCGCTGGCATACAGTTTAGCGGTATACGAGGTGGCCGGATCGGCATGTTTACGCTCTGCCAGCAACTGCTCTAACTGCCATAGAAAGGTCCAATCCGGCGCGGCTGGGGAGAAGCAACTCGAGGTGCCGAGATGACAAGTGGGGCCAATCGGGTTCGCCAACACCAGCAAGGTATCGTTATCACAATCCGGTGTAATACTCACCACGTTAAGAAAATGCCCGGACGTTTCGCCTTTAGTCCACAACCGTTGTTTGGTGCGTGAATAGAAGGTGACTTTCCCTTCGGCGAGGGTCTTCTCTAGCGCTGCCGGGTTCATATAACCATGCATCAGCACTTCGCCAGACACGCTATGCTGTACGATAACCGGCATCATCCCGTCGGTTTTTTCCCAGTCGAGTTTTTCCTGCTGCTGTTGTGTTAACACGGGCGAATCTCCACACCTTTTTCGATTAGGAACTGTTTTAGTTCACCAATATTGATTATCTGTTTGTGAAACACCGATGCCGCCAACGCGCCATCAACGCCTCCCACGCTAAAGGCTTCATAGAAGTGCTCCATACTACCTGCACCGCCAGAGGCGATCAGCGGAACATGACAAATCTCTCGCATTTTGCGCAACTGCGTTAGGTCATAACCCTGCCGCACGCCGTCTTGATTCATCATATTGAGGACGATTTCGCCCGCTCCTCGCTGCTGAACCTCTTGTACCCACGCTTCTGTTTCCCACTGCGTGATACGGGTTCGAGTTTCATCGCCGGTGTATTGATTGACGTGGTACTTACCGCTTTGCTGATCGAACCACGTATCAATCCCCACCACGATACACTGCACGCCAAAGCGATCGGCAAGGCGGCTAATCAACTGCGGATCGGCCAGCGCTGGTGAGTTGATCGAAATCTTATCGGCGCCAAAAGAGAGGATTTGCGCGGCTTCGTCGGCGCTTTTAATGCCACCGGCAACACAGAAGGGGATATCAATCACTTCCGCCACGCGTGACACCCAACTTTTGTCGACTACCCGTCCGTCGGAAGAGGCGGTAATATCGTAAAAAACCAGTTCGTCGGCCCCTTCTGCGGCGTAGCGCTGTGCCAATGGCACAATGTCGCCGATCACCTCATGGTTACGAAATTGCACCCCCTTAACCACTTGTCCGTCGCGCACGTCGAGACAGGGAATTATCCGTTTTGCCAGCATGCAATCGCCTCCGTAACCGTAAACTTATCTTCCAGTAAGGCGCGGCCAACAATCACGCCGCGCGCGCCGCTGCCGCGTAGTGCGGCAATATCGTCCAGCGAACCAATACCGCCGGAAGACTGGAAATCGATAGCCGGATAAGCGGCGGAAATTTCCTGATACAGCGCCACATTGGAGCCGGTTAAGGTACCGTCGCGCGAAATGTCGGTACACAGCACATGGCGCAGGCCAAACGGTTGATACTGCTCAATAACCTCTTCGAGCGTTACGCCACCTGCTTCTTGCCATCCGCTGATGGCGACCTCTTTACGATTATGGGCATCAATCCGCACATCCAACGCCAGCACCATCGATTCGGCGCCATATTGTTGAAACCATTGTTGTACGCGTTCCGGATCTTTTACTGCGGTAGAGCCCACCACCACGCGCGATGCGCCTGCGTTGAGCAGGGCGTCAACATCTTGTGAGGTACGGATACCGCCACCCACCTGTACCGGTACGCTGACGCCTGCCAGTAGTTTGGTTAGTAGCGGGATCTGGCGTGCGGCAGGATCTTTCGCGCCGGTGAGATCAACCAAATGCAGGCACTGCGCGCCCTGATCCTGATAAGCTTGCAGACGCGGCAACGGGTCATTACCGTAATCACGCTGCTGACCATAATCGCCCTGATGCAAACGTACCACCTTGCCATCAATTAAATCTAACGCCGGGATAATCATCAGGCTTACATCTCCAGGAAGTTTTTCAGTAGCTGTGCGCCCGCGGCGCCGGAACGCTCGGGGTGAAATTGCACGCCAAAGAAGTTGTCTTTTTGTACTGCGGCGGTAAAGGGGTCGCCATAGGTACATTGTGCGATGGTGTAAGGGTTGACCGGCATGGCATAGCTGTGGACAAAGTAGAAATATGCGCCGTCATCAATATCGCGGAAAAGATGGTTGCCTGCCAACGGGGTGATTTGGTTCCAGCCCATATGCGGCAACGGCCGCTCGGCCGCGTTCATCTTTTTCACCGGTTGGTCAATAATCCCCAGCGTGGTTACGCCGCCGCTTTCATCACTGCCCGCACCAAGTAGCTGCATTCCGAGGCAAATGCCAAGCACCGGCTGGGTACATGCTTTAATCAGCGCGATCAGTTCACGCTCACGCAGTAAATCCATGGCGGCCTGAGCGGTACCCACGCCGGGCAAAAACAGCTTATCGGCTTTTAACACCACATCGGCATCGCGGCTCACTTCTGGCTGATAACCCAACCGCTGAATCGCCCACTTCACTGAAGAGAGGTTGGCGCAGCCGGTATCAAGGATAACCACATTCATTACAGCACTCCTTTCGAGCTCGGCAGGGTATTTCCCTCAACGCGGATCGCCTGGCGTAGCGTGCGACCAAAGGCCTTAAACAGGCTTTCAACCCGGTGGTGATCGTTTTTACCTTTGGTTTTCAGGTGCAGCGTGCTGGCCATAGTGTAAGAGAGTGAGCGGAAAAAGTGCTCCACCATCTCGGTGCTGAGATCGCCAACGCGTTGGTAATTAAATTCCGCCTTAAATTCCAGGTGAGGGCGACCGGAAATATCCAGCGCGCAGCGTGCCAGACACTCATCCATCGGTAACACAAACCCAAACCGGCCAATACCGCGTTTATCGCCCAACGCCTTAAGCAGCGCCTCGCCGAGGGCGAGGCCGGTATCTTCTACCGTATGGTGATCGTCAATATACAGATCGCCCTTGACCTCAATATTCATTCGGAAACCGCCGTGCGTGGCGATTTGATCGAGCATATGATCGAAAAAACCCACGCCGGTATTAATCTTGCTGCTTCCTTCACGATCCAGCCACACTTCCACCTGGATTTGCGTCTCTTTCGTATTTCGGTTTACCAATGCGTAACGGTCACGGCGGGTAAGACGTTGACAGATGGCATCCCAACCTAACTCAGGGCCATAACGTAACCCCTGGATCCCCATATTGTCAGCCAGCTCAATATCGGTTGCCCGATCGCCAATCACATAGCTATTGGCGGTATCCAGTACCCCGTCGGCTAACCACGGCTCCACCATTTTTACTTGTGGCTTGCGACAGGCACAGCCATCTTCGGGTTTATGCGGACAAATCAATACCTCGTCGAAGCTAATGCCCTGTGAGGTAAAAACCTGCATCATTAAGTTATGCGGGCCGTCGAAATCCGCCTGTGGAAAGCTACTGGTGCCGAGACCGTCCTGATTGGTGATCATTACCAGCCGAAAACCCGCTTTTTGCAGCGCCAGCAGTGCCGGAATCACCTGTGGCTCGAAGGCCAGTTTATCCATTCGGTCCACCTGAAAATCTTCAGGGGGCTCGGAAATAAGGGTACCGTCACGGTCAATAAACAGGGTTTTCTGGCTCATGCTTGCTTCCTGGATTCCGGTGCGCCGGATAACGATTTCAGCGCGGCGATAACTTGCTCGCACTCGTTAGGGGTGCCGATGGAGATGCGCAGGCATCCGGCCAGCCCCGGTTGCTTATTTTGATCACGCAGAATAATGCCCTGATCCCATAACGTTTTAAAGACGTGCGGAGCGTCAGTGAAGCGGGCAATGAGATAGTTGGCCTCGCTTTCAAACACCGCCTCAACGCAATGACATTGGCGCAGGCCATCAGTGAGCTTGCGGCGAGTGGCATTCAGCGTTTCTACATGCTGCCGCATCAACGCAATCCCTTCCGGGCTTAACGCCTGGGCGGCAATATCCGCCACCGGCGTTGAAAGCGGATAAGGCGCGATCACTTTGAGCAATAATTGAATCACCTGTGGATGCGCGAGAGTAAAACCACAACGCAACCCGGCCAGCGCAAAGGCTTTTGATAAAGTACGCAAAATGACCAGATGCGGATAGTCATCAATCCAGCCAGCCAGCGTCGCGCTTGGGCAGAAATCAATATAGGCTTCGTCGGCGACCACTAAGGCCTTGCCGCGCGTCATTTCCAGTAACTGACGAATATCGTTCGGGTTGATCAGATTGCCGGTCGGGTTATTCGGGCTACAAAGGT
Source organism: Paramixta manurensis (assembly GCF_013285385.1). NCBI lineage: Bacteria > Pseudomonadati > Pseudomonadota > Gammaproteobacteria > Enterobacterales > Erwiniaceae > Paramixta > Paramixta manurensis. Next base: position 2,941,471 of record NZ_CP054212.1, on the reverse strand, counting down.
AAACCAATTTAACGTCGGCAAGGTTTTGCGCAATCGCCGGCAGGTCCAGTTGCCAGTCTGCCGTGGCAGGTACGGTGCGGAAAGCCACGCCGAAGGTTTCCGCGCTCACGCTATACATGCCATAGGTCGGCGGACAGAACAGGATGGCGTCCTGACCCGGTTCGCAAAACGCGCGCATCAGTAGCTCAATGCCCTCATCGGCGCCGCGGCTGACCAGCACCCGTTCGGCAGGAACGTCGGCATAAGCCGCGTAGCGTTCAATCACCATTTTGGGTTGACACTCCGGGTAGCGATTTAGCGTTTGTTGCGTCAAGTTAAAGGTCACTGGCACCGGATATTCATTGGCGTTTAACCACACGTCGCCATTGCCGCCAAGGCGGCGCGCAGACTGATAAGGTGTCAGGGCGCGGACGTTGGCGCGCGCCAGATTCTCAATGTTCTGACTCATGCTTGCTCCTTCAGGGCGGCGACGCGCAAGGTTACCGCATTTTTATGGGCGATCAGTTGTTCGGCGGCGGCAAGGGTTTCAATCGTGCCCGCGAGGTTTAGGAAGCCCTGCGGGGTGAGTTCTTGTACCGTCATGCGCTTTTGAAAATCCGCAAGTCCAAGGCTCGAACAGGTGGCGGTATAGCCGTAAGTTGGCAACACATGGTTGGTGCCGGAAGCATAATCTCCGGCAGATTCCGGCGACCAGTCGCCCAGAAATACCGAGCCCGCATTGGTAATGCTTTCGACTAAATCACGCGCCTGCCGGGTTTGAATAATCAAGTGTTCCGGCCCATAACGGTTCGAAATTTCCACGCATTGCGCTAAATCTTTCGTCACGATCAGGCGGCTGCTTTCCAGTGCCTGGCGAGCGGTTTCCGCGCGGGGTAACTGCGCCAATTGGTGTTCTACCGCCACCGCGACCGCCTGTGCCAGGGCGGTCGATGGCGTGAGTAAAATCACCTGTGAATCCGGGCCGTGCTCAGCCTGCGATAACAGGTCGGAGGCGACAAAGTCCGGCGTGGCCTGCGCGTCGGCAATTACCAGCACTTCAGAAGGCCCGGCGGGCATATCAATTGCCGCTCCGTCAAAACGCTGACTGACCTGACGTTTAGCTTCCGTCACCCAAGCGTTGCCCGGACCAAAAATTTTGTCTACTTTGGGTACTGAATCGGTTCCGAAAGCCAGTGCGGCAATCGCCTGCGCGCCGCCCACCTGGAAAATTTCCTGCACGCCACATAGCTGTGCGGCATACAGAATTTCATCGGCTACCGGCGGCGGCGAGCATAAAACCACGCGTGAGCAACCGGCAATCCGCGCGGGCGTTGCCAGCATCAGTACGGTGGAGAACAGCGGCGCGGAGCCGCCGGGAATATATAAACCGACCGAGGCGACCGGGCGGGTAACCTGTTGGCAACGTACGCCTGGCTGGGTTTCAATATCCACGGTTGCCAGTTGCTGCGCACGATGAAAGGTTTCGATATTCCCAACCGCCACCGCCATCGCCTGTTTAACCTCGTCGCTAAGGCGGCCAATGGCGGCATCAATTTGCTGCTCACTGATGCGTAACGCTTCAACCTGCACGCGATCAAAACGCGCGCTATAGTCGCGCAACGCCTCATCGCCTTCGACTTTAACCCGGTCAAGGATCTCTTTGACCGTTTGCGCAAGCTGGTCGGAGCCGGAAAGGGCCGGACGCATAAGTAAGGCCTGTTGTTGCGCGGTGCTGCACTGTTGCCAATCAATCAGGGTGTTAAACGCGCTCATGATTTACTCCATCATCTTTTCAATCGGCAACACCAGGATCGAGCTGGCGCCCAATGCTTTCAACTTCTCCATGGTTTCCCAGAACAGCGTCTCGCTGCTTACCATGTGCATTGCTACGCGGCTTTGATCGCCCGCCAATGGCAGCACGGTAGGGCGCTCGGCGCCCGGCAGCAGCGCAATAACTTCATCCAGGCGTTCGCTGGGGGCATGTAGCATGATGTATTTGGATTCACGCGCTTTAATCACGCCTTGAATGCGGGTCAGCAGTTTGTCGATTAACTCTTGTTTAGCGGCGGGCATGTCGCCATCGCGCTGGATCAAACAGGCTTTCGAACGATAGATCACTTCCACTTCACGCAGCCCGTTGGCTTCCAGCGTGGCGCCGGTAGAAACCAGGTCGCAAATCGCATCGGCCAATCCGGCGCGCGGCGCAACCTCAACAGAACCATTCAGTAAGCAGGATTTAAAGGCGATGTCTTGTTTATCGAGATAACGTTTTAATAAGTGCGGATAAGAGGTCGCGATACGGGCATTTTGCAGACATTGCGGGCCGCTATATTCTTCATCAACCGGCATCGCCAGCGAAAGGCGGCAACCGCCGAAATCCAGGCGGCGTAACGTGAAGTAACGCGGATCTTCGCCTTGGGCGCGGCGGGTCAGCAACTCCTCTTCCAATACGTTTTCACCCACAATCCCCAGGTCCACCACGCCATCCATAACCAGGCCAGGAATATCGTCATCGCGTACCCGCATAATATCAATCGGCATATTTTCAGCGAAAGCAATCAGTCGCTGCTGTTGCAGGTTGATTTTGATACCGCAGCGCGCCAGTAATTCGCGCGATTCATCGCTTAAACGGCCGGATTTTTGCATAGCTATGCGTAAACGGGTGTTATCTAACATCTCTTAAATCCTCTTTTCAATCCTGTCTGCGGGGTGGCAATAAAGGTGTCTCAATTTGCTATGCCGCGCGTAAAGCCCATAAAAAAACCCCCGGAAGGCGATCTTCCGGGGGCTCTCTTTGCGTTCTGCACCACTGGAAGATCCTAAACGTCTTCCAGCACACATCGCCTGAAAGACTAGTCAGGATGATGGTGATGATGGTGGTTGAACTGAACGCGTGTCATAAAAAATTCCGCCAATGAATGTGTATTCACTTTGTGTGCCAATTAACCTAACGAAGATGAGAAAGAATGGCAACCCTTTTTTATCGATCGGGGTGATTCCAGGCCTGAGGATGATTGTCAGCCCGCCCGGCCTGGCGTAGCCTGTGAAGATCAATCCAGGATTAAGGAGTCGGGCATGAAAAGAGTCGCGATTGTTGGGCTGGGATGGCTAGGGATGCCGTTAGCGATGGCGCTCACTGCGCGTGGCTGTCAGGTGACCGGTAGCAAAACCACGCCGGATGGGGTAATTGCTGCGCGTAAATGTGGGATAGAAGCTTATCAACTGGAACTGACGCCTGAACTGGTTTGCGAGGCGGATGAGTTAAACGCCTTGCTGGCAGTTGATGCACTGGTGGTGACGTTACCGGCAAGCCGCACGGTGGAAGGCGGCGAATATTATGTTCAGGCGGTGCAAAATATTGTTGATAGCGCACTGGCAATGAAAGTGCCGCGCGTTATCTTCACCAGTTCTACCTCGGTATACGGTAAGGGCGGCGGCGTAATGAAAGAGTCCAGCCCATTAACGCCGGAAACCGTCGCCGGTAAAACGCTGGTGGCGCTGGAAAACTGGCTGCATGATTTGCCTGGCACGTCGGTGGATATTTTACGGTTATCCGGCCTGGTGGGGCCGGGGCGCCATCCGGGACGTTTCCTCGCCGGGAAAATGGACTTATCCGAAGGTGAGCAGGGCGTAAATCTGGTGCACCTGGATGATGTAGTCGACGCCATTGTGCTGTTGCTACAAACGCCAAAAGGCGGGCACGTTTATAACCTCAGTGCGCCTAAGCATCCGGCGCGTAATCAATTTTATCCGACGGTGGCAAAACAACTCGGCCTTACGCCGCCGACCTTTGCGCCGGATAATGGCGGGCAGGGCAAGGTGATTGATGGCAATAAGATTTGCAACGAGCTTGGGTTTGAATACAGTTATCCGGACCCGCTGAAAATGCCGCTGGCATAAGCTTAAACCCCGAGGCGGTCGCGCAGCGCATACCACGCGGCGCCGATGGCGGTTAACGGCACTTTAAAACGGCGGCCGCCGGGGAAGGGCAGATGCGGTAAGGCGGCAAAGACGTCAAAACGTTCTGCGTCGCCGCGTAAGGTTTCGGCAATTAACTTACCGGCCAAATGGGTACTGGTAACGCCATGCCCGCTGTCTCCTTGCATGTAATAAACGTTATTTTCCAGCCGCCCAAACTGCGGCATACGCGACAAGGTGAGCAAGAAGTTACCGCTCCAGCGCGTGGTAAAAGGGATATTTTGCAATTGTGGAAAGGTCTTGGCTAATTTGGGACGAATGAGGGCATCAATATCGGCCGGTTCACGCGCACCATAAATCACGCCGCCGCCATACAGTAGCCGGTTATCGGCGGTGAGACGGAAATAGTCGAGGAGATAGTTACAATCTTCCACGCAGCGGTTGTTGGGGATCAGCGACAGCGCCTGATCCTGGCTTAGCGGCTCAGTGGTGATAATTTGCGAGCCGCAAGGCATGCTTTTACCGCTTAGGCGTGGTTCGAGCTGGGGCGCTAAATAGGCATTACCGGCAAAGATCACCCACTTGGCGCTGACGTTCCCTTGCGCGGTGCTAATCTGGTTTGGCGTACCGTAGCGGATTTGCGTGGCGGCAGAGTGTTCATAAATCCGGCCGCCGTGGCGGCGAATCGCTTCCGCTTCTCCCAATGCCAGGTTGAGCGGATGAAGATGGCCGCCGCGTTTATCCAGCAGCCCGCCAACGTAACGCGTGGTTGCCACTTCGCGCTGAATACCGCTCTCATCAAGCAGTTCCAGTTGATGGTTGCCATAGCGCTCCCAGAGTGCCTGTTGTTGACGTAAATGTCCCATCTGCCGTGGGTTTAGCGCGGCAAAAATACCGCCGGGTCGATAATCGCAGTCAATGGCATAACGGTCGATACGGTCGCGAATGATCTCCGCGCCTTCAAACATCATGCTGCCGAACATGCGTGCGCTATCCTGTCCGTAGCGCTGTTCAATCACATCAATATCGCGGCTCCAGGAGTTGACGACCTGGCCGCCGTTGCGCCCGCTAGCGCCAAAGCCAACCCGTGCCGCCTCCAGCACTACTACGTCATAACCGGCCTCGGTCAGAAACAGCGCTGACGACAGGCCGGTAAACCCGGCGCCAATGATGCAGACATCGCACTGGATGCTCTCATTTAATTGCGGCCAGGGGGCATGGTAGTTGGCAGTTTGCGCGTAGTAACTCTCCACATGTTCCATTGATCCCTCCATTAAAGCTGCCTAATCAGAATGTTGCTGGTGTATGCGCGCTGACAATGCGACATAAACGCGTCGACGTGTTGGTAAAGCTGTGCGGGCAGCCGGTATTAATCACATAACTTTGTCCGGCATGTAGCGCATAATGTTGGCCGCCGATGGTTAGTGTAATTTCACCCTCCAGCAGCGTGCCGGTCTCTTCGCCCTGGTGGCGAATTTTTTCACCGGTGGTGGCACCGGGTTCATAGGTTTCCAGTAACATGGCCAGTGAACATGTGGGGTTACCGTTATGAATCAATTTTAGCGACACGCCCTGGCTACCAATATCAATCAGCTCGTCGGCTTCGACCACCACTTTGGGCGCTTCATCTTTTACTGGCTCGGAAAAAAACTCGGATAACGACAGGCCATAAACTTTCAACAACTTCTGTAAGGTACTGACTGCCGGACTCACTTTGTCCTGCTCAATGGTGCTAATGGCGCTGTGCGTTAAACCGGAAAGCTCGGCGACGCGCCGCTGTGATAACCCCAACTCTTGCCGGATTTGCGATAAACGTCGTCCGGGCGCCAGAGTGGCTTCATTCATGACCGTGATTCCTTCTGATACCTGTTGCAGGCGTTAATAAATCCATCGAATAACAGGCGCGAAAGCGCCGATTCACCACTGTGCCATTCGGGGTGCCACTGCACGCCGAAAATAAATGGACAATCACGCAGGCTAATTGCTTCTACCAACCCATCTGCCGCGCGCGCCTCAATGCGCACACCAGGGCCGAGTGCGCGCACGCCCTGCTGATGCAGTGAGTTAACCCAAAATTTTTCGCAGCCGTTGATCAAATCAATTAATAGCCCGCCGGGTTCGACAAACACCTCATGCGCTGGCGCATATTGCGCGGCTAACGCTAAGGCGTGGTCTTCGCGGTGTTCTTGAAAACCCGGTTGCTGATGCAGTTGACGGTGTAGTGCGCCACCGGTGGCAACCACCAGTTCCTGTAAACCGCGACAAATCGCCATGACGGGCATGTGATGGGCGATGGCGTGTTTGATTAAGGCAAAAGCAAGGGTATCGCGCCCGGCATCGGCGTGAGGTTCATCACCGCTTTCACCATAATGCCGGGGTTCAATATTACTGGGGCTACCGGTGAGCAAAATGCCGTCGAGAGCGGAAAGGGCGGTTTCCAGCGTGTCGGGATGTTGCATTAGGCTATGCGGTAAAGCCAGCGGAACGCCGCCTGAGAGGAGTAGCGCATCAAGGTATTTATTGTGCACCAGTTGGCTGGGGTGGCCGCCGGTCTCCACCTGGCACATTATTACGCCAATCAAAGGCTTGTTAAAAATAATGCCCATGCTTCCTCCGTGGCGCTGTTAAATATATTCGCCAGTGAAGGCGTTAATCAGGCAAAACTGTGCAATATATTTTCAATCTAGCAATCGATTGTTCAATATTCAAACGCAAATGTAACATTTGCACACTTTTTGTGTTAGCGCTATGTTAGATATGTGGCTGTTATTTTGAGCAACACGCAATACAGCTTAATACGGTAAAGGGTGGGTGAGATAATGACCAATCTCGTGGAAGTAGAAGACTTCACCAGGCACAGTGAAGAGAAGCGAACCAGCGCGTTCCGGAATGAGGTGGAAGCCTATCTGGAACGCTATCCTGAAACGCAGCATGTTGATATCCTTCTGACAGATTTAAACGGTGTCTTTCGCGGTAAACGCATTCCTTTCGCCAGTCTGGCAAAACTCGAAAAAGGCTGTTATTTCCCGGCATCGGTCTTCGCCATGGACATCCTTGGCAATACGGTTGAAGAGGCTGGTCTAGGGCAAGCGCTCGGCGAGCCGGACAATATTTGCGTGCCGGTCGAAGGCTCGCTGGCTCCCTCCGCTGCCGATCCGCAACACCTGGCGCAGGTTCTGTTAACCATGCGCAATCAAGATGGCACTCCCTTTGACGTTGAACCCCGAAATGTCCTCAACCAATTGTGGCAACAACTGCGCAATCGAGGGCTCTTTCCGGTGGTAGCGGTAGAGCTGGAGTTCTATCTGGTCGATAAACAGCGCGATGCGGAAGGCTATATTCAGCCGCCATGCGCGCCGGGCAGCGAAGAGCGTAATCGACAAAGTCAGGTTTACTCGGTAGATAATCTTGATCATTTCGCCGAGGTGTTAAGTGATATTGATTCCCTGGCGAAGCAGCAAGGCATTCCCGCCGATGGCGCACTGGCTGAAGCCTCTCCGGGGCAATTCGAAATTAATTTGCACCATACGCGTAACGTACTGAATGCCTGCGATCACGCTATTCAGCTAAAACGTTTGATCCGCCAGGTTGCGGAAAGTCACGGAATGAACGCCACTTTCATGGCGAAACCCTATGAAGAGTATGCCGGTAGCGGAATGCATGTGCATATCAGCATGTTGGATGCCGCTGACCATAATGCGTTCGCCAGTGATGATGGTAGTGATTCGCCGCTGCTGAAGCGCGCGTTAGCTGGAATGATCGATCTGATGCCCGCCTCAATGGCGTTACTGGCACCGAACGTTAATGCCTATCGGCGGTTTCTGCCCGATGCGTTCGTACCGTTACAAGCCTCTTGGGGGCACAACAATCGCACTGTCGCGTTACGGATTCCCTGTGGCGATGTTGACAATCACCGTGTGGAGTATCGTGTCGCGGGCGCTGATGCTAACCCCTACTTGGTGATGTCGGCGATTTTGGCCGGTATTCTGCACGGTATTGATAATGCGCTTCCGTTACCGCCGCCGGTAACAGGCAATGGTCATGAAGCCGAAGGTAATCCGTTGCCGATTCGCCAAAGCGATGCGCTGTGTGAGTTTGAACAGAGCTATCCGCTGCAAAAATTGCTGGGTGAGCGGTTTGGTTTTGTGTGGCATAGCTGTAAGCACCATGAACTGATGCATTTTGAACGGTTGATTACCGCCACGGAAATCGACTGGATGCTGAAAAATGCCTGACGCACGTCGCGGTGGTTGAGGTTTAACTTAATCGCCGCTCCGCGTGTTTGCCAGAAGGGACATATCATGACTGAAACCAATCAACAGTGGCAGGCTCGTCGCGAGGCGGCAATTACGCGCGGCGTCGGCAATGCATTGCCGGTCTATGTAGAAAAAGCGCGCAACGCCGAGCTGTGGGATGTCGAAGGACGGCGCTATATTGATTTCGCCGCCGGGATTGCGGTGCTAAACACCGGGCATAATCATCCCAGAGTGATCCAGGCGGTACAGGCTCAACTAGAAAAATTTACCCATCCCTGTTTCCAGGTGACGCCGTATGGCTGTTACGTCGAACTGGCAGAAAAACTCAATCACTTGGTACCCATTCAACAACCGACGCAAACGCTGCTAATGTCGACCGGCGCCGAAGCGGTCGAGAATGCGATTAAAGTGGCGCGCATCGCCACCGGGCGTTCGGCGGTGATTGCTTTTCGCGGCGGTTTTCACGGGCGCACGTTATTGGGGATGGCATTAACCGGCAAAGTTCAGCCGTATAAAAAAGGCTACGGCCCCTTTCCCGGCGGTATTTTCCACGCGCCTTATCCCGCCGGCTATTTAGGCATTAGTGACACGCAGGCGATTGCCGCATTACGCGGTATTTTTGCCGCTGATGTTGCGCCGGATGAGGTCGCGGCGATCATCATCGAACCGGTACAGGGAGAAGGCGGGTTCTACGTCGCTTCGGCCTCCTTTCTTACCCAACTGCGTGCGCTATGCGATGAGCATGGCATCGTGCTGATTGTCGATGAAATTCAGAGTGGGTTTTGTCGAACCGGTAAAACCTTCGCGATTGAACACAGCGGCGTTGAGCCGGATATGGTGACAATGGCGAAGAGCCTGGCGGGCGGTTTTCCGCTTTCCGCGCTGGTGGGGAAAACCTCGCTGATGGAAAAAGCGCAGCCGGGCGGGCTTGGCGGCACTTACGCCGGGTCACCAATCGCGATTGCCGCCGCGCTGGCGGTGGTGGATTTGATTGAAGGCGAGCAACTGAATCAAAAAGCGCAGGCGCAAGGCGAATGGGTGCTGCATCACCTCAAGCTGCTGGCGCATGAGTTTGACTGTATTGGCGAGATTCGTGGGCTGGGCGCCATGATTGCCATGGAGTTGGTGCAACAGGGAGACAGTCAACGGCCCGATAAAGAACTTACCCAGGCGTTGGTACAGGAAGCCGGGCGCCAGGGGCTGATCTTGCTCGCTTGCGGCGTACGGGGAAACGTTATTCGATTCCTGATTCCTTTGACCGCAGATAAAGAAGTTGTTTCTGAAGGCCTCAACATCTTGTCATCCTCCCTTCGAGTAGTGCAGAATATGCGCCCTGCAAAATAGAGCAATAACCGACGCTGACGCGCCGGTTATTTTTTGCACCAAACCAGGATTCATTTCAAGAGGCCGGTCACAGTGCCGGATAGATACACGCTTTAAACACGCATAATCGTGTCTTATTGAGGATAAGAAAAGATGGGGCAGTTCATTAACTTTGCACCGGCGCATGCTGGTACCCGACTCCGTGATGACTACGGTGCCGCTGCAGGTTGGTTTCTCTCGCCTGTTTATACCGCCGTTACGCCCCTGTTATCCCTCTATCGCACTGCGCGAAGTTTTCCTGTAGTTCAGCCCGAAAAGGTTGTTGCTATGGGAGGACTGAGCCATGTCGCATAATATCGCTTCTTCCGCTGTACCACAGCCGCGCGCGCACCTGAAAAAAACCTTAACCCTGATGCCGGTCGTCATGATGGGCCTGGCGTATATGCAGCCGATGACGCTGTTTGATACCTTTGGCATCGTTTCAGGTTTGACCGATGGTCACGTTGCTACCGCCTATGCCTTTGCGCTGATCGCGATTCTGTTTACTGCATTAAGCTACGGTAAGCTGGTACGCCGCTTCCCCTCTGCGGGATCCGCTTACACGTATGCGCAGAAAGCCATTAGCCCGCACGTGGGTTTTATGGTCGGTTGGTCATCGTTGCTGGACTATCTGTTCATGCCGATGATCAATATTTTGCTGGCGAAAATTTACTTCGAAGCGCTGGTGCCATCGGTGCCGTCATGGTCATTCGTGGTGCTGCTGGTCGGCTTCATGACCTTGTCAAACCTGCGTGGAATCAAAACGGTCGCCAACTTTAACAGCGTTATCGTGGTGCTGCAGGTCGCGGTGATGGCGGTCATCATGGGGATGGTGGTGTATGGCGTAGCGCACGGTGAAGGCGCCGGTACGCTGGTCAGTAGCCGTCCTTTCTGGTCGGAAAATGCACACGTGGTGCCGATGATTACCGGCGCGACGATTCTGTGCTTCTCGTTCCTTGGCTTCGACGGGATTAGCTCGTTATCGGAAGAGACCAAAGACGCAGGCCGGGTGATTCCGAAAGCGATTTTCCTGACCGCGTTGATCGGCGGGTTGATTTTTATCGTGGTGTCCTACTTTCTACAGTTGTACTTCCCGGACATCTCACGTTTTAAAGATCCCGATGCCTCGCAGCCGGAGATTATGCTGTACGTGGCGGGTAAAACCTTCCAGTTCGGCATTCTGATCTTCTCCTGCATCACGGTGCTGGCCTCCGGTATGGCGGCGCACGCAGGCGTGTCGCGCCTGATGTATGTGATGGGGCGCGATGGCGTGTTCCCGGAACGTGTGTTTGGCTATATCCATCCGAAATGGCATACGCCAGCGTTAAACGTGTTGTTGGTCGGCGTCATTGCGCTGGGCGCAATTACCTTTGATCTGGTGACCGCAACGGCACTGATTAACTTTGGCGCGCTGGTGGCGTTTACCTTTGTTAACCTGTCGGTCATTTCGCAGTTCTGGATCCGTGAAGGGCGCAATAAGTCATTTAAGGACACGATTAACTTCCTGATCCTGCCGCTGTGCGGCGCGTTAACCGTTGGAGCGCTGTGGCTTAACCTGGAAGAGAGTTCTATGACGCTCGGCCTGATTTGGGCGGCGATTGGCCTCTCTTATCTGGCGTTTGTCACTCGCAGCTTCCGTAACCCGGTTCCGCAATGCAGTGAGGATTTACTGTAAGTAACCGCATGCTATTCAGGGCGCTACGGCGCCCTTTTTTACTTCTGTAATGTAAAGTCATCACTCTCTGATTGTTTATCTGTTTTAGCTTCGTTTATGCTTCGCCGTCCAGGATAAAGCCAATTAACGAGGGAGTTTGGCAATGAACAAAAAAGTGCTGTTAAGCAGTGGCGTGGCAATGTTACTCGCGGCAGGCGCCGCGCAGGCGATCGAGGGCAGCGTTGATGTGGGTAAACACTACACCAACCTGAATCTCGGTCTGGGTACCACCACACCAGGGTTAAGCTTGTCCGGCAACTGGATGCGTAGCGACCATGATGGTAGCGCGTCCGGTGTGAAACTGGGTTACAACCTTGAAGTCGGGTCGGTCTTTTTATCACCGGGTGTGAAAGCGCTATATACCAGCCCTGAAGATGGTAAAGACGGGTTCGCCGTTGCGGTGGGCGGCGGCGTTCAGGTGCCGGTCACCAAAATGTTTGGTCTGTATGGCGAGTACTACTATTCGCCGGACTCTTTTTCCGATCACCTGGATAGCTATCAGGAAGGGTCTGCTGGCGTAAGCTTTAGCCCGATCTCTCTGCTTAACGTCCAGGTTGGCTATAAATATATGGCGCTGAATAATAAAGACGGCCACAAAGATAACGTGCTGTCCGATGGCCCGTATATTGGCGCGTCAGTGCGCTTTTAGTGGCTAATGGCGGCAGGGAGCAATGGCCTGCCGCCATCACTTCAGGAAACCAGCTGGCGAGCGTATTCAAATAGCGCTTTAAGCTGCGCCTCTTTCTCTGCGTTGCCTTGGTGTAGGGCAAACAGCGCGTCAAGTTCCAGTAAATAACTTTCCACCCGCCCCTCATGCAGCGCTTCACGGCGATGCTGAAGCCAACGTTGCTGCTCACTATCATCCAGCGTGCCGGGAAAGTTGCGCGCGCGATAACGAAATAACAACTTTTCAATACGTCTATCGTTAAAGGTTAAATCCAGCGCGGGCAGATTGGTTGGGTTAGTTTGTTGAATAATCGCCATCGCGGATTTATCGGCATCGCTAAAGAACCCGTCATAAAGCTGTGCATCAACGTCATCTGACGGAGTAAAGGGTTCGGCTTCCGCGAACAGCGTGACCACTTTTTCACGCACCTCAGGATGTTGGCGTAGCAGCGTCAGATTGTCGAGGCAACGTTGGCGATCAATACCGAGACGTTCGGCGTCTTCGGGGCGCAGTGTATTGGCGGGCGCCAGTACCGGACATTTATTGATATGTACCAGTTTAATCGGCACCGGTGAATGGGTGCCCAGCGCGTCGCGGCGGGTATAAAGCCGCTCGCGAAGCGTCGTGGCATCCAGTTCCAGTAGCGGCGTAATATCGCCGGCTAAATCACAGGTAATCAGCGCGTTACGGTTGTCCGGATGCCAGGCAAGCGGCGCTATCCAACTGGTGTTGCCATTCAATGCGCCAAACATACCGGAAATATGCACCAACGGTTTCATTTGCGGAATATCAATCAGCGTGGTGATTTTTTGTTTGGTGCGGTGGCTGTACAGAAAAGAGAACAGTTTCGGCTGCTTTTCTTTAACCAGCTTCGCCATTGCCAGCGTGGCGTACACATCGGACATCGCATCATGCGCATTGGCATGTTCCACGCCGTTAGCCTTGGTCAGATGCTCAAGCCGAAAAGAGGGGAGGCCCGCTTCATTTTCCGGCCAGGTAATTCCCTCCGGGCGCAGTGCATAGCACGCGCGCATCACATCAAGCAGATCCCAGCGCGAATTACCGTGTTGCCAGCTCCAGGCGTAAGGATCGTAGAAGTTACGATAAAAAATATTACGCGTCACTTCATCATCGAAACGGACATTGTTATAGCCCACCACACAGGTATTTGGCTCGCTAAACAGGGCATGAATGCGGCGGGCGAACTCGGCTTCGTTAACGCCGCGCGCTATCGCCTGCTGCGGCGTGATGCCGGTAATCATCACCGCTTCAGGCTGCGGAAGATAATCATCAGCAGGCTGGCAATAGAACACTTCCGGTTCGCCAATGATAGTGAAATCCTCATCGGTTCGGATCCCGGCGAACTGCGCGGGCCGGTCAAGCGAGGGGCTTTTGCCAAAGGTTTCATAGTCGTGGAACAGGAAGGTGCGTGGTTTATCGTTGCTCATGAAAGGCCATTATTGTCGGGATTTCATACCTAATACGCGCCGGGCGTCGCTTAGATGTCGTCATGTATCTTATTCGCCACCCAATATACCGCATATGCTGCGATAAAGCCCAGGTATTGCCCGCGTGCTCTATTACGTTTGCGGCAGGAAATAAGCGCGCATCGTCCACAACGTTTTCATCAGCAGATGAAAGCAGAACCGCTTTACAGCACCACCCACTGATTACCTTTTCCTATTCCAGTAACAACTAAGAACAGTTAGCGACCGCGCTAAGTCTTCGTCATTCTATCGCTATGACTATTTATCGCGTTCGCGTTGGGTATCATAACCCTTCAGCACTGACCTTCATGCAACTGGACGAGCTCCTTGAGCCCCAGCGCTTCTCTCGTTTAAGCTCTTATGGCGCTGCTTTCCGTTGCTACATTGAATATGAATATGAGTCCGAAGTACGCGACCTGTGTTCCGTCTGCTCACTCGCCTACAGCAGCGCCTGCCGGGTTAAAAAATGCCCGCTGATTCTGGTTGAAGTAAAAGACCGCTAACTGGCACTCCTTTCGTTTCCACATCGCGCACATTCACGCATGATTGATTTTTTTTAATCAACTATTCGTCATAAATGGCGATCCGGATCTCATTTTATTGCTAATTGACTCAATATAATCACATGTGATTAAATTAAATCATATCGTGAGGGCAAACATGAAGATCAAAGCAACGATAGAAAAGCTACCGGGAGGCATGATGCTGGTGCCGCTGATTATTGCGGCACTGCTGAACACCTTTGCGCCGGGTGTATTAGAGATTGGCGGTTTCACCTCCGCACTTTTCAAGCACGGCGCGTTACCGCTGATTGGCGCGTTCCTACTCTGTACCGGCGCTGGCATCAGTTTTAAAGCCGCGCCTCGCGCATTACTGCAAGGTACCACCATCACCGTAACCAAAGTATTGATCGGCGTAGTGCTCGGTTTCGGTATTGAACATCTGTTTGGCTCGGCAGGAATATTTGGTTTGAGCAGCTTGGCGGTCATCGCCGCGTTCAGTAACGCCAACGGCGGGCTGTATGCCGCGCTGGTTGGCGAGTACGGCACTGAGCGAGACGTTGGGGCGATTTCAATTTTGTCACTGGGCGATGGCCCACTGTTTACCATGATTGCGCTCGGCGCCGCCGGCTTAGCCAACATCCCATTAATGGCGTTGGTCGCGGTGATTGTGCCTATTTTGGTCGGGATGATCCTCGGTAATCTTGACCCACAAATGCGTGATTTTCTGACCCGAGGCGCACCGGTATTCATTCCCTTATTCGCCTTTGCGTTAGGCGCGGGGATCAATCTGGACATGTTGCTGACTGGCGGCGTAGTGGGTGTCTGTCTGGGAATTTTTACCACCTTTATTGGCGGATTCTTTAATATTCGGGTTGATCGCCTGGTCGGCGGCTCTGGCGTGGCAGGCGCGGCAGCCTCCAGCACCGCCGGTAATGCGGTGGCGACACCGCTGGCGATTGCGCAGGCCGATCCGCATTTTGCCTCCGTGGCAGCGGCAGCGACCCCGCTGGTTGCGACCTCGGTTATTACTACTGCGTTACTGACCCCCTTGTTAACAGCCTGGGTCGCGAAGCGCAATGCGGCGGCAGCCACTCAGGTGGAGAAAAACGCATGAAAATGTTGGTCATTGCCGATGATTTTACCGGCGCCAATGACACCGGCGTCCAATTGGCAAAAAAAGGCGCGCGTACCGAAGTGGTACTGGACACGCATGTTCCGGCTGCGGCGCGCGCCGATGTATTGGTAGTGAATACCGAAAGCCGCGCACTGTCGTCTGAGGCGGCGCGCGCCCGCGTTGCGCAGGTCGTAGAAGCCTGCGGGAAAAGCGATTCTGCGCCGCTGCAAATTTATAAAAAGATTGATTCAACCTTGCGTGGCAATATCGGTGCGGAAGTTGAAACCGCGCTGAACCTCAGTGGCGCACGGTTAGCGATTGTGGCGGCGGCGATCCCTTCCGCCGGGCGTACCACGGTTAATGGCGAGTGTCTGGTACACGGTGTTGCATTGGCGGAAACCGAGTTTGCTACCGATCCGAAAACCCCAATTTTATCCTCGCGAATTAAAACGCTACTGGGTCAGCAAACCGATTTGCCGGTGTATGAGCTTGACCTGGAAAACATACGCCACGGCGATCTGACCGCGCGGCTGGCGTCCTGTGCCGAAGAGGCGCGCGCCATTGTGGTGCTGGATGCTGAAAGTGACAGCGATTTAGCACGCATCGCTCGCGCAGTAATGCGTTTAGAACTGCCCTATGTCTTGGTGGGTGCCGCCGGTCTGGCTAACGCGTTGCCGGTCAACTTTTATCGCGCTGCGCCACAGCAACTGCCGGTGTTGGCGGTGGCCGGTTCAATGAGCGAGGCAACGCGTAAACAAATCGCCTTCGCCGCACGTGAAAAGTCGCTAACCATTATTGATGTCGATATTGACGCGTTACTCCAGCCCGCCGGGATTGCCGCCATGATGCAGGATATTGGCATGGCGGTTGAGGTGTTAAACCAGCAACGCCACTGCGTGCTACGTACCTGCCGCGATGAACAGGCGCGGTTAGGCATCGATAGCCTGTGCCAGCGTTACCACATGACGCGGCAAGAACTGGGCGAAACCATTGGACATCGGCTCGGCGAAATGACCCGGCAAATTCTTGGCCGGGCGCGTGTCGGCGGGTTGTTTCTGACCGGCGGCGATATTGCTATCGCGGTGGCGCGCGCATTAGGCGCTCAGGGCTATCGCATTACCCACGAAGTGACGCCGTGCGTGCCGTGCGGCACGTTTATCAACAGCGATATTGATGACTTACCGGTTATTACCAAAGCCGGTGGTTTTGGCGACGAAAGCACGCTGCGCGATGCGCTTTATTTTATTGAGGAGATGTACAGTGACAAATAAAACTATTGCCATCACCATGGGCGATCCGGCCGGTATTGGCCCGGAAATTATTTTGAAAGCGTTGGGGAAAGGGGAGCTGGCGGGAAGCCGTGCGGTCGTGATTGGTTGTTTGGCAACGCTACGCCGCATTCAGGCCTTGTCGATTACACCGCCGGTAGAGCTTAAGGCGATTAAGCAGGTAGCGGAGGCGGTTTTTGCGCCGGGCGTGGTGAATGTGATTGACGTGCCGTTAGCCGATCCGGCCGCGCTGAAACCCGGTGAAGTGCAGCCAATGGCCGGTGATTTGGCGTACCGCTGCATTGAACGCGCTTGCGAACTGGCGATGGCGAATGAGGTACAGGCAATCGCCACCGCGCCGCTGAATAAAGAAGCGCTGCATGCGGCCGGGCATCTTTATCCCGGGCACACCGAACTGCTGGCGAAGCTGACCAACAGCCGTGATTACGCCATGGTGTTGTACACCGATCGGCTGAAAGTGATTCACGTTACGACCCATATCGCGCTGCGTAAATTCCTCGATACGCTGAACCGCCAGCGGGTGGAGACGGTGATCGGCATGGCGGATACTTTCTTGCGCCGTGTTGGTTACAGCGCCCCACGCATTGCGGTGGCAGGCGTCAACCCGCACGCGGGTGAGCATGGTTTGTTTGGCGATGAAGAGATCAAGATCGTCGGCCCGGCAATCGAAGAGATGAAACGCCAGGGCATCGATGCTTACGGGCCTTGCCCGCCAGACACCGTCTATTTGCAAGCCTATGAAGGGAAATATGACATGGTGGTGGCGATGTATCACGATCAGGGGCATATTCCGCTGAAGCTACTGGGTTTTTACGATGGTGTAAATATCACCGCCGGTTTGCCGTTTATCCGCACCTCGGCAGACCACGGCACCGCCTTTGATATCGCCTGGACAGGTCAGGCAAAGTCTGAGAGCATGGAAATCTCGATCAAGCTCGCCTTAGAACTGGCGTAATGTAACGGATGCTATGAAGGGACAGCCTCGTTTAGAACAGATTGTGGCTTTTTTAAAAGGCCACAATTTGGTGACCGTCGACCAATTGGTCAATGCGCTTGATGCGTCGCCCGCCACCATCCGGCGTGATTTGATTAAGCTGGATGAGCAAGGTGTGATTAACCGCAGTCACGGCGGCGTGGCGCTCAATCGTTTTATCCCCAGCCAGCCCACCACCAATGAAAAGCAACTGCGTAATCAGGCGGAAAAACGCGCGATTGCG
Source organism: Paramixta manurensis (assembly GCF_013285385.1). Classification (NCBI taxonomy): domain Bacteria; kingdom Pseudomonadati; phylum Pseudomonadota; class Gammaproteobacteria; order Enterobacterales; family Erwiniaceae; genus Paramixta; species Paramixta manurensis. Next base: position 2,923,965 of record NZ_CP054212.1, on the reverse strand, counting down.
CAACAGGCGCTTTCGCTGATTAAACCCGGCGATTCGGTGGTGCTTGATGCGGGCACCACCATGCTGGAATTGGCGCGTCAGCTTACGCACTTACCGCTACGGGTGATCACGGTGGATTTGCACATCGCCCTGTTTTTGTCGGAGTTTAAGCAGATTGAAGTGACGGTCGCAGGAGGGCGGATTGATGACAGCAGCCAGTCCTGTATTGGCGATCATAGTTTGCGGTTACTCCACGCGGTATGGCCCGATATTGCTTTCGTAAGTTGCAACTCCTGGAGCACAGAGAAAGGGATTACTACGCCAACCGAAGAGAAGGCCACGTTAAAGCAGGCATTGCTGGCGAATGCGCGTCGGCGTGTGCTGTTGGCTGATAGCAGTAAATATGGCGCGTATTCTCTGTATTGCGTGGAGCCGTTAACGCGGCTGACCGATGTGATTACTGATAGCCGTGCGCCCGCCGAGCTTACCCAGCAACTGGCTGATTCTGCGGTCACGTTGCATTTGACCTGATTGACAGGCAATAAAAAACCCGGCGAAGAGGCTGCGCCGGGTCGATCAGGTTTCTTTTCGTTAACCAACCAAATCACGTTCCGCCGGGCGCGGGGCCAGTACCCGTTTGCCCAACAAAATGCCCGGTTTCTCGACATAGCGATACAGTAATGTCGCGAGGCCGTAAGTGATCGGCAACACCACCGCACAAATAGCGGCAAAACGCAGCGGTGCGGAGAGCGCATCCAGATGATAGTCGCGCAGTAAAATCGCGATGGCAGGCACCACAATTAACAGATGCAGCAGATAAACCGAGTAGGAAACATCACCCAGCCAGGTACTGATACGGTGGGTTAAAATAGCACGCGGCAGGTAAACCACTTTTGCCAGCAACGCGCCAGGTTTGTACTGCCACAGCACCGCAGCCATTCCGATAATCATCGCGGCTTCAAAGATAATCTGCAATTTGCTGACGCCAATTGCGATGATGGCGCTGAATACCGGCGCGATTAACGCCAATAATACAAAGCCGATATTCTTGCGCCGCACCGCCTCTGCCAGCAGCATCCCGGCGATAAACATATGCAGTTTAATCAGGATCAGCGAGGGCATTTCAAACGCCTGATAATAGTCCGCCAGCGCAAAACGACCGAGCGCGCACAGCACCATCAGACTGATCAGCGTTGCCGCATAGCCGAGACGCAGCGTGAGCAGCATAATAAACGGGAACAGCAGATAGAACTGCATCTCCAGGCCAATACTCCAGTCAGGCAGAACCGTATTAAAACCGTACTTAGGCAGGAAACCGAAGGTAAAACTCAAATGCGCAAAAATATTACTCAGCGACTGGTCGGAATAACGTGAGGTGGCGGTTGCCGTTGAGGGATAGAAGTGGGCGATAGTATCGCGCATTTCACCAAACCAGGGGCCATTGATCACCGCCACAATCAATAATAAATAGTACAGCGGCGCAATACGGAAAAAGCGACGGATCCAGAACTTCTTCACGGTATTGGCGCTGGTCCAGGGCTCTTTTTCTTGACGTTCAATATAGTTTTTCGCCATCAGGTAACCCGACAGCAAAATAAACAGATCAACGCCGATACTGGGTAACGAGATGATGGGAATGGCGCAATGCACCAGTAGGCTGGCATGGCCCAGCAATACCCAGAGTGACGCAAACCCACGCAGCCCCTCCAGTTCGGTGGACCAGCCCTTGGTTGTTGACATGTTTTACCCTCGAATCAGCTTATCTTTATCAACCAAGAGTAAAAGAGTCATTTCCAGTAAGAACGTTAATCATTCCTAAAAGGAAATTTATCAGATTTACCCTGGTATCAAAGCGGTGCCGTCAGAGAGACGATTGCCTGATTTTTCCGCAACCTGTCCGGCTTTATCAGCGCCGGGTAATTAATACTTGCTTGCAATTTATTGACGCAAATTCTCCAACAATCCCGTAAAACTGGCGCCTAAAATTTTCTGTTAGATTGATTGAGGATTAGCTGTTGAAAAGGCGTCAGTTTGTCACAATTTCCGCTGTTATTTTTTTCGCTTGCCAGGCCCAGGCTGAGAATGGCGCTCTGCCTTTCCCGATGACGCCACCGCCGATTGACGCCGCTTCATGGGTGCTGATGGATGCCACTACCGGGCAGATTCTGACCGAAGGCAACGCCGACCAACGACGTAATCCCGCCAGCCTGACTAAATTAATGACCGGTTATGTGGTCGACCGGGCGATTGATCAGCATCGCATTTCGCGCGATGACGTGGTGACGGTGGGGAAAGATGCCTGGGCGGCGGGGAACCCGGTGTTTAAAGGTTCTTCCCTGATGTTCCTTAAACCCGGCGATAAGTTAACCGTGCGCGACTTAAGCCGCGGCGTGATTATTGATTCCGGTAACGATGCCTGTGTGGCGTTAGCGGATTATATTGCTGGTGGTCAGGAACCCTTTGTTAAGCTGATGAATGACTATGTGACAAAGCTGGGGCTGAGCAACACCCATTTTGAAACTGTGCACGGCCTGGATGCGCCGGGTCAATACACCACCGCACGCGATTTGGCGACGCTTTCGCGCGCGATCATTAATGGCGAACCCGATTTTTATCAAATGTATAGCGAAAAGTCGCTGAGCTGGAACGGTATCACGCAGCAGAACCGTAATGGATTGCTGTGGGATAAAAACTTGCATGTCGATGGCTTAAAAACCGGCCATACGGAAACCGCTGGCTTTAACCTCATCGCTTCCAGTCTCGAAGGGCGGCATCGCTTGATTGCGGTCATCATGGGCGGGAAAAGCGCCAAAGGGCGTGAAGATCAGGCGCGTAAGTTATTGATTTGGGGAAACAGTAATTTTGATACCGTACAACTGTTCCACGCCGGTAAAAAAATCGGCAGTGAAACCGTTTGGTATGGTAACCCGCATCAGGTCGATGTCGGGGCCGCACAGGATTTCTACTTGTCATTACCGCGCAGTGAAATCAATAACATCAAAGCGAAATATGTTATTGACAGCCAGGAGCTGGAAGCACCGCTGAAGGCCAATGAGCAGGTGGGAACCATCCAGGTGATGGATAAGGATAAATCGCTGGCGACCTGGCCGCTGATCACGCTGGGGAAGGTTGAGCAGGGCGGGCTGGTTACCCGGATTAAGGATTACATTAAACTGAAGTTGTAACGGCATGGCGTGGACGGATGCGTTCGTCCACGCAAGCCGCGAAGTAATGCAACGCAGTGGCGAGACATGCCTCGCCGCGCCACACCGACCTATTTTCTCTAGTTCTCAATCCGCCGCGAAATTGATCTGGCAAACTACGCTATCCTGATGCATAGCGTATGATATCGCACGAAAAGCCCGTTAGCCTTTGGAGTTAAGCGTTGCGCCCGGACAAAACTCTTTCAACCCTTGAATTCAGCGCTTATCGCCATTATCGCGTGGTGCATGGGATTCGTATTGCCCTCGGTTTTGTGCTGACCTTTATGCTGGTGCGGCTCAGCCACATCCCGGAAGGCAGTTGGCCGCTGATTACTCTGGTGGTAGTCATGGGGCCGATTTCAGTTTGGGGCAACGTTTTCCCACGGGCGATTCAGCGGATTGGCGGGACGATTTTTGGCTCGCTTTCCGGCTTGGTAGCGCTGCGATTAGAGTTATTTTCACTGCCGCTAATGTTGGTTTGGTGCGCGGTGGTGATGTTTGCCTGCGGGTATTTAACCTTGGGTAAACGCCCGTATATGGCGCTGCTTATCGGGATCACCTTAGGTGTGGTATGCGGCGCGCCAGCCGGCGATATGCATACCGCATTATGGCGCGGCGGGGATGTGATTTTAGGGTCATTACTGGCGCTGTTGCTTACCAGTATCTGGCCGCAAAAGGCCTATACCCACTGGCGCATCAAATTGTCTGACTCGTTATTAGCGATGGCGAAAATTTATCACGCCGGTTTTTCCCCCAACCTGGTGGAGCAGCCGAGGCTGAATAAGCCGCTACAGCAGGTGTTGACCGATGTGGTAAAAATGCGCGCATTACTGGAGCCCGCCAGCAAAGAGACGCGGATACCGAAATCGGTGCTGGAGGCGATTCAAACCATCAATCGTAATATGCTCTGTACGTTGGAACTGCAAATTAACGCCTGGTGGTCATCACGCGAAAGCCATCTTATTTTGCTCAATGCTGCGACGTTGCGCCGTACACAACAGATGACGGAAAACACCTTCCGTGCGTTGGCGGAAATGCTGATTAGCGGCAATGGCGATAAAGTGGCGGCCAACAGCGCGGAGTTGGCGGAAATTTCCCATGAATTACGCTATTTGATGGTGGAGTACAAGAGCGATAGCGAGGTGGAAACGCCGATTCACGGCTATGTCTGGCTAAGCCTGGAGTTGACCAGGCAGTTGGAGAAAATGACGGATTTAATCCGCCTGGCGATGCGTAAATAATCAGTGAGACAACAACTTACTGCGGAAAGAGGTCTTTTCGCGCTAAGATAAGCGCCAGTCTGAATTTGAATGTGAAAATTGCCATCAGCCTTAGCCAACCGCTAAGCTGAAGGCGAAGATAATTACGCCTGTTTGTGCAGGCCCAATGAAAGGTGTCATCATGGAAAATGCTAAGCAATCTTTTCAGGACGTGCTGGAGTTCGTGCGTATGTTCCGTCGTAAAAACAAACTTCAACGTGAAATTATTGATAACGAAAAGAAAATCCGCGATAACCAAAAACGCGTGCTGCTGCTTGATAACCTGAGCGAGTACATCAAACCGGGCATGAGCGTGGAGGCCATTCAGGAAATTATCGCTTCCATGCGTAGCGACTACGAAGACCGCGTAGATGACTACATCATCAAAAATGCCGATCTGTCGAAAGAGCGTCGTGAGCTGTCGAAAAAGATTAAAGCGATGGGCGAACCCAAAGCGCAGTAACACGCTTACGCAAACCGAAGCCACGGCTTCGGTTTGTTATTTCCCTTCCTCCAGGCGTTGCGCCAATATTCTAAGCTGTTGTGCAATTGCTGCATGATCAACCGCGTGATCCGCGCGTGGTGCCGTCGTTTCACGTATCACCAGTTCGGTTTCCAAAGGGCAGGTTGTCGCCAGCATTTCTTTACCGATCAACTGTAACAAGCGGTCGACGCTGAGGGCGCCTAAATGGCGTAAATCCTGGCGAATGGTGGTGAGCGGCGGCTGATACCAGGCGCTCTCTTCGGTATCGTCATAACCTACCAGCGAAACAGTTTGTGGAATACTTACTCCATACTGATGCAGCGCGCGCAGTACGCCGAGCGCCATTTGATCATTGGCAATCAACATGGCCTCGGGCAGTTTATTCGGCAACAAGGTAAGTGCCGCCTGATAACCGGAAGCTGCGCTCCAGTCGCCGGTTAGCACTGCGTGAGGTTGTAATTGGTGGTGCGCCAGCGCGGCCTGCCAGGCGGCAAAACGTTGCGTGGCGGCGACCGAATGCGCCGGGCCATTCAGTAGCGCAATACGCCGATGACCGAGCGCCACCAAATGTTCGACGCCAAGCCGTGCGCCGTGCGCCGCATCGTACTGGCACTGATGCACCGTGGCGTGTTGTGCGACATCCATAAACAGAAACGGCAGATGTGCGGCTAGCCCTTCTAACGCTTGTGCCTGCGCATTTTGTAGCGGCAGGTTAATCAACAGGCCATCTACCCGCTGCGCCAGCAGTTCATTAACCGCCGCCTGCGCCGCATCAAACCCAGGCTGATTTGCCATGGCAATCACTACATGGTAGCCCAGCGCCGCCGCGCGATGCTGAATGGCTGAGGCGATCTGCGCCGGTGCCAGTAGCGATAATTCGCTGGTGGCTAACCCAATAGTGCGGGTGGCTTTACCGGCTAACTGTTGTGCTACCCGGTTAGGAACGTAATTCAACTGTTGAATGGCCGCTGTCACCCGCTGTTGGGTCTCCGCCGTCACCTGCGTCGAGTGATTAAGCACACGCGAAACAGTCTGATAGGAAACGCCAGCCAGCCTGGCGACGTCAGCAAGGGTTACCGGACGCGATGTCATGGCGAACTCCTGAATGAGATCAGGCGAGTGTAACAAATTTTTCGGAACCATCGTTACTCCGACTGCTTTACACTAAGCAGCCTGAGACGCCGGAAAAAGGGAAAATAATGAAGTTTAACGCGCAAGAAATCGCTGCCGTCAATCAGATTGCCGCGTGGCTGGCGTGCGATGAACTCGCCAGTTGTTCACAATGGCCGGAAGCGCCATTGATGATCCTTGCCGGGCACGCCGTGCTGCCGAATATTGAGGGCGCCTTTGCGTTAGCGCGCCGTCATTCACTTCGGTTACTGTTGAGCGGCGGCGTGGGGCATTCAACGGATTTATTGCGTGAAGCGATTGCGGCGCATCCGTTGTATCACACTTTACCTTGTGCGGGTTTGTCAGAGGCGGAGATACTGGGCGCGCTTGCCGTTGAGTTCTGCGGTATTGCGCCGGGCAACATTATGCTGGAAACCGCCTCGACCAACTGTGGGCAAAATGCGGCGTTCAGTCGACGCCTGTTAGCCGCCGAGGCCACGCCCGCGCGTATCTTGCTGGTTCAGGATCCGCTAATGCAACGGCGTACGCTGGCAACCTTTCGTCATGAATGGCGCACCGTAACGCAAGCGCCGCAATTTATCAGTTGGCCGGTTTTCACCCCCTATCTAAAACACCAGCAGGGTATGACGCGTATCGCCGGCGCGGCGCCGCAGGGGTTGTGGTCGCTGGAGCGTTTTATCAGTTTACTTCTCGGTGAGATCCCCCGGCTGCGTGATGATGCGCAAGGGTATGGGCCGTGCGGAAAGGGCTTCATTGAGCATGTCGATATGCCCCTTGAGATTGAGGCGGCCTGGCAACAGTTAATGACGAATCCGGCATGTCAAAAATTGGCATCGCGTTAAGCGCCCGGACACCGTGCCGAGGGCGTCGGTCACGGTATCGGATGGGCAGAGGGTAATCTGCAGCGGCACAGCGGTTATTTATAAATATCAGCAAAACCGTAATAGCTGTTCCGTCCGCCAGCGGCGATGATGTGGTAGCTCTTGGCGCCCGCGGCATCGGCTTTCGCCGCCAAATTCGCGTTTAATTCGGAAAGGGTGGTTGCGCCGCTGCTATCAGAAACGCTACCGATCCGGGTCAAGCCCTGCGGCATATTGGTTTCCATTGCGGCGAAAGAAGAGAGAGAAACAGTGCTCAGGATCACAGCGCTCAGAATCATTTTTACAGTTTTCATTATTTCACCTCGGTGAGATAGGGGGTTAAGTGGCGGAGTCTCTCCGCCCGACCACTGCATTACATCACCGCCATGTATCGGCGAAATATCAACAAAGCGCGTTAATGTAAGGTGGTATAGCTTTTCACCGTTGAAATACACTGCGATACAATTCCGGTTAAACGCTGCTCTCCTTAAGGATAATGGTGACTGCCAATCCGCCGCCTTCACGGTTAGCCAGGGTCAGGCTGCCATTCAGCGAGGCGACTAACTGCCAGGCAATCGCCAGCCCCAAACCGGTGCCGCCGGTCTGCCGATTACGTGAACTCTCCACACGATAAAAGGGCTGCATAACGGCATAAAGCTCATCCGGCGGAATGCCCGGCCCGCGATCAAGCACTTCCAGAATGAGGGTGTCGTTTTCCTGCGCCATGCGAACCTCGGCGCTGCCGGAAAACTTCAGCGCATTATCGATAAGGTTACTCAGCGTGCGGCGTAAGGCATGCGGCTTGGTGAACCACGAACCGCTAAGCTGCCCGCTTAAGGTAACCGCCTGGCCGGTGTCCTGATAATCACACACCAGACTGTCGATAAACGCGTGCGGCTGGATGCGGCATGGTGTTTCACTGCTACTTTCATGGGTGCGGGCATAAGCCACGCCTTCGCGTACCAAATGCGTCATTTCGGTGAGATCCTGCAAGAGCTTGGTTTTGATCTCATTCTCTTCCATCAGTTCAGAACGCAGCCGAATACGCGTAATTGGCGTTTGCAGGTCGTGAGAAATGGCCGCCAAGATATGCATCCGCTCTTTTAGGTAGGCGGCAATGCGATCTTGCATCGCATTAAACGCTCTGGCGGCATTACGGACTTCAAGCGGCCCATCTTCTGGCATACGCACGGCGCTGGTGGTGTTCGGATGCAGTGATTCCGCCGCACGGGTGAGCGCGGTCAGCGGACGCACCGCATTGCGTACTGCAAACCAAGTGCAGCAGAGCAATAAAATAAACTGACCGGCCAGCACAATCGGCAACCAACGGGCAAACGGCATAATCCGTGGCGTTAAGTCGAGCGTGAGCGGGCTGCCGTCGCTAAGCTGAAGATGCGCCTGTAGATGCCCTTCGCTGTCAGGAAGGGTATTTATTTTCAGCGGATACCGCGCTCCCAGCGCGGCAGTTAGCGAACGCGCGGTTTCTTGTTGGTGTTTATCCATTGGCTCGCCGCCGGTCATCCCTTGATTGAGTAAATAGTGATAGTTCGGGCGATCGAGGCGTGTGGTCCAGGCCGGACGTTCGGCGGCGGGTAAGTGATCGAGGATCGCGACGCTGGTGGCGACGTCATACTCCAGGTTACCGAGCATCATGGCTTTCGCGCTTTGTGTACGCTCGGTCATCAGCAAACCGAGCGTCAAACCATTCGCCAGCAGTAACCCTAACAACAAAATCAGCAGCAGCCGTGAAACCAGCGTCTGCGGCCATACGCGCAACGCGCGGCTCACGCGTTCTCCTCGCGAATCTCGATCGGCATCGCAAAGACATACCCTTCGCTGCGCACTGTTTTAATGTAAAACGGTTCACGCGCGTCGTCATTTAACCGTTGCCTTAGGCGGCTAACCAGCAGGTCGATAGAGCGTTCAAACAACTCAGCGTCGCGGCCTTGGGTAAGGTTCAGCAATTGATCCCGATTGAGTACACGTTGTGGATGGTCAAGAAATACCCGTAGCAGACGGTATTCGGCGCCGCTGAGCGCGACCATTACCCCATCGCGATCGGTCAGGCTGCGTGCGGTGGTGTCGAGTAACCATTCGCCAAATGCCAACATGCGTGCCGCTTCAGTGACCTGCAAATTGGGCGGCATCATGCGTGTTCGGCGCAGCACCGCTTTAATGCGCGCCAATAATTCGCGGGCGACAAACGGTTTCACCAGATAGTCATCCGCGCCCATTTCCAGCCCTAAAATCCGATCGGTATCTTCGTTGCGAGCGGTGAGCATTAAAATCGGTGTGCCTTTGTGTTTACCGCTACGTAATTCCCGGCACAGCGTGAGCCCATCATCACCGGGCATCATGATATCTAATACAATCAAATCAACCGGCGTGGTTTCAAGAAAAGCACGCATTTGCCGGCCATCGGCCGCCTCGGTAGTACGTAAACCGTTTTTCTTTAAATAATCGGCAATTAGCGTACGAATTTCGCGGTCATCATCGACAATTAACACATGGTCGGTGTGTTCCATGGTGGTTTCTCTCTTATTACAGGCCCAGGGGTAAGACCTCCACAGTTTACCCTGAGCGGCGGAGAAAAAATGCGCGCGCTTTGTATCGTACTGTATCCGGTAAACTTGCCAAACCTCCCGCATGCCTTTGGCAGAAAGCCGCGCGCGGCGCGGCTGGCGGGAGGAACACTACATAAAAATACAAACCTGCCGTCTGGCAGCCCGCGTTATTCCACCGCGTAGTTTTCTACCGGCGTCATTTTCTTGATCAGCTTATTGTCGAACAGGAATTGTTCGTAGGCTTGGTAACGCTGCCGATCGAGGTGTGCCGGATCGCGGGTGAATAGCGGTAAGGTTTTCATCCATGCTTGCTTATTCAGTTCGGTATTCAACTCAGGATGGGCGCTGGCGAAAGCCTGCCAGGTTTCCTGCGGGTGTGCGTGCAGATAGTCGCTGCCTTTTTTTAACGCGGCGAGAAACTTTTTAATTTTAGGTTGCTGCGCTTCATTACGGTTCGCCACCAAAATCAGCTCGTCATAGGCCGGTACGCCGTAATCTTCCACGTTGAATACCGTTGGCGTTTTCCCCTGCAACTTCAACTCAAGCGCTTCAATATTGCGATAACCGCCGATCACCGCATCGACCTGGCCCGCCAGTAAGGCACTGGTGAGCTGGAAGTTCACGTTGACCATTTTTACATCATTAATACTCAGATGATCATGAGCCAGCATGGTTGCCAGCGTGGCTTGCTCAATGCCGCTCACGGAGAAGCCAATTTTTTTGCCCTTTAGGCCCGCCGGAGAAGTAATGTTTTTATCCAGCGTCATCACGGTATTCAACGGCGAGTTAATCAAGGTGCCAACGCGCACCAGCGGCAACCCTTGGTCGGCAAAAAAATGAATTTGTGGCTGATAGGTCACCGCCAGATCGGCTTGTCCGGCCGCGACCAGCCGTGGCGGGATCGCCGGATCGGAGGGCGGAACGATCTTCACGTCAAGCCCTTCGGCCTTAAAAGCGCCGATCTGTTCAGCCACCATAATCGGCGCATGGTCGGGATTGATATACCAGTCAAGCACCAGCGTCAGTTTTTCAGCGGCGCTGGCGTGGGCGACAAGCAACGTGCTTATCATTAAAGCGGCGGCTTTTTTAATCATCGGAAATGTCCTTGAAAAGTGATCATTATTCGTCATGCTCCGGCGTCCAGATGATCAGACGCCGCATCAGAGCCTCTACTGCGGCTCGCAGCAAAACGGTCATCAGTACCAAAATAAACAGTGCGGCAAAGCAAATATCGGTCTGCATACGCGCATTCGCATTCAGCATCACGTAGCCGAGCCCCTCCGCCGAGCCAACCCATTCGCCGATAATGGCGCCGATAGGCGCGACGGTGGCGGCCATGCGTAGCCCGGAACCGAAGGCCGGCAGCGCGGCCATTAAGCGGACGTGGCGCAATTGCGCCCACGGAGACGCGCGCAGGGTACGCGCCAGATCGAGGTAATCGGTATTGACGCGTCGCAGCCCGTCGAAGAAGGCCGAGGTGACCGGGAAGAAGATCACCAATACCGCCATAAACACTTTGGCGCTGATGCCAAAACCGAACCACAGCACCAGTAGCGGGGCGAGGGCAAACACCGGAATCGCCTGGCTGGTGAGCACCAGCGGCATTAGCCAGCGCTGGAGGCGCGGTGAAAACATCATACTTAACGCCAGGACGACGCCGAGCAGCACGCCGATCGCCAGCCCGCTGGCAATTTCCAGCGCGGTGACGGCCGTCTGTCCGGCGAGGTAAGCGCGGTTATCCCATAAGGCCTCGGCAACCGCCGTGGGTGAGGGGAGTAAGAAGGCCGGAATCGAACTTTGCGTGACCAGCCACCACAGCAGCAGCAACCCGACAAACACCGTCAACGCGCGGCGCAGGCTGGCGATGCCGCCTTTTGCTAGCCTCTTCATCCGGCTGCCCTCATTAGTTGCTGTAAAAGCTCGCCCTGGCTTTTCAGTAAATGGAGATCGTCCGGCGCGCGTGGCGGTAGCCCGGCCACGATATGGGTATCGTCAATGCGGGCGGGGTGGCCGGAGAGAACCAACAGGCGGTGGCTAAGGCGGCAAGCCTCCAGCGGATCATGCGTTATTAGCAGCACCGTGTGCTGTGCCAGGAGTTCTGCTGCCAGCGTCTGAATAGTGGCGCGGGTAATGGCATCCAACGCTGAAAAAGGCTCATCCATCAGCACGATTGGCTGGCGCTCATACAGGGTGCGAGCGATAGCCGCGCGCTGGCGCATGCCACCGGAAAGCGTCGCGGGGAGCGCCTGCCCATATCCGCTAAGGCCAACGCGTTCAATCAGATGCGTGGCCCACGCACGGTCGGGCTTCTCACCACGCAGGCGTGGGCCGAGCATGACGTTTTCTTCAATGGTCAGCCACGGATATAACAGATCCTTTTGCCCCATCCAGGCAATACGCGAGGCGACCGGTAAGCCGTCACTGGCGGTGACCTGACCGGCGGAGGCGGGCGCTAGTCCGGCAATAATCTTTAACAGACTACTTTTCCCCACGCCGCTGGCGCCTAGCAAAGCAACGATTTGGCCGCCGGGAATGTCGAAGTTGAGCCGCTCGAAAACCACCTTTTGACCAAAGCGCAGGGTTAACTCCCGCACCTGGATAGTCGGCATTATTTGCTGGTGGCCTAACGGGTCAGAATTCACTGCGCACCTGCCGTTACCGCATTTAGCCCCATTTGCCAAAAGGCGCTTTCCAGCCGCGTGGCGGTGGTGAAAATTGTACTTAAACGCGTCAAACGACTTTCCGCCCCGCTTTGTTGTCCAACCGTTTCCAGTAAATTGAGCGCGGCCTGAACGCTGGCTAAATAGTCGCGATCGCCATAATTACGTATCCATGAGGCGTAGGGATTATTCTCCAGTACCGTGGCGGCGTCGTGCAGCAAATGTAGACCGATTTCGGCATACCCGGCGACGCAGGGCATAAGCGCAACCAGCAGTTCGAGGGCATCGCCGGTGTGACCAATATCCAGCACGTAGCGGGTATAGTTCATGGTTTCTGCCGCCTCAGGCTGGTGTGCGATTTCAGACTCGCTTAATCCCCAGCTCGCGCAATAACCCACATGGAGCGGCAGTTCATTGACGATTGCGTTAAGGGCGGCGGTGGCGGTGCGCATTTCCGGTAGCGTCTGTAATTTGCTGACCAGCAGCGCCCAGGCGCGAGCGAAGTGAATTAAAAACAGGTAATCCTGGGTTAGATAGCGATGAAACGCCGGAGCCGGCAGGGTTCCGGCGCCTAACTGGCGGACGAAAGGATGCGCAACGTAGTCTTGCCAGGCGCTGCCCGCCTGTTGGCGTAGCTGCCCATAAAGGCCAGAATCAAAACGTGGGGTAGACATGGGACCTCCTTCAGTTCATGGAGATCCGGGCGTGCTGAGGTATGAACAGGCAATGGCTGAAAGCAAAATTGCCGACCCGTCCCTTCGCTGGCATGACCCAGATCAGGTTCAAAGGGTTCGGCTTACGCCATCTCAGCCCATGACAGGACACCCCTCGGAGGAGCTTGTTATACGATATTTATTTTTTGATTACAATGCCCGCGCCACGGTCTGGCGAGGCGTTTATGTGCGGTCGCAAAAGATTCTGCTGGCCTGAGGCAAGGCTTTTTTGTCACTGTTAGCCTAACTATTTCGAACCGGAGATTGTTTGCGATGAAAAAGATCGGTTTTCTCTCTTTTGGCCACTGGACACCTTCATCACAATCGAATGCCCGTTCCGCCGCGGATGTGTTGCTGCAATCCATCGAGCTGGCGGAAGCGGTGGAGGCGTTGGGAGCGGATGGCGCTTATTTTCGCGTACACCATTTTGCGCGGCAGCTAAGTTCTCCGTTTCCGCTACTGTCTGCCGTTGCCGCACGAACCAAGCGGATCGAGATCGGCACTGGCGTGATTGATATGCGTTATGAGAACCCACTGTATATGGCGGAAGAAGCCGGGGCCGCCGATCTGATTTCCGGCGGGCGACTACAGCTTGGCATTAGCCGGGGATCGCCTGAGCAGGTAATTGAGGGGTGGCGGTATTTTGGCTATACCCCGGCGGAGGGGGAGACGGATACCGAAATGGCACGGCGCCATACTGAGGTTTTCCTTGAGGCGTTACGTGGTGAAGGGTTCGCTGAACCTAACCCACAACCGATGTTTCCTAATCCGCCGGGATTACTGCGTCTGGAGCCTTTTTCCGCTGGCTTGCGTGAGCGGATCTGGTGGGGCGCCAGCACCAATGCCACCGCGATTTGGGCGGCGCAACAAGGGATGCACCTGCAAAGTTCAACGCTGAAAGTGGATGAGACCGGCGAGCCGTTCCACGTTCAGCAGGCCGCACAGATTCGCGCTTACCGAGCCGCGTGGAAAACCGCGGGGCACCGCTTTGAGCCGCGAGTCTCGGTAAGCCGCAGTATTTTCCCGTTAATCGATCGGCGCGACCATATGTGGTTTGGCAATAGCGCGCAGGACAGCGACAGCGTTGGCTATCTTGATGCACAAACCCGGGCGATATTTGGCCGTAGTTATGCCGCCGAGCCGGAGACATTGATCAAACAACTGGCGCAGGATGAGGCCATTGCACAAGCGGATACCTTGCTGTTAACGGTGCCGAACCAACTGGGCGTTGAATATAATGCGCATGTCGTTGAGGCGATTCTGACCCATATCGCCCCCGCCCTCGGATGGCGCTAACAGAAGCCTGACCGTTGCGTGTGTTATGGCGTGGTGTGCCACGCCGTTAAACGCTCTTATTGCTGTATTGCGATTTCACCTTTCGGGTGTTTCTCACGCCTTCTTTCTGTCACTTCTCACCTTACGGCGCCTCTCTCTCACTTAATCCTTGTTACAGTTATTTACACGTAAATGAGAATGAGTATAATCACCATTTTCATTTCTCGTAAATGCATTCCTCCTGAAATCATGCGCAAAAATTTTCTAATTCAATGAGTCAGGAGTGTTTATTTTTTAACACCTCAAGGAATAACTATGTCTCTCGCGACACTATCGCGTGGCGCTGCTCAAAAAACGGCGCCAGTGCCCTCGCTATTGGCTGCTTGCATCGCCTTGGCTTTACTCCCTGTGACGGCTTTTGCCGCCGCGCCTCAACCCAATGAAACCATGGTGGTGGAAGCGGCAGATAACGATGCGCCGCCACCAGGCGCTGACTACAGCGTACCCGCCACGACGGTTGGCACCAAAATGCCGATGATCCAACGCGATATTCCCCAATCAGTGAGTGTGATCGGCAAACAGCGTATGGAGGATCAAAATCTTCAGTCGTTGGGAGAGGTGATGGACAATACCACCGGCATCAGTTCTTCCAGTTCCGGTTCCAGCCGGGTTCTCTACTATTCCCGCGGTTTCCAGATCGATAATTACATGGTCGATGGAATCCCAACCTATTTTCAGTCGCAATGGAACCTTGGCGACGCGCTTTCTGACAGCGCGCTTTACGATCGCGTCGAAGTGGTACGCGGCGCGACCGGTTTGATGACCGGCACAGGTAATCCCTCGGCGGCGATTAATATGGTACGGAAACACGCCGATAGCCGAGAGTTTACCGGCGATCTCTCGGTGGAATATGGTAGTTGGAACAAACAGCGTTATGTTGCCGATATTTCCACGCCATTAACGCAGGACGGTAATGTTCGCGCGCGTATGGTGACCGGTTACCAACACAATGACAGTTGGCTGGATCGGTATAGTCGGGAAAGAAAATTCTTTTACGGCGTGGTGGATGCAGACCTGAGTGATTACAGCACGCTCTCGGTCGGTTATGAATATCAGGAAAATAATGAAAATGGGGCAACCTGGGGCGGCTTACCGCGCTGGTACACCGATGGCAGCAGAACCCATTTTGACCGGAGCCGCAGTACGGCGCCGGACTGGGCTTATAACGATAAAAATTCCAATAAAGTCTTCGCAACCCTCAAACAACGCTTCAATAATAACTGGGAACTGACCTTTAATGGTACCCATACCGAAACGAAAATCGATAGCCGCCTGATGTATCTTGACGGGTTGGTCGATAAAACCACCGGCGCGATGGTGAGCCCGTACGGCCCTTCCTATCCCTACGTGGGCGGGACCGGGTATAACACCGGTACGCGCAAGGTGGATGCGCTCGACCTGTTCGCCAATGGCCCTTATCAACTCTTTGGTCGTCAGCATGAACTGATGGCGGGCGTGAGTTACAGCAAGCAGACCAACCGTTACCGGAACACTTGGGCGAATATTTCCGATACTGAACTGGGTAATTTTAACCACTACAACGGAGGTTTTCCGGAAACCGATTGGGGCGATCTTAGCCTGATTCAGGATGACAAGACGCACATGAAGTCGGCCTATACTGCCACGCGTATTTCACTGGCCGATCCGCTGCACCTGATTATTGGCGCACGTTACACCCAATGGAACACCGATACGTTAAATCAGCATATCGCCAAGAACAACACCACGCCGTATGCCGGGCTGATTTATGATATCAACGATAACTGGTCAACCTACGCCAGCTATACCTCAATCTTCCAGCCGCAAACCTATCGCGATCGTAGTGGGAACTATTTGTCACCGATTAAAGGTAAAAACTACGAACTGGGGCTGAAATCCGATTGGATGAATAGCCGTTTGACCACCTCACTGGCCCTCTTCCGTATTGAGCAGGATAACGTTGGAGAGAGTACCGGAACCTATATTCCCGGCACCACGGAAACCGCTTATCGCAGCGTGAACGGCACGGTGAGTAAAGGTATTGAGTTTGAGCTTAACGGCGCATTAACTGACAACTGGCAGATGACGTTTGGCGCGACGCGTTACGTGGCTGAAGACGGGGAGGGGAAAGCATTTAGCCCTGAATTGCCGCGCACCACGGTAAAACTGTTTACCCGTTACCGTTTGCCGATGCTGCCTGCCCTAACAGTTGGCGGCGGCGCAAATTGGCAGAACCAAGTGTATAAAGATGCGGATACGCCAAACGGTACTTGGCGCGCACGGCAGGGCAGCTATGCGTTAGTTGATCTCTTCGCTCGCTATGAGGTCACAAAAAATCTGTCGGTACAGGCGAATCTCAACAATCTGTTCGATAAATCCTATGATACTTACGTGGACCGGTCGGTTGAATATGGCGAGCCGCGTAATGTTACTGTGTCGGCAAATTATCGTTTCTAACCGAGTGGGTTAGGCAGGTTATTTGTTCAGCGCTGCGCCCGGAAAAGGGCGCAGTTTTGTCACGCCCGGCGCGCATACCTGAAATCATGGTTAATGATAGGGATCTCATCGCTCTTCTTGCCTGTCGGATCTGTGGCTGGCGCGAACCGTCTTCAGTAGCGTGGATTTTAATGCGAAAAATTCATGGCTATCCCGTACTGCGAGTGATCGCTGAGACCCGAGTATTTGAGTGACATTGATATCCTCAAGTATATAAGCAGGCCTGGCGGAAAAAATAATAATCCTGTCGGCGAGAAAGATGGCTTCTTCAACATCATGCGTCACAAAAATAATGGTTCTTGATTCTTCGCTCTGTATTCGCCTTAGCTCCAGTTGAAGCTGCTCTCGTCGTTGCGCATCCAGCGCTCCGAACGGTTCATCCATCAGTAAAACTTCAGAGCCGGCGGCTAACGTCCTGGCGATCGCCACCCTTTGCCGCATACCGCCAGAAATTCTTGAGGGATAGGAGCTGGCAAAATCGCTTAACCCAACTAACGCTAAGTAATGCGCGGTGCGCTGCTTAACGGTGCTCTTGGTGAAGGTGGGATGATAGCGCATGCCAAACGCGACATTTTCCTCAACCGTCATCCACGGAAAAGAGGAGTAGGACTGGAAAACCATGCCCCGCCTGGCATCCGGCTGGCTTATTTTTTCCCCTTCAAGGCGGATTTCTCCTGTGCTGGCGGAATCAAGGCCGCCGGACATGCGCATCAGCGTGGTTTTACCACAGCCGGAAGGGCCCAAAAACACCATAAACTGACCTTTCGGGATAACCAAATTGAACGGCTCGGCGACTACGGGCAAGTCGCCAAAGTATTTGGTGACTTTATCAAACACTAAATATTCGTCAGACATTCGACAGCCCCGCCATCATTGGTAGTGAAAAATACGGCGATGCAAAGCACGCATCAACTGGTCGCTGAACATCCCGATAACGCCAATGATGAACACACCCGCCATCATTTGGTCGGTCTGCATATAGCGGCGGGCATTCCAGATAACGTAGCCCAGGCCGCTGTCAGAGGCGACAATTTCGGCCAGTATCAAATAGGTCCAGCACCAGCCAAGCATCACGCGGAGGTTATTAAATAGCGATGGCAACATCTTTTTCCAGATGATATCGACGATAATTTGTCTGGGCTTGGCCCCCAGGGTTTTCGCCATCTCAATAAATTCATTGGGGACGCGGTTGGCATCTTCAACCACCAGCAAGATCAACTGGAAAAAGGTGCCCAGCCACAGCAGGAAGACTTTGGTTTCTTCACCAATCCCAAACCAAATGATACTTATCGGCACCAAGGCTGGCGTGGGGAGATAACGAATAAAGTCGTTCACCGGTTCCAGCGCGGCATTAATTACCGGATAGCAACTCATCAGTAGCCCTAAAGGTACCGCCATGATAACGGACAGCAGGAAAGCCAGCAGGATACGTTCACAAGAAATTCCGATGTTAGTCAGTAGATCCTGATGTAAAAACATATCCACAAGGCTGCGGAGAATAGCCAGCGGCGAGGGCAGAAAAACCGGGTCGAGCCACCCTAGCCATGATGCAGCCTGCCAGACGGCAAGCAACGTCATGCTTGCCGCCGTGCCAATCGCTAACTTTTGTGCTTGGGTCAATTTACCCCTCATCGAGAGGTCGATTGGTGTTAAGAGCATTATCGAATATCCGACAGTGAAATTGAGTTAACCACTGAACTGTCTATCGATTGTTTGGCGGATAATACATTGTCGGAGGCTTTATTCTCCATATTCAGGCCCATGAGCGTGTCAAAGACAGTATAAATACTCCCGGGTGATTGCTCTGAACCAAAGTATTTCTTCACGTTTGCCAGGTCGCTATAAGACAAACTACCCTTAATACTTTCGGCAAAATCTTTATCGCTCAGCCCGAAGTGTGGAGCGGAAAGGTGAATGAATTTTTCTGGATCTGTTTTATAAAACTCAACGGCTTTATAAACTCCGGCGAGAAAGTCATGATATGCGGCGGGATCGGCTTTAAGCCTTTTCTGGTTAACGATAATAACGTCAACAATCGTACCCGGATAAGCAGCCGATGAAACAATAACATGTGCGCCGCGTTTCTTCTGCAATTCGACGGCTTTGTTCATAAACGGCTGGAAAGTACCAATCGCGGCGACATTAGGGTCTGAGAAAACGGAAAGCGCATCAGAACCGGATGTTTGCTTTATTTTGAGGTCGCTATAATTGAGCCCGGCTTTTTTGAGTGCCATCTCCAGCAGTAAATAAGCAGGGATATCATTCTCAATCGCGACAGTTTTCCCTTTTAAATCGCTAATGCTGTTTACCGTATTATCGGCAACTACGCCATCTCCGCCCGTTGACTCATCAATCGTGCCAATAATCACTCCCGGCGTTGAGGCGGTTCTTGGTCGGCGCTGATAATCATCAATGGTACGCATATCAACTTCGACATCGCCAGATGTAATTGCAGCCATGGCATCTGACTGAGAATCGTCGAATTTTACCTTAACATTCAGTCCGTGCGCTTTAAAATAACCCAGATCGCTGGCGACAAATACCGGGGCAAAACCAGACCAGTTATTACATATTACCCTGATCTCTTTTTCTGCGGCAAAACCAGGCGAGGCGAATGCGCTGCAGAGAATAATACCTGAAGTAAAGCAGCCGACTTTTGATAATTTTCTGGTGTTAAACATGGCATAAACCTCATGATGTTATATTGAGAATTAACCTTGTGACTGAATTAATTTATAAATAAGGGCCTTTACTTTTATTTTCGTGAACTACGGTTTTCCATTCTTGGCTGGAATATCGCCTACCCAGCGATTCATGCCGACTTCGACGGTTAAAGACTTATCGTACATCGCGCGATAAAAAGGCAACCTCTCCGCCGCTTGTTGCATTAGCGCATCGCGCTTAGGCGCGAGCAGGGCATAGCATTCGCGCGCGGCCTGGCGTAATGCCGCCTCGTTAATGGTTAACAGTTGCCCGTTTTTCACTACGACTTTTCCGGCAACCATGGTCATGACGACAGAGCGGCTGACATCTGCATAAACCAACTGACGCGGCAGATGGTTTAGCGGGGTAAAAGGAAGGGTATCCAGATCTAACATCACCAGGTCGGCGGCGTAACCCACTTCCAGGCGGCCCAATTCTTCTTTTTGCAGCATGGCCTCGGCGCCGCCAGTGAACATACAGTTCAGAATGCTGGTGGCATCCGGCCAATGATCGGGGTTAGGGCTACTTAAGGTATGAATAAGGGCGGCTGTTTTCATGACCGACCACATGTTTACGGCATCATCGGCAATGATTTCGTCTGAACCCAGCGCGATCGTCACGCCCGCCTCGGCGAGCCGATGGATAGGCATAACGCCGCTGCCAAGCCGTAGATTACTGATGGGATTATGAATCACTTTTGCCCCGGAACGCGCCAGGCGGGCGATATCATCGTCGTCAATCCAGACCGCGTGGATCACGTTCATGCGCTCAGATAGCAAACCAAGGTCATCGACGTAATGAATCAAGGAACGTTTATCCAGGCAGACTTCACCAAAAACACGCTGCAGACGCGTTTCCAGCATATGGATATAGAACGGTAGGTTATAAAGTTTGCTCAACTTATCCAGCTCAGCCAGATAAGCTGGCGTGACGCGCTGGGGAGCGGAACAAGATACGGCAACGCGTAAACGCCCATTTTCCTGCCGGTGCCAACGCTGAATAAAGTCGTGATAACACGCGATTAATGCTTCTGCGGTCATTTCTGGCGCCGCGCTAAGCTGTGTTTTCAGTACCGGTGGAACCAAATCGGCTAAAAAGGGGAATTTATCTAATTCCGGTATTTCCGGTTGATCCAGTGCCACCGTTGCCCGGATACCGCTGTCACGGTAGGCTGACATCACGGCATCGTACTCGTCGGCGGTAGGATAGGGTAAAAAGAAAGCATCATCCTGAACGGATGTAACGCCCAGCTTTAGCATTTCCGCAGCGCCTAACAACGTGCGTATGTAGGCGGTTCTTGCATCGACCGCGGCGTCTTTACCGTCCGGAACCTCATATAACATGAACAGTTCAAGCGGCATGCTATTGAGCGTACCTTTTAGAAAATTGGTTGGGGAGTGAAAATGGGCATTAATAAGCCCGGGGATAATAAGATTTCCCTCCGCTTCAATTATCTGCGTCGCATCATCAATACAGTAGGAAAGATCGCTATCAATTGCCTGGATGATACCGTCTTTGATCAGGATATCGGCGCAATCGTGATTACTGGAGGGGTTGCCCATATTGAAGATTCGCGCACGGCGAATAAGCGTTTGTTGATCGTGGGCATTTTGGTCAGCATGCGTAAATGCATCTGCCTGCCCAAACGGATTTTCGCGCATTGCGATAACCTCACTGTGGACGGGCACGCCAACCCATTAGTTTATCAACCGCTCAGGAACGGATAATAAAACGCGCTCACGAAAAGACCTTAGCTTTACTGAGCGAGGTTTACAATATGGTTAGCCATAGGATTTTTTTATTACGCCTGCGTAAACGTTTTAAGGCCGCCAGGCTGCAACAGCCTCTTTTTTTAATGCGTTATATACTCTGGTTTTTTACTATGGTTATAGGGGTGTTCAAATGTCCGGTCTTCGCTCATAGCTGCCATCTGAACTGCTAGGCAGCTAAGTGCCAGGAGCGGCCGTTTCTGCCATGGATGGGAATAAATCGAGTGGCTGTTGGAACTTAATGGGTGAGACTGTGTAGTGAAAAAATAATAAGTAGAGCTCCCCCAGCTATATTCACATATTTTTTAAGAATCACAGGATCGGTGTTTTTGGCAGAGAAAACCAAGGTACGACTAACAGCAATAAGCCAGATACTCATTACCGCTACGTGAACGGATGCTAAGGCTAGGTAGTTTCCTACCCCACCATGGCTTCCACTAAACTGAGAAACAACAGTGAGATAAAAAATAATCGCTTTAGGGTTCAGTATGTTAGCCAGCCATGCTCCTGTTAGGGTAACTGGGGTTACATTGTTTTTGACGCCATTACTCGTTGCATGCAAGCCACTTCGGATAAGCATGGCTCCCAACCAAAGGAGATAAGCTATCCCAACAATTTTAAGGACGCTGTAAACCGATGGCGATGAAGCAACAATGGCAGTTATGCCGAATCCAATGAGGAGAGCATGGGTGTAAATACCTAATGCTGTTCCGGCGAGAGCCCTTAAAAGGCCATCGCGTCCGCCAGCCAGCGCGCTGCTCATGACAAGCGTGAAACTTGCGCCAGGAGAGAGCGCTACAGGCAGTAAAGCAGGT
The DNA here is from genome assembly GCF_013285385.1 of Paramixta manurensis. Classification (NCBI taxonomy): domain Bacteria; kingdom Pseudomonadati; phylum Pseudomonadota; class Gammaproteobacteria; order Enterobacterales; family Erwiniaceae; genus Paramixta; species Paramixta manurensis. The sequence goes on along the minus strand of NZ_CP054212.1, from coordinate 2,902,015 downwards.
ATGAAACCCAGAAGGTTAATATCCATATGCTGTAAATACTAAGCGACATTCACTCTGTTGCCAACCCGATCAACATCTTGTTGCTTCATAACAAAAGTACAACGGATTCTGGCTCGAATATCGTTAGGAGCTAAACTTCCGCACTTCGCTTACAGCGGACCTGGCAGGCCGTAGGATCGTCCGTTTCGTGCCAGGAGCGGACATTGTAGTAGTTGCTCGGCAGAGAGGAACCGTGCATGGTGGTAAAGCAGCCGTATTAAATAGCTACGATTAGGAGAAGTGATGACTGCTCAGAAAGCGCCTCAACTTGAAACAGACCGACTGATTTTAAGGCAATTTGCGCTCGGCGATTTTCCAGAACTTATGGCGAGCTGGGATATTCCTGAAATGGCTAATAATGGCGGTGAAAATCCAACGACAGAAATCGTTTGGTCCCGCTTATTACGCTATATCGGGCACTGGCATGCGTTAAGTTATGGCTACTGGGCAGTTATTGAAAAAACAACAAATCGTTATATTGGTGCATTTGGTTTTCAGGATGCCCATCGTGATATCACCCCTGCGTTAAAATACCCTGAAGCTGGATGGACGTTGATTCCCGAGGTTAGAGGAAAAGGTTATGCGTCTGAAGCACTGACAGCTATTTTACTATGGGCCGATCAGACATTTTCCTCTTCAGTGTGCTGTATCATTGACGAAGAAAATAAACGCTCAAATTATCTCGCTGAGCGTTTTGGTTTCCAGTTTCAAGGGTATGTTAACTACCATGGTAAGCAGGTACGGATGCTTATACGATAGTGGGCTATTTGTGGACATTAATATTGACCTGCTCCGCGATGTTAGTAATGTCCGCTCCTCGCTCATAGCCGACTTCTAAAAAACAAAAAGCCCTCTTAAGTTTCCTTAAGCGGGCTTCTCTAAATATGGCTCCTCTGACTGGACTCGAACCAGTGACATACGGATTAACAGTCCGCCGTTCTACCGACTGAACTACAGAGGAATCGTGTGAACGGGGCGCATATTAACCACGCCCCGCAGCCTTGTCAAAGCCTGTTTGCTACAAAGTGGATCGACTGCTGAATAAAGCAGCAATCCTCTTTTTCAGCGGCGTATATCGTTAGTCCGAACCGCTACCGGAGGCGTCAGCCAGCGCGGAAGCGGGCGCGCGTTCACGCCATAAGCTATCCAGCGCATAATAATTATCGCGCTCATTTTCAGGTTGGCGCCAATCGCGGGTCCAGGGTTTGTCGAGGATGTAGTGGATATTCTTCGCTTCTTCAAGACGCCACAGTTTGGGATGCTGAAAAGCCAATGTTTTAAGCGCGTTATAGATCCAGGGAAGGGGTGTCCAGCGCTTGGCAAAAAATTCATTCAGCAAATCCTGCTCGGGGAAAGGGTAGGCTGAGAGATCGGTAATGGCGGCGATTGCCGCTTCCAGTTGTTGAAAAACCTGTTCATCAGGCGTCAGTACCAGCAAACCACTATTGAGATAATTATCTAACCTGTCCGGAGTTGGCTGGTTGCGTTCTTGCCAGCTATAAGCGCAATTTTCCGGCGTCCAACTGCGTGGATAATTAGCAATATGATTGGGATTGCAGCGGCAGGCGTGGCAGGCGGCGATGCCTTGTTCCGGTAGCGGCATCTCTAACAACTCATCCATATTTTGCATCACCAGCATATCGGCATCGAGAAAGACCACCCGCTCAAACTCGGTGAGCTCCCAACTGCGTAACTTGGTCCAGACATCGGTAAAGCGTTCGGCAACATAGTGTTCAGCCGACTGATTACCGGGATTCAGCGGCATTACCGCGCGGATCAGGCAGCCTTGTTCGCGTAGGCGCTGACACTCTGCAGGCGCGATCTCTTCGGTCACCATCACGACCAGCGGCCAACGCGTGCCGCTGGCTTGTAATGAAGCATGTAACGTTTCCACACCGGGTAAATAGTTGGCCTTGGTTAATAAGGTCACCCATGCTTTCATACTTGTCTCCTTATATCCCTTTCATCAATCTAACAGTGCGGTTAGGTAGTCATTGCTGAATTTATGTCCGGGATCGAGGGCGGTACGTACCGCACGGAAGGCATCCCACTGCGGATAGATCTCACGCCACTGATACAGCGACGGCGTATAGTATTTTCCCCAGTGTGGTCTGCCGCCTTCTTGCGCCAACAACTTCTCTACTTCGCGTAAAAAATGCAGCCCATCTTCGGAAAGAGAACCGTCATCCGCATAGTAGACAACAAAGCCAAAGAAGCAGGTGGCCTGTTGCGAAGCAGGGCTCAGCCAGGCAGAAGAGGGGCCGGTGCAACGGAGGATAATGGGGTAATGCATATGCGGATGATTTTCCGCATACCAGCGCTTAATTTTGCCAATCACCTCCGCCGCGCGCGCCAGCGGAATACCAATCTCGACATTAATTTGCGGCACGGCGATGCCGCGGCAGAAAATTTGATAAATATCGCCGGTAAGATCGGTAAAATCCTTAAACCGCGTGACGGTTTTAAACTGTTTACCGCCTTTACCCTGCACTTGCGTGTCCTGATGCATCTGCTCCAATGTCTGCTCAATGGTGTGATTCAGCGTGTTGTTACTTCCTTCCTGTTTCACCACGTCGCCATAATTCAGGCGATAGTGATTTTCTTCTTCTGGCGTGGCTTCACGCGCCGACCAGACATGTAACTTCTCTTCATCAACAAACCACCAGGCTTTGCTTAATGCGAAATTTTCATTCCACTGATATAAATCGTGCGCAAGCGTTGTGGCATCGGTCGCCTGCTTGAAGCAGGTATAAATGCGCGAGGGGTGGGTCTTTAAGGTAACGGCGGTAACCACGCCTAATGCGCCAAGCGCAACCTGGATGGCGCCAAACTCCGGTTGCGTGTGGTTATATTCGGCAATGGAACCATCTGCCAGAACCAGACGAAAGGAGATAACTTCATCCGCCAGTGAACTTTGATTAAGCCCCTGCCCGTGGGTACCGGTTGCCAGCGCGCCAGCCAGCGTTTGCATTGAAATCACGCCCGGAGAAGAGCCCAGCATCCGGCCCATCTCCGTTAACGTGGCATACACCTGGTGCAGCGGCGTTGCGCCAGCAAAGGTGATGGTGTCATCGGTCGAATTCAGTAAACCACTCAGTGCGCTGAGGTCGAGCAGCATGTCATCTGGCTGGTTAATACTCAGCATCCTGCCTGCGGATAAGCGGCTGCCGAGTACCCGAATTTTCCCGGTGTGGCGCGCAACTAACAGTTGCAACTCGGCTTCGCTTTCCGGTCGGCAGAGATTTTTATGATCGCCGAGTGGCGCATTTTTCGCCCAGTTCCACACTTGGGTATCGTTTTCACTGTCCTGCGTTTTTCTGAGAGGGAATAGCGTCGAGTCTTGATCCATTACGGCTTTCCTTTTGGCGAATCAGTAACTGGCGGCGTCATTTTGTTCGCCGTATACCAAAGGGTAGACCATTGGCAAAAGGCAGCCGGGAAAGACCACCTTTTGATGTGCAAGGTTCGATTAATGCGGAAGTGATTGCTGCCAGGATACGCCAGGCACTAATGGACATGCGCCATCGTACAGGCACAAGGTTCGGCTCACCGCCAGCAGCGTTTCGGCGCGTAACGCTTCACGTTTGCGAAATTCTGAGCGATGCTGGCTTTTAACCGTTTCGATATCGCGTATCGGCTCTTCGTCAGGGAACCTGAACCATCCTTGCTGGCTGGCGATGGCGCCACATTCGAGCCAGAATGATTCGTAGCTTGATTTCAGATGGTGAGACTTAATGTGTGCCTTATCCGACACACCGTTAATCTGCGTCACCGCGAAATGCTGCGCCAGCCCATACACCATAGAGATAAGCAGATTTTTCGGACGTAGGCCATAAAGCTGCTTAGTCATCAGCTTAACCCGTTCTGCGCCATGCTCCGGTTTCGGCCCTTGCAGGCCGCCGAGGTAGAGCCGGTTATTTTCGCCGATGGAGAACGTTAGCGCATAAACCAACTCATCACTGTCATCGAACAGATACAGGCCCAGGTCACCTTCACGCGGAAAACGGGAGCGCATTAACTTCAAGCGGGCGACGCCTTCCGATTTTAACGGGATGGTCGCCAGTAAAATGCCTTCGCCCTGCGGCGCATACAGCGCCAGTATGCCCTCATCGGAAAAACTGTGTTCAACAAAGTCCAGCATCGCGTTAGCGGCGCGTAATTTTTTCTTACCCGACCACTGGCGGCTTAAATATTTATTAAACGGTCGTTCGCTAAATGACGGCAAATTACCCACCGAACGCAGGAGCCGGGCGCTACGATAGTGGTGGCATTTGACACTGTAGCTAAACAGAGTGAAAGGGGGCATTGCGGCCATCCGCGCGCCATACTTGATCACGTTATAGCCACGCACCATCGTCTGCCACGCGCTATTTTGTTGGCGCCATTTTTTTAACATGCCCATCTGCATTTCCTGCCTTTTTGCTGCTTTCCCGACGCGGCCAGCCAGGGGAAAACAAGGTTCCTTTGTTCGGCTTCAGGACCGCAACCTGATAAAGGCAATCATAAAGAGGGCAAGTGAAACTGAGGCTCAACGAACGGTGTCCGGAACAAAACGGGACGATGGAAACTGCAAGGAGATGTTTCCATCGTGTAGCGTGGGCTAATAAATTTTACAGGCTTCTGCGTCACCTTCGCCAATATGTTGCATGGCTTCAACGATCAGCGCCCAAAATGCTTCGCTATTAATATCGGTAGCGACATAGGTTTGGCAGGTAGCTGGCGGGCGGTGACGTAAATCCACCACTGTCATACCGGTGGTGTGTTTCCCCTGGGTTTCGATAGAGATTGGCGCCTGCTGCACGGTAAACAGGTCCGGATTAATCACATAGGCCACCGCGCAGGGGTCGTGTATTGCTGGGGCATCAAAGCCATGCACTTTTTGATATTTTTCGCTGAAAAAGCCCAGCAAATCGCTTAAGAAACGGGCCGGACCGGTATCTATTTGCCGAATCTGGTTGCGAATTGGCAGCGTCGCCAACGCCTTATGCGTGACATCAAGGCCAATCATGGTGACTTTCCAGCCGGCATTAAACACTATCTCTGCGGCTTCCGGATCGATATAAATATTAAATTCGGCGCATGGCGTTGCGTTTCCGCCACGTATAGCGCCGCCCATCAATACCACCTCGCGCACCCGATCGATGATTTTCGGCTCTTTTCTTAACGCCATTGCGATATTGGTTAAGCCGCCGGTTGGTACCAATGTGACGCTATCTTTCGGTTGCGACAAAATGGTTTCGATAATGACATCAACCGCATGCCGGAGCGATAACCGCAAATGAGGCTCAGGTAACACCGGGCCATCCAGGCCAGATTCGCCGTGGATTTCCGCTGCGGTATGAATCGGTTTTACTAACGGTTGCGTGCAACCAGCGGCAAAGGTGACGTTCTCCATTTTTATAATGCGGGCAACGGAAAGCGCATTACGCGTCACTTTCTCCAGCGTTTGATTACCCACTACGGTAGTGACGGCCAGCAACTCAATATCAGGGTGACCGTGCGCTAAAAACAGCGCAACCGCGTCATCGTAACCGGGATCGCAATCAAGAATAATTTTTTTACCCATTTCTAACCTCTTGGCTATCGTTCGATGCGCTTCATGCTATGCCATCTGGCGACCATGCTCTGTGCATTTTCAGCCGTTTAATGTCGATTAGCGGCCTTTTGTCAGTTGGCGTGATGGCGATCGCTCTTTTTGAATTTAAGCGGTGAAACGCCGGTGTGGTTTTTAAACGCATAAATAAAACCGGATTGCGTTTCGTAACCCACTTTTAGCGCGACATCCACCACAGAGTGGCCCTCTTTAAGTAACGAAATGGCCTGCTCTATCTGAATTTTGCGTTTATATTCGGTAAACGTCATGCCGGTAGAGACAATGAAAAGCCGCGTCAGGGTTCTTTCGCCCACGCCAATTTGCTGGCACAACTGGCGCATTCGGCAAGATAAATAGTCGGGGTTTGCCAAGAGATAAATCGCTTTTTTAACCCGTGGATCGGCAGGTAAAGGGAGAGCGATCTCTGGATGATGAGGCTGATTAAGCTGGTCGATTAGGACGTGGTAAAGCCGTTGCTCTTTCTCATTACTCGGTTTGCCGCGTGTCATCAAACAGACTGCATCGCTGAGTGCTTTAAGCAGGGCGCCGACCTGAAAACGGTAAGGTTGATCGCCGTGGTCATGATAATCGTCTGGTGAAAAAATGCTGAGGGTACGCAATGCGGTATGGCGGGTAATATCAATACTGTGTTCCTGATTACAGGGAATAAAAACCGCCTGATCCTGAGAAGCAATAATGACCCGATCGCGAAAATAGAAGGTTGCGCATCCGCTAATCACAAAAATGAGTTGTGCAAAATGCGCGTGCTGGTGTGGGATGATATGTGTTCCGCCCGGATGCTGCTTTTCAGTTACCCAAAAATCACTTTCCGTATCGCTCGGCACCATCAGCGCCGATTCCGGTTCAACCGGCGTGCGCGTTTTTTTGTGCGCCATACCTCACCTTTAACCCTTACACGCCATCTTTTGTTGCGCTACGTTCTGCATCCCGCGTTTGATAAGCCTTTGCCACCAGTAAACTAATGACGATCACCGCCAGCGCGCAAAACAGCAAAAACGCCCGGAAACCGAGATTAATCCCCAGCCATTGGCTTAACAAACCGGTCAGCCAGGGGGCCAAGCCACCAAGAATATAGCCGCCGGACTGAGTCATTCCCGATAATCGTGTCGCTTGTTGACGGTTATGGGTGAAATCCAATGGAATAATTAAGGCCAGTGGGAACAAACCGCCGGTCGCCAGCCCAATAATAGCAGGGGCTAACCAAAAGGGGGCGCCGGGAATAAACAGTAACACAATCCCAACCAGCGTGAGCAGCGAGAACGCGACCACCGCGTGGGGATGAGTCAGGCCAGTGAGACGTGTCACCGTGCTTAACAATAGGCTGGTTATCATCTGGACAATAACGCAGACAGCCACCAACATCCCTGCGCTACCTACCGCCATTCCCATATGAATATAAAACAGCGGTAACCAGGCGAGGGTAACGTAGTTGATACCCGCCTGAAGACCAAAAAATAGCGTGAAACAGAGAATGTGAGCGCGGGTCACACTGAAAGGCTGCGTGGCGGCGGCAGGCGCAACCTGCGTGGGTCTGACATCGCCAATGAACCAGATAACCAGCGCGATTAATGCCGGGAGCGACCACACCGCCAGCCCGCTTCCCCAGTGATGGTCGGCAAACTCGCTAACATAGGGCGTCAGCCAGGCGGCGGAGGCAGAGCCCAGCCCCATACTTGCGGAGTAAACACTCATCGCCAGCGCAATACGTTCTGGAAATTTATCTTTAATAAAGCCAGACAGTAATGGACGAATCACGGCATCCGCCACGCCGACGCAACCTGCGGTAATCAGCAAAAGACCAAAGTGATTAATGTCCAGCCGCAGCAGTAACCCAATGGTAAGCAGAAGAAAGGACACGACCATGGTTTTCTTGATGCCAAACCGCCCTTCCAGTCGGTGACCAATGGTTGAGAGCGCACCCATGCAAATAACCGGTATGGCGGTCAGCAACCCTAGCCAACCCACCGAAACGTGAAAGCGGGCTTGAATGGCATCCAACATCGGCGCAATGGACGAAATACCGGCCCGCAGGCAGATGCCTCCGAGAACCAGCATTATCCAGGGCATGGCAGTGTTTGGCGTCATTATCGGCTCCTTATCGTTAGTGTGCTGATTCTGCCACTGCCGGATGATGTCTTCTGCGAAAAAAAAGACAAAAAATATCGAATAGCGGCCAAATCAGGGCTGCAGAGAGTGAGCGCGCTTAGCCGAAAGCTTTTGATGGTGATGATGCCTTAGCGCCAAACACCGCCGTTATGATGTTAACGACCTGCAACCGTCACTGCGGGCAGTGCATGCGCGTTGCGTATCAGAGGGGGATGACATAAATTCATAACCAGGCACCTGAGCGGAGAAGCGTTGTGGATGTTTTGGCATTAAAAAAGACCACCCTGACTGAACAGATTATGGAGCAAATCGCCTCACAAATTGTCTCCGGCAAACTCAAACCTGGCGAGCGGTTACCTAATGAGCGGGCGATGGGCGAAATGTTTGATGTTACCCGTAGCCGGGTGCGTGAAGCGTTACGTGCGTTATCCTTGATTGGCTTAATTGAAATCAAACCCGGCGATGGCAGCTACGTTTGTGAAAATAAGCCACAACTGCCTGAAGAGACCATCAGTTGGATTTTCCATCGGGAAATTCACAATTTCGATGAAGTGTATGCCGCCCGTAAGCTGATTGAAGAAGAGGTCTATTTGACCGCAGTCAGCACCGCCAGTGACGATGACGTGATTCGTTTACAATCGCTGGCTGAACAGATGAAAGCGGTGCCGTTGCAAGAAGAGAAACCAGAAACGTATCATCGGCTCCTTGACGAATATGACTTGCTGATGGGCCGGATCTGCGGGAATCAGATCTACGATAAGCTGATGCAGACTATTGTGATGCTGCGTAAAGACTTTTCACGCAAGCTACTCAACACCGAAGGCGCTATTGAGCATAGCCTGAAATTACGCATGAAAATTCATGAGGCATTTATACAGCGCGATAAAGTTCAGTTACGCAAAAACTTGCGGCTATTTTACCGTTCATCGCGCCAGTTCTACGAGTCGCTGGTCAACTGATCGCTTAGCTGCTTCCCTCTTTATATTGGATTATCGGCGCCGAGTGGCGGCGCGCCGAGCGGGCTGGTAAAAACCTCGCCGTCAATTTTGATTGGGCAGCGCGTGGTCAGCAGCGATTTCCCGCTGTTAAGCGTCAGTGATTGCACCATATTCAGCGCTTTGAAACCTTCGCTAGCCACCAGTTGTTCCCAGTTCATCACTTTCGCGCACCAAATATCCTCTTGCTCTAGCCGCGCCAGCCAGACATCGCCAGGCTGCTGGCGTAAATGGTTCAGCAACAACGCTTTGATCTCGTCGCGGCGGGTGAACGCGCTATGTGGGTCGGTAAACTCGGCTAACGCCGGGCAATCCAGCAATATGCCGAGACGGGGAATCGACGCCATCGCCAGCGCAATAAATCCGTCAGCCGTCGGGTAGATGCCGTAGGGCGCAGCGAGATAGGCGTTAGCGTTATTGACTGCACTGCGCGTTGGCGGCTGTTGCCCGTCATTTAACCATGTGGTTAATACCTCAAATTGCAAATCAAGGATGGTTTCCAATAGGCTGACCTGTACCCGACAGCCTTCAGCCGAGGAGAGGCGCTGCACCAGACCGGCCAGAATACCCTGTACCAAATATTCGCCGGCAAACAGGTCGGATACCGAAAGCCCGAAAGGTAAGGGCGGCTGGTCGGCATTGCCATTTAGATAGCAGATACCTGACAGCGCCTGCACCAGCAAATCTTGCCCAGGGCGCGATACCCACGGCCCGCTATCGCCATAGCCTGAAATTTCACCGTAAACCAGCCCGGGATTAATCGCCTTCAGCGCGGGGTAATCCAGCCCCAAACGTTGCGCCACTCCTGGCCGGAAATTAAAAATGGCGACATCCGCCTCCTTGATCAACGGCTGTAACACGTGATACGCAGAGGAGGCTTTGAGATCGACAGTCAGGCTTTTTTTATTGCGGTTAATCGCATGAAACAGCGAACTGTCGCCATCAATTTGTAGCTCGGAAATATACAACCGGCGGCAAATGTCGCCGCCATCCGGGTTCTCTATTTTGGTCACTTCAGCCCCCAAATCAGCCAGCCGCAGCGCCGCCGATGGCCCGGACAGGAACTGGCTAAAATCGAGGACTTTTATTCCTTCAAGCGGTTTCATTGATCGTGCTCCTCCAGATGAAAGTCTGCCCTTATCTGGCTGGTGTCTGCCCCCAAACCGGGCGCGCAGTGGGTAATTGCGGGGCGTACCCCGTTAAAGCGCAACGGACTTTTCAGCAAGGTGATCTCGCGGTCAGCGCCAAGCGGAACGCACTGTGTCATTGCCAGCGCCTGAAAACCTTCGCTGGCGGTTAGCGTCTGCCAGTCATAGACATCGGCACACCAGTAACCATGTTGCTCCAGCAGCCTGAGCCAGTGAGAGGTTGGCTGATTAATTAAAATGTCAGCAATAACGGCTTTAATGGCATCGCGGTCATGAAACCAACTGTTCGGGTCGGGCCAGGCGGCTAACCTCTCTGAGGCAAAAATGTCTGCCAGTTGGCTTATCGAGCCCATTGCCAACGCAAGATAGCCATCTTGTGTTTGGTAAATACCGTAAGGCGCGCTCAGCCAAGCGTGCGCATTATTCTTCGCGCAGCGGCGTGGGGGTTGATGCCCGTCATTGAGCCACGTAGTTAGCACTTCAAACTGCATGCTGAGCAATGACTCCATGAGGCTGATTTCCACCCGACCGCCACGCTGCGTTTTACCTCTGCGCAGCAGACACGCCAGAATGCCTTCAACCAGATGCGCGCCCGCCAGTGAATCGGCGACCGAGAGGGCGAATGGAGTAGGGGGTTGATCGGCGTTGCCGTTAAGCCAGGCTAACCCCGACATCGCCTGAATTAATAGATCCTGACCGGGCTTCTTCGCCCACGGGCCACGCGTGCCATAACCGGTCACCGAGGCGTAAACCAGCCGTGGGTTTAGCGCGCTGACGGTTGAGAAATCGAGACCCATTTTTTCCATCACCCCCGGACGAAAGTTTTCAATCAGCACATCGGCCTGGGCGATAAGTTTTTTCACCTCGGCCAGATCGTGTGGATCCTTCAGATTTGCGGTAAAACTCTGTTTGCCACGATTAATGGTATGAAACAGCAGACTGTCGCCACCAACCATTTGATTTCTTAAGCTCAACTGTCGACAGGCGTCACCGCTGCCGGGGCGCTCAATTTTAATCACCCGTGCACCCATATCCGCTAGCCGCAGCGCCGCCGATGGCCCGGCCAGAAACTGGCTGAAATCCAGCACGATTAAACCTGACAATGGCTGCATGGTTTACTCCGCGATGTTTAATGATTTTTGGTACAACTGATTCATTTTCTCAAAGGTGGTTTGTGCGCTGCCGCCGTGCATCACATAGTCACGCACCAGGTCGCCGGCATGATCTTGAAAGTTGAGGAAACCGTTGTAGCGCGGGCGCTTAGCCGAGCGGTCAAGGGTAGCGAGGGTGTCGGCGAAGAAGTGCTGACTGCGCCGGTTTACTTCTTCATCCAGCCATGCCGCACGGTGACCGGGCTGTCCGCCATTTTCAAAAAATAACCTTTTCTGAACCTCTGCCGAGGCGGTAAAACGCGCGTATTCCAGTGCAATATCGCGATGCGGGCAGCGGGCGGAAATCGCCAAGCCGGTGCCGCCCAGTACTGTTTTGAGCGGATTACCGTGATAGCTCACGACATCGGTGGCTTTGAGCAAATAACGGGCATAGCCGGGACGAGAATAGTTGGAGTAGCCGTAGGCGAAAGGGCAGTAGCTCCAGCGATCTTCGCTAGACAGTTTTTCGTGGATGGCGATGGGGTCAGCGTTAAAAATCGATTCTGAACAATGGCTTGCCAGTTCGCGCTGTGCCTCCAGCGCCTCAATCGCTGTTTCACGATCGGCAATCTGCTCACCATTGAACCACGTGCCGCCGCGCGTCGCGCAGAGCATCAGAAAATCCATTAGCGCATTGATCGGGATACCGGCATAAATCACTCGTCCCTGTTTCGCGAGCAAGACCAAATCGTCCCAACTCTCCGGCAGGCGAAAGCGCTCTTCTGCCAAGTGATCGGGGCGATAAACGGCAATCGGTGTAGCGGCATCTATCGCCAGCGCGGTTTGTACGCCGTTGAACAGATAACTTTCGTGTGAGCCACCCACTGAATGCGCGGCCTGGTCGGCAAGAAATTCCGGTGGTAAATGCTGTTGTAACGGCAGCAAAATAGCTTTCTCAGCGGCGAAACCAGCCCAGGGATGATCGATAACCAGCAAATCGTAACGCTGAGCCAGCGTGGCGAGATCGCCATCGGCAAAGGTTTGTAATGAGCGCTTTTCCCATTGAATATCCACCTCAGGATGGCGTTCTACAAAACGCTGCGCCGTTGCCACCACCGAAGTAAAACCTCGACTGTGTCCCCAGGTAATCCCCTTTAACCGCACCATAAAAACCCCTTTTGAGATGTTTATCACATAAAATTGGTACTACCACGATACCATTTAGTCACAAACCGCTGGGCGGATATACCGAGCGCTGGTGAAAATGTGATCGGTGCTGAAAAATAGTCGGTGAGAAAAACTTTTATTTGACCCGCTCTAAAACTGAGATTAGCTTCCAAAGAGGTTCATAAAAAAGTGTTATTCACTGGAATAAATTAATAAGCCATGTGGTTAATAAGGAAATACCTGTAAGAATTACTCTCTGCCAGAGATGACTATTTTCAGCATTATCTTTAGTTTTAATTTAATGCCATCAGGAGCCTGCCATGTTCATTGAGAAATATTTTGAAGATTTTATCGTGGATGAAAGTCGTACCACCATTGGCCGTACCATTACCGAGAGCGATATTGTTATTCATGCTGGTCAAACCGGGGATTTTTATCCTCATCATATGGATGCGGAATGGTGCAAAACACAACCTTTCGGGCAGCGAATTGCGCACGGTACTCTCACCTTTGCCATCGCCGTTGGCATGACGGCGGGGGAGATTAACTCACGTGCTATGACCTATGGCTATGAAAAACTGCGTTTTCCTGCGCCGGTGTTTATTGGCGATACGCTGCGGGTTTGTGTTCATATTAGTGAGAAAAAAGATCATCCTCGTCGGCCCGGTTACGGGGTCGTGACCGAGCAGTTAGAGGTGGTCAATCAACGCAATGAGTGTGTTATGGCGACACAACATCTGTTATTAGTTGAAAAACGCCAGCCGGAAAACGTGAATAGCGTTTAATACTTTCTCGCCGGAAAGGAATGTCATTGGCTATTTAGTTCGTCAGTCTGTGGTGACGCGAATTATTTTTATTCGCCCGTTGTGCTTAATAAATTAAAATTCAGAAGGTCTCAATGATGGCAAAAAATAATTTTTATACCGATGATGTGCTAAATTCTGCCATAAATAAAACATGGAGGCGGCTGATTCCTTTCATGTTTATCCTTTATTTCGTTGCTTTTATTGACCGAGTCAACATTGGCTTCGCAAAACAGGCGATGGCGGCGGATATTGGCCTTTCCGAGTCGGCCTTTGCGCTGGGCGCCGGGATCTTTTTTGCCGCCTATGCCATCTTTGGCATCCCCGCTAATCTGCTGATGAATAAGATTGGCGCGCAAAAATGGTTAAGCATCACTACTGCGATTTGGGGGCTGTTATCTGCCGCGATTGCGTTGGTGACCAATGAAACACAATTTGTCATCCTCCGTTTTTTATTAGGGTTGGGTGAAGCGGGTTTCTATCCCGGCATCTTGTTGCTGGCGTCGATCTACTTTCCTAATAAGGCGCGAGCTTCTGTGGTGGGGATCTTCGTGTTAGGTGTGCCATTTGCCCTGACGCTTGGCTCCCCCATTTCCGGCGCGCTGCTGGAAATGCATGGTTTTATGGGCCAACCGGGCTGGTTCTGGATGTTTATGCTGGAAGGGTTACCGGCCGTCGCGATTGGTCTATTCGGGTATTTTTATCTGGATGACACGCCAGAAAAAGCCCGCTTCCTGTCTGCGGAAGAGAAACGGGCGCTGATTGCGCAGTTGGCTAGCGAACGCCAGCAAACGGAAACCCAAACTGTCGGGCGTGCTTTTCGTAGTATGCGGGTTTGGCATTTGGCGCTGGTTTACGGAACGATTCAGATCAGCGTGTATGGGTTACTCTTCTTCCTGCCGTCGCAAATTGCTTCGTTGATGGGGGAAACCATTGGCTTTAAGGCTTCCTTAGTGGCGGCGATCCCGTGGGCATTTTCCGCTTTTGGCGTCTATTACATCCCACGTTATGCCGACCGAAATCCTGCCAGTCGCATCGCTATTTCCGTCGCCTGCATGCTGGCTGCGGCGATCGGGTTGATGGTTTCCGCATGGGCCGCGCCGGTGATAGCGATCGCGGCGTTATGCGTCTGTGCGGTAGGGTTTTTGGCGGTACAGCCGATTTTCTGGACTTTTCCGGCCCAGGCGCTGTCCGGTACGGCATTAGCGGCTGGTATTGGATTTTGTACCACCATGGGCGCGTTTTGTAGTTTTCTGGCGCCGCTGATTCGCGTCGAGGCTGAACAGTTATTCAGTAGCGATAAAGCCGGGCTGATGGTACTTGGCGCGCTGACGCTAGTCTGTGCGCTGCTGATCGCTTTATTAAAAGAGAAAAGGGCGGCCGCTGCGGTCGATCACACGCTGTAGCGGCAGCGATGTGCAGTATCAACGCAGAACTGTTTTCCATTTTTTCCCCTTCCCGCTGAGGCGCGTCCTGGTTAGTCTTCCGCCACGGGTAGCAGAGACGGCGTTCATTTCAGTCTCGTATATTCGGTTACACCTCAGGCCTGGCTGTGTTAGCGGTTTCCAGTCAGACTGAGGGATTGGTGTGGAGTGATAAAAGGCGTAGATATGAGTCAACAACCCGTAGTAGCGGTATTGGGATTAGGTGCCATGGGGCATGCATTTGCCGCGAATCTGTTAAAAAAAGGTTTTTCGGTACACGGCTGGAACCGTACACGTGCGCGTGGCGAAGATTTGCTGGACGCTGGCCTGCACTTAAGCGATAGCGCGGCACAAGCGGTTAAAAGCGCTGATGTGGTGCTGGTGATGCTGGCGGATGGCGCGACGACTCAGCAAGTATTAAGCGATGTTCAAGCAGAATTAAAATCAGGCGCCACGCTGTGTCAAATGGGCACCATTGGGGTGGAAGCAACCGATGCCTTGATCGCCCAATTTGCGCAAGCACGCCCGGACGTGGTGTTTATTGATGCGCCGGTGTCCGGCACCAAAGCACCGGCTGAAAATGCGCAAATCCTGGTGATGGCCAGCGGTGATCGTGCGCGTGCCTCGGCGGCGGAGCCGGTATTTGCCGCGATCAGCAAAGGCCAACAATGGTTAGGCGCAGCGGGTGCCAGTACGCGCATGAAACTGGTGGTAAACAGTTGGCTAATTGGCCTGATGCAGAGCCTGGCAGAAAGTGAACGGCTGGCGGAGACCTTTGGTTTTAGTAGTGATGATGTATGGAAAGTGCTGGAAGGCGGGCCATTGGCGGCGCCCTATGCCAAGGTGAAGCTGGATATGATTGCCAGCGGGGATTTCACACCGCAAATGCACCTGGTGCTGGCGCTGAAGGATGCCCGCCTGGCGCTAGAAGCCGCTGGCGACGCTAAATTACCGGCGCTGGAAAATATTAGCGCGCTCTGGCAACAGGCAGTTGATGCTGGTTACGGCGAACAAGATTTGGCGGCGATTTCTCAGTACCTGAAAGCGCAGTGAAATTAAACAGCCCACGGCAATTTTAACGCGTGGGCTGTTGGCTTAATTGCTGATCATTAAAGATGTCGCCGGAGTTGCTTAAAGCTCGCTTTATCGCGAGCTTGTGGAGAAGGCGTATTGGGTGATTAAAGAGCCTGTTGCCGTTCCATTGGTTCCACCGCGTCGGTGGCTGGCTGGGGCGAAACAATGCCTGGCAAGGTAATTTTTAGGCCAAAAGTCAGCACAGCATAGACACTGCCGCCCACTAACATTGAAACGATAACGCCGAGATTGGCGGTGGCGAACACGCTGTGCCGGGTCTGTTCCGTTAGTAAAAAACCCACCAGATGTGCAATATAGCGATCGTTAGAAGTAATCGTACCGAGACCTACCACGGTTGCGATCGCCAGCGCCAGCAGCGCGGTCCAACGGCCATTTCTGCCGCCGAATCCTGCTTTATTCGCCAGTGTAATATCCCAACCCAAACGCTTCTGGCGCAGGAAATCAATCAGTTCTATCGCCCCGGCAGAGCCAATCACCACTGAAATTGACGCCAAAAATGATTGGAAGGTCGCCAGAAAAGAATCGGAAATAAACATCAGGTAAAAGGCGCCAAAGCCAATCAGCACGGCGTTGAGTGTGGTCGTCGCGGCGCGACTGGCGGGGATCCCCAATGCCAGCAGAGCCAGACCAGAGCTGTAAACGCCGGTGATCGCTGCCGCCAGCAGGGAAATAATAATCACTATCGAGAAAGGTACATAGAACCACAGCGGTAATAGATTAGTGAGCGAGGCGATAGGCGCTTGCGCCGCCGCTGCGCTTAGGTCCGGATTACTGTCAGCCAGGAAGACGCCAAGAATGAGCAAAATGCTAACCGGTAATGCGATGCCGGTAGTGGTCCAGAAGACAACGCCGACAGCCGGAGTCTTTTTGGGCAGATAACGCGCGAAGTCACCGCCATAGTTAAGGAAACCCAAACCCACCATCGTCATCGCCATTACCACGCCGCCGATATAGGTAAATAAATCGCCGTGTGCAGCGCCTTGTTCGAGGCGATCCCAGTGAATATGCGGCAGCATCAGAAAGATAAAAATAATACTCATAAAACCGGTTAACCAGGCGATGTACTTTTCGACTTTCATAATCAACTGGTGACCATAAATCGCGACCAACATGGTTAACGCCAGGCTCAAAATAAACCAGCCGAGAATACACATCAGTGTGGGGTTGCCATTGGCAAGGGCAAATGCAGAAGGCCATAATTTGGCTAATAAAGCGGCGCCGGTAGTGGAAGCCAGAGTAATCAGGGTTATTTTCCAGCCCATATTGGAAATATAAGCAAACAGCGTGGGAAATTTATTGCCCTGATAGCCAAAACAAAAGCGGGTTTGAGTCAATGTCGGTAACCCGGTTCTTGGGCCGCCGACGGCGAGTATGCCCACCAGGAAACACGACAGCAGGTAGCCAATAATGCCAGCGCTAATCGACTGCCAGAGATTCAAACCTAACGAGTAAACATAAATCCCGTAAGTGATGCCGAGTATTGAGACGTTCCAGGAGAACCAGATGGGAAATAATCCGGAGGGTTTCCCATAACGCTCTGATTCGGGGACGGCGTTGACCCCATTTACTTCAACTTTTATCGCGCCGGATGCAGCCTGGTGGGTGGAGTTTTTCATTGGAGAATTCTCGTAAAGTTGATTAATCGCTGAAAATGGCGGTTTCTAAAGCGAGCTCAATCATCTGGTCTAACGTGGTTTGTAATCCTTCTGCATCGGGTTCTGCGCCGTTGCTGCTATTAACGCAAGGCGTCAGCAAACTCAACGCGCTGGCGCGATACTGAGCGGCAAGGGTGTACAGCGCCGAGGTTTCCATTTCTACTGCCAGAATGTTCATCTTTTTTAGCGCGGGCAGTAGCCCTTCGGGTTTGTCATACAGCAGGTCATTGGTAAAGGTGTTGCCGAATCGGGTGGGGATTTGCCGCTGTTGCGCCACAGTCCAGCAATGGCGTAGCAGATCAAAATCCGGCACGGCGGCGTAATCGTAGCCGCCAAAGCGGTCTCGATTAACCGAAGAGGAAGTTCCGGCTCCGGTCGCGACGATCACCTCGTACAGCCTGGAATGCTCATCAACGGCGCCGCAGGTACCGATGCGGATGAGTTTTTTCACCGCGAAAGCATTAATCAGCTCATAGACATAAATCGAGATGGAAGGGATCCCCATTCCGTGAGCCATAACGGATAACCGTTCGCCTTGGTAATAACCGGTAAAACCGAACATATTGCGGGTATCGCAGACACATTGGGCATTGGTCAAATAGGTACGCGCAAGATACTGCGCGCGCAGGGGATCGCCTGGCATAATCACCGTATCGGCAAAGTCGCCCGGATTGGCATTAATATGTGGCGTCATTAGATGACCTCGTGGCTTCGTTCAGGCCATCACCATAGGAAGTTCGTTACGCGAAGAAAAAGGCAAATGTCCGCCCCTGACCGACGGCGATCACAAAATGGATTTTTCCTGTATCGGTGGGTAAGGAGAGCCTTCAAGGCTTGCTATTAACGCGGCTCAGGTCGTATCCTGGCGTTTGAGACCATGATTATCACGCGTTACCACATTAATGCGCCATCAAACCGGTCGGAGGGCGGCCAGATATGAATACTCTTCAGCAACTCGCTCAGCAGGGATACCAGATCCTCCGCGAAGCGGTCCTTACGGCGTCGTTAAAAAAAAAGAGATCGGCCCTGGCGAATTTATTCTTCGGCAGGGCGAGGAGATCAAGGCGTTGTACTGGATCACGCTCGGCGAATATACCATGCATTACCACGCAGAAAACGGGAAGGTGTTTAGCCTTGGGCAGCGTTTTGTTAGCGATACCCTTATTGGTGAGATTGAATACCTGACCAATACACCCAGCCAATTTTCAGTGGTTGCTCATGACGGTATGACGGTGAACATTATTCCGCGGGCAATGATGGATGAGATTCTGGCGAGTCATGCGGAAGTCGGTATTTGGCTAAGTCAATTGTTATCAATCAGTTACCAGCGCGGTATGTCAAAAACCATGGAGCGTTTTTTGCAGCCGCTGCTGTTTACTATTTTGGCCGATATTTATGAACGCTATTTGCAAGGCAAGCCGTTGGTCGATTTCTCACAGGTGTATCGTGAAGCAGAGCGTTTCGGTTGTTCAGAACGGGCTTATCGCCGGGTGATTAATCAGTTAATTGAAGAGAGGTATATTCAGAAGCATGCCAACGTGTACAGGATTAACGATATGGAAAAGTGTCGCCAAATACTCACTGCTTCAGGCCGAATTGGTCAGGCTTCTCCTTAGCGTTTTTTCCGCCGGGCCAAAAATAGGGTGGTGGAGCGGATAGCGAGGCTACCCGCGTGCTGCTGACGTTAAGCGAAACCCCCGTTAACGCGAATGACCTGGGCGTTAATCCAACTACCATCCGGGCCTGCTAAGGTTGCTACCGCGCTGGCTATCTCTTCCGGTTTACCAATACGCTCCAGCGGCGCCAGTTTAGCGATAGTGGCGATTTGTTCTTCATTCTTACCGTTGAAGAATAACTCGGTGCCGGTTGGCCCCGGAGCGACCGCATTTACCGTGATATTGCGGCCACGCAGTTCATTCGCCAGAACGTGCACTAAGCCTTCCACGCCCGCTTTGGAAGCAATATATGGGCCGTATGCCGGGAAGGATTTCGCGATCACGCTGGTGGAGAGAGCAATGATGCGACCGCCTTCATTGACGGTTTCTGCGGCATGCGCCAGCACCAGGAATGCGCCGCGCAGGTTGGTGTGAATCACTTTATCGAAGTCGGCTAGGCCCGCCGGGGTGATTTTCGCCATCGGCATCATCCCGGCGCTATGTACCACCACATCCAGGCTGCCGGTTACACCCTGTGCTTCACGGAATAGGCGGCTGACATCGGTTTCGCTGGCAACGTCCGCCTGAATGGCAACGGCTTTACCTCCTTTCGCGATGATGGTCTGTACGGTTTCTTGCGCCGCGCTGGCATTACCGGCGTAATTTACAATGACCGAGAATCCATCCTGTGCCAGGCGTTCGGCAATTGCGCGCCCAATCCCGCGTGAGGCACCGGTCACCAGGGCTGTTTTATGGTTTACGCTCATGGTTTTCTCCACTTGTCTGATTAGTCTCTGCCCGTATCAAGGCGGTATAGCATTCATAGTAATCTGTTATGAATTCGTATAAAGAGGCATTTTTAGATTTGATAATTCCATTTTTGATAACAATCAGGGCGTTTTGTTAGCTAGCATCCGACAACTCCCGCCTGCAAGTCTCAAAAAGTGTGCGGTGCTAAAAGCCGCTATGCTTATAGCGCAACCGTAGACTGAAAATCGAAGGGCAACGATGACTCACGAAGCCAATATCGAAGCGATATACCATGATTATATTGACTGTCTTAACCGGCGCGATTGGGATCGCCTTGGTCAATTCGTGCATGAAAAGGTTCAGCATAACGGTAGGCCGCTTGGTCTTGCAGGTTATAGGGCAATGCTTGAGAAGGACTGCGAGTACACCTATTAAATGATAATCAGCTCTGGCTGAATAATTATTTTTTAATTAATAATTACGTGGCTGAATTAAATTCAGTTATCGAAACACGTAATTACCGCACAAAATATTTGCACGGCGGGAATGATGCAATTGTTTTGAAGGCAAGCTGTCTGGCGCTGCATTTAGGATATTTCCTGTTACTGATACAAAAAGTCTTAATAAATCAATCTGAATCTTTTGGAAAATTTTTACTTAAATGGGACATAGTGCGGTTTTCCTGAGGAAATATATAACAACGCACAAAAATCGGTATTATCCTGTTTACATCATGAATAAGTGGCGCAATAATAAACGGCCTGCCGTTATATCTGATGCATGCCCCTGAATTGGCAGGATGCCTAATAAAACATGAAATGGAGAGAGAGCGAATGTCCCAGAGTTTTCAAAATGAAATACCGAAGGCGCGCGTTAATATTTCGTTAGATTTACATACGGGAGGCGCGCAAAAAAAGGTGGAGCTTCCTCTTAAGTTACTGAGTATTGGTGACTTCAGTAATGGAAAGGCGACCGGTACACTGTCCGAAAGAAGTAAAGTAAATGTTAATAAGAGCAATTTTAATTCTGTTCTCTCTGAACTGAACCCGGAAGTCAATCTCACTGTAAAAAATACCCTCGCCGATGACGGCTCTGAAGAAAATGTCCGTCTGAGCTTCCAGGATATGAAAGATTTCGAGCCGGAAGCCGTCGCTCGTCAAATTCCACAGCTGAAAGCGATGCTCGCCATGCGTAATTTATTGCGCGACCTCAAATCGAATCTCCTTGATAACGTCACGTTTAAGAAAGAGCTGGAAAACATTCTCAAAGACCCGGCGTTAAGCGATGAACTGCGTAATGAACTTAATGCGATTTCCCTGTCTCGGGAGTAATTACCAGAAGCTAACTGGTAATTACTGGAAGTATTAACGGAATAATATCGAGAAAATGCTCATGTCAGTCAATAATGAATCTCAGAGTCAGAACACAGGCGCAACTATTGAAAAAACGCTGCCGCAGGGCGGGGTCTATGCTTCACTGTTTGATAAAATTAATTTGGCCCCGGTTGCGGAAATGGGTGACCTGAACGGGTTTGAAGATAATACCGTGATGGCCGAAACTTCGGCGAGTGCGCGCGTGACCGCCGCCGTTCAGGTTTTTATGCAGTGCCTGCAAAAATCCGGGCAGAAAGTGGAAAGGCTCGATAAAAATCTGCTGGATCACCATATCGCTGAACTGGATTTTCAGATTAGCCGTCAGCTTGACGAAATCATGCACCATGAAGCCTTCCAGAAAGTGGAATCCGTCTGGCGGGGGCTGAAGGGGTTAGTGGATAAAACCGATTTCCGCCAGAACGTGAAAATCGAGCTGCTGGACCTCTCCAAAGAAGATTTACGCCAGGATTTCGAAGATGCGCCGGAAATCATCCAGAGCGGGCTGTACCGTCAGACGTATATTGCGGAATACGACACCCCGGGTGGAGAGCCTGTTGCTGCGGTGATTTCGGCGTACGAGTTTGATGCGTCCGCGCAGGACGTGGCGCTGATGCGTAATATCTCTAAAGTCTCCGCTGCGGCGCATATGCCGTTTATCGGCTCTGCCGGCCCGCAGTTCTTCCTGAAAGATTCCATGGAAGAGGTGGCCGCGATTAAAGATATCGGTAACTACTTTGACCGCGCTGAATACATCAAATGGAAATCCTTCCGTGATACCGACGATTCGCGTTACCTGGGTCTTGTGATGCCGCGCGTACTGGGCCGCCTGCCGTACGGCCCGGACACTGTCCCGGTGCGCAGCTTCAACTACGTGGAAGAGGTGAAAGGCCCGGACCACGATAAGTACCTGTGGACCAACGCCTCGTTTGCCTTTGCTGCCAACATGGTGAAAAGCTTTATCAACAACGGCTGGTGCGTGCAAATCCGTGGCCCGCAGGCGGGCGGCGCGGTGCAGGACCTGCCTATCCATCTGTATGACCTCGGCACCGGCAACCAGGTGAAAATCCCATCTGAGGTGATGATCCCGGAAACCCGCGAATTTGAATTTGCCAACCTGGGCTTCATTCCGCTGAGTTACTACAAGAATCGCGATTATGCCTGCTTCTTCTCCGCCAACTCCACCCAGAAACCGGCGCTGTATGACACCGCAGATGCGACGGCCAACAGCCGTATTAACGCCCGTCTGCCGTATATCTTCCTGCTGTCGCGTATCGCGCACTACCTGAAGCTGATTCAGCGTGAAAACATCGGGACCACCAAAGACCGCCGTCTGCTGGAGCTGGAGCTTAACACCTGGGTGAAGAGCCTGGTGACCGAGATGACCGACCCGGGCGACTCGCTGCAGGCTTCCCACCCGCTGCGCGACGCGAAGGTGGTGGTGGAAGATATCGAGGACAACCCGGGCTTCTTCCGCGTGAAACTCTATGCCGTACCGCACTTCCAGGTGGAAGGGATGGACGTCAACCTGTCACTGGTTTCCCGGATGCCGAAAGCCAAATCGTAAGGCGAGGGGAAATCAGGGATGAAAATTTACCGCCCACTTTGGGAGGACGGGGCCGCACTGGCCCCGCAACAGTTCCAGCAGCAGGCCCGCTGGAGTGAGCACGTTGCCGACATGGTCGCCCGGATGGGAGTTTCTCATCCCTGGGGCGTGATGGCGGCAGAGTTTGATGATGCCGCGCTGGCGCTGTCACGCCTGAATGCCACCCGTCTGGTGGTGCGTTTTCAGGACGGCACCCTTGTCGATACGGACCGGGCAGATAATCTTCCGCCGGTCTGTGATTTGTCTGCTGCTGCCGGTAGCGAGGTTGTTGAGGTGGTTGCCGCGCTGCCGCTGTTGAGCGTGAGTGGTGGCAATCTCGATAACGGGCAGGACAGCGAGCGCCCGCGTCGCTGGAAAGCTGAGCGTGTGGTGGTGCAGGAACTGGCCGGGCACGAAAGCGGTGAACTCGCTATTCTGCGTCATGCCGTGACGCTGCGGTTATCCACGCAGGAAAATACCGCGTACCTGACCTGCCCGGTGGCCCGCCTGGTGCGTAATGCTCAGGGGCAGTGGAGCCGTGACCCGGCTTTTATTCCCCCGATGCTTTCCCTTTCTGCCAGCCCGTTGTTGACCACCGGGCTGGGTGACCTGCTGGTACGCCTGCAGGCCCGCCGCCGCCGCCTGATGGCGATGCGCCGTGAGAGCAATGAGCGGATGGCCGACTTTGCCGTCGCGGATGTCTCCCTGTTCTGGCTGCTCAATGCCCTCAACAGCGCCGAGCCGGTGCTGACGGAACTGCTGCAGACGCCTGATCGTCACCCGGAACTGCTGTACCGCGAGCTGACCCGTCTGGCCGGCAGCCTGCTGACCTTCTCACTGGAGCATGACGCCGGCGATATTCCTGCTTATCAGCACGATGCACCGGAGCGGGTATTCCCGCCGCTGCTGGCACTGCTCGACAAGCTGCTGGAAGCGAGCCTGCCGTCGCGGGTGGTGAGTATCCACCTGGATCATCAGGCTCAGATCTGGAAAGGTGCCCTGCACGATGCGCGTCTGCGCGAAGGGGCGGACTTCTACCTTTCCGTACGCTCCTCCATGCCGAACCATGAACTTCAGACGAAATTCCCGATGTTGTGCAAGGCGGGCAGCTTTGAGGATGTCTCGGAGGTGGTGAATGTTGCCCTGAGCGGGATGACCATCAAACCGGTCAGCCATGTTCCGGCCGCTATCCCGTTACGTCTTGAGAACCAGTATTTCTCGCTGGATCTGAGTACGGAGGCGGCACGGACCATGCTTGAGATGGGGAGCTGCACCTTCTACACCCCGCGCTCACTGGGGGAGGTGAAACTTGAACTCTTTGCGGTGCTGCGCACATGAATACATCCGAGCTGAGTCAGATAGAACAGATTTTTTATCCGGGCTGGCTGATGGCCAGTCAGTTACGTGGTGGACAGGAAGTCCGTGACGGGGAAGGGCTTTATCGCCGGGCCTGCCGTCTGGTGCAGGAGGCAAAAGCGGCGCTCACGGAGGCCGGTTACAGTGACGTCAGTCGTGACCATATGGTGTATGCCCTGTGTGCCCTGCTTGATGAGAGCGTGATGAACCGGGGAACCGCCGATGAGGGTTACCTGACCTGGCGCCGTGACCCGCTTCAGGCCCATTTCTTCGGTACCCTGAACGCGGGGGAGGCGCTGTGGGAGCGTATTCGCAGCCTGCTGAAAGAAAGCGCCCCTGACGCCGCTGTCCTGACCTGTATGTACCGGACCCTGCAACTGGGATTTGTCGGTCAGTACCGGGCGCAGGATGACGAGCGCCGTGAAGACGTGGTGCGTGCGCTGAGTGAACGGGTGCCTGCCTTTACGCTTGCCCAGGATGCGCCGATTGTCGTCAGGGCAACCCGCCTGCGCAGCGGCCGTCATCTGTACTGGCTCTCCTGGGTTATCGGGGCGGCGGTACTGGCGGCGCTCTGGTTCTTCCTCTCTTCCTCTCTCACCGAACTGGTGAGTCAGACGGTCAGACCGGGGTAAAGGATGCGTGATGTTTACCGGAGTCTGTTAACTGCCCTGACGGGCGTCTTGGCGCTGTGGCTTATCCTGAGCTTCTGGCCGCTGTCCACGGGCAGCCGTGTGGCGCTCAGCCTACTGGTCATGCTGGTGTGTGGGGTGATGCTCTGGCGTCAGCGTCGGGCCTCTCAGGCACGGATAACTGCGGTCCAAGAGATGGTGGATGAAAAGCTGCCGCCGGAAGATTTCCAGGGGGCGGTTATTCTGGTGTGTGGCGACAATGCCCCACTCTTTGTGTCCGGGACCTGTCACCGGGAAACCCGGCAGGGCTGGTACCTGTGGGTGAAGGATGCGGAACAGCTGCCACTCTTTGCACAGCACCTGAGCCTGGTGCGCCCGGCCCTGGTGTCGCAAATCTCCGTCATGCTGGCGGTGGTGCCTGAGCAGCACACTTCCGGTGATGACTTTACCCCATCTCTGCGCGGCTGGCAGCGGGCTGTTGTTCAGTGCCGTGCAGCATTTGGCACGCTCCCCCCGCTGTGGACCGTGACCTGGGTATCGCCGCCAACTGCCTGCTCGGATGCGGAGCCGGTCTGGTTTACCGTTGCAGGTCAACGGGACGGTATTCAGGTATATCAGCCTGGTCAGGGCAATGTGTCACTGATGGAGTGGACCCGGGGGACCGGCTCAGACGGGCGTCTTTCGCGCCTGAGTCAGGGCCTGTGGCTGGACAGTCTGCTTGCCTGGCAGAACAACACTGTCAATGACCTGCTGTCGGTGCGGCAGGGCGAGCTGCCGGGGATGAAGCCCTGCGTGCAGGGCATGTGCATGGTGCCGGTGAACGGTATCGCGGGCAATCTCTGGCAGCAGCACATTGCTTCCGTTACTGCGCTGCCGCCGGATGCCGTTGTGACGACAGAGTCACTGCCGCTGCCTGAACTGCTGCTGCCGGCGTTACCGCGCCGACGTGGCGTGAGCCGCAGAATGGTGTTCTGGCGTTACGCCGGATTACTGGGCGGGATTTTCCTGGCACTCGCCATGCTGGCATCCTGGATGAATAACCAGCGCCTCATCCGCAATGTCGGCGACCATCTTGCCCTGTACCACGCTCTTACCGGCACGCCGGTTGCGCCTAAACTGCGGGCGCAGCAGCGCCTGCGGGCCGATGGCGCATTGCTGGACGACTGGGCGCGTCGCGGGGAGCCACTGCGCTATCGCCTGGGTCTGTACCAGGGACTGCGCCTGGTGCCGCCCGTTGAGGCCGCCATAAGTGACTGGGCCCCTCCGCCACCGCCTCCACCTGTCATTAAGAAAATCGTTCAGGGTCCGAAAACCATTCGCCTCGACAGCATGTCGTTGTTCGATTCGGGCAAATCTGAGCTGAAAGCGGGCTCCACCAAAATGCTGGTCAACTCGCTGGTGGGCATTAAAGCGAAGCCTGGCTGGCTGATCGTGGTGGCGGGTCACACGGACAACACCGGCAACCCGAAACTGAATCAGACGCTTTCTCTAAAACGTGCTGAAGCAGTACGCGACTGGATGCGTGATACCGGCGATGTACCGGAAAGCTGTTTTGCGGTGCAGGGCTATGGCGAAAGCCGCCCGATCGCAACCAATGACACTCCGGAAGGGCGATCGCTCAACCGTCGTGTCGAAATCAGCCTGGTACCGCAGGCGAATGCCTGCCAGATACCGGGCAAACCCTCAGCGTCATCGCAGGATGATGCTTCGTAAAAAGGATACACAAAATCATTCGGGCCGCATTGCGGCGGCAACTGAGTGAGTCCCGGGAGCAGAGACGGCTCTGTAACCGGGGCGAATGAAGACAGCCAACAAAGAGGCAGTCTGAAGGATGAAGTGTATAAATGGAGAAATTCTCATGGCAATACCTGTTTATCTTTGGCTGAAAGACGACGGCGGCGCGGACATCAAAGGGTCTGTGGATGTTCAGGATCGTGACGGCAGCATCGAAGTGGTGGCGCAGGAGCATAACCTGTACATCCCGACCGACAACAATACCGGCAAGCTGACCGGCACCCGTATCCACACGCCATTCCTGTTCACCAAGGAAATCGACTCGTCCAGCCCGTACCTCTACAAAGCGGTGACGACTGGCCAGACGCTCAAATCTGCGGAATTCAAGTGGTACAAAATCAACGACGCGGGCCAGGAAGTGGAGTACTTCAACACCAAACTGGAAAACGTAAAAGTGGTGAAGGTTAACCCTGAGATGTATGACGTGAAAGACCCGTCGAAAGAGAAACACAACCACCTTGAGCGCGTAGAGCTGCGCTACGAGAAAATCACCTGGACTTACAAAGACGGCAACATCATTCATTCCGATAGCTGGAACGAACGCGCTACCGCCTGATTACGCGTAATCCTTGTTTTTAAGCGGAGGGGGGATGACCTTTCCGCTGTTTTGCTGAACGTCTGCGTGGCGGGCGTTGAGCAAAGAAACCCACAATCTGCCGGCCCGACCTTGTGCGCTTTGGTCTCCTGTACCACAGGAAACAGCGATGGGCGGTAGCGTGTCCAGGCCCCATTCAGGAGAGAATACAACATGGAAAATCCAGCCATTCTGCTGCGTCGTCTTAACCCTTACTGCGCCCGCGCGATGGAAGGGGCTGCCTCTCTGTGCCAGACCCGCGCCCATGCAGAAATTCTGCCGGAGCACTGGCTGTTGAAACTGCTGGAGCAAGGGGAGGGTGACCTCACCGTGCTGGCCCGTCGCTACGAATGGGATATGGACAGCATCTGGCAGGATTTGCTCGGCTGGCTGGACAAACAACCGCGCTCAGTGCGCAACCGACCGCAGCTCTCGGAAAATATTCAGACGCTGATGCAGGAAGCCTGGCTGATTGCCTCGCTTAACGGTGAAGAGCAAATTCGAAGCCAGCACCTGTTGATGGCACTGGTGGAAAAACAGAACTTGGTGCGTTGCGACGGGCTGTGGCCACTGCTGACCCTCGGCCAGAGTCAGCTGGAACGTCTGCGTCCACTGCTCGATGCACAGTCGGACGAACGCCCGGAGATGCAGCAGGAAGCGGAACTGGCGCAGAGCCACGGTGGTGAGGTGGAGTTTGTTGGTCGCCCGGTCGGGGAAGTACTAAAAGAAGGTGAACTCAATCCGGCTCTGCAGAACGCGCTGGATAAATTTACCCTCGATGTCACCGCCAAAGCCAAAGAGGGCAAGATTGATCCGGTGTTCGGCCGTGACACGGAAATTCGCCAGATGGTGGATATTCTTTCACGTCGACGCAAGAACAACCCGATCCTGGTCGGCGAGCCGGGTGTCGGCAAAACGGCGCTGGTTGAAGGCCTCGCGCTGCGTATTGCTGAAGGTAACGTCCCTGAATCCCTCAAACCGGTCATTTTGCGCACGCTTGACCTCGGCATGCTGCAGGCGGGCGCGGGCGTGAAAGGCGAATTTGAGCAGCGTCTGAAAAATGTCATCGATGCCGTGCAACAGTCACCCACTCCGATCCTGCTGTTTATCGACGAAGCGCACACCATCATTGGCGCGGGCAATCAGGCGGGTGGCGCAGATGCGGCCAACCTGCTGAAACCCGCACTCGCCCGTGGCGAGCTGCGCACAATTGCCGCGACGACCTGGTCCGAATACAAGCAGTACTTCGAACGCGATGCCGCGCTGGAACGCCGCTTCCAGATGGTGAAAGTGGACGAGCCGGACGACGACACTGCCTGCCTGATGTTACGTGGCCTGAAATCCCGCTACGCGGAACACCATGGCGTACACATCACCGACGATGCGGTACGTGCTGCCGTCACGCTGTCCCGTCGCTACCTTACCGGCCGCCAGTTACCGGATAAAGCGGTTGACCTGCTGGATACCGCTGCCGCGCGTGTGCGTATGAGCCTCGATACAGTACCTGAACAAATTGTGCGTCTGAAAGCGCAACTGACCGCACTGGAACTGGAGGGACAGGCGCTGCTGGAAGATATTGCGGTCGGCAGTTGCAGCCACGGTGACCGCCTGAGTGTGATTGAAAAACAGCGTGCGGAACTGGAAGCCACCCTGCAACAGCAGGAAACCCGTTTTGATGCTGAAAAGGACATTGCGCAGCAGCTGATGGCCAGCCGTCAGGATATCAGTCAGCAGGCAGAAATTCTGAAGCTTCAACAGCAACTGGCAAGTGAACAGCAGGGCGATGCGCTGATTCAGGTGGATGTCGATACGCGCACCGTTGCCAACGTGATTGCCGACTGGACCGGCGTGCCGCTCTCCTCATTGATGAAAGACGAGCAGACCGAACTGCTGAGCCTGGAGCATGAAATCGGCAGGCGGGTGGTGGGCCAGGACGTTTCGCTTAATGCCATCGCACAGCGCCTGCGTGCGGCGAAAACCGGGCTGACGTCTGAAAACGGCCCGCAGGGCGTATTCCTGCTGGTTGGCCCGAGCGGGGTGGGGAAAACCGAAACCGCGCTGGCGCTGGCGGATGTGATGTACGGCGGCGAGAAATCACTGATTACCATCAACCTGTCAGAATACCAGGAGCCGCACACCGTTTCCCAGCTGAAGGGTTCGCCTCCGGGCTACGTCGGTTACGGCCAGGGCGGTATCCTCACCGAAGCCGTGCGTAAGCGTCCGTACAGCGTGGTACTGCTCGATGAAGTGGAGAAAGCCCATCGCGATGTGATGAACCTGTTCTACCAGGTGTTCGACCGCGGCTTTATGCGCGACGGCGAAGGGCGTGAAATCGACTTCCGCAACACGGTCATTCTGATGACTTCCAACCTCGGCAGCGACCACATTATGCAGTTGCTGGAGGAGCAGCCAGAAGCCACTGACGGCGACCTGCACGAGCTGCTGCGCCCGATACTGCGGGACCACTTCCAGCCAGCCCTGCTGGCCCGCTTCCAGACTGTCATCTACCGCCCGCTGGCAGAAAGTGCGATGCGCACCATTGTGGAAATGAAGCTTGCTCAGGTCAGCCAGCGCCTGCATCGCCATTACGGCCTGACCACCCATATCGACGAAAGTCTGTATGACGCACTGACCAGCGCCTGCCTGCTGCCGGACACCGGCGCGCGCAACGTTGACAGCCTGCTGAATCAGCAAATTCTGCCGGTGCTGAGCCAGCAGTTGCTGACCCATATGGCTGCGAAACAGAAACCCGCTTCCCTGACTCTGGGATGGGGTGAGGAAGAGGGCATAGGGCTGGCGTTTGATTAACAGGCTTATCTAAAAGGTAACAATTATGGACAGTGCAAAAGAGATTGCCAGAGATATGCTTGAGGCCATTAATGTCGATGGTACTGGCTTTTTAGGGGCGGTGGCGAAAGGGGTAATTTCATTTCCCGTCAGCGTGGCATATCTTGGGTATGATTTTATGGACACTGAACACCGTAGGGAAAATCTGGATGATAAATTTCGGCTGGCAAAGCTGGTGAAAAAAGGTGTCTTTCGGCGGGATATTATCGAAGAGATCATTAAAGCTGGAATAGAAGATTTTGCTTCTCGTATTAACTTTGAAAAAACAGTATCTCTGGTAAAAAATATATCTGGTTCATTGGTAGGGAAAATGGCATTCACTGAATTAACTGGTGTGAAACTCGGAGAGGTCATTGCATCCAGAGGTACCACTGCATTTTTTGCAGGTAGTCTGGCTGGACTGTTACTTTCTGTGGGTGCTGAAGCGTCCAGAGCGATATACACATCAAGAACCCTGGAGAATAGAAACCCTACATTGCATGATAAGCTTCAGCGGATGGGGGACTTGGATCTCCTGTATTTTTTTGTTGAAGATATCGTCAGGCCCTTTGAAGCGGCTTGTGATGTTGGTGACAGAAACCCTGCTGAATTTGATAAAATATGTGAATATTTCTTTGGTGGTTTATGAGCATTAAACGAACAGTGCTTATCATTCTTGCCCGATTGGTACGTGGTACAGGGATGGGATTGGGGGCTTCAGGTATTGCATTTTCTATCTGGTTCTTTTTTCTTTCAAATAGTGAGTCAAAATATCTGTGGGGTATGTTCTCCATAGTCGAATATATAGTCGGGTATTTTATGTATCGTTTTGCATATACATACGTTTATGATGAGTAGGATCTTTATCGATAGCCATTCATTATATCTACTGAGTTTAATAAGATCTGTGAGTATTTCTTTGGTGGCTTATGAATATGAAGAAAATTTTTATAGTCACGTCAGCTTATATCATCTGTGCAACAGGATCCACGTTGGCGATGTTTGGCATTTTTTTTCTGCATGGTCATTTTTTGTTTCAAGTGATGATGACAGATTTTACTGGGGAGGAGGTGGTATTTTAATAATCTATATTGGTTACTTAATTTATCGCTTTGCATTCCCTCATATCCAAAGGAAATGGGATAACTATTACTGAACGCAATATTCTTTTTTTGAATTAACCATCCTTCAATAGTCGTACTGTTCAACCTGACAGAAGATAAAAAATGAATAGTATATCTGAAATAACAGGTGCTGCGCTTAATCGCTACAGTCTAAATATTCCTTCCTGTCCTTATGGCGGCAAAACAGAAACCCGCTTCCCTGACTCTGGGATGGAGTGAGGAAGAGGGCATAGGGCTGGCGTTTGATTAACAGGCTTATCTAAAGGTAACAATTATGGACAGCGCAAAAGAGATTGCCAGAGATATGCTTGAGGCCATTAATGTCGATGGAACTGGCTTTTTAGGGGCGGTGGCGAAAGGGGTAATTTCATTTCCCGTCAGCGTGGCATATCTTGGGTATGATTTTATGGACACTGAACACCGTAGGGAAAATCTGGATGATAAATTTCGGCTGGCAAAGCTGATAAAAAAAGTCACTTTCAATGATGAAACTATTTATAAGGTCATTAAACCATTTATTGATGATTTTGTTTCTCGGGTTGATATACCTTCTGTCGGACTCCAAATTGCTGGCAGTGTTGCGGGTAAAACACTTTTTTCACAGTTGACAGGTATAAAGTTAGGGTATGTGATTTCAGAGCGAGCAACAACAGCACTGTTTGCGGGAACAGTTATTGGATCGTTGCTTTCAATTGGTGCAGAAGCGTCACGTGCTATTTATACTTCACGATATTTGCGGGAAAGAAATTTTAATGTTTATTATAAATTGAAAAATATGGGTGATTTAGATTTATTATATTTCCTTGTTGAAGATACTGTGAGGCCTTTTGAAACTGCATGTAGTGTTGGTGAGCACAATCCAGAAGAGTTTGGTAGGATTTGTAAATACTTCTTTGGTGAGTTATGAATTTGAAAAAAATTAGCATTTCTATGGCCTTCAATATTATTTGTGCTGTTGGTGCGACGCTGGTGCTTTTAGGGCTTATTCTTGCCTGTTGGTTCTTTTTTGCATCAGAGCAAGAGGGACGCTTCTATAGGGGGGGGATTTCTCTTGTTGCTGCATTCATTGGCTATGTAATCTATCGTTATATGTTCCCAAGGATCCATAAAAAATGGACTGATCGCTATTAATCTCATCTTGCAACGTGGCTGAATGGATGGTTATGAGCACAAAAGACTTTATACTTATCATTGTTTCACGGATTGTAGCCAGTATCGGGATGATGCTAGGAACTATCAGTATGGTTTACTCTGTCTACTGCTTCTTCTTTTCTGCCAATCCTTACCGCTTTATTCTGGGGGGGGCAGGTATAGTAGCCTTGCTCATAGGCTATGGGCTTTATAAATTCGCCCTGAAATATATTTATGATGAGTGGGATCATTATAGATATTTTTTATCATATCTGTTGAGTTTAATTTTATTCAATATCATTCTGACTAGGGATAGGGATTATATAAATGGAAAATATATTTAAAATGAAAGAGGGTGTCCTTAATCGCTATAAACTAGATATTCCTTCCTGTCCTTATCCATTGGATGTGGAGCGTTTTGATGGTTTAGAACAAATGAGTACTCTCTATCATTATACCATTCGTTTTACCAGTTCACACCCGGACCTTACGGCTGAAATGATGTTAAGTAAAACCGCTACTCTGAGCATGGGGGTGGGGGAACTCTTTAATTCTGTTGTCGGTAAAATTGTTCATGGTGTGGTGACAAATTTCCGACGCCTGACCGGTTCACGCGATCAGATCACGTATGAAATTATTCTGGAACCTTTTATATCCTTACTGGATAAGCAGTTTCGTACTCACCGTTTCTTCGTCAACAAATCAGTGCCGGAAGTGGTAGCGCAAATTCTTGGCGAGCATGGTTTGAAGGGATGGGAATATGAATTCAAGCTTAAACAAACCTACCCAAAACGGGAACAGATAAACCAGTACCAGGAAAGTGACCTTGCGTTCATTGAACGCTTGCTGGCCGAAGTGGGGATATTTTACTTTTTCACTCTCCAGCCGGACACCCAGACTGAGGTGGTCAATTTCGCGGACAAGCAAAGTGCCTGGACGTTCGGTAAGTCGCTCCCGCTCAGCAGCCCGTCGGGGATGAATGATAATGCGGCCGACTCGGTATGGGGGGTTAACGTCCGACAGAACGTGGTGGAACGTTCTGTCACCGCCAGCGACTATAACCACCGCGAAGCGCAGAATATCCTGACCTCTGTTCCGGCGGACATGACCCGCGGCGACGGGGAGGGGAATACCTACGGGGATGTGTATCACTACCGCCCACGTCACCTTGAACGTGGCGATAAAATCACGCCGACGGCAGAAACCGGTAACTTCTGGGCACGTCTGGAACATGAACGCTTCCTGTCCAGCCAGACAACAGTGACCGGCAGCAGTACCGACCATACCCTCGGTCCGGCCCAAGTGCTGACCATCACCGAAACGGCTATCCCGCCGACACTACCGCGTGAAACCGAAAATGGCCTCGTCATCATCAGCGCTGGTTACTCGGCCAGCCGTCAGAACGCGCTGAAGGTGGGATGGGCGGCAATGCCGTACTACGAGAACCGCTGCTGGCGTCCTGCCGCGAAAAAGCGCCCGGTGGTCAGCGGTACTCTGATGGCCCGCGTTACCAGTGCCAAAGATAACGATATCTACGCCTGGCAGGATGCCTCCGGGATGTACCGGGTGAAATTCGATGCTGACCGCGACGACAAGCGTCAGGGCATGGAAAGTATGCCAGTGCGTTTTGCCAAACCCTACGGCGGCGACAAATACGGCTTCCACTTCCCGCTGATACAGGGCACTGAAGTGGCGATTGCGTTCCATGAAGGCGATCCAGATCGTCCATATATCGCCCATGCCCTGCACGACTCGCGCCATGTAGACCACGTTACTGAAGCCAACAGCACGCGCAACGTTATCCGTACCGCCGGCCTGAACAAGTTACGGATGGAGGACAAACGCGGTGAAGAGCATATCAAGCTCAGTACGGAGTACGGCGGCAAGACGCAGCTGAATTTAGGTCACAACGTGGATGTTTCTCGTAAACTGCGGGGTGAAGGTGCAGAACTGCGCACTGACAGGCATGTTTCTATTCGCGGTGGTGCCGGGGTGTTTATAACCGCCGATAAGCAAGCGCTTGCCAGCGATAAGATGTTATCCATGCAGGAGGCGATTGCCCAGCTGGAAAATGCCCTGAGTATTGCCAGAAGTTTGTCTGATGCTGCTGAAACGGCGCAGGCGCTACCCTCTGATATCCAGAGTCAGGTGAAGCTGACAGAGGCTCTTAAAGGCCTGGCCCAGCCAGGAATGGTATTGAATGCACCTGAAGGAGTAAGCATCACCAGCCCTCAGGCGGTTCGAATAGCCTCGGGGAGTGCCAGTGTCGGGATTATGTCTCAACAAAACACTGACATCAGTGCACTGAAGCGTTTTACGGTGGCGGCGGGTGAAGCCGTGAGCATGCTGGCGCGTAAGGCCGGAATGAAACTTTTTGCCGCTAAGGGCAAAGTAGAAATCCAGGCGCAGGATGATGCGCTGGATGCAATTGCCAAAAAAGATGTCACCGTGACCAGTACGGAAGGACGGGTTGAAATTACGGCGGCGAAAGATGTCGTGCTGAAAAACCTGGATGGATCGTTTATCCAGTTGCAGGGGAAAAATATTCTTCTGGGCTGTGAAGGTAATATCCTGTTGAAATGTGCCAATGTGCAGAAAATGAGTGCAACCAGCTATGCATCCTCCGTACCTGATTTTCCTGGTGGGTATAGTGAGTTTTTTGTGGCGCACGATGATAAAACCGGACAAATCACACCAAACACTCGCTATCGGATTACGACTGGTAAGGGGGGGGTTTATTCAGGGGTGACAGATTCTGAGGGCAAAACCGCTGAAATATTCACAGCATTATCAGACAAGATAAAAATTGAACTCGGATAGTTAGCCGGAATATATCAGAACAAATTTAACAGGAGTTGCCTCCATGGGTAATACGACAGAAACCGTTCATGGTAGTGGTAAAACAGGGATGCAGGCGAATGGCATCAAAGCCAGTCATGTCTCTGGTACCCGTTTATATTTTCATGCAGATAGCGAAACCTTTCTGGCTGTTGACGGTGATGTGCTGGAGCAGGAAAGTAATGCATTAAATAAGCTGTTAGGTGCTCAGGTTGATACGCAAATGCGTATTGATGATTTGACGTTGCAATGTACTAAATTGAGCTGGACGCAGGTCGGGGAACAAAAGGCGCTGCAAACTCAGATACAGCAGGAATCCCAGCGGCTTGATGACCTGAATAAAAAATTGAAAGTTAAATTGACGACACTTTCAGCGACAGAAGAACTTCCGAAGGCCACATTCCTTGACAGCAGCAAAAGTGCTGTGGGTTTGATGGAACTAATCGAAGTCCGCGGGAATATGAAAGGCGTTCGTTATATCTATGCTCGCTCAGATCAGATTGACAGCAAATGGCGACGTTATCCGCTTGAAGATGGTGATAAAAAATCCGGCGGTAAGAGTTTTGTTATATCAGAATCGTATACTGATAGTGAAGGCAAGATAAAAACACGGGAAAAGATTGATTACGATAAACTCAAATCTCAGGTAAGTAAGATAAAGCCAAAAATGCTGAAGGCGGAGCAGGATTTATTAGAGCAGCATACGAGCATTCTTGGGCAGTGGGCCAGAGATATGAATGACAGTCTTAAACACTCTCCTTACCAAGGGGATAAGTTTGGCTTTGATTCTCAGTCACAGCTCATGCGCTGGACTTATGGCGCGGGCCTGACGGAGGAACTAAACCCGTTTGAAGTCGATTTTCGTAATCAAGGTAAAAAATTAAAAAAAGAAGCTGTCACCAGCGGTAAAGCAAGTGCCTATGCAAGTCTCGCTCTCGCTGAGTCTAAGAGCAAATTTACGCTTTCACTCCCTGATATACACGGTATTACCATGACTTACCCCCTGAGGCCTGAAATGGGCGGGGGAATGGGAAGTCTGGGCGTATTACGTTTTGATTTCGAGCTGGCTCTTGTAGGTAGCGTTGGTGCAAGTCTGGGGGTTGAGTTGGGTGTATCAGTCAAAAGTAATTGGGCGAAGGGAGTTCCTGGTACTTCAGGTGATAATACTCCTCCAGGGCAACGTAAAATAGATATCAGCCAGGCCGTGAAGGATCCTGAAGCGACAGGAGAGCTCACAGTTTTTGCTGGTGCTCAGGCTTCAGTTAACCTGGCAGGTTCTATTCAGTGGTTAAATCCTGATAATAAAGACTTAAAATATACCCAACTGGCAAAAGTGGCATTGGGGGCCACTGCTCAAATGGGTGTGGGATGGAGCGGCTCTTTTAGATTCAGTTATGAAAATGGAAGAGTCAAAGTTCTGGCGAGAGGTGGAATGTGTTGGGGAGGTGGGGGAAAAGGAAGTGTTGCTTTTGATATAGATGGAGAGGCAATTATTACCGATTTTATGCCATGCTTAACCTATATGCTTCGGAATGCTGATTACATTAAGTTATCAGAGAATGTAATCAGAGAGGGGGATTTTTATGCATTTTGCGCCTTACCGTTGCTTATCGGTATGTATGGTGCTAATCAGTTAGCAGATAATTTAGGAAAAGAAACGGCTCTGCTATTAGACAAGTTAAGAGATAGCTGGGATGAGAAGGAACGGCGCGTACAGTTAATGCAGCACATTTTAGATACGCAAGGTGGATGTTTAAAGTATTCGCCTCCCGAAAGTAAAGGCGCAGCAATCGCCTCGTTGATCGAGCGAAATTTCTGGGATGATGTTGCCAGCCCCGCAAGCCACGCCCAAACGCAGTGTGAAGGTCAGGTGACATATAGTGCAAGAAAACGGGCCGTACTGCTGTCATTACGTTGGATTCAGTCAAAAAGAGATTATGAAAATGTTATGCAGCATCTATCTAAAGCATTCGAAATATCAGGCTCATGGCAATCAAACCAACAGAAAGTAACTGATTTTCTTGCATTGGGCGAAGAGGTTCAAACATATGGATTAGGAAGTGTTGTCCCAAATGCATCCACCGTTAAGATTTTCCCAAGCCATTACGCCAAAAATTTAATCTCAATATACGAAAGCTTACCTGAATCAATAGAGGTTCGGGGTAATGAATTGAAATCATTATCGGAAGTTTCTCCTTTCTTGATGGAAAGCTGCACCAGAGTTGTTGTTGATGGCATGGAGTTGAAAAAATGAATAAAATCACTTTTTTTATAGCTATTAGTAGCTTCATTATTACTGGTTGCAATGAAGAAAAAAGCCAACAAGAACAAAGGAAATTAGCTTCACAGATTGTCGAATCGATGGTAGCAGTAGATGGTGGGCGTTATCAAATGGGGGATTTTGGGTCTCTCGTTGGAGAAAAGCTACCGTTCAGCAATGATAATAACAACAAGCCTCTTCATTGGGTTGATTTGACGAATTTCAAAATGGCAAAAAATAGAGTGACGTGGGGGGAATTTAATTTATGGTTATCTTTAACTAACAAAGATGCCAATAAATATTATAAAAAGATTTTAAATAGAAAAATTGAAAGTAAATATGACGAACGTATGCTTAAGTACATTGGTGATGATTATCCAGCGGTGGCTAATTGGTCGGATGCATCTTCGTTTTGCCATTGGGTCGGTGGTGTTTTAGGACGGAAAGTATCATTGCCCACGGAAGCCCAATGGGAATATGCTGCACGCAGCCGCGGAAAGTTTAGACAATTTGCAAATAGTGATAATATTTATGATCTAAGTGTTCCCGATTCAAAACTTAATTTTACTCACGACAGATCTCCAGTAGGCTCTTTTCCGCCAAATCCACTGGGACTTTATGACATGATGGGTAATGGGCATGACTGGGTTAATGACTGGTATGCTGAGGATTATTACCAGCATTCGCCTGAAAAAGATCCGCAGGGGCCAGCTAATGGGACTGAAAAAGTAGTAAGAGGTTACTTGGGATCAATGTTTGGTTTGTATGATATCACGCGAGGAAGTAATAAGCCGGAAACAGAAGCTCCAGGCTATGGTTTCCGTTGCGTAGAAAATTGATAATGGCACCTGTAGGCTCATATCCTCCAAACCCTTTAGGTTTATATGACATGATGGGCAATGGAAACGAATGGGTGAGCGATTGGTATTCAGATGATTATTATAAAAACTCACCTGAGAAAAATCCTCAAGGTCCAGAGAAAGGTGACCAAAAAGTGATTAGAGGATATTTAGGCTCTATGTTTGGGTTATATAATATTACGCGAGGGAAAAGCAAACCTGATTATAAAGAGCCTGGCGATGGTTTTCGCTGTGTAGAGAATTAATATTTAAAGAATGCATGCTTACTATCTGGAGGATATATGTCTAAGGGGTTTGTATTGCTTGGGGACAAGACAACGCATGGTGGTGAAGTTATTTCTGCATCTTCGACCATGGTCGTTAATGGAAAAAAAGTGGCGCTTGTTGGAGACGAAGTTAATTGCCCTGTTGAAGGGCATGGTGTCAATACCATTATCGAAGGATCATCTGAATGGATCTCTGATGGGAGGTCTGTTGTCGTGGATGGCTGCGAATGTGAATGTGGTTGCCATGTTATCTCCAGTGCGCCGGATTGTTCAGTAGGATAAGTTATGAGCTGGGAGCGTCAGAAAGCCACAATTACTGTAGAGCCAGAAGAACCTTCATTGGTTTTGTGGCTGATTGCAGGCCTTATTGCTGTTATTGCTGGAGTTCTGCTCTTTGTTCTCCACGCCAATCAGTTTTTAGGAGCATTACAAGAATTCAATCTCTGGATTGTTTCCGGAGGCCCTCTTTTTCTCTGGTTCGTTATGATTTGTATTCGCGGCTGGATGTATAACCACGCAATGGACCGTCATCAGTTTGAATCCGATGAGGCAGACTATGCACAGCAGCAATGGACTTCTTGGGCCGGGCGTTATCTGGCGGTTCTGTATAGCCGGGTTATCCTGTCTGATGAATTGACACCATCCACATTTCTGCAGGCCCCCAAAGATCTTGAGCAGGGGAGAGCTCTTTGCCGGAAAATAATGCTACCTGCGGGTGAAGATGCTTTTTCAGCATTGATCGGGGGCCTGGACATATCAGAATTACAGCGCTTATCTGACCTCCCTTTCCACGCAACCTTACTGACTGATTCACACGATCCTGATGAGACATTGCAGAGAGAATTTTCAGCATGCTGGCTCCAGTTAGTTGGACAGGCGTATCCCGTACCGTTACTGACGATTCTTAAAGACCGCGCCTTCGATTGGGTGGGTGAATGCCTTAAATCCCCGATTCTGGATGTTGAGCTTCTGTTGGTTCACCAGACTCAGGGCAGAGATAAATACAGTGATGCCCTCGCGGCCTTATTGCTGACCTCTGATGATGTGGCAACAAAATACCAGCTCAGTCATCACGCTCGCCTGCTTCGGCCTATGTCGCTCGAGTCGGCCCAAATACTAAGTGAAGAGCTTGATACCTTTTTCTCGACCCAGTCACAGGCCATCAAAACGAACGTGATTGTCGGGGACAGCATAGCCTGGGGAGATGATTTTTCCGCTTTGCTGACCAGTGCAAAAAAATATGAAGGCAGCTGGAAAACCCAGCAGTGCCACTGGCTGGAAAAATATGCCGGACTCAGCGGCCCCTTCTCACCGTGGATCATGACTGCCGTTGTCAGCGATATTACCGCGCTGACAAAAGAAGACTGCCTGATGCTTTCGGGTGACAAAGCGCAGTGTTATATCAATACCGTAACTACAGGGAATCAGATGAATGGCCAAGGATAGTTCAGTGTGGCGTGGCAACTGGGGACGCCTCAGCATTACCACACTCATTGCTGTCGCGACAGGATTGCTCATCTGGAAAAAGGGTGATGCGTTCGGACTGACCAGCAATGGACTAAAGTTGCTGGGATTTGTGGCGGCGATAATACTTCTTTTGCTTGTCCGCCATGGCAAAACCATTAGCCTCGCGATTAAACAGCAGTGGTCGCGCTTTCAGGCAAAGCGAAAAAATGTCCTGCCAACCGATGAAGGTCGCGTACAGCAGACAGCACCCCGCAACGTCACCGTCGACACCATCCGTGAAGCCATGCGTAACCTTTACGGTCGGCGCTGGGGACGTAAAACCCGCATTCTGCTGATAACCGGCACTGCCGCTGACGTGGAGCAGCTGACTCCCGGCCTGACGGGTCAGCTCTGGCAGGAAGATCGTGGCACGCTGCTGCTGTGGGGCGGGGACCTCAACACACCTGCCGACAGCGCCTGGCTGACCGCGCTGCGTAAGCTGCGCCGCCGTCCGGTGGATGGCTTGGTGTGGGTTACTTCGGCATTCGACCAGTTGTCTGCGCCCGGCCTGGAGCCGCCATTGCCGGTGCCGTCTGAAAGCACCCTGGATTCCCTGTCTCATGCCATCAGCGCGCGTATGGAAACGCTGGGCTGGAAGCTCCCGCTGTACGTCTGGTCCCTGCATCCGCGTGCCGGTCAGCCGGAAGGACGCCCTGTGCAGGCGACAGGTTGTCTGCTGCCCGCCGGGTGTTCTGTTGATGGTCTGGCAGCGCAGCTCGCGGCCCTGACGCCGGCGCTGATTTCGCAGGGCCTGCAGCAGACCTGCGGTGAGGTGAAGCACAACTTTCTGCTGATGCTTGCCGACCAGCTTATCCGCGAACCGGAGAGCGTGACTGCGCCGCTGTCGGTGATTCTCAATCCGTACCGCCCGCTGCCGCTGGCAGGCATCGTGTTCAGCCAGCCTTCGGGCGGGGCTGAGCGCAGCGCCCGGCACCACTGGGGCATGGACAAACGCTGGGCGGTGCTGCCTGATTCTGTGCGCTCGCTGCCCGCCGCACTGCGTCCCGTTAAGCCCGGCATGCCGTGGCGCAAGGTCGTGGCTTCCGCTGTCGCCCTAGCGATGGTGGGCCAGGCCGCCTGGATGGGTGTCTCGTATGTGGCGAACCGCAGCCAGATTACCAGTGCGAATACCCAGGCTCTGCTTGCCGTGAAGCCGGACCTGTCGCCGGAGCAGCGTCTGCTGGCGCTCTCTGCCCTCCAGAAAACCCTTTCCCGTCTGCAGTACCGTTCAGAGCACAGTGTGCCCTGGTATGAGCGTGCCGGACTGAGCCAGAATAATGCCCTGCTGGCGGCACTCTGGCCCCGTTATCGGAACAGCGCTTTGCCTTTGCTGCGTGATGCCGCAGCGGTTCACCTGCAGACTCAGCTCCGTGCCTTTAATGCGCTGCCGCCGGGCAGCCCGCTGCGTGAGCAGAGGGCAAAAACCACCTATGACCAACTTAAACTTTACCTGATGCTGGCGCGTCCGGAGCATATGGACGCCGCCTGGTTCAGCTCTGCGTTGATGAATGACTGGCCTAAACGTAATGGTATTAAAGACGGTATCTGGCAGGGGATTGCCCCGTCATTGCTGTCGTTCTGGGGCGCGCAACTGGTCACACACCCGGAGTGGACGCTGCGTGCGGATGAGGGCATGGTCAGCCAGGCGCGCTCCCTGCTGGTTCGCCTGATGGGAGTACGCAATAGTGACTCTTCGCTCTACCAGAAGATGCTTTCGCAGGTGTCGCACCTGTATGTGGATATGCGCCTGGATGACATGACCGGGGATACCGATGCCGCGCGCCTGTTCAGCACTACTGGGGTGGTGCCGGGGATGTTTACCCGCCAGGCCTGGGAGCAGGCGGTACAACCTGCCATCAAGAAAGTGGTGAAGGCGCGTCGGGATGAACTCGACTGGGTGCTGACCGACAGCAAGCGTCAGGCACAGCCGCAGGATGAGGCGTCCCCGGAGACGCTGAAAGCGCGCTTGACAGAGCGCTACTTCGCTGACTTTGGCGGTGCCTGGCTGGAGTTTCTTAACAGTCTGCGCTGGAACAATGCTGCCACGCTATCGGATTCCATTGACCAGTTGACCCTGATGGCCGACGTGCGTCAGTCCCCACTGGTGGCGCTGATGAACACCCTGAACGTGCAGGGGCGCACAGGGCAGACGGGGGAGGCGATTTCAGACTCGCTGGTGAAATCGGCGAAAACGTTGCTGGGCGGTGATAACCGGGACGTTATCGACCAGAGCGCCGGGGCGCACGGCCCGCTGGACGCGACCTTTGGCCCGCTGCTGGCCCTAATGGACAAAAGCCGCACCGGGACGCAGGCCCTGAGTCTGGCGTCGTATCTGACCCGCGTGACCCAGGTACGCCTGCGCCTGCAGCAGGTGACCAATGCCGCCGACCCACAGGCGATGACCCGGACCTTGGCCCAGACGGTGTTCGAGGGCAAGGCAGTTGACCTGACCGACACCCGTGATTATGGCAGCCTGATTGCGGCCGGTCTGGGGCAGGAGTGGAGTGGCTTTGGCCGCACGGTGTTTGTCAATCCGATGGAGCAGGCCTGGCAGCAGGTGCTGACCCCGGCCGCCGACAGCCTCAATGCCCAGTGGCAGCAGGCGGTGGTGGCGGAGTGGAACAGCGCCTTCGGCGGACGTTACCCGTTCAGCAATGCCAGCAGCGATGTTTCCCTGCCGCTGCTGGCGAAATACCTCAATGCCGATTCCGGGCGTATTGCACAGTTCCTGCAGACCCGCCTGAAAGGGGTGCTGCACCGGGAAGGCAATCACTGGGTGCCGGACAGCATCAACTCTCAGGGGCTGGTCTTTAATCCGGTCTTCCTTACCGCCATCAATACCCTGAGTCATATCTCGGATGTGGCCTTCACCGAAGGCAATGCCGGCATGAACTTCGAACTGCGCCCCGGCACGGCGGCCGGGGTGATGCAGACCGACATGATTATCGACAGCCGGAAACTGACCTACGTGAATCAGATGCCCGCCTGGAAGCGCTTCACCTGGCCTGCCGACACCGAGGCACCCGGGGCCAGCTTAAGCTGGATTAGCACCCAGGCTGGCACCCGCCAGTATGCCGATATTCCCGGCGCCTGGGGCTGGATACGCCTGCTGGATAAAGCCTCGGTGAGTGCTTATCCTGGGGTGAGCAGCAGCTACAGCCTGAGCTGGAAGGCCCAGGATGGACGCGCGCTCAATTATACCCTGCGTACCGAAGCGGGTGAGGGGCCGCTGGCCCTGCTGAAGCTGCGTAATTTCCGCCTGCCGGAAACCATCTTCAGCACCACCGGTATCGCGCCGTCAGACCCGGCGACAGATACGGCCAGTGACGACGGGGGGGCATACTGATGAGCACACTCAATGCTTTACTCAGTGCCTGCCAGACAGAGCAGGCACCTCTGCTTGCCGCCACCCGTGAGCGGGTGGCGCAGTGGGACAGCTGGCTGCAGCCGCTGTCCGGTTCATCGCCTGTTGGCGAGGATCCTGGCTATGACGATGACTTCCAGCAGATGCGCGAGGAGGTCAACAAACTCTCCGGCGCGGATACCGAACTTATCTGCCGGCTGGCGGAGAAGCTGCTCACCACCACCGCCAAAGATATCCGGGTGGCGACGTACTACTGCTGGGCCAGGCTGCACCGTGAAGGTGAGCAGGGGCTGGTGGAAGGGCTCGAACTGGTGGTGGGGCTTCTTGAGCGCTTTGGCACGCAGCTGCACCCGCAGCGCGACCGCAGCCGTAAGGCGGCGCTGGAGTGGCTGGCCAGCTCGCGCATGACCGACAGCCTGTCTCTGTACCCGGAAGTGGTCAAGGAAGAGGCGGTGCGTACCACGGGGGCGCTGCTGCTGATGGCGCACCTCACCGAAAACGCGCCGGAGGAGACCCGGCCCCGGCTTAATGCCCTGTACGGTGCGCTGGAGAGTCGCCTGCAGAAAGCCGGGGGTGTGGATGCGGTGGTGCCGCAGAACGCCGGGACCACGGAAACCCCTTCCCCGGCGAGCCACAGCGATGCCCCGACCATCGGGCGTATTACCTCCGGTCAGGATTTACTGGCTCAGGCCCGGACGCTTACTGAATACCTGCGCGAACAGCCCGATGGCTGGCTGTCCGCCCATCATCTGATGAAAAGCCTGCGCCATGACACCCTGCGGGCCATTCCGGCCCCGGATGCGCAGGG
The DNA here is from genome assembly GCF_013285385.1 of Paramixta manurensis. Classification (NCBI taxonomy): domain Bacteria; kingdom Pseudomonadati; phylum Pseudomonadota; class Gammaproteobacteria; order Enterobacterales; family Erwiniaceae; genus Paramixta; species Paramixta manurensis. The sequence goes on along the minus strand of NZ_CP054212.1, from coordinate 2,858,182 downwards.
GCGCACGCGCATCGAACCACCCCGGGCGGACCAGCGTGCGCTGCTCAAACGCTTGTACCTGCAACAGGGCTGGGCTGAGATGCTGGAGGCGGCAGACAGCGCCTTTTCTCGCGGGGCTAATCATCTGTGGCTGGATTTGCAGTGGTATATCCACCAGGCCCTGACAAAGTCCGGTCAGGAGACACTGGCCGATATTATTGCGGCTGACCTGAAAGGGCTGTTGACCCGCCTGTCCGGGCTGGAAACACTGGCCTTCAGCGACGGCACGCCGTTTGCGGATGAAGTAACGCTGAACTGGATAAAACAGCGTGTGCTGGATACCACGGGCGGCTGGGGCAGTGACACGCTGCCCGCGCAGATGGATGCCGGTAACGACGACATTCTGGCGCTGGAGCCGGAGGCGGTGGCCCTGGCCGACTGCGAAGGCCTGGATGTGGCCCTGGGCTGGCTGCAGACCCGGCCCGGCATCAATACCGCCCGCCAGCGGTGGCTGCTGCGCCTGCTGATGGGGCGACTGGCTGAGCAGTACGGTAAAAATGACCTGGCGGTGCACCTGTTTGCCGAACTGGGCAGCAGGGCCGGAGAAATGACTCTGAGCGACTGGGAGCCGGAGCTGCTGTTCGAAGTGCGTGCTCGCCATCTGAAACTGCTTCGAATCAAAGCCGGGCGCAGTGAGGCTGATAAAACACGCCTCAGTCCGGTGATGGACCAGCTTCTGGCCGAACTGATCGCCGTTGACCCGGCCCGTGCCGCCGTACTTTGCGGTTAGCTCCACAGGAAAAAGAATAAATGGACGATTTAACCCTGCGCTATTTTGATTCGGAAATGCACTACCTGCGTGAAGCCGCGAAAGAGTTCGCCCGGACTCATCCGGACCGGGCGGCAATGCTGGACCTCGATAAGGCCGGTACACCCGACCCGTATGTTGAGCGTCTGTTTGAAGGCTTTGCCTTCTCGATGGGACGACTGCGGGAAAAGATTGATGACGACCTGCCGGAACTGACCGAAGGGCTGGTCAGTATGCTCTGGCCCCATTACCTGCGGACCATTCCCTCGCTCTCGGTGGTGGCGCTCACCCCGGCGCTGCAGGCCATGAAGATGGCGGAAGTGGTGCCCGCGGGGCTGGAAGTGTATTCCCGCCCGGTGGGGCCGAAGAACACTGTCTGCCGCTACCGCACCACGCAGGATGTGATGCTTAACCCCCTGAATGTCTCAGGCGTCACCATGACCACCGAACCTGACGGTCGCTCGCTGTTGCGGATACGTTTCGCCTGCAGCACTCAGGCGGACTGGTCGCAGGCCGACCTCGGTCGCCTGAGCCTGTATCTCGGGGCGGATGCGCCGGTCAGCAGTCAGCTACACCTGATGCTGACCAAACGTCAGGCGGCACTCTATATGCGCCTACCGGGGCAGACCGACCGTATCCGGCTTGACGGGTATTTCTCACCCGGTGGGTTTGGGGAGGAAGACCGGCTGTGGCCGAAGGGAGACACCGCGTTCAGTGGTTACCAGTTGCTGTTGGAGTACTTCACCTTCCGGGACAAGTTTATGTTTGTCCACCTTCATGGCCTGGAGGGGATCACGCCCCCTGCCGGGGCCGAGTATTTTGACATCGAAGTCGTGTTCAGCACGCCGTGGCCGTCTGACCTGCCGGTCACCGGTGACGCGGTTCGGCTGCACTGTGTACCGGTGATTAACCTGTTCACCCTGGAAGCGGACCCGCTCACCATCACCGGCCTGGAAAGCGAATACCTGCTGCGACCCAAACGCATTCAGGACGGGCATACCGAGATTTATGCCGTGGATTCGGTCACCGGCTCTAACCGGACCCGTGATGCAGAGTACGTGCCGTTCAGCAGTTTCCGCCACAAAGGCGGGATGATGCGGCGCCATGCACCGCCGCGCTACTATCACATCCGGGTAAAACGCAGCGTGACCGGGCTGTACGATACCTGGCTGATTCTGGGCGGTCACCAGTGGGAGGATGACCGGCTGTTTGAGCGCGAAGCCGTCTCGCTGCAAATCACCGGCACTAACGGCCAGCTACCGCGCCGGGCGCTGACCAGCACCCTGCTTGACCGTTGCGAGCAGGTGGTACAGACGCCGCTGTCGGTGATAAACCTCTGCAAACCGACGCTGCCGGTCTACCCGCCTGCCGAAGACCGTTTTCATTGGCGGGTGCTGAGTCACCTGGGTTCCGGGTTCCTCAACATGATGAGTACCGCCGAAGTACTGCGCGGAACGCTGGCGCTGTACAACTGGCAGGAAGATGAACTTAACACCCGTCGCCTGGAGGCGATACAGCAGGTGGCGCATCACCGCCTCCAGCGCTTTGAACAGGGCTACCTGTTGCGGGGCCTGGATATTGAGGTGACGCTTGACAGCAACGGCTTTACCGGCGAGGGCGATATTCATCTCTTTGGTGAAATGCTCAACCGGTTCTTTGCGCTGTATGCCGACATGAACCAGTTTAACCAGCTCACCCTTATTGTTCAGCCAGAAGGAAAATGCATCCGGTGGAAAGAGAACCACAGTCCACGCCTGCCCGGCTGATGGCTGCGCTGGGAGACCGGCTGCCGTACATCAACTTCTATCGCTTCTGCCAGCTACTGGAGCAGAGCCAGCCGGATAACCCCGTTACCGGCAGCACCTGGCAGGTGCGCCATGAGCCGGTGCGCTTCCGGCCGCATCCGGGGATGGGATTTCCGGCGTCAGAGATAAAGGCATTCGAGCCCGCTGAGCAGCCGCATCTGCTGCCCACGGTACGCATCACCTTTATGGGACTCTACGGCGTGGAATCCCCGCTGCCGACGCACTATATCGATGACATCACCCAGCGGCGGGAAGGGTACGAGGCGACGGCTGATTTTCTCGATATCTTCAACCACCGGCTGATTGCCCAGTACTACCGCATCTGGCGCAAATACTCGTATCCGGCGACTTTCGAAGAAGGCGGGAAGGACAACACCTCGCAGTACCTGCTGGGGCTGGCCGGGCTCGGGATTGACGGTTGTGCACAAAACATTGCCACCCCGGCCTCGCGCTTTCTGGCGCTGCTGCCGGTGATGCTGCTGCCGGGGCGCACAGCGGAAGGGATGGCCTCTCTGGTACGCCTGCTGGCACCGGGTACACAGGCGAAAATCTGGCACCACGACAAACGCCGCGTGCCGCTGAAGAAGCCGCTGACCCTGAGCGTCAGCCAGCCCGTCACCCTGACAAACCGTCCGGTGATGGGCCACTATGCCACGGATGTAAACAGCCAGGTGCTGATGCAACTGACCACTTCCGACCCGGCTGAAGTGCAGGGCTGGTTGCCCGGTGGCGACCTTCACACCGACCTGATGGCCCTGCTGCATGTGTATCTCGGCTCGCGCCTCGATGTGCGCCTGCAACTGTGCGTGGCGCGCGGCCTGCTGCCCGACGCAACCCTGAGCAGTCAACCCAAAGCTGGCGCGGTACAACTGGGGCGGACCGCCGTGATGCGGCCGCTGAATGCGGCAAAGATGGCAACACACCCAAAAACAATAACCATCAGTCTGGGCCGCTATGCGCGGGTACAGGAAAATATTCACCGCAGGGAGACCGATGAAGATGGCGATTACCGCTGGTAAATTCCACTTGGCTACGCTGGCCGCCGGTATCACACTGATGCTGGCCGGCTGTGGCCTGACCCAGAAAGTTACGGATGGCACCGTCGCCGTGACTAAATCCATTTTTTATAAGCAGGTGAAAACCCTGCATCTTGATATTCGCGCCCGCGAGGCGGTGAACAGTAACGCCGGCGGCGTGGCGCTCTCCACCGTGGTGCGTATTTATCAACTTAAAGACCGTAAGACCTTTGACAGCACGGACTACCCGTCACTGTTTAAGGCTGACAGTCAGGCCATCCAGGCGGACCTGGTGGTAGAGAAAGACATCCGTCTGTCGCCGGGCGGGGCGGTAATGGTCGATATGCCGATGGAGGCGGAGGCGCAATACGTGGCGGTAGCCGGGATGTTTATGACCCCGGACCAGACGAATAACACCTGGCGGGTGGTGCTCAGTCGTGACGACCTTGACCCGGACAAGGCCCGGGTCATTGAAGCGGGTAATCATCGTCTGACACTGATACCGGTCAGGGAGAAGTAAAATGCCGCGTCCTTCTCTGTACGAGATGCTTTACGGCAACTTCGCCGGTGGTCTCGACCTGAACCAGGTCAGCGAAGAAAACCAGGTGATTCTGTCGGTGCTGGACAACATGCAGCGCATCCTCAACTGCCGGGCAGGAGCGCTGGCGCACCTGCCGGACTATGGTCTGCCGGATATGACCAAAATCCTGCAGGGGATGCGGGGAACCGCCCATCAACTGATGGGTACGCTTTCTGAGGTGCTGCTGAAATACGAGCCACGACTTAAAAAGATTGAGGTGGTGCTGCTGGAGCAGAACGTCCCCGGTGAGCTGCGCTATGCCATTGATGCGGAGCTGAAGGGGCTGGGGCTGGTGCGTTACGGCACCGAGTTTATGCCGGAAGGCAGAGTGCTGATACGCCATATGAAACAGCAAAACTATCTTGGGCACCAGGCCCGGATTTAGTCCGTCATCCTTCTTTTCTATTTCTTGCCTGCTTGTTCAGGGAGAACACCATGATGCGATCTACAGGACCACGACAGATCCGTACGGGCGGAGACCCCCGTTCGTTCCCGGATTTCACCGCCCTGCGCGATGAAATGAGTAAACAAACCCATCCGGCCAGGCCTGATATCCACTGGGATCGGGTTGAAAAGCTGGCCCTGTCGCTGTTTGAGAAGAACGGCATCGAGCTACAGACAGGGGCCTGGTATACCCTGGCCCGTAGCCACTTGGCGCAGTGCGTCGGTATGAATGAAGGGCTGAGTATTCTTGGTGCCATGCTGGGCCATCAGTGGGCGCAATGCTGGCCACAGAACCCACATGCGCGCGTGGAGATCCTTGCGGGATTGTTCCAGCGATTGCAGAAAGTATTCCGTACATTCTCGCTGGGGTTTGCCGATCACCTGTCGCTGCTTAATCTGGAAACCACACTCGGCGCGCTCAGCGATACGCTCGTCCGTCAGGAACTGCAGCCTGTAAGTCAGATAACACCGCTGTTACAGCAGGTGCGCAGCGCCATCACGCGCCTGGAAAATACGTCATCCACCGAATTGCCCCTTACGGGGATAACACTGGGTGGGTCCGCGACATCAGAAGAGGAGCCGCTGGTCGGACAGCCGGATCACCTCCCGCCTCAATTAGTGTACGTCATCCGGCAGGAGCCAGCGGTCCAGGTTGACGTGGCTGAAGGTACACCGCCGCCCAAAAGAGGGCGGGCATTTATCGGTGGAATGGTGACGGCCTTTGTGGTCAGCGCGGTGGCATTTGCCGGCTGGTATTCTGTCACCCGCCAGCCCTCGAATAGGCAGGTACTTAATGCCGTGTTGCAGCCACTTCCCCGGGCGCTCACGCCAGTGGAGACAGCGGCGCTCAAGGTGGATAAAAAGCAGGATGAGCTGGCGGCGCAATGGATAAGCCAGGCGTCTGCCCGGCTGAATACCCTGGCGGCGCTGCCGCCAGACTGGAACATTCGCTACGGGCAGGGATTGGTGTCGCAGGCTAATGCGCTGTGGCCATCGAGATCGGATGCGAAGCAGCTATCCATTCAGTGGCAACAGCATCTGGTGCTGAATGGGATATCTGCGGATACGCTGAATGGCTGGCATGAAGGCATGTCCGGGCTCCAGGCGCTGACGAGGCAGCTTAATGCTCTGGATGGTCAGAAAGGAAAATACCTCACCGTCAGCGAGCTGAAATCGCAGATATTCTCTGCGACCCAGGCTTTTAATCGGTCGGTTCCCGTTGAGGAACAGCTGCGCCGGATGTCGGCAAATCCGGACCCGAAAACGATCCCGGAGGCTCAGCGGATGCAGGCGGAACAGCAGCTGAAGCAGCTGATTGTGGGGTATTCCATCCTGAGCCAGAAGCCCTGAGCAGACGCCAGCGGGTTTTATTTATCGCCGGTATCCTGCATTTATCACCGAATGCCGTCGCGCGTCAGAAAGCAAGACCTGCCGCCAGGCACCTAAGGCAATGCGGGATTCTTTTCAGTTGAAGCGATATTTGAGGTACCAGCGGCGTGAACCGCCCGGATTGATAAGCCGAAGGAGCATGAAAAGCAAAAAGCCCGCTTAAGTTTCCTTAAGCGGGCTTCTCTAAATATGGCTCCTCTGACTGGACTCGAACCAGTGACATACGGATTAACAGTCCGCCGTTCTACCGACTGAACTACAGAGGAATCGTGTGAACGGGGCGAATATTAGCGACGGCCTGGGAAAATGTCAAAGCCGAGTTTCGCCTTTTTCGTGCGTTTGCTGGCAAAATCAGCGAATTGATGGTTTTACGTCAATTGCGGTGATATTTACATCATTGCTGGCGCGGCGAATGCCATCCCATCCAAGCCCCATGCAGGGTGCACAGCGGCAACGCACTTTTTGCACCGTTAGTGTGCGTCAGAGACTTTTTCCCGCATCAACCCCCTCTCCCGTAATGCGATTACTCCTTTAGAGGTAGGAAGATTGGCTTATATTCCCGGCTGTTAGCCTCCATTCCCTCGCTTTTCTTTACACGAATCAAAACTGGCCTGCATATTGCAATCTTATGACCAGAGCCATGCTACTGGCGCGTGACTTATTGCCACTTAAGGCATTATCTGGATTCAGTGACGGAGGCAAAATGAACTTAAGACGACTGAAATACTTCGTGAAAATCGTCGATATCGGCAGCCTAACCCAGGCGGCGGAAGTGTTGCATATTGCACAGCCTGCTCTTAGCCAGCAGGTCGCCACGCTGGAAAATGAGCTGGACCAGCAGTTACTGATCCGCACCAAGCGAGGCGTGACGCCGACCGAAGCGGGTAAAATCTTATATGCGCATGCGCGTACTATTTTACGCCAGTGTGAACAGGCGCAAACGGCGGTAATTAATGCCGGACAGGTGCTCAATGGTCAAGTCTCTATCGGGCTGGCGCCGGGCACTGCGGCCTCATCATTAACCATGCCGCTACTACAAACGGTGCGTGAACAATTTCCCGAGGTGTTGGTTTACCTTCACGAAAATAGCGGTGCGCTATTAAATGAAAAAGTGATGAATGGTCAGTTGGATATGGCGGTATTGTATGATCGCGCGCCCACGGCCGGTATTACCAGCCTGCCATTAATGAAAGAGGAATTATACCTGGTCGGGGCTAACGACTGTCCGGGCGCAACGGTTGACCTGGTTGACGTCGCACAGATGAATCTGTTCCTGCCGCGTGATTACAGTGCGGTGCGTAAACGGGTCGATGAAGCGTTCTCGTTACGTCGTTTAAGTGCGCGGATTATTGGTGAAATTGAATCAATCGCGACCCTAACGGCGGCGGTTTCCAGCGGGATGGGGGTGACGGTGTTACCGGAATCGGCGGCGCGTGCATTGGTGAGTTCGACCAACGCGTGGATGGCGCGGATTAACAGCCCAACCCTCAACCTGCCGTTGTCGCTAAATGTTTCCGCCCGCATGCCGCTCTCGCCGTCAGCACAAGCGGTAAAAAATATCCTCCTGTCGCTGCTTAATAAGCCGATGGTGGAAGACCGTGAACTGATGTTAGTCAGTTAATTCCTCTGGGGGCGCGCTGCGCCCCGTCCTCTTATCACTAAATCGCATAACTATCCTTTTTTTATTATTTGTTGCTATTGATTTGCCTTCATAACATAAGGCGAATTCAACTGTTAATGAAGAGGGATAAGCGCATGAATTTCCAGCAACTCAAAATCATTCGGGAAGCGGCGCGCTGCGAGTTCAACCTCACCGAAGTCGCTAATGCGTTATTTACTTCGCAATCGGGCGTCAGCCGGCATATTCGCGATCTGGAAGATGAGCTGGGCGTGGAGATCTTTATCCGACGCGGCAAGCGCTTATTAGGGATGACTGAACCGGGTAAAGCCTTACTGACCATCGCCGAGCGTATTCTTGATGAAGCGGGCAAAGTACGGCGGTTAGCCGATGTCTTTACCAATGAGTCGAGCGGGGTGTTAACCATTGCCACCACCCATACTCAAGCCCGTTACAGCCTACCACGAGTGATCAAAGCATTTCGGGTGCTCTATCCGAATGTCCGTCTGGAGCTCAATCAAGGGTCACCGCAGGAAATTGTCGCGATGCTGGTGGCAGGCGAGGCCGATATAGGCATTGCCAGCGAACAGGTGGTGAATAATCCGGCGCTGGCGGCTTTTCCCTGGTTTAGCTGGCATCACGCGTTACTGGTACCAAAAGGGCATGAACTGGAGCAGGAGCAGCCGATTACGCTCGCAGCGCTCAGCCGCCATCCACTGATTACTTATCGGCAAGGGATTACCGGGCGCTCACGCGTTGATCGGGCTTTTCATAGTGCCGGGCTCAAGCCAGATATTGTGCTCAGCGCCCAGGATTCCGATGTGGTAAAAACCTATGTCGAACTGGGATTGGGGGTGGGGATCCTTGCCGATCAGGCGTGCCAAGTTGATGAACATTCAAAACTCACCCGCCTGGCAGCCCAACATTTATTTGAATCCAATACCGTGTGGTTAGGATTAAAACGCGGGCAGTTGCAGCGTAACTATGTGTGGCAGTTCCTGGAACTGTGTAACGCAAATCTGTCGTTGGAAGAGATTAAGCGCCAGGCGCTCTCAACCGAGAGTGAAGAACCGGTGATTGATTTCCAAATCTAAACGCGCGGGCATCACGGCCCGCTCTTTTGCTCTCGTCATTGTTACATTTTCGCACAAACCGACAAGGTCGGAGACGTATTTAGCCGCTAAGCTTTTCGGTACCTTTCTGACAACCGCGTTCGCGGCTGTTTCTCTATTCGCTTCTATGTAAAAACATCATTAAATCAATGAGGATAACAACATGAGTGCAGAAAAACGTCCTGTCTGGTTTATTACTGGCTGTTCAACCGGCTTTGGCCGTGAACTGGCGCAGCAGGCGATAGCCCAAAATTTTAATGTGGTGGTTACCGCGCGTGATGTCACCAAAGTGAGCGATTTAGTCCAAGGCAAAGAGGGCAATACACTGGCCTTAGCGCTGGATGTGACCGATAACGCCGCGATTGATAGCGCGGTGAAAGCCACGCTAGAAAAATTCGGCACTATTGATGTGCTGGTTAACAATGCCGGCTACGGCTACCAATCGTCGGTTGAAGAGGGCGTAGAGAGTGAAATTCGCGCTCAGTTTGATGCCAATGTCTTTGGCCTGTTCGCGATGACGCGTGCGGTGTTACCGGCGATGCGTAAGGCACGTAAAGGGCATGTGATCAATATTACCTCGGTTGCCGGCCTGATCGGCTTTGCGGCATCGGGCTACTACTCGGCCAGTAAACATGCGGTCGAAGGGTGGTCTGATTCACTGGCGGCAGAAGGCGAGCCGCTGGGGATCAAAGTGACTTGCGTAGAGCCTGGTCCGTTCCGTACCGATTGGGCGGGACGTTCACTTCATCAAACTAAAAGTACCATTGCCGACTATGCTGGCACCGCCGGTGAGCGAATGAATGCCATCTCGGGTTACAGTGGTCAGCAACCGGGCGATCCGGTACGGGCGGCGAAAGCGATGATCGAGATTACCGAAAACGCTAATCCACCACGCCACTTGGTGCTCGGCGCAATTGGGTTTGAAGGCGTAACCAAAAAACTGAAACAGCGCCTGAGCGAGATTGAAAGCCTGGAGAAAATCTCGAAAGCAACGGATTACCCACAATAAGTTTGTCCGGGACGGGTACGCCCGTCCCTCTCCTCTCCCTCAGCAATATGCCTCGCGCTACGCGCTAAATTCATCGTTACGCCATCTTCTCTTAACCTCTCTGTCACACATCCACGGCAAGGTAAGGGCACATCACGGTCGTGCCGCACGGTATCCAGACGCGAGCCGACCCCCTTATCGGTTTTCTGCATCGCGGAGGATTTGTGAATGATGGAGATATCCAGACATCCGACCACTGTCTACCAGGCGGTTGCCGCTCAGTTGGAGCAGGAACTACGCAACGGTTATCGCTGTGGCGATTACCTGCCATCCGAACAGCAGTTAGCTACGCGTTATGCCGTTAATCGCCACACGCTACGCCGCGCGGTTGATGAACTGGTCAATAAAGGCTTACTCCAGCGGCGACACGGCGTCGGCATTCTGGTGCTGATGCGCCCATGGAACTACCCATTACACGCCCGCGCTCGTTTTAGTCAGAACCTGTTAGAGCAGGGCAGCCATCCAACCAGTGAACGTCTGTTGGCGGTGTTACGCCCTGCCAGCCAGGATGTTGCCGCCGCGTTAGCCTGCGAAGAGGGCGCAGAAATCATCCACCTGCGCACGCTACGCCGGGTGAATGGCGTTCCGGTCTGCTTGATTAATCACTTCTTTCCGCACCTGGCTTGGTGGCCGACCTTACAACAGTTTCACAGCGGTTCGCTGCATGACTTTATCGATCAACGGCTGGCGCAGTCGCTTACTCGGGTACAAACCCGTATTAGTACGCGTCTGGCGCAGGCTAAAGAGTGCAAATTACTGGAAACCGGCCTGCAGGCACCGTTGCTATGCGTGCGCACGCTAAACCACAGCGCCGACGGGCAGGTGGCGGAGTACTCCGTCAGCCTGACGCGTGGCGACATGATTGAACTGACTCTGGAGCACTAAATGGACGCGTTACAGGCACGACAACGCTGGCTCTCGGTGCTGGCCCATGCCGCCAGCCGCGATCTGGAACCGCTCTGGCAGGCGCTCAAGCTGCAGCCGGAGTATGAGGTGTTACGCGCCGCCGAGACCGGGCTCACGCGTTTACAAGCGCGTATCGGCGGTAAAGGCGGGCGCTTTATTCTCGGCGATATGACCGTTACGCGCGCGGTGATACGGCTGGCGGATGGGACGTGCGGCTACAGCTACCACGCCGGACGTGACAAACCACATGCCGAGCGCTGCGCGCTGATTGATGCGCTGCTACAGCAACCGACGCACCACGCACGTTTGCAAGACGCGCTGATTACCCCGTTGGCGGCACTACGCGAGGCGCGTCTACGACAGCGTGCCGGTGAAGTCGCCAGCAGCAAAGTGGATTTCTTTACTCTGGTTCGCGGAGATAACTGATGACTTTACTGGCTAGTTTCCACCATCCGGTTGCCGATGCGCAGCAGAGCTTTCGCCGCATCCTTAAGGCGATGAGTGAGCCGGGCGTAATGGTTTCTCTGCCGCTACGGCAGGGGTGGGGCGCGCTGTCGCCCGCCGCGACTGCGGTATTACTGACGCTGGTGGATGGTGAAACGCCGCTCTGGCTGGATGCGGCACTGGACGAAGAGATCGTCCGTACCAATTTGCGTTTTCATACCGGCGCACAGCTTACCGGGCGCGAAGATGCGCCGTTCGCACTGCTCCATGCGGGGTCAGCCATTGATCCGCTACGTTTTGCCGCTGGCGATAATTTGGCGCCGGAAAAGAGCACCACGCTAATTGTTGAACTCCCCTCCCTGAGCGGCGGACTGACGCTACGTTTAAGCGGGCCGGGATTACGAGAAACACGCGCCGTCGCGCCACGCCTGCCAGAGAGCCTGCTGCGTTACCTACGCCAGCGTCCGGCGCTGTTTCCGCAAGGGCTTGACCTAATTTTAACCTGCGGCGAAGCGATGATGGCGCTGCCGCGTACCACGCAAGTGGAGGTGTGCTGATGTATGTCGCGGTGAAAGGGGGAGAAAAGGCGATCGCTAACGCGCATCGTTTACTGGAGGATTTGCGACGCGGCGATCGGGCAATTGCGGAGATCACCTGCGAACAGATTGCGCAACAACAAGGCCTGGCGGTTGACCGCGTCATGACCGAAGGCGGAATTTACGATCGGGAGCTGGCGGCATTAGCCATTAAGCAAGCGAGCGGCGATCTGGTGGAAGCGATTTTTCTCCTGCGTGCTTACCGCACGACGTTGCCACGCCTGGCCGATAGCCAACCGCTGGCAAGCGATCAAATGCGCATTGAGCGGCGGATCTCGGCGGTATATAAGGATTTGCCTGGCGGCCAAATCCTCGGGCCAACCTACGATTACACCCATCGTTTACTCGATTTTACCCTGTTGGCGAATGGCGAAACGCCTACCGCTCCCTATACCGAAACCACACAGGATACCGCTTGTCCGCCGGTCTTCGACCTGATGACCGCTGAAGCGCTGGCGGTAACCGAACAGGATGATGGCAGCGAACCGCCGGATATTACCCGCCAGCCGCCCAGTTACCCGGCACCGCGCGCCGCGCGCTTACAACAGCTTACCCGCGCCGACGAGGGCTTTTTACTGGCATTAGGTTACTCCACTCAACGCGGGTATGGCCGTAACCATCCTTTTGCCGGTGAAATTCGTACTGGCTACGTCACGGTCAGCATCTTGCCTGAGGAGCTGGGTTTTCCGTTGGAGATTGGTGAAATCCTGTTGACCGAATGTGAAATGGTTAACGGCTTTACCGACAAGCTAGAAGGCGCGCCCCGTTTTACCCGTGGTTATGGCCTGGTGTTCGGACGCGCAGAGCGTAAGGCGATGTCAACCGCGCTGGTTGACCGCGCGTTGCAAAGTGAGCAATACGGCGAGCGGATCACCAGCCCGGCGCAGGACGAAGAGTTTGTGCTTTCTCATGCCGATAACGTCGAAGCGGCAGGCTTTGTTTCTCATCTTAAACTGCCGCATTACGTGGATTTCCAGGCCGAACTGGAACTGCTGAAACGTCTGCGTCAGGCGTGGAAGGAGGGTGAAAATGAGTGAAGTGAGCGGTTATAACCCCGGTTATCTGGATGAACAGAGCAAACGCATCTTACGCCGTGCGCTGCTCAAAGCGGTGGCGATCCCCGGCTATCAAGTACCGTTTGGCGGACGAGAAATGCCAATGCCATATGGTTGGGGAACCGGCGGTATCCAACTGACCGCCAGCCTGATTGGCGAGCATGATGTACTGAAAGTGATTGATCAGGGTGCCGATGACACCACCAACGCAGTATCGATTCGCCGCTTTTTCCAACGCGTAAGCGGCGCGGCAACCACTGAACGCACCGTCGATGCGACCTTGATCCAGACCCGGCATCGTATTCCTGAAACGCCATTAACCGAAGATCAGATCCTGATCTATCAGGTACCGATTCCTGAGCCGCTGCGCTTTATTGAGCCGCGTGAAACCGAAACGCGCACCATGCACGCGTTAGAAGAGTACGGCGTAATGCAGGTGAAACTGTATGAGGATATTGCCCGTTACGGCCATATTGCTACCACCTATGCCTACCCGGTGAAGGTCAACGATCGCTATGTGATGGACCCTTCGCCGATCCCGAAATTCGATAACCCGAAAATGCATATGATGCCTGCCTTGCAACTGTTCGGTGCCGGGCGCGAAAAGCGCCTCTATGCCTTACCGCCTTTTTGCAAAGTAGAAAGTCTCGACTTTGATGACCATCCGTTTCGCGTACAGCAGTGGGAAGAACCCTGTGCGTTGTGCGGTTCACGCCAGAGTTACCTCGATGAGGTGGTGATGGACGATCGCGGTACACGCATGTTCGTCTGTTCAGATACCGATTTTTGTCGCCAGCAGCAGGAGCAGAAACATGAACACTGAACGGCCGCTGCTCGCGGTAAACGATCTGACCTATCTCCACGCGCCCGGTAAAGGGTTCGAATCGGTCTCGTTTGATCTCTGGCCTGGTGAAGTGCTGGGCATTGTCGGTGAATCAGGCTCGGGCAAATCCACGCTTTTACAGGTTCTTTCAACGCAGCTCACGCCGCAGCAAGGCGATATCGATTATGACGGTCGCGCCTTATTTGCGCTAAGTGAAAGTGAACGCCGTCGTCTATTACGTACCGAATGGGGATTAGTCCATCAGCATCCGCTGGATGGCTTGCGTCCGCAGGTATCCGCCGGCGGCAATATCGGTGAGCGTTTAATGGCGGTCGGTCAGCGTCACTACGGCGAGATCCGTCAACAAGCCAAGAGTTGGCTGCAGGATGTTGAAATTCCGGCGGCGCGGATTGACGACTTGCCGGTCACGTTCTCCGGCGGCATGCAGCAACGCCTGCAAATTGCCCGCAATTTAGTGACGCAGCCGCGGCTGGTGTTTATGGATGAACCCACCGGCGGGCTGGATGTCTCGGTGCAGGCTCGATTACTCGATTTACTGCGCACGCTGGTACGTGAATTGCGGCTGGCAGTGATTATCGTCACCCATGATTTGGGGGTCGCACGGTTGCTGGCGCATCGATTGTTGGTGATGCAGCAAGGAAAAGTGGTCGAAAGCGGCCTGACCGATCGGGTACTCGACGACCCGCACCATCCCTATACCCAACTGCTGGTTTCATCGGTGCTGAATTAAGCGCTGAATCAGCGATCTGTAGCGGAAAAAGATCATGACGACACAACTTCGGGTTGAGCAACTCAGTAAAACGTTTGTTCTTCATCATCAGCACGGCGTGAAACTACCGGTACTGCACCAGGCCAGTCTTGAGGTGAAAGCCGGTGAGTGCGTGGTGCTCGACGGGCACTCCGGCAGCGGTAAATCCACCTTACTGCGCTCACTGTATGCCAATTACCAGCCCGATGCCGGGCGTATCTGGGTGAAACATCGTGATGAATGGATCGATCTGGTGAGCGCGCCAGCCCGTCAAGTGTTAGCGATCCGTCGCGATACCATCGGCTGGGTGAGCCAATTTCTACGTGTTATCCCGCGCGTGTCCACCTTAGAAGTGGTGATGCAGCCGCTACTGGATCGAGGGGTAGATCGTAGCACTTGCGCTGAACGCGCCGGTTCGCTACTTACTCATCTCAACGTGCCGGAACGCTTATGGTCGCTGGCGCCGTCGACGTTTTCCGGCGGCGAACAGCAGCGCGTCAATATTGCCCGCGGCTTTATCGCTGATTCATCCATTCTGCTATTGGACGAACCCACCGCGTCGCTGGATGCGGTAAACAGTGCGGCAGTCGTGCAACTGATTGAAGCCGCACGCCAGCGCGGTGCGGCGATTGTCGGCATATTTCACGATAAGGCGGTACGCGAACGCGTTGCCGACCGTTTACATACGATGGATCCAGTGATGCAAGAGGTGCGGGTATGATCGTTAATAATGTGCAATTGGTACTGGAAAATGAAGTTGTACACGGCTCGCTGGAAATTGATGAGGGTGTGATCCGCAGCTATAGCGATTCCGCCAGCCAGTTGCCAGACGCGCTGGATGGAGAAGGAGGATGGTTACTGCCGGGGCTGATTGAGCTGCATACCGATAATCTCGATAAATTTTTTATGCCGCGTCCCAATGTGGATTGGCCGTCCCACTCTGCCATGAGTAGTCACGATGCATTGATGGTGGCGAGCGGTATTACAACGGTACTGGATGCGATTGCGGTTGGCGATGTGCGCGACGGCGGTCATCGGTTGGATAACCTGACCAAGATGATTGAGGCGATTCGCGCCAGCCAGCAGCGGGGATTAAATCGGGTTGAACACCGTTTGCACTTACGCTGTGAATTACCGCATGACAGTACGCTGCCGCTGTTTGAACAACTGATGCATCTTGATGAGTTGTCGCTGGTGTCGTTGATGGATCACTCACCGGGCCAGCGCCAGTATGCTTCGCGTGAAAAGTATCGCGAATATTATCAGGGCAAATACCGGCTAGACGATCGCCAAATGGCACAGTTCGAAGAGGAGCAACTGACGTTGGCGGCGCGCTGGTCACAGCCGAATCGGCAGGCGATTGCCGCCCATTGCCGCACGGCCGGTATCGCGCTTGCCAGCCACGATGACGCGACGGCTGAGCATGTCGAGGAGTCGCATCAGATCGGTAGCGTGATTGCTGAGTTTCCTACCACCGAAGCCGCTGCCCGGCGCTCACGCGAACTGGGGTTACAAGTACTGATGGGCGCGCCGAATATCGTGCGTGGCGGTTCGCACTCCGGTAACGTGGCGGCGCATAGTCTGGCCGAGCTAGGGCTGTTGGATGTGCTGTCATCGGATTACTATCCTGCCAGCTTGTTGGATGCCGCATTTCGTATCGCCGCCGATGAGCGTAACGGCTATGACATACCGCGCGCGGCCGCGTTGGTGACCGCTAATCCGGCGCGGGCATTAGGGCTGACCGATCGCGGCATTATTGCCGAGGGACGGCGTGCCGATCTGGTGCTGGCGCATGCGCCGCATGGTCATGCGCAAGTTCGCCACGTTTGGAGCCAGGGACGGAGAGTGTGGTAATGGCTCGGCTGATCTGGCTGATGGGCGCTTCGGGGGCCGGGAAAGATAGCCTACTGAATGCCCTGCGCGAGCAGCCGCCGGAAGGAATGTTGGTGGCGCACCGGTATATTACGCGCCCGGCGGATGCTGGTGGAGAAAACCATATCGCGCTGACCGAATCTGAATTTCAGCGCCGCCGCGCCTATGGGCTTTTCGCCCTTGACTGGCAGGCGCATCAAACCGCCTATGCGGTGGGTATTGAGGTCGACATCTGGCTGGCGCGAGGCTGGAATGTGATGGTTAATGGCTCTCGCCAACATTTGCCGCAGGCGCAGCAGCGTTATGCCAGCCGGTTATTTCCGCTCTGTTTACAGGTGTCGCCCGCCATTCTGGAGGCCCGCTTACGCCAGCGCGGACGAGAAAGCGAGCAGCAAATTGCCCGCCGTCTGCGGCGCGCGCAGGAAACCACGCTACCGGATTGCCCACAGTTAAATAATGATGGCGCGCTTAACGACACTTTAAACGCGCTACGCCACCTGTTGGGGGCCACGCCATGAAACTCACTTTTTTAGGCACCGGCGGCGCGCAACAGGTGCCGGTATTTGGCTGTGATTGCTTCGCCTGCCAGCGGGCACGGCAACAACCGGCCAGACGACGCGGTCCCTGTAGCGCGTTGATTGTCTGCGAGGGAGAAACCACCTTGCTGGATGCCGGACAACCGTTACTGGAGCAGCGCTTTGCTCCGGGAGCACTGACGCGTATTTTGCTGACCCATTACCATATGGATCATGTACAAGGGCTGTTTCCGCTACGTTGGGGCGTGGGCGTACCCATCCCGGTTTATGGGCCGCCAGACCCGGAAGGGTGTGACGATCTGTTCAAACATCCGGGCCTGCTGCGCTTTCAGCCACCACTAGCCGCCTTTCAAACGGCGGAGTATGGGGCGTTACGTATTACGCCCTTGCCATTAATCCACTCGAAACTCACTTGGGGTTATTTGATTGCTTACCGCCAGCATCGGCTCGCCTGGCTCTGCGATACCGTCGGCCTGCCGCCGGAGACGCTGAGCTTTCTGCGCGCGCAATCGCTCGACCATCTGGTGCTTGACTGTAGCCATGCGCCGCGTGAGAAACCGCCGCGTAACCATAATGACGTGACGATGGCGTTAGCGCTGCATCACGATCTGGCGCCGCGTCAGAGCTGGTTAACGCATCTGAGCCATGAAGTGGATAACTGGCTGGCGGAAAATAGGTTACCCGTGGCGGTGGCGGCAGCTTATGACGGCCTGACCTTGACGTTCGAACACGATGCTGGCGCTGTCACGGTTTAATCATTTTAGTGTCATCAGGGCTTCATACCCACTGCTCCTAATAGGCGTGCAACTTTCATAACCTTACGGATACGGATACGAATATGGCACAGGCACTATTGCAATCCGCAGTTGAATTTGACGCACGACCCCAGGCGGTTAAGCCGCCGAAGGTTTTGGCGGTTAAAGGCCTCGGCAAAGCCTGGTCATCACAGCAGCGTGTGCTGGATGATATTACCTTCGACCTGCACGCCGGTGAACTGGTGGCGGTAATTGGTCGTTCCGGTGCCGGAAAGTCTACGTTGCTACATCTGCTCAATGGCACGCTGACCGCCAGCGAAGGCGAAATGATCGCCTGGCGTGATGAGGTACCGGTGCAGGATATCACCCGGCTAAATCGCCGCGAGATGCGCCAGTGGCGCAGTGAGTGCGGAATGATCTTTCAGGATTTTTGCCTGGTTCCACGGCTTGATGTCCTGACTAATGTGTTGCTTGGGCGGCTCAGCCAAACCTCCACCTTTAAATCATTCTTCAAAGTTTTTTCGCTAACCGACCGCGCCCGGGCGATTGAGCTATTGCAGTGGATGAATATGTTGCCCCACGCCTTACAGCGCGCGGAGAACCTCTCTGGCGGGCAAATGCAGCGGGTGGCTATTTGCCGTGCGCTGATGCAAAACCCCAAAGTCTTATTGGCCGATGAGCCGGTCGCCTCGCTCGACCCGAAAAATACCCGGCGCATTATGGATGTGTTGCGCCAAATCAGCGGGCAGGGCATTAGCGTCATGGTTAACCTTCATTCAGTTGAGCTGGTGCGCGAATACTGTACACGCGTGATTGGTATCGCCCAGGGACGGATTATTTTTGACGGTCACCCCAATCAGCTCAATGACAACCTTCTCCATCAGCTTTATGGCGATGAAATTAGTCAACTTACTTAAACCAGGCAAATCACACAGGCGAAAGCGATGAAAAAAAACCGCAGTTTGACCATGATATTGAGCGGCATATGGCTGGCTTTTAACGCTTCGGCGGCAGAGGCTCCGCGCGAACTTAACCTTGGGATTTTGGGCGGACAAAACGCCACACAGCAAATTGGCGATAACCAATGCGTGAAGCAATTTTTCGATAAAGAGTTAGGCGTAGACACGCAACTGCGTAACTCGTCAGACTATTCCGGCGTCATTCAGGGGCTGCTGGGCGGCAAAGTGGATGTGGTGCTGAGCATGTCGCCCTCGTCGTACGCCTCGGTGTACTTGAAAGATCCTAAAGCGGTCGACATTGTGGGGATCGCGGTGGATGACAACGATCAATCACGCGGTTATCACTCGGTGGTGGTGGTTAAAGCAGATAGCCCCTATCAGAAGCTGGAAGATTTGAAAGGGAAAGCGTTTGGCTTCGCCGACCCGGACTCTACCTCAGGCTATCTGATCCCCGACCAAACCTTTAAACAGAAATTTGGCGGTAATACCGATAACCAATACAACCATGCTTTCTCCAGCGTGACGTTCTCCGGCGGCCACGAGCAGGATATTCTTGGCGTGCTCAACGGGCAGTTTGCCGGTGCGGTGACGTGGGCGTCGCTGGTTGGGGATTATAACAGCGGCTATACCGCCGGGGCCTTTACGCGTTTGATTCGCATGGAGCATCCGGATTTGATGAAACAGATTCGGATTATCTGGAAATCACCGTTGATCCCCAATGGGCCAATTCTGGTCAGTAATACGCTACCGGCGGCATTTAAAGAGAAAGTGGTGGCGGCCATCAAAAAGCTTGATACCAGCGATCATAGCTGTTTCGTGAAAGCGATGGGCGGTACGCAGCATATCGGTCCGGCCAGCGTCGATGATTTCAAGAATATTATCGAGCTGAAACGTGAACTGATGAAAGGCGGACGCTAATCGCTACCAGCCCGCCAGCAATGGCGGGCCTGGCAGGCGGCGAGGCCATATTGCGCCTCGTCGGTTCTTCTCCTTACCGTGCGGGCTGGCCTGTGAATACCGATTTTGAACGCTATTACCAGCAAATCAAAGGCCGACAGAAACGAGACTCGTTAGTATGGTCGCTGCTGTTGGTTGGGCTCTATCTCGGCGCCGGAAAGGTGTCTGAATTCAATCTGCATACCGTCTGGCTCTCTCTGCCGCATTTTTTTGATTATCTGGGTGAAACCCTGCCGGTATTACATCTCGGGCTGCTGTTCGCTGACGGTCACACCGAAGGTTCGCTGGCGTATTGGGGATACCGTCTGCCGATTCAGTTACCGTTAATTTGGGAAACCTTGCAACTGGCGCTGGCGGCAACCATCGCTTCGGTGTTTGTTGCGGGCGTACTGGCTTTTTTCGCCGCCGGGAACACCCAATCGCCCCCTGCGTTACGGTTAGCGATTCGCGCCGCAGTGGCATTTTTACGCACCATGCCGGAACTGGCATGGGCGGTGATGTTTGTGATGGCGTTTGGAATTGGCGCAATCCCCGGTTTTTTGGCGTTAGCGCTACATACCGTGGGCAGCCTGACCAAACTGTTCTATGAGGCGATCGAAAGCACTTCGGATAAACCGGTACGGGGGTTAGCGGCCTGCGGCGCCAGCCGGATACAGCGGATGCGTTTTGCCTTTTGGCCGCAGGTAAAACCGCTGTTTCTCTCGTATAGCTTTATGCGCATGGAGATTAATTTCCGCTCCTCCACCATCCTTGGGCTGGTGGGCGCTGGCGGTATTGGTCAGGAGTTGATGACCAATATTAAGTTAGACCGCTACGATCAAGTCAGTATGACCATGCTGCTGATTATTGTGGTGGTGTCGTTACTGGATAGCGTTTCCGGGCGGCTGCGTCGTCGGGTCGTAGAGGGGAAATTGTCATGACCACCATTGAACCGCCATTTGATGCGCAACGTATTCAACAGCAGCATCCCGATCTGTTCCTCGCTCAGCGCCGCTATTTACGCACCATTGCCGGTATCGGGCTATTAATTGTGCTCTATTATGCCTGGTTCTTACATCAATTCGGCGTTGACTGGGCGACGTGGATTAACGGGACTCAACAACTGGGGCGTTACTTCTTACGTATGTTCGTCTGGCAAGATTTTGCCAACTGGCCGTTTGGTTATTACCTTTCGCAAATCGCCATTACGCTGGCTATCGTATTCGCCGGTACCTTAACCGCCACGCTACTGGCGCTACCGCTGTCGTTTTTCGCGGCGCGTAACGTAATGCAGGGCGCACGCTTACGTCCATTGGCATTAGTGGTACGTCGGCTGTTGGATATTTTTCGCGGTATCGATATGGCGATTTGGGGGTTGATCTTTGTGCGTGCGGTGGGGATGGGGCCGCTGGCTGGGGTGTTAGCCATTATTATGCAGGACGTTGGGCTGCTGGGGAAACTGTACGCGGAAGGGCACGAGGCGGTTGAACGTGCGCCGGGGCGAGGTCTAACGGCGGTGGGCGCCAATAGTTTGCAGAAACATCGGTATGGTATTTTCACCCAGTCTTTTCCTGCATTTTTGGCGTTGAGTCTGTATCAAATCGAATCGAATACCCGTTCCGCAGCGGTGCTCGGGTTCGTTGGCGCGGGCGGCGTAGGGCTGGTGTATGCCGAGAATATGCGTTTGTGGAATTGGGATGTGGTGATGTTTATTACGTTGATTTTGGTGGTTATCGTGATGGTGATGGATGCTATCTCGGCGCGTTTGCGCCAGCGTTATATTGTCGGGCAACCGATTCCGTTATTTGGTTAGGGGATGGTATATCCGACCATCGAGTAATATGTTCGGCGGCCCTTCCCGGTTATTACAGGGTTGCCTGAATGTCTGCCAGCACCGCAGCCAGGAATTCGGCCAGCGTATCGCAGGAGATAAACAGATTGTCGTATTGAAACCGATCGCGTGATTGCCACTTTCCGTTACGGACATCGTAGGTGAAGGTATCGAGAGATGAGGCGCCAATTTGAATGAGATAGTTGTCATCTTCACTCATTAACGATGATGCATTCTCACTGATACGCCTTAATTCAGTGTTATAAGAAAATAAATCATTTTCATAATAGTCATGATTGTCTATGCCATATAGATAGTATCCATTCATATGGAACCCATCGGCTAACTCAACAAACGCTTTATATTGCAGCCAAAAAGTACGCGGAGCGGTGCCGATTGAACGCCCGAAATTATAAGAATACAGGTCTTCCGGAAAGGTAACCGGAGGATAAATATCGTACTCGTGTTTTTTGGACAGCAAAATAAGTTCTTCAACAATTTTATACATTTCAATCATAAGAAATCCTCAAGGATAAATAATGCCTTTAGGGACAGGCCATAATACCTGTTTGCGACTCCCTGTTGCCATGTCTTTAGTAATCGTTTTCTGTGCTTTAGTAAAAATTAAATGTTCACTCTTACTGGGGATTAGAACGAGATTCCGAAAGTCATTTGTGCCACTGTCATCCAACGGTAATTTATGATGAACATCCCATCCGGCAGGATTTTTTCCCTTAGCCATTTCAGCTAATTGTATTGAACTGAGACGTTTTTTTATTTCAGGATCATCCACAATAGAGCGGAGAAACTTTGCTTTTTCTCCTGTGAATTTATTTCGAAGAGTGGCTAGTTCGTCCCGCCCACGCCTTACATAATCCATTTTTATCACTTCAATATTACTGAGTAGCTTATAATTTCCCTTCGTTTTCCCGAGATAGTCGTTTAATTCTTCCAGAGTTGCCAAAGATGGACGTCCTGCTAGCGATGCACGACCAACCAGTAGAATTGACGAGAGCGCTACCAGCGAGCCCACGGTCTGCGGGTTTAGCACCTGCTCAAAACCCTCTGCCGCCTCGCCGCCGAGTTTTCTGGCGGTGTCGGCAAACATTTGTGGATTCTGGTGATAAATGCCTCCGGCAGCCAGTAAGCGCCCGGCGGCCCTACTATTAATGGTGCCTTTACTTGCCTTATTTTTAGGCGGCGTGAGACATAACCCCGGTGGACGTACCGTGGGCCGTGGCCTTCCGTGGTTATGGGTATAATCACGGCGGCTTACCGATAGGTTATAGGCCTTAATAATACGCTCCGCGCCGCTAAACCGAAAAGCCAGCGGATCGCGACAAATTAGCTGGCCCTGATCGTCAATATAAAACAGGTTGCCGGAAGAAAAGCGATTGTCCAGCATCACCGCCTGGCCGCCGTAAAGCCAATTTTTTAACTTTTCTTGCTCGCGCGGCCCGTGCGGTGGCGCCTGGTGAGTATACACGCGTCCTTCGCGCGGACGCATATTGATCAGATAGAGGTGGTGGGTATAGCTATCGTCAAACTCATACTCCTTGCAAATACGCCACCAGGCGAAGCAGGGCGAAATAATTTCTTCATAGCGTTCAGGCGCAAGATTATCGCGGGCGAGATACCAGAGGTCGGTGCCAGGCAGGCTGAAGCTCATAGACATTCCTTGTCAGTTGTGGTCAGACAACGTCCGGCCACGGCTATTTTGTCACTGTATCGGTAGACCTTATCAGAAATAAAATGATTAAAAAATACGCATTCCCGTAACGCGTTGCGAAATCAGGCCCGCGAAAGAAACGAAAATGAAGCAAGATCCAACTTTTAAAAGCTTTATATAAACGTTGGTTCAATTTTAGTCATAGAGATGGTTTTGTTATCTCATGCATGTTTAAGTCCTGGTGCAACCGGTTTTAATGGATTGGACTAAAAGGGATATGCATGAGTAAACGTAGCCGATCTACCATGAGAAAAATCATTTTTCGCGGGGCAAGTCTGCTAATCCTGTTGTTAATAATTTTTGAGCTATCTACTTGTGCTTTGCAATCAAAAGCTGGAGAAGGTGAAGGTTATACGCAAGCGGATTTCTTTCTTTACCACATGGTCACTGACAGCGAGATTAAACAGACGCCGCGTATCACCCAATCCTATTACTTTACCTTTAGTACGCGCGACGGTTCCGCGCCGATGCAAAGCTCAATTATTTTTCGAGGCACTCAAGAAACGTCAACGCTAAAAACCTTTCTTGTTGAACACGGATATCACTATATGGGGAACGATAGTGGAAGTGAGCGTTGGATAAAAAATGCGTCTTTTCCTTCAACCTTTTATTTATGGGTGAACAGCGATCACCAGCAAGTTGGGCTTTCCAAAGCGACCTGGTAAATAGTCATGGCGGCGCGGTCGGACTCGTCAGACAGAAATGTATCGCAGTAATGACATAACATTAGCTGATTACGGTGGCTCTACGCTGCCAGGCGCGCCGCAGCGCCTGCGCCAGTTGCTGTTGTGTATAGGGCTTTGCTAACCGTTCGCACGGCGGCAATGCGCCATCTTGCTGATGTCGCAAATCCTGCCCACTGACCAACAAGATAGCCAACTCGGGATTAAGAAGCTGTGCCTGGCGAATTACCTCGGCGCCGTTGAGCGACCCTGGCAGCATCAGATCGCTAATGAATAAACCAATATCGGGCGTCTGGCGTAACAGCTTCAATGCATCATCCCCGTTGGCGCACTCCAGCGTTAAATAACCGAGCTGATGTAAATGCTCGCAGAGTGTTTGCCGCACATCTTCTTCATCATCCAGCACCAACACCAAACTGTCGACCACGGAGACCTCCGGCGGCGCTGGCGGCGGGTTCTCCTCAACCACCAATGCCGGGGCACGCGGTAGCTGAAGCCGCACCAGAGTTCCCTGGCCCGGCGCGGTTTCCAGTTGCACACTACCGCCCGACTGGCGCACAAAACCGTAAACCATCGACAGGCCAAGCCCGCTTCCGCTCCCCGGCGGCTTGGTGGTAAAAAATGGCTCAAAAACCTGAGCGCGAACCTCTGCCGACATGCCGCAACCATGATCGATTACATCAATAGTGACGCGGTCACGTTTCTCACCGGAGCTACCTTCAACGCGCTGATTATAAACGCGTATTTTTATCTCTCCGCTACTGCCATTCATCGCATCGCGCGCATTGACCACCAAATTCATCAGCGCATTTTCCAGTTGGCTGGCATCAATCCACGCCGGCCAGCCGGGTTGCTGGGTCTCAATCACCAACTGCTGCCCCGGCAATAGCGAATGGTTCATTAACTCTTGCAGCGTTTCGACCAATGTCGCAACCTGCACCGCTTTCGGATGTAATGCCTGCTTGCGCGAAAAGGCCAACAGGCGCTGGGTTAACTGCGCGGCACGTTCCGCGGCTTTTAGAGAACGCCCAATACGCCGGGCGACATTGCTCTCCAGGCTGCGAGTATCGGTTAACTCCAGGCTGCCAATAATCACTGCCAACAAGTTGTTAAAATCATGCGCCAGGCCACCGGTTAACTGCCCAACGGCTTTCATTTTCTGGCTATGCACCAAAGCTTCTTCCAGCGCTTTACGTTCGGTACGCTCCAGTACGGTATTCACCATGCCGCGATGCGGAACCGGGCTAAACCGTAGCTCGATCGTGCGACCATCCGCCAGGCGGATCTCCTGCGGATCGCCGCTCTCCGACCAATGAGCGCCCACGTTATCCAACAAGTTTTGATAGTGTTGTCCGCGATGTAATTGGCGCGCCTCAAGCCCTAATAGCAGCGGATAGTTAGAGTTCCACACCACCAAATGCCCCTGACTATCGAACAGCGCAAATCCATCACGCATGGCTAAAAAGGTGGATTCCAGTTGGCTACTCTTCTCTTTTAGCAGACGGGAAGTGTGTTCCAGCGAGGCGGTATTGCGGGCGAAAACGTTAAAGGCACGCGCCAGATCGCCCAACTCGTCGCGGCGCTGGAGCGCAGGCACGCTAACATCGCGCTGCCCCTGGGCCAGGCGTGTCATTGCGCCGGCGATGGCGGTTAAATGCGAACCGAGATTGCGATAGATATAAAACCCGGCAAAACCAGTAATCACCAGCGACAACAGCGCAAACAGCGCGATAAACAAAATAATTGAGTTCAATTCACCGTGCGTGGTTGCGGTACGCAGAGTCGATTCTTGCGCCACTTTTTTAACGTATAACGTGATGTCATCGCTGAGAATAGCGACCAGCGCTTTGATTTGATAGGTGTAATAGGCAATCGCCAGATCGCTATTTTCCAGTTGCCGCGCCAGCGGGATCAGTTGTTGTTCCGAGGCGACGAATTGACGCATTTTATCCGCCAACAGTGGGTTGCGATTGTCCTGCGGCCAGTTCACCATCACACGGTCCCACTGCTCGATAGCCGCACGCGGCGAGGAGGAGCGAATAGCAATCTCAATCAGACGGTCAAGCTCGTTACGCAGCGCCAGCGGCGGCGTATCAGAAGGCTGCCGACGGATAATATCGTCGATATGGTGCAGCAAAAATTGTGACTGATACAGTTCGCTCAGCAATACACTACGCTGCAAATGGCGGGTGTGACCGTAGCTTAAAAGGTGATTAATGCTCTGTTCGAGCGTGGTGCTCCGCTCGCTAATTCGCTGTACCAACTGCGGCTCGCGCGCGGCAAGCGGAGCGTGCGCGACGGCGTTTAACGAGCGTTGCAGCGCCTGCTGCGTTTGTTCTAAACGCGTTGATTCGCTCTGATATTCCAGCGCGCCAACCACCTGCGCCAGGCGGACTGCCGCCGTGGCAACGTTAGCGGTATCCCGCGCCAGCGCCAGGCTGCCAGTCATATCATCCAGCGTTTGCGCCTGTGCCATTTCCTGAATTTTACCGGCGTGATTAAAACCAATAATCGCCACGCCACTCACCATCAGCGTCACGATCACCACCAGCAAATTAAACATCAACAGACGACCACGCGCGCCGGCTAGCCGTCTGGTGCGAAACACCTCTGTCGACATCGCGACTCCGCCCCCAAACCTCAATAAGGGCGAGTATAAAAGGGGCCGCCGTTAACACTATGACAAAAATGAATGGCGGCTGACATTTTCCGTTTATCTACGGCTGATTTACTGCTGCGATGATTATCCGCAGGAGTAATGACATGACCGCGACGCCGATACTGGAGATGAAAGACATTTCTCGCCGCTTCGGGCAGTTTTACGCGCTAAAAGAGGTCAACCTGACGGTTTACCCAGGCGAAGTCCATGCGCTGATGGGGGAGAACGGTGCCGGTAAGAGCACCCTGATGAAGATTCTGGCCGGAGCTTATAGCGCCAGCAGCGGGGAAATTTTAATTGATGGTCAGCCAAAGGCGATTAAAGGGCCGAAAGATGCGTTGGCGGCGGGAATTACGCTGATTTACCAAGAGATTAACCTGGCGCCTAATTTAACCGTAGCGGAAAACATCTTTCTCGGCAGCGAAATCCAGCGCGGCGGGTTGGTTAAGCGACGCCAAATGGCGCAAGAGGCGCAGCAGGTTATCAACCGTTTGGGCGCGCAATTTAAATCGACCGATTTAGTGATGAAACTCAGCATTGCCGAGCAGCAACAGGTCGAAATTGCGCGTGCGTTACACCGTAACAGCCGCATTTTAGTGATGGATGAGCCGACCGCCGCGCTCTCTTCGCGTGAAACCGAACAGCTTTTTGCGCTGATTAAGCGGTTACGTAGCGAAGGCATGGCGATTATCTATATCAGCCATCGCATGGCGGAAGTGTATGAACTTTCCGATCGCGTCAGCGTGCTGCGCGACGGCCAATATGTCGGCAGCCTAACGCGCGACAATCTGAACGCCAATGAACTGGTGCGGATGATGGTTGGGCGGCCGCTAAGCGATTTGTTCAACAAAGATAACACCATCGACACCGGCGCGGCGCGCCTCACGGTAACCGACCTGACTGACGGCGGCAAAGTGCATCCTTGTAGCCTGACGGTGCATGCCGGTGAAATTGTCGGCCTGGCAGGGTTGGTGGGCGCCGGACGTTCTGAGCTGGCACAACTGATTTTTGGCGTACACAAAGCCAGCGGCGGCACGGTAGCGATAGATAGCCAAACCGTAACGATTAACTCGCCACGCGATGCCATTGCGCAAGGTATTGGTTTTTTAACCGAAAACCGCAAGGAGCAGGGTTTATTTCTCGAATTAGCCGCCCATGAAAATATCGTGATGGCGACCATTGAGCGCGATGCGAATTACGGCCTGCTTAACCGACGCAAAGGGCAGAAGATCTCCGGCGAGGCGATTCAGTCGCTCAACATTCGTGTACCGCACGCACAGGTACGTGCCGGTGGGCTCTCCGGCGGTAACCAACAAAAACTGTTGATTTCACGCTGGGTGGCGATTGGTCCGCGTATTTTGTTGCTAGACGAGCCGACGCGTGGCGTGGATGTCGGGGCGAAGAGTGAAATTTATCGCATGATGAATCAGATGGCGCGTCAGGGCGTGGCTATTTTGATGATCTCCAGTGAGTTACCGGAAGTGGTGGGCATGAGCGATCGCGTGTATGTGATGCGTGAAGGCGGCATTGCCGGTGAGTTGCAGGGCGACAGTATTACCCAGGAAAACATAATGACGCTGGCGACCGGCGTTGATCTCCCCCAACCGGTTAACGCCTGAGGAAAAAACATGACTACAACCGAGACCCCGCGCGTTAAAGCGCCCACGCTGAAGCGAGCCTTACTGAGCGATGTAATGCAAACCGTGGGTATTTTGCCGATTTTGATTCTGATCGTGGCGATATTTGGCTTCGTCACGCCCAACTTTTTTACCGAGGCCAATCTGCTCAATATTACGCGCCAGGCCTCGATCAATATCGTACTTGCCGCCGGCATGACCTTCATCATTCTGACCGGCGGCATCGACCTGTCGGTCGGCTCCATGTTGGGCACGACGGCGGTAGTGGCGCTGGTTACTTCGCTTGACCCATCACTGTCGATGTTAACCATTCCGGCAGCGCTCGGTGCCGGGCTGCTGATGGGGTTATTTAACGGCATTCTGGTGGCCTGGGCAGGCTTACCGCCGTTTATCGTCACGCTAGGGACCTATACCGGGCTGCGCGGCGCCGCCTATCTACTGGCTAACGGCACCACGGTGATCAACTCCGATATTAACTTTGAGTGGATTGGTAACGGCTATCTGGGGCCGATTCCGTGGTTGATCATTATCGCTTTCGCGGTGATCGCACTGTGTTGGTTCATTCTGCGCCGTACCACGCTTGGCGTTCACATCTATGCGGTAGGCGGCAATATGCAGGCAGCACGGCTAACCGGGATCAAAGTCAGCGCGGTATTGCTGTTTGTTTACGCCGCCAGTGGTCTGCTATCCGGGCTGGGCGGGCTGATGAGCGCCTCGCGTCTGTATAGTGCCAACGGTAACCTTGGCGTCGGCTATGAGCTGGACGCGATTGCCGCCGTAATTTTGGGCGGCACCAGTTTCGTCGGCGGTATCGGCACCATTACCGGTACGCTGATTGGCGCACTGATTATCGCCACGCTGAATAATGGTATGACGTTAATGGGCGTCTCCTATTTCTGGCAACTGGTGATTAAAGGCGCGGTGATCATTATTGCGGTACTGATCGACAAATACCGTACCCGTCACCATGTCGCATAAGTAGTAACCGAGTCTGTACCCCCCAATCGCTGTTCTGCTGTTGGCGATATTACGATAATAAAGGCAGGAGAAGGTCTATGCGTTTTAATCCGATTGTAACCGGCTTCTTGGCCGCGTCGATGCTGTTGGCTGCACCGTTAACGCAGGCGAAAGAGCTGAAGTCTATAGGGGTCACCGTGGGTGATTTGGCGAACCCGTTCTTCGTTCAGATTACCAAAGGAGCGGAACTAAAAGCCCGCCAACTGGCCGGTGATAATGTCAAAGTGACGCTGGTTTCCAGCGGTTACGATCTCGGCCAGCAGGTTGGGCAGATTGATAACTTTATCGCGGCAAAAGTCGACATGATTATCCTTAACGCCGCAGATTCTAAAGGGATCGGCCCGGCGGTAAAACGTGCGCGTGATGCGGGAATTGTGGTGGTTGCGGTGGACGTGGCGGCGGATGGCGCAAACGCGACTATTACTTCCGATAACACCCAAGCCGGACAGATGGCGTGTAAGTACATTTCCGACCGTCTGAAGGCCAAAGGTAACGTGGTTATTATCAATGGGCCGCCGGTTTCTGCCGTGCAAAACCGCGTGGAAGGTTGTATGAATGAGCTGAAAACCCATCCGGATATTAAGCTGCTTTCGTATAACCAAAACGCCAAAGGCAGCCGCGAAGGTGGGCTGGAAGTGATGACCTCGTTGCTCTCGGCAAATCCAAAAATTGATGCGGTATTCGCGATTAACGACCCGACGGCGATTGGTGCCGATTTAGCCGCGAAACAGGCGCAGCGCAATGAATTCTTTATCGTCGGCGTCGATGGTTCGCCAGACGGCGAAGAGGCGCTAAAACGTAAGAACTCGCTGTTTGCCGCCACACCAGCCCAGGATCCGCAAGTGATGGCATCCAAAGCGGTGGAAATTGGTTATGACATTCTGCAAGGTAAACCTGCGCCCACCAAGCCGGTGCTGATTCCGGTCACCATGATTGATCGTAATAATATCGGTAGCTACCGCGGCTGGACGGTGAAATAACCGTCGTCAACGGGCAAGGTTTGGCCTTGCCCGCTCTTCGCGCTCACAGGAGAGTGTCGATGACTCGTTCTGAAATTAACGCCATTTTGCAACTCACCCGTGAATTCTTTACGCGTCAGGACGTGCATCTGCCGCCGTGGGCTGATTATTCGCCAGCGCGTTGGCGTCAGATAGCCGCCGATAACCTACAAGAAATTGTCACGCTGCGTCTCGGCTGGGATGTCACCGCTTTTGGCGGCGATGATTTTCAGCAACAAGGGCTGACGCTGTTTACCCTCCGTAACGGCTCGCCGCACGGTGCCCCTTATCGAAAAAGTTATGCCGAAAAGATCATGCATGTACGTGAAGGGCAAGTAACGCCGATGCATTTTCACTGGTGCAAAATGGAAGACATTATTAATCGCGGCGGTGGAAATGTAATTGTCGAGTTGCACAACGCGCAACAGGGCGCGTTAGCAAATACGCCGGTCAGCGTCACCATTGATGGTTTTCGACAAACGCACGCCGCCGGTTCGCAACTGCGGCTGTCGCCAGGAGAGAGTGTGACGCTGGAGCCGGGGGTTTATCATAGTTTTTGGGGAGAAACGGGGTTTGGCGATGTGCTGGTGGGCGAAGTCTCCACCATTAATGATGATGATAATGACAACCGCTTTCTCACGCCGCAGACGCGCTTCAACGCCATTGAAGACGATGAAGCGCCGCGCTGGTTGTTATGTAATGAGTATTCGCGCTATCTGTCACGCGATACGGCTGGTTAATAGCGGGACATCGGCAGACCGCGTCGCATCGGCGGAAAAAACATAGCCTAAGCCGCGTATGGTTCGAATCAGCATTGGTTGATGCGGGTTGACCTCAATTTTGCGCCGCAGACGCATAATCAGCACATCAATGGTGCGATCAAAGACGTCAAGCGATTCGCTGTGGGTCAACTCCAGCAGTTGGTCGCGGGTTAAGACTTTTCGCGCATGGCGGATCATCGCCAACAGGAGGGCGTATTCGCCTTGGGTTAGCGTCACTTCCTGCTGTTGGGGATTAAACAACACACAGCGCTCTTCGTCCAACCGCCAACCGTTAAATTGCCAGCCCTTCCAACTTGGCAGAGAGGTTGGTGCGGTATCCAGCGATAGCATGCCGCTACGGCGTAGCACCGCTTTTGCCCGCGCCACCACCACCCGTGGATTAAAGGGTTTGGCGATATAATCATCGGCACCCATTTCTAGCCCGACCACAATATCGGACTCCGACCCCATGCCGGTCAGCATAATCACCAGCAAGTCGGGCCGGAGACGCTGCATCTGTTGCAGCACCAGCAGTCCGTTAGTATCAGGCAAAATCATATCGAGCATCACCAGTGAAATTTCCGGATGCTGTTCGAGTAAGCGTAGGGCGTCCCGTCCCTGATGGCAGCTATAAACGGTAAACACATGTTCACTCAGCACATCGTTGAGTAACTCGCAGATGGCGGCATCGTCATCTACCACCAAAATGGCGGGCTTCATCGTCACGGCCTCATATGTTGCTGTCAGGTTAAATGTGAGTGTACCCGAGGCGCGCGGCAAGATACGTCTGTTAACGCGGAAATGTGAAGGGCGTCGCTGCCTGATGACATGGCGGCACTGGCGTAAAAGCGGGCGTTATCACCATAATGGTGCGCTGCGCCATTATGGGGCTTCATAATAGTGCATTAAAGGTTGCCGACAAAGGTCATGCCGCACTAATACCGGGGGCCGTATTGCGTTACGACTGGCATAGCAATTGCTATGACTGCGGGTAACGGTAGATGATGCAATGCGCCGTAGCGGTTGCAGGCGCGCAATCGATTCCGTTTAACCGATAAAATTACTATAACCACACACACATTCCACTTTATTCAGGCAAGCGAGAACCCACCTCCGTGGTGTCTCCGGCGTAATGAGAGATGAAGCATGCTAGAGAAACTATTTCAATTAAAAGCGCATAACACCACGGTGCGAACCGAAATTATCGCCGGATTAACCACCTTTCTGGCGATGGCATACATCCTGTTTGTGAACCCCACTATTTTAAGCGCGACCGGAATGGATAAGGGCTCAGTGTTTGTCGCTACCTGTCTGGCGGCGGCGATTGGTTCTTTGTTGATGGGGCTAATTGCCAATTATCCCATCGCGCTGGCGCCGGGAATGGGGCTAAATGCCTTCTTCACCTATACCGTGGTGCTGCATATGGGCTATACGTGGCAAATCGCGTTGGGTGCGGTGTTCCTGTCGGCGCTGATTTTCTTTGCGTTATCCATTTTTAAAATCCGCGAGTGGATCATTGCCAGCATTCCTTTGCCGCTGCGTTCCGGTATTGCTGCCGGTATTGGGCTGTTCCTGGCGATTATCGCGTTGCAGGGCGCCGGGATCGTGGTGGATAACCCGGCGACGCTGGTAGGGATTGGCGATTTGACTAAACCCGGCCCGTTGCTGGCCATGTTGGGCTTTATCATCATTGTGGTATTGGAAGCGCGTAAGGTCACTGGCGCGGTGCTGATCGGCATTCTGATCGTGACCTTTATTTCTATGGGCATTGGCTTGTCGCCGTTTGCCGGCGTTTTTTCCGCGCCACCCTCTATCGCACCAACGTTCCTGCAGTTGGATATTAAAGGCGCTCTCGATATTTCACTGGTCAGCGTGATTTTCGCCTTTTTGTTTGTGGATGTGTTTGATAACTCCGGGACGCTGATCGGGGTGACCAAACGTGCCGGGCTGGCCGACGAGAAGGGCAATATCCCTAAAATGGGGAAAGCGCTGATTGCCGATAGCGCTGCCGCGCTGTTTGGCTCGCTGTTGGGCACCTCCACCACCACCAGCTACATTGAGTCGGCGGCGGGCGTTAGCGCGGGTGGTCGTACCGGGCTGACCGCCGTGGTAGTGGCGGTGTTGTTTATTCTTAGTCTGTTTTTCTCCCCGCTGGCGTCCAGCGTGCCGGTGTTTGCTACCGCGCCCGCACTGTTATTTATCGCCGTGTTAATGACTTCCGGCCTGGCGGAGATTGACTGGAAGGATATTACGACCTCTGCGCCGGTGACCGTTACCGCGTTGACCATGCCGCTGACCTATTCGATCGCCAACGGTATTGCATTTGGTTTTATTACCTGGACGGTGGTGAAATTATTAAGCGGGCGTACGCGTGAGTTGAATGCGGCGCTGATTGTGTTGTCGATTTTGTTTGTGATTAAGCTCGGGTGGCTGAGCGCGTGAGTTGACGGCCTGCTGGCGTTGGTATCGGGTTATTTAGTGTTGGCTTTTAGCGCAGAACAGGCCATACTCTTTATACATTATTACGTATAAAAGGGAATTTAATGCGTAAGAAACTGCAATTTATTGACAGTAGCTTAGACGATTTGCGCGCGTTTCCGGATGGCGCACGGCAGGATATGGGGTATCAACTTGATCGAGTCCAGCAAGGGCTTGAACCGATAGACTGGAAGCCATTCTCAACCATTGGGCCTGGCGTGCGTGAAATCCGGGTAAGAAATGAAGATGGGACTTATCGTGCCATCTATATTGCGAAGTGGGCAGATTCCATCTACGTATTGCACTGTTTTCAAAAGAAAACGCAGATTACCGCTAAATCCGATGTACAGTTAGCGACACAGCGTTATAAAGCGTTACTGCAGGAGTATAAAAAGTGAAAATTGAAACCTTCGATAGCGTATGGGATGCCATCAGCGAGACGCGAGACGAGGCAGAAAACCTGAAAATACGTGCGCAATTGATGAATACTCTTAACGCTTGGATCGAACGTAAAGCTCTGAGTCAGGCTGAGGCTGCCGCAACGCTGGGCGTCAGCCAGCCTCGCGTATCCGAATTAGCCCGCGGCAAAATCACGCTGTTTAGCATTGATAAGTTAATCACCATGATGGCAAATGCCGGGCTGCACATTACGCGTATCGAAATCAGTGAAGCGGCGTAATTCGCCCTACGCGTTTGCCAGACAATAAAGGGTGGCGTATTTACCGCCACCCTGTCACTTTTAACGGAACGGCGGTTCGTTAAAGGTCCGCAACTTACGGGAATGTAACTTATCTCCCTCCGCCCGCAACAACTCCACCGCGCAAATCCCTATCTGTAAATGCTCCGAAATGGCACCTTCGTAAAAACGGTTAGCTTGCCCCGGCAACTTAATCTCGCCATGCAACGGTTTATCCGACACGCAGAGCAAGGTGCCATACGGTACCCGGAAGCGATAACCTTGCGCGGCTATCGTGGCACTTTCCATATCGACCGCGACCGCGCGGCTGAGGTTAAAACGTAACGCCGAGGCGGAATAGCGTAATTCCCAGTTACGATCATCGGTGGTCACCACCGTACCGGTACGTAGACGTTGCTTAACTTCCTCGCCGGGCATCCCGCTGACGGTTTTCGTCGCATCATACAGCGCACGTTGTACTTCAGCGATGCTCGGAATCGGAATATCCGGCGGCAGTACCGCGTCCAACACGTGATCGTCACGCAGGTAGGCGTGAGCCAGTACATAATCGCCAATCGACTGGCTCTCACGCAGGCCGCCGCAGTGACCAATCATCAACCAGGCGTGCGGGCGCAACACGGCCAGATGATCGCAAATGGTTTTTGCATTTGACGGCCCAACACCGATATTGACTAACGTAATGCCGCGGCCATTGGGGGAGGTTAGGTGCCAGGCGGGCATCTGATGCTTCTTCCAGGCTAAATCGGAAACCATTTGGTCGGGGTTGGGTGTATCGGCGGTAATCACCGCGCCGCCCGCGCAGGCCAGACCATCATAAGGCGAGTTCGGATCGGCAATTTGTTCGCAGGCCCAGGTGACAAATTCATCGACATAACGGGTGTAGTTGGTAAACAGCACAAACGGCTGGAAATGTTCCACTGCCGTGCCGGTGTAGTGGCGTAGACGCGCCAGCGAAAAGTCGGTACGTAACGCGTCAAAGTGGCTGAGTGGGAACGTCGACGCGCCATTCACCAAGCCGTCGGCGGTTTCATCACTCATATTCGCCAGATCGGTGGTGGGAAAATGTCTGGCAATATCCGCGCTCATCGAGCGGTCCAGCGCCAGGTCAGCGCCATCAATCACATACGGGAAGGGGATCTCTTGCCGGGAAGGGCTGACTTCGATTCGTACCGTATAATCCCGCTCAATCATCGCCAATTGTTCCGCCAGATAGTGGCGCAGCAATTCCGGGCGGGTAATGGTGGAGGCATAGCTGCCGGGCCGGGTAAAACGCCCCCAGGCGCGGCTACGATTATGGCCGGACGAGATGCCATCCCAGCTAATGCGTAATTCAGGATAGACGAATAGTCCGGCTTCACGTTCGGCAGGATCGGGCAGCGTGCCGTCATCAACAAAACGTTTAATGGCATCCCGTAGCGCATTGACGGCCTGATAATATAACGCGTCAAGTTTATCCAGCGCTTGCGCGGCGGTAAGGTGAGTCGATTGCATCCCCATCGTAGTTACTCCTTTCGGGTTTATCGTCGGCATTGCCAAGAGGTATAGCCTAAAGTGAACCCGCGCGCAGGGGAAGCGCTGGAGAAAGATTAGTACGAGGGGAGACGTTTCCCGCTGACCACCTGCTGCTGTACCGCCAACACTTCACGCAATGAAATATCATCCAACACAGCACGGGTAATCGCGTTGTCTTTGGCTATCACCAGCGCGGCGGAAAACATTTCGTTGGTCAGCAACGAGGCGTTATGTTCGGAGAGCGGCCAGGTAATCAACTCCTGATGGTTGAGCGACAACCCGAGCGCCGAATGGTGCCAAACCGCGACGTCGCACACGCCATTGATCAATGCGGCGGGAATATGCGCGTAACTGACATCAACGTAGTTGTTATCCGGGAACTCAATTTGCGTCAGGGCGACGTGATCGAGCGAGTGCCGGTCAATACCCACGCGCGGATTTTTCGGCAACTGGTCGCGCGGCACGCGCGCCACCACAATCACCGAACCGGCGGCATAATAGCTGCCTGGCGTCAGGATGCTGTGAATACATAATTGCGGCGTTTTAGTGACTAATGCGTTAGCCGCATGCGCGGACATCACCGCGACAAAAGAGAGTGCGCTGGCAATCGCCCGCGAACGTTGTGCTGAGCCGTGACCGAAGACGAAATAGGAGGGAATATTGTGCTGGTCCAACGCATCACGCAGGCCGGTTGCCATGCCCTGAAACTCCCAGCTCAACGGCAGCGGCATAATCACCGACAGGGGCGGTTGGCCGGATATCGCCCATAAGCCGCCAATATTTTTTTCCACAATAAAGGTGCCCTGACGCTGTTTCGATGCCAGTACCACCAGCTTATCATTCTGTAATTCCAGCAGGGCTTTTTGAATGGTCCCGGCGCCGACGCCGATTGCGGTGCGCAGTTCGCCAATATTTGGCAGGCGTTCGCCCGGTTTTCTTTCCAGAATGATACGAGCGACCATTTCAGTCGCTCGCTGTTGCGGTGAGTCAACCTCGCCTTTAGGGCGAGGCATAACCCAGGGTTCAGCCTTTAGGTTCATATCGTTTTAAATATACGTCTATTGTTCGCTCACGACCAAAGAATGACACAAGGATGGAGCCCAGCAGGCAAATCCCGGCGGCAGTAATAAAGACCATTGCCCAGTTTCCGGTATGATCGATAATCGCGCCAGCGACAATGGGGGAGAGGATGCCCGACAGGTTCGCAATGCCGTGGACAAAGCCCATTACGCCACCCAGCCGCTGGCTGGGTACGACATCGCCAATAATAGCAAAATATTGTGCCCCGGTAATATATAAGGAAAAAACCACGCCGGACATCAGCAAAACCGCACTAATGGTAGTGCTGACGACGCTAATAAAAGCAAACAAAATAGAGGTAATAATTAATCCACTGACAATCACCATCGCGCGGGCGGCAATCGGTTTACCCGAGCGACGCGCTAAAAAGTCAGAGAGGATGCCGCCCCCGGCGAAGCCAACCACACCAAAGATCCACGGCAGCGCGCCAGCGAAAGCCAGCCCTTTCAGATCCACGCCGCGCACATCGGACAGATAGATAGGAAACCACGTCAGGAAGGTAAACAGCACCCAACCGTATCCGAAAAACGCTACCGAGGTCGCTAATAGCAGCGGCATACGGAAATAGAAGCGTAACGGGGGCACTTCGCCCTGCGCGGACGTAATCGGCGCGGTAATTTTCTCCTGCTGGATGGCAATATCTTCCTGCGTCGCCCAGGGGTGTTTCTCCGGCGTGTCGCGAACCACGATAAACCAACCAATCGCAATAAAAATGCCCAGCAAGCCGAGGACAACAAAGGCCCAGCGCCAGTCGGCGACGCTAATTAACGCCACTACCAGCGGGGTACCAATCGCGCCACCTAACGGTGTTGCGCCCTGTGCCAGCCCCATCGCCGTTGACATTTGGCGCTGCGGAAACCAGTTATGCATAGTTTTGGTTGATACCGAGCCCTGTGGCCCTTCGCCAAAACCAAATAACAGGCGAATGAGAAACAGCAGGGTAAAGCTGCTTCCCAGCGCGGTGAGGCCGGTAAACAGTGACCACCAGGCAACGGCAATCCCCATAATATTACGTGGCCCGTATTTATCTGACAGCCAGCCGCCAATAAACGAAAACGGCGCGTAGCTAAAGAAGAAGGCGCTGGCGACCAGACCAAATTCGGTACTGGTCATGCCCAGTTCTTTGATCATGTGTGGCCCCGCGACCCCCAGCGCGGCCCGGTCAGCATAGTTCAGTACCAGCACCAGTGCGGTCATCCCAAGAATGACCCAGCGGAGCTTACCTTTTTTCTGTGGAGGCGGTTGTACTTTGTACTGCGCGGTCTCGATTGACATGGCGTCACCTTTGCTGATTGCACGTTTGACGGAACGATATAAACAATATACAGTAATTTGTAAATTACGAAGCCATAACGCTAACCCTTATCTCAATTGTTTGAAGCCACCCACAAATTAAGGAGTCGTATGAACACGCAAACATCTCGCAGCGTTGAACAAGAAAGCCTGATTGGCGCGCTGCAAACGTTGTTACCGGCCTGTGTGATTGAGGATGCGCCAGAGGTGTTAAAGGCAAAAGCGCAGGATCGCTGGCCGATTTCCGCAAAATGGTCCGCAGAGGAGTTGCAAAGTCATCTTCCGTTGGCAGTGGTGACAGTGCGCTCCGCCAGCGACGTGTCACAAGCGTTGAAATTCGCCGCGCAGCATCAGTTAGCGGTAGTTCCTTACGGCGCGGGCTCCGGCGTAGTGGGCGGCGTAGTTAACCAACGTGGCCACTTGTGTCTCGATCTAGGTGGCCTGAACGGCAAGCCGCAAATCGATAATGACAACGGCGAAGTCACCGTACCGGCGGGGGTTTTGGGTGGCGATCTGGAAAAAATCCTCAACCAACACGGACGGCGTATTCCTCACTATCCCCAGTCGTTGGCACTGGCCAGCGTTGGTGGCTTAGTGGCAACCCGTTCATCCGGCACCTTTAGCAGTAAATACGGCAATATTGAAAACTTTGTCGTCTCCCTGGAAGTGGTGCTGCCGGATGGGCGAATTATCACCACGCGCCGCGCGCCACGCTCTTCAACTGGCCCGTCGATCACGCAACTGTTTGTGGGTAGCGAAGGGACGTTAGGGATTATTACCTCGGTGACGCTACGTACTCTGCCGCTGGCGAAAACCCGGCGTTTCAGCGGGGTCGCATTTAACAGTATCGACAATGGATTGAAGGCGGTACGTCAACTGCTGGACGAGGGCATTACACCTGCCGTGATCCGTTTATACGATGCCCAGGAAGCGGTACATATTTTTGAGAAAAGCGAAATCGCCGGTAATGACCGGGTGTTGCTGGTACTGGCATTTGATGGTCATGACGCGGTAACGCAAGCGGAACAACAGGTGGCGCTGAAGATCACGGCCCAACACCAGGGGGACGATCTTGGCGCGGTGCCTGGCGAAGTGTGGGAGCGCACGCGCTTTGATGCCAGTTGGCTTGATCGCGGGAATGCCGGTGCATTTTCCTTCGCTGATGCGATTGAAATCTCCGCCAGCTGGCAGCAACTGCCCGGACTGCATGGCGCAGTGTTGAATGCGATTGCGCCTTACGTTGATAAAGCTTTTGCGCATTACTCCCATTTTTACAGTAATGGCGGCGCCATCTACTTTATTTTCTTCACCTCAGGCAAAGATAAACGCGAGTCGGAATCACGTTTCCATACCGTGTGGGATATTACCCTGCGTACCGTGCTGGAACAGGGCGGATCGATTAGCCATCACCACGGCGTGGGCGAAGCGCGTAAACACTGGATGAAACATGAACACGGCGACAGCCTGAAGGTGTTGGCCGCGTTGAAACAGGCGCTCGACCCGCGTGACATTTTGTCGCCAGGCAAACTGGGGCTGAATGAAATCAAAGGAGAACAGCAATGAGCGCACTGCAACCGGTAGCAATCACGATTGGCGATCCGGCGGGGATTGGCCCCGAGTTAAGCCTGAAGGTCGCCTCCACCGATTCGTTAATGACCGACACGCCGATCGTCCTGATAGGCTCTGCCGATCTGTTGCGCCGTGTAGCGGCGCACCTAAAAATCGATGTCGACATTCGCACCATTACACACCCGCGTGAAGCGCAGCGGCGTCCGGGCGTGGCATGGGTAATTGATGTGCCGCTGGATGCACAAAGCGTGGTACCGGGTGAGCTAAGCCGCCAGTGCGGCCAGGCAACGGTCGATGCTATTCGCCTGAGTACCGAGCTGGCGCTGGCGGGTGAGGTCTGTGCAGTGTGTTCGGCCCCGGCGAATAAAGAAGCTTTTCACCTTGCCGGCCACATCTTCGAAGGGCAGACGGAAATTTTTGCCCATCTCACGCAAACCACCTCTTTTCATACCATCATGATCGGCGGCCCGCTACGCGTCAGTTTGATCAGCGCCCACTGCTCGTTATTAGAAGCGGTCGCCAGGGTTAAACAACCGCGTATTGAACGCATTATGGGGGAACTGCACCGCTCGCTACGGGAAGAGTTCGGCTTTGCCAATCCGCGTATTGGCGTTGCTGGCTTAAATCCGCATGCCGGTGAGAATGGCGTATTGGGCAGTGAGGAAATTGAACATATCCGTCCGGCGCTGGAAAACTGCCGTCGGCAGGGGATGAATGTCAGCGATCCGCTGGCGGCAGACAGCCTGTTCTGGGCGGCGGAAAAGGGCGCTTATGACGCGGTGCTGGCGATGTATCACGATCAGGGCACCATTCCGCTGAAGCGCTTTGGTTATGTGACTTACGCGGTGGGGTTACCGATTATCCGTACTACCGCCGGACATGGCACCGCGTTTGATATTGCCTGGCAGGGCGTTGCCAACGCGGAGTTGTTGTCTCGGGCGGCGAAACAGGCCGAGTCGCTGGCGCTGACCAAAGCGCAGGGACCAGTGAACTGACGCAGAAGGGAGAGATTATGTCGGCATCCTGTATCGGTATTGTGGCGGATGATTTAACCGGCGGCGCGGCGATAGCGGGGGAAATTGCCCGTCCGGGCCAGCCGGTGCCGGTTATCCGGCTGGAGAAAACCTGCCCGCTGCCCGCCCAAACGCTGGTGGTGGAAACCAGTAGCCGTTATATGCCCGGCGCGCAGGCGGCGGCACGAGTTGAGCAGGCGGTAAGTCGGTTGCAGCAGGCCGGTTTTACTCTGCTGATGAAAAAAATCGACAGCACATTAAAAGGGAATGTGGCAACGGAGTTAGCGGCCTTTGCGCGCGCCACCGCCGGTCGTGTCGTGATTGTTGCTGCCTGCCCGACCATGCAGATCAGCGTGCGTGAGGGGTGGCAGTGGAAGGCGGCGGAGAAAGGGGTTGATGTCGCAGGATTGGTTGGCGATGCGCTCGGCTGGCGACCGGATGTCTTACCGCTGGCAACGGTACGCGAAGGTAAAACGGCGGTGAGCGCCTGGTTCCGACAGCATGCTTCGCCGGTTATCGTTGCGGATGCTGAAAGCCAGCGGGATATTCAGCAACTGGTCGATGGCGCGCGGCAGGCCGGGATTGATGGTTTTGCCGGGGTATATGGATTGGGACAGGCGCTGGCCGGATTAAGCGAGCCAGCCATGCCGCCACCGCCCGATGGCGCTCATCGGTTGTTGGTGATGTCCGGCTCGACGTCGCGTGCGAATATGGCGCAAATCGATTGGCTGGTCGCGCAGGGCGCAGAGGCGATCACCATTGATGTCGCCGCCCTGTGTGGTGAGCAGCATCGGAGCGAGATGGCGCGGTTAAGCGCCGCAATCGCCGCCAGCCGGTCGCCGGTGGTGCTGTTGCATACCGATGCGAAAAACAGCGCTGCCGTGGTGCGTGAGGTGTGCCGTGCCCGTGGCTGGAACGACCGCGATCTGGCGCAGGCGCTGGCAGCGCCTTTCGCCGAGGCGGTGCGCCAACTGCCGCAGGCCGGGCTGTTTCTGGTGGGCGGCGAAACCACCGGCGCGTTATTCGATCTACAAGGATGGCAAACCCTGCGGGTGAATGGCGAGTTCTCCGCCACGGTCTCAATCGCCCGTGTGCCCGCCACGCAACACCCGGCCATTTTCACCAAACCCGGCGCATTCGGTGCCGAAACCGTTTTGCATGATGTTGCGCGCTGGCTGCTGCCCCACCTGTAGCCACCCCATTCACTATCGACGGATGGCGAATGACCGCCGCCACCGCCTTACCGCGAGGAAGAGAGAATGCGCTATATACCCGGATTTCGTCTTGATAACAAAATCGCGCTGGTTACCGGCGCCAGTAAAGGATTAGGAGAAACCATCGCCCATGCGTTGGCGGAGTCCGGCGCGACGGTGGCAATTGTCGCGCGGGATGGTGAACTGTTGTCGCAGGTTGCCCGCACCGCTGAGCAGGAGTACGGCGGCAAAATGATTCCGTTTCAGGCGGACTTAATCGACATTCAGCAATTCGATGCATTAGTCACCCAGGTTGAACAACAGGTAGGGCCGATAGATATTCTGGTGAATAACGCCGGAACCAACATCCAGCAACTGGCGGTGGATGTGGATGAAGAAACGTGGGATTACCTACTCGATCTGAACCTGAAATCGGTGTTTTTCCTCAGCCAGGCGGTGGCGAAACGGATGCTCAACGCACAACGTCCGGGCCGCATTATTAATATCGCATCACAAATTGGCGAAGTGGGTTTCTATAAGCGTTCAGCCTATGCCGCCAGTAAAGGCGGCCTGGTCCATATGTCGAAAGTGATGGCGCTGGAGTGGGCGGAACAGGGCATTCGCGTTAACTGCGTTGGCCCAACCTTTGTCGAGACGCCGTTATTACGAAAAACCTTCCAGGACCCGGATATTGCCAGCGAAGTGATGCGGCGTATTCCAATTAAGCGGCTGGGAATGCCCTCTGAAGTCGCCACCGCGGTGGTGTATCTGGCGTCGATCGGCGCTGATTTGGTTACCGGACACCATTTACTGGTCGACGGCGGCTGGACGGCACAATAACGGTATCCTACAGAGTGAGGCAGATAATGAAAATCGGCATGATAGGACTGGGGCAGATGGGCTGGCATATGGCGAAAAATTTGGCTGCCGCCGGTTATACGGTGTTGGGTTTTGACCCGCGCCCGGATAGCGAAGCACGTATGGCGGAGGCGGGCGGTACGGTACGCACCTCACCAGCGGCCGTGGCTGCCGAAGCGGAAGTCACGGTATTGATGGTGCTTAACACGCAGCAGGCGGATAGCGCAATTTGGGGTGAGCAAGGGTTTGCCAGTGGCGCCAGGCCCGATAGCACGCTAATCGTGATGAGTAGCCTGTCGCCGGTGTATGTCCGTCAGCTCGCGGAACGGTCGGCGGGAAAATTTGCCTTGTTGGATGCGCCGGTTAGTGGCGGCGTTGAGGGCGCGCGTGCCGCGTCGTTAACTATCATGGCCTCGGGCCCGGCAGCATTACAGGAGAAATGGCGCCCGGTCTTACAGGCGATGGGGAAAAATGTGGTGAATGTCGGTCTGCAGGCGGGATTGGGGGCGACGATGAAAACCATTAACCAGGCGATGTATTTTTGCGCGCTGGCCTCGGCATCAGAAATGGTGGTTGCCGGGGTTAAGGCCGGTCTGGATCCCGATACCATTGTGCAGGTGGTCAGTACCAGTAGTGGCGGCA
Source organism: Paramixta manurensis (assembly GCF_013285385.1). Classification (NCBI taxonomy): domain Bacteria; kingdom Pseudomonadati; phylum Pseudomonadota; class Gammaproteobacteria; order Enterobacterales; family Erwiniaceae; genus Paramixta; species Paramixta manurensis. Next base: position 2,815,082 of record NZ_CP054212.1, on the reverse strand, counting down.
GTTGGGCTCTGGCGCATCGCGTGCCGTTAGCATGGCAGACCAATTATGTCAGCGGCGCAACACTGGCGATTGCCGGGAAAGATCTGCGTTCCGCGCTGGAGTTGGCGACTGAACTACAAACGTCATCCGAGATCACGCAACTGGTGTTTCGGATCATCGATGAGGGGTTAGCGCGCCACAATCAGCTGGGCGACGACCCGCTGGTGGTTGAGCTGCTGGAACACCTGAGCCACTACTCTATCCGTGATGCGTTACATCAACGCACTGGCCAATAAACCGCAGGCGCGGAGAAATCACTGCCGCGCCTAAAATAAATCGAATAAAAACGCGTCCTGGGCTGTTCACTCTCTAAACCCCTACAGGAGAATCACCATGTCGCGTTTATCCTTTATCTTCCGGCTGGGAATGGTTGTTTCCCTCGGCTTGGTCGCCGCGCCGCAGGCGCTGGCCGACACGCAGCACTACGCGATTGATACGCAGACCACCTCACTGGAACTCTCCTGGCAGGTACTGGGCGTCACCAATTCGCACGCCAGTTTTTCCCATATCACCGGCAATGTGGTGATGGATGAGCAGAGCACGTTTAATGACAGCATCAACGTCACCATCCCGGTGAGTACCATCGATGCGCATAACCGCCTGCTGACCGGTCAGTTAAAAAGTCCGGGTTTTTTCAACCAGCCGACCTATCCGCAGGTGACCTTTACCAGTACGCGGGTGGTGGCGGAAGGTAATAGCCATTACCGGGTGTTTGGTAACCTGCGCATTAAAAATATTACCCGACCGGTGATCCTCGACGCACAGTTGTCGCGTAGCGATAGCCCCGCCGCAAATCAGCATCATCTGGCTTTTAATGCGGTTACCGCCATTCAACGCTCAGCGTTTGGTATGACGCAATATATCCCGATGGTGAGCGATAAAATTGAAATCGCGATTGCGATTGATGCGATACAAAGCTAAGCGCGAAGTAACAAAAAAACATTTATCTAAGTAGGTTAGTGAAAACAGAGGATTGCAGGTTAAGCAATAAGTTAGGTGATTGCTAAAGAGTGGCGATTACGGAGTAATACTAACCGCTGTCGCCACTTGGCAGGGTAGCCAGAGGATTCTGAACACTCCCATTTAGTTGGATGTGATCTGATTAATAATCACGCCCTTAATATTTCTGTTTTCGAAAAAAAACTGGAGGCAGTTCATCTGGGTAAAATCACCATAGTTTTTGGTGTTAGTGCAATACTGAACTGTATTGCCATTTGGTTTATTCAGGAAAATTGATGAGAAGTTTTTTAATGAAGCGCCTTGCAAAGGAATTCCCTTAACCGTAACGCTTAAATCACTCTTGTAAGGAGTGCAGTTTTCTTGCGGTTCTGCCTTGGCAATTGCAATTGATGTTAAATCTCCTTGGCCCATCTCATTATCAGAGATAAACCAGTAGTTGACACCTTTAGAAGTAAGGCACAGCCATGATGCCTGGTTGCCTTGATTAACCGTTACGCCAGCCGTTTTTGCTATGTCTGTAAGGCTGCTAAATTCCATCGCATAGACATCATCGCCAACAATTACATCGGGCGCTAAATTTTTGTTGGTATTGTAGTTAGGGATGGATGAATCGTCTTGGTAGTAGTTGGCTCCAAAACCTTCCATTTGCGTAGCCATTGCAACGGAAGATAATATGCAAAGAGTAAGAAGGAGATATTTCATTTCACCTTTAACTCCCTGTCACCGCTAGCCCCAATGCTCTTTCTGACGCTGATAGGGGCGATAATACAACCTTCAGATGAATCCAGCGGATGTTTTTTGCTTGCACCATGAATACGGAAAGCAGACCGCCCACACATAGCGTTGCTCAGGTTAGGGGTAAGGTTGAGCGTGTATTTACCCGTGTGGGCCGAGTTGTGAGGGGAACCGATTGTATAAGTGCCTCTGGGAAGTGGGCCTTTACCACTGACACATTCCTTAGAGCTATCATTCTTATAACCTGTTGCACCTGCATAATCTGCTGTGTATTTTTCACCATCACGGGTGAAGGTGTGCGTTGCTACATCGTATTCCCATGCCATTATGCAGCCCGTCCATTCCATGAATCAGAGTGAATAATATTACCATCCAGATAGTGCCATGTGATTTTCTCGTAAGCTAAATCCACATATTCAAGATGGTCGTGTCTTTCCCATTGATGATTTTTTATGTCCATCATAAAAGGTTCTATTTCTGTTACCCTCACGTTCTCCAGCGTAGTCCTGAAATACTCCTCTTCTTGGCCGTTATAGTTGATGCGATAGAATTTGAACACGGCCTTTTTAAGGGTTTGACCTGAAGAGAGCGCTGTGTACAGATAGGAGGATGAGCTATCAATGCCTTTCATAAATGCATATGAGCTATGTAAGTGTTTTGCTGTAGCTTTGCCTGTTAGGGGATCGGTGGGCTGTTCTATGGAGTGCATCAGTTCGCTTACTTCGATGCTTCCCTCTCTGCCATGCACATCAACACTACCCTGTATAGGTGCTCCACCATTATCTTCAAGCCATAAGTAAACCGGAATAGCCATTCAACAAACTCCTTGTCACGATAAAGTGGAAAATTATCTTCCTTATCGTCTTTATAGACGAAATGTTATTCAACCTTTAATTGATAAAAATCAATTAAACGCCGCCACTTCGTCACCATGTATGTGAAAGATCGAGGGTAGCTAATTGATTAGAAAACCATGAATTCCAGGTAACAAAAAAACCATCAAGGTTAATGGATTGTGTCCAACCGACGAATCTGACGTTTTTTATTTAAATTATTGTTATTAAATTGCTTTTAAATTTATTTGTAGTCAAAAAGGGCTGTAATCCACGCTAAATAGAGGGCTATACTGACTCACTTTTTTCGCGGAAGATAATTATGCCCCCGTTTTGGCGTCAGGCATTTCAGTATTTGCGCTCTGGCCGGAGACGCCTGTCGGTGTTTCTGGTGGCGCTATGCTGGCTGGCGCTTAACGCTCAATTAGCGCTGGCGGCACACCGGTGCGAAATGCTGCCGCTGCCGGGGGCCATGGCGCAACATCACGCCAGTTATCACTACACTTCAACGCCGCACAGCCTAAAACCACCCAGCCCGATCTGCGAAAAACACTGTACCGCCGATCCCTGGCAAAACGATAACGGCCACGTCAAAATAGACACGTTGCCGGTTGTGACCACGTTAATTATCCAGCCACCCGCACAGCAAATAGCGGTGGCATCGCCATGTTGGTTGATGCCGCCAGCAAGTGGTCCACCCGCTGAAATTCGCTTCTGTCGCTTCAGAGAATAGTTCTGCCTTCCCACGTTTATGTCGCCGCGCATTAAGCGTTGGCTGAAGGTTTGCTATTTTCTGGAGAACATTTTATGAAACAACGTCTACCGGGCTTGCTGCTCGTAGGCGCCGTGTGCGTGACAGCGGCATTCAACGTCAAGGCCGACAGCCTGACGCTTGCCCAAACGCTACGCGCCGCCGAGCGCTATTCCGCCGGTCTTTCTGCTAATCAACACCAGGCACAGGCGCTGAACAGCCGTGCCGACTCCGCATTGCAATTACCCGACCCTAAACTGAAATTTGGTGTGGAAAACCTCCCGGTACAAGGTAATAGCGCGCACCGTTTTACCCGCGATGGCATGACCATGCAGACGCTCGGCATTATGCAGGAGTACGTCAGTATGGAGAAACGCCAGCGCAAATCGGATGCGCTGCATGCCGAAGCCGAAAGCATTTTGGCCAACAGCGAAGTCCTACGCAGTACGTTGCAACGCGATGTGGCACAAGCCTGGCTGGATTTATGCCTGCTGAGCAAAGCGCGTGAAACAGCCCGCCATCTGATTACTGAAGCCGAACGACAAATTCCTGCTATCACCCGTAGCGTTGCCAACGGCGTGGCAGGGAGCAGCGTGCTGGAGGCGCGCCTGACCTTGTCGGCGATGCGCGATCAACTGACCGATGTAGAGCGCGATCTGACGCTGGCGCAAACCCGGTTACAGCGGCTGACCGGTGAAACCATTGACACGGTAAGTGGTGAGCTGCCGCGCTATACGCGCCTACCGGCGGAGCCGGATGTGTTAGCGGCAGGCGTGCTGCAGCACCCGGAAGTTATTCAGGCCAGCCGTGAAGCAAAGGTCGCCAAAGCGCGTTCCGCGCAGTCGGCCATCGCGGCAATCCCGGATGTTGGGGTTGAGGTGTACTACGCCAAACGTTCAGCGGGCAACGACGATATGGCCGGGGTAATGGTGACGATGGATTTACCGCTATTCCAGGCGAAACGGCAAAATAAAGAGTATGCCGCCGATGTGTCGCAAAGCCTTGAGGCAACCGATCGTTTAACGCTATTAACCCGCGATCACCTGGCGCAACTGCATGCGCTGGTCGCGGAATATCAGGCGGCACACACCCGTTGGTTGCGCCAACAGCAAGAGATATTACCGCTCCAGCATCAACGGCTGGCTTTACTGCTGGCGCAATACCGTAGTGGAACCGCCAATCTCGCCGCCGTATTAGAAGCGCGTCGTGGCGTGCTCTCCAGCGAACTTGATGCCAACGAGGCCGAGCGTGCGCTGGCGCAGAGCTGGGCCGCGATCCGTTATTTAACGCCACAGGATGTGCAATGATGAAAAAAATAATCCTCGGTTTCACGGCATTAATAATCTTTGCCGCCGGGATCGGCGCCGGTCGGTGGTTCGGTCAATCTCCGGCGATGCCCGCTATGCTTGCTGACGAACAGCCGGCTACCACCGCGCGGACGGTGCTCTATTGGTATGACCCGATGGCGCCGGGAACGCGTTTTGATAAGCCGGGAAAATCGCCGTTTATGGATATGGACCTGGTGCCGCGCTATGCCGACGAAGTGACCGCCGCGGGAGGTGTCGCTATTAGTCAGCGTCAACAACAAAACCTGGGCGTGCGCACCGCGTTAGCGACACTGCGTAAACCGGAAGGACAATTGGAAGGCTGGGGAACGCTGGAAGTAGATGAGCGGAGTATCGAAACCCTCTCCGCCCCGGCAAATGGTCGGCTTGAAAAGCTGTGGGTGAATGCCAGTGAACAATTGGTGAAAGCCGGTCAGCCATTGGCGGATCTGTGGATCCCAGAGTGGACGGCTGCACAACAAGAGTATCTGGCCATTCGGCAACTTGGCGATGTGGCTTTATCGGCGGCAGCGCGTCAGCGATTGCAGTTGCAGTTTATGCCGGAAACGCTGATCCGTTCACTTGAGCGCAGCGGGCGACCGCAAACGCGTATCACGCTACGTGCCGAACATGACGGCTACCTGAATAAACTGGAGGTGCGGGAAGGCGCCCGCTTCAACGCGGCGCAACCGTTGTTGACTCTGGCAAGTCTCAATCCGCTGTGGATGGTAATGGACTATCCACAAAGCCAGGCAAGTGCTTTGCAGGTTGGCAGCCATATCCGCGCCACCTCCGCCAGTTGGCCTGGCGAGATATTTAGCGGGAGCGTCAGCGAGTTGTTACCAACCGTTGATCCCACCACCCGCACCTTAAAAGCACGGGTAGTGCTGGATAACCCCGCCGGAAAATTGCGGCCGGGTATGTATCTCACACTGAGCCAAACGTCGACGGCGCACGCGCAACCGGTATTGAGTATCCCGCAGGAAGCGTTGATCGTTTCCGGGCGCGACAACCGCGTATTGGTTGCGGAGGGCAGTGGCTATTTCCGACCGGTGAAAGTGGTGACCGGCGCCGCGCAGCAGGGCTGGGTTGCGATTAAGGCCGGGCTGGCGCCGGGTGACCGGGTGGTGACCTCCGGGCAATTCCTGATTGATTCCGAAGCCAGTTTACGCAGCGCGTTACCCTCTTTTACCGAGGATGAGGCTGATGTCGAGGCCGGAGCACCGGTATCGCCTGAAGAACCTGCGCCTGCCGCCATGGAACATGCGCATGGAGGCCACCAGTGATAGCCAACATTATTCGGAGTGCATTACACAACCGCTTGCTGGTTCTGCTGGCCGCTGCGTTTATGGCGATATGGGGCGTGTGGGCATTACAAAAAGCGCCGCTGGATGCGTTGCCAGATCTCTCTGATGTGCAGGTTATTATTCGGGTGAGTTATCCGGGTAAAGCGCCGCAACTGGTGGAAGATCAAATTACCTGGCCGCTGACCAGCACCATGCTCTCGGTGCCTGGCGCTAAAACGGTACGCGGCTATTCAATGTTTGGCGATGCCTACGTCTATGTACTGTTTGACGACGGCGTCGATCTCTATTGGGCGCGTTCGCGCGTACTGGAGTATTTAAGCCAGATTCAAGCCAGTCTGCCTACCGGCGCTAAAGCTTCACTCGGGCCGGACGCCACCGGAGTGGGATGGGTGTATGAATATGCGCTGGTAGATAACAGCGGGCACTACAGCCTCGCGGATTTGCGCGCGCTGCAGGATTGGACGCTGAAATATGAATTAAAAACGGTGCCTGGGGTGGCTGAAGTTGCCAGTATTGGCGGGATGGTTCGGCAATATCAGGTGGTGGTCGATCCCGACCGGATGCGGGCGCTTAACATCACGCATCAGCAAATTGTCGGCGCGTTGCAGGCCGCCAATCAGGAAGGCGGCGGCAGCGTACTCGAAATGGGTGAAGCCGAGTATATGGTACGCACGCGCGGCTATTTGCACCGTTTACAGGATTTCGACAACGTCGTGGTCGCCAACCGGCAAGGGATCCCGGTGCTGCTTTCGGATGTGGCTACGGTGCGGCTTGGGCCGGAGATCCGCCGTGGCGTGGCGGAACTGAATGGGGAAGGTGAGGTTGCCGGCGGCGTGGTGATTATGCGTTCCGGCAGCAACGCGCTCGACACCATCAATGGTGTGAAGACTAAATTACACCAATTGGCGCAGACGTTACCGCCTGGCGTGAAGATTGTGCCGGTCTATGACCGCTCGCAACTGATTAACCATGCGATTGATAATCTGACCCATAAGCTGGCGGAAGAGTTGGTGGTGGTGGCGATTATCTGCGCGCTGTTTCTCTTCCACCTCCGTTCAGCGCTGGTGGCGATAGTGACACTGCCGCTTGGTATCCTCGGCGCCTTTGTGGTGATGCACTATCAAGGTATCAGCGCCAACCTGATGTCGCTCGGCGGCATTGCCATTGCGATCGGCGCGATGGTCGATGCGGCGATTGTGATGATTGAAAATATGCACAAAGCGCTGGAGCAGTGGCGGCACCAGCATCCTGACCGTCAACCGAACGCGACGGATTACTGGCAGGTGACGCAACAATCAGCCATTGAGGTTGGCCCGGCGCTGTTTTGTAGCTTGCTGATCATCACACTCTCCTTTATTCCGGTGTTTTCACTGGAGGCGCAGGAAGGGCGGCTATTTTCGCCGCTGGCATTTACCAAAACGTGGGCGATGGCGGTTTCGGCCGGGTTGGGGATTACGCTGGTGCCGGTGTTAATGGGCTATTTCATTCGCGGCAAGATCCCCGATGAACGGCGTAATCCACTCAATCGCTGGGCGATCGCGCTCTATCAACCGTTGCTGGAAAAGGTGCTGAACTGGCCGAAAACCACGTTGGCGGTGGCATTCGCGCTGTTGGTGGCAACCCTTTATCCGCTGAGCCAACTGGGCAGTGAATTTATGCCGCCGCTTGATGAAGGCGATTTGTTGTATATGCCGTCCACCTTGCCGGGGATTTCGGCGCGTGAAGCCGCACGGTTATTGCAGCAAACCAACCGGTTGATTAAAAGCGTCCCTGAAGTCGCATCGGTATTTGGCAAAGCCGGACGTGCCGAGAGCGCGACCGATACTGCGCCGCTGACGATGCTGGAAACCACTATCCATTTTAAACCTCGTGCCATGTGGCGGCCTGGTATGACGCGGGAAAAACTGATTCGCGAACTGGATAGCGTCGTGTCGGTACCTGGGATTGCCAATGTATGGGTACCGCCGATTCGTAACCGGCTGGATATGCTCTCTACCGGGATTAAAAGCCCGGTTGGGATTAAGGTGAACGGTAATGATATTCAGCAAATCGAACGGGTAGCAGAGCAAATTGAGCAGGTGGTGCGCAAAGTCCCCGGTGTTACGTCGGCGCTGGCGGAGCGCCTGTCCGGCGGGCGCTATATCGATATTGCTATCGACCGGCGGCGCGCGGCGCGTTATGGCGTGAACGTTGAGGAGTTGCAGACGCTGGTGTCGACGTTGGTGGGCGGCGATAACGTCGGGGAGATCATTGATGGTCGTCAGCGTTTCCCGATCAATCTGCGCTATCCGCGTGAGATACGTGATTCACTGCAAAAGATCGCTGCATTGCCGGTGGTGACCGCCTCTGGCGCACAGCTAACCTTAGCGCAGTTGGCGGAGGTGACGGTTACCGAGGGGCCGCCGATGTTAAAAAGTGAGAACGGGCGTTTATCCGCCTGGATTTACGTTGACCTGCGCGATCGTGATTTAAAATCGGCGGTGGATGACATGCAACGCGCGGTGGCGCAGCAGGTGACGTTGCCGGCAGGCGTCTCGCTCACCTGGTCCGGGCAGTTTGAATACCTGCAACGCGCCAGCGCGAAGCTGGCCGTGGTTCTGCCGGTGACGCTAACCATCATTTTCGTGTTGTTGTATCTCACTTTCCATCGGGTGCGTGATGCATTACTGATTATGGGCACCTTACCCTTTTCATTAATCGGCGGGATCTGGCTGCTGTATGCGTTGGGCTATAACCTCTCGGTTGCCGGGGCGGTAGGGTTTATTGCCTTATCCGGCGTAGCGGCGGAGTTTGGCGTGATTATGGTGTTGTACCTTAATCAGGCATTACGGCGGCGTGGAACCATCAATTCTGATAGCGAACTGCGTCTGGCGATTCATGAAGGAGCGGTGCTGCGTGTCCGGCCAAAAATTATGACGGTGGCGATTATTATGGCGGGGCTGTTGCCAATTATGTGGGGCGATGGCGCAGGCTCGGAAGTGATGCGGCGTATTGCCGCTCCGATGATCGGCGGTATGATCACCGCGCCACTGCTCTCTATGCTGGTGATCCCGGCGCTTTATCTGTTGTTACACGGTCGGAAGAGGGCGTAATAGTTACGATTGAGCGGGCGCAGAGAGTCTGCGTTCGCTCTTATTGTGTCCGATATGTAAAAAAGCGTTAAACAGTGCCGGAAAGCCTTTGCATAATAGCCCTCCATTGACCATCATCATAACTCTTCTCCGCGACTTCTTAAGCTGGACCCATCTTGCAAAACATCAGCCTTACGCTGCGCCGCGCAATTATGCGCACGGCGTGGTATCCCAAACGTCACGCTTATCGGGTGCTGTTTTGGCGCGAGATCACGCCGCTGGCGGTGCCGATTTTTATTGAGAACCTCTGCGTCCTGTTAATGGGTGTGCTGAGCACCTTCCTGGTCAGTTGGTTAGGAAAAGAGGCAATGGCGGGCGTCGGGTTGGCTGACAGCTTCAATATGGTGGTGATCTCCTTTTTCGCGGCGGTTGATCTCGGCACCACCGTGGTGGTGGCGTTTAGCCTTGGCAAACGTAACCGCAAACGCGCCCGCGCCGCCACACGTCAGTCGCTGGGATTGATGACGATTCTGTCACTGTTGCTGGTGGTGGTTATTGAGTTTTTCGGCCATGTGATTATTGATGCGATTGCCGGTAGCGCCGCGCCACAGGTAAAAGCGCTGGCGCTGAGCTATTTACAAGTTTCGGCCTGGAGTTATCCGGCGGCGGCAATTGCCCTGATTGGCTGCGGCGCATTGCGCGGTGCCGGTAATACCAAAATTCCCATGTTGATTAACGGCGGCATGAACATTCTTAACATTGTAATTAGTAGCGTGTTAATTTATGGCTGCTTTTCCTGGCATGGTTTAGGGTTTGTCGGCGCAGGGCTGGGATTGACTCTCTCACGTTATATCGGCGCCATTGGCGTGGTGGCGGTATTAATGGTGGGCTTTAATCCGGCTTTACGCATTCCGTTGCGCAGCTATTTTAAGCGCTGGAACCGCAATATCCTGATGGAAGTGCTGGGCATTGGCGTACCCGCCAGCATTGAGTCGGTGCTGTTTAATGGCGGTAAATTGTTAACGCAAGTCTTTGTCGCTGGCATGGGCACCAGTGAAATCGCCGGTAACTTTATCGCTTTTTCTATCGCTTCGTTAATTAACCTGCCGGGCAATGCGTTGGGATCGGCCTCGACCATTATTGTCGGTACGCGGTTGGGGAAAAATCAGGTCGGGCAGGCCACACGGCAGCTAAAGCATATTTTTTGGCTTTCAACCGTCGGGTTGTGCGCGCTGGCGCTGCTTTCGGTTCCCTTCGCTGGCCTGCTGGCGCGGTTTTATACCCGTGAAGAGGATGTCATCAGCGTGGTAAAACACCTGGTGTGGCTCAATGCGGCATTTATGCCGTTTTGGGCGGCATCGTGGGTCTTGCCTGCCGGAATTAAAGGTGCGCGCGATGCTCGTTTTACCATGTATGTCTCAATGTTAGGAATGTGGGGCGCGCGGATTGTCGCCGGTTATTTCCTTGGTATCGTACTGGGGTTTGGCGTGGTCGGCGTGTGGTTAGGCATGTTTCTTGATTGGATGGTACGTGGCGCTTTCTTCTGGTGGCGCCTGGTCAGCGGACGCTGGCTAAATAAATACTATAAAAGTTTACCCCCGCAATAAACGCGGGTCGTTATTTCACTCTGCATTTACATCGCGATAAATACTATGTCATCAACACAACATGAACTCACTGCCGGAACGTTAGCCGATAGCGCGTTGCCGCGCGCCGACGTACGTAAGGCGCTTTTTGCCCTCGGGGTTGGCGGGTTCGCCATTGGTACCGGCGAATTTGTTATTATGGGGCTGCTGCCCGATGCGGCGGCCGGATTAAAAATTTCGATCCCCGCCGCGGGCAATCTGATCAGTATCTATGCGTTGGGCGTCGTCATCGGCGCGCCGTTACTGGCGATTATTGGCGCACGTCTTCCGCGCCGTACTTTTCTGATGGCGCTAATGGCGCTGTTTGCCGTCGGCAACATTCTGAGCAGCATCGCGCCTGGCGTGTGGTCAATGGCGGCGGCGCGTTTTCTGGCGGGTTTCCCCCATGGTACCTTTTTCGGGGTTGCGGCGTTGGTCGCCGCCAGCCTGGTGGAGCGCGAGCGGCGAGCGCAGGCGGTCTCAATGGTGCTATTGGGGCTGACCGTCGCTAACTTAATTGGCGTACCGGCGGTGACGGCGATTGGTCAGTGGTTTGGCTGGCGCTCGGCATTTGCCATTGTCGGTGGGTTAGCGGTACTGACATTAATCATGGTGCGCTGCTGGGTGCCGTGGGTACCGGGCGATAAACACGCCAGCCCGCTGCGGGAATTGTCGGCGCTGACGCGTAAGCAGGTACTGCTTACGCTCGCCATCGGCGCGATTGGTAGCGGCGGAATGTTTTCGGTGTTTAGCTACGTTAAGCCGACCATGCTGCAATTGGCGCATCTTCCTCTCGGTATGATACCTGTGGTGCTGGCAATGTTTGGTTTTGGGATGATCGTCGGCAATCTGCTGGGCGCGCGTCTTGCCGATCGCGGGCTGGAAAAAACCATTCGCGGCCTGTTAATTTGGTCGGCGCTAATTATGGGGGCATTTGTTTATACGGCACACAGCCCGTGGTTGGGGCCGCTGAATGTGATGTTGGTCGGAACCGGGGTTGCGCTGTCGGTGGTGTTGCAAATCCGCCTGATGGATGTGGCAGGAGATGCGCAAACCATGGCGGCGGCGATGAACCATTCGGCATTTAACATCGCCAATGCCATGGGAGCCTGGCTAGGCGGACTGACCATTTCCGCCGGTTACGGTTGGCAGTCCACCGGTTGGGTCGGCGGGCTGTTAGCGATTGGCGGGTTAATTATTCACGCCATCGCGGTGAAAGACACTAAAAAACATCCGCTCTCACACGTTTGACCTTAGCGGCGTTCGGCCTCGCTGAGCGGCAGTTTTCGCGCGTGGCCGAAACGAATCCCCCAAGTCAGTAGCAGCGCGGTGAGGGCACAAATCACCGCGATGGTATACAAACCGACAGTCGCGCTGCCGGTCTGATCGCGTACCCAACCCACCAGCCAGGGCGCAAACACGCCGCCCAACTGCCCAAGTGAATTGATTAATGCTACGCCGCCTGCCGCCGCTTGATCGCTCATGATGCGCGGCGGCAGAGTCCAAAACAGACCAAACGCGCTGACCAGACCGGTCATGGCGATCATTAAACTCCCGACTAATGGCAGCGTGGCATTGGCGAACACGCCGCAGCCAATATAGCCAAGCGTACCCGCAGCCAGGCAAGCGAACAGGTGCCAGCGGCGCTCATTTCGCTTATCGGAATGACGACCAATCAAGACCGAACCAATCAGGGCGGCGAGGTTGGGCAAGATGGTCAATAGACCAATAATAAACGGATCGACGGTACCGGCGGAGTGAACCAGTTGCGGCATCCAGAAGAAGATCCCATACACGCCAGCGCACATACCAATGTAGGCCAGTGATAGCAGCCAAGTGGCGGGTGATGCTAACGCATGGCGAAAGAGGTGATGGCTGGCGTGTTGTTGCTCCGCGGCAATAATCTCGGTTAGGCGTTGCTTCTCTGCGGGCCGCAACCAACGCGCATCGGCGACTTTATCGTCGAGAAAGCGCCACACTACCAGCCCAAGGATCAGCGAAGGGATACCTTCGACTAAGAATAACCACTGCCAACCGGCCAGCGATGCCAACCCATCCATATATTTCAGTACCCCGCCGGAAAGCGGTCCGCCGATAATGCCGGAGAGCGCGCTGGAGGAGAAAAAGAACGCGTTAACGCGCCCGCGCTGCTCGGCGGTAAACCATTGGGTAAAGTAGTAGACCACGCCGGGTACAAAGCCCGCCTCGCAGGCGCCGAGTATAAACCTCAGCGCGTAAAAGAGCGTTTCGTTATGGACCAGCATCATCGCCATTGAGGCGAGCCCCCAACTGATCATAATGCGCGCAATCCAGCGCCGGGCACCCACGCGGACCAGGATCAAGTTGCTGGGAATTTCAAACAGTAGATAACCGACGAAAAACAGCGCAGCGCCCAAACCGTAGGCACTGTTACTCAGGTCTAACTGCGATTGCATTTGCAGCTTGGCAAAACTGATATTAACCCGGTCAAAGTAGGCGACAACAAAACACAAGACAAACAAGGGTACTAGCCGCCAGGCGATTTTATGGAACAGCGCCGTGGGATCGATCTCAGCGATTTCAGCGTTTTTTTGCATACCAGTAATGCCTCTTTTTTGGTCTGTTTTATTTTTGCATTCGAATGCATTCAGTGTTGAAAATTAAGCCAGCGGCACAGCGGCGTCAATATTTGCGGCGGGGAAGATTAGCGTTCAGTGATGGAGAACACAGTTTGCGCGCAGAAGAGCATTCACAGCAGCCCGTTGCTTGTGTTCTTTGCAAGCGGGTGACTAGCCACGCGCCGGTTTATTCGCCCGCATGGACCATTTAAATTCACCGAATTTGTCCCTGTTGACGATGACATAACTGACTTACTATCGCCTCTTCAACCGGAGAAGGCATATGGTCAGTATACAGATAGCATCCGATGAGCCGACGATAGCGGCGTGTTTTGCCGTTATGCAGGCGTTAAGACCGCATCTGCAAGATAAAGCCTCGTTTATTGCTCAGCTTGAACGGCAGAGTGCGCAAGGTTACCGTCTTTTCGCAGCCCACCACGCGGGGCAGGTGATTGGCGTGGCGGGTTATCGCGAGCTGGAAAACTTCCTCTATGGTCGTTTTATTTACCTTGACGATTTGGTGGTTGCAGAGTCGGCCCGCAATTTGGGCGTTGGGCAAAAGCTGATTGAGGCCGTGCGGCATGAAGCAAAGCGGCTACATTGCGCGTATCTGGTGCTGGATACCGGGTTGGCGAACTGTTGTGCGCAAAAATTCTATTTCCGCCACGGTTTTTTGTCGCGCGGCTTACATTTTAGTCAGTCATTATAAAGGGGAGACGAGGTGAATAGCATATTGGCATTGGATTTTAGCCCCTATGGCGAGAATTCTTTAGGGATGAAACTGGGTAATGAGGCGATTAACCGCCTGGTCGCCCGCTATCCGCAGATTGAAGTCGTGAGGCATAGCTTTGGTCAGGCAATTTTATCGCCGATTGAGCAGGCGTATGTCAGAGCCATCACTGATGGGTGCCCGGCCAGCGACCCGGCTTTTGAACATTCAGAGAGATTGATTGCTGAGCTTGAGCGGGCCGACTGGGTATTGCTGAGTACGCCGATGCATAATTTTACCGTTCCGGCGGCGCTCAAATTATGGATTGATTATATTGTGCGTGCGGGAAGGACATTTGACAATTTGCCGGAAGGCAAAGTGGGTTTGCTGAAAGATAAACCGCTACGGGTGGTGGTGCGCTCTGGGGGGTTGATCACCGGCGAACGGGCGAGGCAGCAGGATTTTTTGACGCCTTATTTACGTTACGCCTTAGAGAGCATTGGACTAAAATCCGTCGAGTTTATTTATCTTGAAGGGCTGGCACCGCAGCCGGAAGCGCTAAGCGCTGCTGCAGAGCGCTTAAGCCAGCTTTTAATAACTTAACCGTCTATGTATTCAGTAGTGGTTCCACTATTGCCCGGCTTGAATTATCTGTTAACTTAACTTCAATCTATAGGGAATAGAATGTGAATAATGGATAAAGTCATTACCCGGTAAGAGTTGCTTGATCATGGTTTTACGACAAATGATCTTGCCAGACTGGATGAGGCGCTTTCTCGCGCCGAGAACGCGGGTGAAACCTACGGAACATTGCTTAAAAAATTAAGTAGAGGTTTTTTAGGCATCATAATAGTTTTAATAACGTTGTTACCTTTCTTTATTTTGGGTTTTGTTAGATTTAGTGCAGGGAATGGATGGCTCGGGCCTTTTCTGGTCATGGTGGTTAGCATGACGGTAATGTATTCCGTCACGCCATTACGTCTTTTATGGAAATCTAGTCGCTATATTAATAAAAAACAGTAAGCGTTATTTTCTTCGACGTTATAGGGTTAAGTAACAATAACGCGGAATTTATATTTTTAATATTGGCACGCTTTTTAGCGCGATGAAAGGGATGAGACGGACCCATCCCTGCGTCGATGAGGTTATTTAGACAAGCTTTGCGCGGCCTTCTCAATGAATGCGGCGACTTTCTCTGGCTGTGAAGCGTAAACCGCATGGCTACCTTTAATTTCAACCGTCGTGCTGTTGGCGCGTTTCGCCATAAAGCGCTCCAGATCCGGGTTAATCGCGCGGTCTTGCGTTGCCACTACTGCCCAACTGGGTTTAGTTTTCCATGCCGGTTCGCTCAGCGGAGTGCTGAAAATTGCCGCTGCCGGCATTACTTGAGCGCGTGCCATAAAATCAGCCTGTTTTTTCGGTAAATCTGCCGCGAAATCCGCGTGGAATACCTCCGGCTTCAAATAGAGAAAATGGTCGGGCGTTTCGGTAATCCCTTTACTGGCTTGGGGAATTTTACTCGACAAGCTAACCAGCGTATCGCCTTTTTCCGGCTGGAAAGCCGCGACATACACCAAACCGGCTACCGAGGGATCGGCCCCGGCTTCGCTAATAATAAAGCCGCCATAACTGTGGCCGACCAACAGTGATTTTCCATGTTGTTGATTCAAGATGCGCTGCGTAGCGGCGACATCATCGGCAAGCGAGGTTTGTGGCTCTTGCACAATGGAAACATGGTAACCGGCTTTATCGAGGATACGGGTTACCGGCTCCCAGCCGGAACCATCGGCAAAAGCGCCATGGACCAGTACGATATTTTTTACCGGTTGCGCCAGCGCGCTGCTTTGCGCTGCAAAGGATAAGGCGATACCGACGGCAAACGTAGCGAGCGTTTTGTTTAGCATAGATAGCGTTCTCTCTGTGTGTGGGATTATATTTATCGCGATAAATATTGTTGCGATAGATAATAGCCAGGCTGTGTAGAGAGTCAAGCGATTTATTATCGCGATATATATTTTGCTGACGAAATGTTACTATCAGACCAACTCGATTAGCGCAGGAGATAACCGCGTGTCAGAACGACTCCCTTTGGGTGAGCAACTCTGTTATTCCATCTATTCCGCCTCGCTGGCCATCAAACGTCTGTATAAGCCGTTGCTGGATGAAATGGGGGTGACTTACCCGCAATACCTGGTGCTCAATGTTTTGTGGGAGCAAGGCGAACAGACCATCGGCCAAATCGGCGAAATGCTGGCGCTGGAAACCAGTACCTTGACGCCGTTGCTGAAACGTCTGGAAAATGAGGACTTCATCCGGCGAGAACGCCGCCCGGATGATGAGCGTAAAGTTATGATTACCTTGGCGGAAAAGGGCAGAGCGTTAGAACAGCAATCGCTGTGTTTGTCGCAAACTCTCTTTTGCAGTTCTGGTATGGCGCTGGAGACACTACAACGTCTTAATCAAGAGATTATTGCGTTGCGAGACAATATTGTGCAGCGCGCGGAAGAAAAAGAATAACTCACGCATGTAATAACCTACCGGTAAAACTCGGCAGCGATATTCGCTGCCAGATCCTGCTTATTTTTTAAGCTAGTCGATCAATCAAACAAAAAAATTTAACATGATGTTCACTTTATTTGAATAACCACTTTCTTAAGCAACTGCCCGTCGCGCTAACAGCCCCGTAAGCCGCACCCGCTATGCCCTGCGGTTATTTACACTTCCGGTCTCAACTCGTTCAATCTACAGCAATTGGGCTATTTAACAGCCTTGACAAAGCTTTACCTCTGGTAAGTGAATATTAATCGCCATATGATAATGATAACATTTATCAAAATCATTACTAATTACTAACATTGCCATTCAGGGTTGAAGATGAAACACACAAAAATAGCCACCGCACTGGCCATGGTCCTGGCCGGAAAGTTTACCTATGCAGCAGACCAAACCATGGTCGTTTCGGGAAATATCCTTGGTGATTCGCGTGCCGAAGAGGTTAAAACCTGGGCCGGGAGCCGTACCGTTATTAGTAATGACCAATTGGAAAAAGGGGGCAACCGCACTCTTGATGATGCGCTACAACGGGTCCCCGGCGTCAAAATTCAGGATGAAACCGGTACCGGCGTGCTGCCGCAGATCGCCGTGCGTGGTTTGTATGACAGCCGTAGTGGGCGTGCGCAAATCCTCGAAGATGGCATTCCATTAGTATTGGCGCCGTATGGTCAGGAAGGGATGTCGCTGTTTCCGGTTACCTTCGCCACTATCGACCGTATTGATGTGGTTCGTGGCGGCGCGGCGGTGCAATATGGCCCGAATAACGTCGGCGGTGTGATCAATCTAATTAGTAAACCGATCCCATTAAAATGGGAAAGTGAAATTTCCGAACGCGCGACCTTTTATGGCAAGGGACGCAATCTGTGGGATACCTATTTACGCACCGGCGGCATGCTGAATGACGATTTTGGTTTGCAGGTGGAAGCCAACCAGGTTAAAGGAAACTCATTCCGTGAAAACAGCGCCAGCAAAGTGCAAAACTTCCGCATTCGTGGCCTGTGGAACATCAACGAAGACACCACATTAAATCTCTCTTACCAATATTATGATGCGCATGCTGATCTGGCTGGCGCGTTATCGGCGGCGGATTATCGCCACGATCGCCGTCAAAGTACCCGCCCATTCGATGATTATGACGGCCATACTAAACGCTATAGCGCGGTCTATAACCAGCAGTTGGGTTCGCTCGGCTTTATTGACTCGGCAGAGTTCAACTGGATGTTCTTCGGTCACCAGTCCGATCGCGATTTCCATGTTGGAATGAGCAGTGTTCCGGGCCAAACCTGGAATCCGGCGCTTCCGGCCGATATTGTGCAAAACTCACCGCGTAATTTTAAAGTGTGGGGCACAGAGCCACGTCTGAGTATGGATATTAACGGCGATAAGGTGAACCAACAGTGGATCATCGGTGGCCGCTTTGTGAGTGAAAAAATCGATTACCAGGTCCGTCAGCAAACGCTGGCGACCAGCGCGACGGCGGTGACGCGTGATTGGCGTTTTGATGATAAAGCGTGGGCGGGTTACGTCAGTAACGCCGTGAAACTGCTTGATGATACGCTGACCATCACGCCGGGTATGCGTTTTGAACATGTTGGCGAAGACTACACTGACAGAAAAACCGGGCAGAGCACCTCTGCGCCAGACGACCAGTGGCTGCCGGGCCTGACGGTAGGTTATCAGCTTACGCCAGAATGGTTCCTGTACGCCGATATGCAAAAAAGTCTGCGTCCGGCGCAGGTGACACAGATTGTGAAGGGCGGCGACGTTAGCTCCGAGCTGGCGTGGAACTACGAGAGCGGCGTGCGTTATACACCGACCAAAAATGTTAGCTTGCATGCCGGCCTTTATCGTATCGATTATAAAGACCAAATCTCCTATGACAGCGTCACCGATAGCTACCTCAATATTGGCCGCACGCGCCATCAGGGTGTCGAACTGGAAGGCTTCTGGAGCCCGGAAGCGGTTGAAGGGCTGAAACTGCACGCCGGTTACGCGTATTTGCAAGCGGAACAACGCAATGGTCCGAACGCCGGTAAAAATGTGCCTTACGCTTCGCGTAACCAGATTACTATGGATGGCAGCTACGACTGGCGCGGCACCACCTTTGCATTATCGGGTTATTACTTCAGTAAATCCTGGTCTGATGCGGCCAACACCGAACATGAAGATAGCACCGGAGCGGTTGGGCCGATGCCAGCGTACTGGGTATGGAACGCGCAAGTCAGCCGCGATCTGTACAAATCCGGCAGCACGGTCTTGAATGGTTATCTCGGCATTAACAACCTGTTTAACCGTGACTACTGGTTCCGCGGTATTGATACCAGCCCGTGGGGGCGTCAACCGGCGCCAGGGCGTTCGGTGACCGCCGGTGTCAGCCTGAAGTTCTGATAGGGCAAGTAAAAAGCCAGTTCATCGCGAACTGGCTTTTTGTTTAGGGTTGGATAAAGAACAGACCACCATAAGGGATACCGACATAATCGCGATAAAGGGCTTCAAGGTCGGCCTGTGGATCGACATCGGCAAATGACTGTGGATGGAACAGTTTCGCCATTGCTTCCAGCGCCACCACATTAAACGGACTATCGTAGAATTGGTGATAGACCGCCATTACCCGGTGGGTATGGGTGACATCCAGTACGCTTACCCCTTCGCGTTGTAACAACGCCTGCAGGCGGGGAAGGGTAGTGGCGCGTGTTGCTTCATAACCGAGCGGCACGGCCTGCGAAGGGCCGCCGCGTTGGCTCCAGTCGGCACCGCTCATCAGGTAGACATCCGGGCGCGCCACAATCAACAACTCGGCGCTAATATCCGCCCCTTGCGCTGGCACTTTGTCCTCCATCAGGTTACGCCCGCCAGCGGCAGGAATAAACTGACCGAAGCTGTCACGACCAAATACCGCGCAACACTGGTTACCCGTCATCCCGGCATGGTTTTCAAAGACCACGCCCGGCCACTGCGCTTTAGGGATAGCGGCTACGCGGCTGGCAATGCGTTGCCGCAGAGCGTTCCAGCGGTGGATAAAGCGTTCGGCATTCTGCTGTTCGCCGGTCACTTCCCCAAGTAACCGTATGCTTAACGGAGTATGGGTCAGTGGCTGTTGGCGGAAATCGATAAAAATGACCGGAATACCGCTCTTTTCCAGCAGCGCCAGCGTTCCTTCACTGCGCAACTTTGCGAGAATGCCAATATCAAAAACCACCAGATCTGGCTTGAGCACGCTGGCTTTTTCAACGCTGAATGTGCTGCGATAAGGGTTGATAAACAGCGGAATGGTATTTAATTGCGGAAATTGTTTGGCAAAATAGCGCCCCATATCCGGCGCACGGGTTTGTAGCGAATCATCCCACGCGATAATGCCTTTGAGCGGGTCGCCGGGGTGTAACAGACTCATCGGCAATAGCATGCGGCTATCGGCTAAAATAACGCGTGAGGCGGGCGCATTTACCGTGACGTGACGTCCGGCTAAATCGGTTACCTCAACCGGTGTAGCAAGCCCGCTGAGTGGCGATAGTAATGCGGCAAAAACCATAAACCACGTATATTTCATGTCTGGTTACCCTGTCGGTGTCACGTACTTGTCAAATTAGTTTTAAGTGTGCTTTTATTACTCACCTGTGGAAAAAACAGGCGTTCTGAATCTTTTTTATGTAATCACCTATCATATCAACGGTATACCCTCAAACGCTATCACATTACGTTGGCACCTTCCGCAAAGAGCACACCCGCACTCATTGAATTTATTTAACAATCATTGTTAAACTATTTGATAAACTTAATCGTAATCTTAATGATAATGTAAATGATAATTATTATTAAGAATGGTGTCTAACATGATCTCGCTCACGTTACCGGATGAACGTCGCCAGTCACGCCGTGGTATTTTCGGCATCCTTAATTCGGTTCCCCATCCTACCCTGGTTGAAATGATCGCCGTTGCAGGTTACGACTTTATTCTGCTGGATCTTGAACATGTTCCCAATAATGAGACCTTACTGAGCCAATGTATTCAACTGGCGCAGCTCAATGGTTGTATTCCATTAGTCAGACTCACCCAAGCCGATATTCCGCGTGCCGGGCGCATTCTGGATATGGGCGCGCATGGCATTGTGTTGTCGCGCACCGAGAGTGCCGCCGAGGTGATTGCCCTGCGCGAGGCGATGTTTTTTCCACCGCAAGGTTCACGTGGTATTACCGGCGGCAGCGTCACCGGTTTTGGCACCTTGCCGCTGGCAGAGTATATCCGGCAGGCCAACGAGAAGCTCTGGCTGGTGCCGATGATCGAGTCTTTGCAAGGCATTGAGGCGATTGATGACATTTTACGTGTTGACCAAGTGACGATGGTGATGGAGGGCGCGCTGGATCTGGCATTAAACATGCGGCTTGGCCCGCAGCCATCACACCCGAATGTTGAAGCACAGATCCGTCACCTGGCCGAATGTTGCGCACGGGCCGGTAAACCTTTTTGCGCCAACCCGCGCACCCCGGAGCAACAACAGTACTGGCAGCGTCAGGGCATTGACTGCTGGCTGTGCGGTGAAGATCGCGGTTTCCTGTTCCAGGCGTTGAAACAACGGCTCAGCGTGCTACAGCCCGAGCCTCCTCTCTGATTTATACCATTCCCACTGAAAAACCATATGGGTATTCAAATGCTTAACCACAAACCTTATGTGATCGTCAGTCACGTCGTCAACGCAGCGGTAACCGAAGGCTTTATTCCTGCGGCACAGCGGTTGGGTTATCCGGTTGTGCTGCTGACCGACCACGCGATGGCGCACAACGCGCTGTTGGATGGCAGCGTTCGCGTTATTGAATGTGAGGTGTTCAATCCACTGTCGATCCTCGACACGCTAACCGAGTGGGGGATCACACCGGCGGCACTGTTTTCTAACAGCGATCATTTGCAAACCGCGACCGCCATTGCCGCCAGTGCGTTAGGGCTGCCCGCCAAGCCGTGGCAGATTTGTTACGCCGCGAAAGAGAAATGGCGCATGCGTCAGCGGTTAACCGCGCTCGGTCTGCCATCCGTGTGGTCAACGCAAGTGTTGCCACAAACATCGCCTTCGCCAGAGTGGCCCTGGCCGGTGGTGATTAAGCCAGCGCAGGGCGTGGCCTCAATGGATGTCCGCCTGGCGGAAGATTACGCCAGTTGTCAACACTATCTGGATACGCTGCCGGTTCGCCAGACGCTGCTGGCCGAGGCGTTTATGGCCGGGCCATTATTTACGCTGGAAACCTTTGGCGATGGGCACGAACTGGTAGCGCTTGGCGGGTTTGATGTTGCGCTCTCAGCGCCGCCGCATTTTGTCGAGACCTCTGCCCGTTGGGCCGGGGAGCACAGTCGACGTTGGCAGCAGCAAGCACTACAACAATTGCGCGAGTTTGGCGTCGGTTTGGGCGTTTGCCATAGCGAGTTTATTGTCACTGCCGATGGGCCAGTACTGGTTGAAATTAACTATCGCAGCATTGGCGATGGGCGCGAGTTTTTACTCGATCGCCTGTTGCCGGAAGGGTGGTTCACGCCAATTCTGCGGCTCCATCTCGGTGAACCCTTACCACCGATTAAGCCTGCGACCGGTGAGGCGCTGATTCACTATCTGGTCGCGGAACAGGAAGGGCAACTTACGCTGGCGCCTCAGCCGCCAGAGTTACCCGGCTTATCTTACCGCGCGCTCAAAACAGCAGGCGAGGCGATCACGCTCACTCACTCCAATAAAGATTACCTCGGCGTACTTTATCTTGAGGCCAGCGACGCGCAACGCCTGGCGCACCTAACGACGCGTACGCTCAACGTCTTGCACTGGGAGATCGTCTAATGAATCAGCATGACTATATTAGCCTGCGTATTATCAATGCCTGCCTTCGTGAGGATGTGGGCGGTTTAATCAGCAAAGGGACTTTCACGGCAGAAGCCGGCCAGCACTGGCTGGTTTATCACGGATCTCAGCAGACACTGCGCCTTGCGGTACTCGTCAGCGATTATATGCAACCCTGGGTTGCCGCACACCCACATTGGCAAACGCAGATTAATGGCGACTGGGTGGTTACCAGCGGTTATGCCAACTGGCTGGCGGCGTTGATGCCAGACCAGCATGATGAAACGCGCCAACTGTTTGCGACCTATAAAGAGGAAGCGGATGCTGCGGTGGTTCAGGGCGAGTTATGTGCCGCCGCTTTTGCGCAACAAGCCGCGCACCTCGCTCAGCCGATTGCCGCGTTAAATTGGGGAGAGCGTCTACGCCATGCGGATCAAATGGCAAGCTATTTGGATCATCCTTATTATCCGACCGCCCGCGCCAAATTTGGCTTTAGCGAGGCGGATTTACGCCACTACGCGCCCGAATTTTGCCAGCCATTCCGCCTGCGCTGGCTGGCTTTGCCGCGTCATCAATTGACGCTAACCGTCGCACCAGCCAGACCGGGCTGGTGGCCGCAACCACAGCAGGTGGGATTAGCTAACCCACGCTATGCCGATTACGATTTGATGCCGGTCCACCCGCTGACGCTACCGCATCTCACTTCTCTTCCGGATGGCGCGGTTATTGCGCCGGAAGGCTGGCTGGAGGTTTATCCCACTCTGTCAGTGCGCACTGTTCAACTGGCTGATTATCCAGACTTCCACATCAAAGTGCCGCTGACTATGCGCACCCTCGGTCAGAAAAATATTCGTCTGATCAAACCCTCAACTCTGTACGACGGACAATGGTTTGCCGAGGTGCTCTGTGCATTGAGCGATAACGATACCTTGCTGCGTGGGCAATACCGTCATGTTGACGAACGCTTCTGCGGCCATGTCGAAGAAGATAAGCAACTGGCATTTCTGGTACGTCGTTATCCACAGCCGCGCGTCGGGGAAACGCTGCTACCGGTGGCTGCGCTAGGTAGCCGGATGCCGGATGGGCGTTTGTATCTCAGTTGGCAACTCGACCAGACAGGTATGCCAACGCCGGAGCAGTGGTGGCGCGAGTACTGCCAACTGATGGCCGATGTGCATCTGACACTGTGGCTCCGGTATGGCATTGCGCTGGAGTCTAACCAGCAGAACGCAGTGTTGAGTATGGCGCCAGACCAGGCATTAACGCTGGTGATGAAGGATAACGATGCGGCACGGATCTTGCCTGAGCGCTTCAAGGCGGCTTGCCCTCACTTGGCTGAGCGGATCGCCGCATTGCGCGACCCACGTATCTGCGTATCGGATGATCTGGCGCTATCACAAATGTTCATCACCATTACCTTACAGCTCTGTCTGGCTGCGGTGCTGGAAAATCTGGCGGCGGCGCAGGTGATTGATCGTCATGCCGGATACCAAACATTATGCGCGGCGCTTGAGAACACGCTCTCGCGTCTGGATGCCGACGGTGTGGATACCGCATTTGCCCGCCAGCAACTGTTCGCCTCGCCAACCCAACCGGTCAAATATCTGTTACTCAGCGGCAGTCTATTGAGTAAGCAAGCGTCGGGCGCGGCGGATATTAACAAGTTCTATGGTCAGACTGGGCCAAACTTCCTTCTGCGGGGCGCGGAATAATGCGTACCACCCTGATGGTGGTATTAGCCTGCCATTTTCTGGCCGCGTTTACCGTTCTGGGTGTTCCGCTCTATCTGCCACGCTTGCTAACCTCGTTTGGCATTGCGGAAAACAGTCTGTGGGCGGGCGTATTGTTCAGCCTTCCCGCCGTGATGACGGCGCTCTCCGCTGCCTGGTGGGGGCGCTTTGCCGATCGCTATGGCCGCCGTCTCTCGTTACAGCGGGCGTTGGTGGGACTAACCCTGGCGTTTATTCTGGCCGGATTGTCGTCCTCGTTGCCGATGTTGATTATCGCGCTGGCATTACAGGGCGTAGCAGGCGGTACGCTGGCGGCGGCCAACGGCTATCTTTCACTGCATATGCGTGGGGAGGCGCTGGCGAAGGCGTTGAATTGGACGCAGTTTTCCGCCCGGCTGGCATTAGTCAGCGCGCCGCCGCTGATCGGTATCATTCTGATGGTCTTTTCGCAGGTCGGGCAGCGTTTGTGGCTCGGTTTGGCGTTGTTACCCCTGATTGGTTTGGTGCTCAGCTTATTGCTACCGGCGGATACGATACCCGCGGTGAATACGCGGAAGCGAGCATCTACGAGCGGCAAAACCACGCTTTACTCCCTGTGGGCGATGCAGTGGCTGTTTAACTTTGCCATGGTGGTGACCTTTCCTTACTTCCTGCCCTATGCCGGTCATTGGCTACATCAGGAGGTGGTTATCGGCGTGCTGTATAGCTGGCCGCATCTGATCTACCTCCTGCTATTGCCGGTTTGGCATCGACTGAAAGGCGCGGGCTGGTTCTTTGTTCCGGGCACGCTGCTTATTGCCGTTGCCGCACTCTGGCATACCGTACTTGACAGCCCTGCGTCGTTGCTGGCGGCACGCACGTTGCTGGGTGTCGGCATTCTGCTGGCGTACAGCGGCGCAAATCAAATGCTGAGTGAAAGCCTGAGCCGGGACAACGCCGGTAAGCAGTTTGGTCAAATGGACGCCGCCGGTAAATGGGCTGGGGTGGCAGCTGGCGTTTGCGCCGGTTGGCTGGCTGCGCATTTCTCGCTGCAAGCGCCTTATTTGGCGTCGGCGGTGGCGGCGATAGGCGCCGTTTTCATCTTTATTACTTCAACAGTACGAGGCTCAACCTATGTCAGTATCTCTCGCCGTTCGTGATAATCCTTTGCTGACCAACAAGGTCGCTCCCGAGACCGAACAGGCGGAGTTCGCCAGCCTGACGGCACTCCTCAACTGTTACATTCGCGAGTTTGCGCGTCCGGCGGGACGGGTGAGCATTGCGCGCCAGGGAAATATTCCATTGTCGCTGGCCAGCCGCATGGTTGCGGGTGAGGTTGTTTTGCTGGAGTTAGCGGGCTCAGAAGGCGTGTTATTTGCCATCCGGGCTACGCGCTGGAGTCTGTTAGAGCGTGGCGATTTTAGCGGGACGCCGTTTGTGAAACAGTTTGGTCGTCCGTGGCGTGCGGTGCGTTGCCGTGAAGCCATTGCGTTGCTGGTCAATGATATGGTCAAACAAACCGGTCAATTACCCGATCTGGAGTTGATGGAGCAAATTGAAAACAGCATTCAGGTGACGACCTCTTTTCTGACCAAAGCGCCGCCGCATCAGGGTGAGCATCATTACATCGCTAGCGAAGAGAGCTTGTTGTGGGGACATCCGCTGCATCCGAGCCCAAAAAGTCGTCAAGGCGTGACGCCATCAGAACTGCTGGCTTGTTCACCCGAGGTCTCAGCGCGTTTCCCGCTGTTCTGGTTTCGTATTGATCCTTCACTACTGCAGGTGCGCGGCGCGGCGCCGGTCACATCGATGCTGAATACGCTGGTCGACGAGCACTGTTATCCTTGCCATCCGTGGGAAGTGCAACACATTACGCGTTCGCCACTGTATGCGCGCGCATTCAGCGCCGGGCTTATCACCCCGCTGGGTTTACGTGGGCCGACATTTGCCGCTACCTCATCGGTACGTACTTTGTATCGCGAGGATTTACCTTACTATCTGAAACTTTCAATTCATGTGCGGTTGACTAACTGTGTACGTAAAAATGCGTGGTACGAGTTGGAGAGCGCCGTGGTACTCAGCGCGCTTTTGGAAACCACCTTTACTCGCCTTGAGGCCGCTGCGCCCGGCTTCCATATTATGCGCGAACCGGCCGCCAGCAGCCTGGATTTCAGCGCCATAGCAGAGCCACAGCAGGCCGATGAGGTACGCCATTTGCAAGAGTGCTTTGGCATTCTCTACCGTGAAAACCTCGCCGTTGAGCAGCATGGGCCGCAAGCGCCGTGGCTGGCGGCGGCGCTGTTTGCCGTAGATCGCACCGGCCACAGCCCGGTGCAAAGGTGTTTGCAGCAACTGAGCGCGGCACAAGGGATCTCACATCAACAGGCCAGCCAGTTGTGGCTGCGTCACTATCTGGCGGTGTTGTTGCCTGGCGTACTGGATGCTTTCTTCCGTGAAGGCGTGGTATTTGAGCCACATCTGCAAAATGTGTTGTTAAGTATCAAGGACCATTTACCGGCCCAAATCTGGGTTCGCGATCTTGAAGGAACTAAACTCACCACCGAGCGCTGGTCAGCCCGCGCATTAGCGGGAATGTCGTCGCGGGCGCGTCAGTCAGTGTGGTATAGCCGCGAGCAGGGATGGCGTCGTGTTGCTTACTGCTTATTGATCAATCATCTCTCCGAAGTGCTGTTCCGCCTGGCGGATGGCAATCGTCAACTCGAGCAACGCCTGTGGGATTGTCTGGCCCAACAATTGGCGCCCTGGCAGGCGGAGCCGGAAATTGCCACGTTGTTGGCAGGCGGCGCGATCCCGTCGAAAAATAATCTGAAGACGCGACTATTACAGAAAGCCGATAAACATGCGGACTATACCTTGATGGAACACCCAATGAGGAGCCAGTCATGACGCCGTTAGTGAAGCAGACGCTTCAGCAGTTGCAACAGGCGCGCCAGTCGCCTTTTTGCGCCTATCTCTACGATCTCCAGGCCTTGCGTGAACACATTGAGGCAATGCGGGCGGCACTTCCTGATGGGTGTGAGCTGTTCTATGCGGCGAAAGCCAACCCGGAAGGCCCGGTGTTGCAAACCCTGTGTGACTATGTTGATGGCTACGAAGCCGCCTCCGGCGGTGAGCTTAACTGGCTGCGCGAACAGGTACCGGGTAAGCGGTTAATCTTCGGCGGGCCAGGGAAACTGGAAAGTGAACTGGATGAGGCAGTCCGGCATGGCGTCGATGCTATTCACGTCGAAAGCCTGACCGAGTTACGCCGTCTGCAAGCCATTGCGTTAACCAATAATCAGACGGTGGCGGTGCTACTGCGCATGAATATTGCGCTGGAGGGAATTGGCGGTACGCGATTGATGATGGGAGGCAAGCCTACGCCATTTGGTCTGGATGAGCAGGAGTTACCAGAGGCGCTGCGTGAGATTGCCGCTTCACCGTTATTGAAGCTGCGCGGCTTCCATTTTCATCTTATGTCGCATCAGTTAGCGGTGGAGAATCATTTGGCGCTAATGCGGGTTTACCTTGAGAAGGTGAGTCAGTGGTGTAGTGATTGGGCGCTGGAGATTGATCTTATCAATGTGGGCGGCGGCATTGGGATTAACTACCTTGAACCGGAACAGCATTTCGATTGGTCATCCTTTTGTCAACGCCTGCCTGATATTACGCAACGTAGCCAGGCGCGGGGCTGGACGTTACGTTTTGAGTGTGGCCGTTATATCGCCGCCGGTTGTGGTTATTACGTCATGGAAGTGTTGGATGTGAAGAAGAACCTCGGCGAGTGGTTTGCCATTGGTCGTGGCGGAACGCACCATTTTCGTACGCCTGCGGCGCAAAACCATAATCATCCATTTAGTGTATTACGTCGCGAGCAACAGCAGCCGTGGATTGAAGGGGAGTTAGTCACGTTGGTGGGGCAGCTTTGCACGCCAAAGGATGTATTGGCCCGTCAGCAACCGATTGCCGCGCTCGCGCCGGGCGATTGGTTGGTGTTCAGCCTGGCGGGCGCTTATGCCTGGAATATTTCACATCAAAACTTTCTGATGCACAGCCCGCCGGAAGTGTTTTGGCTGGGTGAAGCGTAAAAAGCATTGATAAAACTACCGAGTGGGGCATTGTATTCCTCGCTCGCTAGTTTTATGCCAGGCGAACCCTCAATGCGGTAATCCCGCAGAAAACCCTTGAACAGCCGAAAGGAAACCGTCATGAAGAGTGATTTCTACTGGATTAATGAACCGCAACACTGGCAGCAAAGCGGGACAGCTTTGTCAGTAACGACGGATGCAAAGACCGATTTTTGGAGCCAAACCTGGTACGGTTTTAAGCGCTTTTCCGGCCACTTTTATGGTTGCGAGGTCATCGGCGATTTTACCTTCCAGGTGAAGGTAAAGGCCGATTTCAGTGCCCTCTACGATCAGGCCGGGATAATGCTAATGACCGATGAAGACCACTGGCTAAAAGCGGGGATCGAATTTAATGACGGTAGCCCGGCAATCGGTAGTGTGCTGACGCTTGAACATTCCGACTGGGCGACCGGCCATTTTCCCGCTAGCGCTGATGTCTTTTGGATGCGCATTACCCGTAAGGCTGACAGCCTGCGTCTGCAATATTCTACCGATGGTAAAAGCTGGCCTCTCCTACGACTGGCTTATTTTCCAGCGTCTGAAAAATGTAGGGTTGGCGTGATGTGCTGCACGCCGGAACGGGCGGGCTTAGTGGTTAAGTTCGAGGATTTTCTTCTCACGGGCGCCTTGGATAAGGAACTCCATGATTTGTCATAAGCGTGATGTCGCATTTGATTTAAAGCGAGTCCCTGGGCGGCGTAGGGCTGAACATCGCTGATAATTTTAGGCGATTGCGGTGGTTTTCATCCTGGAAGAGCAGGAGAAGCGATAAATCAGTGCGACTTTTAGGTTGCCGCATATTGTTGCAATATCACGCAGCGCCGGTGAGTGGGCGCTGCGTTGTTGACCAGAACAGGCCTTTTATCCGGCAGCCTGACCGTATGCGACCTCTTTTTTACCATAGCGGCGTACCCGTTGGTTGGCCTGCTCGGCATGCCCGACAAAACCTTCCATCAGACATAAGCGTGAACAGTATTCGCCAATCAACGCTGAAGCTTCATCGGTTAACACGCGCTGGTAGGTGCAAGTTTTAATAAATTTGCCAACCCAAAGCCCACCGGTATATCGCGCTGCCTTATTGGTCGGAAGCGTGTGGTTGGTGCCAATAACTTTGTCGCCATAAGCCACGTTAGTTCGTGGCCCAATAAACAGTGAGCCGTAATTTTTCATCGCACTAGCAACGTAATTATCATCACTGGTCATAATTTGCACATGCTCTGAGGCGTACTCATCCGCCACTTTAACCATTTCATCCAAAGAGTCGCACAGTATGATCTCGCCGTGATTTTCCCAGGCTGCCGCCGCAATTTCTGCCGTCGGCAAGTGCGTAAGCTGGCGAGAGATCTCAACCAGTGTCTCTTCAGCGAGTTTTCTGGAATTGGTGATCATCACTGCGGGTGAGTCTTTGCCGTGCTCCGCTTGCCCTAACAGGTCGGTCGCACAGAGTTCTCCGTCGACTGTTTCATCAACGATTAACAGCGTTTCCGTGGGGCCGGCAAATAAATCGATACCCACGCGTCCAAAAAGCTGGCGTTTGGCTTCCGCCACAAAGGCATTGCCAGGGCCGACAAGGATGTCCACTGGATCAATGGATTCAGTACCAATTGCCATCGCTCCGACCGCCTGAACGCCACCGAGACAGAAAATGCTGTCGGCGCCAGCCAGGTACTGAGCCGCAACGATAAAAGGCGCCGGTTTCCCCTTGAACGGTGGGGCAGCAGTAATGATGTGTTGAACGCCGGCAGATTTGGCCGTGACGATAGACATATGTGCCGAAGCCAGCAGCGGATATTTTCCGCCCGGAACATAGCAGCCCGCGGCGTTTACCGGGATGTGTTTATGGCCGAGCAATACGCCGGGAACCGTTTCAATTTCGCAGTCCAGCAGCGTCTTACGCTGAGCATCGGCAAATTTGCGTACCTGAGCCTGCGCAAACAGAATATCCTCTTTTTCTCGTTCGGTGAGTTGAGAAAGGCACTGTTCAATTTCATTTTGACTCAGTCGGAAGTCACTGCGATCCCAGCCATCAAAGCGTGCTGATAATTCGCGTACCGCCGCATCACCTCTTCTTTCAATATCCAGCAGGATCTGCGAGACATTATTTTTTAACGCATTATTATCTGCCAACTGCTGCTCTGTCGGTTTAGCTTTCTTGATCCACTCAGCCATAATTCAGTTACCTGCGATTCTGTATACCGCCGGATGTCATTTTTATCATCCTGCGGCTGGTTAATTTTATTTTTCTCCACGGAGTCTTCCCGGAGAAATGCCTATAAAAATGACAGTCTTAGTCGATAAATTTCCCTTTCCGCGGGTGATGCGCGATTCCTCAATAAAAAGGAGGCATCGGGTTGCGATGAGATTGGGCCAGCCGGTTCTCAACGGTATAGTGGCGTTTCGCTGTCATCGATCGGATAAAAAGGCCGCGCTGCCCGCATCCATTCAAGCTTTGTCAGATCGGCGCGTGCCGAACCGGGTGAGTCGAGCGCGTAGAGCTGCTTGGCCCATGCGAGCGTTTTGCGGTAGTTCATCGGATTTTTAACCACAACATAGCGGTAGTTGTGTAACTCCAGCCCTGCTGCGCTGTACTGTTCTGCACCATATTCGTAAGCGGGTTTGCTGGTGACAAACAGAGTGATATGGCCTGCTTTTAGCACAACTGAGCGTCCAACTGACGATGTGATGCCGGCCATAATTCCGCCGGTATAGGTAAATTCACCGCTATGAAAACCAACGACCTCTGCCCGTAGGAGGGCCGGCCCGCCGTTTCTGACCTCGACCTTATGCCCGATTTGGTATTCATTGTTCGACCCTATTCCGTATTGGGTGGCTTGTTCAACCACCTGCGGATCAACCACCTGAACCAGTAATGTTTCGGTGCGCCCTTGTTGGATATACGCTTTCAGTACGCTGACGCTATCACCGGTTGAGCCTGCGCCCACCGCATCCGACATTTCACTTAAGATGATCGGGTTGCCGGGGTGAGACAGACTATCGTTAAGCGCTTCTTCAAGGGTAAACAGGCGCGGAATAAAGCGATCGCGAATGTCCCATAGATGTCGGCAAAGGTCATCTAACAGAGGGCGAGTAGGAGGGGCTTTCTCGTCAGCGACCAAGACAAATGCGGTGCCGCCGTCAGGATATTCTGCCCAAGGCGTCAGTGGAAAATAGCTTACCGCCAGGATGCCGGGTAAGGCTTCCAGAGCGCGGCAGCGTTTATAAAGATCACGCATGGTGGTGGGAGAATGAGTACTGGCGGCGGTGGGGGAGATCAGCATCGCCAGTTTTTTCATTTCAACCCGGACGGTTGATGTAGGTTGCATGGCATGGATCAGCAACCGCATTCCTCTGACGCCGGTTTCAAAAGTGTCATCATGAGGGTAGTGTTGATAACCCACTACAGCGGTACACAGCGCCAGCAACTCCGGGGTAATGTGCGCGTGGAGGTCCAGGCTAATCACCACTGGCACGTTAGGACCGACCCGCTTTCTAACCTCCTGTAGAATTTCCACTTCCGGGTGGGCGATATTTTTACACAGCATGGCGCCGTGAAGAGCAAGATAGACGCCGTCTACCTTTTCTCCGGCTAACCCGGCGAGTAAGTTAGATTTTAGTGTCTGAAAAGCCTCCTCGCGTATTGAACCGCCACATCCGCCGTGCGTAGCGAACAGTGGCTGAATTTCACAGGCGGCTTCTTTTAATACCGCCAGGGCGCCTGAAAGCTCCACATCACCGCCGGAGAGTTTTTCAATGATTTCGTCACCCTGATAAAAATAATTATTTTCAAACTGGTCAATCCCTGACTCGCCTAATGAAAAAGAATTACCTTCATAAAGCAATGCGCCAATAGCAATTTTCATCTTTATCTCCTGAACCTCTGAATCTTTAAATTAATTTCTGTTTAAATCATGGCGGAAAGTTTCAGGAACCCATAGCGCGGTTAAAAAGACAATAAACGCCACGCCTCCCAGACAAAATGCAGGTGCTATCGGGAGGTTAGTTAACTTGATGAGCCAGGTCGCGACAAACGGCGCCGCGCCGCCAAAAATAGTGTAGGAAAGGTTATAGCTGATCGCCGCGCCGGTGAAGCGGGAATGGGTTGGGAACAATTCGACGAAGAATGTGTAGCTACCGCCGCCAAATATCGAGAGTAATATTGCCAGCAAAACTTGCGCCGCCATTGCGCCTAATAACGTCTGACTGGTCAAAAGCCAGAAGGCCGGAAAACTCAGTAATACAATCAATAATGAGCCGGTAATCATCATCGGTTTGCGGCCAATTTTGTCAGAGAGAAAACCGCCACACGGTAGCAAGATGGAGAACACCAGCAAAGCGACGGCATTTGAAAATAACGCCTGGGTTTGACTGAGCTTAACTACGGTCTGTAAATAAGTAACGAAATAACCCACCATGAAATAAAAGGTCAGGGCATTCAGGGAAACGATTAGGAAAACCTGTAGCATTTTTATTTTGTTATGACTTACTTTTCCTAACAGCGTGGAGGTGGGCGCATTTTTTTTACTGGCGATAACCTGTTTAAACGCCTCGCTCTCTTCGGTTCTGTTTCTTATATATAATCCAATCACTGAGAGAGGCGCAGCAATAAGAAAAGGAATTCGCCAGCCCCAACTATTGTAGGACTCAGCTGGTATCACACTCGCAATGCCGAGAATCAACACTCCGGCGAAAATTGAAGGCAGTGCCGACATGGCAATGGTAATCCCTATCCATAATCCCCGTTTATTGGCGGGCGCATGTTCCAGTACAAAGGAAGGTGCGCCAATAGCTTCGCCGCCCGCTGAAAAACCTTGAATCAATCGACAAATAAGTAAAGCGGCAGGCGCCCATAGCCCTATTTTTCCATAAGAAGGCAATAATCCAATAATTGCTGTCGCGCCGCCAATCCCCAGCAGTGTTACCGAGAGAACTTTGCGCCTTCCTACTTTATCGCCTAATACACCAAAAAAAATGCCGCCCAATGGTCTGGCAATGAACGCCAGACCATACACGGCAAACGCAGCGAGTATGCCGGCAACCGGATCGGTTTGCGGGAAAAAAAGTTTAGCGATTATCACCACCGAGAAGCCATATATTGCAAAATCATAAAACTCAATAAATTGGCCAATAGCACCGGCCATTAATACCCGTTTATCCCCTGATGTCGCAGTTATCTGGCGGGTTACTGCTTGCGTGCTGATATTCATATTTTTCCCTAATGTTGCAGGTTTAGGTTCTGGTGAATTTGTTATCTATAAAGAACGCTTATCATGAAATGCTTATATATTTGATTTACTTATTTGCAGCTAAATTTAAACATGATTAACAAAAAATATACTTTGACTATAAAATCATGCAGTCTATAAGACAATATCTATCGTCTTATGATTTCTATAGGGTTAGGTTATGACACTGACGCAATTGCAGGCATTTACGCTGGCGGCCAGAACCCGCTCATTCAGCGCTGCGGCTGGGGAAATGGGGATCAGCCAGCCGGGCGTTTCTGAGCTGATTGCCCGCCTGGAGTCGGAACTGAATACGAAACTTTTTAACCGCGCGAAACGTAATCTTGTGATCACCGCCGCAGGAGAATTGCTGTTACCTTTTGCCGAACAGTCACTGGCTTCCGTTCAGCAGGGTACCCTGGCGGTAAAATCGATGATGTCGTTAGGCGGTGGTATTGCATCATTTGGTGTATTGAGAAATGCGGATTTTTACTTAGGAACCAACCTCGCCCGAAATTTTCATCGGCTTTATCCTAATGTGCAGATACGTCTTACCGGATTGAACAGTGCGGAAACCGCTTTTGATGTTGCATCCGGTCACCTGGAAGCAGGCTTAGTGACGTTACCGGTTAATGATGAAGGGCTGGATGTTGTACCGCTTGCCAGAGATGAGGTGTTATATGTGACGGCAGATAAAAAGCGGGCCAGTAATAAACCGACTATCCATGATTTACTGAAAGCCCCTCTGGTTCTCTATGATGTGCATTACGCCGAAACCGATCCTGCCCGACGCCAACTCAATGAAAGAACCCGCTTGGCGGGTATCAGACTGAATCCAATTATTGAGGTCGAATACCTTAATTCCGCGTTGGCGCTGGTGCAGGAGGGAATAGGGGACACCATCGTCTGCAATGCGGCAACCGCTTATGAAGGATGGGATAAAAAATTATATACGGTTCCCTTCGCAGAACCCCTGTATGACACGCTGGCGCTGATCAAGAGAAAAGGCCAGCTTCTTTCTCCTGCCACTCGGGAATTAGCCAGACTCGCCCATGAATCATTAATCCGCTATCAGCAATCGGAAAAAGGAACCACAGAGATATTAGCCACGGCAGCACAGACGGCATCCTTTTTTTTCTGAAAGCGGCGTCTGATACGTCCAAACCGGTAGGCCTTAATACGTCAAAACCGTTGAAAACTGCCGGATCGCATTGCGATTACGGCTTGATTTTCAGGGTAATGCGGTCTGTTTTGCGACGCGTTTCGCTGCATGCCGGTAACGCCTGTTCACCTTCAGCGAGAAACGGGAAGCCCCCTTCCACCTTATGGTTTTGGTCAGTGCATTTCTTCTACAGCACGCCATTATGATGATGGTATAGCATTGCACCTATATAGCTTTTGGACTATATTGATCGGGAGGATCTATGTGGTCGATTAAAACAACCGACACGTTTGATAACTGGTTTGCCTCACTTAATGATACCGATCGTGCCTGTGTACTTGCTGCGCTGATGGTTTTGCGGGAAAAGGGGCCGGGATTGCCCAGGCCCTATGCCGATACAATCAAACGTTCCCGTTATAACAATATGAAAGAGTTGCGCATACAAAGCAGGGGCAATCCGATACGGGCATTTTTCGCCTTCGATCCTCACCGTTGCGGGATTTTGCTTTGCGCAGGGAGCAAGGCGGGTAACGAAAAACGCTTTTACGATGAGATGCTGCCGCTAGCCGAGCGGGAGTTCGCGAATTATCTGAATAAACTGTAAAAAAAGGAGTAACGCTATGGGTAGAACGTTGGAACAGCTCCTTGCGGATGAAAAACCGGAAATCGTAGCTGAAGCCCGGGCGATGGCTACGGACATCCTGCTCAACATTCATCTTGCCGAGCTACGTGAGAAAGTGCAAAAAACGCAGGTCGAAATGGCGCAGGCGCTGGGCATCAGGCAACCCACCGTCGCAGGGATGGAAAAACCGGGCCGCGACCTGAAGCTTTCCACGCTTAAACGTTACGTTGAGGCGGCTGGCGGCACACTTCGCCTTGATATTGAACTGCCTGATGGTTCTCACTACGGATTTGCACTGTAAACTGACCATCTGAGCCGATGCTGAGCCAACGTGGTTCAGTGAAAAATATGCTGCGTTAACACTGCGATACTGGCAATCACCAGTATATAAAAAATGCTGGTGATTTTAGTTAGATTACTGATTAATTTCACCAGATAGGGGATGCAGAACACTATCCTTACGTTCTGCCCGGCTGATAGCCGCTCAGGCGGTTAATCCGCCGTCAATGGCCAGGCTTGAACTGGTCATATATCCTGAGTCGCCGCCAGCAGGCAGGATACCAGGGAGGCAATTTCCTACGAGGGCATATTCTCCTGCGTTATTACCTTTAACGACGATAACAATCCACTCATAGTATTGGCATCCAACAAAGCGTTCAAAGGCTAATCACTGCGATTCCGGCAAGCACCACTACTGCACCGGCAATGCGGCGTGCCAGATGATTTTCACGAAACAGCCAGTACGAGAGAAGAGAGCCGATAATGATGGAAGATTCCCTGAGAGGAGCGACGAGTGCTAAGGGCATGCTCTGCATGGCTGTCAGTACAAGGATGTAGGCAAGTGGAGAACATACAGCGATGATAAGGATTGGAACGATATCCACGCGTACAGCAGTTGGAATTCTATACCGTCGTCGCATCGCACCAGGGGTCAGAATCAGACTCTGAAGCAGGAGTGTGCTGGCGTAGTAGCTCACTGGATCCAAATGCAGAGAGATGACCGAATAACCGTCCCAGAGGGTATAACCAGCGATGGCGGTCCCTGTCGCTGCCCCCCAAAGCATCCCCTGTAGTGGTCGGCTTCCGCTCCTGAACGGATTGCCGGTGACAACGAAAATACCAGCGATAACGATAAGCGCGCCGAGTAAAGCGCTTTGTGAAAGCCGTTCCCCCATGAGAAGGGTTGCAAACAGCATCGTCAGAACCGGTCCACTTCCCCGGGCAATCGGATAAACAACACCCAGTTCGGCGCGCTCGTAGCCAGCCTGCAAGATTAGAGAATAAGTGATATGAAGTGCAGACGAGATAACTGCGCCGACTGCGAGTCGCCAGTCGAGCTCCTGTTGTCCCTCAACTATCAGAATGAGGCTGAACGGGACCCACAGCAATGCTGAGGCACAGCTGTACGCCCAGACGAATACAAGTGTGTCTTCCCTCTTGTATTTTGAGGCTATATTCCATACTGCATGAGCTACTGCAGCAGTAAGAATCATCGCAACCGTGCTGAACTGCATCAGGACATATCGGGCAAATCAATACCCGCCCGTTCAGCCCGGCGACTTTGTTCTTTATCCCGCAGAGTGAGAGCAGCGACCAGCGTATCAATAACGACGAGCTGGGCCAGTCGGCTCCCGGCAGCGGCCATCTGTGCCGGTAGTGGCGCTCCGCCAACAACGAGCGAAACGTTGGCGAGTGTCGCTAGTGGGGTATCGTACTGGTTAGTTATTGCGATAAGCGATGCTCCGGCCGAGGATGCTGCATCAGCAATGGCGAGTGTGGATGATGTGCGGCCTGTTGAACTGACGACGATCATCACGTCGCCTGGACCGAGGAGGCGAGCAGCAATCATCGCTGATAAATAATCCTGGATACTGATGGTTATCACACCAGCCGTCCGCAGACGAAAGACAGCATCAGCGGCAACCGTCGCAGAGGGGCCAGCACCAAATGCAAATACCTGACGTGCGCTCTGGATTAAATCGACCGCCTCTTCAAGGGCTGAGATTTCGATAGCACCGCTGAGCGCAGTCAGGGCGTCTACACCAGCACGAACTGATGTTTCCAACACCGATGCCAACGTCGCATCCGCTGTGAGAACGTCAGGCGGTGCAAAGAACCGGGCAGTACCACGAGCCCGGGCAATCTCTATCTTAAGTTCAGTGAACCCGGTGAACCCGATCGCTCGTGCAGCGCGTATTACTGTCGGCGGTGATACACCAGCACGGGTGGCAACCTGTGCTGTAGTGCTGGTACCGACAAACAAAGGATCGACAAGCAGGAGATCGACAACTTTAGCCTCACTTGCAGCGAGGTCGCCGCTTCGGGCGTGAATGCTGCCAAGCCATTGCTGTAACCGCTGCTCGCCTTCTGAAATTCTATTACCAATATCTTTGTTCATGTGTAATATATTACGTGTCCTTTGTGAAGGGCACAACCACCACGTAAGTAGATTCTGTTGCAAGGAGTCCGCATTCATGAACACTGAAATCAATACGGTTGTCGCTGTTGTGGGTCCCGGTGCCATCGGCACCACAGTCGCGGCGGCGTTACATGAAGTCGGCCGCAAACCGTTGCTATGTGGACGAACTCCCCGCGATCACCTGACACTGCAAGATGGCGACCGCTTTATCACCGTACCCGGTCCGGTTCAGACGAATCCCAAACAAATCGCTCGCACCGCTGATCTTGTCTTTCTGGCAGTCAAGTCCACACAAATCGACGCGGCAGCAGAATGGCTCAAAGCGTTGACCGGCCCGGAGACGGTTGTATGCGTGCTCCAAAATGGGGTCGAACAGTTGGACAGGCTCGCTACGTACTCTCTGCCCGGACAGATCGTTCCCGCTGTTGTGTGGTTCCCTGCGCAGGCGCAGTCAGATGGCTCAGTACGCTTGCGTGGCGACGCGCGCCTCAGCCTGCCAGACACGTCAGCTTCCCGCGTAGTGGCCACAGCGCTGCAAGGCACGCGGTGCTCCGTAGACCTGGCTGCGAACTTCAGCTCGCTGGCCTGGCGCAAGCTGATGCAGAACGCTGTGGCTGGACTCATGGCACTCACGCACCGCCGCTCGGGCATGTTCGGGCGTGCTGACATCGCCAGGCTGACGCTGGCTTATTTGCAGGAATGCCTGGCAGTGGCACGTGCAGAAGGTGCTGAACTCGGCGATGAAGTGCCGCAGGATATCCTCGATAAGTTCCGGGCGGCTCCCGCAGACATGAGCACCTCCATCCTCACGGATCGAGAAGCTGGCCGACCGCTCGAATGGGATATCCGCAACGGCGTTATTGCGCGTCGCGGCCGGGTTCATAGCATTTCGACGCCGATCAGCGACATCCTGGTGCCGCTTCTTGCTGCTGCGAGCGATGGCCCAGGTTGACCCCAGGCAGATGATCGCGCTATTACTTCTCTTCTTCCTCGCCTTCGGTGCCGGCGTGCTCAGCGGCGTTGTCGGCACTGGTTCGTCGCTAATCATGCTGCCTGTCCTCGTCACTCTGTACGGGCCACGGATCGCGGTACCTGTTATGGCAATTGCGTCCCTGTTCGGCAACATCGGACGGGTGATTGCCTGGTGGCACGAGATCTGTTGGCGGCCAGTGTTTGCCTACTCGTTGGCGGGAGTCCCTGCGGCTGTGCTCGGGGCGCACACGCTGCTGACGATCTCTCCTGCCATTGTGGATGTGTTCCTGGCAGCTTTCTTCCTTGCGATGATCCCGCTGCGCCGTCTCATCAGACGATCGAATCTCCACCTGAACATCTGGCACATGGGATTTGCTGGAGCCATTGTCGGGTTCCTGACCGGATTCGTCCTATCCACCGGGCCGCTCAGCGTGCCGGTATTCACTGGGTACGGAATGAGTGGCGGTGCATTTCTCGGATCGGAGGCGGCAAGCGCTATCCTGCTCTATGCAGGCAAGCTCGGTACTTTCGGTATATCGGGCGTACTTACGCCGTCCGTCATCACACGTGGACTTGCCATCGGCATCGCATTGTTCGCAGGTTCGATGATTGCGAAACGTCTCGTCCAGCGGCTCCAGATGCACACGTTCGAGCTTCTCATTGATGCTGTTCTTGTCGCTGGGGCAGCAGGAATGCTCCTCGCGCTTAAATAAAATGGGCAGACAAACTATCAGAAATGAATAAAGCCATATCGTCCAGACTCTGTTTCGGAAATCAATCTCTGACCAGCGGGCAAAACGCAGTTCACTGGAACGGATGAACAGATGCAGTATCAGCAGGACGGCAAACCGGGCCAGTTCACAGCCCTGGTGATAGCCCTCAACGCGCTCGAGCAGCTCAGTCAGATGATCCAGCGGCAGGGCAGGATAGGCACCCAGTGCAATGCGGGATTCTTTTCGGTTGAAGCGATATTTGAGATACCAGAGACGTGAACCGCTGGGATTGACTAAAAGGTACAGGCCATGAGAATCAGAAACTTTGAAAGGTTTAGCGGATGGTTTTAAGCTGCGGATTTTAGTGTCGTTCAGAGACATATGGGGGTCACTCCATAATCGAACTGAAATAACCCCAGATTTGACCACCAATTTTTCCCGAT
The DNA here is from genome assembly GCF_013285385.1 of Paramixta manurensis. Classification (NCBI taxonomy): domain Bacteria; kingdom Pseudomonadati; phylum Pseudomonadota; class Gammaproteobacteria; order Enterobacterales; family Erwiniaceae; genus Paramixta; species Paramixta manurensis. The sequence continues at coordinate 2,775,375 of NZ_CP054212.1, read as the reverse complement.
GCGGAGGGTAAAATCAAAATGCATCAGGAAGAGTTTTCACGCTAACCTGTTGGATCAACATCATATAAGTATTCGTAAGGATGCATGAAAAGCAAAAAGCCCGCTTAAGTTTCCTTAAGGGGGCTTCTCTAAATATGGCTCCTCTGACTGGACTCGAACCAGTGACATACGGATTAACAGTCCGCCGTTCTACCGACTGAACTACAGAGGAATCGTGTGAACGGGGCGAATAGTAACGAGTGCCCAGGTCAGTGTCAATAGCTAAAAATACATTAGCTTTCAACTGGCTAGCTTTGCATCAAAGCGATCGCTTAATGAACACTTTCACCGTTTTCCGGCTTTTTCCCTTCACGCATTAACCGTTGGAAAGTGTCTTGACCATAAAACTGCACCAAACGGTGATACAGCGCGGGAAAACGCTCCGTCAGTAACTCCGGCGCGCTGAAAAAATATTCAGAAAGCACGGCAAAACACTCCGCGGGATCGGTCGCGGCATAGGCGTCAATGGTGGCCGCGTTCTCACCCACCAAATCAATCTCCTCCTGAATATTTTCCATGGCGGCGTGCAGATCGTGTTCCCAACTGGCGACATCACGCAAAGGAATGGCCGGTATACCATTGGTATGTCCGCTGCCGCGGGCGTCCAGTTTATGAGCAACCTCATGAACAATCAGGTTAAAACCAGAAAGGTCAAACGAATCCTGAATATCCAGCCAGTTGAGAACAATCGGACCTTGCTGCCAACTCTGGCCCGATTGAACCATTCGTTCACTGTGTACCAGACCAAAATCATCCTGCCATTCATCATCAACCACAAAAGGCGCAGGATAAATCATCACTTCGTGAAAGCCGTCCAGCCATTCCAGCCCCAACTTTAATATTGGTAGACAAAATAGCAGCGCTAGCCGGGTACCGCGCAACTCATCTAGTTCAAAACCGTGTAACGGCACCACTCTTTTTTGACGCAAAAATTTTTCCGCTAAACGAACCAGCGATCGTTCATCACTTTCGCTTAACCCGGAAAAAATAGGGACACTAAGCGCCTGCCGCCAGGGAAGCGGTGAGGAGGGCTCTGCTGCATGTCCTTTCCACGGCCATTTGATCATCGCGTTACTCACCTTTGTCATTCTGCGGCACTCCGTTTCGCCGATATACCGCAGTTTTGGTCACCACAATACGGATACGCTTGCGGTAAGTAGCAGTAAACTGAGAGGGTTGGGCGGGCAAGACACCATAAAAAGAGGGAAACCCGTAATCACGGCCAGAATTCAATCACTTAGTTTTAATAATGTCTGTGATTAAGGCCGCAATGCCGAAAAAAAACGCGAGTACGACGGCCTTTTCGCGCCGGTTTACGATCAAACACGGCGAAATTCAATGACCCATACCCACGGGTTAACCTCCCAACTGGTGCCACCGTACTGTTTCTCCCAAGCTTTTTTATACGCCTCTTTGGGGGCGATGGATTCACTGTTCAGCGTAAAAAAATTGTTCAAAAAATGCGAGTCAGTCTGTACGCCTTCGGCAAGCACGTCATCATCGCTAATATCCTGAATCCGCTCGGCGCGCACATCGGTAATCAGTAAATTGATGCGGCTGGCCCAGCGCGGCATATGAATACCGGTCTGCCAGCCAAAACTGTCATAATCCCCATCCTGAGAGCGACTAAATTCATTATTATCGGCACGATACTGGCAATACTGCGCCTGACGGAATGCCGCTGGCGAATGCTGATACTCGTTAACGTGTTCTGGCGGGATAATTGGCCCACGCCAGGTTTCGCGTACCCATAACTGGTCTCCTGGCTGCCCGAAAGGGCATTGGTAGCTAAGATCGGCCATGCTCATCATGTTGCGGCCTTGTTGGTGATTACTCAACACGTCCACCACATAGCAGCCTTCATGGTTATCTTGACCGGGCCCAAACGCCTGCGATTTCATAATGCGTCGAGTTTGGGTTTGCTGACCAATTAACAAAGCACGCACGCGTTGATCGGAAAAAAGAATCGGCCGTTCTTTCATTGCATACCTCTTTTCTTCTTACTGTTATTTACCCGGTCCTGATAATGCCGGGCTGCACCAGGAAAAATCCTAACACCACTTTAAACAAAATGTTTCATTCAATTTGCAAAAAAAATGTTGAGAACAGCTTATCAAAAGCAATAAATCAGAAGTCGCTGATTTCGCCCTCCCTTGCAGTAAGAACCGGCGGTAATTTTTGCTGCAAAGCTTCCTTCAGCGCCAATTAATATGCTTCCACTATTTAGCATTCTTACAGGGTGTTAAAGGGACAGAGAAGCGATGATGTCACGATTTTGAGTAATTACTTTGCGTAATTCTCCAGGTTATTGTTATCGCTTACACTCCGTTTGAACATCTAGCCATTTTTCGGATGAATCCTTGTTCATCATTATGTTTACTTATGTTTTGGCGAATAAATGCTGCTATCAGCGGTAACGGTGTGCATTCATTGGCGAAAAGACCAACAAAAGTAGCAGGAAAAAAAGTGATAACCGCTGTATGTTGATGCATGTCGCATTTTTCTACTAGTGTTTACATTGTTTGCAGTCCGCATTTCAGCGGTAATTCCTTACACCACGGAGAAGTTTATGTTGTTGACCGCTTGGCAGTCCCGGTTTGAACATTGGCTTACTGAAAACTGGTCGCAGGACGATAAAGCACACGACATCGCGCATCTACATCGCGTTTGGTTAACCGCCCAGCGCATTATGCAGGGGACAGAGGCTAACCCGCTGGTAGTACTGGCCGCTTGTTATTTCCATGATGTGGTCAACCTGCCGAAAAACCATCCAGAGCGGCATCTCGCTTCCAGCCAGGCGGCGATTGAAACGCGCCGTATTCTGCAAACTACGTTTCCTGATTTTCCGGCGGAGTTAACTGCCGCAGTGATGCACGCGGTGCAGGCCCATAGTTTCAGCGCCGGTATTACGCCGGAAACGCTGGAGGCGAAGATTGTTCAGGATGCCGACCGGCTGGAGTCACTCGGTGCGATTGGATTGGCGCGCGTGTTTTATACATCAGGCGCGTTGCAAAGACCGCTATTCGACAGTAATGATCCGTTAGGAAAAGCGCGTGAGTTGGATGATACAAAGTGGACGTTGGATCACTTCCAAAAGAAACTGTTTACTCTACCAGGCACCATGCAAACCGAAGAGGGAAAACGGTTAGCGCGGCACAATGTTGATTTCCTGGTCACGTTTATGGCGAAACTGTGTGCCGAGCTACAAGGCGATCTGGAAGGGATAGATAGTTCAGTACTGCGGGATTACAGCCCATGGCCGGAGAAATATTAAATTTTTTTGACGGCCAGGATTCTGTGAAAAGTTCGGCTATGATGTCGGAAACAATGAGGAGAAACGTATGGCCGACACGGTAAGTTTAACCCTAAAGATTGATCCCGCCCTGAAAGAGATGATGAAATCCCTCGCGTTGGAAAATCAGGTTTCGGTTAGCCAGGAAGTAAGTCAACGTTTACGCGCCAGTATTGAGGCGGCTCCGCAACCGGTGGTTGATAGCCAGAATCCGGAGGATGATACGGTGCCGCCGTTGACACATGCCGAATTAAAACAGTTGCGTGCGTTGTTAAAGAAAACCCGTAAAAAGAAATAGTGGCAACGCCAGCGGGTTATTCCGCTGGCGAACCCAAATCCTCATCACCGTAATACAACACGCCGAGCTTAATTAAATTACGCCCTTGTGATTTCCGATGTAGATTAGTGTCGCGCAACGAATAAACGCAGCCGCAATACTCTTGCTGATAAAACCGCTCCCGTTTACTGATCTCAATCATGCGTGCCGAACCGCCTTGTTTACGCCAGTTATAATCCCAGTATTCAATGCCGGAATAGGGCGCTGCGGCCCGGTGACCACAATCGTTAATTTGCTGCATATTTTTCCAACGAGAAATACCCAGCGAACTGGAGATAACCGGAAAGCCATGCTCATGTGCATACAGTGCGGTGCGTTCAAAACGCATATCAAAGCACATGGTGCAGCGGACGCCACGCTCCGGCTCCCACTCCATCCCTTTGGCGCGCTCAAACCAGTTGTCGGTATCATAATCGGCGTCAACAAAAGGCACGCCATGTTTTTCCGCAAAACGAATATTCTCCTCTTTACGCAATAAGTACTCTTTTTGCGGGTGAATATTCGGGTTGTAGAAAAAAATAGTGTATTCGATGCCTGAAGCCTGAATCGCTTCCATGACTTCACCAGAGCAGGGCGCACAGCATGAATGCAGCAGCAATTTATCTGCCCCATTGGGTAGCGTTAATAAGGGACGCGATGTTTGGCTCATAAGCATGGCTCCAAAAAACAAAATCTTCGCAAGTGTAGGTGGCGCGTCTGGCAATGTCACGCCTACTAACGACTCAGGCAGACAAAAAGAGTCAGATGAAAATGCTGCACACGCTCTGTGGTGGCGTAAAAGGGAAATAATCGTCTTTCTCTGGGTTAAACAAGTGATAGACTGACACAAAATTTTCCCTATTTAGAGCAGATTATGAGTGAGTTTGACAGCGTAGCGCAGCAGCTCGCGGCACAGTTTCGTCAACGCGAGCAGCATCAACTGGCAGAAGATGCGCAGTTGCTACACCGGGTATTAGAAATCTACGATCAAAAAACGGTTGCCAGTTGTTTACGCAATGTTAGCCAGCACGAATGGACGCGTGAGGCGTTGAACCGTTGGCTAAATGGGAAAAGTAAACCTAAAGCGTTGAGCGAAGCGGAAGTGTTAATGCTGCAGCAAATGTTACCTTCTCCGCCCGCCCATCACCCTGATTATGGCTTCCGTTTTATCGACCTTTTCGCCGGTATCGGCGGCATCCGTAGTGGCTTTGAAGCGATTGGCGGGCAGTGTGTTTTCACCAGTGAGTGGAATAAACACGCGGTACGGACTTATAAGGCTAACTGGTATTGTGATGAGCAAACACACCGTTTTAACCAGGATATCCGCGATGTGACGCTCAGCGCAGACCCATCGGTGAGTGAACAGGAAGCGTATCAGCAGATTAATCGCCTCATCCCTGACCATGATGTATTACTTGCCGGTTTTCCCTGCCAGCCGTTTTCGTTGGCGGGGGTGTCAAAAAAAAATGCGCTTGGTCGCGCTCATGGCTTCGAGTGCGAGGCGCAAGGTACGCTATTTTTCGATGTGGCTCGTATTATTACTGCGAAAAAACCGGCTATTTTTGTATTGGAAAATGTGAAAAACCTGAAGAGCCACGATAAGGGCAAAACTTTCCGCATTATTATGGAAACGCTGGATGAACTGGGATATGACGTTGCCGATGCGCAGGCCAGCGGCGCGCGCGATCCGAAGATTATTGATGGCCAATACTTTTTACCGCAACACCGCGAGCGCATTGTCTTAGTCGGGTTTCGTCGCGATCTACAACTGAGCCCCGGCTTTAGCCTTAGCCAAATTCACACCCTGTACCCTAAAGCGCGCCCTTCGCTGGGCGAATTACTGGAACCGACGGTAGACAGTAAATATATCCTGACGCCGACACTCTGGAAGTATCTGTATAACTATGCGCGTAAGCATCAAGCGAAAGGGAATGGGTTTGGTTACGGGTTGGTTGATCCCACCCGGCATGATGGCGTGGTACGTACCTTGTCGGCGCGTTATTACAAAGACGGCTCAGAGATTCTGATCGATCGTGGATGGGATCACGCGCTGGGCGAAGCGGATTTTGATCGAGCCGAAAACCAACAGCGCCGCCCACGACGCCTGACGCCACGCGAATGCGCGCGGCTAATGGGCTTTGAAACGCCGCACGGGAAAGCGTTTCGTATTCCGGTGTCGGACACTCAGGCGTATCGTCAGTTTGGCAATTCGGTGATTGTTCCGGCCTTCGCGGCGGTGGCGAAATTGTTACAACCGTGGATCAAAGAAGCGGTCAGCAAACGGCGTGCGGATTAGCCCGGCGCCTCGCTCAATGCAGGGATTGCGCGTACACTAACAATGGGTGACAGAGTGAGGAGGTCCGATGGCTGATGTACATTCCCCCGCTATTCGCAGTAAAAATATGAGGGCGGTACGTACCCGAGACACGTCGATTGAGCAACGCCTTGCGGCGTTGTTAACCGGGCGCGGGTTGGCGTATCGCGTTCAGGACAAAGCGCTGGCGGGTAGGCCGGATTTTGTGCTGGATGATTACCGCGCAATTATTTTTGTGCACGGCTGCTTTTGGCACCATCATCACTGTTACCTGTTTAAACTCCCCGCCACGCGAACGGCGTTCTGGGCCGGAAAAATTGAGAGTAATGTGGTGCGTGATCGTCGCCATGTGGCACAACTTAGCGCGGAAGGCTGGAAAGTGTTAATTGTCTGGGAATGCGCGTTGCGCGGTAAGCTCAAACTGGATGATGAAGCGCTGATTACGCGCCTTGAAGAGTGGGTGCTGGCCAGCGATGGCAACGCTGCGATCGATTACCAGGGCATTCAGCATCTGGCGTCTGGCGAAACGCCAGATGCGAATTGAGGCCTTAGGAGACTTGCTTAATGGCGGTTTTTGCCGGAAACAGCGTCTTACCTAACGTCACTAAAACCACTGCGGCAATAATAATCGCCAGCGCCAGCCATTCGCGCTGCGAAAGCATCTCATCGCCAAAAGATGTGCCAAGCAGCACTGCGACGACCGGGTTAACGTAGGCGTAGCTGGTAGCAACGGCGGGTGTAACATTGCGGATCAGGTACATATAGGCATTAATGGCGATGATTGAGCCAAAGAGTGTCAGATAACCGAGCGCCAGAAAGCCGCGCAAATCCGGCATGGCCACCAAATGCTCTCCGCTTACGCTGCTGAGTAACAGCAGAACCACTCCGGCGGTAATCATCTCAATCGCGCCAGCCATAGCGCCCTTTGGCAACGCAATGCGCGACCCCCAGACCGAACCGAAGGCCCAGCTAATTGCGGCCAGCAAAATCATTAATGCTCCCCACGGATTTCCCGCCAAGTGCCCGCCGCTATTCAGTAGCACAATGCCGACCAAGCCAACCGCGATACCGACCCATTCAATCCAACGCGTACTAATGCCAAATAGCCGACTAAAGCACATGGCGAACAGCGGTACGGTGGCAACCATCACCGCGGCGAGACCGGAAGGGACATTTTGCTGCTCGGCAATGGTGACTAGCCCATTACCGATAACCAACAATAAAATACCGACAATGGCGGCATTAACCGTCGAGCGCCAATCCGGCAACGGTTGTCCTTGCACACGCACCAGAATAAACAGAATCACGCCGGCTGTCAGAAAACGTAAGCCAGCCATCATCATCGGCGGCCAGCTCTCTACGCCGATTCGAATAGCAAAATAGGTCGAGCCCCAAACAACATACAGAATAAATAGCGATGTTATTAGTGGTAGGAGGGTGGTGCGGCGAGTCATTCCTTAATCTCACATCGGGTTAATAAGGTAATTACCCTACCGTTAAAGTAACAGAATTACTTGCTGTTTTTCACCGACAAACTTATCCGGCATATTCTGCGCTTCTGACGCTCAAAGATTGCCATTTTGGCGCATAATTGTTTAGATCAGCGGTTTCCTCTCAGTTGGCTACGGTGAAAACATGGCCCGTGTAAAGTTAACGGTAAGGCGGCTCTACGCACTACGCGGTGAGCGGATGGTAAGCACCCGGGCGACGGCGCGGGTTTTTGTGGGTGAAACGCTGATTGCCACTGAAGATATTACCGGCTTAACCGAAAGCCCGGTAAGTAAATATCTGGACCATGACCAGGCAGAAGGCCAACCGGTGCGGGTAGAGTGGGATTGCGAAGGTATCGCGGATATGGCGGTGGTGGAGTGGCACGATGTGCACGACAGCCGATCTTAACCAATATGGATAACCAAAAAGGAACACAATGTGGCCGGTAGTAGTTTACTGACGCTTCTTGATGATATTGCCACCCTACTGGATGATATTTCGGTGATGGGGAAAGTGGCCGCCAGAAAAACCGTCGGTGTATTGGGCGATGATTTATCGTTGAATGCCCAGCAAGTCGCCGGGGTTAAAGCCAACCGGGAGTTACCGGTGGTGTGGGGCGTGGCGAAAGGGTCGTTTCTGAATAAATTGATTTTGGTGCCGCTGGCGTTGGTGATCAGCGCCTTTGCGCCATGGGCGATTACGCCGTTGCTGATGGTCGGTGGGGCTTACCTCTGTTATGAAGGCGTGGAAAAAGTGATGCATAGCTTGCATCGTGATAAAGCGCAGGAGACGCAGGAAGCTCGTCAACAACGGTTAGCGCAGGCCGCCCGCCAAGACCCGATGGCCTATGAGAAAAAAAAGGTTAAGGGAGCGATTCGTACCGATTTTATTTTGTCAGCAGAGATAGTGGCGATTACGCTGGGTATTGTTTCTGAGGCGCCGTTACTGAACCAGGTGATTATCTTGGCGGGTATCGCTATCCTGGTCACCATTGGGGTATATGGCATTGTTGCCGCCATCGTTAAACTGGACGATCTGGGGTTCTGGTTACGCGAGAAATCCTCTGCTTTCGCAAAGGCGGTCGGCGGCGGGTTGTTGGTGGCTGCGCCATGGCTGATGAAAATACTGACGGTGGTCGGGACGTTAGCCATGTTCTTGGTGGGCGGCGGGATTGTGGTACATGGCGTTCCGCGATTGCATCAGGCCATTGCGCATGTTAGCGCCGGTTTTCAGGGCATTATTGCCACGCTGTTGGAGAATGCGGCCAATTTGGTGATTGGTTTCATCATTGGTTCCATTGTGCTGTTAGTGGTAAATCTGATTGCGAAACGACGTGCGAAGTCAGTATAAAGACAAGTTATGAAGAGCAAGGGGAGTAAGACAATGAACGACGATATTTTTGAATTTGATATTGATGCGCAGTTGGAAGAGGCAGAAGCCAACGCGGCGAAAAAAGCCAATGAAGTACCAACCGATCTGAGTGACGAAGCCGATTGCGAAGGCTGCAAAATCTGATTTTGGCTGACTGGATGGGTGTGCGAACGGATGGCGTAATGCCATCCGTTTTTTTATCGCTATGTTACCTGGCACCCTGTACGTTTCCCGCTACTTTTGGCGGCTAAACGTTTCTCATACGCTTTATCCGCTTTGTTTATTTTTAATATAATTAACTGATTATTTTGCATAACAGGATTTTATCCGCAGTACGACGGGTAAAAATTAGCGCGCTCTGCTATACATTAAGCATACTTTTTTCACTTTTAATTGAGAGGAGCGCGTATGGCATTTTCTGTCAGCGAAGAGGTTCAGCACAAAGAAGGTGGCTCGGTGATGGTGGTTACCGGTTATGCCAGCGGGATGGTCGAGTGCCGTTGGTATGATGGGCACAGCGTCAAATGCGAAGCATTTCGCGAAGATGAACTTCGCGCATTATCGGCTGAACATCAGTTTGCCAGCTAAGCAGGGTAGCCGTTTCCTTTCGCAAGGCTCACCCTAACCGGTGAGCCTTTTTAATGGGCGCGATTTAAACGTGGCCTTGGTTATCCTCTTCAACCGCTTGATAAATGCGTTGCAGAATCTGTGGAAAGGCGGATTGCACGCGGTTCCAGCCGGGGATAAAGGGCTTTTCATTTGGCCGCTCAATAAACGCCTGGCCTGCGTCGAGGATCGATTGCGTAAACATTTCAACCGCCGCCTCTTCGTTATGCTGATCAAATGTTAGGCCGTTCATCGCCGCTTCATGACGATAAATCTCCATGGTATCCAGCGCGTTACGATAGTAGGTGGCTTTCAATACGCGAAATGAGTCACTGGTCAGGTTAACGCCCATAGTGGCCATTTTGCGCAATAATGATTGCACAATATCATTACTCATCCGCTTTAAACCGCCGGTACCATCCTGCCCGGAAAGCGGCTGGTGCTTATGATCGTAATTATCGGCGATTTCAACCTGGCAACTCTGGCGAGTGTTGTAATCACGATAAATCTCTGATAACACGCCTATCTCCAGGCCCCAGTCGCTCGGTAACTTGATCCCGTTCAACACATGGGTACGCATGGCGAATTCGCCGGAAAGCGGATAACGGAAACTGCTGAGATACTCCAAATAGTCAGACTGTCCGTACACTTTTTGTAGCGCGCGTAACAAGGGCCCAACCAACAACCGCCCAACGCGCCCATTGAGTTTGCCGTCAGCGACGCGCGCATAAAATCCTTTGCAAAACGCATATTGAAAAGAGGGATGCGCTAACGGATAAAGCAAACGGGCCAGCATATCGCGCTGATAAGTGACAATATCGCAATCGTGCAGCGCTACGCAGGCAGTGCGACCGGAAGCCAATATGTAGCCGCTACAAAACCAAACATTGCGCCCTTTACCGGCCTGTCCGGGAGACAATCCCTCTTTCTCCAGTTCTGCATCCAACGCTTTCAGACGCGGCCCGTCATTCCATAAAATACGGTGGCGCTGCGGCAGACGAGAAAAGAAGGCTTTGGCGTGGAGAAATTGTTCACGGTCAGCGCGGTCAAGCCCGATAACGATCTCCTCAAGCCAGGTCACTTTTGCCAATTCATTCACGATATTATCGAGCGCCGGTCCCTCCAGTTCAGAAAATAGCGCCGGCAGGATTAGCCCCATTTTGCACTTTTCGGCAAAGCGCATCATCTCTTGTTCTAAATCCTCGGTGGAACGTGCGGTTAGGTTGTGAAAATTAGTGATAATGCCGTTCTGGAAAAAATCACTCATCGTTTCCCCCTCGATGGATTATCGTGCCATTGCGCGATAATCTGCGTCACGTTTGCGAGATAAAGTAATCAAGCCCTTCGCTCCAGCCTTCGGGGCCGTAAGCGTTGGTGCGATACACATTTTCCTCATCGGTACGGGTCAGTTCGACCGGAAATTTACTGTAGCCTTTAATGATTACCGCATAATCGACACTATCCAGCATCGGCGCATCATTCGGACCGTCGCCGAGGCCAAGGGTGAGCCAGCTTTTAGCTTTCGGCGTCTGAATGTTTTGCAAGAGCCATGCCAGCGCGGCGCCTTTGCCGCCGTTACTGCTCATCACATGCCAAAAGCGACCGCCTTGTATCAGCGTTAGCCCTTCCTGAGCCAGATGTTGCTGAAAACGGATTCGCTGCGCTTCCGAATCGCGCCAGATTAGGGTTTCTGAGGCCTCGCGTCTGCGCGATAGCATGGCGTCATGCAGCGAAAGGCCGGTCATCTCCGCCACCTCTTGTTCACTGAAATCAGCAAAACCGGTGAAACGAAATTGATGATGGAGAGGGTGCAATAGGCGGCAAATTTCGCTGTATCGTTTACCAAAATAGTGCCGTAACGGGGCATCATGTGCGTCCTGATATTGCACCAGTGCACCATTTTCGGCGATAAACGGCGCGTTTGAGAGCCCTAATTGCTGTTGTAGTGGAATGATCTCCGCTGCGGTTTTACTGGAACATATAACCAGTGGAATAGCATGCTGTTGCAGGCGTGTGAGCCAAGGTTGGGCAGGTGACCAGCAATAGGTGTGATGATCGAGTAGGGAACCGTCTAAATCAGTCACTATCATTAACGGATCGTACAAATCAGGCATACCGATAACCTCTTGATTGATCGTTAAACGCCGTCGCGCCAGACCGCTCGGGTATCTGCATCAGCACGCAACTCAGAGCCCCCGTTAGCCAGGAATAATCCTAAAAAAAGACTCTGAGAAGAGGGTGGATGGCTTGATAGTGGCGTCTCTTCAGGCCGCACCGAGTAGGGGTTAGTGCCGTTAGGGGGACGTAAATTGACCAAAATTAAGCCTTTTTTTAACTTGGTTAAGACTTGTCTTAATGGCGTGATGGCGTAATCTTCAGTTGTTAGAGAATTTCCTGGTGTAACGAATTTCTTGGTTTATCTTTCATCCCGACCGGTTGGTCGGGATTTTTTTTGCGCCGCGATTAACGGTTAACTTCGGTAATCGTGTAATCGTGAATATCCAGCTCAAAGGCTTCCGCCAGTTCCGTGTAAGAGTCATACTCTTTACCATCTACCCGCACCCGATGGGCGTGTTCACTTTCCATAAACTCCTTCACCTCGCCTGATGCGCGCTCGTGAATGGCTTGCAACAAGGCTTCCACATCAATATTGACTTCGCGTTTAGCAATATCGCTATACTCTTTTGCTGTTCCCATGATGGCCTCCCGAGGCATCTATTGTGATCAGTATAGACGATGCGCGGTTAAACGGACGGCGCATCGCGAGTCGGTTGATTACGCTGCAGGATTTTACGACTTGGTTTACACTGGCGGCGGCGAAGAGTACGGGAGAACTGGCATGAAAGTGAATGATCGGGTAACGGTAAAGACAGATGGCGGGCCGCGGCGTCCGGGAAAGGTACTGGCCGTCGAAGATTTTAGCGAAGGCACCATGTATTTGGTGGCGCTGGAAGAGTATCCGTTAGGCATTTGGTTTTTTAACGAGGTCGGCCATGCGGATGGAATTTTTGTTGAGCCGCACAATAGTGAGCTGTGATCGACGGTCAGAACAGCGGGTCGGTTAAGCGCGACCCGCTAGGCTAGGTTCCTGCGCTGGCGTTAGAAGGTTTCCCAGTTATCCCCGTCGGCGAGGGCCGGGCGTGGCGCAGCAGAGGGCTGAGTTTTCAACGGCGCGGCGGCGAGTGTGGTGGGTTCGGTCGATGGGGCTTCCACACTGAGATGAAATGCGGCGACGGCCTGTGTCAGGCGCGCGGCTTGCTCCTCCAGCGATGAGGCTGCCGCAGTGGCTTCTTCCACTAATGAGGCGTTTTGCTGAGTTACATTATCCATCTCGGTAACCGCCTGGCTAACTTGTTGAATACCGCGGCTTTGCTCGTCAGACGCGGCGGCTATTTCTGCCATAATATCGGTAACGCGGCGCACCGCATCGACAATTTCCGTCATGGTACTGCCTGCATGGCCGACTTGGGACGAACCTTTATCGATTAAGTTTACCGATTCGGCAATCAACGCCTCGATCTCTTTCGCCGCCTGGGCGCTGCGCTGCGCCAGGTTGCGGACTTCACTGGCGACCACCGCGAAACCGCGCCCTTGCTCTCCAGCGCGTGCTGCTTCTACCGCGGCGTTAAGCGCCAGGATATTGGTCTGGAAAGCGATACTATTAATTACCGTCGTGATTTCAGCGATCTTTTTCGAGCTGCCGGAAATGCTATTCATGGTATTGACCACGCCATTAACAATATCTCCCCCTTCGCGCGCCTTGCCGGAGGCGTCAGCGGCGAGTTGGCTGGCGTGATGCGCGTTTTCGGCATTCTGTTTGACCGTTGCGGTAAGCTGCTCCATGCTGGCGGCGGTTTGTTCCAGCGCCGCCGCCTGCTGCTCGGTGCGTGAGGAAAGGTCGGTATTCCCCGCTGAAATTTCGCCCGAGCCCTGATAAATTGCAATCGCGCCTTCGCGTACCGTGCCCACGGTGGCGATCAGGGCTTGCTGCATGGTTTGCAAGTTACTGCCTAACAGGCCGATCTCACTCCGTCCCCAACTCTGTGGCGGAGCAGTGAGATCGCCGTGCGCAATATGCTCAATCCGTCCGACCGCCCGGCGCAGCGGTGAAATAACCACATGGCGCAGGAAAATAAAGGTTAAGCCGGTCAAAACCAGCGCTAATACGAACGCGCCCGCCATTACCATAAAGCCCAGGCGTGATTGTGCGGCGGCCTGATGATTGATCGCATCGGCGCGCTGATTACGCAGCGTCAGCGCTTTCTGCAATACCAGGCTATAGCTGTCATCAAGTTTACGAGTGGCATCGGTTTCCTGAGAAATAACGCCCTCGAAACTGCCCTGACGCGCGGCATTGATCATTGGCATCAGACCTTTGTTGACATACTGGTCGAAGCGCGCTTTTAACGGGGCGTCCAGCGCGCGATCTTGTGCCATTTTATTCGGGCGTTGTAAATACAACTGGAAGTTTTCTTGTGCCGATTTAATGCGGTTTTCGGTGGTGAGCAGGTTGGCATGGAACTCATCCATTTCACCAATCCGCGAGGCGGCGGCGGCGTGGATGATGGTTAAGCGCGCGGTGCGTAAAAAGTCGGAGCTGTTAGAAAGCCCCATCCGAACTTTGATTTCCTGGGTGGCGTCGTCTAAAGAGTGATTACTCTGAATGAGAAAATAGCTGGAAAGGCCGATGCATAAGGCGAATAACAGCAAAATTCCGCTAAAGATGACCGCAAAAAGCGGCACCAGTCGCAGATGCTGCCAGAAGCTAATGCTGGCGCTTTCGCCGGATGAAGACGTTTTTTTCATATCCTTTTGCTCTCTGTGTGACTAAGGAGCGAAGCACAGCTTCGGTACGCTTTAAACATCGGCACGGGGGCAAAAAGGATTAGCGCCAGAAGTGAGACATCTGTCGCAAAAATGACAAACTATAGAGAGCAGGGGCCGACAGCGTCGGCCTTATACCACTTGGCGCTTATCTGACATTAACATAAATACCCGAGGTGACATTATCCGTTAAACGAACAACATGATAAATCACCTGCTTATTATGGGTTTTTATTTTCCGCTTAATATTTCCTTTATGTGACGAAACTGTCTTAGCCTTAATTTGCATTTTATCGGAAATTTGAATGGTATCATGACCGGACATCCACATTTTTAGCATGTTGGATTCAGTCTGGCTGAGCGTTAATGGATGTATCTCCCTCTCCCCAGAAAAGCGAGGAGAGGCGCTGGCTTTCTTTTGAAAATAAGCCGAAAGCAGCATATCCAGCGTCGAGGATTTTATCGATTTTGACGTAATAATCAGGTTCTTGCGAACGTAGAGGTATTCCTCAAAATGGATATTGGAAATAGCCATAAAAATAAAGAATAAGGTATCAGGATGTTGAAGAATAATACTACGAATACGTTCGCTGGCATCTGCTTCATGAATGAAACATTCTTCATTAATAAATACTACGCCGGGTTTAAGCTGTTGGCATCTTGCCTGGAGCTGATCGATATCAGTGACGGAGGCTATATTTTTCTTTTTGACTCCCTTCAACGCCATGTAATCCATTAGACCCAGTCGTGTATAACTGCATGAATCCATAATAATCGTCGGCATGTTAGCGACCCTCACCAATTTGTTATCCGTTTAAATCAACGATGAATACGCGTTTGCGGTACGAGAAAGATTTTCAGATGACTTCTTTTTTATATAACTCAGCCATAGAGAGTATTGCTCCCGGCAGAGTTACCTTCTCATCCTTGGTGAATACGGCGCAGTTGGTTTTCGATATCGGTACTCTACTCATCGCTCGGCTAACATTACCGGCAAGGCATTAGGTTGCCAGCCGCAGTTAGCACGAACAGAGATGTTCTTTTTGCGAGCCTCGTCACTATCGCGCACAACACAGAATTTTCTGATAGGACGATTCTTAAAAAAATTACTTTCCCGAATTGATACGCTTTTCTTTACTCTTGACAATGCCGTAAAAAATCCGTCTGAACAAGGAAAGGCGGGGGGATAATTTCTGCTGAAATTACAGACAATTGCTTGCCCATTCCCCCAAATTCTTCCACATATTGCGCTTAACCTTGCTGAATTAAAATACGCGAAGCGCTGTTTAATAAGAATAATTTTCATCGATAAAGTGCATTTATCAGAATTTCCTTAGCCCAAATAGCTTAAATATGGTTCAAAAAATGCACGGATATATTTCACTGGCTTAAGTGTCACGTCAGACACTTAAGTATCAAGGTCGGATTGCAGTGGATTGACTGATGTTTAATTTTTAGGCAATTCAGAAATAATCTCAGAGAGTAAATCAAACACTTCACTGAACAAATGTTCACAAAACGGGGCCAGCAGGGGCATGATAATGCCGAGGGTAAAGATGCCGATAGTTAAGGTTACCGGGAAGCCGATGGCGAAAACCGAGAGTTGAGGTGAAACACGGTTTAACAAACCGAGCGCCAGGTTGAGAGTGAGCAATAAGATGATTAATGGCAGCGCTAACATCATTCCATTCAGGAAAATCATGCCTGCAGCGCGCGTCAACGCTAAAAAAGCATTGGCATTCAACGGATCGCCGCCAATCGGTAAGGTATGAAAACTGTCCGCCAGCAGAGAAATTAACCATAAGTGGCCGTTAAAGGTCAAAAACAGCAGCATCGCCAGCATATCAAGGAAGCGTGCCAAAACCGGCATATTCAGGTGGCTGCTGGGATCGAAGAACGTGGCAAACGATAACCCCATTTGTAGCCCGATGACTTCACCTGCGGTACGTACCGCGGCAAAGGCGAACTGCATGGTAAACCCTAAGGCAATGCCAATCAGCATTTGCTGGATCAGCAACCACAAACCGCCAATAGAAAACAGCGTAACGCTGGTGGGCGGCAATGAGGGAATCAACGTCCAGGTTATCATCACCGCCAGACCAATCTTCACATTGCGGCTGATCGATTGTTCACTGAGGATTGGCGCGGTAGCAATCAGCGCCAGAATGCGCACTAGCGGCCAGAAAAACTGACCAATCCAGATCATCAGTTGATTACTATCGAAGGTGATCATTAGCCGATGATATAGGGCAGGTTATTAAACAGCGTGCGCATATAATCCAACACCAGGTTTAACATCCACGGGCCCGCGACGACGATGGTGGCCGCGACGGCTAAAATTTTAGGGATAAACGAAAGGGTTTGTTCGTTCACTTGGGTTGCCGCCTGTAACAGGCTAATCACTAAGCCGCTAAGCAGTGCAGCCAGTAGCAATGGCGCCGCCAGCGCCAGCGCCACTTTCATTGCCTCGTGACCGAGGACCATCACCGATTCAGGTGTCATATAAAGCTCCGGGTATCAATACGGGGCGAGTGCGCCCCGGCAGTAAACACCGAGTGTCAGGAGTAGAAACTTTGCGCGAGCGAACCGACCAACAACTGCCAGCCATCCACCAGAACAAACAGCATCAGTTTAAACGGCAACGAAATGGTGGCGGGCGGGACCATCATCATCCCTAATGCCATCAGCACGCTGGCGACCACTAAATCAATAATCAAAAACGGAATAAATACTGTGAAACCAATTTGAAACGCGGTTTTCAACTCACTGGTCACATAGGCCGGTAGCAGAATACGCATCGGCACCGCTTCAGGGCCGGCTAATGGCGGCGTATTCGCCAGCCGGGCAAACAGGGCCAAATCCGCCTCACGAGTTTGCCGCAACATAAACTCACGTAGCGGTTGCGCGCCCTTATCAAGCGCAACATCCATGCTAATTTTGTCCTGACTAAATGGCAGATAGGCATCCTGATAAATCTTGTCGAACACGGGTGCCATAATGAAAAACGTCAAAAACAACGCCAGGCCGAGTAAGACTTGGTTCGGCGGGGCGGATGGCGTACCCAGCGCATTACGTAGCAGCCCAAAGACAATGATGATGCGCGTGAAACTGGTCATCATCAGTAAAATCGCCGGTAGGAACGTCAGCGCAGTGATAAAAACCAGCGTTTGCACCGGTAACGACCAGCTTTGACCGCCGTTTGGCAGCGGATGGCTGATCAAACCGGGCAGATCTGCATGTGCCGCCGGGGCCAGCAGCATTAATGCCAACAACGGCAACAGACGGCGGATCATTGGGGTTTTCCGGGACGTTTGATTAACGTCTGTAGAATTTGACGGAAATCGGCTGGCTCAGCCGGTGATGGCGGCGGTTCCGCGCCAGGATCTTTTGGCGGCAAGGTATGCAGATGGGTTATCTGCTGAGCGGTAACGCCTAATACTAGCCGGGCATCTTCAACATCAACAATCACCACCCGCTCACGTTGACCAATTTGCACGCTCGCGCTCACGTTTAGCGCATGGGAGCCGACCCGTTTCGGGGCGAACCCCATGCGCCGCGCCAGCCACGCGCAGGCCAGGATCAGTAAAATAATTACCGCTAAGACACTACTGACTTCGGTCAGGGCCGATCCCGCCGAAACGACCGGCTGGGCGGGCGGGGTTTGAAGCGATTGTGTACTACTTTTCATAAATTAACGGCTCAGGCGACGCATACGTTCGGAAGGGGTAATGATATCAGTAATGCGCACGCCATATTTATCGGCCACCACCACCACTTCGCCCTGGGCTATCAGGTACCCATTAATCAGGATATCCAACGGTTCGCCCGCCAGCCCGTCTAATGCCACCACTGAACCTTGGGTCAGCCGTAATAGCTCTTTGATGGTCATTTTGGTTCGACCGAGCTCTACGGTCAGTTTTACCGGGATATCCATAATCAAATCGATATCTTGCAGCGATCCGGCGACGTCATTGCCTTCCAGCGACTTAAACACGCCCTCAGATGAGGAGAGCGAGCTCGCCGCTTGTTCATTCATTGCGTCAGCCCACAGATCGTCCGCAGAGATATTGTCATCGGACGGTTTCTTGCTGTCACTCATTGGGCTGTTCCTCGTTCAGCGAATTCAAAATCGGGTTGATCAAATGTTCAACGCGCAGCGCATACTGGCCGTTTAAAGTACCGTACTGACTAGTGAGTACCGGTACGCCATCGACATGCGCGATAATGCGTTCAGGCTTTTCAATGGGTAGCACATCGCCAGGCTTCAATTGCAAAATACGCGACAAACGCAGCGAGGTTTCCGCGAAGTTGGCAATCAACTCCAGTTCGGAATGCTGGACCTGTTTCACCAGGGTATCGCGCCAGTGCTGGTCCTCTTGGCGCGAGTTCTCCAGCGGTGGATTGACTAATAGCTCACGCAACGGCTCTATCATGCTGAAGGGAATACAAATATTGAATTCCCCCACTAAATTACCAATTTCGATCTGGAAGGGCGTATTCACCACAATATCGTTTGGCGAGGTGGTGATATTGGTAAATTTCACCTGCATCTCCGAACGCACGTACTCTACTTCCAGCGGATAGATGGCTTTCCACGCATCGCTATAGCCATCCAGCGCCAGTTTCAGCATTCGACGGATCACGCGTTGTTCGGTATGGGTAAATTCACGGCCTTCTACTTTGGTCGGGAAGCGCCCATCGCCGCCAAACAGGTTATCCACCGCGATAAAGACCAATGCCGGTGAAAACACAAACAACGCGGTACCACGCAGCGGTTTTAGGTGGATCAAATTCAGGTTGGTTGGCACCGGTAAATTACGGGCAAACTCGTGATACGGCTGAATCTTAATCGCGCCAACGCTAATATCGGGGCTGCGACGCAGCAGATTAAACAACGCCATACGAAACTGGCGCGCAAAACGTTCATTAATAATTTCCAGCGCTTGTAGGCGTTCGCGCACCACACGTCGCTGGGTATTTGGGTCATAGGGGCGAATATCGTTCTCGCCTATGACCTTGGCTGTCTCGTCTTCCGGGCTGTCACTGTCGCCATTGAGCAGCGCGTCAATTTCAGCCTGTGAAAGAATGCTATCGCCCATCGACTTACCTCAAAATGAAGGCGGTAAACAGAACATCATTCACCCCCTGCGGAGGTTGACCTTTCACCAGCGGAGGCGCCAGCACCTGTTTGATCTGTGCCACCAATGCTTGTTTACCTTGCTCTTTGGCCAGCGTAGTCGCGTCCTGGCGAGAGAGAAGGAGCAACAGTCGGCTGCGGACCTCAGGCAAATAGTCGTTCATCCGACGACGGGTTTCTTCATCGGGCAGACGTAGGGTAAAACCTACGTAAAGCACACGATCAAAGTCGTTGTCGGCATTGACCAGGTTAACCGTAAATGTATCAAGTGCAAAAAATACCGGCGCGGCGGGAGGCGTCACTTTCTCCGCTTCTGGCGTCTCGTCGGTTTTATTCATCATTCGCCAGACTGCATAGCCTGCCACGCTGCAAGCGACCAGCGTTACAACCAGTAACACTGGGACCAGGATTGAACGTTTGCGGCCTTTGGCTTTCGCGTTATCAGACATATTTGCAGTAACTTCCTGTGAATTATGTTGGTCGCCTGCCGGCGAGCCAGGTCAGATTATCCCGCGTCTCTCGCCGTTCAATAGCAGGAAAAGACGCGAGTTTTGCTATCACCTTCTGCGTTTGTCGCGATCAGGCGAAAATGTCGACGGCGCCATCGTCCGCCGCACGCGCCTGGAGGGTTGTGGGGACGGCAATCGGCGTTATCTCGTTGTCACTCTCCGGGGTTAGGCTGAATGTGCCGCCTTGATGACCACGGTGTGGTTCCTGTTGACCATTAAAACCTTGGTGTTGGGGAAACGCATCGCTGCTGACACTGCTTTGTCCCAGGTTAATACCATTTTCCGCCAGCGCAGTACGCAAATGCGGCAGAGCGGCTTCCAGCGCGGCGCGAACCTGGCTGTGACCGGAAACCATACTTAGCTGAGCCTGGTCGTTATCCAGTTTCAGGCTAATTTGAATTGAGCCCAGATCCTGCGGATGCAGGCGCAACTCGGCGTTTTGTTGCCCGTTGCGGCTAAACATTAATACTTGCTGGCTTAACGCCTGTTGCCATTCCGGGCTTCCCAAATGGGCATTTAATTGCGCCACCGGTTGCGTCATCGCGGTCGCCGAGGCGCTGGGCGCGATCAGCGGTGCGCTGGCGCTTAGCGTTGGGCTTACCGTCGGCGGCGTGGGCGGCTCGGCGGTTTTCGGATCGTCATGTCGTAATGCGTTCAACGCCGAATGGAAATCCTCCGTCCCGTTTAACGCGCTATTTGACGCCGTATTTTGGGCGATCGCCGCGGGCATTATCGGGCTGGCGCTGTCAATACGCGTTTTTCCTTCAGAAGCGAGCCCCGGTGTCGGCGAACTCTGCCCCTCGCCACCACCCAGTTGCGCCAACGCCGAGGTTAACAGCGCATTACCGCCATTGCGGGGCTTATTAGCATCACCTTGCGTATCGCCGGTTTTTATCACCGTACTGTGCGCTACAGGTTGCAACGGCGCCTGCGGTAGCATGGCGAACAAGGCTTGCAATGCTTGCTTATCACTGTCGCTTAGCGCTGCAGTGCGAGGCTTCTCTTTATCATCGGCGGATTTCGTCGTGTCTTTAGCCTTTTCCGGCGTCAGCAGCGCACTTAATGTTTCTGGTTTGCTCAGCGCGGCAAGTAAGGTGCCGAGTGTCGGTTCCGGTGCGGCTTTTTCTGCCGAACCTGGCGTGACATCCGCCGTTTGTCCTGGCGAATTTGTGGTTTGCGCCAGCGATAACAGGCGGTTGCCGAGCAACGTCAAAAAGTTTTGCGGTGTGCTGTCTGCGCCCGATAAACTTTCGACGCCGGTGGAAAGGTCAGTACCGGTATCAGTACCGGCGAGAGTGGCAAGCGGTGGCAAGTTAATCATTCGCCTTTCCTCAATGATGCCCGTTGGGCAAATTCATCCATCCGTTTCTGGTCGAGACGGTTTTCCTGTTGTAATTCATTCGCAACGGCACGGGCCTGTAGTGTTTCATAAGCATGCAAGCGCTGCTGCTTGTCACGCCACAGTCGTAGCGCATGTTCCAGTTTTACATTCCACTGCGCCAACTGCTGACGGTGTTGTTCAATCGCCTTCTCCAGCGTTTGAATAAACTGGTGATAATTGGTCCAACGCGTGCTGGCGATACCGCTCGACATATTGTCGTTTAGCTTGATGCGATACTCGTCCTGATAATTCAGCAGCATAGTGAGTTGCGCGTCGGCTTGCTGGCAGCCACGGCGGACATCACCCAGTTTGATCGCCGCATCTTCCACCTCTTTTTGCGCCAGAACGCGTAAGGTTTCCATTGCCGAAGGCTGTTTTGCCATAATGCCATTACCTCAATACGCCGCCCGAACGCGGCTAACCGAAAATCGCCTGAAGGCCCAGGCAGGCGTCGTGGTAGTTGCTGCGCTCAAAAATGCCCTGTTGCAGGAACGCTTCCAGCTCAGGCCACAGCTTAATGGCTTTATCCAGTAGCGGATCGCTACCGGCGGCATAGGCGCCGACGCTGACTAAATCGCGGTTTCGCTGGTAACTGGCAAGCAGTTGCTTAAACTGGCGGACGCGCGCGTAATGCGTTTCATCTATTAGCGAAGTCATGGCACGACTGATGGAGGCTTCAATATCAATCGCCGGATAGTGCCCGGCTTCCGCTAAGCGGCGTGACAGGACAATATGGCCGTCAAGAATGGCGCGTGCGGAATCGGCAATCGGATCTTGTTGATCGTCGCCTTCGGTTAATACGGTATAAAAGGCGGTAATCGAACCGCCGCCATCAATGCCATTACCGGCGCGTTCGACCAGCGCCGGAAGTTTCGCAAAGACCGAAGGCGGATAACCTTTGGTGGCGGGGGGCTCGCCAATCGCCAGCGCGATTTCACGTTGCGCCATCGCATAGCGGGTCAGTGAATCCATAATCAATAACACGTGTTGACCACGGTCGCGGAAATCTTCAGCGATACGGGTTGCGTATGCCGCGCCCTGCATACGCAACAGAGGAGAAACATCCGCCGGTGCGGCAATCACCACTGAGCGCGCCCGGCCTTCGACGCCAAGAATATTTTCGATGAAGTCTTTAACTTCACGTCCGCGTTCACCAATTAGGCCAACGACAATTACATCGGCACGGGTATAACGCGCCATCATGCCGAGCAACACGCTTTTGCCGACGCCTGAACCGGCAAACAGCCCCATCCGTTGACCGCGCCCGACAGTGAGCAAGGCATTAATGGCGCGCACGCCGGTATCCAGTACGTCGGTGATCGGCGTGCGTTGCAGCGGGTTAAACGGCGGCGTGATCAAGGGTGCCCGGTAACCGGTTTCTGGGGCTGGCAAGCCATCAAGCGGACGTCCGCTCCCATCTAATACGCGTCCAAGTAATTGTGGCCCGAGCATCAGTTGCTTACCGCTGGTGCGGTTTTCGCCAACGGCACGCGCAAAGACGCGGGCGCCCGGCAAAATACCTTCCACTTCTTCCAACGGCATTAGAAACAGTTTCTGGCCGTTAAAACCGACCACTTCGCTTTCTACTTCGCTTATCTGCTGACCGTCGTGCCGTTCAATCACACAGGTTGCGCCAAGCGGCAGTTGCAGGCCGATGGCTTCCAGCACCAGACCGGTTGCGCGTGTTAATCGCCCGTAGCGACGTATCGTGGGCACTTGCGCTAAGCGTTGCTCAAAGTCATCGAGCGCGCCGAGCCAGCGAGAGAGGCGCGAGGTCATTACAATTCTCCCGGTGCGGCAAGGCGGCAGAGTTCATGCCAACGGGTCGCGACACTGGCATCCAGGTCGCCATCTTCGGCGCTAACTTTACAGCCACCGGGGTGGAGCGAGCTATCGCCGAGTAGACGCCAACCGTGCAGATCCAGCGTCGCGCCCAGCGTTTGCTCAACGCGCTGCAAATCATCCGGATGGACGCGTAACTGTGGCTTACCGCTGAACATCGGTTCCTGGTGGATCATCTGTTGGATTTGGCGCAACAGCGCCGAGCCATCGACCGCTGTCGCCTGACCAATAACCTGGCGTGCCGCTTCCAGCGCTAACTGCATCAGACGTGCGGCGATGACGCTATCCAGCGCTTCGAGCGTATGATGGAATTCAGTGACCATCTGCTGCATACGTGCCTGTAACGGCGCCTGCTGTTGCTGCGCTTCAGCCAGTCCTTGTTGGAAACCAGCATCGTAGCCCGCTTTTTGTCCCTCGTTAAATCCTTGCTGATGGCCTTCCTTAAACCCTAAATTTTGCGCTTCAAAACGCACCTGAGCCTGTAATTGCTCCAGGTGATTGTGTTGCGATTCCGCCTCATCAATAGCGCCTTCCGGCTCACCGGGTTCGTCAAACTCGACGACCGACGGCGGCGCTAAATCTTCAGGCTGCCAACGCTGCCAGTGGCGCGCGGAAAAAGCATCAGACATAGGTTTCCTCGCTGCCGCCAATGACCATTTCGCCACTTTCCGCCAGACGACGGACAATCAACAGAATGGCTTTCTGTTCGTTCTCTACCATCGACATACGTACCGGGCCGCGGTTGGCCAGGTCGTCGCGCAGAATATCGGCGGCGCGTTGTGACATATTTTTGAGGAATTTTTCGCGCAGCGGTTGCTCGGCGCCTTTCAACGCAATTAGCAGCTGCTCTGATTCCACTTCCTGCAACAGACGCTGGATACTGCGATCGTCGACATCCACCAGGTTTTCGAACAGGAACATTTCGTCGATGATTTTTTGCGCCAGTTCGCCATCAAATTCGCGTACTGCATCGATAACCGCTTCTTCCTGTTGCGTTTTCATTAGGTTGATAATTTCGGCTGCGGTTCTTACGCCGCCCATCTTCGCCCGTTTAAGGTTTTGCCCATCCAGCAGGGTATTGAGCACTTCGGTAAGTTCGGCCAGCGCCGCCGGTTGAACCCCGCCAAAGGTGGCGATACGTAGCATTACATCGTGGCGGAGACGGTCGTCGAACAGAGCCAGAATATCTGCCGCCTGACCACGTTTCAGGTGCACCAAAATGGTAGCGATAATCTGCGGATGCTCGTCGCGGATCAGGTCGGCTGCAGCCTGCGGCTCCATAAAGTTGAGCGTTTCCATGCCGGTGGTGGTTTCGCGGGTTTCAAGAATATCCTCCAGCAGGCTGGCAGCACGCTCTTCACCCAGCGCTTTGGTCAGCACCGAACGCAGATAATCGTTCGAGTTAATGCTGAGCGCCGCGAACTCTTCGGCATCCATCTCAAACTCGCGTAAAACTTCAGTCAGTTGCTGGTGTGATACCTGACGCATATTCGCCATCGCAGAACTGACATGCTGCACTTCACGCGTACTAAGATGTTTAAACACCTCGGCGGCGCGATCTTCACCGATGGTCATTAACAGTAAGGCGCTTTTTTCCGTACCGGACAGACTCATAGTTCGTTACTCATCCATTGGCGGATAACCAGCGCGACGACGCGCGGATCGTTCTCTGATATATCGCGGATGCGTTGGCTCAGCATTTCCGCGCTCATGCGATGTTTTGACTTACGCTGCAATTCAAGCTCGTCTTTAGTGAGTTTGACCGAGAAAGCCTCTTCTTCTTCTCGTTGTTGCGCACGCAGAACCGTCTCTTCGGCAGCGGCCTGTTCTTGCTGCTGTTTACGTAGTAGTTGCGGGCGAACCAGTTTGCGGTACAACACCCAGGCAACCAGCGCGACAATCAACCAGCGTCCGGCACTCATCAGCACATCGAAGAAAGAGGGCTGTTGCCAGAACGGCAGCGTATCGCCACTCATATCATCAGGTGTGAACGGTGAGTTGACGACATTAACGCTGTCGCCGCGATCGGTTGAGTACCCCATTGCTTCACGGGTTAAGTCTTCAATCTGCTTAATTTGTTGCTCGTTTAAGGCCGTGGCTTTGCCTTTATCATCTTGGCGATAATTCACCACCACCGCGACTGAAAGGCGTTTCACGTTGCCGACGTTCATTTTGGTATGGCGGATGGTGCGGTCTAACTCGTAGTTAGTGGTGTCATCGCGTCGGGTATTCGACGGCACGGTGCTGCGTCCAGTACTGGTATTAACGCTATTATTTGCCGCCCGGTTCGCCGCATTCGCATTATTAGCATTAGCGCCGGTATTGTTGGCATTATTGGGGGTTTCAATCGGCGCGCTATTGGCTGGCGCCGGTTGGTTCGACAGTGCGCCGGGGACGCCGCCAGGATATTGGCCGCCGATTTGTTCGCTGCTGCTGGTCTGGCGTGAGCGGATGGCGGCGTTATCCGGATTGGCGTTGGGCTTATATTGCTCGTCGGTTTGTTCGCTGGCATCGAAGTCGACCTGAGCGGTAACCTGAGCATGTACGTTACCCATGCCAACAATCGGCGCCAGAATGGCTTCGATCCGCTGCTGGTAACGTGCTTCAACTTCATTAGTGTACTTAAGCTGCGCATCGTTCAGGTCACGTCCGGCAGCATCTGAATGCGTCAGCAAGTGGCCGGCTTGGTCCACTACCGTGACGTTGCCCGGCGGCAGACCGGCAACGCTGCTGGACACCATATGTACGACGGCGCTGATCTGGCCTTCATCCAGCGCGCGGCCCGGCTGAAGATTCAGCGCGACCGAGGCGGAAGGGGATTTTTGCTCGCGCACGAACAGGGTGGGTTTAGGCATCGCTAAATGAACGCGTGCCGATTTCACCGGTCCGAGCGTCTCAATGGTACGCGCCAGCTCACCCTCAAGGGCGCGCTGGTAGTTAACCTGTTCGCTAAACTGGCTGATGCCGAACTTCTCTTTATCCAGCAACTCAAAACCTACCGCTCCGCCTTTCGGTAAGCCTTGCTGCGCCAGCCGTAGGCGCAGCTCCTGCACTTTATCGGCAGGAACCATCAGCGCGCCGCCATTCTCGGCAAAACGGAAGGGGATATTCATTTGGGTGAGTTGCGTAACAATATCACCGCCGTCTTCATCAGAGAGATTGTTATACAGCACACGATAATCGGGCGCCCGCGCCCAGAGTACCAAGGCGATAATAATGGCGACCGCGGCAGCGGCGGCAACAATCAGCGGGATGCGCGGGTTCGCGCGCAGGCGAGCCAGAAGGTCACCGAAGCCTTTCTTAGCGGCTGAATCCTGTGTTGCAGTAGCATTCATGACCATTTCCTGCCTGACAGTTGACCGGACTGGGTTTTAAGTGGTGACAAGACTGACTCCCTGATGCGGCGTAGAAAAAGTTCCACCTTAATGGAGTGCCATTATTTTCTTTATCGGGAAATTCGATGGGCGAAAAAGCCGAGGTTTTTGCTGTTATTTAGCGGCTTTGTCTCATTGACATTGTGTTAAGTTTTGTTCCATTAAAAAATCAACCGTGTGGAAATGGGGTACGAGATGGCGATTCAAGGGATCGAAAGTGTGATCCAACAACTGCAACTGACATCATCGCAGGCAAGTAATAAAGGCAACGATAGCGTGGCTCATGCCGATTTCGCCGCCCAGATGAAAGCAGCCTTAGACAAGATCAGTGAAACGCAAAATAACGCGCAAGCCCAGGCGCAAGATTTTGAGTTAGGTAAGCCCGGCGTCGCACTCAACGATGTGATGGTCAATCTGCAAAAATCATCTATTTCGATGCAGATGGGTGTGCAGGTGCGTAACAAGCTGGTTTCTGCTTATCAAGATATTATGAATATGCAGGTGTAGGTTTCTGAAAAGTATACAGTAATCTAACGTGCAGTTTTGTCGTAGCACGTATGTAGCACAAATTTGTTCAATGTGGTGCTCATCAATTTAGCGGATGAGCGTTGTTGGACTGACGCCAGCACGTCTATTTGTGGTATTTACCTGCGGATTGAACATTGAGCGCGTTTTTTTACCCCCCAATATATAATTAGCTCGCTAACAGTAACCTTAGCAAATTTTGTTAAAGCCGCAGGCGGATTTTGCGCGATACTGAATTGCCCCTTCAAGAGCTAAGCCAGTATGAGTGCCGGAGATAAGCGCCGGGTGGGGCTGGATACCATAAAGGCTGCATTGATGCAGCCTTTTTTGGCTTTGCCACCATCACGCACTATTGCTGACGCAAAAAACTGGCCCGCCGAAACGAGGCTTACTTATACACCGAAAACTTCTTGGTAATCGGCCCCGCGACTGAAGCATCCCCGTAAATCGCTAAAGCGATAAACTCTAACTGCTCAAAAGGGGCGGCAAGCGTATCGGCGATCTGTTGTTCCGAGGAGTGAGACAGCATAGTGGTGGTAAAAAAGTTATATAACAAGCCAGCTTCACTGCACTTCTGTAACGCGGAAGCCAACTGATTGCTATTTTTTGATTGCAAAATCACTACCGGATAGTGGTTCAGCCAGGCAGAAAAACCGCTATCACGATTTAAATAATCATGAAAATAGGGCTCTTCCGCCTTCAGCATAATACCCGCGCTAAGGTGGCCGATCGCATTCATCTGCGTGGCGACTTCTGCATTACGGTTAACAATGACGTACAACTTGCGATCGTTGTCCTGAAACATCTTTTCTCCTGAGTAAAGCCATCGAAAACGCACAGTCTACCGCCGGGCCGGACGGGCGGTTTTGACAGGGGTCATAGCCTGGCGTTCAAACCGCTTTCAGCTTTATTAGTAACCTTTTTTATCGGCAATTCACGCTATTTTTTAACCATAAGTGCGGCAAAGCCAGAGCTAGCGCGCGTTGGCAGCGTACGTATTATTTTCGTTGAGCTTTTATTTAGTTTCGATAGTTACAATTAACCTGCTTATCTTTACGTATTCTTGATTAAGGAGGCTAATGTGCAACTTACCTTAGGCTCGCCTATTGGAAAAGGCCGACACAGGGAGTGCTATATTCATCCGGAAAATAATGCCCTGTGCGTTAAAATCGTCTATTCAACGGAGAGCGGCGGCGATAAAGAGCTAAAACGCGAGCTTAACTATTACCGTCATCTGGGCGCGCGCTGTATAAATTGGGATAACTTACCGCGCTACCATGGTGAAGTTGAAACCAACCTCGGTATCGGTTACGCCTACGATTTAATTACTGATTTTGATGGTAACCCTTCAAAAGAGTTAGATTTTTATTTACGTCAGGCGCAGCAAAACGCGGATTTTGCCTGGCTGACACCATTGCTGGTGGCATTCAAACAAAACCTCGAAACGAACCAAATAGTCACCATGTCGCTAAAGCCGAAAAATATCTTGGTTAAACAAGCACATGATGGCAGCAGGAAACTGGTCGTTGTCGATAATATCGGCGAAGCGGCAATCATTCCCGCAGCTTCATGGAACCGCTTTTTTTATCACCGCAAACATACGCGGCTTTGGCAACGTTTTCTGACGTTGCTGGAGAACTACGGCTACTTTGCACCGGCGGGTACATTTTAAATTTTCTACCGCCCATGCCAGCACCGGCCGCAGCAAGGTAAAACGAGAAGGCGTAACTCTCGAAATTACAGATGGTTACTAAAGGTTTTTGGCGTAAGCTCATTATGCAAAACGCTATCGCGCGCAGGGGTGATACGCTGAACCTTAATTTAACCTTAACGTAACCCTTTTTTTATGAATTTTGATACCAGGTACTATCCGCACGCCACCTTATCGCTGGTGATGATGGTGTTGTTTCCGCTGCTGGAGCTGTTCCATTTTCCGCTCTATCATGGAAAAACCGTTGAAGTTATTGAGACGTTTCAATCGCTTTGGTTGCTATTTGGGCTGTTTTTCACTTGGTACTATTTGCGGCACGCCTCATTTAGCCAGCAGCAGACCGCGTTCTGGGTATGGTCGCTGGTCTGGTGGTTAACGCTGTTTGGCCGGGGGATAAGCTGGGGACGTGATTATTTCCACGATGGCCCGAAACTGCTATTCCGCGCTATCTCGGTTATTTTAATCGGCGCGCTTGTGGTTTCGCTGATTTTCCCTTCTATTCGCCGGGAGATTGTTCAAAAGTTCAAATATGACGCGTTTCCGCTATGGGATGCCGCCATTGTCGTTATCTGCTTTTTTATCGCGGATACGGTTGAACACCACCGCTATTTTTCTTTCCTGTTCCTTTACGACCGTAGTTACCAGGACTTAATGGAGGAACTGTATGAAACGCCCTTTATGATTTCGCTATTTTGTGTGGCGTTATATTTAATGCGTAACGACAACCGTGGGCATGAATTAGAGGCAGCTTTAGAAAAATAACCTAATCGTTGACGCAGACGATAATACGTTAACGAATCAGAGATTGCTTACTATAAACCTTCAAGCCTGAATATTATTATTCAGGCTTTTTGCTATTTTTAATAACGCATTTTCTTAACGGGAATACCTATTAGTTGATTTCTGCAACCTGTGTCATTAATTAAAATTAACTCGCGAGTAAGATCACAGAATTGATTTTTGTGAGTGAAATAGATATTTTCTTTTGCGGCGGAGTGATAAGGTGCGCGCATTGACACCACATTGAGCTTTGTAAATAACACAATCATAATGATATGTCCTTGGCAGAATAGTTTCTGCAGCCGGATGGTTGATGTTGCCTTTTTATATTCTCAATGTTAACGGAGTAACTCATTATTGGGGGTAGGGTGTTTCTTTACCAGGAAATGCCGTTAAGGGTAATAGCCAGGGAGTGAAAGAAGATGTTGGTAAAACGTAAAAATAAACAATTCCGAATCAATGCACTTATCTTTTTATTATCAGGGAGCGTATTTAGCCCGATAACATCGGCGATGAGTTTTGGGGATGGCGGTTTTTTTAGTGATAGCCAGTTGGATTTAAAACTACGAAATGTATGGATGGTGAATACGACCGATCAATTAGCGGATGAAGGGTTTGGCGATCAAATTGCCTGGGCGCAAGGTCTGCAGCTTGATTTCCGTAGTGGGTGGGTACAGGAGCGGTTTGGTATTGATGCCTCCTGGTATGGCGTCAGCAAGCTTTATGCTAATCGGTATTTTGCCGGTAGGGATTTAGTTCGTGATAACAAAGGCCACGCGGAAGGCTTTAATAAAGTTGGGCAGCTTTACGCTAAAGCGAGCTTTGGTCAGGAAGCAAACTATCTCAGGCTTTATGCCGGATGGAAGCAATTGTCGAAGTTCGGAATGGTGAATGTGACCACCAGTCGGGCAGCGCCGGATAGCTGGGAAGGGGTGAGCGGCGAAGCGGGCGTTGGCCCACTACGAGCCAGAGCGGCGTTAGTCACACGTTTTTCAGCGCGTGATGAAACTGAAAAACGCCACTTTTATACGTTACAAAGCCGCAAACGCATTGATTATATCGCCACGGGCGATGTGCGGTGGCAACCGGAAAAAGGGAAATTTCTGAGCTGGGTTATCGGAGAGAGTAAAGATTATATTTTGCGTCAGGGCATCGAGGCCGCTTGGTTTTTTCCTGTAGCCGATGAGTTCCGTATTTTGCTCCGTGGCGCTGGCTATTACAACCGTGGGCTCAGTGAATGGGAAGGGAGTCGGGGTTTTAGTCATAACGCCAGTCATTATTTTGGGTTGGTTGGGTATCAATATGGCAAAGGCGAATCGGGAATAGGCTGGTCAAAAACCATTGCATCGATAAAAAAAGGCCTGGGCCATTTTTACTGGCATTTCGGTAGCAATACGCGTGGAACATTTAATAGCCCGGCGGACAGCGAAGGAAATGATTACGTTAATGATGGTGAACAAATGGTGCATCTTTATAGCCAATATCAAATTTCTCCGCAGCTTCGGGCTGGCGTATATGGTAATTACGGCAACCATGTTAGCTATCAGGGTGTTTCCTTACATGAATGGGAATATGGCGGCTTTTTTGCGTGGGCGCCGCAAGCGATTAAGGGGCTGAATATTTTTGCCGGTTTTGGTCCGAGCTATAGCTGGAAATTAACCCGACAAAAAACACCCTCTATTAATCATGACGGAAGTTTTAACCGGGCAAAAGGCGTCGGAGGATCGCTCTGGTTCGAATATAAGTTGGGATTGTTGTAATCCCGAACGCTAATGTTTAATCAAGGAGAGCATGGATGAAAGCAACATTTATTATTACCGCGCTTATTGGGGCGCTGAGTTTCACGGTACAAGCAGCGGAACGCCCAATGCGCATCCTGCTGGTTAATGATGATGGCTGTGAATCTTATGGCACCACCGCGTTACAAAGTAAGCTAAAGGCAAACGGGTTCGAGGTGTGGCTGGTGGCGCCGGCCACCAACCAGAGCGGCATTGGTTCGGCGATTACGTTTAAACCCAATAAAGTGTTTGATGTGCGGAAAGTGGCTGAGAAACAGTACTGCTTCCCGGGAACCCCCGCCGATGCGGTGGATTATGGTTTACTCGGCGTGATGCGCGATGCGCCGCCTGATTTGATTATTTCCGGAGTGAATGACGGGCCAAATACCGGCGTCGCGCAATTGAATTCAGGAACCATTTCCGCCGCTGCGCGCGCGGTTCGCTACGGGTACCCGGCCATCGCCGCCAGCATTGGCTACAAGTTGACGGACGAGGAAGCCAAAAACGGCTGGCCAAGCACGAAAAAATATTGGCCCGAGTCGGTGGATCATGTCGTTGAGTTGGTCGCCAATCTGAATAAGCACTGGCAGCCGGGGCAGCCGATATTACCCGCCGGGTCCGGCCTCAGTATTAACTATCCGGCGTTGCCAAAAAATAAAATTAACGGGATTAAATGGGTCGCCAACGAGTTTTATCCGGTGCCTCAGCACTATTACAAACTGCTGGACGATGGCCGCGCGCAGCAAATATTAAGCGATGAGATACTGAAACCGGCCGATGCGGATACTGACAGCGGGTGGTTACAGCGTGGTTATATTATCTATACCGTTATTGATGGCGACTGGAACGCGCCGGCGCAGAAGGTTGAGCAGTATCAGCGTTTACTGAAGCGGTAGTAGACCTGCTGGCTTATCTTCACCCGGCATTTTTGCGTGGGTGAAGATATCTTTTGCAACGATATGAATGATACGTCCGGGCGAGTAATTGGTATTGGAACCAGGGCGGGCGTATCAGCAAAGGCAAAGGGACAAGGACGAGATGCATTATCAAACTTTGGCGCGCACCATCCTTAAGCATGTGGGCGGCCAGCAAAATATTATCAGCCTGGTGCACTGCGCAACGCGTTTACGCTTCAAGCTTCACGATCACCAGAAAGCGGATGCCAGTGCGTTGAAAAGCGACCCAGGCGTAATGGCGGTGGTGGAAAGCGGCGGTCAATTCCAGGTCGTAATTGGTAATCATGTTCATGATGTGTATCAGGCGCTGCGTGCGGAGACGGAACCTGATGATACGCCGACAGTGGTCGATACTCCCCGTCAAAACCTGTTAAACAGCTTTATTGATGTGGTTTCCGGCATTTTTACCCCTTTTCTTGGCGTCATGGCTGCCTCGGGCATTCTTAAGGGGATGCTGGCGCTGCTGGTCAGTTGCAAATGGCTGACAGAGGAGAGTGGGACTTACCGGCTGTGGTTTGTCGCCAGTGATGCATTGTTCTATTTTTTCCCTCTGTTCCTGGGCTATACCGCTGGTAAGAAGTTTGGTGGTAACCCGTTTTTATCAATGGCGATTGGCGGTGCGCTGACTCACCCACTGATGATGCAAGCGTTTGAACAGGCGCTAACCGCTGAGACTGTTTCGCTGACGTTTTTATCTCTCCCGATCACCTTTATCAATTACAGCACCTCGGTGTTGCCGATCATTTTTGCCGCCTGGGTAAACGCGAAACTGGAGCATTTTCTAAATCGCTTTATACCGGCGGTGGTGAAAAACCTCTTTACGCCGTTGTTGTGTCTAATGATCACGTTCCCGCTCACCATTCTGTTGCTGGGGCCGCTTGCTACTTGGCTTAGCCAATTGCTGGCTAATGGATACCAGGCCATGTACGGTTTTATGCCGCCGTTGGCCGGCGCGATGATGGGCGGCATTTGGCAGGTCTGTGTCATTTTCGGTCTGCATTGGGGATTGGTACCGCTAATGTTCAATAACCTTAGTGTGCTGGGTTATGACACGCTGTCGCCCTTGTTATTGCCTGCGGTAATGGGTCAGGTGGGGGCGGTAGCGGGCGTGTTGCTGCGAACCCGCGATGCAAAACGTAGGGCGCTGGCCAGTTCCGCATTAGCTGCCGGAGTGTTTGGCATCACTGAACCTGCCGTTTACGGTTTAACGTTACCGCTACGCCGGCCGTTTATTTTCGGTTGCCTCAGTGGGGCGATTGGCGGCGCCATCGTCGGCTATTTCCACAGCAGCGTTTATTCCGCCGGTCTGGTCAGCATCCTCACTTTCGCGCAATTGATTCCGCCCGACGGTATTAATCTCACCGTTTGGGGCGCCATTTTGGGCACCTCGGTTTCATTTGTGCTGGCTTGCTGCGCCAGTTGGTGGTTTAGCGGTATGGAAAAGGAGCCAGTGTCTGATTAAGTGCCAGGCCTTTTACCGCACGGCGGGATGCGTCCGTGCGGAGTTATGACAACAAGGAGTGAATGATGAAAGTATTTCCTCAGGATTTTTTATGGGGCGGCGCGATCGCCGCGAATCAGGTAGAAGGCGCTTATCTTAGCGATGGTAAGGGCATTTCGACCGCGGACGTTTTACCTAACGGTATTTTTGGTGAGTTAAAGGAACGGCAAGCCAACGATCGGGCGATCAAAGACATCGCTATCGATTTCTATCATCGTTATCCGCAGGATATTGCGTTGTTCGCCGAAATGGGGTTTACCTGCCTGCGCATCTCAATTGCGTGGAGCCGCATTTTTCCTGAAGGCGATGAAGCACAGCCCAATGAAGCCGGGCTGGCGTTTTACGATGCGCTGTTTGATGAGTTAGCGAAATATGGCATTCAACCGCTAGTGACCTTATCCCACTATGAAATGCCGTGGGCGCTGGTGCAGCGTTATGGCGGTTGGGGTAATCGTAAGCTGATTGCTTTTTTTGAACGCTATGCACGAACGGTATTCACGCGCTATCAGCATAAAGTAAAGCTATGGCTAACCTTTAACGAGATCAATATGTCGCTGCATGCGCCTCTTACTGGCGTAGGTATCGCGGATAACAGCAGTAAGACGGCGATTTATCAGGCGATCCATCACCAACTGGTGGCCAGCGCCAGAGTAGTGAAAGCCTGCCATGAGATTATTCCCGACGCGAAAATCGGCAATATGTTGCTGGGCGGCTTAACCTACCCGCTAAGCTGTAAGCCGCAGGATGTGTTGGCAGCTCAACAGCAAAACCACCGCTGGCTGTTCTTTGGCGATGTACAGTGTCGCGGATATTATCCCGGCTATATGCTGCGTTATTTTCGCGAAAACCACATTGCGCTCACCTTTGCTGATGAAGATAGCGAAGATTTAAAACACACCGTTGATTTTGTCTCATTTAGCTATTACATGAGTGGTTGTGCAACCGCCGAAGCGGAATTAAACCAACGTCAACGCGGCAATATTCTGGATATGGTGCCTAACCCGCACTTACCGCGTTCGGAATGGGGCTGGCAGATTGATCCTGTCGGCCTGCGCATTCTCCTGAATAGGTTGTGGGACCGTTATCAAAAGCCCCTATT
Source organism: Paramixta manurensis (assembly GCF_013285385.1). Classification (NCBI taxonomy): domain Bacteria; kingdom Pseudomonadati; phylum Pseudomonadota; class Gammaproteobacteria; order Enterobacterales; family Erwiniaceae; genus Paramixta; species Paramixta manurensis. Next base: position 2,740,529 of record NZ_CP054212.1, on the reverse strand, counting down.
TATCGTTGAAAACGGATTGGGGGCGGTGGATAAAGTGGAGGCCGACGGCAGTATTCATGATGATTACCGTATTCGCTATCTCAACGATCATTTAGTGCAGGTTGCGGAGGCGCTTGAAGACGGCGTCATGATCCTGGGTTACACCAGTTGGGGGCCGATCGACCTGGTGAGTGCATCGAAGGCGGAAATGTCCAAGCGTTATGGTTTTATTTATGTTGACCGTGACGACCGGGGAGAAGGAAACCTGGCGCGTCTGCGCAAACAAAGCTTCTACTGGTATCAGGAAGTCATTGGTAGCCAGGGAGGAAGTTTAACGCGCTGATCGGCACGGTGACGGAAAGTCGAAAATGCCCGCTGCCTGGCGGGCCTATTAACTTATTCGGCCACCAGCCACATATCTGCTTCTTCAAACATCTCTTCAATAATTCTCGCCATAATCGCCTTGTCGTTTTTACTGGCATCGGTTTCAATAGCATTCCGTTGCATGGGTTTGACTTTGACCTCTGCATTCGGAAACGCGCGTTGAATACGTTTTTCCAACTCTTGGTGAATGATGTCATTAGCGCCAGGCAAACCTGCGACATTACGCTTATCATAAATCAGCTCGACGAACATGCCGCGTTATCCTTCTAAGGGGCGTACCAAGGGACGGTAATCATACTGGATATAAACCCAGTGGCAACCATAAAATGTGCTGTCAGCGAAAAATTTATCGGTTTCACGCGATGGTGCGCAGAGTAAGAGGCAGGGGCTTTCGACCGTTAACGAGTAGTGCTAATTTAAGCCGTGGCAATTTCGGGGAACAAACATGAAGCAACTGGTTATCGATATTTTAATGAAGCTGGCAAAGATGGATGTCGATGCCAAGGAGTTAACCGCGCAGGTTGAAGCGCAATCATTATTGATTGCGGCATTGATGCTGACCGCGGGGAAAGATAACTCCCAGAGTATTGGCGAAAATGTACAGAACGCTATTGTTACCGCATCACGTTCGCAGGGAGGGTTTCTGCAAACCGATGTCGATTTACTGCTTACGCACGTTAATCGTTTATTGGCGGTAACGCGCTATGTGGATGAAATGTCAGAAGCCAGTGATTAATTTAATCTTATGTGAGCCCGCAGCGCGGGCTCATTGTCGCTAATTATTTGCGGCCAATAACTTTACCGAGTACAAACCCAATGCCTGCCGCGATTGCCAGCGTAGCCAGTGGCGAGCTTTTGGTCTGATCTTTCACTGCTTCGAAAAAATCATCTACGGCATAGCTGCCGCGTGCAAGCTGCTTACGCACTTTACCTTTCGCTTCGTGTTCTGCCGAGCCGCTGGCTTTGCCAAATTGCTCCTGACCGGCACCGAGGGCTTCATCAACTTTGTCTTTTGCCTTATCTAACATGCTCTCTCCTTAACCAGAAATGTGTCGGTTCCTCACGATGAGGCACTTTTAAGGATAGACTACTGACTGAAACATCGGCGTCAAACTTGTAGCCAGATGTTATCCGCCTGCGGTTTTGCCGGTTTTTGGGCGGGAGAATTTATAGCTGGTTTTTACGGCAGAACTCTTCCCACGTCATGCCCAGCGCGGCAGCGTGCTCTTTAAGGTAGTTTTCAATCGCCTGTGCCGCTACGGCTTTATCCGGCTCGGCAAGTTGAATTGAAAACAGCATCGCATCTTGTTTCTTTTCGCGCAGAAAAGCTGCGTAGATCCTGTCAGCCTGCACCTCTTGTAATTGCTCAAGGCTCATTCCCATCTGTGCGGCATCTTCGGCGGTAAGTTTGCCCAACGCCTGACGGAAATCAGGATGCGCGGAGAGAAACAGGGTGCGAGCAATAGCGTAATATTCTGCGGGCGTTTTCATTATTTCGATCCATAGATGATTAATCCCGACAGTTTAACGGGATGCGCCTTGCGTAAGCCACGATAAAAATTATAACTTACTGCCAACGGATAAACGTTAGGGATGTTATATGAAGAAGTTGATGGTTCTTTGTGCGCTGGCGCTGAGCGGTTGCGCGCAAATCACCGATTATGAGCAGGCGGTAAAAACGCCGGCCCCGGCTACATTGCAGGGTAACTGGCAAACCAATGGGCCACAGCACGGATTAGTGAGTAATGATGCACTGGCAAGTCTGGTGATTAGCCCGGAAGGCGATACGCTTGATTGCCGCCAGTGGCAGCGCGTGATCGCAAAACCCGGGAAACTGACCCTGTTCCATGACCAGTACGTGAACGTCAATCGCCAACTGCGGGTGATGCCGCTCAATGTCGAAGGCGGCGTACTGCATTATGATGGGTTGACGTTAAAGAGAGTGGACCGGTTAACCGTTGAATGCCAACAGGCGTTGGATGCGGTCGCGAGCCAACCGGATGCGAAAGTGATTCAGAATATTGAGCCGCAGATTTTGCAGGCGACGTTCGCGCCGTCAACGCAGACCACCCCGGCGCCGCAACCTGAAACATCACCAGAGCCTGCTCAGGCGGGCGCAAAGTAACCGTTTAGATGTCATGGAGGGCCAGCGAACTCTGGCCCCGCTGAATGCGCTCGACTGCGCCTCTTTACTGTTCGGCTAAAACCCAGACGCTAACGCTGCCAGCCTGGCAACGAAATATGCCGTTACCCTGTTCGTCGCAACTGATTGTTTCCTGGCGATGCCCAAGATAATCGCGCCACTGTTTTCCGGCAAAACCCTCGCCCAGCGCGACATTTTTCTCACCTTCCGCGCCATTCGACATGATGACGACACAACCGGGGTGTTCATCAGTACCGCTTCGGCTGAAGGCGATACAGTTCGCGTGGTCAAAATAGTCGGTTTGAACGCCGTGCGCATAATGTTGCCGTGCCTGTACCAGCGCTTCCAGTTCTGGCACCACTGGCATATCAATATGCCAATTATTGCCGTCGTCGCCTTCATCGTCGTAACTGGCGCCATACAGATCGGGATAGAATAGGGTTGGCACGCCTTGTTCACGTAATAAGATCAGGGCATAGGCCAGCGGTTTAAACCAGGGCTCAACCGGTGCCTCTAGTGATTGCAGCGGCTGCGTATCATGATTTGCCACAATGGTTACCGCGTGAAACGCATCGCGGGCTACTAAGGTATCGTTAAACAGGGTGCTCATATCATAATCAGCGCCCTGTTTGGAGGCGAGGTGGAAATTCATCTGCAATGGCGCATCAAACAGCATGGTTTTGCCTTCGACTTGCTCAATGTAATTCATCAGCTTATCGGTTTCATGCGACCAGTATTCCGCGACGATAAACATCGGCTGTTCAGCCGCCTCCTGAATATGATCGATCCACTCCTTGTAGAACCAGGCGGGAATATGCTTAACCGCATCCAGCCGGAAGCCGGTACAGTGAACCTCCTCCATCACCCAGCGCGCCCAATACTTCAACTCTTCGGTAACGGCGTGATTACGGAAATCAATATTGGCGCCCATTAAATAATCGAAATTGCCGAGCTCGTCATCGACTTGGTCATTCCAGCCATCGCCGGTGTAATCGTTAACGATTTTGAAGATGCCGTTCTCCGTTGGCTCCTCAATATGATCTACACCGCTGAAGCATTTGTAATCCCAGATAAATTGAGAATACTGGCCTGCGCGTCCCGGAAAGGTAAAGCGCGTCCACGCCTGCGCCTCAATCTCTTCGTCGTCAATTTCCTCGCGATTATCGGGATTAACGCGATTCACTTTGACCGCTTCTTTCTCATCGGCGCCCATTTTATGGTTGAGCACCACGTCAAGTAGCACGCCGACATGATGTTCTTTTAGTGCCGCCACCGCCGCTAACAGTTGCTGTTTATCGCCATACTTGGTGGCACGGCTGCCTTTTTGCTCAAATTCGCCTAAATCGAACAGGTCATACGCATCGTAGCCGACGGAGTATCCTCCGGATTCGCCTTTATAGATGGGCGGGAGCCAGACAGCGGTAATACCGAGTTTTGCCAATTCAGGCGCGCGGGCTGCCGCTTCCGGCCAGAGTTGACCGCCTGCGGGATAATACCAGTGAAAGAATTGTAATAGCGTGGGGTTCTGCATGTCCTTGCTCCATTTTTAGTCAATCCTAAACCATGAAGTATGGTGTAAACGCAGAGGAAAGCGCGGGGGGTGAGTGAAAATATTTCGTTACTCACCCGCGCGCAAGCACAAGAGGAGGGCGGGAGTATTACACCTCACCGGGGAACAGAATATTGCCCGCTAAACGTCCATAGGCGGTATTAATGTTCTTTTGACGTGATGTTTGGCCAATCAAGGTGGTTAATTCATTCATCCGCTGTTGAAGCAGTTGTTTCACTTCTTTTTCATTATCAATGATATGCCGTAAAACCGGGCGCAATAGTTCTTGGGTATGGAGAGAAATAGGGGTATCGCGCGTTGATAATGCCAGCGTTTCAACGGTTTTAACGTAATCCATCTCAATTTCAATCAAAGCATCCCACTGTCCCGCAACTGCCATTCTCAGCATCCCCTGACTGAGTTCGAGCAATTGTTGATAAGTAGCCAGCAGATGCGGTGCAATATTCATTTGTCGTGCTTCCTAAACCTGGGTTAAGGGCGAATGTGCAACGTCTTTCCAGGCGTCGGCAATAGGGCGTAACAGGTTTTCAACTTCTTCAATGGCGGTGACGTCATTGTGCAGATTAGCCTGCAGTAAGCGCCGAACCATCCAGGCATACAGCGCCAGCAGGTTTTCGCTTAATGCATCGTCGCTATTGTCAGCCAGTCCCAATTTAAGGCCGTTATCAATGATATTGATGGCCTTAGAAAGCGATAACCCTTTCCCCTCAAGATTCCCTTCCTGCAAAAACAGGCGCGCGCGGATCAGCGCACTCAGCGCGCCGTCAAAAAGCAGGGTAACCAGTTGGGACTGGCTGGCACTCATGACGGCGCTTTCCACCTCAATTTTCGCATAGGCTTGCGTGCCTTTTGCACTGTACATCTTATTCCCTCATTGATTAGGATTTGTCGTTAGTGGTGGGGGCGAACTGTTGCGTCAGATAATCGCTGGTTTGTTGTAATTGGTTCATCATGACGTCGAGCTGCGTAAATTGTGTTTTGTAGCGCGCAATGGTGTCGTTGATACGGTCGTTAGTGGTGTTGTACTGATCGGTCAGTGATTTCAACGTATCGTTTACACCGTTGGTGGCGGCGGTCAGGATCCCATCATCACTCATGTAATTGGTCAGATTGCTGCCAATAGTGGTGGTGATGCCGGTGGTTTTGCCATCACCGATGATCATCTCTTTTACGCCAGCGGAGTCACTTTTTAGCGAGTCGGCCAGTTTATCGTTATCCACCGTCAGCTTGCCGGTGACGGGATCGCTGCTAATTCCGATTTGCGCCAGTGTCTTGAAGCTGGAGCTACTCGCGGCATTGGTTAACAGGCTTTTTAACTGCGTTTGGATGCTACGCAATGTACTGTCGCCAACCAGTGCGCCATTGCTGCTGTCCTGATCGGCCCCGGCGTCAACCACGGTATAATGCGTCAGGCTGCTAAAGGTATCTTGCAGGGAGTTGTAGGCGTTGACCCAGTTATTAATCGCGGCAGTTGATTTTGAATCGTCTTTGGTGACCGTCAGCGTTTGGGTGCTGGTGGTCGTGTTCAGTAGCGTTAAGGTAACCCCTTCCGGCGCATCGGTAATGGTATTGCTATCGCGCTCAATATCGATGCCGTTGACGGTCAATTGGGCATTTTGCGCCGTGACACTCTCGGTCATGCCATTGTTGCTGGCTTTGGGATCGTAACCAATAAAGCTTTGTAGCTTATCATCACCGGTGACGCTGATCGTCATGGCGTTATTGGTGCCGGTATCGTCAGCCGCGACTACCAGCCGGAAGCTGTTGTCGCTCACTTTAATAATGCTGGCAGTCACGCCGGCGTTGGCATTATTAATCGCATCACGCATACCGGTCAGCGAGGTCTGATCGTCAGTCAGTTTAATTTCTATCGGCTTGTCGCTACCCGCCTGTTGGATGGTTAAGGTACGCGTGCCGCCGTTGGTGGTAGAACCGATCTGCGCGCTGGAACTCGCCTGTACGCCGGACGTTAATGATTGCGCCTGAGCTAACTGCTTAAGGGTAATATTATATTTTCCGGCGGCAGCGCCCGCTGAAGTGGTCGCGGTAAATGCCGATGTGTCGCTACTGGTAGCGGTGGTGGTCGCGAACAGGTCGGCGGAACTAAGCGTCGTATTGGCGGTTTGGAATGCTTCCAGCGCGCTTTTTAACGACCCATATGCGGTTAATTTAGCGCTATAGGCGCTTTGCTGGTTAGTAATTGGCGTCAGCGCGGCTTTTTCTGTGGTTGTCAGGTTATCAAGCAACGTACTTAAATCAAGACCGGAGCCAATACCAAGTGATGAGATGGAAGCCATGGTGATCCTTAACTTTTATTATGGAGTGAATAAGGGGCTTATCGGCAATTGATGGGTAAAGTTTACGATTATTTTTGCGGCGGTAATAAAGCGAAAAAGACTCACTGAGCAGGGTATTTCCACGATTTGAAAAAAAGCAGGCGGGAGAAAAAAATTCCTAAAGGTTGGGTTAATGACGCCGATACATGGTTTGACGGCGCTGAAGCCGGGGGGCTAAAGCCCACAATCTAACCAGACTTGATTTAAAGGAAACTTGATTATGTCACAAGTCATTAATACAAACACCCTCTCGCTGATGACGCAGAACAACATGAATAAATCGCAGTCTGCGCTGAGCACCGCGATTGAGCGTCTTTCCTCTGGTCTGCGTATTAACAGTGCCAAAGATGACGCCGCGGGTCAGGCGATTGCTAACCGCTTCACCTCTAACATTAACGGCCTGACTCAGGCTGCGCGTAACGCGAACGACGGTATCTCCATTGCGCAGACCACCGAAGGTTCGTTGAGCGAAATAAACAACAACTTACAACGTATCCGTGAACTGACAGTACAGGCACAAAACGGCACCAACTCCCAGACTGACCTGGATTCCATCCAGGATGAAATTACCTCTCGTCTGCAAGAGATCGACCGCGTTTCCGGCCAGACGCAGTTTAACGGCGTGAAAGTACTGTCTGCCGACAATACGCTGAAAATTCAGGTTGGCGCGAACGATGGCGAAAGCATCTCCATCGATCTGAAAGCGATCACGTCTGACACCCTCGGCCTGAACGGTTTTAACGTCAATGGTTCTGGTACGGTAAACAACAAAGCCGCTACCGTTAGCAATCTGACTGCTGCGGGCGCTACTGAAACGGGCGCGGGTACCGGTCTGTACAATCTGACTACCACCAACTCTGCGGTAAGCTCAGCCGACGCGTTTAACAAACTGAACACCGGTGACACGGTAGAAGTTACCACGGGCGACGATACTACCACGAGCTATACCTATGATGCCGCTAAAGGTAACTTCACTTACGATGCAACGGTTGATGCAGATGATGTTAGTGACTTCGCGGCTAAACTGGTACCGTCATCAGGCTCTCAATCCGGTGTTTACACTACCTCTAATGGTTCTGGTGCGAGCGTTAAGTTTGACGTTGACTCTAACGGTAACATCACCGTTGGCGGCCAGAAAGCGTACTTGGATGCTGCAGGTAACCTGTCAACCAACAACGCAGCCGGTGGCGATCAGGCTACACTGAACGGTCTGTTTAGTGATTCTTCTACTAATGCCGGTACCAGCACTGCTTCTATCTCTTTAGGCGGCACGACTTATAATTTCGATACTGCTGACGGCAACATGGCCTACACCGCGACCATCTCTAAAGATGAGGTGTTGGCGAAAGTGGCTTCTACGGATACCGCTGCGACGGCCGATTCCGCAGTAAAAGGTGCTACCATTAACTACAATTCCGGCGTGCTGAAAGGTTCTATCTCTTTCGACAGCACCGGTGCTGATGTGGGTAAATCCAGCGATACTTTCCTCGATGCATCTGGTAACTTTACCAAAACCAAACAGTACACCACGCAGTATAAAGTGGATGCCGATACCGGCGCGGTAACCGTTAACGCGAACCTGACCGGTGACGGCGTTGCCGCTAACGGTAGTACTGTTGACAACTCTAGCAGCAACCCGTTTGCTAAAACCGTGGGTTCAACCGCGTATGTCACCGCTGATGGTAACGTCACCACCAATACCACTAGCGCTGGTACAGTAACTGCCGATCCGTTGGCCGCGCTGGATAAAGCGATCAGCAGCATCGACCAGTTCCGTTCAAGCCTCGGTGCGGTGCAGAACCGTTTGGATTCTGCTATCACCAACCTGAACAACACCACCACTAACCTGTCAGCCGCGCAATCACGTATTCAAGACGCCGACTACGCGACAGAAGTGTCTAACATGTCTAAAGCGCAGATTCTGCAACAGGCCGGTAACTCCGTGCTGGCAAAAGCCAACCAGGTACCGCAGCAAGTTCTGTCTCTGCTGCAGGGCTAATCGCCTCCTGCTGGTTATTTCTTCCAACCCTGCTTCGGCAGGGTTTTTTTATCGCTAAACAAAAGCCAACAAGCGTTAAAAAAGCGTATTTTTTGTTACAGATTTTGAGCCGATAGCCGATAACTGGTTTACGAATGGCGTTATCTCTATACCTTTTTTTGGCTCTCTTTGTGGAGTGTTTATGCGCTTCAATTATGATTTAGTCCCTGGGGAGTTCCTCACGTTTGAGGAGATTAGCCGCCGCTACGCGCAAAGGTATCCCGACGAAAAGGCGCTCACATTACGTGGCTTATTAAGCCCGTCGACCAGCCCGCGCCACTTGGTGATCCGTGCGGTCTTCGCTCATCAAGACACCAACAGTCCGCTGGAAGATCTGCTGTTTGTTTCAGAGGATAATCAACGGAAAAATTACTTACGCCGGTTTGAACACTACCTCATTCAACAAATCCCTTTTCTCTATTTTCGTAAAGCAGCCATTCATCAACAGGAGAATGACTGGAAGGTGATGGGCGAAAGCCGCGTCTACGCCATGCTGGAGCCGGGTTCGGCGGCGGCGCAAAACCTGTTAACCAGCCGGGGATATAAGTTGTCGCTAATGCGTCAGGAGCAGGAAGAGGAGTACTGGCAACTGTTCAATACACAGGCACAACCCTGTTTTGCCCAATCGCGCCGCATCCAGTTTATTGTGGTGCTGGCGCACCCGCTAGTAAACCCGCCCGCCTCGGTGATCGCCGGTCAGGGCGTAGGGCATCGGGTAAAAATGCGCATCTGGCAGCGAGAGAGTCAGTCGGTGTTTTCGAACGCGGTGCGCGCGCGTTACGGTGCCTGCGTGGTGACCGGCACGGTATTGAACGATGAGAAAGTCAGCCCGTGGGTGGAAGCCAGCTATATCGATACGACAGAAAATGAACAAGGGGTTATTGCCGATAATCATGTCGATAATGGGCTGTTTTTACGCAGCGATCTCCATCATCTGTTTGAGAGCCGTAAGTTTTATATTGATGCGCAAAGCGGCGAGGTGGTGTTCCGGTGTTTAACGCCGGAGGAGGCGGAATTATGCCGGTCCTATCAGGAGATTAACGGCGAGGTTTGCGCCTTGTGGGAACGCGTCCCGTTTGCCACCCGACAACGCCTGCGCTTGCGACATCAGCGGGCGGAATAACCCGCCTTTTTTATCCCTATTCGCTCAATCGATCCCCCCTATAGAAACGGATAATCATGCCGATAATACAATCAACGCAGGGTAGTCAGAGTGAGCTTCCTATATACCGCCGAAGGCGTGATGGATAAACATTCGCTGTGGCAGCGATATGTACCGCTGGTGCGCCATGAGGCGTTACGCCTGCAGGTGCGGCTGCCCGCCAGCGTCGAGCTTGATGATTTGCTGCAGGCAGGCGGTATTGGCTTATTAAACGCCGTGGAGCGGTTTGATGCGCTTCAGGGCACGGCCTTTACCACCTATGCCGTGCAGCGTATTCGCGGCGCGATGCTGGATGAACTGCGCAGCCGTGACTGGGCACCGCGTAGCGTTCGTCGTAACGCGCGTGAAGTGGCCAGCGCAATGCATCAGGTGGAACAGGCGCTGGGGCGTTCCGCCAGTGAGCAAGAGGTTGCGCGACAGTTAAATGTTTCACTGGAAGAGTATCGGCAGATGTTGCTCGATACCAATAACAGTCAGCTTTTCTCCTATGACGAATATCGTGAAGAACATGGCGATAGCGCGGAGCTGGTAACGGAGGGGCACGAAGAAGCCAACCCGTTGCACCAGTTAATGGAAGGGAATCTGCGTGAGCGCGTCATTGAAGCGATTGAAGCACTACCCGATCGCGAAAAGATGGTACTCACGCTTTACTATCAGGAAGAGCTGAACCTGAAAGAGATTGGTGCGGTGCTGGAGGTGGGGGAATCTCGCGTCAGCCAACTGCACAGTCAGGCGATTAAGCGTCTACGCGCCCGGTTAACCGGCGCGCGTTAACCGCGTCGGCTCTTGATTTCCAAAAAATACTCGGGGACTCGTAAGTGGGAACCAAAACTAAAACAAGGCCGCTAAGCCGCTATTTGAAAGATTATAAACACAGCCAAAGTAATTGTTCCCACTGCGGAAAAGTTCTCGACCGCATGGCATTGGTATTCCGTGGGCAGATCATTAATAAAGAAGCGATAGCGCGGATGGATCAGTTGATTGACGACCAGGTCTGGCTGAAGTTACAAGGTGAACTGACCGCGTTGTGCCGCTTTTGCAGCGATATTTACTGTAATACTCACCCGAATTACTTCGATATTATGGCATTCAAACAGTATCTGTTTGAACAAACTGAAATGAGCCACAGTACTATCCGTGAGTACGTGGTGCGCCTGCGTCGTTTGGATGACATGCTCTCGGCGAAAAATTACCCGGCAGAGAAGTTACGCGGTAATAGCTGGCATGAGTGCCTGGAACAGGATCTGCCCGATGCCGGTAATAATAACTACCGCATTGCGTTACGTAAGTACGACCAGTTTTTAGGTTGGCAGCGCAATTAATCTGGCTGCCTGATAGAAGACCGCTTCCCGTGGTCGGATTGCTCTGCCCACGGGGACAAGGTGCGTTTTCGGTCGCTATCTCGCGACCAAGGTACGGTGGCTATTCGCTTTGTGCCCCAATACTGAAACATGCATAGATCCGTTGAGTAACTTCTGTAACACTGTAGGCCGTATACCCGCAAACGTTATGGAGGCCGCCATGTCCCTGGATAACCTTATCCAGTTTCCCCGTCTTGAATTTATCGGCGCGCCAACGCCGCTGGAGCATCTTCCCCGGCTGTCTGACTACCTCGGGCGCGATATTTTTATTAAACGTGACGACGTCACGCCAGTGGCGTTGGGGGGTAACAAGCTAAGAAAACTAGAGTTTCTTGCCGCTGACGCACTGCGTCAGGGCGCGGATGTTCTGGTGACGGCGGGCGCGGTTCAATCCAACCATGTGCGCCAAACGGCGGCGGTGGCCGCTAAACTCGGGCTAAAATGTGTGGCGTTGCTGGAAAACCCGATTGCAACCGAGGCGGAAAATTACCTCGGTAACGGTAATCGCCTGTTGCTGGATTTAATGGATTGCGAAGTAGTCAATGTCGATGCGCTGCACAATCCCAATGCACAATTGGAAGAACAGGCGGTTCGACTCGAAGCGCAGGGCTTTCGTCCCTATGTGGTGCCGGTTGGCGGTTCAAACGCGCTAGGCGCGCTGGGGTATGTGGAATGCGCACGAGAAATTGCGCACCAAAGCGAAGAAGTGGTTGATTTCGCGGCAGTGGTGGTGGCTTCCGGTAGCGCCGGGACGCACGCTGGGTTAGCGGTAGGGCTGGAGCAACTCTTACCTGAAACCGAATTGATTGGCGTGACCGTCTCGCGAAAAGCCGCCGATCAGTTGCCAAAAGTAGCGGAAATTCGCCAGGCATTAGCCGAAAGCCTACAGATCAGCGCGAAGGCGCCGATTACGCTGTGGGATGAATATTTTGCGCCGCAATATGGCATGCCGAATGACGAGGGTATCGAAGCGGTGAAGCTGTTGGCGCGGCTTGAAGGTATTTTTCTCGATCCGGTCTACACCGGGAAAGCGATGGCCGGTTTGATTGATGGTATCGCGCAACGGCGTTTCCGCCGTGAAGGGCCATTGCTGTTTATTCATACTGGCGGCGCGCCGGCGTTATTTGCTTATTATCCTTCGTTCTTATCCTGAATAATGAAAATGATTTATATTTAGTCAGTTGCGTTTTGTTTGGCGGCCAATACTGCCAGACCAGAACCTAATGGCGGGCAACCGTTGTGATAAAGACCAACATACACACAACATAATAAATGGGGTAGCTATGAATTTTTCTCGTGTACGTCGCCAGTTAGTGACGGGCGTAATGGCGGTAGCGCTGTTAGCTGGCATGAGCGCGCCGGGTTTCGCGGCGGAAAATCTGCTGAATAAAGTCAAACAGCGTGGTTCTCTGCTGGTTGGGCTAGAAGGCACCTATCCGCCGTTTAGCTTCCAGGATGAAAACGGCAAACTGACCGGGTTTGAAGTTGAATTCGCCAACGCGCTGGCGCAACGAATTGGCGTAAAAGCCAGCCTGAAACCGACCAAGTGGGACGGTATGCTGGCCTCGCTAGACTCAAAACGTATTGATGTGGTGATTAACCAAGTCACCATTTCCGATGAGCGTAAACAAAAATACGATTTCTCTACCCCTTACACCATTTCGGGTATTCAGGCGCTGGTGCGCAAAGATCACGAAGGCAGCATCAACAAGCCGGCGGATTTAGCCGGTAAAAAAGTCGGCGTGGGTCTGGGCTCGAACTACGAGCAGTGGTTACGTGAAAACGTGAAAGGCGTTGATATTCGTACCTATGATGATGATCCTACCAAGTATCAGGATCTGCGCTCCGGTCGTTTGGATGCCATTCTGGTTGACCGCCTGGCGGCGCTGGACCTGGTGAAGAAAACGGGTAATACCATGGCGGTTGCTGGCCCGGCGTTCTCGCGCCAGGAAGCCGGTGTCGCATTGCGTAAAGGCAATCAAGATCTGCTGGACGCGATCAATAAAGCGATTGCGGATATGCAGAAAGACGGTACGCTAACCAAATTGTCGCAAAAATGGTTTGGCGCGGACGTCACTAAATAATGCAAGAGAGTATTCAACTGGTGCTGAATTCAGCACCTTTTTTATTAAAAGGCGCGATCTTCACGCTGGAACTGAGTATCGGCGGGATGTTCTTTGGCTTAGTGCTGGGGTTCATCCTTGCGTTGATGCGCCTGTCGCCATTCTGGCCGGTGTCGCTACTGGCGCGTTTTTACGTGTCCATTTTTCGTGGCACGCCGCTGATTGCGCAACTGTTTATGATTTATTACGGTTTGCCGCAATTTGGCATTGAGCTGGATCCGATTCCTTCCGCCATGATTGGCTTATCGCTTAACACCGCGGCGTATGCCTCTGAGTCGCTGCGCGGCGCCATTGCTTCCATTGAACGTGGTCAATGGGAAGCGGCGGCCAGTATTGGTATGACGTCGTGGCAAACGCTGCGTCGTGTGATCTTGCCACAGGCGGCACGCACCGCATTACCGCCGTTGGGCAACAGCTTTATCAGCCTGGTGAAGGATACGTCGCTGGCCGCGACGATTCAGGTACCGGAGCTGTTCCGTCAGGCGCAATTGATCACCTCGCGTACGCTGGAAGTGTTCACCATGTACCTGGCGGCCTCGCTGATTTATTGGGTGATGGCAACGGTGCTTTCCGCGCTACAAAACAAGCTGGAAGATCATGTTAACCGTCAGGATCGGGAGTCAAAATGAGCGCCATCGAAGTCAGTAAACTGGTGAAGCAGTTTAATGGTCAGACGGTGCTACATGGCATCGACCTTGAAGTCGCCTCCGGCGAAGTGGTGGCGATTATCGGGCCGAGTGGTTCAGGGAAGACCACCTTGCTACGTTGTATCAACCTGCTGGAGGTGCCGACGTCTGGCACGATTAAAGTCGGTGATATCGCCATTGATGCCACGGTGGCGCTGAATAAACAGAAGGAGAGGGTGCGTAGCTTGCGTCAACAGGTGGGCTTTGTGTTTCAGAGCTTTAACTTGTTTCCTCATCGTTCAGTGCTGGAAAACATTATTGAAGGGCCGGTCATCGTAAAAGGCGAACCGAAGGCCGAGGCGATTGCCCGTGCGCGCGTCTTGCTGGAAAAGGTGGGTTTGCACGGCAAAGAAGAGAGCTATCCGCGTCGCTTGTCCGGTGGGCAGCAGCAACGTGTGGCGATTGCTCGTGCGCTGGCGATGCGGCCGGAGGTGATTCTGTTTGATGAGCCGACCTCGGCGCTGGACCCGGAATTAGTGGGTGAGGTATTAAACACCATCCGCGCCCTGGCCGAAGAGAAACGGACGATGGTGATTGTGACGCACGAAATGAGCTTTGCGCGTGATGTCGCCGATCGCGCCATCTTTATGGATCAGGGGCGCATTGTGGAACAGGGGTCGGCGAAAGAGCTGTTCGCGAACCCACAACAAGCGCGTACCCGCCAGTTTCTTGAGAAGTTTCTCAATCAGTAAGCGTTAACAAGCCGCCTCATCAGGCGGCTTTTTTATACGGTGCGTTTAGCCAATGGTCATCAGGCTGGCGTTCCCGCCAGCGGCGGCGGTATTAACGCTTAATGACCGTTCCAACAGCAACCGTTCCAGCAGTAACTGACTTTCTCCACGGGCGAAACCTTGCACTGACACAATGGCACCTTCGCGTGCCGCCACGTGTTTACACAAGGTGCGTAGCTGGTCGGCATCGCCGTGCCAGACCACCGCGTCAAACGTTTCGGAGAGCGGCTCGGCAGAGCAATCAATGCGCTGTTGTACTTGGTTTGGCAAAGCGTCAAACAGGGTACGATGCAACTCATCGTCCGGCCATAATACCCGGCAACCGGTACTGGTTGCGGCGGCAAGCTGTGTCAGGGCATCGTTCTGGTTATCGGCCAGACAGAGCACCCGTTCGCGTGGTAAAAGCGTCAAAGTGTTACGTTCACCGGTCGGGCCGGGTAACAGATGTACGCTACCGCTTTGCGCTAATCGCGCGAAGCGCTGACAAATTTCCGCCAGTTCAGGCCGATCGTGCGCCCATTCGCTGAGCGCCTGATGCGCCTCGGTTAGCCCGGCACGCAATGAAACCTCTGCCGGTTGGGCATTATCCTGCCGCGCCAGCATGGTGCCAGGCGCCTCTTCCGGACGGCTGGAGAGCAGGCGGAGCAGGTAGAGCGGGCCACCGGCTTTTGGCCCGGTACCGGAAAGACCTTCTCCGCCAAAAGGCTGCACGCCGACCACGGCGCCCACCATATTGCGGTTAACGTACAGGTTACCGACTTTGGCATGCTGAGTGACTTGACCGATGGTTTCATCAATGCGGGTATGGACGCCTAGCGTCAGGCCATAGCCGGCGGCATTGATTTGTTCGACCAGTTGCGGCAGTTGGCTACGCGCAAAACGCACCACATGTAGCACCGGGCCAAACACCTCTTTATCCAACTCACTGACGCTATTCAGCTCAATCAACGTTGGCATGACAAAGGTGCCTTTCCGCCACTCCTCGAGGTCCTGGCGATTTTCCTGTGCCGCCTGATAAAGGGTAAAACCGCTGGTGCGCATGGCCTCAATATGGCGCTCAATGTTGGCTTTGGCTTCCGCATCGATCACCGGACCAATATCGGTTGAAAGGCGCTCCGGGTTCCCCATGCGACATTCCGCCATCGCACCGCGCAGCATTTTCAGTGTATGGTCAGCGACATCCTCCTGAATGCAGAGCAGACGCAAGGCTGAACAGCGTTGCCCGGCGCTATCAAAAGCGGAGGCGACAATATCGGTCACCACTTGTTCGGTAAGCGCAGAGGAATCAACGATCATGGCGTTGATCCCTCCGGTTTCGGCGATTAATGGAGTGGGGCGACCCTGTGGATCAAGACGCCCGGCGATATTGCGTTGTAACAGGGTGGCGACCGCCGTTGAACCGGTAAACATCACTCCGCGCACGCGATCATCGCCGGTTAAGCGGGCACCAACGGTTTCTCCGCGCCCCGGCAACAATTGCAGCACACCGACAGGCACGCCAGCATCAAACAGGATTTGCACTGCCTGGGCGGCGATTAACGGCGTCTGCTCGGCAGGTTTTGCCAGCACGCTATTACCTGCTGCTAACGCAGCGGCAATCTGACCGGTGAAAATCGCCAGCGGGAAATTCCACGGGCTGATGCAGACCACCGGGCCGAGCGGGCGATGCGTTTCGTTAGCGAACGCGCTGCGCACCTGAGCAGCGTAATAGTGCAAGAAGTCGACCGCTTCACGCACTTCAGCAACGGCATTACTGAAGGTTTTACCCGCTTCACGTACTAAAATACCAATCAGGCGCTGCATCTGGCCTTCCATCAGGGTGGCTGCCCGCGTCAGGATCGCGGCGCGTTCCTGTGGTGGCGTGGCAAACCAAATGGAACCGGCCTTCACGGCGGCATCTAACGCGCGTTGGACTTCATTTTCACTCGCCTCTCGTACCTGGCCTACCACATCCGTCGGTTCGGCAGGGTTGAGGATTGGCTGACTTTCGCCGCTATCCAACTCACCCTCAATCATCGGCTGGGCCAGCCAGGGCTGCGCGGCGCTATTGAGCAGTGCGCTGGAGAGCGACGCCAGACGGTGCTCGTTGGCTAGATCAAGCCCGGCAGAGTTTCGGCGCGTCTCACCGTAGAGCGCACGGGGTAACGGGATTTTCGGATGCGGCAAGCCAATCGCGCCTTCGCTGGCGGCCATTTTCTCTACCGCTTCGACTGGATCGGCAATCAGCACGTCCAACGGCAATGACGCGTCGGCAATCCGGTTAACAAACGAGGTATTGGCACCGTTTTCCAACAGGCGGCGCACCAGATAGGCCAGCAGCGTTTCATGGGTGCCAACCGGCGCATAAATACGGCAGGGGCGATTCAGTTTGCCCTCGGCGACTTTCCCCACCACCTGTTCGTAGAGCGGCTCGCCCATGCCATGCAGGCACTGAAACTCATACTGCCCCGGATAATAATTATTCCCCGCTAAATGATAAATGGCGGCGAGCGTGTGGGCATTATGGGTGGCGAACTGCGGATAAATTAGATTAGGCGCCGCCAGCAGTTTGCGCGCGCAGGCGAGATAAGAGATGTCGGTATACACCTTACGGGTATAAACCGGGTAGCCTTCCAGGCCTTCCACTTGGGCGCGTTTAATTTCGCTATCCCAATAGGCACCTTTCACCAGACGAATCATCAGGCGGCGGCGGCTACGCTGTGCAAGATCGACCAGCGCATCAATCACCAGCGGGCAACGTTTTTGATAGGCCTGGATGACAAAACCAATCCCGTTCCAGCCCTCCAGTTCCGGCTCAAAACAGAGCTTTTCCAACAGATCGAGCGAGAGCTCCAGCCGGTCGGCCTCTTCGGCATCAATATTAATGCCAATATCATAGGTGCGGGCCAGCAAGGTTAGCGATTTCAAGACTGGATAGAGCTCCTCTATCACGCGCTCATATTGCGCCCGGCAGTAGCGTGGATGTAGTGCCGAAAGCTTAATCGAAATGCCTGGCCCTTCGTAAATCCCACGCCCGTTTGATGCTTTACCAATCGCATGGATCGCCTGCTGGTAAGAAAGAAGATAGGCTTTGGCATCACTGGCGGTGAGGGCGGCTTCACCCAGCATATCGTAGGAGTAGCTAAACCCTTTCTCTTCCAGTTTACGTGCGTTAGCCAACGCTTCGGCAATGGTTTCGCCAGTGACAAACTGTTCGCCCATCAGGCGCATCGCCATATCGACGCCTTTACGAATCAGCGGTTCGCCGCTCTTGCCGATAATACGGTTCAGAGAGCGTGAAAGATTGGCTTCGTTATGGGTCGACACCAGGCGACCGGTGAACAGCAAACCCCAGGTGGCGGCATTAACAAACAGCGAGGGGCTGCGGCCTAAATGCGACTGCCAGTTACCGTTGCTGATCTTGTCGCGAATTAACGCATCGCGCGTCGGTTTGTCCGGGATACGTAACAACGCCTCCGCAAGGCACATCAGCGCCACGCCCTCTTGTGAGGAGAGGGAAAACTCTTGTAACAGACTCTGTACCATCCCGGCGCGCCCGCCGGCATTTTTTTGATGGCGTAGTTTATCCGCTAATGTCCAGGCCAGTTGACGCGTTTTCTCCGCCTGACCGGCGGGTAAGCGGGCCTGTTCTAATAACATCGACACCGCTTCGGTTTCCGGACGACGCCAGGCGGAGGTTATCGCCGCGCGTGCGACCGATTGCGGCAAAATCTGTTCGGCAAAATCCAGAAAAGGCTGGTGGGACTCTTCGGGCGGCAACTCGGCGGCCTCCTGCTCAGAGGAGGAAACGGCGCCCTCGGGCAGTTCGGTCCCGTTTTCTAACCGATCCAAATAGTTAAATATCGCCTGCTTAATCAACCAATGTGATGTGCGATCTATTTTTTGTGCCGCGAGTTTGATCCTTGTGCGCGTTGCGTCATCGAGTTTGACGCCCATTGTGGTGGTTCCCATTCCGTTAACACCTCATAAAAGTGAAGATAAACAATGCCAACTGGCAGCAATATCCTCCATGTTGCAACTTTGTGCAACCGTGTTAAATGTGACCGACATTCCAGAGTTGCAATGTTCATTTTTGTTAAATTTTCGCTGCTTGCGATAGGCAGAGAGAAAATAACGCGGTCATACTGCCTCTCCGGGTAACCCATTGATATGGCGATTCTGAATTGAGGTGCAACCGGGCAAGGGTGTGATTGAGTGCAACCTTCTGGCATTTTTTGGTCGATGAATAGTGAAATAACAGTAATTGATGTGTTAAATCCGTGGTGCGC
Organism: Paramixta manurensis; assembly: GCF_013285385.1. Classification (NCBI taxonomy): domain Bacteria; kingdom Pseudomonadati; phylum Pseudomonadota; class Gammaproteobacteria; order Enterobacterales; family Erwiniaceae; genus Paramixta; species Paramixta manurensis. The sequence continues at coordinate 2,721,748 of NZ_CP054212.1, read as the reverse complement.
GTCTTTTCATTGCTGCAGGATAGCGCGCTTTGAGGGGGAGGCTTGCCGTCCTACACCGTTCCTGCGGGATGCAAAAACGCCCCGAGCAAAAATAACCGACAAGAAATGGAGAGCCTGATGACAGTAAGCACGCCAATGATGGTGACATTCACCATCTATATCTTAGGGATGGTTTTAATCGGCTTTATGGCCTGGCGCTCCACCAAGAATTTTGACGACTATATTCTGGGTGGACGCAGTCTCGGCAGTCTGGTGACGGCCTTGTCCGCCGGGGCCTCGGATATGAGCGGTTGGTTGCTAATGGGCTTACCTGGCGCGATATTTTTGTCAGGCATTTCTGAGAGTTGGATTGCAATTGGCTTAACCATTGGTGCCTGGCTGAACTGGAAAATTGTTGCCGGCCGGTTGCGGGTGCAAACCGAACACCATAACAATGCCCTGACGTTGCCCGATTTTTTCTCTAGCCGTTTTGAAGATAACAGTAAAATCTTACGTGTTATCTCCGCGCTGGTGATCTTAGTCTTCTTCACCATCTATTGCGCTTCCGGCATTGTGGCCGGTGCGCGTTTGTTTGAAAGCACCTTTGGTATGAGCTATGAAAGCGCATTGTGGGCAGGGGCGGCGGCAACCATTATTTATACTTTTGTCGGCGGCTTTTTAGCCGTGAGCTGGACCGATACGGTACAGGCCAGCCTGATGATTTTCGCGCTGATTCTTACGCCGGTGATCGTTATTTTTGCCGTGGGTGGCCTAAGTGATTCACTGGCGGTGATTGAGGCGAAGAGCGTTGAAAATATTAACATGCTAAAAGGACTGGATTTTGTCGCGATTATCTCGTTACTTGGCTGGGGGCTGGGCTATTTCGGACAACCGCATATTCTGGCGCGCTTCATGGCGGCGGATTCGCATCGTTCAATCCGTACCGCGCGTCGCATTGGTATGACATGGATGATTCTGTGTTTGGCGGGCGCCGTCGCGGTGGGGTTCTTTGGGATTGCTTATTTCCAAAATCATCCGGAGCAGGCGGCAGGCGTGTCGGAAAATGGCGAGCGCATATTTATCGAGTTGGCGCGCATTTTGTTTAATCCGTGGATTGCCGGTATTTTGTTGTCCGCGATCCTGGCGGCGGTGATGTCCACGCTAAGTTGCCAATTACTGGTGTGTTCTAGCGCGTTGACCGAAGACCTCTATAAAAACTTTTTACGTAAAGGCGCCAGCCAACGTGAATTGGTGTGGGTAGGGCGCTTAATGGTATTGCTGGTGGCGGTGATTGCGATTGCCCTGGCGGCCAATCCGGAAAATCGAGTGCTCGGACTGGTGAGCTATGCCTGGGCCGGATTTGGCGCGGCATTCGGGCCGGTGGTGCTGTTTGCGGTGTGCTGGAAGCGTACTACGCGTAATGGTGCGCTTGCTGGTATGGTGGTCGGTGCCGTCACAGTGCTGGTCTGGAAACAGTATGCCTGGCTAGGGTTGTATGAAATTATTCCAGGCTTCCTGTTTGCCAGCCTGGCGATTGTGCTGTTCAGCCTGCTGGGGCGGGCGCCATCGCGTGAAGCGCAGGCGCGTTTTAGTCAGGCCGATATGGAGTTCCACAGCAAGTAATCTTCCTCTGCGGGCGAACCGTTCGCCCGCATAATAATAAACACGCTTACAATTTCCCCCCGCGATTTTCGACGCAAAACACGAAAAATGCCTGGTAGCAGCTTGTTTTTTTAAATCCGATAACGATAATCAATATCGTTCTGATTTACGCTTCTTTATCCCCGTAGACGCACTTTTTACTTTGAGGTTTCAGGCATGTTCGTTCCTTTTCTAATTATGCTGCGTGAAGGATTAGAGGCGGCGTTAATCGTAAGTTTGATTGCCAGCTACTTAAAACGCACGCAACGCACCCAGTGGTTTGGCGCTATGTGGGCCGGGGTGTTTATCGCCGCCGGGCTCTGCCTTGCGCTCGGTATCTTCATTAATCAAACCACCGGTGAGTTTCCGCAGAAGCAGCAAGAACTGTTTGAAGGGATCGTGGCGGTGATTGCGGTCTTGATCCTGACCTATATGGTGTTCTGGATGCGGAAAGTGGCGCGTAATGTAAAAGCCGAACTGGAAGATGCCGTCGACCAGGCTTTGCAAAAGGGCGCGAATAGCGGTTGGCCGCTGGTGTTAATGGTATTTCTGGCGGTGGCGCGCGAGGGGCTGGAGTCGGTCTTTTTCCTGCTGGCCGCCTTCACGCAGGATGTCGGTTATGCGCCGCCGATTGGGGCAATGCTCGGCCTGGCAACCGCAGTGGTGCTTGGCGCCTTACTGTATGTGGGCGGCGTGCGGCTTAATCTGGCGAAATTCTTTAAGTGGACCAGCCTGTTTATTTTATTTGTCGCCGCGGGGCTCGCAGCGGGTGCGATCCGTGCCTTTCATGAGGCGGGGCTATGGAATAGTTTCCAGGCGGTTGCTTTTGACTTAAGCAATGTCCTCTCTACCCAAACCGTGTTCGGGACATTGCTCGAGGGTATTTTGGGCTATCAGGAGGCGCCAACAGTAAGCGAAGTGGCGGTGTACCTGATTTATCTGATCCCGGCGTTGCTGCTGTTTCTGATGCCAGCTCGCCCTGCGGCCAGCGCGACGAAAGACGCGCGCGAGGCTTCTTCCGCGCGTCGTTAATGGCGCGTTTGTTCATGACTTTGACAGGGATTTACCTATGACGATTCGCTTCCGCCGTAAGACGTTACTGGCTTCTTTACTGGCGCTTTCCGCCGCGTCTGGCGCTGCCAACGCTGCAGATATTCCGCAGGTAAAAGTAAGCGTGAATGACAAGCAGTGTGACCCGATGACGCTGACCGTGAATGCGGGCAAGACGCAGTTCATCATCCAGAACAACAGCCAAAAAGGGCTGGAGTGGGAAATTCTGAAAGGGGTGATGGTGGTTGAAGAGCGTGAGAATATCGCGCCGGGCTTCACGCAAAAGCTTACCGCCAACCTGGAAGCGGGTGAGTATGATATGACCTGTGGGCTGCTGAGTAACCCGAAAGGGAAGCTGATTGTCAAAGCCTCCGGTCAGGCGTCGTCCGCGAATAATGGCAAGCCGGATGTGCTGCAATTGGTCGGGCCGATTGCAGAATATAAAGTTTATGTCACCAAAGAAGTCGATCAACTGGTTAGCGGTACCAAAGCGTTTACCGATGCGGTAAAAGCCGGGGACATTGAAAAAGCGAAAGCCCTGTATGCGCCGACCCGCCAGCATTATGAACGTATCGAACCGATTGCCGAGTTGTTCTCCGATCTCGACGGCAGTATCGACGCCCGTGAAGATGATTACGAGAAGAAAGCGGAAGATCCGAAATTTACCGGTTTCCACCGTATCGAAAAAGCGCTGTTTAGCGATCACACCACGAAGGGCATGGAAGGCTATGCCACCCAGCTCTATAACGATACGGTTGAACTGCAGAAACGAATTAATGAACTGGCCTTCCCGCCAGCGAAAGTGGTGGGCGGCGCTGCGGATCTAATTGAAGAAGTTGCTTCCAGCAAAATCTCCGGTGAAGAAGATCGTTACAGCCGTACCGACCTGTGGGATTTCCAGGCCAACGTCGACGGCGCACAGAAAATTGTTAATCTGCTGCGTCCGCTGCTGCAAAAGGCTAACCCGCAACTGCTGGCCAAAATCGACGGTAACTTTAAGAAAGTGGATACCATTCTGGCGAAATATCGCACCAAAGAGGGTTATGAATCTTATGAGAAGTTAACCACCACTGACCGTAATGCGCTGAAAGGACCGGTTACCGCGCTGGCTGAAGATCTCGCATTATTACGTGGCACCCTTGGTTTGGATTAAGCACCATGAAGAAAGTGTCTGACGCGGCGTTGCCGTCGCGTCGTCGTTTATTGAAAGGGATGGGGCTCCTGAGTGGAGCCCTTGCCGTTGGCGGTACTTGCCCGGTTAGCGGGGCAGCAGCGGATGCGTCATTTTCACCCGGCGCGTTGCCGCCTAATGCGCGGCAGGAAAATCAGCCTTTTTATGGCGAGCACCAGGCGGGGATTGTCACGCCACAACAGGCATCAATGATGTTGGTTTCATTTGATGTGTTGGCGAGTGATAAGGCCGATTTGGTTCGTCTGTTTAAGCTGCTAACCGATCGCATTGCATTTCTGACGCATGGCGGCAAAGCGCCGCTGGTGACAAATCCGCAGCTTCCGCCGTTAGATTCGGGCATTTTGGGCGCAGAGATTTATCCGGATAATCTGACGATTACCGTCTCGCTTGGCGCGTCGTTGTTTGACGACCGTTATGGGTTGCAAAAACTTAAACCTGTCAGGCTGCAAACCATGACGCGCTTCCCGAATGATTCACTGGATGCGGAGTTGTGTCACGGCGATTTGCTGCTACAAATCTGCGCCAACACTAACGACACGGTGATTCATGCGCTGCGCGATATTATTAAGCATTCACCGGATCTTCTCGGCGTGCGTTGGCGGCGCGAAGGGTTTATTTCCGACCATGCCGCGCGTAGTAGAGGAAAAGAGACGCCGATTAACCTGCTCGGTTTTAAAGACGGCACCGCAAACCCAAATACGCAAGATAGCGCGTTGATGAAAAATATCTTGTGGGTTTCAGACCAACAGGGTGAACCGGCATGGGCAGTAGGCGGCAGCTATCAGGCGGTGCGAATTATTCAGTTCCACGTCGAGTTCTGGGATCGAACCCCACTGGGTGAGCAGCAGTCGATCTTTGGTCGTGTTAAACACAGCGGCGCGCCATTGGGCATGCAACATGAACATGATGTGCCTGATTATCGTAGCGATCCGGATGGCAATGTAATCTCGTTAGATGCGCATATTCGTTTAGCCAACCCGCGCACGCCGGAAACCCAGAGTAGCCTGATGCTACGGCGCGGATACAGTTATTCGTTGGGCGTTTCGCATGCCGGGCAGTTAGAGATGGGCCTGCTGTTTGTCTGTTATCAGCATGATTTAGAAAAAGGCTTTTTGACGGTACAGAAGCGATTAAATGGCGAAGCGCTGGAAGAGTATATTAAACCCATCGGCGGCGGCTATTTCTTCGTGCTGCCAGGCGTAGTGGACGATAAACATTATCTGGCGCAAGGATTACTTGAAGCCTGAGAATGGTACGATAGCCTCCCTAATCCGGCGATAAGGGAGGCTATTTTTTGAGCAAATTAATCCCTGCGCATTGACAACCATTATTAGTTAAGAATTTTCTAATTATTTCCCGTTTATTTCCCAATTAAAAAGCCTTGTTTTTTAATAAGAAAGCATTGCTGCGCCCTTTTTTTTCATTGCGCATCGCGCTTTTTTTCGGCGCTGGAGTAAAATTAATGTTGCAAACCAGTGTGAAGTTGTAGCACTTTAAAGCTTAGCGGTAGTCTTCTGATGTTTTGTGGTTTCAGCATGGAGATCGCGAATGGAAAAGTCCTTTATTGGACATGCAGTACCGATAATCCCTTTTATTTTATCGCTTCTCGTTGCGAGGGCTTTTCTCCCTCTTCGATATTCTCTTCGTCTGTTATTTTCAACGGTGCCATTAAATCACTCTCTCCTGATCGGTGCGTGGACGCGCTTTGGCGTATCCGCGTGCTTTTTTCAACGGCTGGATAAGGCTTAAAAGGAAGCCACGACCTCTAAAGCGTTCACGTAATCGCATCGCCGTAGTTGAGATGCGGGAAATGAAACCAACTGTAAGGTGCCACTATGGGAAGACAGAAAGCAGTGATCAAAGCGCGTCGTGAAGCTAGACGCGTACTTCGTAATGATTCACGTAGTCATCGTCAGCGTGAAGAAGAATCGGTCACCTCGCTGGTGCAGATGGGTGGGCTGGACTCTATCGGTATGGCGCGCGATACGCGCGATCACTCCTTAATAGAAGCCAGGAATGATGCTCAGGCGCACTATCTTAATGCCATAGAAACAAAACAGCTAATTTTCGCCACCGGTGAAGCAGGCTGCGGTAAAACCTGGATTAGCGCTGCGAAAGCGGCTGAGGCCCTGATACATAAGGATGTTGACAGGATTATTGTTACGCGTCCGGTATTGCAGGCGGATGAGGACTTGGGTTTCTTGCCTGGGGATATCTCTGAGAAGTTTGCGCCTTATTTCCGGCCGGTTTACGACGTTCTGGTTAAACGTCTTGGTGCTTCCTTTATGCAGTATTGCTTGCGACCTGAGATTGGGAAGGTCGAAATAGCGCCGTTTGCTTATATGCGTGGGCGTACCTTTGAAAATGCGGTGGTGATTTTAGATGAGGCACAGAATGTCACCGCTGCTCAGATGAAGATGTTTTTGACCCGCCTTGGGGAGAATGTCACGGTGATTGTCAACGGGGATGTCACCCAGTGCGATTTGCCGTCCAGCGTTCAGTCTGGCCTCAGCGATGCGCTCGCGCGTTTCGAGGAGGATGAAATGGTGGGTATTGTTCGTTTTGAGAAAGAGGATTGCGTGCGTTCGGCTCTGTGCCAACGTGCGCTGCATGCTTATGGTTGATGCGTGCTAATGTGTTAGTTGCAAGGGCGTGAGTTGTCACGCCCTTTTTTATCGAACAGGCCTAATGATTCAAATCTGCGTTCTCGATCTGAAAACCGTAACCTTATTCACCTCCGACGGTATGACGCAGGCTGGCTGATGGCTTAGCGGGTGATCGACACAATATCTGCAGGACCAAGCTCCCGACCATCGTTGGCCTGAACCTTAATCCGCCGCAGGGGTTGATGATGATCAACATCTAACGGACAAGATATCGGTTCTGACGGTTCGAAAAGAAACTCCGTTCCCCATTGTGCTAAAGCGATCACCACAGGGAACAATTTTAGCCCTTTCTCGGTCGGTGCATATTCGCTGTAGGCACTCCCATCGGAGGCGGGTACTGTCTCTAAAATGCCATGTTCGACAAGCCGCTTAAGCCTTGATGATAGGATGTTTTTGGCAAGGCCCAGGCTACGCTCGAACTCGTTGAAGCGTCGGATACCGTTCAATGCGTCTCGCACGATCAATAGTGACCACCAGTCACCAATTACATCCAGTGCGCGCGCCGTCGCAATTCAAGCCGATCAGGGCAATCCGGCTTCTGCCGAGCCGCTGATTGCGCAAGTAATCGAACAACTCGGCAAGCTGGATATTCTGGTTAATAATGCTGCCATCGCGCTACAGGGCAAAACCATCGATGACCCTGAGATTGATAATGCGGCAATGGATCGCCAGTGGGCGATCAATACAATGGGTGTTATTGCCGCCTGAATGCAATGTATGGCGCTGATTGAGCCGTAGGCACCGGTCAAGGCCCTGTGCTGTGATATCTGCAGTATGCCAAAAGGCCTGAACAAAAAATTCAGGCCTTTTGGCACCGGTATGGCGTCCACTGAGAAAAACCACTATTAGCGCTGACCGTTATTTGAAAGTTTTGCATTATGTTCTTGATGGCATTAACGCCAAATTATTCACCGAGAAATGATAAACCATTTTTTTGATAACAATAGCTTTATATTTACTTATCGGGAAATAGCGTTTTTCAAAAGTGCAACTATTCTAAGGTGTTATTTAGTGCATATTGAAGTGAAAGGAAACTCTCATTATTATAACCAGCAAAATGTTCTACTCTTTGGACCATCAGTCCGTCAAGGTGAAGTGGTATGCGCTATTCAACGGGGACGGTCTCCGGGCCAGATCAATCTGCAAGCCCCTCTTTGACTATTGGAAGTAAAATCAAACACCTTAGGCAGTTGAGAGGCCTTTCTCTAAGCCATTTGTCCAAACTTTCCGGCGTTTCGAAAGCCGCGTTGTCAAAGCTCGAATCCGGGAGTTCTAACCCCAGAGTCGATACGTTGGATGCGATTGCCGTAGCATTACGCTTACCCCTTGGGGATCTAATTGGTGGAAATTCCCGGCTATACCCCTATTTTGAACGTGGCGCTCCAATGCAGGGGGATTATTCACAAAAAATGAAGTTCCGCATTGGGATTGGAAATATTTCCGAAATATGGCATTTGCAAATGAATCCGGGCGTGGTGATTAACAGCCTTGGGCACTCAATCGGTACGCATGAGCATATTATGGTGCACAGCGGAACGTTATTATTAGCGCTGGGCGCTGATGAGAAAGTCCAGCTACAACCCGGTGATTTTTATGGCTTTTCCGGTGTGGTTTCACATAGTTATATCTCCAAAGAATCCGCCGTTAGCGCAACGGTTGTCATGTCGCATATGAACCAGGCATAAAAGCCGGGTTCCACCTCGTCGGCCAGAACACACCTGAATCACCACTCTCTTCTTTTTACCCCTTCGTCCTCCGTTTACTGCGTGGCAACCAATGCCGCTACCAGTTTAGTTACTGCCTTGATAGCTGAAGGACATTGGTTGTTTTAACAACGCTTGTTGTTCGCTAAAAGAAACGAAAAAGTATCACTTCTGCGAGCTACTTGAATGCGGGTTTTTAATAATTATATAAATTTCAACTAATTGATAAGGATTTAGATGAATTATTCAAATATTATTGGGAAACCCATTGTTCCGTCTGTCAGTCAAATGTATTCTTATTCCGAACAGAAATAACCGTGCGCCTCTGAATATCTTTGGCTGGAAAGAGCATCACTATTCCTTATTCGGTTCACCGCTATCGTGAAAAGTAACCTGTAACAGGAGTACGTCCGTGTCGCAAACTCAACTTTATTTGGATGATACCTATCTCTTTAATTCACAAAGTCAGGTGCTAACGCATGGAGAGGATGAATTTGGTGCCTGGCTGGCGTTGAAAGAAAATATTTTTCATCCGCAGGGTGGCGGACAACCTGCGGATACCGGCTGGATTAATGATATTCCGGTAAAGATACGTCGGCATATTTCAGGTTTAGTCGCTGTATATCCGCAAGAAGCCATCCAATATGATAATGACACGCGCTTAACTGCTTTGTTATCCGCGCCGGAGAGATTAAGAAATGCTGCATTGCATACTGCCGGGCATTTACTGAATTGTGAGTTGCATCAATATGGATGGGTCGCGCGTTCAGGTCACCATTTTCCCGGTGAGGCCCGCGTGGAGTTTACCATGCAGGGGGCAGGGGCAGTATTGAGTGAGGATTTACCGGTCGATAAAATCAGCGAGAATATTATAAAAAAACTACGTCATGGGGCGAAAGTCAGCGCGTGGATGGAGGGGGAGACGCGTTTAACATTAATTGAAAATACCGTTCCGATCGCCTGTGGCGGTACTCATGTAGAAAATATTAACCAGATTGGCGGTTTTTTAATTAAAGCGGTTAAATTTAAAAAAGACGTTTTGCGTATCAGTTATGATGCTGAATATGCCATCCCGTAATCATCTTTCTGCTGGCGGTCTGTTTTTTTACTCATTTTTTAAAACTGAATAATAAATGGGTGAGGGTTTATTATCTTCATCTTACGACAGCCTATTAATCCCCCGCTCTGGAAGAAATTCATATTTATTTTTTGAGGGTCATATAATGAATAAAGTCAATCTGGCTGAAGCCTTTGAAACCTTTAGTGATTACTGGAGTCCGAGAATTGCCGGCGAACTTAATGATTCCTATGTCAAACTGGCGAAATTTTCCGGTAAGTTTGACTGGCATCATCATGAACATGAAGATGAATTGTTCTTGGTGGTCAGTGGCCGTTTGCGTATGGGGTTACGCAGCGGTGATATAGATCTTGAGCCGGGGGAGTTAATTATTGTTCCCAGAGGGACGGAACATTGTCCTGAGGCGCTCACTGATGAATGCCATGTCATTTTGCTGGAACCGAAGTCTACCCTGAATACCGGAAATGTCATCAGCGAACGCACCGTCCGGAATCTAAAAGATCTGTAAAGCGTGGTCTGTTTAGAGCGGTTTTCTCAGTAGCTGTAACAAAAGCCTGAACTTTCGTTCAGGCTCTCTCTCTTTAAATATGGCGGTGAGGGGGGGATTGACTCGCTTTGCTCGCCCTGCGGGCAGCGTCGCAGGCTCCGCTGTCCAACTGGCTGTCGCCAGTTGTCGAACCCGGCGGGGGTTCTCATCACCCCACTTGTCACTGCACTATGCAAAAAAAAAGCCCGAACTTTCGTTCAGGCTCTCTCTTTAAATATGGCGGTGAGGGGGGGATTGACTCGCTTTGCTCGCCCTGCGGGCAGCGTCGCAGGCTCCGCTGTCCAACTGGCTGTCGCCAGTTGTCGAACCCCGGTCGGGGCTTCTCATCCCCCCTGGTGGGGTGCAATATGCGAAAAAAAAGCTCGTACGCAAGTACGAGCTCTTTCTCAAAGATGGCGGTGAGGGGGGGATTGACTCGCTTTGCTCGCCCTGCGGGCAGCGTCGCAGGCTCCGCTGTCCAACTGGCTGTCGCCAGTTGTCGAACCCCGGTCGGGGCTTCTCATCCCCCCTGGTGGGGTGCAATATGCGAAAAAAAAGCTCGTACGCAAGTACGAGCTCTTTCTCAAAGATGGCGGTGAGGGGGGGATTGACTCGCTTTGCTCGCCCTGCGGGCAGCGTCGCAGGCTCCGCTGTCCAACTGGCTGTCGCCAGTTGTCGAACCCCGGTCGGGGCTTCTCATCCCCCCTGGTGGGGTGCAATATGCGAAAAAAAAGCTCGTACGCAAGTACGAGCTCTTTCTCAAAGATGGCGGTGAGGGGGGGATTCGAACCCCCGATACGTTGCCGTATACACACTTTCCAGGCGTGCTCCTTCAGCCACTCGGACACCTCACCATATTTTTCACGCTACCCGCCAGGGGGCAACGGGGCGCTACTATAGGGAGTCGAAAGAATCCGGTCAAGCACTATTTTTCCTGGTGCTGATGTTCGGTTAAGCCTTAACCAGTAAGGAATTAATCGGTACGCCATGGCACCGGTTTACTCGCCAAAATGACCCCAACGCGCCGGTTATGACTTCACCCGATTGGCAAAACTTTTCCGCAACTTTTGCAGTTTCGGTGGAATCACCGCCAAACAATATCCATTACGCTGACCGGCGCCTTCCCAGTAGTCCTGATGATAATTTTCTGCCGGATACCACTCCTTCAACGGCTCGATAGTGGTCACCACCGCTTGCTGGTGATCTTGCTGCGCGCGGGCAATCGCTGCCTTGGCTTCCTGCTCCTGTTCCGGCGTTGCCGGGAAGATAGCCGAACGATATTGTGTACCAATATCATTACCCTGACGGTTAAGCTGAGTAGGGTCATGCGTGGCGAAACTAATATCTAATAAATCGCCGTAGCTCACTTGCGCAGGGTCGAAACCAATACGAATCGCTTCGGCATGCCCGGTTGCGCCGCTACACACTTGCTCATAGGTGGGGTTAGCGCGCGCGCCGCCGGTGTACCCGCTCTCGACTGAGGTCACGCCAATGACATCTTTAAATACCGCTTCGGTGCACCAAAAACAGCCACCGGCAATTACCGCATATTCTGTTGCCATAAAATCGACTCCTGAGTTCTTTCTGTCTTTCTGAAGATAAGCGTAATTCGTTGCAACAGCATACGTAAAAATCATGGCAGCGCTATCGCAGCCTGTGCGATAGCGGTTTAATTTCATCACGGATTAGGGCGCTAACAACTCCGGCTTAAAATCATCGCGCCGGTTAATAATTTTCTCACCCATGGCGGTAAAAATACCATCGCCGGTATAGTGCAGAGTTTGTGGGTATTCCGGATGCGTGGCGACGTGCGCTTTAACCACTTCGAAGATAAAAAAGTTATAGCTATCGACCAGCGCATTGTCATACAGCTGGCACTCAAAACTGGCATAACATTCGGCAATCAGTGGTGCGTTCACCCGCTCGGCTTGCTGTGGCGTGAGATGATTAGCGCCGAACTTATCGACTTCGGGCCCATGGCTATTGCCAATGGCTACCACGCGATCAACCAGCTCGGCGGTTGGTAAATTAATTACGCATTCGCCACTCTCGCGGATCAGGGTGTGACTATAATTGATGCCCGAAATCATGCAGCCGACCAGCGAGGGTGAAAACTCCAGCACGCTATGCCAGCCGAGGGTCATAATATCGGTTTGATCTTGCCAGCGAGAGCTGAGCAGCACAATCGGGCCGGGCTCAAGATATTTGCGAACCTTTTCCACCGGAAACTCTTTTTTGCTGAAAGTGACCATACGCATTCTCGGTAATGAAGGATCCCTTCAGTGTAGACCCTTAGCGCGGAGGTTCGCCTTTTACGCGGCGCATCAGGCACCAGAGTGGTAGCGGTAGCGTGACAATCAGCAACAGCCACAACAGCGAATAAACCGCATCTACGCCATCGTTTTGTAAGTTAATGAAGAGTTTTACCGGCATGCCCTGCGGAAAGTAGCAAAAGACCATCACGATACCGAATTCTCCCATCGCACGTACCCATGCCATGGCGACGCCGGTGGCTAAACCCCGGCTCGCCAACGGCAAAGTTAAGCGCAGGAAAATTTGCTTACGCGAGGCACCGAGCGTCTCGCCAGCTTCTTCAATATCGCGCGGGACGGTTTCAAAGGCTGCCCGGGCGGAGAGGATAAACCACGGCAGCGCGGCATAAATTTGCGCCAGTACGAACGCGGCGGGGTTGTTATTGAGCACGATACCGAGATGGCCCAGCCGTTCGCCCAGCGTACCATAGGGGCCATAGACCGATACCAGCAAAATCCCCAATGCTAAGGGGGGCGTCAGTAACGGAACCAATACCGCCACTTCCACCACGCCACGCCAGCGTGCGGAGGTTCTGGCCAGCCAATAAGCCAATGGCAACCCCGCGAGGATCACCAGCGGCAAAGCAACCAAACCCAGCCCCAACGACACCGCGACCGCCTGGCTATCGCCATAGGCCAGGTGAATATGCCCCCAGGGCGTTAACAATGCCAGCGTAATAAACGGCGCCAGTAATAACCCTAGCGCCGGCAGCCCCAGTGGGAAGGCAAACAATTACAGGTCTCCGCCTTTGGCCTGGTCATACCCATTTTGTTGCAATAGGTGTTGGCCTTCGGCGCTTTGCAGGAAGCTAACAAACTTCTGCGCCAGTGCCGGTTGTGGCGCATTCTTCAGCACCGCCGCATAAAATACCAATGGCTGAGTGTGGAGTTCGCTGGTTTTGCCATGCGCATCGGTAAGGGTAAAACTGACTTTGTCATACCAGGCTTTGGACATTTGCGGATTGCTGAGGTTGATCTCATCGGGCAATTTTAGGTAAGGCAAGCCCGCCGAGCGTGTCGCGCTTTCATAACCAGAAGCAGCATCCACTTGGCCCGCTTCCAGACGCGTCAACAGGCCGCCTTCAGCAAAGACTTGCTGTGGATTCTGCGTCTCGCCTAACACTTTTTTTGCCAGCCCAGGCTGTTGATAATATTTTTCAGCCAGCATCAGGGTAAAGATAATGTTTTGGCCTTGTGGATCGGTTGCCGGGTCGGTACGACCAAAGCGTAATCCCGGTTGTTGCAAGAGCTGCCACCATGGCTGGGCGTCTTTATGTTGTTGCTGAATGGCGTCAAATGTGGCTGCGTATTTTCCTTTCGGGTTCCAGGCTATCACCATACTGGTGCTGGCGACCGGAACCGCGTGATCGACCAGCCCGGCTTTCTGTAACACGGCGATAGGGCCAGGCGTAATGGAAATAAACACATCTGCCACAACTTTTTTCGATGCCAATAGATGCGCCATGCCGTAAGCGCCCTGGCCTTGCCCCTGATAATTAACTTTATTTTCGCGGGCGAAGGTGGGGCCAAGGTGTTTATCCATGACAACCCCCATCGAACCGGCATACGTTACGCGGATATTGTCGGCGGCCTGGACGACGGCGCTAAACAGTAAGGCGCTGGTTAAGGTGAAAAGGGCGGCGCGTCGGGCAAAACGGGTGGGGAGAGCGTTCATTAGGTTATTCTCGTTATGTAAAAGATTGCATAACGGTAGTAAAAAAAACGCGCCAGTCAATATACCATTGTTCAACGACCACCCGAAGTGGTCGTATTATCGCCAGTTCACGCCGCTCTATGAAGCCTCTTCCGCCAACCGATTGCGATCATCGGTGGTGAATAGGCGAATCAGTAAACTACCGGCTCCGGCCAGTGTCGCCAGCGTAACAACCCCCGGCCACCCGGCCAAGGCCAGTGCTTTGCTGCCTAAAACCGCGCCTACCGACATACCAATAAAAACCACGGTAAACATGATGGCATTGAGCCGACTACGCGCATCAGGATTAAGACTATAGATAATGGTTTGATGGGCGACTAATGTCGCCTGAATCCCCAGATCAAAGCCGACAGCGCTGATCACAATAACGGCCAGTTGCCCGTGTGGCGACAGTAATGGTAAGCAAAACATCAGCGCAAAAGAGATCATCACAATTGCAGAGCCGACGCGTGTAACGTGGTTAGGGCCGCGGCGATCGGATAAGCTACCGGCAATCGGCGCGGCCAATGCGCCCGCCGCGCCCGCCAAGCCAAAAGAACCGGCAACCGCGCTGCCCAAATGCCAGGTTTCGCTGAGCATCATTGCCAGCGTTGACCAAAAGGCGCTAAATGCCACCGAGAGCAAACCCTGTGCCAGCGCGGCGCGGCGCAAGGCAGACCAAGTCAGCCATAGTTGACCTAAGGATAAGAGTAGCGCCGGATAACGCAGCCGGGTGCCGGGCGTAAAGCGCGGCAGTATGCGCCACAATACCAACGTAATCACCAAGACAGCGGCTGCCGCCACAGCATAAACCGTCCGCCAGCCTAAGTACTCGGCGACGAAACCGCTCACTACCCGTGAAAGTAAAATACCCGCCAGCAAGCCGGTCATAACTGTGCCTACCGTTCTGCCCCGGCGTGTTTCTGAAGCTAGCGCCGCCGAAGCGGGAATAATGTCTTGGGTGACGGTCGCGGTCAGACCAATCGCCAAACTAATCACTAACAGCATGGGAAGTGTATTAATAAAGCTACACACCAATAATGTGGCGGCCAGCAATAGACCTTTTAGTAAAATAATGACGCGCCGATCGTAACGATCTCCCAACGGCGCAAGGAACAGGATACCTAACGCGTAGCCAGTTTGCGTTAGAGTGGGAATCAGACCGGTATCGGTCACACTAGCATGAAATTGTTGGCTCAAAATCCCCAGCATCGGCTGGCTGTAATAAATCGACGCCACGCAAAGACCGGCGGCAAGCGCCAGTAAAAAGACGGTGCGGCTGGTTAGGATATACGGTTTATGGGTGCTCATTAGTCTGCCCGAATCAAAGTGTCTCTGTATTGTGGGCGGTATTACCGGCGTCGGGTAGACGGCAGAGAGGTAAAACTGTTATACACAATGCGTATGAAAAAGAACCTAATGAATGGTATAGATCGCATAGCGCTAATGCATACCTTTGTGCGGATTGTTGAGAGCGGGAGCCTTTCCGCCGCCGCGGTGCAGATGGGGACTACCCAGCCGACAATTAGTCGACGGTTACAGGCGTTGGAACATTTGCTGGGAGCGAAGCTCATTCAGCGCACCACGCATGCGATGAAACTGACCGATGATGGCGAGCGTTGTTATGAGCATGCCCGCCAGTTGCTTACACATTGGCAGGTTTTGGAGGATGAATTACGCGGGGTGGAAGATGAGCCGGTAGGGGTGTTACGGGTCCGTGCGCCTCACGCCTTTGGGCAGGAACAATTGATTGCGCCGCTGGCAGAATATCTGCAGCAATACCCGCAAACCACCATTGAATGGAGGTTAAACGATCACACTCCCGATTTTATTTCCGATGGTGTCGACTGTGCGATCCACGTCGGGGCGGTAAGTGATCCGTCGCTGGTGGCGGTTTTACTGGCGGAGGTGCCACGGATTGTGGTGGCTGCGCCCGCCTTATTGGCGCAACATCCGCCGGTCACACAGGTTGATGAGCTACGGCAGTTACCTTGGCTGGCATTAAGCACCTTTTACCAACAAGAGGTCACACTGACCCACGAAGCGTGTGGCGAGGCCAGGCGCTTCCCGATTGCGCCACGCTTAAGTACCGACAGTCTGTACGCCACGCGCCGGGCGGCGCTAGCCGGATTGGGCGCGGCGCTGGTGTCGGCATGGGTGGTGGAGGACGATCTGGCGGCCGGCCGGTTACGGCATTTGGTACCGGAGTGGCAAGCCGCATCATTACCCATCTATCTACTTTATCCGTATGCCAGTTACTATCCCGCCAGATTGCGCAAGTTTCTTGATACGATGCGTGAAGTGATGCCAAAAATCATCGGAACGCGACCGGCGGCGGGCAGCGGTGTGGCGTGAAGACGCTGACAGGCGCCACTTTGATTAAGAGATACGCACGCGTGGCAGATCGGCGATACGGGTGGTCCAGGCTGGCGACAACATCTCGCGTTTCATCGCCCACTCCTGTTGAATACCCTGACCGGCAAACCACAGCGTATTACGCGCTTTTTTATTCAGGTCATCACAGACTTTCATTAGCTTTTCGCTATTGTGTCGTGGCTGGAACGCATCAAACAGATGAAGTTGCGCCACACCCTGACTAAAAAAGTCGCCTAAGATCACGCCAGCTTTCATATAACGATGGTCAGGGCGCCAAATAGCGTCCAGGCAGCGTAGGGCGGCAGCGGTAATGTCGCGCGTATCCTGCGTTGGGATCTGCAATGTATAACTGGCGCCATTCGAATACCACGCGCCGCGGCTATCGTGGGGGCTGGTACGGATAAAGGTGTTAATTTCGCGGCAATACTGGTGTTCCCGCCGTAATTTTTCCGCCGCGCGCGCCGCATAGGTAGAAACCGCTTCGCGCATTGCCATATAGTCGGTAACGCGTTCACTGAAGGAGCGGGAACAGAGAATATGTTGTTTAGTGGGGGGAAACTCATCAAAAGCCAGGCACGGCTCACCACGCAGTTCGCGCGCGGTGCGCTCCATCACGACACTAAAATGTTTGCGGATTAACGCCGTCGGCGCTTCGGCAAGTTGTAACGCGTTGGTGATGCCCATAAGGTTTAATTTTTTCGCCAGCCGCCCGCCCACTCCCCAGACCTCTTCTACCGGCAGATAGTGTAAGAGCTGGCGCTGATGCCGCGGCGATGTAAGCTCAACCACGCCGCCGGTTTGTTGCGGCCAGCGCTTCGCCGCCAAATTCGCCAGTTTTGCCAGCGTCTTGGTTGGCGCAATCCCCACGCCGACGCTCAGGTGAACCTCTTTTTGCAGGCGATTACGTACCTGATGACCAAAAGTCTTCAACGGCATACAGTTCGCAACACCGCTAAGATCCAGAAAAGCCTCATCAATAGAATAATTTTCAACCCGCGGCGCCATCTCTTCTAGTGTCTCCATCACGCGCCGGGACAGATCGGCATACAGCGCATAGTTGGACGAGAACACCGCCACATTATGCTGCTGTAGTTGGGGGCGGATTTTGAACCAAGGGCTGGCCATCCGGAAGCCAAGCGCTTTCGCTTCGCGATTCAGTGAAATGACACATCCGTCATTGTTCGATAACACCACCACCGGACGGCCTTTCAGATCGGGACGAAAGACGGTTTCGCAAGAGGCGTAGAAGGTATTGACATCAACTAAAGCATACATCGTC
This sequence comes from Paramixta manurensis, assembly GCF_013285385.1. NCBI lineage: Bacteria > Pseudomonadati > Pseudomonadota > Gammaproteobacteria > Enterobacterales > Erwiniaceae > Paramixta > Paramixta manurensis. The sequence goes on along the minus strand of NZ_CP054212.1, from coordinate 2,704,253 downwards.
AGGCCGCCGCATAAATGATCCACGTGACTACGCCAAAAATCTCCAGATTCTCCTCCTCGTTCACCTCAACCGCTGGCCGATTGGGGCTCATCGGCAAGAGCCGTAAAGTGGGGTGAAGCTGGAGTTTCCGCACTGAGAATTCGCCATCAACGCTGACGATGACAATGCTGCCTTCCCTGGCGCTGAGCGCGCTGTCGACCACCAAGAGATCGCCATCATGAATATTGGCATCACTCATTGCGTGACCGGAGGCACGTACGAACCAAGTCGCGCTAGGATGTTTAACCAGTAGCGTATTCAGGTCGATACGCTGTTCAACATAATCCTGCGCCGGTGAGGGGAAAGCACCCATAGTTACCATCCATCGCTGTATTTATTTGACTGTATTTATATACAGTATTATGAGTTATGGGAGCCGATCAAGCGGATTATCAGGCGCTAAACCGAACGCGTTGAAGAGTGAGGGAATTTAGTTAGTCATCGACAGAGGGAAGAAATTCGCACTGGTTTTGTATGAGGTCGGCGCGGACTGTGAAGCTTCTCACAGATGTATCACTACTTAGCGATCAATATCTTTAAGTAATAATGTTATCTATGTATAACATTGATACATAGAAGGAGGGGTTATGTTTAAATCCAAGGTATACGCAGTTGATGAGGCTGTATCAAAAATCCCGCCGGGTGCCACTGTATTAGTGGATGGGTCGGGAGGAGGAGTGAATGAGCCGGGTTATATACTCGCCGCGCTGAAAAAACGCTTTGAACGCTATGGATCGCCGGGCGGACTAACGGTGGTTCATCCGAGTGGAATGGGCGATGGTCAGGGAGGTGGAATCGATTATTTAGCCAATCCACGCTTGGTAAGAAAAGTTATTGGCGGCCACTGGAGTTGGTGTCGGCAGATGCAGGATTTGGCGGTAACCGATCAAATTGAGGCCTGGTGCCTTCCGCAAGGCGTGATGTCCCATCTTCTGCGTGTCATTGCGAGTAACGGGCCGGGGCTTATTAGTCGCGTAGGATTGGGCACTTTTGTTGACCCGCGAATTGATGGTGGACGCATTAACCAGCGAGCAACGGGTGAGCATGTTCGATTGATGACGCTTGAAGAAGAGGAGTTTCTGTTTTTCCGCGCCTTCCCCATTGATGTTGCCATCATACGCGGCAGTGTTGCAGATGAGGATGGCAACATGACAATGGATGAAGAAGGTCTAAACGCAGAAACGCTTTCCGCAGCTCAGGCAGCAAAAAATTCCGGCGGTATGGTGATTGCCCAAGTTAAGCATCTGGCTGCGCGCGGAAGTCTTGACCCACGGCGAGTGAAAGTGCCGGGGGTACTGGTAGATGCTGTGGTTGTCTGCCAAGAGCAGCGGCTCTCTTTTGCCACGGAATGTGACCCCAGCCTAACCGGTACGTTACGCATTCCTGGCGGGCAATTTCCCTTGCTGCCGATGAGTGCGCGGAAAGTGATTGCGCGACGCGCAGCCAAGACGTTGCAAGAAGGAGACATCGTTAACTTGGGGTACGGTATGCCAGATGGTGTGGCATCTGTTCTTGCTGAGCAAGGACAGGGGGACATGGTGACGTTTACGCTAGAGCAGGGGCATATCGGCGGAATACCCGCCACGGGTTCAGATTTTGGCATGGTGCGCAATCCACAGGCAATGCTTGATGCTGGTTATCAGTTCGATTGGTATGACGGAGGCGGCCTGGATATTGCCATTCTTTCATTCGCTGAAGTGGACCAGCAAGGTAACGTGAACGTCAGCAAGTTTGGCGGACGCGTTGCCGGTATCGGTGGTTTCGTCAATATTTCGCAGGGCGCGCATCGCGTGGTATTTGTCGGAACCTTCAAAGCGGGCAAACAGAGGCAACACTTCAGTTCTGATGGCATCAAGATTGAAGCAGAAGGGCATGCGCGAAAGTTTGTTAACAAACTTGAACAAATCTCTTTTAGTGCATTTTACGCGAGCAAACGTAATCAGCCAGTCATCTATATTACAGAGCGTTGCGTATTTGAGCTTGGTCCTGAGGGGCTGGTTTTGACCGAAATTGCGCCGGGTGTCGATCTTGAAAAGGATATTCTTGCTCAGATGGACTTCAGGCCAGGCATTGCGTCGACACTGAAGATGATGGACCCGGCGTTATTTGGCTCGCCAGTCATAGCGCAATCCACAGTGGGAGCGTGCTCATGAATGTATTACAGATAACATCAGCGGGTGCGTGCGTTACGTTACGTCTGAATCGCCCGGAGAAACGTAACGCACTTAATAAAGCATTGTTACAGGCCATCCGGGATGCGTTAAATACTTTACGCCATGAGCGCCATCTCAAACTTCTGATTATCCGTAGCGCCGGTGATAAAGCGTTCAGCGCAGGCGCGGATATTAAGGAGCAGACGATGTTCACACCGCAACAGGCGTATGACCATATGCGTTGGGGGCAAGCGATTTTTGATGAAATCGAACATTTCCCGTTACCGACGCTGGCAGTAATCGATGGATTTGCGCTGGGCGGCGGTCTGGAGTTGGCACTGGCATGTGATATGCGTTTTGCTACCACACGGTCCAGCTTCGGTAATCCTGAAATTACTCTTGGCAATCATCCCGGCTGGGGCGGCACTCAACGTTTACCACGTTTAATCGGGCAGTCGTTTGCTCGCGAAATTATGTTCAGCGGTTTGCCGGTCTCCGCAGAGCGGGCATTACAAATGGGGCTGGTTAACCAACTGTTCGTGCCGGAAACGCTGGATGCGGGGGTTTGCCGCTTTGCGGAGGCTATTTGCCAGCATTATACGCCAGCGCTCCGAACGCTAAAGGCAGTGACTGAGGCGGCAAACCATACGGATATGGAACGTGGTCAGCAGTTGGAAGCCAGTAGTGTGAGCCGATTATGGGGCGCTGCCGCGCAAAAAGAAGCTCAGTACGCCTTTTTTAATAAAACCTGAAAAATAAAATCTACCTTCGTTGAAGTTATAGATGAAGGTTTTTACCGCTATCCTACATTTATATCCTGTGAGGTAATGATATGGACAGAGTTGCGCTCTCGCCACGTCGTTGGTTTTATATAATGCCCGTTGTGTTTATTACTTACAGCCTGGCATTTCTTGATAAAGCGAATTACAGTTTTGCCGCTGCGGGAGGAATTAACGATGATTTAGGTATAACAAAAGGGCTTTCCTCCCTGATTGGTGCGCTTTTCTTTATGGGGTATTTTGCATTTCAAATACCCGGAGGTATTTTGGCAGAGCGCACCAGCGTAAGAAAATTACTGGCGATAAGTCTGATTATCTGGGGGCTTTGTGCCACTGCCACCGGTTTAGTACACAGTGTTCCTATTCTGATCGCTCTACGTTTTATATTAGGTGTAGTTGAAGCAGTAGTTATGCCTTCGCTGCTGATTTTGACGGCACGCTGGTTCAGTAAAAAAGAGCGTTCTAAAGCAAATACTATTTTCCTGCTTGGAAACCCTATCACTATTTTGTGGATGTCAATTTTATCCGGTTATCTGATCGATAATTGGGGATGGCGCCATATGTTTATTGTTCAGGGGGTTCCGGCCATTGCGTGGGCAATTGCCTGGTACTTACTTATTCGCGACCATCCATCAGAGGTCAGTTGGCTGAGTGAGGACGAAAAGGCAGCCATTGCCAGCACGCTGCAGCGCGAACAGGAGGATAAGCCGGAGATGGCCGGTTATGGCATGGTTTTCCGTTCATCCAATGTACTAAAACTGTCGGGTTGGCTGTTTTTGCAGAGTATTGGCTACTACGGCTTTTTGATGTGGTTACCCTCTATTATCCGTGCCTCTTCCAGTTCAATGTCTCATACGGGGTGGCTTGCTTCGTTGCCGTATGGTCTGGCGGTTATTTTTATGCTGATAGCCGGTTGGCTTAGCGATAAGTTGCAGAACCGAACCCTCTTTATTGTTTGGCCAATCGCACTTGCCGCTCTGTGCTTTATGCTGTTATCGGTAGCCGGAACCGAGCATTTTTGGTTTTCTTATACCTTGTTGACGCTAGCAGGTATCGGCATGTACGTACCGTTTGGTTCGTTTTTTGCTTCGATTGCCGATGTTCTGCCAGGCTCAATGGTTGGAGGGGCTACCGGGATGATCAATTGCTGTGGGTCTCTGGGCGCTTTTTTGGGGGCCTATCTGGTGGGTTTCCTGAACGCTATGACGGCATCGACGACCTCATCCTACGTTCTGATGGCTGCATGTTTACTGGGATGTTCGCTGCTTGGTAAATCCATAAAGGTTCATCACACGGGTAATGTGAGAGAGTCAGGCCCTCCCGTGATGCAATGAGACAATGGCAACAAAAAAGCCTGCATATGCAGGCTTTTGGGGATCAATCGATTAGCGAATAGTTTGCAGTTCCGTCAACGCCTTAAGAAAATAATAATCACCATATCCTGTGGCCTGGTCAATTCCTAATCCATGCGGAAGATCAGCGGTAGCGTGAGCCAGTAAGCCCTCATTATCGACAAGAATACAGTGATTGCTCAGTGCTTTTAGCAGGGATTCCGCCACCATGAGGTACTGCTTTTTGCCGGTCAGCCTATATAGGCGAAGCAGACCATATGCGCTGATAGCACCCGCAGAGGCATCTTTAGGGGAATGGGCATCAGCATCGTAGTCCCACTGTGGAAGAGTATCTGCGGGTAAATGGTTAATAATGAACGCCGCAACTTTTTCTGCCGCGGCAAGATAGGTGTCATTGTTTAGCTGGTGCGCCAGTATCGCCAGACCGGTTACGGCCCAGGCTTGCCCTCGAGCCCAACGGCTCTCGGCTCCCATCCCCTGGTAAGTATCGCCGCGTAGACCTTTACCCTGTTCATCGAAATGGTAAACGTGATAAACCGAGCCATCCTCACGCAGGTGATGGGCGAGCGCTTTTTCCGTATGGGTATGCACTACATGTAACAACGTCCGATCGGCTCCCTGTTTGACGGCCCAAACTAACAACGGTAAGTTCATCAACGTGTCGATAAGTACGCTGTTTGACCATTCCTGCCCACCGAAGAATCCCCAGCCCGGAATAAAGCCGCCCTGGGGATTAAACTGTTTACCCAAACTGTGCGCTGCTGTTATTGCCGCCTTTTTCCAGGTTTCATTGCCTGTGAGACGCCAGCCGGTAAGGGCGGCAGGATAGAACATAAACCCCAAATCATGATTACGGATGTCATTGGCGCGGGGCAGTAGTCGCTCAGTAAAATGCGTTGCGCGTTCCAGTAGGGCATGATCCTTACTGTGATGCCAACTCAACCAAAGTACGCCAGCCCAGAATCCTCCGGTCCAGACACCATCGGGCGTAAAACCGTATTTGCCCTGTTCGGTAACGTGCGGGAAATCGTTAAACATCCTCGCATTCTGCTGCGTTTTTTTCACACACTTCGCGATCGCGTTTTCTAACCAAGTCATTGTGGCCTCATTTAACGATGGAGAAATTACTTCACATTAAATGTATTATTGTTATTACATTGAGTCAAAATGGCGAAGTAAAACTGTGATCTGAACTGCTTGAAGTGCAAAAGGATTTAACGGGAATAAGAATGTGTTATACATATAACTTTAACGCATCAAACGGGTAATCTGAGGTGGTACGGTGACGGTAATAAATGAAAGGAAAGGAAATTATTCTTTGCTGGATGCAAATAGTCCAGTGCCTCTTTTTCACCAGTTACGTGATCTTCTCGATCTTTGGTTTCATCAGGCATTTACTCTTGATGATGATCTTCCCACTGAAAAAGAGATTACCGAGAGGTTTGGCGTCAGCCGGATTACGGTGCGGCGGGCGCTTGATGCGCTGATTAATGAAGACATTGTTATGCGGCCAAAGTCACGTGGTCGGCTTCGTTTAAGGCGCACTTCGCCGGTTCAACGGCTTAATCGCCTAAGGGGTTTTTTTACCGATGACCTACTGGCTGCCGGTATCCAACCCTCGACGAAAACGCTCTCTTTTAACCGAACCATCAATGAGCGCGTCAATGCTTCACTTCACTTGCCCGCCGATGCAGAGTGTTTCTGTGTCGAACGGTTGCATTATGCGGCTGAACAACCTGTTGCTCATCAGTTATCTTACATTCCGGTCAGTTTGCTACCCCAGTTGGAAACCTATGATTTGTCGAAATCGTTGATGGCGATTTTTGACCAGGCGTTGCCCAGCCCCATCCACCGAGGAGAACAGCAGCTTTTGGTAAGGAATGCGACTCTCGATGAGGCATTACATCTGGAGTTACCTGTCGGTTCTGCGGTGATTTTAATCAAACGTGTTGCTTACATGGAGAATGGCCAGGCGGCAGAGTATTTTATTGCCACCATGAACCCTAAGTTCTACCAATTCTCAATGACCGTATACGCGGAAGATTAAATCGTAACTGGCTCTAATCCGTCAGCCTTATAACCGCGTGCTCATCAGCGCGAGGTTTACGCATTACGCTGATATTGCCGCTTAACCTGCGAGAAAGCGCCATTGTGCCTGGCGAATGACAAATCCCTGTCTATACTGATTGGGTAGGTGTCCGCAGAAGCGTTGTCGCGAGATGAAGCCGGGGAGAGAAATCCGGTCAGGAAAAAGCAGAAACTGAGGAGATTTTCCGTCGTCATAATGATAAAAATAGTACCGTATTCATCTCTGTCAGGCGTGCTGCCAACCTGCTACAGGCTCACGTATGATGATGACTTCCTTTCGCAACATTCAACAATTTCCTCACGCGATGGCGATTCAGGCGGCTAACCTGATATGTGCCCGACATGAACCCTACGCTTCTGGCTGCTATTTGCCCGGTCGCATAGTGTGTTCTACCCATTGAAACAGGAGGAAAATGAGTGACAAAGGTAGCAAGCGCACAGGACACATTACCGGCGCCGAGCGGCGGCCTATATGCATTTTTCTTTGATGTAGATGGCACGCTGGCGGCTATTTGCCCACGCCCGGAGGAGGTATCGATTCCGCAAACGGTGCGCGATACGCTGGTGGCGTTATCCACACTGAGTAATGGAGCGCTGGCGCTGGTCTCGGGCCGCCCGATTCAGGAGCTTGATGCTCTGAGCGCGCCATTGCATGCGCCATCGGCTGGCGTACACGGCGCTGAACGGCGCGATGCGGCGGGCGAACTACACCGTATTACGCTACCGAATGAGATGGAAGCGACATTAAATGAAATGCTCACCGAGAGCATGGCGCGCTGGCCGGGCGCGCAATTAGAAACCAAGGGAATGGCATTCGCGCTGCATTATCGCCAGGCGATGGAATATGAAGAACAGATTCTGCAATTAGCGGAGTCGGTCGTTGCACGGTTTCCTGAGCTGGCTTTGCAGCCGGGGAAATGCGTGGTGGAGATCAAGCCGCAAGGGATTGATAAAGGTGCGGCAATCAACGCTTTTATGGACGAAGCGCCGTTTACCGGACGAATTCCGGTATTTATTGGTGACGATTTGACCGATGAGGCCGGATTCCTCGTGGTAAACGCCCTACAGGGTATTTCGGTCAAAGTAGGTGAAGGTTCCAGTTATGCGCGTTATCGCCTGAAAGGGGTGAATGACGTGTACGCATGGCTTGAACAGATGAAATTACAATTAGAGCAAGACAAAACAACGTCGGTAAGGAGTCAAGGTTATGAGTCGCTTAGTGGTCGTATCTAACCGTATCGCTATTCCCGATGGTTCCGGCGGTGCCGGTGGTTTGGCTGTCGGTATTTTAGATGCGCTAAAAACGACGGGAGGAGGATTATGGTTCGGCTGGAATGGAGAGATCAGCACTATAGGAGAGGAAGAGGAGAGTGAGAAGGTCGCGAGCGTAGAAAAAGAGGGAATTACCTATGCCTCTTTTCCGCTGAGTCAGAATGATTATGACCTCTACTACTGTCAATTCTCCAATACCGTGGTTTGGCCCGCCTTTCATTACCGGCTGGATCTGGTGCAGTTCCAGCGCGAAGCATGGGAAGGCTATTGCAGCGTTAATGAGCTGCTGGCAAAACGTTTGCAGCCGCTGATTAAGCCGGATGATATCCTGTGGATCCATGATTATCATTTACTGCCTTTTGCCGCCGCGCTGCGTAAATTAGGCGTAAACAACCGTATCGGTTTTTTCCTGCATATTCCGTTCCCAACGCCGGAAATTTTCAACGCGCTGCCGCCGCATAAAGAACTGTTAGAGATGTTGTGTGAGTATGATTTGCTCGGATTCCAGACCGAGAGCGATCGCGTAGCGTTTCTGGAGAGCCTCTCTTTATTAACTCAGGTTCAGAACTCCGGCGCCAAGCAGCATCGTGCCTTTGGCAATCGTTTTGCGACCGAAGTGTACCCAATAGGGATTGAACCAGACAGTATTAAAGAGATGGCGGAAGGACCGTTGCCACCGAAGATGGCGGCAATGAAACGTGAGCTGGGCGATGCGAAAAACATTATCGCCTGTGAACGGCTGGATTACTCGAAAGGGTTGCCAGAGCGCTTTTTGGCTTACGAAGCGTTATTGGAAAACTTCCCGCAGCATCGCGGCAATATTCGTTATTCACAGATTGCCCCGACGTCGCGTGGCGACGTGCAAGCGTACCAGGATATACGCCATCAATTGGAAACCGAAGCCGGGCGCATTAACGGTAAATATGGCACGCTGGGCTGGACGCCGCTCTATTACCTTAACCAGCATTTTGACCGGCGCTTACTGATGAAGATTTTCCGTCTCACTGACGTCGGGTTAGTCACACCGCTACGTGACGGCATGAATTTAGTGGCGAAAGAGTACGTTGCGGCACAGGATCCTGATGATCCGGGCGTGCTGGTGTTGTCACGTTTTGCCGGTGCGGCCAACGAAATGACGTCGGCATTAATCGTCAACCCATACGATCGGGATGAAGTGGCTGCCGCGCTGGATAAGGCGCTGACCATGCCGCGAACAGAACGTATCTCGCGCTATAACGATATGATGGCAGTGTTGCGAAAAAATGATATTTCGCATTGGCGTGAAAGTTTTCTGAAAGATCTACGCGCGATTACACCGCGTGGCGATGATCATGCGACGGCCAGTAAAGTTGCGACCTTTCCGCGGCTAGCATAAAACGCTAATCGGCAGGCAACAGCGCGTTGCCTGCCCGATAGCGCGTTATAACGGCACAATCAACACATCCACATCACTGCGATCGATCACGCGCCGTGCGGAACCTATCAGGGTATTAAAAAAGGCCTGACTGTGGTTACCGCACACCACTAAATCAATATGCTGATGTTTACAATGCGCACAAACGTGTTCACTGAGTTCGCCATACACGATATGGGTTTTCTCTATCGGGTAGTTGGCGCGCGCTTTCAACTCCTCAAGAAACAGTGTGATCTCCTCCTGCATTAATTCGCGCATGTTCTCCAACATGGGCGCGGCGAAGCTGTTATACAACTCCGGGTCGGACGCCAGCGTAATCAAACTCACTTTACCGGCGTTCGGACGTACCACAGAAACGGCTTTCTCTACCAGCAGATGACTTTCTGGTGTCATTGCGACGGCAACGAGTACATGGTGCCAAGACATGACGTCCTCCTGATTGACGAAAAAGAAACCGAATAAAAAACTGCGACTCGCTTAAGTATAGAAAAGAGCGTAATGACCGGTTATACGCCGCGTTGGTTAAAAAGTGCGTGTTTGATCGCCTAATCACCAGAAAAAGCGAAAAAACATTAAAGCTATTATTGAAAGCGCCGATATTCAGTGTCGCTAATCTAAAACCTGCACAAAAACATTCGCATTTCTAATGTAATCAAGGGTTACATCTCCTGTCATTCGCTAAACGTAAGGATCGCATTGTTAACGTATCGTTGCTAAAAAGCGCGTAAAAGCGTCAGGTCGTTGGCGGTCGATGACATTTTTCATTCGGGATGATTTCGCTAACTAATTAAAAAGTCAGGGACTGTCGCGATTAGGAAATAGCTTTTAATGCTATCTTTTCTGGAATTATTGAATGTTAATTTCGCGTGTTCAGATTTTTATTGTGTGCTTAGTCACAATTTTCGGAAAGATAATCGTTTTCATTTTTTTAGCCCCTGGTTGAAGTATTTTTGTTAAAAAATGGCCTTTTTGATTAAAAAGTGAGCTATTCAACAGTGTCACTGATGAGTTTTTAGTGAAAATTTGGCTTAAAAGTGTGATGTGCGTCACACTTTATCTAAAATTTCGCTTTTGGCTCGTTGTATGTCGAAATCAGAGGGGATAGAGTTGCGCTGTTTTCGGATTAATCTTAAAAATTTGTAAGAGAACGTCATGGAAGAGGTTACGACTCGAAAGAAGAATGGCCTGGGATTACGACTATGACTGAATCAATACCCCTGTGGGCAATGAAACAGCTTCCGAAGAACGTTTGGCTTATGCCTGTAATTTTTTGCCATCTTTATACTCGCCATACTTTACGTTGCATGCATGTGGGTAGCACGCATGAATCTAGCCAATATAGCCCGCTATATGGCTGAAGGTTCACGTTATTGTCACCTTTTTGCACCGCGAATTATTTAGAGTTTTGATTTACTAGCCAGCAACCAAGAAAGCGGTAGTCATTCCGCAAACGTTAAAAGTAGTGTCAGTCAGGATGGGAAAAATAATGGGTACATCAGAACTACTCAAACATATTTACGACATTAATCTGTCATATTTATTGCTTGCGCAACGTTTAATTAATCAGGAAAAAGCCTCCGCAATGTTTCGTTTGGGCATTGATGAATCAATGGCTAACGCATTATCGCAATTAACTTTGCCGGAAATGGTAAAGCTGGCGGAAACCAATCAGTTAGTTTGCCAGTTCCGTTTTACCGATCACAATACAATCAGTCGCTTAACGCAAGAATCTCGCGTTGATGACCTTCAACAAATTCATACTGGCATCCTGTTATCCAGCCGGTTATTACGCGATGTCTCCGCCAAAGAAGAGACGCCGAAAAAGAGGGCTATGTAAATGAGCGAAAAAAGCATTGTCCAGGAAGCGCGTGATATACAACTAGCGATGGAGTTAATTACGCTGGGTGCACGTTTGCAAATGCTGGAAAGCGAAACTCAGCTCAGCCGCGGTCGTCTTATTAAATTATATAAAGAGTTACGCGGTAGTCCTCCGCCAAAAGGAATGCTGCCATTTTCAACCGATTGGTTTATGACTTGGGAGCAGAATATTCATGCTTCCATGTTCTGTAACGCCTGGCAATTTATGCTGAAGAGTGGATTGAGTCAGGGCGTTGACGCGGTAATCAAAGCTTATCGCCTGTACCTTGAGCAGTGTCCGCAGGGTGATGAAGGGCCGCTACTGGCGCTGACGCGTGCCTGGACATTGGTGCGTTTTGTTGAAAGCGGCATGCTGGAGCTCTCCGCCTGTAAATGTTGCAACGGCAGTTTTATTACCCATGCGCATCAGCCTATTGGGAGCTTTGTTTGCAGCCTGTGCCAACCGCCATCACGCGCGGTAAAAAGACGTAAACTTTCCGTCGATTCTGCCGATAACCTTCCACAACTGCTGGATGAACAGGTTAAACTCGCCGTTTAAGTTTGTTCGCAACGTGGAATGACATCCAGCAGCGGTTATTACCGCTGCTTTTTTTTTGCCCGCGTTGCTGAATAACACCGTTGACTCTCTGGCTTAACTTCTACCCACCCGTTACTGACGTAAGGATTTATTGTGCTGGTTATCTTGGGTTATATCCTTGTAATGGCATCAGTGTTGGGCGGCTACGTCTTGGTAGGCGGTCATCTCGGTGCGCTTTATCAGCCTGCGGAATTGCTGATTATCGGCGGGGCCGGTATTGGCGCGTTTGTGGTCGGTAATAACGGCAAATCCATTAAAGCGACCTTACACGCGCTGCCGCGTTTGATGCGCGGCTCAAAATATAACAAAGCGGTGTATATGGATCTGATGGCATTGCTCTACCGGCTAATGGCGAAATCGCGCCAGCAGGGCATGCTGTCGTTAGAAAGAGATATAGAAAATGCACGGGAAAGTGAAATTTTCGCTAATTACCCGCGAATTCTTGCCGATAACCGGTTAGTCGATTTTATCACCGACTATCTGCGATTAATGGTTAGCGGCAATATGAATGCATTTGAAATTGAAGCCTTAATGGACGAAGAAATAGAAACCTACGAGAACGAATGCGAGGTGCCGGCGCAAAGTCTGGCAACGGTCGGCGATTCGTTACCGGCGTTTGGGATTGTGGCTGCGGTGATGGGCGTGGTGCATGCCTTGGCCTCCGCCGATCGCCCGGCGGCTGAGTTGGGCGCTTTGATTGCCCACGCAATGGTTGGCACCTTCCTGGGTATTTTGTTGGCCTATGGCTTCGTTTCACCGCTCTCTTCGGTTCTGCGCCAAAAATGCGCCGAAACCACCAAAATGATGCAGTGCATTAAGGTGACGTTGCTCTCTAGCCTAAACGGCTATGCGCCGCAGATTGCGGTAGAGTTCGGGCGTAAGACGCTGTATTCCACCGAGCGCCCCTCATTTACCGAACTGGAAGAGCATGTACGGAATGCGAAATCACCGGCTAAACAGACAGCGGATCAGGACGCATGAAACACAACAACCGCCCAATAGTGCTGGTCAAACGGCGCAGAGTTAAAAAGCGCGAGGGCGGACACGGCTCATGGAAAATCGCTTATGCCGATTTTATGACCGCGATGATGGCGTTTTTCTTGGTGATGTGGCTGATTTCCATCGCCGATCCCCAGCAGTTAGTACAGATTGCGGAATATTTTAAAACGCCGTTAAAAGTGGCATTAACCGGTGGTCATCGTAGTAGTGAGAGCGAAAGCCCGATCCCGGGTGGCGGCGATGATCCCACTCAGAAAGCCGGTGAAGTGAAAAAAGTGGTCGATATGGATGCGCAAAAACGCAAGCTGGACGAGATTCGCCTTAATCGCCTGCGCGAGCGGCTGGATCAATTGATTGAGTCTGACCCGCGGCTCCGGGCATTACGGCCGCACCTCATCATCAATATGGTGGAAGAGGGGCTGCGCATCCAAATTATTGATAGCCAAAACCGGCCAATGTTTAAAACCGGCAGCGCAGAAGTCGAGCCCTATATGCGCGATATTTTGCGCGCTATTGCGCCAATACTGAATGATATTCCGAACAAAATTAGCCTGGCAGGTCATACCGATGATTTCCAATACGCCAGCGGCGACCGCGGCTATAGCAACTGGGAGTTGTCTGCCGATCGGGCGAACGCATCGCGCCGTGAATTGGTCATGGGCGGGTTGGATGGCAACAAGATGCTGCGGGTCGTTGGCATGGCCGATACCATGAAATTAAAAAATCGCGGCGGCGATGACGCGGTTAACCGGCGTATCAGTTTGCTGGTACTGAATCATGACACCGAAGCGCAGATAGAAAAAGAGAACGCCGAAAGCGATGCGGTGCAAATCACCGATCCGGAAAATATTAAACAGATTACCGCGCCCGCACAGCCTTCTGCGAGCACGCTTAACCCTGACCTTCAACCCTCACAGGCTGCGAATACGCAGACGGTGACGCCGGTAGCCTCACTACCGGCTGCGCCGATGCGCGCGCCGCAGCCTAATCGCGACTCACAGCAGAGGTGATACCGTGAGCATGGATATCAGCGATTTTTACCAGACCTTTTTCGATGAAGCCGATGAATTGTTGGCGGATATGGAGCAACACCTGCTGGTACTCGATCCGCAGGCGCCAGACGCGGAGCAGCTTAACGCCATTTTTCGGGCGGCGCACTCCATCAAAGGCGGCGCGGGAACGTTCGGCTTCTCGGTGTTACAGGAAACCACGCATATTCTGGAAAACATTCTGGATGATGCCCGACGTGGAGAGATGCCGTTGAGTACCGATCTCATCAACCTGTTTTTGGAAACCAAAGATATTATGCAGGAACAGTTAGATGCGTATAAAGCCGCGCAGGAGCCGAACGCTGAAAGCTTTAAATATATTTGTGAAGCGCTGCGCCAGTTAGCGCTGGAAGCGAAGGGCGAAACGTTAACGGCCGAGCCTGCGTCAGCCGCCGTGATCGAAATGGCGCCCTCGCCAACGCCAACGGCTTCAGTGCAGAGCGGGCTGCGGCTGGTGTTAACCGATCTGAAAGCCGGCGAAGTGGATTTAATGCTGGAAGAGCTGGGTAACCTCGGCTCAGTGGTGGAGGCGAAAAAAAGCGCGACCTCACTCGAGGCGGTGCTGGATACGGCGGTCGGCAAAGACGATATTGTCGCGGTGCTGTGCTTTGTACTTGATGAATCGCAGATTCATTTCCCTGCGGCATCCGAGGCCGAGAGCGCATCGTCTCCGGAACCCGTAGCAGAGCGCGTCGCACCGGCGCCGCCAGTACTCGCCACGGTTAGCGACATCACTCCGGCGGCAAAACGTGACGTGAAAAAAACGCCAACGGCACCAGCCCGCACCAGTGAGGCAGGCAGTATTCGCGTTGCGGTCGAAAAAGTCGACCAACTGATTAACCTGGTCGGTGAATTGGTCATCACCCAATCGATGTTAGCCCAGCGATCTGGCGCGCTTGACCCGGTCATTCATGGTGACTTGCTGAACAGCATGGGGCAACTGGAGCGCAATGCGCGTGATCTCCAGGAGTCGGTCATGTCGATTCGTATGATGCCGATGGAGTATGTGTTCAGCCGTTTCCCTCGGCTCGTTCGTGACCTTGCCAGCAAATTGAACAAAGAAGTGGAACTGACCTTATTAGGCAGCTCCACCGAGCTGGATAAGAGTTTGATTGAGCGGATTATCGACCCGCTGACGCACCTGGTGCGTAACAGCCTCGATCACGGCATTGAGTCACCGGAAAAACGCGAGGCGGCAGGTAAACCGGCGGTCGGGAACCTAACGCTTTCCGCAGAACATCAGGGTGGCAATATCTGTATTGAAGTCACCGACGATGGCGCCGGTCTGAATCGCGAACGTATCCTGGCGAAAGCACTCTCGTCCGGCTTGCCGGTTAGCGAAACGATGAGCGACGAAGAGGTCGGCATGTTGATCTTCGCGCCGGGCTTCTCTACCGCCGAGCAGGTTACCGATGTTTCCGGACGCGGTGTGGGTATGGATGTAGTGAAACGTAATATCCAGGAGATGGGCGGCCACGTCGAAATCGCCTCGAAGCAGGGCGCCGGTACCACCATTCGTATTCTGCTGCCGCTGACGCTGGCTATCCTTGATGGAATGTCGGTACGGGTGGCGGATGAGGTCTTTATTCTGCCACTCAACGCCGTAATGGAGTCGCTACAGCCGCTGGCGGATGATTTGAAACCGTTGGCGGGCGGTGAGCGGGTGCTGGAAGTGCGTGGAGAATACTTGCCGCTGGTGGAGTTGTGGAATGTGTTCGATGTTGAGGGAGCGAAAACCGAAGCGACACAGGGCATTGTGGTGATTCTGCAAAGCGCCGGAAAACGCTACGCGCTGTTGGTTGATCAATTAATTGGTCAGCACCAGGTGGTGGTAAAAAATCTCGAAAGTAATTACCGCAAAGTGCCGGGCATTTCCGCCGCGACCATCCTCGGCGATGGCAGCGTGGCGTTGATTGTCGATGTTTCCGCACTGCAATCGTTGAACCGTGAAAAACGTGTGGCCGGCGCTGCCGCGTAAAATGAACCATTAAGGGTAAGGCTATGACTGGAATGGCAACTGTGACAAAACTGGCGGGCGAAACCGTGGGACAGGAGTTTCTGGTATTTACGTTGGGCGAAGAAGAGTACGGCATTGATATTTTAAAAGTGCAGGAAATTCGTGGCTACGATCAGGTAACCCGTATTGCTAACACGCCAACCTTTATCAAAGGCGTGACGAATCTGCGCGGAGTTATCGTGCCGATTATTGATCTACGCATTAAGTTTGCGCAGCCGGACGTTGTCTATAACGACAATACCGTGGTGATTGTGCTGAATTTGCAGCATCGGGTGGTGGGCATTGTCGTTGATGGCGTTTCTGATGTGTTGTCGTTAACCCATGAACAGATTCGACCAGCGCCGGAATTCGCCGTCACCATGTCAACTGAGTACCTCACCGGTTTGGGCGCGTTGGGCGATCGAATGCTGATCCTGGTGGATATTGAGAAGCTATTGAGTAGCGATGAAATGGCGTTGGTCGATAATTTGCGTAGCGCCTAACCTCTGTCGCCGGAGCAGGAGAGGTATTCTTGACTCCGGCTGATTGTCCCCCGCGTTTTAGTGCTTTCCACGCTTCTTTCAGACTCATCCCCATAAAGATCGCCACGCCGCTGCCGATAACCAAATCAGTTCATCGTGTTTCAAGGGAAACTATGTTCAGGCATATCAAAGTGGTTACCGCCTTGGTGGCGGTATTAGTGGTGTTTGGCGCACTTCAGTTAGTTTCAGGCGGGTTATTTTTTAATGCTTTAAAAGGCGATCGGGAGAATTTTACCCTCACACAGCAAATTCGACATGAGCAAAGTAATTTAAACGCCGCGTGGATTGCGTTACTTCAAACGCGCAATACCTTAAATCGCGCGGGCATTCGTTACATGCTGGACGCCGATAATATGGGAACCGGTAACACGGTTGCTGAGTTGGTCGCCAGCGCGAAAGCGCAGTTAAGCGTCGCCGAAAAACAGTTTGCTGACTACAACGCCGAATTACCGGGCGCGGTTAAAGCGTTGCCGCATGTACAGGCGATTAATCAGCAATACACCATTCTCCATGGCGCGTTGAGCGATCTGATCCAGATGTTAGGCGCTGGCAATTTAAAAGGCTTTGTCGAGCAGCCAACGCAGCATTACCAGGATAATTTTGAGCATGCCTGGAATAACTGGCTGCAAAACGCCAACGCTTTACTGGCTGCGGGCGCACAGCAAAATGCCACCGCCTATCATCACGCAATGTGGTTGCTGGGCATCGTCTTTGCGGTGGTACTGGTGGTGATTGCGTTGATCTGGAGCGGAATGCATCAACTGTTACTGCGTCCGTTAGCCGCCACCATCGCTCATATCCGGCATATCGCCAGCGGCGATTTGACCCAGACCATTACGGTGCATGGCCGCAATGAAATGAGTCAGTTAGCCGCCAGCCTGTTACATATGCAGCAAGCCCTGATCCGTACCGTGAGCAATGTACGTGCAGGTTCTGATGCGATCTATACCGGCGCCAGCGAAATCTCCGCCGGTAATAACGACCTCTCATCGCGTACCGAACAGCAGGCGGCTTCGCTAGAGGAGACTGCCGCCAGCATGGAGCAACTGACGGCCACGGTAAAACAGAATGCGGAAAACGCCCGTCAGGCATCACAACTGGCGCTGAGCGCCTCTGAAACCGCGCAGAAAGGCGGGAAGGTGGTCGATGGCGTGGTGAAAACCATGAGCGAGATTGCCGGCAGCTCGAAAAAGATTGCCGATATTACCGGTGTGATTGATGGCATTGCCTTTCAAACCAATATTCTGGCGTTAAATGCGGCGGTTGAAGCGGCGCGAGCCGGCGAGCAGGGCCGTGGATTTGCGGTGGTGGCGGGTGAGGTGCGTAACCTGGCGCAACGCAGCGCGCAGGCGGCGAAAGAGATCAAAACGCTGATCGAGGACTCGGTCAATCGCGTTGATACCGGATCGGTACTGGTGGAGAGCGCTGGTGAAACCATGATGGATATTGTCAACGCAGTCACGCGTGTTACCGACATTATGGGCGAAATCGCTTCTGCTTCCGATGAGCAGAGCCGCGGTATTGACCAGGTTGGGCAGGCGGTAACGGAAATGGATCGCGTTACGCAACAAAACGCCGCCCTGGTAGAACAATCTGCCGCCGCTGCCGGCGCGCTGGAAGAGCAGGCGAGCAAACTGACGCAAGCGGTCGCGGTATTCAGAATGAGTAAAGAAATGGCGGCGTCCGCCGTTAATCAAACTATCGGCAGTAAAACAACGCTCGAAAGCAGGCCCGCGGTACCGGCGCGTAAAGTCGCAACGACGGTCTCCGACGATAATTGGGAAACATTTTAATTGGCAATGATGGTCGCGCTCAGGCAGCGACCATACGGTCAGGAGGTTCTGATGTTGAGTCGTATCCGCGTGTCCGTCACCTTGGTGGTTATTTTAGCGATCTTTTGTGTGATGCAAATTATCGGCAGTGGCTTTTCGTTTAACGCATTCCGTTTGGATGCGGATAATTTTCGTCAGGTCGAACTCGGCGGACAGCAGCGCGATGCGCTAAGTCAGACGTGGGCGGCGTTACTCAGCGCGCGCGTCACCTTAAGCCGCGCCGGTACGCGCGCCGCACTCAGTTTACCGCGCGATCAGGTGGTTGGCCTGATGTCGATGGCGCAAAAAGACCTCGACAGCGCAGATGTCGCTTTCCGCGCCTTTATGGCAGTTCCGCGTCTGACAAAGGTTGGCGTGGCGATGACCAAAGACATGAAGGTGCGCTACGACGAATATCACCACGCGTTAGCGCAGTTAATTGTCTATTTGCAGAATTATCAATTACAGGATTTTCTTGATGCGCCAACCGAACAGGCGCAAAACGATTTCGAGAAAGAGTATGACCTGTGGAACCAGCATATCGCCGGAATTATCAGCCATGCGAAGCAGGCCAGCAGCGGATTCTATCTGCAATCCAAGTGGATTTTTGTCTTGGCGGTCGCGCTTTCGGTACTGATGACGGTTCTGGCGTTGTGGTGGTTGAAACAGGCGTTGATCAAACCGCTGGCGCTGATGCGTACGCATTTTGAACGCATTGCCTCCGGGAATCTCGGCGGTGAGATTGTCGCACACGGGCGCAATGAGATTACGCAACTGTTTATCGGCTTACGGGATATGCAACACAAGCTAGCGGAAACCGTCACGCTGGTACGTGAAGGTAGCCAAAGCATGCAGGTCGGCATTCGTGAAATCAGTGCCGGTAATAATGATCTCTCGGCGCGTACCGAGCAGCAAGCGGCCTCATTGGCGGAAACCGCCGCCAGCATGGAACAGCTAACCGCAACGGTCACCGGTAATGCCGACAATGCCCGGCAGGCGGCGCAGCTTGCGCGTGAGGCGTCAAACACGGCGCACAAAGGCGGCACCCTGACCGGTAACGTGGTGGTCACCATGAATGATATTGCCGCCAGTTCGCAAAAGATTGGCGACATTACCAGCGTGATTGATGGCATCGCTTTCCAGACCAATATTCTCGCGCTTAATGCGGCAGTTGAAGCGGCGCGGGCCGGTGAGCAGGGCCGCGGGTTCGCCGTCGTGGCGGGAGAAGTGCGCAACCTGGCGCAGCGTAGCGCCCAGGCGGCGAAAGAAATTAAAGGGTTAATTGAAGAGTCGGTTAGCCGGGTTGATCAGGGCGCGGTGTTGGTGGCGTCTGCCGGTCAAACCATGGAGGAGATCGTGCAATCGGTCACGCGGGTCACCGACATTATGGGTGAAATCGCTTCGGCCTCGGAAGAGCAACGGCGCGGTATTGAGCAAGTGGCGCAGGCAGTGAGCCAGATGGATCAGGTGACACAACAGAACGCCGCGCTGGTTGAACAGGCGGCGGCAGCCACTGAAGCGCTAGAGTCGCAGGCCGATAATTTAAATGGGGTCGTGATGCGTTTTTCGCTGCACGCAGCGCCAGAAGTCGTTACTCCCTCAGCAACCCTAGCGGGTTCGCCAGAAAGTGACATGGTTTTAACCCCTTAATCAGCGCTTTACCAGGTGGCCATCCATGAAAAAATCGACGTTGCCGGTTGCAGCCGGGAACGCAACGCTGCTCTCGCAAATGGTGCAGCGGCTGCCTTTGTCGGATACGCATTTTCGTCGTATCAGCCAGTTAATTTACCAGCGAGCCGGTATTGTGCTCGCCGATCACAAACGTGAAATGGTGTACAACCGCCTGGTCCGGCGGTTACGGACACTCAATATTGATGATTTTGGTCGCTATCTGGCATTGCTGGAAAATGACCCGACCAGCCCGGAGTGGCAGGCCTTTATTAATGCGCTAACCACCAATTTGACGGCTTTTTTCCGCGAGGCGCATCACTTTCCGATTTTGGCGGAACATGCAAAGCGTCGCGGCGGAGGGTACAGCGTATGGAGTACGGCGGCGTCAACCGGCGAAGAGCCGTGGTCCATTGCGATGACATTAGCCGAAACGCTTGGCGCCTCGCCGGGGCGTTTTCAGGTGCACGCCAGCGATATTGATACACAAGTGCTGGAAAAAGCGCAGGCGGGTGTCTATCGCCAGGAGGAGTTACGCACCCTGTCGCAACAGCAGTTGCAGCGTTTCTTTTTACGCGGGACCGGGCCGCATACCGGCATGGTGAGAGTACGCTCCGAACTGGCGCAAACGGTCAGTTTTGCCCGGTTGAATTTATTGGCGCATGAGTGGCCATTACCTGGCCCATTCGACGCAATTTTTTGCCGTAACGTAATGATCTATTTCGATAAAGAAACCCAAGAAAAGATCTTACGTCGTTTCGTTCCGCTGCTCAAACCCGGCGGATTGTTATTTGCCGGTCATTCGGAGAACTTCAGCCAGATAAGTAAAGAGTTTTGGCTGCGCGGTCAAACGGTCTATGGACTGACGAAGGAAAGATAATGAGCAAAATCACCGTGATGTGCGTTGATGATTCGGCGCTGATGCGACAACTGATGACGGAAATTATCAATAGTCATCCGGATATGGAAATGGTGGCGACCGCGCCAGACCCGCTGGTGGCGCGTGATCTGATCAAACAGTTCAATCCACAGGTGTTGACGCTGGATGTAGAAATGCCGCGTATGGATGGCCTCGATTTCCTGGAAAAGTTGATGCGTCTGCGTCCAATGCCGGTAGTAATGGTGTCATCACTGACCGGCAAGGGATCGGAGGTCACGCTGCGTGCGCTGGAGTTGGGCGCGGTAGATTTTGTGACCAAACCGCAGTTGGGGATCCGTGAAGGCATGCTGGCTTATAGCCAGATGATTGCCGATAAAGTTCGCGCGGCGGCACGCGCCAAGCTGCACGTGCGTGATCTCAAAACGCCTCCACCACTGCTGAAAGCCGGGCCGCTGTTGAGTAGTGAAAAACTGATTGCGATTGGCGCATCAACCGGCGGAACGGAGGCGATACGCCATGTATTGCAGCCGCTACCGGCGACCAGTCCGGCGCTGTTAATTACGCAGCATATGCCGCCAGGCTTCACCCGCTCATTCGCTGAGCGGCTCAACAAATTGTGTCAAATCACGGTGAAAGAAGCGGAAGACGGCGAGCGTATTTTGCCCGGACATGCCTATATCGCCCCCGGCGCGATGCATCTGGAACTGGCGCGAAGCGGCGCTAACTACCAAGTCAGGCTCAATGATGGGCCGCCGGTTAACCGGCACAAACCGTCGGTCGATGTGTTGTTCAGATCGGTGGCGCAATATGCGGGGCGCAATGCGGTTGGCGTGATCTTAACTGGCATGGGGAATGACGGCGCAGCCGGGTTGCTGGAAATGTATCGTGCTGGCGCGTGGACAATCGCGCAGAACGAAGCGAGTTGTGTGGTTTTCGGCATGCCGCGTGAAGCGATTGCGCACGGGGCGGCCAGTGAAGTGGTGGACCTTCACCAAATTAGCCAGCATATGCTGGCAAAAATCAGCGCCGGACAGGCATTACGAATTTAACGCAGGCTCGTCCCAAGAGGCGCGAGAAGAAACAGGAGTGGATATGGCAGACAAGAATATGCGTTTTTTAGTGGTGGACGACTTCAATACGATGCGTCGTATTGTACGTAACCTGCTAAAAGAGCTGGGATTTAACAATGTGGAAGAAGCCGAAGATGGCGCAGATGCGTTGAATAAACTGCGCGCTGGCGACTTTGACTTCGTGATTTCAGATTGGAACATGCCGAATATGGATGGGTTGCAATTGCTGCAAACCATTCGCGCCGATGGGGCATTAGGCAAATTGCCGGTCTTGATGGTCACGGCGGAAGCGAAGAAAGAGAACATTATTGCGGCAGCGCAAGCGGGCGCTAGCGGCTATGTGGTGAAACCTTTTACTGCGGCAACCCTCGAAGAGAAGCTGGGTAAAATCTTCGAAAAACTGGGTATGTAAGGAGACGTGATGAGCGAACTTCCGAAACCAGATCTGGATGCGGCCTCGGCACACGACATCATTTCTCGCATCGGGTCATTAACCCGGATGTTGCGAGACAGCCTGCGTGAGTTGGGGCTGGATCGGGCGATTGCCGAAGCGGCGGAAGCGATTCCTGACGCGCGGGACCGCCTGGACTATGTGGTACAAATGACGGCGCAAGCGGCGGAACGAGCGCTAAATTGCGTCGAAGCTGCGCAGCCGCGTCAGGCGCAGTTAGAGAACGGGGCGAAAGCACTCCAGTCGCGTTGGGACGCGTGGTTTGAACAGCCGGTCGAGTTGTCGGATGCCCGGCAGTTGGTTTCGGATACGCGTGGCTATCTGGCGGCGGTGCCACAGCATACCGCGTTTACCAATACGCAACTGCTTGAAATTATGATGGCTCAAGATTTCCAGGACCTCACCGGCCAGGTCATTAAGCGCATGATGGATGTGATCCAGGAAATAGAACGCCAGTTGCTCATGGTGCTACTGGAAAATATGCCGGAAGCCAACGCCCGTCAGAAAAATGAGAGCGCCAGTTTGCTAAATGGTCCGCAGGTCAATGCCGCAGCGCCTGGCGTATTGGCTAATCAAGATCAGGTTGACGACTTACTGGATAGTCTCGGTTTCTAATCTCTCCTGCAAGCGGGCAGCCGCCCGCTTGATTATCATCCCTGAAATAACCCCCATTTTCAGCGGTTACTCGCGCAATCAGCGGGCGAGGTTTTTGGCATGCTAGCCGCTGGACTTGTCTGTCGAAAGAGTATTCGCCGTGGCGCAAGATAGCGACGAGGAAAAAACCGAATCCCCCACCCCCCAGCGAATTGAGAAGGCGCGTAAAGAGGGGCAAATTCCGCGTTCGCGCGAACTGACTTCTTTACTGATGTTGGCAACCGGTTTGCTGATTCTCTGGTTCGGCGGCGAACCGATGGCGCGGCAACTGGGTTTAATGGTCGCTTCTGGTCTGCATTTTGATCACGGCATCATCAGCGATGATAAGCAGATTGTTAGACATATCAGCAGCTTGCTTGGGCAAGCCATTTGGTCATTATTGCCGATAATGTGTGGGTTGGTTCTGGTAGCGATCGCCGCGCCAATGTTATTGGGTGGTGTGGTGCTGAGTGGAAAAGCGATCAAAGTCGATTTCGGCAAGCTGAACCCCTTAAAAGGGCTTAAACGCATGATCGCCGCGCAGGCATGGGCCGAATTACTTAAGGCGGTGCTGAAAGCGGTGTTAGTCGGTTGCGTCACCGGCTGGTATCTCTCCAGCACGTGGCCGGAGATGTTACGCCTGATCACCGAATCACCGGTAGAAGCGCTGGCGCACGGATTGAATATCGTTGCCGTGTGCTGCTTTTTGGTGGTGCTTGGCCTGTTGCCAATGGTGGGATTTGATGTGTTTTGGCAACTGTTCAGCTATTTCAAGCAGTTGCGCATGACGCGCCAGGAAATCCGCGATGAATTTAAAGAGAGTGAGGGCGACCCGCATGTGAAAGGACGGATCCGCCAGGCGATGCGCGCGGCAGCGCGGCGACGGATGATGGCCGATGTGCCAAAAGCAGATGTGATTGTCACTAACCCAACGCACTATGCGGTAGCGCTACAGTATGACGAGAAAAAAATGAGCGCGCCCAAAGTGCTGGCGAAAGGCGCTGGCGAGGTGGCATTAAAAATTCGCGAATTAGGGCAAACACACCGTATTCCGCTGCTGGAAGCCCCGCCGCTGGCGCGTGCGCTCTGGCGGCATAGTGAAATTGGTCAGAACATTCCCGGCACGCTGTATGCGGCGGTGGCGGAAGTGCTGGCCTGGGTCTGGCAATTGCGGCGCTGGAAAGTGGAAGGCGGCCTGATCCCGAAACAACCTGAACAACTGCCGGTACCGGCAGAACTAGACTTTGCTGGAGAGAACAAAATCGATGGCTAATTTGGCCGCTTTACTTCGCTTACCGGGCAATATCAAGGATACACAATGGCAAGTGCTCGCCGGGCCGGTGCTCATTTTGCTGATCCTGTCGATGATGGTGTTGCCCCTGCCGCCGTTTATTCTCGACCTGTTGTTCACTTTCAATATCGCCTTATCGATCATGGTATTGCTGGTTGCGATGTTTACCCAGCGCACGTTAGATTTTGCCGCTTTCCCAACCATTCTGCTGTTTTCCACCTTGCTGCGACTGGCACTTAACGTTGCCTCGACCCGTATCATTTTACTGGAAGGGCACACCGGCGCCGCCGCTGCCGGTCGTGTTGTTGAGGCGTTTGGACATTTCCTCGTCGGAGGCAATTTCGCCATTGGTATCGTGGTGTTCATCATTTTGGTGATCATCAACTTTATGGTGATCACCAAAGGTGCCGGGCGTATCGCTGAAGTGGGCGCGCGCTTTGTGCTGGATGGTATGCCGGGTAAACAGATGGCGATTGACGCCGATTTAAATGCCGGTTTGATCGGTGAAGATGAAGCGAAAAAGCGCCGCGCCGATGTTACGCAAGAGGCCGACTTTTACGGTTCGATGGACGGTGCCAGTAAATTTGTCCGCGGCGACGCCATCGCCGGCATCATGATTATGGTGATTAACGTGGTGGGTGGCCTGCTGGTCGGGGTGGCGCAGCATGGCTTATCACTCGGCGATGCGGCGGCCAGCTATACGCTGTTAACCATTGGTGATGGATTAGTCGCACAGATCCCGGCGTTGGTCATCTCTACTGCGGCTGGGGTGATCGTAACGCGGGTGAGTACCGACCAGGATGTTGGCGAGCAGATGGTCAGCCAACTGTTTAATAACCCACGCGTGATGATGTTAAGTGCCGGGGTATTGGGGTTGCTGGGGCTGGTTCCCGGCATGCCAAACTTCGTTTTCTTACTGTTCACTGCCGGGTTATTAGGCCTGGCTTGGTGGATGCGCGGTAAACAATTACAACCGAAAAACGTTACGCCGGTAAACCTGAAGCCCCAGGAAAGCGCGGCGCCAATTGAAGCGTCATGGACCGATGTTCAGCTTGAAGACTCACTGGGAATGGAAGTGGGCTATCGTTTGATTCCGATGGTGGATTTCCAGCAGGATGGCGAATTATTAGGGCGGATCCGCAGTATCCGTAAAAAATTCGCCCAGGAAGTTGGCTTTCTGCCGCCGGTGGTGCACATTCGCGACAATATGGATCTGCCGCCCGCCCGTTATCGTATTTTAATGAAAGGGGTTGAGATTGGCAGCGGTGATGCGTGGCCCGGGCGTTGGATGGCGATTAACCCCGGCACGGCGGTGGGTACGCTACCCGGCGAAGCGACCGTCGATCCGGCATTTGGCCTAACCGCAATTTGGATTGAAAGCGCGTTAAAAGAGCAGGCGCAAATTCAGGGCTATACGGTGGTGGAAGCCAGTACCGTCGTCGCCACACATCTCAATCATCTGATTGGGCAATACTCCAGCGAGCTATTTGGTCGCCAGGAAGCGCAGCAACTGCTGGACCGTGTGAGCCAGGAGATGCCGAAGTTGACCGAAGATTTGGTGCCAGGCGTGGTGACGCTGACTACCTTGCATAAGGTGCTACAAAATCTGCTGGCAGAGCGCGTGTCAATCCGCGATATGCGTACCATTATCGAAACGCTGGCGGAACATGCGCCATTGCAAAGCGATCCGCATGAGCTAACCACGGTGGTGCGCGTTGCGTTGGGACGCGCAATTACGCAGCAGTGGTTCCCGGGGCAGGGTGAAGTGCAGGTGATTGGCCTTGATACCGCGCTTGAACGCTTGTTATTGCAGGCATTACAGGGCGGTGGCGGGCTGGAACCGGGATTGGCCGATCGGCTACTGGACCAGGCGCAACAGGCGCTTCAACACCAGGAGATGGTAGGCGCGCCGCCGGTCTTGTTGGTTAATCATCCGCTGAGAGCGTTACTGGCGCGTTTTCTGCGCCGTAACTTGCCGCAACTGGCGGTACTTTCCAATATGGAATTGACCGAAAACCGACAGATTCGTATGACTTCGACCATTGGCGGGCAGGGATGAGGCAATTCATTTTCACGCTATCTTTGCTGTTCCCTCTGGCAACCCCGGCGGCAACCGGCGCCTGGCAGGCGAGCGGGCGCGGTGTGGCTTTAAGCCATCGTGGCGTCGCGGCGTCTTCTGCGCCGTTACGCGCCGCCGAAACCATCAACGGCCATATCACGCTGGTTTACTGGCGTTATACGATAAGCGAGCCGATACCGGCTGGATTACAGGTTCAGCTTTGCGCCGGGTCGCGTTGTACCGCCATTGAGGGCGGCAGTGGCGCGACGCGCGGGCTTGCTAACGTTTCCGCCAGCGAAGCGTTACGCTTTATCTATACGGTGCCGGGGCAGGGAGGATTATTTCCGCCACTGCGGGTGGGGCGTAATGAGGTGATGGTGAATTATCAATAAGAAAACCAGGCAGGAAGAACGGCGTCGCGTGTCGATAACCCGCGACGCCGTTTTTTTACATCCGTTCTACGGTTTCAATACCGAGGGTATCAAGCCCTTGTTTCAGCGTCTTCGCGGTTAGCAACGCCAGTTTGAGGCGGCTCTGGCGCGTTGTGTCATCTTGCGCCGACAAAATCGGACAATGCTCGTAGAAGCCAGAAAACAGACCGGCTAAGTCATATAAATAAGCACACATCACATGCGGGGTCCCCTCGCGGGCAACTTGGGTGATGGTCTCATCAAACTGCAGCAAACGGGCAGCCAGCGCCGCCTCGCGCTCCTCCGCCAGCACAACGCTGCCGGTTAGCGTATTTTCATCAATACCCGCTTTGCGGAAGATCGATAACACGCGGGTATAGGCATATTGCATATAAGGGGCGGTGTTGCCTTCAAAGGCCAACATATTATCCCAGTCGAAGATATAGTCGGTGGTGCGGCTTTTTGACAGGTCGGCGTATTTAACCGCGCCGATCCCAACGATATTCGCCAGCTTGTGCAGCTCTTCACTTGGCATATCAGGATTTTTTTCGGCGATTAGACGGGTAGCGCGATCAACCGCCTCGTCCAAGAGGTCGATAAGTTTAATCGTCCCGCCGGCTCGGGTCTTAAACGGACGCCCATCTTTGCCTAACATCATACCGAACATATGATGCTCCAACGGTACAGAGTCCGGAACATAACCAGCTTTGCGGACAATCGTCCAGGCTTGCATCAGGTGCTGATGCTGCCGCGAATCGATATAGTAGAGCACACGGTTGGCATGAAGATGTTGGTAGCGATATTTCGCGCAGGCGATATCGGTCGTGGTATACAGGTAGCCGCCATCCTTTTTCTGGATGATAACGCCCATCGGTTCGCCTTCCTTGTTTTTAAACTCATCAAGGAAAACCACTGTTGCGCCCTCGCTCTCCACCGCCAGCCCTTTGGCTTTCAGATCGGCTACAATACCCGGCAGCATATCGTTATACAGGCTTTCACCCATGACATCTTTACGCGTCAGCGTCACGTTCAGACGGTCATAAACCTTTTGGTTATGTGTCATAGTAATGTCGACCAGCTTTTTCCACATTACCCGACAATACTCATCGCCCCCCTGCAGTTTGACTACGTAACCGCGCGCGCGCTCGGCAAAGTCCGGATCTTCATCGTAGGTTTTTTTCGCTTCCCGGTAGAATGCCTCAAGGTCGGCCAGCGCGATGTCGGCGTGGTTTTCATTCTGCTGTTTTTCCAGAAAAGCAATCAGCATACCGAACTGGGTACCCCAATCGCCCACGTGGTTGGCACGGATCACCCGATGACCGAGGAACTCCTGTGTACGGGCCGCCGCATCGCCAATGATCGTGGAGCGCAGATGACCGACATGCATCTCTTTTGCCACATTGGGCGCGGAGTAATCAATCACAATGGTTTGTGGCTCAACGGAGGCGACACCTAACCGTGGGGCGTGCAAGGTAGCGTCAATCTGTTGCGCCAGCCACTGCTTATCGAGAAAGATATTAATGAAACCGGGGCCGGCGATCTCAATTTTTTCGGCAATTCCTTCCAGGTCGAGGCGTTGCAGCACCTGTTCTGCCAGTTGTCGTGGTTGCTGCCCCAGTTTTTTTGCCACGGCCATCATGCCATTGGCCTGGTAATCACCAAACTGGACTTTAGCCGACTGACGGACCATAGGTTCGCAATCGGCCGGGGCGCCGCACGCAATCATCGCCTGACTGACTTTTTCTGAAAGAAGAGCCTGAATATTCACCGGGTTACCTTACTATGCTAAAAACCGGGTCGAGAAACGGCCCGGCTATTACAGTCACGACGCCAGACAGAATGCTGTACAATAGCGCCGCGGAAAAATGAAGGGGAAAAGTATACGTTATTTGTGTTCAGGCGTCAGCAGCCTTGAGGGGTGGAAACACGGGGGGAGTGTTTCCACAACGGACGACTTAGCGGCGGCGAGGGTGACGAGAGGGTTTGATCACCATTTTCGCGTTACGTGCCTTCCAGTGGCGTGCTATGGAAAACACAATCAGCGCGATCAGCACCGCGATAATAATCAGCGTACTCATAGAACTATTCCTTGTGTGGTGGTGGCGGTAAATTTATAAGAAAGGCTGTTAGGCTGCAATTGTTAACCCCAGAATTAGGAATTTACTTATTTTTATAATAAAGATAAATAAAAACATAAGGTTAAAATTATCTTTATAAAGCAATTGATGGTATTAATACCAGTTTTAAACAGAGTGAAGGTAGGTAAATGACGCATATCCATATGGAAAATTCTCAATAGCTTGAAAATTATAAGCTTCATCTGGTCCTTAATAGCGATATATGCGCTGAATAAAGTTTAAGAACGCTACCTTAAAAAAGAGGAAAACCCGTGGTGATGAAAAATCATCCAGAAGAATTAACCGATTTAGTCACTGACTTACCGCGTTTCGAACAGGCGCTAACCGAGCTTGCCGGTTTGGTGGGATTAGAGCTTACCGGCCTTACAGCAGATCATATTTCCGTGCGTTGCCATCAGGTAGCGACGGCGGAACGTTGGAAACGTGGTCTTTCGCAACTGGGCACATTATTTTCAGAAAACCAGATTAACGGCCGACCTATTTGTCTGTTCGCCTTGCGGCAGCCGCTGCAGGTGGGGCCGTGGGCAATTGACGTCATTGAACTGCCGTGGCCAGGAAACAAACTCTACCGCCATGAAGGCTGGGAGCATGTCGAAATTGTGTTGCGCGGCGAGCCGGAAACGCTTGGTGCCAGAGCGATGGCGCTGTTATCCGATGAAGGGCTGTTACGTCCGGGCATTTCGTTCAAAACCAGCTCGCCGAAAGGAGATAAGGAGCGCTTACCTAATCCGACGCTGGCGGTAACCAATGGGGTGGTAACGATTAAGTTTCACCCCTGGACGCTAAAAGAAATTGTTGCCAGCGAAGCCGCATAACCGCCGGACACGTGCTGACATGCTCAGCCAGCGCGTGCCGGACATTAGCCTAAACTGTTTATCGCCGTTTCCATTCTCTTAATGGCTTCTGTTAGCGTGGCGCGCGTACAGCCAAAGTTGAAGCGCACAAAACCATCGTCACCAAAATCACGCCCTGGCGAAAAGCCAAGGCCCTGTTTTTCAAAAAATAGGGCCGGGCTGGCAACCGGTAGTTGATGAGCATCGATCCATGCCAGATAGGTCGCTTCAGGTGAATAGACGCTTAACCCGCCCATTTGGTTGACGCGTTGCACCAGTTCATCGCGGTTGGCGCGTAAATAATCCAGTTGCGCGTCTAACCACGGTTGCCCATCACGCCAGGCGGCGGTGGCGGCGACGAAAGCCAGCACATCTACTGAGGGCACAATCCCTTTGGCGATGGCCCGGAAGCGCTGCCGTAACTCAGGGTTAGGAATAATGGCCAGCGAGGCGCCCAGCCCGGCAATATTAAACGTTTTGGACGGTGCCAGCAGTGTCACCGAACGCTGTGCCGCATCTTCGCTTAGGCTGGCAAAGGGAATATGTTGCACACCGGGTTCCAGCAGTAAATCGCAGTGGATTTCGTCGGAACACACCACCAGATCATGACGTTGGGCAAAGGCTAACTGTGCTTCGAGTTCGTCACGACGATAAACGGTGCCGCCCGGATTATGCGGGTTACACAGCATTAATAGCCGCTCTTGCCCATTTAGCTGGGTTTCAGCGGCTTCAAAATCCGGCACCCAACGCCCTTGTTGCGGACGCATTTGGACATTTAATTGTGCCCGTTGCGCTAATTGCGCCGCAGTCCGGAAGGGCGGATAGATTGGCGTAGGAGCCAGTGTGCCTTCATGCGCGGCGGTAAAGGCGCGCACGCAAATATTTAGCCCCGAAACCACACCGGGTAAAAACACCAGCCAGTCTGCCTCTATCTGCCATTGGTAACGGGTTGCCATGCGCGCAATGATGACATCAATCAGTTCGGTGGGCGTGTCGCCATAGCCGAATACGCCATGGCTCACCCGTTCATGCAACGCATCAATTACGCACGGCGGTGAGAGAAAATCGGTATCGGCTACCCACAGCGGAAGTACATCGCGATCGCCATATTTGTGCCATTTAACGCTATCACTGTGACGTCGGTCTATCCGTTGGTCAAAATTGAATGCCATGATAAATATTCCCGTTAAAATAACCTTCAATGAAGCCTACCCGAGAAATTAATAACCAACCAGCAGTCATTAGACAGGAGGATGAGATGACAAAACTGGAAGTATCCTGCTATGGAGTGGACTGCGCAGTGACGGCGCAGCAGGCCGGAGCCGATCGCGTTGAACTCTGTTCGGCACCGAGCGAAGGGGGATTAACGCCATCTGCGGGCACGCTGAAAGCCGCTCTTGAGCGCGTTTCCATTCCGGTACATCCGATTGTGCGGCCACGCGCGGGTGACTTTTGTTATAGCGCGGCTGAATTCGCGTCGATGAAGTCCGATGTCGCTTTTATTCGCGATTTGGGTTTCCCGGGCGTCGTGATTGGCATGCTGGATGAGGATGCGCATATTGATAGGGTCAAAATGCGTGAAATTATGGCGTTATGTGGTGATATGGCGGTAACGTTCCATCGTGCTTTTGACCTCAGTCATAGTCCTAAACGCGCGCTGGAGGAGTTGACCGAGCTCGGCGTGGCGCGCATTCTGACTTCCGGGCAACAGCAAAGTGCGGAGAGTGGAATTGCGTTGCTTAAGGAACTAACTCAACTGAGTGAAGGTCCAATCATTATGGCCGGGGCAGGCGTACGTTTGAGCAATCTGCAGAAGTTCCTTGATAACGGTATTCAGGAACTGCACAGTTCGGCAGGGCGTATGGTTCCGTCGCCGATGCGTTACCGCAAAGCGGGCGTATCAATGTGTTCCGGTAATGAGACGGATGAGTTTAGTCGCTACTGCGTTGATAGTGATGTGGTAGAAGCGATGAAAGGCGTTATGCAGATGAACAACAGTGTTCGCGTTGCCTAACGTCTACTGATTTTGCCGCGCAGCACGCCGTTCCTCAGACGTGATGTTTGCAAGTACCAGACCCCAGCATGTTGTTGGGGTTTTTTTTATTCAAATCAAGATGTTGATGTGGTCAGAGATGCAATTGGAAACTGAGTGGATAAGAAAATAACCTCTACGCTGAGGATAACCGATAAGATGTGTTTTCTATCCGCGGGCTATTGTTAAATCTTTCCGCATGCCGTGACCTTTTCTTTAAAGAGGATGGTAAATTTCTCTATGCTGGGAATTATCACCTCAGGATGAAAATTTTCTTCAAATGCCTTATCCGCGTCGTCAGGATGCATAGCCAAGAAGTTTTCAAATTCGAGCAGTAACTCTTTCAGAATGTTGGGTGAGGAGTGATAGATGTAATAGTCGATTGCACCCTCTATTGTTTCTGACTCACAAATATAATCGTAATCCTGGTTAAGCCAGGCATCCATCAAGTTAGTCAGCAGGGGATAGTCATTTTCCATCTTGTCACCATGTAGGATACGCAGTAAGAATGTAATACGGCTGGCCGTTATACGCTTTGTACTCAAGAACCACACGGAATTTTGAGGTAGAGACCATTTCAGTACTTCCTTTTTTGATATAGGAGCCAATCGGAGAACTGGCATGATGATCAAACGCCAGAGGCCGTTGCGGATAGTGCCCCCACATTTTTATTTGTGAGGTATTCGCTCTTATAGCATTAGTTATTGCCCGTTCTGCCGTGTCAATATTAGTGAAAGTGCTTGACCCACTTAAGTCAGGTCTTAACTCCAGACGTTGCAGCAATTCATCTCTTGATTTACCGATATGTTTTTCAATCGTGTGACCGCCAGGCTTTGCCCCGGTTGCTGACTCATGGAGTGTTAGCTGAATGCGTCCCATGCGAACAGCCGCAACTCTTGCTGCTCCCACCGCAAGGGCAAATCCAAGTGGTACAGCTATGTCAACAGTGAGTCCAATTTTCCATGCTGTTTTATCATCAGCGCCAAATTGCCTGGCTAGCGACTCCGCTGCGCGGTAAGTGGCTGATCTGGTGTCAGTACCTGATAGCACCCTATTTGCTGCTGCGTTAATGCTATCCATACTGTGTGTACCAATAACAACGCATGCAGCCTTAGTTAATGTGGTTGGTTCTGGCGCCATACATAACGCTGTTGCACCAGCCAATTCAAGGCTTCCCATCAGCAGTTCAAGACCGCCTAACAAGCGGTTACTCAGTGTTTCTCCTCCAGTGACGGACTTATCTGATAACACTGCCGCCAATTGAACGGGAGACATTACAACTTGAAGACCGTTATCCATAACGTTTATTCCTCCAAAAAACGCGTCCTGATGGTAAATAATTATGGTGTGCCACGCAAAGCGTATTGATTTAGATCCCACCTCCGCACAATTCTCATTTTTCGTTAAACTTTATAGTTACATAATTATTACACTGCTTATTAATGCGTGTTACACCTTCGGTCGAAGACGCGCGTATTTTTATAACGATAAATGGGGACGTCATGCCTTCTCAACAGACTTTAGAAGAATTCCGGCAGTGGTGGGACACACAAGGAGACTGGGTCGAAGAACCCAATCAGCGTCGTAACGGAATGAGCGGCGTACAGCGCATCGTTCGCGACGGTAAAACGCTTTATGTTAAGCGTATGACGCATCACCTGTTTCACTCTTTGCGCTACCCTTTCGGGCGGCCCACCATCATTCGCGAGATCCAGGCGATTAATGATTTGGCACGCGCTGGGGTTAATGTGCCGAAAATCGTTTACGGTAAAGCGTTAAAGATCGACGGTGAATGGCGAGCGCTGCTGGTCACCGAGGATATGACCGGTTTTAGCAGCATCGACCATTGGTATGATGAAGAAGAGCACCGCAAAGTTGATGCCGAAACCTATGAAGAGGTATTGAAGCAGGTTGCCACCGCCTTCAAAGGTATGCACAGCGTGAACCGCCAACATGGTTGTTGCTATGTACGCCATATTTTTGTCAAAACCGAAGGAAAAGTGGAAGCGGGCTTTCTTGATTTAGAAAAAAGCCGTCGCCGCTGGGTGCGGGAAAAAGCGGTGCGCCATGATTTTAAACAGCTAGAAAAATACCTTGCGCCGATCCCGCGTGAAGACTGGCAGCGCGTCAAAGATTACTACCGGGCGCTATAACCCGCTGCTGGCGATGTTTCAGCATACTGTGCACGCGCCGCATGAATGACCTGATAAAGGGCGCTCGTGCGGTTTTTTTATGCCTGATAACGCGCCTGCTGTGTGAAATGCGATAAGCTTTAGTAGGTTCGGACATCACTCTGTTCCTCTTCCTGGCGAGAGCATAATGAATATGACTCAATGGTTTTACCCGCTTTTGCTGTCTGTTGTGCTTCCCTTTACTTTTCAGGCGCGTGCCGCAACACCGTGTGCGGGCGTGAGTCAGGCGGTGAATGACAGTAATAGCGTTATCATGCTGGGAGGCACCGCGAAAGGGCCGATTAAACAATTTGTTCTGGGGGAGTTTGGTAAAGACGTCAATTTGCAAAAACGGATGCTGGGGCAATTTGATCGCTGCGGCGTACTGAGCGTTGCGGATATTTCGTATGACAAAAGTGAAGGCGGCGTTACCTTATCAATGGCGCAGCACCTCACCCGCGTACAAGGCGGTTGGTTGGCCGAGTATCAAATTTCGGTGAAAGTACAGCGTGGCGACCAGCAGGTCGAGGTCAATAATAAGCAAGGCACCATTAATTATTCCTCAGGAAAACGCGGCAATATTACCAGCGCTAGCGACAGTTTTGTTTTGATGGGGAAAAAGGGTTTTACCGAGACGACCTACCGTTATAACCGGCACCTGCGTTTAACCAGCAGTGTCGCGCGCGGCTCCGATGCTTTAACCAATGGTGAATATCACTATCGCTGGAACGCAAAAGGGCAGGTATTGAGCACCACCTCAAACAATAGCAAAGAGCATTATACCTACGATAAACACCACCGTGAGCTCCGCATGGATTCGGTCAGCCATCTACCGAGTAGCACGCTAACCGCCGTTGATGAGTGCCAATCCTGGGATGACACCGGAAACTGTACGCTGAGTTATTCGCGGGAAATGGAAGTTTCCGACAAAAATACCCTACAACGCAATATCAGCGCGGCGTACCGCTTCGAGTATTGGGATAAGGAAACCTCCGCCAGCGCTAAGTAGGCCTGGCGGAGCGGGTTTATGGCTTGCGTGCTACCAGCACCGCGCGGAGCGGAGCCGGATAACCTTCAACCGTTTTACTCGTATCCTGCGGATCGAGGAATTCAGCTAACGACTCGCTGGTCATCCAGGCGGTGCGACGTTGCTCATCGGTGCTGGTAATTGAATAATCCACTACCCGAACATCCTCAAAACCACACTTCTCCAGCCAGCTTTTTAATGCGGCGGCTGAAGGGATAAAGTAGACATTGCGCATCTGCGCATAGCGTTCGCCTGGCACCAAAACCGCGTTCTCATCTCCTTCAATGACCAGCGTTTCTAACACCAGCTCACCGCCGCTGACCAACTGATTTTTCAACTGGAAAAGATGGTCTAACGGCGAACGACGATGGTAGAGCACGCCCATCGAAAAAACCGTATCGAAGGCCTTTAGCTCCGGCAATTGCTCAATGCCGATCGGCAGCAGATGCGCGCGCTGATCGTCGCCAAGCAATTTGCGTACCGCTTCAAACTGGCACAAAAAGAGCTGCATCGGGTCGATACCCACCACGAAATGCGCACCGGCGCCGATCATTCGCCACAAGTGGTAGCCACTCCCGCAGCCGACATCCAGCACCGTACGCCCGGCCAGCGGTGAAATGTGTGGCAAAACACGCTGCCACTTCCAGTCGGAA
This sequence comes from Paramixta manurensis, assembly GCF_013285385.1. Lineage (NCBI taxonomy): Bacteria > Pseudomonadati > Pseudomonadota > Gammaproteobacteria > Enterobacterales > Erwiniaceae > Paramixta > Paramixta manurensis. Next base: position 2,668,988 of record NZ_CP054212.1, on the reverse strand, counting down.
CGCCATTCGGTATCAATATGGGTGCCATACAGCGTGTACGGCCCTTTGCGCCACGGCATTAGGTTGCGGAGTAATTTCTCAATACCGTCGCGCTGACGTTCGGTAAGCGTTTGGCTATCCGCCGTAACGCTATGCAACAGATCAAGGCGCTCCGGTACCAGCGTCGGCAAATGTTCTACCGCCTTTTCCCAGTTTTTGAAGTGACCGTGCAAGTTTTCACGTTGCCAGGCGGCAAGTTGCGCCGGTAAGACTTCCAGCCAGGCAGCAAGCGGCCCTTGCGCGATATGCCGATAAAAATTGCCAAAATCGATCATTCAGCACTCGCTTTTAATGCAACCAGTGAACCAAAGTTGAAACACTGGAACCACAGTTCGGCATGCTCAAAGCCTGCCTGATGTAACCGCGCTTTGTGAGTTTCCACACTATCGGTCAGCATCACATTTTCCAACATGCTACGCTTTTGGCTAATTTCCAGTTCGCTATAGCCATTAGCGCGTTTGAAATCATGATGCATATTGAACAACAGGTCGCCGACCTTGTTATCTTCAAAAGAGAATTTCTCCGACAATACCAGCGCGCCGCCGGGATTAAGGCCTTGGTAGACGGTATTGAGCAGTTGCTGCCGCTCTTCCGGCTCAAGAAATTGCACGGTGAAATTTAGTACCACCAGTGAGGCATTTTCGATCGGAATGTCACGAATATCCGCTTCTGTTACCCGCACCGGCGTATCGGCGCGGAAAGCGTCAATATGGCGGCGGCAGCGCTCAATCATCGCCGGTGAGTTATCGACGGCAATGATCTGGCAACCTTCGACATGAATATTACGCCGAATCGACAGCGTGGCGGCGCCAAGCGAACAACCTAAGTCATATACTTGGGTATTCGGCTGAACAAAACGTTCGGCCAGCATGCCAATCATGGAAATAATATTGGAATAACCCGGCACTGAGCGCTGGATCATATCGGGAAAGACTTCGGCTACGCGCTCATCAAAAGTCCAGTCACCCAGTTTGGCTATCGGGGCGGAGAAAAGCGTATCGCGATTAGACATAACGGTAAGTCCGGTGAACAACGGAAAGGACGTTATTTTGGCAGAAAGCGCGCCATGCTGCACCTGTTCTGCCGGGGTTAATCGCTAATGCAGGGTAAAAATAAGATCCCAGGGGAGATAGATTAGATTTAGCACCACCATCCCGACTAATGCCAGCAGAGTGAAAATCATGCCATTGCGACGCCATATAATGATGCTATGCCGCATGCCATAGAAGTGCATGGCGCGCCCCAAAAAGAACGCCAGCCCGGTAAGATGAAGCATCCATACTTCCGCGCCGTTCATTTCCATCATCACTAATAACAGCGCCGCAACGGGAATATTTTCCGTGGCATTGCCATGAATCCGAATCGCGGTACGTAATTCGTCAAACCCGCCGTCGCCATGCGCAACACGGAATTGGCGACGTAATTTCACCACATCGGCAGTAAATTTCAGTAAAAACAGAGCACCAAGCACGACATATAGCGCGCTAACCATGGGTAACCTCGGAAATGAAAAGTAGTCACTGATTATCATAGCCGGGAAAAGCGACAGTGTCGCTGGTCGAGCTGAGTGGGCGATTGTTTTTTAAACGCTTTTCAAAATAGGGTAGATTGCTGTGGCCAGTCCGGCGCCTCGCCTAATTGCGGCATGGCTTGTTGTAATGCTGGCCAGAGGAACTGCACCAAATCCAGCGCGTTGCCAATATCTGGCGTATGAATAAAAAGCCAGGGATTACCGGTTTGCCGCCACTCAGGCAGTTTTTTGAGCCAGGCAGCAAAAAAGGGCGCATTGGCCTGAGCATCGTCGCCGCCGATAAACCGAATCATTGGGTTGTTGGCGGTCATCACCGCATGGGCCGGAACACGCGGTTTTTTACGACGTGCTTCAATGGCTGCCGGGGTTTGAGACGGCGAGGCGTGAACCGGGCGGCTATCCAGAATCACCCGGTTAACCCCACGTTGATGCAGCCCGCGATTGAGTGCCTGTTCCGCGTCACCCTTGGTGAAAAACGCCGCATGCCGTACTTCAACGCCATATTCAAAGCGTTTAGGCAGCCCATCCAGAAAGGCCCATAACGCCGGTAAATTGCCCGGGCCAAAGGCAGCCGGAAGCTGTAACCAATATTGACCAATACGGTCGGCCAGCGGGTCCAGCGTACGGAAAAAGTTTTCGGTCAGATCATCGCACTGGCGTAGCGCGGCTTGGTGGCTAATGGTGGCGGGAAATTTAAAGCAGAAGCGAAAATTATCATCGGTCATATCGCGCCAGCGTAATACCACCTCGGGCTTAGGTAGCGCATACAACGTGGTGTTGCCTTCTACGCAGTTAAAATAACGTGCGTAATCGGCCAGCGTTTCCAGACCATACTTCTTCCACTGGGCATGTTGCCACTGTGGTAAACCAAGGCGAATAACCGACATGAGTCTCCTGAATCAGGGCGGAACCTTCCGCCCTGTCGGTATTTAGAGTGCGTCGATAATTTCTGCGGACTGACGCACTTTAGCGATACGTGGGAAAATCCATTGTAAACTACCATTATGCTGCTCGGTACTACCGGCGCTGCATGCATCTTCGGCAATCACTAAATTAAAACCTAATTCCCACGCGTTACGCGCGGTGGACTCCACACCAATATTGGTGGAAATGCCGCCAAGCACCAGCGTATCAATCCCACGACGGCGCAGTTGAAGCTCAAGGTCGGTACCGTAGAAAGCGCCCCACTGGCGTTTGGTTACCACGATATCACTCTCTTGCACGCCCAGCGCGGATGGCCAGCTCCACCAATTTTCCGGCAGTGATGTGTGAGTAGAAGGCGCATCGACTGGTTGTTTTAACGCTTCGGCGAAATCTGGCGACCAGCCGACCTGTACCAGCACCACCGGGGCGTTAAGCGCGCGGAATTTACCGGCCAGTTTGGCCGCACGCGCAACCACATCGTTTGCGGCATGAGGGCCGCCGGCAAAAGGCAGAATACCGTCTTGTAAATCGATTAATACCAGGGCAGTTGTCGCGGAATTCAGTTTCATTATTCGCTCCGAAAAACAGAAAAGAAGCAGAGTACGAGAAAAAGTGAGGCTTAGGCGACGAGAAGAGTGTCCGGAAGTGGCGAATATTGTTAGTTTTTGTGTTTAAACGCCGGCCGGTTCTGCGTACGATCAAGGATTCATTGCGCAAGGCGGGACAATCCACCTGCGGCTCTTATCGCGCCTTGTTTTTTACATTATAATGCCTGCCTTTTTTCGGGCATCGTCTCGTCCGTTATCGCGTCCTGGGCTGCCAGGCACGAGCGGAAACGAACTCATCAAGCTGCCCGTATATGCCCTACATTCTTTACGTTGCATCAAGGCGGCAACAAGTATGACGGGTATAGCAGCGGCGAAGTTAAAAGGATAGCGTAATGCGTACTGAATATTGTGGGCGGCTCAATCGGTCTCATGAAGGCCAGCAAGTGACACTTTGCGGCTGGGTTAATCGCCGCCGTGACCTCGGTAGCCTGATCTTTATTGATATGCGCGATCGCGAAGGTATCGTCCAGGTGTTCTTCGATCCGGACCGGCAGGAGGCATTCCGCCTGGCTTCTGAACTGCGTAATGAATTTTGCATTCAGGTTACTGGCACGGTGCGTGCGCGTGAAGGTAAAAATAAAAATGCAGAGATGGCAACCGGTGAAGTGGAAGTTTTCGCCACTGAATTAACCATTATTAACCGCGCGGAACCGCTGCCGCTGGACGCGAATCAGAACAATAGCGAAGAGGCGCGTCTCAAGTATCGCTATCTTGACCTGCGTCGCCCTGAAATGGCTTCTCGCCTGAAAGCGCGCGCAAAAATTACCAGCTTTGTTCGCCGCTTTATGGATGACCACGGCTTTCTGGATATTGAAACGCCGATGCTGACCAAAGCCACGCCGGAAGGGGCGCGTGACTATTTGGTGCCGAGCCGGGTACATAAAGGTAAGTTTTATGCGCTGCCGCAGTCGCCACAACTGTTCAAACAGTTGCTGATGATGTCCGGGTTTGACCGTTACTACCAAATTGTTAAATGCTTCCGTGACGAGGACTTACGAGCCGATCGTCAGCCGGAGTTTACCCAGATCGATGTAGAAACCTCGTTTATGACCGCGCCGCAAGTGCGTGAGGTTATGGAACGTCTGGTGCGTGACTTATGGCAAGAGGTAAAAGGTGTCGATTTGGGGGATTTCCCACAAATGACCTTTGCCGAAGCCATGCGCCGCTATGGTTCAGATAAGCCGGATCTGCGCAACCCCATGGAGTTAGTGGATGTTGCCGATCTGCTGCAAACGGTAGAGTTTAAAGTCTTCTCCGGCCCGGCGAATGACGCCAAAGGCCGCGTTGCAGCGCTGCGCGTGCCGGGCGGTGCGCAACTGACGCGTAAACAGATTGATGATTACACCAAGTTTATCGAAATCTATGGCGCGAAAGGGCTGGCCTGGATGAAGGTCAACGCGCGCGATCAGGGCGCGGCTGGCGTACAAAGTCCGGTAGCGAAGTTCCTGAGCGAAGAGATTATTGAGGCGATTCTGACACGTACCCAGGCGCAGGATGGCGATCTGCTGTTCTTTGGGGCCGATTCGGCAAAAGTGGTGGCTGATGCGCTGGGCGCGCTGCGTCTGAAAGTAGGGCGCGATCTGAATATCACTGATGAAGCTGCATGGGCACCGCTGTGGGTCGTTGATTTCCCGATGTTTGAAGAGGACGGCGAGGGCGGCCTGACGGCGATGCACCATCCCTTTACCGCACCGCTCGATATGACACCGCAGCAACTGAACGCGGCACCGGAAACCGCTATCGCCAACGCTTACGACATGGTGATTAACGGTTACGAAGTGGGCGGTGGCTCGGTACGTATCCATAACGGCCAGATGCAGCAAGCGGTATTTGGTATTCTCGGCATTACCGAGCAGGAACAGCGTGAGAAATTCGGCTTCCTGTTAGATGCATTAAAATACGGCACTCCGCCGCATGCCGGGCTGGCCTTTGGTCTTGACCGTCTGGTGATGTTGCTGACGGGCACGGATAATATCCGCGATGTTATTGCGTTCCCGAAAACCACCGCAGCGGCCTGTCTGATGACAGAGGCACCGAGCTTCGCGAACCCGGCCTCGCTGGCGGAATTGGCGATTCAGGTGGTGAAAAAGGATCAACCTGAGAGTAAGTAATATGGCCTGGAAGCAACCCGTCTCGGTATTGGTGGTGATTTACGCGCGCGATACCCGGCGGGTGCTGATGCTGCAACGGCGTGATGATCCGCAGTTTTGGCAATCGGTTACCGGCAGCCTCGAAGCGGGTGAAACGCTGCATCAGGCCGCGTTGCGTGAAGTGTGGGAAGAGCTGGCGATTGATGTGAATGCCGAGCGGCTCACAGTGGTGGATTGCCAACGTCAGATAGAATTTGAAATCTTTACCCACTTTCGCCATCGCTATGCGCCCGGCGTCACGCATAATACCGAACATTGGTTTACGCTGGCGCTGCCGCATGAACGCGAGGTGGCACTGAGCGAGCATCTCGCCTGGCGCTGGCTAAACGTCGCCGACGCGGCGCAATTGACGAAGTCCTGGAGTAATCGCCAGGCAATTGAAGAATTTGTGGCTTGATGGCGGGTGTCACTGCGCGCATGGCGCGTTGAAGCGGTTCCCGCCGACAATATTGGAATCTTAATTAACGTCCGTCGTTTCCGAGCAGTATTTTGGGTTCATCGGACGGATTTATTCTGGAGATAGAGAGATGGCAGGTCATAGTAAATGGGCCAACACCAAGCACCGCAAAGCGGCACAGGATGCGAAACGCGGGAAGATCTTTACTAAAATTATTCGTGAGCTGGTCACCGCAGCGAAACTGGGCGGCGGCGATGCGGCTTCCAACCCGCGTTTACGCGCGGCGATGGATAAAGCGCTGTCCAATAATATGACGCGAGACACCATGAATCGCGCGATCGCGCGTGGTGTGGGCGGTGAAGATGATAGCAATATGGAAACTATCATTTATGAAGGTTACGGTCCTGGCGGCACCGCGGTAATGGTGGAATGCCTGAGCGACAACCGTAACCGTACCGTTTCTGAAGTACGTCATGCCTTTACCAAAACCGGCGGTAACCTCGGTACCGATGGCTCAGTTGCTTACCTGTTCACCAAAAAAGGGGTGATTTCCTACGCGCCCGGCCTTGATGAAGACACGGTGATGGATGCGGCGCTGGAAGCCGGAGCGGAAGACGTGGTGACCTATGATGATGGCGCGATTGATGTCTTTACCACCCCGGAAACTTTCGGCACGGTGAAAGATGCGCTGGACGCGGCAGGTTTGCAGGCGGAAGCGGCGGAAGTATCAATGATCCCGTCGACCAAGGCCGATATGGATGCGGAAACCGCGCCTAAATTGCTACGCTTGATCGATATGTTGGAAGATTGCGACGACGTGCAAGAAGTCTACCATAACGGTGAGATTTCCGATGAGGTGGCGGCGACGCTGTGATAGCTATTCGCTTTCAGTCCGCTGGTGGCTTGGCGTTGTTCACTTTCCTGGCCCGCGAGGTTAATTTTCGTGGGCAGGAAGATGTTAACATTACGCAGTCACTTTATTGCGCATTGAAAGCGTTGGAAAACCCTCCCTCATTAACCACCACAGGAGCGGCGCGATGAGCATTATCCTTGGGATTGACCCCGGCTCACGCGTCACCGGTTACGGTGTGATACGTCAAGTCGGGCGGCAGCTTTCCTGGTTAGGTAGCGGCTGCATCCGCACCGGCGTGGATTCACTTCCTGCACGCTTAAAACTTATTTATGCCGGCGTGAGCGAAATTATCGCACAGTTTCAGCCGGATTATTTCGCGATTGAACAAGTGTTTATGGCGAAGAATGCCGACTCGGCGTTAAAGCTGGGCCAGGCGCGTGGCGCGGCGATTGTGGCGGCGGTCAATCATGATTTACCGGTGTTTGAATACGCCGCGCGTCAGGTGAAGCAAACCGTAGTTGGTATTGGTAGTGCGGAAAAAAGCCAGGTGCAGCATATGGTGCGCACCTTGTTAAAGCTGGCGGAAAACCCACAGTCTGACGCCGCCGATGCGTTGGCGATCGCCATCACGCATTGTCATATGAGTCAAAACATTACTAAGCTGAGCGACAAGCCTCTTACGCTTGCCCGCGGGCGGTTACGCTCCTGACAAGCTGGATATTCATCCAGCTTTTTTTATGTTATAAACTGTCATTCTTCTTCTCTAATCAAAACTAAAGGAAGCCAACGTGATAGGTCGTTTAAGAGGCATTATCCTGGAAAAACAGCCGCCGCAGGTGTTGCTTGAAGCCAACGGGGTGGGGTATGAGGTGCATATGCCGATGACCTGTTTCTATGAGCTACCGGAGTTAAACCACGAAGCGGTGATTTTTACCCACTTTGTGGTGCGCGAAGATGCGCAGCTATTATTTGGTTTTAATAGCAAACAAGAGCGTGCGCTGTTTCGCGAGTTGATTAAAGTGAATGGCGTTGGGCCCAAGTTGGCGTTAGCGATCCTGTCCGGCATGTCGGCGCAGCAATTTGTCACCGCGGTAGAGCGTGAAGAGATTGCCGCGCTGGTTAAATTGCCCGGCGTTGGCAAGAAAACCGCCGAGCGTTTGGTGGTTGAGATGAAGGATCGCTTTAAAGGCATGCATGGCGATCTGTTTGCCGCTGATTCCAGCTTTGCGTTGACTAGCCAGTCTCCGGCGCCGGCGGCCAATGATGCCGAGGCCGAAGCGGTTTCCGCCCTGATTGCGCTGGGCTATAAACCACAAGAAGCCAGTCGGATGATCGGGAAAGTGGGTCGCCCGGATGCAGATTGTGAAACATTGATCCGTGAAGCGTTGCGTGCCGCACTTTGAGGTAAATGATGATTGAAGCCGACCGCCTGGTCTCACCTGGCGCTATCAGTGAAGAAGAGGTCATAGACCGTGCGATCCGCCCTAAACTGCTGGAAGAGTATATCGGGCAGCCGCAGGTGCGTGAGCAGATGGAGATCTTTATCCAGGCGGCGAAAATGCGTGGCGACGCGCTCGATCATTTATTGATTTTCGGGCCGCCGGGTCTGGGTAAAACCACGCTGGCGAATATCGTCGCTAACGAAATGGGCGTCAACTTGCGCACGACTTCTGGTCCGGTGCTGGAAAAAGCTGGCGATCTGGCAGCAATGCTAACCAATCTCGAACCGCATGACGTGCTGTTTATTGATGAAATTCATCGTCTGTCGCCGGTGGTGGAAGAAGTGCTCTATCCGGCGATGGAGGATTACCAGCTTGATATTATGATTGGCGAAGGCCCGGCGGCGCGTTCAATCAAATTGGATTTGCCGCCGTTTACCCTGATTGGCGCCACCACCCGAGCCGGTTCGCTGACCTCTCCACTGCGTGACCGTTTCGGTATTGTGCAGCGCCTTGAATTTTATCGGGTCGAAGATCTTAAATATATTGTGGGCCGCAGCGCGGCCTGCCTCGGTTTGCCGTTGAGTGATGAAGGCGCACTGGAGATTGCGCGACGCGCGCGGGGTACGCCGCGTATTGCTAACCGCTTGCTGCGCCGGGTGCGGGATTTCTCCGAGGTGCGGGCCGAGGGGAATATGAGCGGTGAGGTTGCCGCTCAGGCACTTGATATGTTGAATGTAGATACCGAAGGTTTTGATTACATGGATCGTAAGCTATTGCTGGCGATTATCGATAAATTTACCGGCGGGCCGGTCGGGTTGGATAACCTGGCGGCCGCGATTGGCGAAGAGCGAGAGACCATTGAGGATGTACTGGAGCCCTATCTGATTCAACAGGGGTTTATTCAGCGCACGCCGCGTGGCCGTATCGCCACCCAACATGCGTATAAACATTTTGGCATTACACGCGAAGAGTAACGCCGTAGCGGGCGAGTAATAACTTACCCGCTGGCAGTTAGTTAGCCGGTTTTTTTACCATACTAACAATAAATAACAGTGCGGCGCTGAGCACCACCGAAGGCCCGGCTGGCGTATCATAAAAGGCGGAGAATGTCAGTCCGCCGCTCACCGCAACTATCCCCACCATCACTGCTAAGGCCGCCATCTGCTCAGGTGAGCGGGAAAAACGGCGTGCGGCGGCAGCCGGAATAATCAGCAACGAGGTGATAATCAAAGCGCCAACAAACTTCATCGCCACACCAATGGTGAGCGCGGTAACCAGCATCAAGACTAAACGCGTCCGCTGAATATTAACCCCATCAACTTGCGCTAATTCAGGGCTAATGGTCATTGATAACAGCGCGCGCCACTGCCAGGCCATTAGCGCCAGCACGGTGATGACGCCAATGGCAATCAACAGCAGATCTTGCGGCGTCACCGCCAACAAGTCGCCAAACAGGTAGGCCATTAAATCGACACGCACGTTCGACATCAGGCTCACCACCACTAAACCCAGCGACAGGGCGCTGTGCGCCATAATACCAAGTAACGTATCGATCGCCAGATGCGGTCGGCGCTCCAGCCACACTAAGCCCAGCGCCAACAACAGCGTGACGACAATCACCGCATAGAACGGATTAACATTCAGCAGTAAACCAAAGGCAACGCCAAGTAATGAAGCATGTGCCAGGGTATCGCCAAAGTAGGACATACGTCGCCAAACGACAAACGAACCTAGCGGCCCGGCGGCCAATGCCAGCATCACGCCGGCCAGCCAGCCAGGAAGTAACAATTCAATCATTAGAGCCCCTGTCCTTTACGCAGAATAATGCGTCCCTGTAAATCGTGACGGTGATTATGGTGGTGGCGATAGATTGCCAACTGCTCTGCGCCGCGTGGCCCGAACATCGAAATAAACTCAGGGTGTTGCGAAACCACCTCTGGCGTGCCGGAACAGCAGATATGCTGATTCAAACACAACACCTCATCGGTTTTCGCCATCACCAAATGCAAATCGTGAGAAACCATCAACACGCCACAGTTGAGTTCCTGACGAAGCTGATTAATCAGGTCATACAGCGCCACTTGCCCATTAACGTCGACGCCCTGCGTGGGTTCATCAAGCACCAGAAGTTGGGGACGGTTCAACAGCGCCCGCGCCAGCAACACGCGCTGGGTTTCTCCGCCAGAAAGCTTTTGCAGCGGAGAGTGTTGTAGATGGCCGGCCTGTACCCGTTTAAGAGCCGGGAGAATATCGGCTTTTTTTACGCCGGGCCGCAGGCGTAAAAACCGTTCAACGCTAAGCGGCAGCGTGGCATCCAGATGAAGTTTTTGCGGCACATAACCAATACGTAACCGTGTGGCGCGGTACAGCGTGCCGCTGTCCGGCGTAATGAGGCCCAGTACCACGCGCACCAGCGTTGATTTACCGGCGCCGTTAGGACCAAGCAGCGTCAAAATACGTCCTGGCTCCAGGCGCAGTGAAATGTCAGACAATACGCGGCGTCGATCAAAGCTGACCGCGATTTTTTCCAGACTTACCAATGAGGACATAGCGATTACGGGTTGCAGAAGATTTCGGATGTTATAATATCACACCCCATCAATGAATCACGATGGATTGAAGCATTATGTTACATAATAAAAAATGGTTTTTTTCTACGCTTTTTGCCGCCGGTTTAACCGTTTCGCTTACACAATCAGCCGATGCGACGGTGGTCACATCTTTGAAACCGATTGGTTTTATCGCCGCCGCGATTGCCGATGGCGTTACGCCAGTTCAGGTGCTGCTGCCTGATGGCGCTTCCGAGCACGACTATGCGTTACGTCCTTCAGACGTTAAACGCTTGCAGGGCGCGGATTTAGTGGTATGGGTCGGCCCGGAAATGGAAGCGTTTATGACCAAATCGGTTGCCGCAATCCCCGCGCAAAAAAACCTTGAATTGGCCGAATTGCCGACGGTTAAACCGCTATTGATTACCGGCGCTGATGAAGATGAGGAGGCGGGTGAAAGCGGTTTCGAACATCAAGATGAATCTCATCAACACCACCATGAGGGGCAATATAATATGCATCTCTGGTTATCCCCTGAAATAGCACGGGAATCGGCGGTTGCAATCCATGGAAAATTATTGGAACTTATGCCGCAAAGCAAAGCCAAACTTGACGCTAACCTGCAACAATTCGAGGCGGGACTGGCACAATCAGACCAGGTCATTGGCAGCGAGCTGGCACCCATAAAGGGGAAAGGGTATTTCGTTTTTCACGATGCTTATAGCTACTTTGAGAAACATTTCGGTTTGTCGCCTTTAGGGCATTTTACCGTTAACCCAGAAATTCAACCTGGTGCGCAGCGTTTACATCAAATACGAACACAGTTGGTTGAGCAAAAAGCGGTATGCGTTTTTGCTGAGCCACAATTCAGGCCAGCCGTCATCGATGCCGTGGCCCGCGGAACAAACGTCCGTAAGGGGACGCTGGATCCGTTGGGGATGGGCATCAGCTTAACGAAAGACAGCTATGTGAAATTTCTCTCACAGTTGTCAAGCCAGTATGCGAGCTGCCTGAAAGGAGCATAGAGGAAAAGTTTACGTGCAGCAGATAGCCCGCTCTGTCGCCCTGGCGTTTAATAGTTTACCGCGTCCCCACCGTGTCATGTTGGGGTCGTTGACTGTTGTTACTTTGGCCGTCGCCGTTTGGCGGCCATACGCTTACCACCCTGAAGAAGGCGACACGTCGCCAATCGTTAAAAATATCGAACTGGATAAAAACGAACTGCGGACACTGTTGCCGGAAGCCAGTGAACCTATCGACCAGTCAACTCCAGCGCCGGAAGACGATATTCCGAAAGATGAGATCGATAAAGACGTCCCGGATGAAACCGGCACGCATGATTACGTTGTCTCGTCCGGCGATACCCTTAGCAGTATCCTCAATCAATATGACATTGATATGGGGGATATAAATCAACTGGTCAAGATCGATAAAGATCTGCGTACGCTCGGCGTTGGGCAACAGCTCTCCTGGACGTTGACCGATGACGGCCAGCTTCAGCGCCTGACCTGGGAACTCTCTCGTCGTGAAACGCGTACTTACGATCGCGCCGGGAACGCCTTCAAAATGTCGAGCGCAATGCAGAAGGGTGACTGGAAAAACAGCGTGCTGACCGGGTCGGTCAACGGCAGTTTTGTAGCCAGTGCGCAAAAGGCCGGGCTCTCGAGCGGCGAAGCGAGCAGTGTGATTAAAGCGCTCCAGTGGCAGATGGATTTTCGTAAACTGCACGCTGGCGACAAGTTTAGTGTACTGATGTCGCGTGAAGTCCTTAACGGGAAAGCAGAGCAGAGTCAGTTGCTGGGCGTACGCTTACGGAGCGGCGGGAAAGATTACTATGCGATCCGCGCGGAAGACGGCAAATTCTATGACCGTAGTGGTTCCGGGCTGGCACGCGGCTTTATGCGTTTTCCAACGGTAAAACAGTATCGTGTTTCTTCCAACTTCAATCCGCGTCGTCTAAATCCGGTAACCGGCCGCATTGCACCGCATAAAGGGGTGGATTTTGCACTGCCGATGGGGACGCCGGTACTGGCGGTTGGCGATGGCGAAGTGATCGTTTCTAAACGCAGCGGCGGTGCGGGTAACTATGTAGCAATCCGTCATGGTCGCCAATATATGACGCGTTATATGCATATGAAGAAGCTGCTGGTTAAAGCGGGCGATAAAGTGAAACGCGGTGACCGTATTGGGCTTTCGGGCAATACCGGCCGGTCGACCGGGCCACACCTGCATTACGAAATCTGGATCAATAACCAGGCGGTTAATCCGCTCACGGCAAAACTGCCGCGTTCAGAAGGGTTGACCGGTAAAGATCGCACTAACTATCTGGCGCAGGTCAAAGAAGTATTGCCGCAACTGAAATTAAATTAATCCGCTCCGGCCGCGCTAGAGTGGCCGCGTGTGGGATGAAAAGTATAAACCGACATAGCAATATGCCGGTTTTTTCTTGCCGCAAAGGCGGGATGATTGCAAATTTGCCTGCCGGCACTATCATTAGCCGGTTATTGTTTGAGGCCAGTGCATGGAAAACAACAAGAAAAGCCCTATCGAATTTATTCCTGTCTTTCAGAAGTCTTTCCTCGCGCCGAAATATTGGGGGGCCTGGCTGGGAATCGGCGCGTGCGCGGGCATGGCATTGCTGCCTGCACGCATGCGCGATCCTGTTTTAGGGCGCCTGGGGCGGTTGGCTGGAAAGCTGGCGAAAAGCGCCCGTCGGCGCGCGCAGATCAATCTACTCTACTGTATGCCGGACCTGCCGGAGGCGCAGCGTGAAGAGATTATTGATGGCATGTTCGCGGCCGCGACGCAGTCGATGGTGATGATGGCGGAGTTGGCAATACGCCCGGCGGAGAAAGTACGTCAGCGCATTGAGTGGCATGGGCGGGAGATTATTGACACGCTGCGTGCTGAACAAAAGAGAGTTATTTTTCTGGTGCCGCACGGCTGGGCGGTCGATATTCCGGCGATGGTTCTGGCATCCGAAGGCCAACAGATGGCCGCAATGTTCCATAACCAGACCAATCCATTGATTGACTACGTCTGGAATGCGGTACGCCGCCGTTTTGGTGGCCGGATGCATGCTCGTAATGACGGGATTAAACCTTTTATTAGCTCGGTGCGCCAGGGATACTGGGGCTACTATTTGCCCGATCAGGATCATGGCGCTGAGCACAGTGAGTTTGTGGACTTTTTTGCCACCTATAAAGCGACCTTACCGGCTATCGGGCGCCTGATGAAAGTCTGCCGGGCCGAAGTGGTGCCGCTCTTTCCGGTGTATAACAGTAAAACGCATCAGCTTGAAGTGTATGTTCGTCCGCCGATGGAAGGGTTACTGGAGGCCGACGAACCGACGCTGGCGCGTCGCATGAATCAGGAAGTGGAGGTTTTTGTTCAACCGCATCCTGAACAGTACACTTGGATTTTGAAACTGTTAAAAACGCGCAGGCCCGGTGAGATTCAACCCTATAAGCGAAAAGACCTTTTCTTTAAGCGATAAAACTACGCCGGCAATGTCCGGCGTAGTTTATGATGGCATTATTTCACGCGAGTAATCACCGTTGAACGCCGTTGACGTTCGCGTAGAAAGGCGGTGACCAGCGCAAACCAAACCAATCCACAGGCAAAATTAATCAGGCTGAAGAGGCGATTGCCGCCGTTAAAGTAGCCATATTTAGTTAATTCGATACCCAGCGCAAAAGCCAGAATGCTCACCATACCCAGCATTGCCGCGACGCTGCCTTTTCCGGCATTGCTGGCGAACAACGTCAAACGATACAGCCCGGCGTTCACCAACCCGGCGCCGAAACCATACAGACTTAGCCCGGCGGTCATCCACAGATAGCTCTGATTATTTACCAGCGTACACAGCAGCGCTAAGCCAAGACCGAGCAAAATCGGCCACGCGCCAAAGCGGAGCGGTTGCTCAATCGGCCAACGCCCGGAAAGCCGTCCTAAGGTTAAGTTACCGGCAATCATCGCCAGAAAAACTGGCAATTGCAGCAGCGCATACTGCATGCGCGACAGGCCCGCATCATGAATTAAAATGACCGGCGATAACGCAACCCACGCCAGGATAGGGATAAACACCAGGCCAATAGCCAGCGAGCCGCTCATTACCTGACGGTCGCGCGCCAGCGCCAGATAGCCTTTCCCCAGTGAGGCTAAGGAGACCGATGCGCTACGATCTCCCGCCGTTTCCGGCATCGCGCGCCATAAGCCAAACCATGCTAGCGCGGCAATGAGCGCAAATAACCAGAACATGTTACGCCAGCCGCTGACATCAAGGAACGCGGCGCCCGCTAATGGCCCGGCCAACGGGGCCAGCAGTGCAACGTTAGCCATCAGCGCCATGATGCGCACACTCAACGTTTCATCGAAGGCTTCCTGAACAGCGGCATAACCGACCGCGCCAATAAAGCACAAGCTAATGCCTTGCATAAAACGTAGCGTAATGAATTGCTCAATGCTTTGAACAAACGGCGTAATGGCGCAGGCAAGGATGAAAAACAGTACGCCGAACAGCAAAATGGGGCGACGCCCATATTTATCTGAAAGCGGCCCCAGCAACCATTGCAGCACAATACCGCCAATTAAATAGGCAGTCAGCGAAGCGGAAACCCACTCAGGACCGACATTAAATTCGCCGGTAACCAGCAACATACCGGGTTGAATCATGTCATGCGCGATATAGGTAGCAAACTCAAACAGCACCAGAGAAAGGGGAAAAAGTAGATGTCTCAGCGTAAGCGTTGAGATCGGGGTATATGCGGCCATGCAACAATGCTCCGGTAAACGTAAAAACGCGACCGCGGATGCGGTCGCGCCAATATAGCAAGATAAGGCGACGCTTTGATGAATTATCGTTTATCCGCAAATGCGGCGATAGGGTTCACCAGCGTTCCGGCGAATTTAAGATTTTCAGCCGGATCGGACAAGTTAATCATTTGCTGGTTATTCGCCAGTTGCAGCCGATTAAGGCAAGAACGTTGGAATTCCGGCGTAAACATATCATAACGGGCGAATTTACTCGCCAACTGCGGATGCGCCTGCTGGTAGGCCTTCACACAATCCGCTACGCAACGCCAGAAAGTTGATTCCGATAACGTATTTTCCTGCACTAAAATCGCGTTAATAAAGCGGAAAATACAGTCGAAAACGTCGGTGAATAGCGACAGTAATTTAAGGTTATCCGGCACATCTACCGCCAGACGCTGCGCTTTCTCCGGCAGTTGCGCATCCGGGTTGAGTACCGCGATTTCTTCGCCGATGTCCTTCATCCAGGCGCTAACCGGCACATTGTTTTCAAACAGCAGGATGAGGTTTTCGCCATGTGGCATAAACACCAAATCATGCTGATAAAAGCAGTGTAGCAGTGGGCTCAGGTAACAATGCAGATAGGCGTTAATCCAGCTTTCCGCATCCAAACCGGAATCGGCAATTAACGCCGGTAGTAGCGCTTTTTGCTGTGCATCCACATGCAGCAGCGAGGCCATGGTCATTAGCCGCTGGCCGGGCTGCAAGTGGACGACCGGATTATCACGCCATAACACGGCAAACATCTTCTTCCATGCGGAATCACCACTGATTGCGCGTTCATAATAACGGTTATGATACCCGATCGCCGCAACCTCGCGCAGAATGCGAAAATTGCACTGTTGTAGCCAGCGATCTTGGTTAACCAGTGTTTCCAGCCAATGGTTAACCGCCGGCGTCGTCGCCATGTAATAGGGCGATAAACCGCGCATAAAGCCCATATTCAGCACTGAAAGGGCGGTTTTTACATAGCGTTTACCCGGTTGGCTGCGGTTAAAGAAGGTTCGAATCGATTGCTGCGCCTGGTAACAATCCTCGCTTTCGCCAAGATAAATAATGTCGCGCGCAGCAATATCAGGGGCGAACACCGTCAGTAATTTGTTATGCCACTGCCAGGGATGAACCGGCATCCACAAATATTCATCGCGGGCAACGCCCAACTCATCAAGCCGGGCATTAAAGGTTGCCAGCGTGCTTTCACCCAACTCCTCGTGCATCAACTGTTGGTAGGACAACTCATCCAGACTGGCGAAATGAGCATTTCGGGTATGGACCGCCACCCACACCAACTTAACCGGCGCGGCGGTTTCTGGCGCATAACGAAGGTAATCCTGCGCGTCGAACCCGATGCGCCCATTGTTGGCGACAAAGCAGGGATGGCCTTCGGTCATGGAGGCTTCAACGGTCTGGAAATCGGCGTGAGCCAGCGCTGCGCTATTGGGTTGGTTTTTATTCAGCTTATAGACGCTGCTACAGAGGGTGCTGGTGATCTCCTCCATATAGGTGGCTAACAGCGTAGCAGGAATACCAATCTGCTGATGGAACTCGGTAATAAATTGCAGTGCATCAAGTGCCAGCGGCGCGCCATTCTCCTGCTTACGCAGTGAAACCAGATCGATGGCCCAGTGGTCGAGCGCCAGGCGTTCAGCGTAAAACCGATACTCCGCCTCGCCGCTGGGTACCGCTACGCGGTACTCTCCGTTAGTCTCGACCGGTACGATCAGTTTTTCATGGGCGAATTCGGCAATCGCTTTGCGAATTAATAAGCGATTAGCCAGTAGCCAGTGATCACCCACCAAGTGTTGGCCGGTGAGATGTGCGGTTGCGGTATTCATAGAAAACGTTTCCTGCAAGAGAGCATGTTGATAATCATCGCGCTGGCAAAATGCCAGCCAGGCAGTTTTGTGGCCCATATCGATGGTGTGTTGATAGCGAAATCCGGCGCGTTGATTCAGCCGGTGAATTTTGTCGTTGCGCACATCCGGCTCAACCACCACACGCTGCACCTGTGGCAGGCTGAACAGGTAATCCATCACGGTGCTGAATACCTGCCAGCTAAATTGCCGAATCGGTTTTTCCGCCGGGGCGATCAAGATATGCATGCCGTAATCGTCTGCCCGCGCCGGATAATGTTTACCGACTTCGTCCTGCTGTGCCTGATAGCACTCCACGAGGAAAACCGGTTGTTGGTTACAGCAGCCAATCAGCGCCGCGTTTGGATTATCGGCGGTGAGCCGTTGATAGAAATCAGCGACCTGTTGCAGAGAGTGATCCTGCATGCCCCAGAAGCGTGCGTACTCTTGCGTGACCCAACGGTGAACTTGTGGCGCATCATCCGCCTGCATTGGGCGCAGGGTAAATTCGCCCGCCGGTCGTGTGGTGCGAAAGAGAGCAGGGTTAGACATGGATTTCCTCCGATTCGGCGGGGAAGGTTTGAAAGGCTATTTGGCGTTCAACCGGGTAGATTTCGCGTCCGGCGATTTCGCGGATTAACACCGAGTTGCGATAGCACGCCATTCCCAGGTCAGGCGTCACAAAGCCGTGAGTATGCAATTCGGCGTTCTGAACAAAAATCTGGTTATGGTGGTCGATACTGTAATTGCGTTGTACCGCATAGCGCCCCTGGTCATCCCAGCGTAGGCGGTTGGCGATACCTTCAATAAACAGCGGCGGGCGGTAATGATAGCCGGTCGCCATTACCAGCCCTTCAGTACGGCGTGTAAACGCCTGGTCCTGCTCCTGCTGGTGCAGCGAGAGTTCCAGTTGACCGGTGGGTAACCGACGTAGGTCGGTTAACTCGCAGTGGGTAAATAGCCTAACCTTGAGTGCGCCATCCAGTTGCTTCACGTACATCAGGTCATAGATGTCGTTAATCAGGCTACTGTTAATCCCTTTGTACAGATTCTTATGGCGGGCGTTCAGTGCATCCCGTTTGGCGGGAGGCAGCGCATGGAAATAATCAATCCACTCGGGAGAGGTCATTTCCAGCGTCAACTTGGTATATTCCAGCGGATAAAAACGCGGTGCGCGGGTGACCCAATTGAGTTGATAACCGAACCGGTCAATATCATTCAGCAAGTCATAATAAATTTCCGCCGCGCTCTGGCCGCTTCCCAACACGGTAATACTGTTCTTTTGCTGCAATTCTGCTTTGTGCGCCAGATATTCGCTGGAGTGCGTAACCTGGTCGCGCAGCGCACGGCTGCATGCCGGAAGCCAGGCGACCGGGCCGGTGCCGAGCACCAGTTTACGCGCCAGCCAATAGCGGGATTCGCCACTACGCGTTGAGCAACTGCGCACCCGATAACATTGCCGGTCGCTATCGTAGCTGACATCCTCAACCCGGGTATTCCAGTGCAAGGTGTCCAGTTGAGCACAGGCCCATTGGCAATACTGGTTATACTCTTTGCGCATGAGAAAGAAATCTTCACGGATGTAGAATGAATAAATCTTTCCCTTTTGCTTCATATAATTGAGCAGACTAAAGCGGTTGGTCGGATCGGCCAGCGTGACTAAATCCGCCATAAAGGGCGTTTGCAAATGCGCGCTTTCCAGCATCATGCCGGTATGCCAGTCAAACCCCGGGTTCTGATCGAGAAATACGCCGTTAATCTCCTCAATCGGATCGGTTAAGCAGGCCAATCCAAGGTTAAAGGGGCCGATGCCAATGCCAATAAAGTCGTAAATTGTCTCACTCATTGGAAACCTCACTGATTGGCGGCGCTGAGTGCCGGGCCGTGTGACAGGGAGCGCCCGTAATGCACGATCAGCGCAATCACATCTTCCATGTCGTTGGGGGTTGTTGCCGGGTTCAGCAGCGTAAATTTCAGATACTGTCGTTGGTTAACTTTGGTGCCGGCTACCACCGCGTTACCGGAGCGGAACAGCGCCTTACGGATTTGCGCGTTAATTTCATCGACGCGCGCCTCGGTGAAACCTGCACGCGGCACGAAGCGGAAAACCTGGGTGGTCAGTTCGGGCGAGTGGAGAACTTCAATCGCCGGATGGGCGGCCAGTAAGCGGTGGGTAGCCTCTGCCAGCGCCAGCACACTGTCAAAAGCCTGGCCCAGTTTTTCCGCGCCCATCACACGTAAGGTGAGCCACATTTTTAGCGCGTCAAAGCGGCGTGTGGTTTGGATACTTTTATTCACCAGGTTAGGGGTGCCTTCCTGCTGAGCACTCAGCGGATTGAGATAATCGGCATGCACCGTGACGTGGCTGAGATGGTGGCTGTCACGCACGAAAAACGCGCCGCAACTGACGGTCTGGAAGAAGGATTTGTGATAATCAACTGTGACTGAATCCGCCCGTTCAATACCCGCCAGCCGCTGGCGATGCTGGGGAGAAACCAACAACCCACAACCGTAGGCGGCATCAACATGTAGCCATAACCCTTGCTGTTGGCAAAGGTCGGCAATCGCGTTGAGCGGATCGATACTGCCAAAATCGGTGGTGCCGCTGGTGGCGACCACCGCAATCGGAATCAGTCCATCCTCGCGGCATTGTGCGACCGCCTCCGCCAGCTTGTTGGCGTCCATACGGTAGTTTTCATCATAATCAACCGGGACGACCGCATCGTAACCCAAGCCTAAAATGGCGGTAGATTTCTGAATACTGAAGTGGCTCAGTTTGGAGGTGAAAATGCGCCATTTAGGCGCTTCCGGCGGCAATCCATGCTGTTTAATTAAGTGGCCGGAATGGTGACGCGCACACCACGTATCGCGCGCCAGTAACATTGCCATTAGGTTGGATTGGGTGCCACCGCTGGTAAAAATTCCGTCTGAGTCGTGCGGTAAACCAATGCGCTGCAATGTCCAGTCAATCACTTTCTGTTCAATCAGAGTACCGCCCGCGCTTTGATCCCAGGTATCTACCGAGCTGTTAATCGCGCTCATTACCTGTTCCGCCAGCAGGGAAGGGAGCACTACCGGGCAGTTAAGGTGCGCCACATATTTCGGATGATGGAAGTACACCGCGTCACGTAGATAGAGTTGCGATAACTCTTCTAACGCAGCCTCATCGTTGCCGAGGGGTTGATTAAGATCAACGGCGTTAAATGCCGGAGCCAGTTCATGCGGCAAAATACCGCTGAATGGTTTTTCTACTTGTTGAAGAGTACGGCGAATCAGCGCCAGCGCTTGGGTGGTTTGCCGGGCATAAGCATCAAGCTGCGCATGATTGAACAGGAAGTCGGCACTTCCGTCGTGTTGATGCGGTGAGAACGGTGTGACCGACGATACGGATTGCGGATGGAAAACCATACTCTGACCTTTTTTTGGACGTAGAAAACCCTGCCAACATCGTGTGATGTAGGCTCTAAATACCTGACATGGTGTGATGCCAGTTAAATTTTGCTAATTATTCAAACAGGTGCGCGTTGCAGGAGTGATAGCGTCAACTATCGCTCAAAAGAAAATCATTCATTTATTCGGCTACTTTTAGTGGTTAATACGCTATTTTATTGAGGTTATTCACCAATTGTTAACGATAATGCGATTATAAATGCAAATCATTATCATTCAATAGTGTTGTTGTAACAAACCTGAGATAAGATTTTTTAATCATTAAAGTGTGATACAGATCACATTATTCAGCAGGGGGTGTAGACAGTCAGTTCAGGCTCATGGAAAGGGGAAAAAACGGAAAGCAGAAGAGAGGCCGCCGCAGCGCGCGGCAGCCCGGAACAGCGTTATTCGACGCGCATCACGCGGCTGGTGTTGGTGGTACCGACCGTGCTCATCACGTCACCTTGGGTGACAATAACCAAATCGCCTGAGACAAGGAAACCTTTATCACGCAGCAGATTAATCGCATCGTTGGCGGCGACGACACCTTCATTGTTACTGTCGAAGTAGACCGGCGTGACGCCACGATACAGCGCGGTAAGGTTCAGCGTGCGTTCATGGCGCGACATGGCGAAAATCGGCAGGCCGGAGGTGATACGTGAAGTCATCAACGCGGTACGACCGGATTCGGTCATGGTAATAATCGCGGTAACCCCTTGCAGGTGGTTGGCAGCATACATTGCCGACATGGCAATCGCTTCTTCAATATTGTCAAACTGAACGTCGAGACGGTGTTTGGAAACATTAATGCTGGGGATTTTCTCCGCGCCAAGGCAAACCTTCGCCATGGCGGTGACGGTCTCAGCCGGGTACTGACCGGCGGCGGTTTCCGCCGACAGCATCACCGCATCGGTACCATCAAGCACGGCGTTCGCAACATCCATGACTTCCGCACGAGTCGGCATCGGGTTAGTGATCATCGACTCCATCATCTGTGTTGCGGTAATCACCGCGCGGTTGAGCTGACGCGCGCGGCGAATTAACGCCTTCTGAATCCCCACCAATTCCGGATCGCCGATTTCGACCCCCAGATCGCCACGCGCGACCATCACGACATCGGAAGCGAGGATAATATCATCCATAGCTTCCGGGCTGGCGACAGCTTCGGCACGTTCTACTTTGGAGACGATTTTGGCATCACACCCTGCGTCACGTGCGAGGCGACGAGCATAATTCAGGTCTTCGCCACAGCGTGGAAAAGAGACGGCCAGGTAATCCACGCCAATTTTGGCGGCGGTGATAATGTCAGCCTTATCTTTCTCGGTCAGTGCTTCTGCAGATAAGCCACCGCCGAGTTTATTAATGCCTTTATTATTGGAAAGCGGGCCACCGACAGTTACCTCGGTGAAGACTTTCATGCCCTGAACTTCCAGCACCTTTAACTGAACGCGCCCATCATCCAGTAACAGAATATCGCCCGGTACCACATCAGCGGGCAGACCTTTATAATCGATCCCCACTTTTTCTTTATCACCTTCGCCTTTACCAAGGCTGGCATCCAGCAGAAAACGATCGCCAATATTGAGGAACACCTTGCCCTCTTTAAAGGTCGACACACGAATTTTCGGCCCTTGCAAATCACCAAGGATCGCCACGTGACGCCCCAGCTTCGCGGCAATTTCACGTACCTTATCCGCACGTAACTGGTGGTCTTCAGGCGTGCCGTGCGAGAAGTTTAGTCGAACGACGTTGGCCCCGGCGGCAATGATTTTTTCAAGGTTGTTATCACGATCGGTGGCCGGGCCCAGGGTCGTTACGATCTTGGTTCTTCTGAGACGTCTTGACATGTATGACTCCGTTAACTGTAAACGTGGTGTTGCAAAGGCAATCACGATTATGCTTTCTGTGTCTTATAAATGCGCCAGTAACACTGGCTCTGAATGCTGTGTTGTGGCGGGCGATGCCGCCAGGAAGCTAGCGTGGCAGCGTTGAAATCATCGCATCTTTATCAAAACGCGATTCCTTCAAGGCTTCCTTGACTCGCTTCAAGTTATCTCTGAATTTTGCTCCGCGTCGTAAAGTGAAACCGGTTGCCAGCACATCAATCAGCGCCAGTTGCGCTAAGCGTGACACCATCGGCATATAAATATCGGTATCTTCTGGTACATCCAGAGTTAATGCCAGCGTCGCCTCGCGGGAAAGCGGCGAGCCGGGAGAAGTGATAGCCAGCACGGTTGCGTCATTTTCTCGCGCAAATTGCGCCAGTTCGACTAAATTTTTGGTGCGACCAGTATGGGAAATCAGCACGATGACGTCGCCTTCCGAACCATTCATGCAACTCATTCGTTGCATCACAATATCATCGGAATAGATGACCGGCACATTGAAACGAAAAAATTTATTCATTGCATCATGCGCGACGGCGGCAGACGCGCCGAGCCCAAAGAAGGCGATTTTTTTCGACTGAGTGAGCAGGTCGACGGCACGGTTGACCGCGGTCATATCAAGCTGCGAACGCACCCGATCGAGACCGGCCATCGCTGATTCGAAAATTTTTGCACTGTAAGCCTCAACGCTATCCGATTCGTCGATATTGCGGCTGACATACGGTGTGCCGGTCGCAAGGCTCTGTGCCAACAGTAATTTAAAGTCTGGAAAGCCACGGGTTCCCAGACGGTGGCAAAAGCGGTTGACGGTAGGTTCGCTGACTTCGGCAGCGCGCGCCAGTAACGCGATGCTAGAATGAATAGCGGTCTGCGGTGAGGCTAAAATAACCTCCGCGACTTTACGCTCGGATTTGCTAAGGAGCTCAAGATGAGCCTGAATTTTTTCCAACATATTCATAAGTTGATGACCACTCATCACTTCTGACGATTTCATTCAATGGTGAAACCGATGTCATTTTGTAGAGAATATACCTGCCCAGCCGAGGCGGGGGCAGAGGCCATCCGGCAGTTAGGACTCTTTTTTGCCAGACTTTGAACTGTGTCTAACTTTCATAATTGTAAAAATCGTAACAAAAAAGTGAAAAAATTACGCACAAACGGTTCTCCGCATTCGACTGAATAGCCAGAGAATTGAACATTGATGGCGGAACGATTATGCGCAGGTTTACGCGCAATAGCCAAAAGCAGTACAGTGTCTTGAAAGAAAATTACAATAAGAATCTGACCGGTAACGGAAACATCGGGTCAGATTTATCCTGCAACGAGGAGAGTAAAATGGCGGTAACACAAACAGCCCAGGCATGCGATCTGGTTATTTTCGGTGCCAAAGGCGATCTTGCTCGCCGAAAACTGTTACCTTCCCTGTATCAGTTGGAAAAGGCCGGTCAGATTCATGAAGATACGCGCATCATTGGCGTAGGCCGCGCCGATTGGGACAAAGCGGCATATACCAAAGTTATTCGTGAAGCGTTGGAAACCTTCATGAAAGAAAAAATCGATGAAGCGCTGTGGGATAAACTGAGCAGCCGCCTTGATTTCTGTAATCTTGATGTCAACGATACATCCCATTTCCCGAAACTGGGCAAACTGCTCGATCAGAAAAAGCGCGTCACCATTAACTACTTTGCGATGCCGCCAAGTACTTTTGGCGCGATCTGTAAAGGGTTAGGGCAGGCGAAACTCAACGCAAAACCGGCACGCGTGGTGATGGAGAAGCCGCTGGGAACCTCGCTGGAAACCTCTCGTGAGATCAATGACCAGGTCGGTGAGTATTTTGAAGAGTGCCAGGTCTTCCGTATCGACCACTATCTGGGTAAAGAGACGGTGCTGAACCTGCTGGCGCTGCGTTTCGCTAACTCGCTGTTCGCCTCTAACTGGGATAACCGCACCATCGATCACGTGCAGATTACCGTGGCGGAAGAGGTGGGGATCGAAGGCCGTTGGGGTTACTTTGATCAGGCCGGTCAGATGCGTGACATGATTCAGAATCACTTACTGCAAATTTTGACCATGATTGCCATGTCGCCGCCGGCGGATTTAAGCGCTGACCGCATTCGCGATGAAAAAGTGAAAGTGCTGCGTTCATTGCGCCGTATTGACCATAGCAACGTGCGTGACAAAACGGTACGCGGGCAATATACCTCTGGTTTTGTGCAGGGCAAAAAAGTGCCGGGTTATCTGGAAGAAGAGGGCGCGAATAAGTCCAGCCATACGGAAAGCTTTGTTTCTATCCGCGTCGACATTGACGATTGGCGTTGGGCCGGCGTGCCGTTCTATCTACGTACCGGTAAGCGTTTGCCGACCAAGTGCTCTGAAGTGGTGGTGTACTTTAAGAACCCAGCCTTAAATCTGTTTAAAGAGTCCTGGCAGGAGTTGCCGCAGAATAAACTGACCATTCGTCTGCAACCGGACGAAGGGGTAGATATCCAGATTCTGAACAAAGTGCCGGGGCTGGATCACAAGCATAATCTGCAAACCACTAAGCTCGATCTGAGCTATTCCGAAACCTTTAACCAGTCACACCTGGCGGATGCGTATGAACGCCTGTTGCTGGAAACCATGCGCGGCATTCAGGCACTGTTTGTGCGTCGTGACGAAGTCGAAGAAGCCTGGAAATGGGTTGACTCTATTATGGATGCCTGGGCCGCCGATAACGAAGCGCCGAAGCCGTATCAGGCCGGTACTTGGGGGCCGGTAGCATCAGTCGCGATGATTACGCGCGATGGCCGTTCCTGGAACGAGTTTGAATAAGCCATGTTTAGATGAGCCCGCGAATAGCGGGCTTTTTTTCGCCTTAAACTTACTAAGTTTTAAAAATGAACCGCAGTTTCAAAAATAGTGATAGTGCGTGGACGTTGGCTAAAAAAATCATGTATGGTAGAGAGCATTATTACTGCCTGACGCTGAAAGCGTGAGATGTGCCCGCTGTGGTCAAGGGGACGGACAGCCGGCCTGACTGGAGAAAATGAGAAATGAAGAACTGGAAAACGAGCGCCGAGAAAATTTTAACCACTGGTCCGGTGGTCCCGGTTATCGTAGTGAACAAAGCCGAACATGCGGTACCGATGGCTAAGGCGTTGGTGGCGGGCGGAGTTCGCGTACTGGAAGTCACGCTGCGCACGCCGGTAGCGATGGATGCATTGCGTGCGATTATTCAGGAGGTTCCGGAAGCCATCGTTGGCGCCGGGACAGTAATTAATACGCAACAACTGGCGGAAGTTACCGAAGCCGGCGCCCAATTCATGATTAGCCCAGGGATCACGGAATCCTTGCTGCAAGCGGCGGTTGACGGGCCTATCCCGCTGATCCCCGGTATCAGCACCGTCTCTGAGTTAATGACCGGCATGGAGTATGGGTTGCGCGAATTTAAGTTCTTCCCGGCAGAAGCAAATGGCGGGATCAAAGCGCTACAGGCGATTGGCGGCCCCTTCCCACAGGTTCGCTTTTGCCCAACCGGCGGTATTTCGCTGGCTAACTATCGCGATTATCTGGCGTTGAAAAGTGTGCTGTGTATTGGCGGCTCTTGGCTGGTGCCGGCGGATGCGCTGGAAGCCGGAGACTATGCAAGGATTACGGAACTCGCGCGCGAAGCGGTGGCGGGCGCGCAATAACGGTTACCGGGGCCATATTAATGGCCCCGGTTAGCCTTAGCCGGATACCTCGACGCTTGCCGCACAGCGAATTGCACGCGCAACGGCATCTTCTACGGTCTCACCGCTAGCCAGCGCCACGCCCATCCGCCGTTTACCGCGAATTTCAGGCTTACCGAACAGGCGCAACTGTAACCCTGCGCCGAGCGCTTCTGAGAGGCCGGTGAACTGCACATCATCGCTCTCCAGTTCCGGTAAAATCACCGCTGACGCCGCCGGGCCATATTGACGTATGCCGCCAATTGGCAACCCAAGCAGAGCGCGTACATGCAGGGCAAACTCGGAAAGATCTTGCGAGATAAGGGTCACCATGCCGGTATCATGCGGCCGTGGCGAGACTTCGCTAAAAATGACTTCATCGCCACAAACAAATAATTCGACACCAAATAGTCCCCGACCGCCAAGTGCGCGAACCACTTTTTCGGCGATCGCCTGCGCGCGTGCTAAAGCGATTTCGCTCATGCGCTGCGGCTGCCAGGATTCACGGTAATCGCCATCTTCCTGCCGATGGCCGATCGGCGCACAGAAATGGATGCCATCCACTGCGCTAATGGTTAGCAAAGTAATTTCAAAATCAAACTTTATCACCCCTTCGACAATGACCCGCCCGGCGCCTGCCCGTCCGCCTTGTTGCGCGTATTCCCACGCGGCATCAAGCTGGGAGGCATCACGAATAAAGCTTTGTCCTTTGCCGGATGAACTCATGACCGGTTTAATAATGCAGGGGAAGCCGATCTCTTGCGCCGCTTGAGTAAAAGCTTGCTGACTATCGGCAAAACGATAATCTGACGTGGGCAGAGCCAGTTCTTCCGCGGCCAGGCGGCGGATACCCTCACGGTTCATGGTTAATTGTGCGGCGCGTGCGGTAGGCACCACCTGCTGTCCCAGTTTTTCCAGCTCAATTAACGTATCGGTAGCAATGGCTTCAATTTCAGGCACGATAAAATCCGGACGCTCTTGCGCTACCAGCGCGCGCAGCGCTTCGCCATCCAGCATATTAATTACATGACTGCGGTGGGCGACATGCATAGCAGGAGCATCGGGATAGCGATCAACGGCAATCACTTCAACGCCAAGGCGCTGACATTCAATGGCCACTTCTTTACCCAATTCACCTGAGCCTAATAGCATCACGCGCGTGGCGGCGGGGCGTAGCGCGGTTCCGAAAGTTGTCATAATTCCTGCCTGAAGTAAGAGAAAAAACGCGCGCAGTATAAACGAAAACGATTGCGTAGACATCTGCGTTGCGGCGTTGCATGAAAAAAATATACTGATATACTGTATATAAACACAGTTGATGGGGGTGAGGTATGGCGGTTGAAATTAATTATGTGGTGGTCAGAAAAGGTGAGAAGAAAATGACGTTTGCCAGCAAAAAAGAGGCGGAAGCCTGGGACAAAATGCTCGATATGGCAGAGGTTTTCTCCGACTGGCTGGCGCAGAGCGATGTTGAGCTGAATGAGGAGCAGCGGGAGGCGTTAGGGCTGTATCTGGCGGAACAGAAAGATGCGGTACAACACATTTTACGCAGTGGCAAACTGCCGGACATCACCGGCGGAGACCAGGAGCAAACGGCTGATGCTGCGGAGAAGGAAGTCAGCCCGAAAAAAGTGCGGGCGATACAGGCAGCTTAGTCTTTCAGGTTAACAATCCGGGCGTTTTTGCCGTTTAGCGCTTGGCAATCAGAGTGTTGGGTGCCACCCTTACAGAATGATTTCTTTCACTTCTGATGGGTTATGATGGCACCTAAAGCAAAAAAGATTCCGAAGACCATGACGTGTCATGGCGATACGCGGGTTGATAACTATTATTGGCTGCGTGACGATAAACGCGAAGATCCGGCGGTGTTGGATTATTTGCAGGCGGAAAATGCGTATGGTCACCATGTCATGGCTTCACAGCAGGCGTTGCAGGATAGCTTGCTGAAGGAGATGGTTGATCGTGTTCCGCAGGATGATAGCTCTGTCCCTTATGTAAAAAATGGGTATCGTTACCAGAGCCGTTATCAGCAGGGCAATGAGTACGCTGTCTATACGCGTCAACCGATGGGAACCTCAACGCCGGATGAGTGGGAAATTTTGCTGGATGCCAATCAGCGTGCGGCGCACAGCGAGTTCTATACCATGGGCGGGTTGGGGATCAGCCCGGATAACACCATTATGGCGCTGGCGGAGGATTTTCTTTCGCGCCGCCAATATGGCATCCGCTTTCGTAATCTGACCAATGGCAACTGGTATCCCGAGGTGTTGACCAACGTCTCATCCAGCTTTGCCTGGGCTAATGACAGCCAAACTTTCTATTACGTCCGCAAAGCAAAGCAAACCTTGTTACCGTGGCAGGTTTGGCGTCATACCATTGGTAAGCCGCAAACTGAAGATGAGCTAGTGTATGAAGAGCAAGATGATACTTTCTACGTTAGCGTGCATAAAACCACCTCTGAACATTTTATTCTGATTGCGCTCAGCAGTAGCACTACCAGCGAAATTATGGTGCTGGATGCAGAGTATGCCGACGCGTGTCCCCAAGTTTTTTGCCCACGCCGTAAGGATCACGAGTATTCGATCGACCATTATCAGCATGAGTTCTATATCCGTTCTAATCGCGACGGGAAAAATTTCGCACTGTATCGCAGCCATTACCTGGATGAAGCGCGGTGGGAAACGTTGATTGCCGCACGCGATCATGTGGTGTTGGAGGACTTTCAGTTATTCCGTGACTGGCTGGTGGTTGAGGAGCGTCAGCGTGGGTTAACCAGCCTGCGCCAGATCGCGTGGCAAAATGGCGAGGAGATGGGTATCGCGTTTGACGATCCGGCTTATGTCACTTGGCTGGCTTATAACCCTTCGCCGGATACCGGCTTACTGCGTTATGGTTACTCTTCAATGACCACACCCGCCACCCTGTTTGAGCTGGATATGGATAGCGGTGAGCGCCGTATCCTTAAGCAAACACGGGTGAATGGTTTTGACGCCAGCCAGTATAAAAGTGAGCATTTGTGGATAAAAGCGCGTGACGGGGTAGAAGTACCGGTCTCGCTGGTTTATCACCGCGATCATTATCAACCGGGTAAAAATCCGCTACTGGTGTACGGTTATGGTGCGTATGGCAGCAGTATGGATGCGGATTTCAGCGCCAGCCGCTTGAGCTTGCTTGATCGGGGGTTTGTTTACGCGCTGGCACATATTCGCGGCGGCGGTGAGTTAGGCCAGCAATGGTATGATGACGGTCGCTTACTCAATAAGTTAAACACCTTTCATGACTTTATTGACGTGACTGATGCGCTGGTCGCTCAGGGATACGGTAACGAAAAATTGTTATACGCCATGGGAGGCAGTGCGGGGGGCTTGCTAATGGGTACGGTAGTTAACATGGCGCCGCAACGTTTCCACGGCGTGGTGGCGCAGGTGCCGTTTGTCGACGTGGTAACCACCATGCTTGACGAGTCTATCCCGTTAACCACCGGAGAATATGATGAGTGGGGCAACCCGGCTGAAGAAGCTTTCTACCACTATATCAAGCAATATAGCCCGTACGATAATGTGACGGCACAGGCATATCCTCATCTGTTGGTGACCACCGGCCTGCACGATTCTCAGGTGCAGTATTGGGAGCCAGCCAAATGGGTAGCGAAACTGCGTGAATTGAAAACCGATGATAATTTGCTGCTGTTATGTACCGATATGGATTCGGGGCATGGCGGAAAATCGGGGCGCTTCAAATCTTATCAGGGAGTAGCGCTGGAGTTTGCTTTCCTGGTCGCACTGGCGCAGGGGGCATTGCACACTGGCAGCGGGGCTTAATCCGCTGCCTTCGCCAACTGGCGTTGCATAGCGTCGCGTAATTCGGGTTTAAGATCGGGGATATTTTTCAGCATCCAGTGCAGGTATCCCGGATCGCGTTGCGCCACATCGGCTATTTTGCGCCCGCGATATTTACCGAAAGGAAAAGTATCAATGCTGCTGGTTTGCTGTATACGCGCCAACATTTGTCCGGCATCCCACCCCGAGGTTTCCATAATCCTAATCAACAGAGCGGCGGTGACATAACAGTCATACAATGCGCGGTGCGCGTGGAGATCGCGTGGCGGAGTGACCTGCAACCGTAAATGTTCACGTAATGCCTGGTTACTGTATTTCAGCCCCGGCCATAACGCGCGTGATAGCTTCATGGTGCAAATCCACTCGCCGTGCATTTCGGGTAAGACACGCCGGTCAAAACTGGCGTTATGCGCGACGTAGTACCGGCTGCCATGATAACGCGTAATCGCTTGTTCAATTGGCGGTTTGCCCACTACCATCGCTTCAGAGATGCGATGGATCGCCATCGCCTGGCGGCTAATCGGGCGGTCAGGACAGACCAAATCACTCATCGGGTTTACAATTTGCCCATCAACCACATCCACGGACGCCACTTCGACGATACCGCCCTGTAATCCGCAGGTTTCTGTATCAATAACGCGCAGCATCGGCCACCTTTACTGTCATTTATTTCTGTTTCGGTTCGTAAGGCAGACGAGAGAAGTTCAGCGATGCCTGGCGGTAATGCATCAGGCGTTGACGGAACCAATCACGCAGCGCTTCTGGCTGTTCACGCTCGACGATTTCAGCGACCACCGGCATATTGTAACGTTCTTTAAACGCCACGCCGGCAGCGGCTAAGTCAACGTTAACCTTATCTTTTTCTTCCTGCGACAGCGTCGCCAGATTATGGCTCATCTTCTCCTCCTGTAAGCTGCGGCCAAAATAATGCAGATGGCGCAGATTGGCAAGTCAGCGAATGCAATGATAGCCGTTAGCGCCTCGACAGGATTTGGCTTGCGGAGTATTCTTTCCGCTCATTCGCAGCCTTGCGAGCTGCATTTTAAAAGGATGCAACAATGTTTAGCCTGAAACGCTCCCCGATGTTAAGCGCCGCAACCCTGTTGGTAACCTGTATTTTCTCCGCGCAAGCATTGGCGCATGCCCACTTAAAAAATCAATATCCTGCTGCTAATGCGAATGTCGATGCTTCGCCGCAGGCGCTCACGCTAACCTTTACGGAAGATATTGAACCGGCATTCAGCGGCGTTGCCATTACCGGCGCAGGTCAGCAGGCTGTTTCGACCGCGAAAGCAGAGCGCGCACCCAAGCAACATAACCAGCTTATTGTTCCGCTGAATCAACCGCTAAAAAGCGGGAGTTATCAAGTGAACTGGCATGTGTTGTCCGTTGACGGCCACAAAACGCAAGGAACCTACACCTTTAGCGTGAAGTAATATGTCGCTGGGTACGTTGTACATTATCTGCCGCTGGCTACATTTCGCCGCAGTGATGCTGTTTACCGGCAGCGCGTTTTATAGCGCGCTGTTATCACCGAAACGTTTTAAGCCCTGGCTTTCAGCACGGTTACATCGGCTGTTGCTGGTCACCTGTTGGCTGGCGCTGCTTAGCGCACTGCTGTTGCTGACGGCGCAAACCGGGCTGATGAGCGGCGATTGGCATAACATTAGCGATGCGGAAACCTGGCAAGCGGTGCTGGATACCGGGTTTGGTTCAGCCTGGCGGTGGCAAATCGCCTTACCGCTGGTGGCGTGCTGCGCTTTCCTGTTACGTGGCGAGACGCGTCAACGGCTGTTGTTATTGCTGGGCCTGGCGCAGTTAGCTGGGCTGGCGTTTGTTGGTCATGCTGCCATGTTAGATGGCTGGCCAGGTGCCTTGCAGCGCGTCAGTCAGTCGCTTCATCTGATCGGCGCATCCTTTTGGGTGGGTGGCTTGTTACCGCTATTGATGCTGATGGCAGAGGCGAAGCAAAGTTTACATCGTAGTGATGCCATTCGCGCGATGATGCGTTTCTCGCGTTATGGTCATTTGGCGGTAGCAGTGGTGATATTGAGCGGCTTGCTCAATTCAGTATTGATTCTTGGATGGCCACTCACCGGTTTTGCGCTGTACAGCAAGTTACTGTTGGCGAAAATCGTTCTGGTGGGATTGATGGCGACGATTGCATTAGTGAATCGCTACTGGTGGGTACCACGCTTTAGTCAGGTTGGTAGCGGGGCGCAGCAAAAGTTTGTCTATATGACTTGGCTCGAGTTGGCTATAGCCGTATTGGTTCTTTTACTGGTTAGCATTTTTGCTACCATGGCGCCGGGTTAACATTAGGTATTGCCGCCAGGTTATCAGGCGGGAGCTTTATCATAAGGTGAGTATTCGATGAAAAGATGGGTTTGTCTGGTGCTGTCATTAGGTATCTGTAGCAGCGCGCTGGCTTCCGAAGTGATTACCGTAAGCCGCTTCGAAATGGGTAAAGCGCAATGGGCGTTTGATCGTGAAGAAGTGATGCTTTCGTGCAGTAAAAATCATGCGTTGTTTGCTATTAACCCCAGCACTTTGATGCAGTATCCGCTGAATGATAAAGCGGAGCAGTTGGTGCAGGCAGGGCAGGTGAAGGCACAGCCCATTTCGGTGATTCAGATTGACGACCCCAACAATCCCGGGCACAAAATGAGCCTGCAGCCGTTTATCGACCGCGCTGAAAAACTGTGTGATTGATTTGTGAGATAGAAACGCGCCGTATCGGCGTGTTTCGCCTGCTTTTGCCCACCACTCTGACTAGCCCTTCTCCGGTAGACGCAGCGATTCTGCCAGCATGATCACAGAGTTAACCTCTTTGTTGCTGCTTGTTTACAATTGGCTGGAAAATCCTCAACTCTGTTCTACGCTTTAAAGTGCTAGGCGACATCGCCTGCATTAATGCCAACTTTTAGCGCACGGCTCTGACAAGAGCCATTTCCCTGGACCGAATATAGGAATCGTATTCGGTCTTTTTTTAATTTATATATCTTTCAATAAGTTACATCGCGCCGTCCGAAAATGTCCGAAATTTGTCCGAAATCTGATATTCGGCCTTTTATAAAATGACATATTCCTTACCTCTCGTATCTAGATATTTATTCGTCATATTTGCATTTTTATGCCCAAGCAGCTTTTGGGCGAAATCCTTCCCTTTCTCCTTTTCGTACAGACGGCCCGCGAGACTTCTAATCTCGTGGAATGTTGGCGGTGACTCTGTAAACTCCAGTCCAGAGTTGTTCCGCGCGCTGACAAACTTTTTTGTAAGGCTGTCAGGGTGCAATGAACCGTCCACACTGTTCTTCCGTGGCCCGGCACTGATCATGAAATCTGTTGTGCTGGATTTACGACATTGCTCAATGACCGTTCCCAATTGTAGGCCAACCGACTGAAGCTCAAGATCAAGGGGCACGGAAATCATCGCGCCGGTTTTCCCTTGATCTATCAGCAGCCGACCGTCAACGATGTGATTGAAACGCATTGCTGCAACATCCTCACGTCTCTGACCGGTCACTAACGCCAGATCCATAGCAAGAGCGAACCAACGAGGCAGCTTGTTGGCCGCTTCTCTTATCGGGACATATTGTGCTAATTCAAGCCGCTCACGTTTCACGGTGACTTTCGCAGCCCGGGTAGGTGTTACGGGATTATTAATAATATGCCCTTCGACGATAGCCTCTCTTAATATATCTGACAGAACAGAACGCATTGTTGCCGCCATGGTTTTCTTATCCTGTGATACCCACTCTTCAAGAAATTCCGCAACATGTTTGGTTGTTATTTTTTCAAGAATTAACTCTCCCATTTTCTCTTGTATGATTTTAATTTGCCCCTTACGTACCTTATATGTGTTATCTGCAAGGTTTCTGCGTTTATAAATAACGTCATAACGCGTAAGCCAAGTTGAGAGCGTTAACTCATTTGTTCCTTTCAGTTTTTCAAGAAGTAAGGTTGGCGAGAAGTTGCTTTCGAGATAATGGTTGGCCTCAATGGCCTGAGCTACAGCATCTCTTCGAGAAATCTGACCGAGAGCGATCTCTTTACCAGTTAACGGATTTCTCCAAAAGAAAGATCTCCTTGCCTTTCTGTAGGTCAAGTTTCGAGGCAGATTAGCATCATATCTTTCTCGCCGTGTCATTAATTACTTTCTCCATAAATGAAGATGCTTTAAATTTTTCAGCATGAGTTTTAATGAGTTGCTTGCTGGCCCTCATGCTATTTGTTTGTATATAAATGGTTTCCGGTTTAACCCTGTATTCCCGACCGTGCTTTTCAGCAGGAGGATAGAGGTTGCCATTTCGCGCCCATCGCATTAGCGTTTGATGCGACGGTTTTTTCCCAGGATAATTTTCTTCGCACCATTCATCGAGTGTTAGCCAGGACATAATTACTCCCGGCGGGAACTTATTACCCGCCATTATGTTAATTTGAATTGGTATAGGAAGGGGCTTTGATTGGCTTTGTTCTATGTTAAGCCAAAAAATAATTTTTGAGGTTGGTCATTGGTTGGTCCTTACTTTTATTCATCGTAACTATGGTGGTCACCACGGTTTTTCAATATATCCCTCCGATATGAGTTCAGGCAGAGTGACACCAAGTGCGTTTGCATACTCTTCACACGTAGCCACTGTAGTGCTGTCACGCTTTAGCGTGTTACGAACACACCAGTAAGATTTGCCAAGGCGCTGAGAGAATCCTTTGATGCTTAGTTTCTTACGGCGACAGAGTTTACGAACAGCGAGATCGACGGAGAATTTATCATGCATGATTTACCTTCCGTTTCGCGCTATCTTCATCACCAAGCACCCAGCGCAGGGCGGCAGCATAATCGCCGGTGGCGCTATCAAGCGCTTTAGTGATTTCTCTACGGGATTTAAGGCGAGGTTTAGCATCGCCCATCACTTCACGCTGCTGTTTCGCGCGTGTATGACCAGAAGTACCATCAGCAACAGCCACAAGTTCCTGGACTTTTTCCCGCTGAACGTCGGGTTTTAAATTCGCTAACCGACGCGCCTGGGTAACAGTAATTTTGTTTGCTTCAACGGCGTCTTGCACAACTTGCGTGCAATTGAGCAGGGCCAGTGTTGCCAGGACAGTTTTAATTCCGCAGCCGAACAACAGAGCCAAATCGCTTTCATCGTGTCCGCGTTCCAGTAGAGCAGCCATTTTCTTTGCCCGACCTAAAGGTGTATCTGCCTGTCTGATTTCATTGGCGCTGACCATAAATTGCGACATGCGGACTGCTGAGCCGCGCTTCACTACTCCCGGAACTAAAAGAAGCTCTTTACCTTCTTTAGCCAGGCGCTTATTCGCCTCAAGTGCATGCCTTACGCGCTGACGGCCATCGACAACGCATGAAAGACCAGTTTCCGGATCTTTCCAGACGATGATCGGCTCCAGCACTCCGAGTTCCATGATGTTCAGTATCGTGGCTTCGTTAAGTGGAAGATAGATGCGTTCGTCATAAAGCAGATGCGATGGGTCATTGATGAGGTGTAATGCGCCGGGTTCAAAGTTGAGGACATTGGTTTTGCCACTGGCGCCGTAAGCGTCAATGCTGTTTTTTGCCATGAAGTTGGCTCCTGTTTTAGTTAATAAAAAACCCCGCCGTGGCGAGGTTATTGGTCAACATTTGAATTACTAAAGGCATTTTTTTACGATGTCTTGTCTGTTTCCAGAAACCGTATAACCCATTCCAAATGTCTTATAAAATTTAACTTCTGAGCCGCCTTCCCTGGCTGTTATGTCGGCAAACATACTGTCTTTCATTGTAAAAACAGTAATCATATTGCGAACTCTTTCGGTGTGCGTTGTGTTATCCCTTTCAAGCATAACGCGCTGGTTAGTCCATTGCTCATAGATGCATTCGGCTAAGGACTCGGGCGCCTTTGTACTTGTCCCGGTAAAAAGAGGGCTATCACTCCGCGCTTCATTCGGGGTGGCCATGCAGCCGCTAAGGAAAATGATTAGGCCAAAAGTAGGCCATTTATATTGATTCACTTCCCTTCCTCCGTTTTCGCATAAACCTGATAGATTGGTTTTGAACACCCCAAAGACTTCATGCTCTATTCAATTGGTTTGAATCCAGATTCATTTGCTGCTTTCTTTACTAAATCTAAAATTTCATGTTCATTTATTGTTTTTGCAGTCGCACAGGCATAACTTTTTCCCTCGATACGAACCGAGATCATATTATAGTTATGATAACACTCCTTAACATGAGAAGTTGCCGAGTTGGAATCTCGTCTCAGAGCCGATACGCTCGAAACAGAGGTTGGCTTAGTAACTCTCAAATTTTTATATTCGAGGAAATGGTCTTCACGAATCTCCCCATCGAATGGCCCGCCAATCAAAAGAATTTGTGTCATTTTGAATCTTCCTTCTTCGCATAGATAGGGTCTGCACCTTTAGGGTATTTAGCCGACACGCTGCGATAGAACTGGAGCCGTTCGACGAAATACTCCTGAAGGTGAGTCGGTTGTTGATTTTGAACTTCGAAAGCGATTACAGGCATGTTCAGCCGTTCTTTATAAGCAACTCCGGACGCCGCAAGGTCAACGTTAACTTTATCGCGTTCTTCTTTGCTGCGTGCTGCTATGTTGTGTGACATACGATTCCTCCTGAATGGAGTATATCGCTATCTGTAAACGGCTGAACACTCCAGCGTCACGTTGCTGTGCTCTAATATCAGCGCTATGCTCGGCTCATATTGAAATTCGATGCCTCCGCGCGGCATGACATTTGAATTTTTGTGCTCATTCATCTTCCGGTATTGCGCCAGACGCTTCGTTGCGATTTCAACCAACTCCGCTTTTTCTGATTCAGTCATTCTTCAATCTCCCCGCCAGCGGCCCGGATTGCTTTGATTGTGAACTCCCTGTTCAAATAATTTCCCTCAGAATCTGCCGCCATAAACGCTTCACCGCTGCGGTGATTAGCGGGCAATAATGCTTCCGGCAATTTCACCGGCTTCACTGCCGGCTTACTCCCGCTGTTGAGGCGCAGCACTTCTGCGCGGCAGGCGTTGAAGCCGACGATTTTAGCGCTATGAGCTACCTGTTTAATCAGTGCGGCAACGGCCGTCATGCTGCCAAATTCGACGTAATTAGCAGGGTCGTTATTTTGGTACCGGCCACCTACGTGCAAAACCCAATCTTCCACGGTCCATTCACTGCGCAGTGTGGCTCGCTCATCCGGCACAGCAACCGGGGCGGGCGGTACCGGCTGACTAAAAAGTGGGCGCACTTTGCACCCCTCCTTAACCGCTGCGTCTTTACCTGATTCGCTGACACTTAACCAATGGCCATTTGCTGACATAAATTGCCAACTAACAGGCTTCTGCTCCCTCAGCGCCGCCAGTTCTTTCTCTGCTGACTCAGCCCTGTCAAAATTGAATCCAGCACGTTCCGTTGCGATGCTCAACTGAGTTTTGAGATTGTCAATCTCTGCTGCCAGTGTGTTGATGTGGGCCAGTAGTGAGCGAGCTTCCTTTACATTTACGCTATATCCATCCGACTCTTCATCATGGTCGCTGACGAGCAAACCCAGGCCGAAAATCACTTCTTCTGCTGTAATTGTCATGCTGGCTCCTTATTCGCACAGGCCATATCGTGATGAGCAGGTGGCAGTATTCAGGCTGGCCTTAACCAGGTCATATACTTTGCCGCCCCGACCTGTCCTGGCCCATTCCACCACTTCGGTTACCGATGGCGCGCCCATTCCCCCACGCGGCCCATAAAACCCGGACCAGTCGAGATGCTGAACTTCCGTATCAAGACCATAAAGGCGCGGCACGTCTCCCAGTAGACGCCTGACTTTCACTGTTTCTCCACGTCGATTTGTTATCTCGCGGAAACCGATTATCGAGTTGACCCATGCCTGACTCACCGTACCGGTACTCATCCAGTGCACCCAGCGGGAGGCCAGACGAACCTTCATCTCCCACTGGCGATGTTTTTCAATATGCTCCGGCCAACGGGCAGCGGTTTCTGAAATTTCCTCTTTGTTGCAAAGCACGCAGTTCATGCAACCGACGCGAGAAGCCCCCTGCAAATACAGTGGATTTGGCTTAATACCGAAATATCTATGCAGGGCAAATACATCTGCAGCCGTCCACTGATGAATTGGCAGGAAGTTAAAGAGATAACCTTCATCGCGCATATCGACTGCGAAGCGGTCATAACCGGCACGTTTGGATGACTCATCACCACGGACGCCTGACCACTGAACAACGACCTCACCCTCATCCAGCATCGGACGAATTGCCGCATCGTAGGCAATCTGTATCTTGAGCTCGTCGGTACAGAACCGGTCACGGAGCATCGGGAATTTGCCGTGTAAAAGAGCCGCATCGAGAAAACTGTTTCCGCTCGGATGCATCACTGACAAGGCAGCATCTAAAGCAGTCTCAAAGTCGATACCCCAGCGCTTCGCTGTTTTCAGCCATGCCTGACCAAATGCGGTATCCGCCCGACCCAGTGACGGCATGACGACGCCCCGGTAAGCACCCATGCGGATGGCCTGCTTCTTCGACCAGTTCTTTTTCATGTAGGCACGTCGGCGGGCAAAATCTGCCGCGCTGTAAATGCGCTTAACCAACTGAACGGGACGACAACCTACCTGAGTGTGAATGTTTTTTGCATACTCAATCGTGTACTCATGCTCGTTATCTGTGTCTGCCATAACATTTTGCACCTTGTCACCAAATAGATGATGAGCAATAGCCAGTGTTGCTGTTGAGTCTTTGCCACCCGAGTAGTTGACAACGATGACGTGATCGGACGGGATGCGGAAATTTTCCAGAAACGACGCATAGGTGGTTTCAATTTCGCGCACCATCGCAGATATATCTGTAGGAATAATGATTGCTGGTGCTGTTGTCATCCTGCCTTTCTCCCTTTACTGAACAGCCACGGCTGCTCACTCAACGGTTTAGTTTTGTCGTATGGGCGGTTCATGCCTTATCCCTCTTATAGCTCTCAGCGCTACCAGCGCCGATCAAATATTCCCCCTCACTATCTTCAATAACTGAGCGGATAAAGTGGGCGCACTGCACAAGAGACTCTTTAACAAATTGCAGGTCTCTCTGACGTTCTGCGACGCTCATCTTTTCCGGTGAAATAGCTTTTGACACATGGGAGATAACGACGCTATCTAACAGCTCACGCAAAGATAAGCTGTCATATCCGCCCGGATAGTTTTTCATGAGGCACCCCCGATGCAGTTATCTGCGAGCACCAAGCTGCCATCCATCAGCGCTTCCTTAATGGCATTGAATTCCCAACAGTAGATATTGGCATCAACGTAGATGCGTAGACCGTCGCGATAATCGTGCGACTTCCGTTTAATGAATGCTTCTGCGGCTTCGCGGGTGAAATGGCTGTTAACGTATTCCCATTCCCACATGTAGCCAGTGACAGTGTGATCATCTAATTCGCCGATCAGATACCACTGGTCGCTTGAGTCGGCCTTCATGAACTGCTTATCGCACCAGTCCTGAGACTTTTTATTGAGATCAACCTGTGCGTCATAATCCAGATCATCCCAATATTCTTGAATGCTGAACCACTTGGAGTCATCGCAATAAATAACAAGTTGGTCGGTGTAGTCGGTATCAATTCCGGTCACCAACCGCTTACGCTGAACGATGAAAATAGCGTCTGCCGTGCAGTGGTCATTAACGCCCGCACCGCGACAGTGGTATTTAAGACGATCAACAAAATCAGCGAACGATTCCGGCGTTAATTTCGCGCCGCTGGCTAACGAAGTAGGGCGCTCACGCATGGTCTTTTCTCCATTCGATATACCGCTCCAGCTTCATACGCATTGCGGCGGTGTCACGCGCTCCCTGCGCAGAAACAGCACATGAAGTGCGGCGGCCGCCGTTGCTGTTGAATTCTCTTTTTGCTGCAATTTGCAGTGATGAGGTATCACCGCCCAATTTTTCAAACATTGTGAGTAATTTAGTCATATCCATGTGCCCCCACAGCGTATGTGATGATTCGATTTCCTCTCTGCACGCTTTATCAAAACGCTGAGATTTCGTTAACAACTCATCGCGGCTGGCTTTCAGGTACGCCTCTGTTGCATAACTCACCGCTTTTTCTTTGCTGGATGCACATTTAAATGGAGAGCCAACGGAAAATCGAAATTTCCACTGATTAGCGCCCTGCTTTAACAGATCGAAGTCAATTAAATCCTGCTCTGATACAGTTAGCTCACGCATGGTCGCCTCCATCTAACTTCCAGCCGCATTGACGGAGAAATTCATCTGCTTTAATTCCTTCGTCACCTGGCTTTTCTGCTGTCATCAAAATGACGGCAAATTTTTTGCCGCGCGGGGCGTTATATTTCAACTCAGTGCCTTCAATATGTAGGCTGAGAGTTTTGGCATAGGCCACCATCCCGGATTTCAAATCAAGCATGGTCGCCTCCCTTCGCTACATGCTCCTGAATTGCTTTAATCAACTCATCAGCATTCACGGTGAAACGCTCCAGATTTTCACAGCCGCCAATTTTGCCGCCAGAGATTCGATAGCCGACATCATCATTGCAGACAGATAACGACAACCCGCCGTACTGGTTATGGTCTATATCGATATGAACAAAACCCTGAGCTAATTTAGACATGGTCGCCTCCCTGCTCATTACGTTCACGAATAGCCGCACGGATAGCCAGAATGCGTTTATTGGCCCGGCGCTGGCGGCGAGACGGATTAACCTGCACCAGCGAACCAGAGCGAGTCATAATACGTGTGTTGCTGTGGTAGTGAGTACCGCCGAGAATGCGCCGAGCAATTCGATTGCTGATGCGTTTAGACATGGTCGCCTCCCTGCTTAGCACCACAAATCGGGCAATAGCTCATTTTTAGTGAGCATTCTTTCCTGGTGAAATTTTTGGATAGTTCGCCGTTTTTCTTTGGCGCGCGATACGCCAGCTTGTATTTCAACATGACGTGAACACCACCATCTGCGCCGAAAGATAACACCTGGTTATCCCAACCAGTCCCGCCCCATAGATCCGCGATTTCGCTTCCTTCTGGCACTCCCTGCATCAGGTGAGAATGCAACTTTTCTTTAAATTCATTCATGCAGTTACAGTTAGCCATTTATTCAGCCTCCCCGGTGCATAGGCGGGCGGCGAACTCTTCAGCATAACGACCAGCGCTTTCTGCAATGCTCAGACCAATAAACTCGCCGTTGCGGTCAGACTCTTCACGCCACTGCTTAGCAAATTGAGTAAGCGCTGTTTTGGCTCCACGCGCTTCAAACTCCCTAATTGCGCTGCACGTTTGAGGCAGTTCTTCTCTGATTTTTTGAAGTGCATCAGAATGCGTTAAGTAGCCGTATTCACCGCCCTGGCTGACCATATTGTTGTTGAACCAATCTTGTAGGCTGGTAACTGTAGTGTTATCTGGTAACTCAACCTGAGCCTCATCAGTGACGCCCTCAAGCCACTTCGTCGCCTCAGCAACATCACCGGACTTGATGCAAAATAATGCCGCTTGCGCGGCCATCGTGGTTTTGTGAAGTAGCCAGGCGTTGGATAACTCCCGGGCGGCGGCAGGTAGCAAATAATCGTTTTCTATCGCCAGTGTATCAATCGCTTTCTGATGGTCGGCAAACTTAATGAAATCACCCTTGTCCGACGGCGAAATAGTTGCCGCCGCCACGGGTTTGTAGCGTTGAATATTCATAGATAATTCTCGCGAATGAAGCGCCTAATTAGGTGCTCATGAAATGGGGATTTATCAGGCCGGGCGTTCTTTCGACAGGCGGGAAATGATTTCCTGCTGGGTCGGTAAGTGACTTGCCTGCTGCACGAGTTGCCATGCGCGCCGCTGGGTTTGGGTTTTGTGCTCCATAATGACGCGGATTTTGTCGAGCGGTATGCCCAGCATGCTGGCGATGTTATTTTCGTTACAGCCACGTCGGTACAACTGATAAATGCCTTGTGCGACATTGCGCGAATAGGTACGACGCACGCCGATCGTCAGGGTGGTGGGCTGCGAAATTTCTTTAAACGGGTCGATCTTGATAGGAAGCGGGCACGGCGTCCATGGAATACCGCGCCGGATGTTAGCCCGCTGATGCATCATCCAGATTATACGCTGCGTGTGGTCACAACCATCATCGTCCTTAGCCGCGAAAATCAGGTCTTCAAAATCTTCCATCACGCAGCCTCCCGATGCTGTTTTTCCCAATCACGCACCAGGCCCACGCACTTTGAATGCACCTGGCGGGCTGTTGGCATACCGAATCCCTTTACGGCTTCGGCAAGCATGGACGGTGTCCGGCGCACAATGTCATAGAGTGTGTGAATACCTGCGGAACTGAGCTGATCCAGATACTGATCTTTAAGTGGTAGCGTACCGACCAGTACGGTTTCGGCCCACTCGGCTCGCCGCACCAGGTGAGCATGTGTATTTTCCAGTAAATCGCGAATATGCGCGGTTAGCGCCGGAGTTAAGCCATCGGGCCAGGTATTTTTGATTTCAGAGACAAACGGAAAAACAGGTGCTGTCCACTCGTTCACGGAGATGATGAGACAGATACCGTGTGTCGTGCGCACTTCAACATGCCACTCCAGATCATTGAGAATAATTATGTCCGGATCGGGAGAACTCAGCTTCAGGCCAAACTGGAATGTATAGAAATAGTAATCAACACCGTGGCCCCCAAAAGTACGCGGATCGGTATTGCCATCGGCAATTTCAAGCCGACGCTGCATGTCGCTGCAATGATCTGTCAATTCGGTGTTGAGCACCGTCATTGATGACAACTTACTTTTTGTTTCAGCGATGTCGTTTTTTAGCCTGCGAATTTCGGTCAGTTGCTGGTTTCTGATTTTTTTGCTTTCATCGATGTCTTCCTTCAACCGGGCGATCTGCGATTTCATGCGGTCGGGATTCATTGACTGATATTTGGCAAGATTCTCGCGCAGGGCATTAAGATCGGCGTGAAGAAGCTTATTACGCGCGAAATACTGATCGCTTTCTGCCTTCATCGTTTTTTCGGACAACTCAGCCTCTGCAAGTTTCTCTCGCGAGCTGATTAACGCGAGTTCAGCAGTAGTTAACCTGCCCTGAAGTGCCTCATGCTCATCAATAAGTTCATTGAAGTCATCAACTTCAGCGTTGTATTGCTCAATACACAGTACCCGTGCTTGTTCCAGAAGTGACGTTGCACTGAGTACAGAGGCGTGGGGTATGCCAGCTAACTGCGATGCGGCAAGTTCGAGTTGCGAACGAACAGGACGAAGGGCGCCATCCAGTACGGT
This sequence comes from Paramixta manurensis, assembly GCF_013285385.1. Classification (NCBI taxonomy): domain Bacteria; kingdom Pseudomonadati; phylum Pseudomonadota; class Gammaproteobacteria; order Enterobacterales; family Erwiniaceae; genus Paramixta; species Paramixta manurensis. The sequence continues at coordinate 2,625,693 of NZ_CP054212.1, read as the reverse complement.
GGCGACGGTATTTTGTGTGGTCATGGTCAGTCCTTAAGAAAACCCGCCGAAGCGGGTCAGGCCGGTACTTTGCGGTAGCGTGTGACGGTCACTTCATACGCTTCCATTTGCAGGCACTCGATTTGATCAGGTTCATACTCGTAGGGTAAGGATTCCTGGCACTCGGTTAACCCCAGGCTATAGGTTGAGCCATAGAGTTTTCCGCCGAGGGTAAAAATCATCAGATGATCAGATTCCCAGCGACGCGAACCAGTCTGTTCGCGGTGGATGACCTTAATCGTTTTACCCTGTTCATCTTCCCATTCATCACTCCAGACAAGTTCTTTGAGCAGGTCTTTGGGAAGCGCAATAGATAATGCAGTGGCCATTGGGGCTGGCTTTGTTGAAGCATACGTTTTCCCGGCTGGTTCAACGATGGGTTCAATCGCAGCAGATGCATTTTCTACGACTTTAGCCGCTTCAACTGCGGCTTCAGCAGCCTTACGCTCAGCTTCAAGTTGTTCATTGATACGCTGATCGATGAGCAATTTCAGGTGGTCGTAATCGTGACCGATAATTAACGGTAAATCGCGAAACAAGTTTTTATATTTGTCATCGATGTCGCTGATTAACGTCAGGTTACGGGCATACTTCTCTGCCGTCTGATTCAACTCAATTTTTGCCCGCGCCAGTTCGTCATTCACCGCGCTTCGCAGGGTTACGATGGTGCGCTTGCCTTTCATGGCTCCGGCGAAATCAGTACGGGGCAGGGGGAGAGTAACGCCATTCAGACTTGTGTTCAGTTCACCATGAGTCTGCTTAAGGCTGGCGTTTGCTTCGCTGATAATTTCCTGTCGAAGTTCATCTTTGCGGCTTTTGACCAGTTTATTCAACAGCAGGCGCTTATTACGCATTTCGTCGCAAAGCAGATCAATCGTACGGAAAAGCTCGTCAATATCGGCTGTCTGCGCAAGAACACGCTGTTTTACAGCAACGAGTTCTTTTTCTGCGGAATCGCAGAATTTAACGGTTTGTTCCGCGTCTGCAAAATCCTGATCCGTTGACAGTTCGGTATTAATGGAGCGGATAAAATTCAGGGCTTCATTTTGATAAACCTGAAGATTAGAACTTTTTACTGCTCCATCAACTTCAATAACAAGCGCAGGCAAGCGCATAAACGTTTTGCAAACAGTCGGCTCTGGTAACTCGGGGGCTTTGTATGAAGTGAGATCGGCGGCAAATTGATCCCATCCAGCCCGGAGCGCATCGGCGCGTCCGGCCACGGGTGTATAAACCAGATGTTCGAAGTTTTCGCGCGTGCCGTCTGAAACAACGAAATAGGCGCAATCTGCGCCACTCACCAACAATTGTTGCTCAAGTTGCCAGTAATATTCTTCAGGGAGGTCGTTATTTCTGACTGACTCAGCCAGGGTGGTATTCCACATCTTGTGTTCGAAAAGAATATCTTCGAGCATGGTAATGCCATCGAATGAGGCCAGTAATTTTCCGTCATCGGATATAGCGGTGGCCGGAAAAAGCTCCTGACCAATCATCTCTTCAACAATGCGGCGGGCGCTGTCCTCGTAAGCGTGGCCCTTATCAAAGAGATTTTTTTGTACCCAGTCGCTAACTTCACGTTCTGAGCCGGTCGCTTTGATGTGTAATAACTCATCGCGCCGCATCTTACCGGATGCGGCCATCATTACCGGCGCCTCACTGGCCGTGAAGTGGTTTGCGCGAAGCGAATGCCAGGCCTCGCTTCCCTGCTGTACGTTAATGATTTCCATCGATCACCTCCATATCTTCAATCGCTTTACGCTGTTCGGGGGTTAACTGATATTTGCTTTCAACGGTCGCGATAACAGATGCTGCTTTCTTCTTACCCGACTGAATGAGCTTTTCCCACGTCTTGGCATTCGCGTTAAACATCTCTTCGGGGTAGGTGTTTGGCGTGTTTGCCAGCGCGGGGCTTGTGCTGGAGGGATAGTCGGAAATGTCGAGCATTTTACCTTCCATTTCTTCGGCTGTAGGTTGCGCGCCGATCTCCGGCCAGCCTTTCCGTAATGCCTGCGCTTCCGCACATTTAGAAAGTTGCCCGAAGGGGCGTTTTTTCCACATCGCGTTTGGTGCCTGAGTATCACGACCAGCGGTAGCGTAGTTTTCCAGCCAGTATTCTTTCGCGCTGTATTCGACGATAGTGCCGTTGCCGATCATTTTACTGACCGTGTATTTGCACCATTCCGGATAGGTAACTTCCACCTCACCAACCTTTGCGGTGATGGTCGGGCCAAACTCAGGCTCTTTCGAACCCGCATAGTTTCCGGAGCGCTCGGCTTGTATGCGATAGAGGCCAATCCCCGGCATTACCACATCACGAAAATTATGTTTGCCTGTGGCAGCATCTTTCACACTCATCGGAACGAGGTGAACCGGCTTCATAAGCGGATCAAGCTTACGAGCACGACAGTAATCGACCGCCATCAAAATCGAGTCGTCACGTGCACCGGTAAAAATGCTGTTTTTGAGCGCGCTCCAGGTTGCTTCGTCAATCCCCCGGTTGGTTAGTACCTCCGGAAGGTTCTGAATTAAATCGGTCATTGGTCAGTCCTTAAAAGCCAGAAGCTAAAGTCAGGAAAAAAGTGGCGCCGAACAGACAGGCAAAAAGCACAGTCCATCCGGCGTAATGGCGGGGAGGATTAAGAACGTCATCGCCGGTTAAACGATGCAGATACATTCCTTTCGTGGGTTTACTGGTCATGTTATTCTTCTCCTGTCAGGTTTGGTCGCCTGACAATAATCACTGGCCGTTTGGTCATTGGTTAGTCCTTAAGGCTCAAGGTTTGGTCGCCGAGAGCCGGTTAGCCCCACCTCGGTGGGGCTTTCTCATGCAGCATCAACGTCAACTTCATCCTGCCCGTCAGCAATATCCATCGCGTATTCAAGCTCTGCCGCTTTTGTTAGTACCGTTCGGATGAAATCGCCGACCAGGTCCTGAATGTCTGTTTCATCCAGTGCCGCCTGTAATGCGTCATGGCGCAGGTCGTTAAAACGGGAAGGTTTGAAAATTGCTGTGATGAGATGATCAGGAATCTCGACTTCAAGCTCTTCAATGCGGTTGCGTATTAACTCCTGATCGTTATCGCTGAATTTCGCGATAATGTGGTTGATCCGTTTTTCCTGCTGATAGTTCATGGAGACGTTCCCCCTATGACTTTTCCTCATTGATACGCTGATAAGGGAACTTATCGGTATGAGGTTTAATGTGCTTGTAGAAATGGGAACCAACAGAATCAGCCGCTTTCAGGCGGGCGAAATCATCGGCTGAAAAATTGGCGTAGTGATACAAACTGCCCGGTACGTTACCGCGACCGTTAAAGCGAATTGCAAGTGTGCCGGTGGCGGCATCGTGGCCGATGCTGTGGATTTGGGAAGATTTAACAGGGGTCATGTTGATCATGTTTTCTCTCTCAGTTTGATAACGTAATTCATGCACCAGGTTGGGCTGCATTCTTTCCAGAATTGTTTGTGCTGCATTTTCTGGCTCGGCGGGTAATAACAAACGGTGCCGGCAGGCGTGCGGAATATCAGGGTGTTATTCCCCTCTTCAAGCGCAATGCCGTTCCTGAGGAAAAAGGCTTTAATGCGCTCATGGGCGCCGTCGCGGGCTTTCTTACGACGTTCTTTCAAATACGGCTTTATATCCCTGAAGTGATCGCCAACATCACCCATCAACGCACGCCTCTCGGGATGCGGCTGGTGCTGGTGCGTAGCTGGCTACCAGAGGCGGATAGCCCAGAACTACATTTAATTGCCGGGCGGATAGGGCGTATATCCGGCATAGCTTTACAGCGCACTTTCACCAGCGAAACCGTGCTGTTTTCCCACTCAGCCTTTAAGCGGGCTTTTGCTTCTTTCGCCTGTGCACGCTTACGCGCCAGACGCTTTTGTTTGAATGTCATGGTCATTGGTTAGTCCTTAATTTAGATAACGATGGTCAGTCGCTTATTGTTTTAATTGGGTTACCTCCTTAGATGAATGGCAGTATCAAAATAGCTATGAGCAGGGCCAGGCCAGCGAGGATCGCCAGCGTGAGGAGTATTTCCATAAAGATGGTTCTCCTGTTTCAAGGCGAAAAAAAGCCCATCACAGGGATGGGCAAAGACTACACACAGCACTAGAGGAACTACGGTTATCACGGTTCAACGTGATTGGGTTGTGGTGGCCGGTGCTGATCTCCGGCTTGCTTGCTTTTAGCGTCACGTGAGTTCTTGAACCCATAAGTCTTTACGGCGGCAGGTACATGAGCCTGTTACACGTCCGATCGCGCATCAGTCTGCGCATTCACCACAACGGAAAGAGCACTGTCCGGAATCCAACCGACGCCAGGCGCGCTTTCCCGGCATGCAAAGTTCAATGCTCTTACCTGTTGTGAGCTGACCTTACAGCCAGCATGGCTGGAATGGTTTCGCAAACACGAAGCTTCACCAGCTAGGCAGGATCACCCCGGAAGAGCTGCCTCTTTTTTCTTCCAGGCTCTCGGTCTTTCCCGGTGGTCATTGCTATGAAGATACTCTCAGCAATCTGGACAAGCCCGGCTATAGGGCTTGCAGTCTTTCTTCGCAAGTCTTTATACCTTGCCGTAATTCATTTATATCGTTCAGAAAAACAGCAGGGGGACATAGTTCATTGAGGTCTTCAAGATTTTTCAGTCGTTCTTTAGCCCAAGGAAGAACGTACTCCTTCATCGTTGCCACGGTTTTTGAATCGTGTCGATTGAATGCTGACAGAAGATGAATGTTGTCCTCTATGTAAGACATGTTCACCTCGCCGTTAGCGTTGTTGATTTTCGATGCCCGGCACGATAAATAGCCACATCCGCAAGGCAAATCGGGCCTTCTGCTAAATGTGAGTGTTTGAACTCATATTCATACAGGTACGTTGCCCGGATAATCTGAAGCTTGTATTCCCGAGCTGCCCAAAAAATATCCAGGGCTATAAACTTTATCGGCTTTGGCTCATAACCGGGCTTCTGAACGATTTTTGGCGACTCACCAATGTTCCGGTAACGGTGCCCGACGAGCATGGGATTAGCTGCGGCCCACGCCTTTTGCTTTGCTTTACGCCGTTCATCGCGACGAGTGCGGGCGTTTGGCTTGAGGTTTTGTAACTTGATCATGATTACCTCCTGAAATGGCTTTGGTTGGGAAGACCCTCTATGGGTGACCTCCACACAACAAGGGTGGCGCTCTAAGCTTTATCAACGTCTTGCCTCCCATCGTGCGCACTCCGGGAAACCATCTGTTGAATATTGCAACCGTCACCGCCATCGCGAATGGCCGACTACCGGTTAACACTGAGCTACTGCCCACCAAACCCATCTCGTCTGGTTCATTGCACTTTTCAGTGCTCGATTGAAGCGGTTGCACAGGCTTAGGGCCATCGGCGGAACCGCTGATGATTTCAATGTAACTTTATTGACATTTTTAGTCAATTAACTTTCGTTAGTTTTTTGTCTTTTGGTTAAAAAAATTACATTACCGTATTGATACTTAACAAAAAAAATTTTCTCTGTTTTAATGAATTCCATTGAGCAATAGGAATAATCCTTATTTTATGGTGGGAGATTGTTATGTTTTGTACAAAATGCGGAACAACTGTAGATCCTGGGGACCGGTATTGCTCAAACTGCGGTGATCGGATCTCAGATGTGGGAAGCGTGAATAAAGAAGTAGAGGATTGGAAAGGGACTAATTACAAACCAGCAGAAGGAAAGTCATTAATTGCTGAGTGCAAAACGAAGGCAATATGGGGAGCGAATAAACTACTAATATTGATAGTTGTAGTTATCGCTATTGTTGTTGGGAAAGTGGGTTCGCATCTAGGTTCTTCAGTAGTTAACGGAGATGTGGTATGGAACGAATTTGCAAAAAAAACCGCAGAGCAAAAGTTAAAAATGCATTTTCCAGTGCGGGTTAGTGATACAGCGACTTTTCGGGATATGTATGTTCGAGGGCATGAATTGCACTATATATATGATATAGATGATATTTTTATAGATAGCAATTCACTTCAGCCACTGAACAATATGCTAAGTTCATCTTTCAAAAAAACCTTTTGTAACGAAGATATTATCTCTAAATATGATGGTGCAGTGGTTTTTACTTATAATTTTTTTGGGAAAAAAAAGGATTATCGCTTCACAACAAGAGACTGCGATAGGAGTTAAATGCGTTAAACTGGCTTGATGTGCCAAACTACGGTGCCGATAATTTCACAGTCCTGATTTACATGAGTAAACTTCATTTCTGGAGTATAGTTTGGATTGAGGGCCTGAAGATAGATTTTTCCATCGATAATCTGTAGTTGCTTAAAGGTAGTAGAGTTTTCATTTACCAACCTGGCTATAACAAATTTTCCGTTAATCTTTTGCCGTTGCGAAGGGTCTATGTAGATTATATCTCCCGGTTCAAAGCGAGGGATCATCGATTCGCCCTCAACCCTAAGTGCATATGCCTTATCGCTAAGGTTGGCAGGGCAGGGATAATATTCATAGCTATCCTCCGGGTATGAGCCCACCTCAGTGAATGCACCAGCCTGAACCCAGTCTATCAGAGGTATTAAGCGTTGATGACTAGAAGTTTCAGCTACGTTTACATTTCTTTCTTCAACTGGACCTTCACCATAAACCAGCCATCGTGGCGAGCACTTCAACACATCAACCGCAGCAAGTAATACCTTGTCTTTGATACTCGATTGGTTTCCATTCTCTATATTGCTAATAGTTACACGCGTAAAAGTGCCTCGATCACCTTTAAGTAACCGATTGATTGCTTTAGCAGCCTCTTCTTGAGTTAGGTCTAGCTGCTCTCGCCTTGTTCTGAATCTTTCACCAAATGTTTTCATGGTAAGTAAGTTATACGAACTCAATGTAATTTACTTGTCGTTAGTTTCTTGCTATAAAATGTAACTTTATTGACGAGGGTAAAGTATGACATTTAAACAACCAGTTCTTTATCAGATGCTTAAAGAGAAGTTTCGCACGGACACGGCAATTGCTGATGCTCTTGGAGTGGCTCGACCAGCCGTCCATACTTGGCGTAAGCACATCCCGGAGAGAATCGCTTTGCTTTGCCACCTCTCACCTGACATCCCGTATGTCTACAACCCGGCGGATTACGGCAGAGACCCTAACCGCCTCGGGCTGGCCCTGACCAAGCCATCCCAGCAATAACCACTTTAAGGACTAACCAATGACCATTGTAAACCGCCCCGATCCTGAATCGGCAGGGGCTAAGATCGACGATATGCGGCAGGAGTTGCTTTCCCGTAAGAAAGTCGGAAAAGCAGGCTTGCCGTTCCACATGCTTCGTGAAGACCAGATTAAAACCCGCTGGACTGAGCCCGAGGCAGTGGCCATCAAAGCAGCTTCCGAAGTGCTTTCTTCAAATCCGGCAGTAGAAACCAATATTGCTGCTATCCGGGGTTTCCTGGCGATGTTTGCTGAGTCGCCGGAGATGCTTCAGCACGTTCACAACGAACTTCAATCCGCTGGTTTACCGGTTCCTGACTGGTTGCCAGTGCCTCAACGCAAGCAGGTTTAACCATGGATAAATTAACGCAAACACAATCCGTCGATCTCATTGCTGGCATCATCGGCAAGAAAATCGACGTTGCCGGGGAAGAAACCCGGCGTCTGGCTATCACAGGGGCTTTGTCCGGAGTCACCAAAGCGTATTACTCGCGTGAGCAGAACAAACACAGGGCCGATGAACCGGAGTCGGTCTGATGGCTATCGTACGAGCTAACCGCCAGCGCGGTTATACGCTGATCGACAATCAGGCCATTGGTAACGGCGCCCTGACATGGGCGGCGGAAGGGCTGCTGCACTACCTGCTTTCCAAACCGGACGGCTGGAGCGTTAACCCGTCACACCTCTGGCAGGAGAAAAAAGGCATTCGCGGTTGTGGTCGTGATGCGGTGTACAAGCTGCTCAATGAACTGATTGATGTCGGTTTCGTACTACGCATTCAGCTACGTGATGAACGTGGCGTAACCGATGGATATGACTATTACGTATATGATGTGCCCAGACAGGCCGTTCCTGAATTTCATGAGGGTATTGACGAATCTGCCGGACCATATCCTGAATTTCAGGAAACGGAGCCAGCGCAGACAGGGCAGGGCATGGAGCCGCATCCTGAAAATCAGGAAACGGCTGAAATGGGAGCTAACCCACATCCTGAAAATCCGTATCCTGAAAATCCGTATCCTGAATTTCAGGACATTAGTAATTACGGATCTACAGTAAATACTGATCTCTCTCTCTCTGACGCTGGTCAAAATTCAGGCGATAGCGTAGAGCCGGAAAACCCACACCACAACGCACTTCTTGACGGGCGTGTTCCCCACAAGGCACCGACGCCTCAGGCTGGCATGTTTCCAATGACGCTCGAATGGGAGCCGGGCAACGACTTTGCCCGTATTGCGGCCCTGACCGGTCTGGCTGATGCGGGTTACACACCTGAACTACTCAACGAATTCCGGTTTTACTGGCAACCAACCGGAAGGGTTTATTACCACAGCCAGTGGCAACAAAAATTCATCCAGTCACTGAAACAGCAATATGCGAAAGGGGCGCGCTATGTCAAACCGACCAGCGCCGGTAACGGCGGAAGCAATGCAGCGGATCGTTTCCAGCAGGGACTCGCCGCAATCCAGGCAGTACAGGACAAGTACGGCTACGGATCATCAGGAACTGAGGGAAATTGCTTTGAGGGTGATTATTCCGCTGTACCCGATCCACTGGCCGATGTGGTTGGGCAGGATGAATACGCCGCAACTGGTGGAGACGTTTGGGGCGGAACTGGTAAGAGTGCTGGCCGTGGAGGGAATCAGACCTGAGCAACTTCGCTATGCCGTTGATACGGCGCCGGGGCGAAAGTTTTATCCGTTTCCGTCGCCTCCGGACTGGATAGCGCTGGCGAGAGAGTGTGTTGATGCGCGGTTACCGGTACTTGAGGACGTGATGGCAGAGTTTGAGCGCTATTGCGCGGGCAGGATGAACTACAGCGATGCGGCAATGTTTCCGTGGAGTGCGCCAGTCATGTACTGGATTGTCACAGAAATGCGCCGGGCGATGTTGCAGTACAACCACGGCATGGCTGAGCTTCGTAAGGTAGCTGAAACATTACTCAGACAATGGGGGAAAAAACTACAGGCAGGGGAAAGCATACCTGCGCCGGTGATCCGGCTGGAACATAAAACCCGACCGGAAACCGTAGGACATGAGAAGGGGCTGACCACCCCGGAAACAAACAAAAAAGGGCGTGAAATGCTGGCCCGGATTATTCAAAAAAACAGGCAATCAAGGACTAACCAATGACCATGAGCTACTTCAAAAACGCGGCGATTTATAAGCTGAGCCGCAATATCGATTTTTCTCAACTCGGTAAACAAATGCAGGCATTCGCGTTTACCCCGTGCGGAAGTCAGGATGCAGCAAAATCAGGATGGGTGGCGCCATTCGGTGAAGAACTGGTTTACCGTTCTAACGGGCAAATCCTGGTGAAGATACAGCGTGAAGAGAAAATACTCCCTGCGCCCGTCATCGCGAGAGAACTGGCTGCGCGAGTGGAAAAACTCGAAGCGGCACAACAGCGCCGCCTGAAGAAAACCGAAAAAGACACGTTGCGGGATGAAGTTGTCCAGACTCTGCTGCCGCGTGCTTTCAGTAAATACCATACTACGGCGATCTGGATTAACGAAGGGGCCGGGTTAATCGTCGTTGATGCCGCCAGCGCCAAAAAAGCGGAGGATGCCCTGGCCTTGCTCCGTAAAACCATCGGATCGCTACCTGTCTTGCCCCTGGTGCTGGAAACCCCGATCGAACTGACCGTTACAGAATGGGTACGCAGCGGTAATCCGCCCGCCGGGTTTTCACTGTCTGACGAGGCTGAGCTAAAGGCTGTACTGGAAGATGGCGGGGTGCTGAGCAGTAAACATCAGGATCTGGTGTCTGATGAGATAGCAACGCATATCCGGGCCGGGAAGTTGGTAACCAGGCTGGCGCTGGACTGGCAGGAGCGTATAAATTTTGTACTGACTGATGCAGCCATGCTTAAGCGCCTGAAGTTCAGCGCAAATATTCTCGAACAGAACGATGATATTGATCGCGAAGATGCTGCAGCACGTTTTGACGCTGATTTTGTGCTGATGACCGGCGAACTGTCTGCCCTTATCAGTGCGCTCATTGCCGGGTTAGGCGGGGTGGCTAAAGCTGACAATACAGCCAATCCAGATACCGAAGGCGATAACGATCCGCTCTATGAGCAGGCAGTTAAATTTGTCGTGGAAAGGAACCGGGCGACAATTTCAGGTATCCAGCGTGAGTTTCGCATCGGATATAACCGGGGCGCCCGGTTAATTGAGTTGATGGAGGTGCGGGGCGTCGTATCTGCGCTTTTACCGGATGGTTCACGAAACGTTCTGGCTGTTGCGGAGGGTGCGTGATGGTCAAAATACCTGAAGTCTCGGCAAAAGAACGTAGTGGCATCAACCAGGAACTTCGCAAGCTTAGCCTGGAGGGACGTTTCTCAGACGCTAACACGCAACTGCACAGGGTAATGGTCGCAACAGCGGGCGCGGACTGGTACACGTTGCGTGGCATCGAAAAGTTACTTTCCACAATGTTTCCCGGTGAAGGGGATACTCAGGCCGCGATTAGCGCGCGGCTGCGCGAGGTGAGTGCTGTTCGTCACGGTCTGGTTAAACAAGTGCGGATAGTGCGCAATGACGAAACCGGTAAAAAGGTCTGGTTTTATCGTCTGGTGCCTTCGAAAGAGGAGGTGACGCTGTGAACCCATATGTTGAAGCATTGCAGGCACTAAAAGCCAGGCCCACACACGAACTTAAAGAAATAGGCGATCAGTGGCGCTCTCCCGATAGACTTTGGTGGGGTATTAATGCCATGTTCGGCCCGTTTGTTCTGGATCTGTTTGCCGACACGGACAATGCAAAGTGCGAGGCATTTTATACTGCTGAGGAGAATGCGCTCACGCAAAACTGGTCCGCACGACTGAAAGAGTTGAACGGCGCTGGCTACGCGAATCCGCCCTATAGCCGTGCCAGTCAGTACGGGGAACAGTACATTACCGGCATGCGGCACATCATTAGCTATGCGATGAAAATGCGTGACGCTGGCGGGCGCTACGTATTCCTGATTAAAGCTGCGACAAGTGAAATTTGGTGGCCTGAAGAGGCCGACCATGTCTCCTTTATTCGCGGGCGAGTCAGTTTTGATTTGCCACAATGGTACCGGCCAGCGCCGGGCCAGCCTACATCATCCTCCGCAGGTTTTGCGGCTGCGATAGCCGTGTTCGATAAAACGTGGCGCGGTCCTGCAATGGATTATGTAAGCCGGGACCATTTAGAGGCCCGTGGCGCTGCGTTTATTGCTCAAATCAGAAAGGCGGCGGCAAACATGTCGGGGGTGGCAGCGTGAGCGATCAAATCGATGCACCTGATAACAGTGATAATGTCCTTGCTTTCACGAAGCGCTTCGATAAGAACAGCGACATTAAAGAAATGCGTAATCTGGTTGAAGCGCCACCACCGGAACACAAACATCATCGTTGCCAGCATGCCAACGTTCTCGTTGACGAACACTATCGTCAGTTAACTTGTCGGCGTTGCGGTGCAGTAGTGGATGCCTTTGACTGGATACTGGCACGGACAAAGGGTGAGAGCAAAATAGACTGGGAGCTTAGAGCGCTTCGTCAGGAAATTACCGATCACCGGCAAGGCCTGGAGAAGTTGAAGCGTGAAGAGGTGAATTGTCGTGCGCGCATTAAAACGGCTCAGTTTCGGCTGGCTGATGTTAATGCTGACATCGACAAAGCCAATAAGGAAATGAGCTTCCTCACTGAACGGCTTGAGCAGGTGCGGAAGCTAAGGGGGGCGAGATGAGCATGTTTACAATGCAAAAATGGCAACACGATGCACTTGCTCACGACCTGGCAGAGCATTTACGCAGAAATACTTCGCGATTCGTTTGGGAAGATATGCAACTAGGGCCGTCAGGTAGTGCAAGACCGGACGTTTACGCCGTTCCCTTCAGCTTTAGTAAATTCTGCCCGGTTGCGTATGAGTGCAAAATTTCGGTATCCGATTTCCGCGCCGATGTAACCAAAGGCAAATATACACGCTACCTGTCGTATGCGAGCGGCGTAGTGTTTGCTGTTCCGGAAGGTCTTATCAAGAAAAGCGAATTGCCCGCCGGATGCGGGTTAATGGTGCGGGGAGGGAATGGCTGGCGAAATGTTAAAGGCCCGACAATGCAAGCGGTTGATAATCTCCCCCGAGATGCATGGATTAAGCTCCTGATTGATGGTATCGCCCGTGAGAACAAACGAACTGAGCTTAAAATTCGCCAGGCCTGCGTCTGGTTTACTGAGCGTGAGCTTGCTAAGCGGCACGGTGATGAAATCGCGACTTTAGTTGCCCGGGCATATACAGCCACTGATAACCTGGCGGATGAAATAGCGCGCTGCGATGAGCAAAGGGAAGCAATTCGAAATCAAACCCACCATGAATTGCAATACAGTCGTGAGGCTGTAGCCAGAGCCGTTGAGCGATTGAACCATGCTCAAAAGGAACTGGCCCTGTCATTGGGTTTGCCGGAAGAGAGCACAATTCGACAGTTAACACTGGCTATTCAAGATGCGAGCCGGCGTTTACAGGGTGATGCCGAAGTCATGCGGTTACGTCAATTGTTTTCAAGCGTAAAGCGGGCAATTAACAGCGCCAGCGAACCGCTACCCGGGGAGGGCGTTTGATGAGCGTTGCTACTGCTAAGTCATCCCGTAAGCACAAAACCGAGGCGCTTGGCGTGCTTCTGCCCGGCGGGGGAATTAAATACTGTACCGACCATGACCGGGAAATCATGAAAGGTGTGCCGGTTGGCACACCAATCGCAATGTCTCCGGTCGGTGACCGCCGCAACATCAAGCATCATCGCAAATTCTGGAAGTTGATTGAGTTGGGTATATCGTATTGGGTGCCTGACTGGCAGTTTGTCAGCCGTCCGGAAGAGTGGATTGCGCATGAAGTGGCTAAAGTCGTCGCTCAGCAATCCCAAATGCCAGAGTTATACGACAACGTCACGAAAGGTATTGCGGAACTGGTACTGGAGAAAATCGCCCGCCAGCGTAGGGATCGTTTCGACGCGGAGGCGGTTAAATCAACTGATGCATATCTCAACCACGTAATGATCAAGGCAGGCTTTTATGACCTGGCGCCTAATCCCGACGGTGGAACACTAAAACAGCGATGGTCTATTGCATTCGCAAATATGGATCAGGGTAAGTTTGATGAGGTTTATCGCGGCGTCGCCGGGGTTATCTGGAATGAAACATTAAGCCAGCACTTTGCCGATCCGGCAGAGATGGAAAGCGCTATTAATAAACTTATGGAGTATTGATGAAAGCCCCTGCGTTACGTTCGAAGTATTTAACTGACTCAGCGCGGGGGCGCCAGTGCACGCTCCAGATACCGGGGATATGTAATTTCAATCGGGAAACGGTAGTGCTTTGTCATTTGCCGAGCTTAACGCATGGCATGGCTTATAAGTCTGATGACTTTTGGGCTGTGTTTGGTTGTTCTGATTGCCATGATGTTATCGACGGTCGCACTCCTTATGACTGGCGTCCCGGCGAACGGGAGGAAATTTATCTTCAGGCGTTACATGCCACTCAGAGGGTATGGTTTGAAGAAGAATTGCTCACAGCGAAAGGAGGGCGATTTGCTTAATTCGGTAGACGCGGTAGATTTAATCGGAACAAAAGCCAAACTGGAAGTTCGCGGCGGTAAGGTTAGAAAGGTTCCTCATCAGGCAGAAACCGAGGAACAGGCCGCGTTAATCGAGTGGGCGGATAAAACAGTTATTGATGGTATTTGTATTGGCGACTATCTGATACACATTCCTAACGAGGGAAAGCGGGGACCGAAAGCGGCGCGCGATGCTAAGCGGCTTGGCCTTCGGCCCGGTGTGCCGGATCTGTTTCTGGCCCTGCCGCGTGGTAAATATGCAGGGTTGTGGATTGAAATGAAGTCTAAGGATGGAAAGCTTTCAGAGTTGCAAATAAAATGGATTAGTAAACTTATGACGGCTTCCTATAGAGTTTCGATTTCTTTTGGTTGCATATCAGCAAAAGAAACGATAATAGAATATATTAAAAATAATGGATGGTAATAATGATTGATTTCGATAATGCAACCTTTAAAAATCAAATGGATATATGTAATAATATTATGGAGGGAAGGTATAAACTGGAAAACTCAGCGTTAACAGGGGGTGAGAATGAGTTATCAGATGAGGATTTTTTTAAGCGTATTATCTTTGATGCATGGTCTGAATTTTATTTTCTCTTAAATAATAGTGACCGTGAGCTAAATAAATACACTACATACACCAGAAAAGTAATGCCGGATAAATATTTGACTGAAGCCAGTTTAAGAGATGATCCTTTTGTTTTTTTAATGGCGTTAACTCGTTTTCTATATGAGTATGAGATTTATACTGATTTTGTGAGGATTAATCAGGGATATGTCTGGATTGAGCATGAGAATCTTACCAGGCTAAATAGTTTGGATAAAAAACCATTTCGTGATTTGGATTTTGTTTTTTTTCTTAACATACTTCCAGTGCGTATTATTGCAGATTTATTACAAAGTGATGCTCTCAGAGATACGTTGTCCTTTTCCGAAAATATTAATAGTCTGAAGGGGAGTATTGAAGAAAGTAATAGTTTTGTTAGTAAAAAAATAGATGAAAACAAAAGTTATTTAAATGGCTTGAACAAAGAAGTAACTAGTCTTGCTGATAAGCTTAACGATATAAAGTCCTCTGGTAATTTCAAGTTGTTAGCAAAAGGTTTTTCAACGATAAAAGAAGGCAAGAATGAAGAGTTAAAATTTGCAAATCGGCGTTCATGGATAGCTATGATACTGTTGACTGCGATCCCTCTAGTCTCCATGTGCCTTTTTTGGAATAGGATAGCCGATATTAACCAGGGTACTTCACAAACAATTTCATCTTTTTATTTCAGAGATTTGTTTTACTTCGGGCCAGCTTTGACGCTTGAGTTGCTAATATTATATTTTATGCGGCTTTTCTATAGTGAGACTAAGTCTTTGAAGGCTCAATTGCTTCAAATAGACTTACGGCTTAATTTATGTGAGTTCATTCACGATTACGTGGCAACGCGTGAAAAATCGACAAGTGTTAATACAAATGAATCATGGAAGTCTTTTGAGTCACTAATTTTTAGTCCACTACAAGCAACAGATGACAAAATTCCTGCTGTACTCGACGGTGCTGATGCCATTGCTGAACTTGCGAGTAAGATCCTAAGTAATAAAGGTAAAGGTTGAGTTATCTGCTCAGATGAATAGGATTGGTCATGATTAATTAATAGGACTGACCAAAATGACCAAAGCTATTGAGCAAATTATCCGTATGCATGATCCGCGCTGCCTTAGCGCGGAATCTTCTTCCGCCGGGCGCGGAAAATCACCTATATCACGAGACCAAATAATAGGGGCTATGGCTGCAACACAGCGTGAGCATCCTGTTGGCTATGACATCCTGCTAACAAAATACCGTGCTGATTATCTTGCTGAACAGCGTTTGCGTGCCGCTGTCAGTGAATGGTTGCATGAGCGACCACATCCCGAACGCGCTATTGCCGCCTGCAATTTCGCTACCAGCATGGTTCTTGGTCGCAATCTTCCGGCTCAGTGTGACCGTATCGCCGCATTGATGCGTAAGTACAGCCCGAAGGCGCTAATGACGCGTAAAACTCTGGATGCTATTGAAGGGCAAAGAAAGCATCTGGAATTGCAGCGCCTCTCTCTTGGCGACAGCGATGTGCGTTATGCTGCCAGTGTTGCAGAATGCGCAGACTTAACGGCGCGCATAACGGCAATCCGGGGAGAGTTAAGGGCATGGTCGTCTCGTGAGGCAACTAAAACCTGCCTTTGCCCGCGTTGTCGGGGAACCGGTTCAGTGAGTAAGCCACATCCGGCACAGTGCGACGAGTGCGGCGGGCGGGGCTCTATACCGCCCACAATGGAGCTAATGCGCAAATCAATGAAAAGCACAGGGGCTGAGGTCAGAAGCGCAGTCTGGGCGGCGGATTATGCCCCTGTGGTTGAAGCCTGCCAGCGCTGGTTATATATCGAAGAAAGCTCAGCGGAAATATTTTTATCTGAACGTCTGCGCAATGAGATTCAACCAGCCGCTTAACCATTGCGCAGTGCGTTAAAGTGAGCTAAATTCCCGAATGATACGAAGCCTCGCCCTAAAAAAGCGGGGCTTTTTTTATTGGTTAGTCGCAAACCCGCATGGTCCGCCGTGCGGGTTTTTTTATTCCCCAACGGCACCGGCAGGCGGTGAAAATATGGATCAACAACCGGGAAGCATCGTTACACACTTTTTTGGGTGGCTGGCTGCTATTGCTGCAGCGATGGGCGTTACCACGCAGGACCTTGTTTATATCGCGTTTGGCGGGATAGGCGTGGTTATTTCTGCGTGTTCTTTCATTATGGGCCGTCTTGATGCAAGGGCTCAGCGTGCTGAGCAGCGTAAGCGAACCAGTCTGATCGAAGACTATCTTGATGATGTAAGTCAGCGTCCGACAGACAAGCAGCCGACCGCAATCGAGATCGTAAACGAAGCGCTGCATAAAGCTGAATCTGCGGACTGCTGAGATGGCAGCAAACTACAAAGGAAAACTCAGTGCTGCTGTACTGACACTGATACTCGCCGGGGCGCCCTCATCAGTAATTCTCGACCAGTTTCTGAAAGAAAAAGAAGGGCGAAGCCTGGTTGCATACAGTGATGCGGGCAACGTATGGACGATTTGCGGTGGTGTGACGCGCGTTAATGGCAAGCCCGTTGTTCAGGGGATGCGGCTTACCGAAGCGCAGTGTGACCAGATAGACCGTGCAGAGCAGGCAAAGGCGCTGGCCTGGGTTGACCGCAATGTGCATGTGCCCCTGACCGGGCCACAAAAAGCGGGCATCGCGTCATTCTGCCCGTGGAATATCGGTCCCGGTAACTGCCTCCCGTCCACCTTTTACCGAAAGCTTAATGCAGGCGATCGTACCGGCGCGTGTGCGGCCATCAAAACATGGATTTATGACCGCAAAAGGGACTGCCGTATACGTTCAAACAACTGCTTTGGTCAGGTTGTGCGAAGAGAGCAGGAAAGTGAATTAACCTGTTTTGGCCTTAATTTGGTTAAAAAGTAATCATATTTATGCCGATCCGGTAACGCTACGTGAAATCTGAAACGTCCGCTTGACCTCACACCATCAGGATTTAAGCCATGAACCCTAAAAACCAAATACTTGCGGCTTTGCTTGCCGTCGGCGTGATCATTGGTGCCGGGTGGGGATGCTATCTGAAAGGGTGGTATGCCCACGCGGACCACATCAATGAACTGGCCCGCAAGAAACAGGATAAGGCTGCTAAGGCGGTGAACGCGGGAGAAGCCAGAGCGGCTAATGCCAACACGCAAGCCAAAGTCATCTACAGAACTGTTTATCGTGATGGGGTGAAATATATCAGTGACCCGAAACATACTAATTGCAAGTTTGACCCTGCTGCTGTGCAGTTGCGCCAGCGTGCCATCGACGCCGCCAACGCCGTCACCGGATTTGATGCAGCCCCCGTGCAAGGCAAGTAACGCCGGTTCCGACAGTGACCAGGATCTGCTTGCAGACACTGAAACAGCGGAATGCGTGCGGGAACTCCGGACAAACATCTACCGATGGCAAAGCTGGTACAAAGCCATCATGTGACGCCCTGGCAAATGCCGGGGCTTTTTATGCAATCAATCCGAGGTTAAGACAATGAATTTTGGTCAGGCAATTGGTGCTCTAAAAGCAGGAAAAGCGGTAGGGCGGGAAGGATGGAACGGTAAGGGCATGTTCATCTTCCTGAAGAAGGGAAGCCATGATGCCGCGATCGTCCAGGCTCACATCAACGGGGTGGTATCGGAGTTGTTTGAGAAAGGAGACGAAGGAACAGTAGTGCGCATGCCGTGTATTTGCATGAAAGCGGCGGACGGCTCAACAGTGGAGGGATGGCTGGCTTCACAAACCGACATGCTGGCTGATGACTGGCAAGATGCTGAGCGATCAGCATAGCCCTTTTAGTCCCATACCTTAACGTAACCACTTTCACCTCATAACCGGAGTACATATGACCGATAAAGATATTGAAGCGGAAATTATCGCTAAGGGATTAACCGCCCCACGCATCACGCCTGCCCACATTGAGGCCATTCAGGTTAGCGGCCAGTATCACCGATTCCCCGGTACCACGGTAATCGTCTGCTGCATCACTCTCGCCAATGGTTTTAATGTTACTGGCGTTAGTGCCTGCGCCAGTCCCGAGAACTTTGACGAAGAGATAGGCCGCAAAATTGCTTTGCAGAATGCCGTCAACGAAATCTGGAAACTGGAAGGTTATCTACTGCGCCAGAAACTCCATGATGCGACACCAGCGTCCGGATGCAGTCAGTCCTTGTCAGAAGATAACGCCTGATGGTTACAGAGCTTCCTGTTTACAGGGGGCTCGATAACCCTTTGGATAAGAGCGGCAGGATAACGATTCGTGGCTAAACATGACTGGAAAGCGCTACAGGAAGAGTTCCTGCGTGAACATGCTGCAACGGGAATCACAGCACAGGAATGGTGTGAGCGTCGGGGACTCAAATACCAGTCAGCACGCCGTTACATTAAACCGAGAGCTGCGCAAAATGCACAAGAGAATATGCGCAAAAGTGCGCAGCGCAGTAACAGTGCGCAAAACTGCGCAAAGGGCGATGGTTCCGGCGCAAATAATAATTGTGATGCAGATAACACGAACGACAACAACGGTAGCGATCCGCAGCAGGATGCGAAATTAAACGGGCGGGATAAAAAGGGCCGATTCACTGAGGGCAATCCCGGTAATCCTAATGCCGTTAGTCCTTTCGTTCCCGGCCATAAGTACAGCCAGAAACATTCTGCATATGCGAAGTATCTCGATGCAGATGAACTTTTCGAAGCGGTCGCAGACTCTGATTTGCATGACGAGCTAATTTTTACCCGTGCTCGCGCGTTATCTGTCACGAAGACCATGAAGCGGATCATGGAAGATTTAAAGAATGCTGAGAGCGTGGAGCAGCGAATAGAGCTTTATGACAAATTACTGAAGGCTGAGCAGGGCTTAGATCGTAACGTCGCACGTATTGAATCCATCGAACGAACGCTAAGCAGCCTGGCTCTTAATGCCATTCAGATTCCCCGACTCAGCGAAGACACTCATCGCATCAAAGCAGCCACGTCAAAACTGAAGGCCGAGACAGAAAAACTCACGGCAGAAAGCCGCGATGTCACAACGCCATTATCTGATGTGGTTTCTGATATTCAGGGCATGAACGATAACGGGATGTTATCGCAATGACGGTTCCGCATTATGACGCGGAGGGCGTTAATAATTCGCTGGACACAATGACAGAGGCGCAGCAACGCCTTTTTATTGCAGCGAAACTGAGTAACCCGTGGTGGCGTCTGAATAATCTCTACAAGGTAGAGAACGAGAGCGGTGAACTGGTTACGTTCCATATGCGTCCGGCACAGCGCAAGCTGTTTGAAAGCATGCATCAGAAAAATATTATTCTGAAGGCACGTCAGCTTGGGTTCTCGACAGCAATTGATATTTACCTTCTCGACCAGGCGTTATTTAACAAAAATATTAAATGCGGGATTGTGGCGCAGGATAAACAGGCCGCAGGCGAAATCTTCCGTACAAAGATTGCCGTACCATTCGATAACCTTCCCGGCTGGCTCCGCTCGACATTTAAAATAACTGAGCGGCGTAGCGGGGCGAACGGCGGTTATATCCTCTTTGCACATGGCAGCAGTATTCAGGTGGCGACTTCCTTTCGCTCGGGAACAGTCCAGCGCCTGCATATTTCTGAGCACGGCAAGATTTGCGCGAAATATCCGGCAAAAGCGAAAGAGGTACGAACCGGTACGCTTAACGCCGTGCATGCAGAGAGCATCGTGTTCATTGAATCGACAGCGGAAGGCGTTGGTGGTGACTTCCATGGCATGAGCACGCGCGCCATGGAATTGCAAAAATCAGGCATCGGATTAACCAAACAGGATTTCGCATTTCATTTCTATGCCTGGTGGATGGACCCGAAATACGTTGCGCCTGTTCCGGCTGGCGGTCTGGTGCTCAGCAAATATCATCAGGAATACTTCGCGGCTGTTGAGATGTCGATGGACATTACCCTGACCGATCAACAAATGCAGTGGTATATCCGTAAAGAAATTGAGCAGCAGGAGGAAATGAAACAGGAGTTTCCTAGCACGCCGCAGGAAGCCTTCCTGACATCCGGGCGCCGGGTATTTTCTCCAATACCCACCATGCGCGCGGAAGGGCGTTGCATTCCTCCGCTGATTGTTTATGACATTGACCCGGTCACAGGCAACAAAACAAAAGCGCAATCACTGCGTCATGCCGGAAAGGATGAGCTACAGCGCGCGGTAGTGAATCACTTGCTGGTGTGGGAGTTGCCCGACCCTGATGAGGACTACGCGATTGGCGCGGACGTCGCCGAAGGGCTGGAGCATGGCGACCGGAGTTCGTTCGACATCGTTAAACGCAGCAATGGCGATCAGGTTGCGCACTGGTACGGGCATCTTGATGCCGAGCTTTACGCGATGCTACTGGCCCATGTGGGGCGAATGTATAACAACGCATTCGTTGGCCCGGAGCGTAATAACCACGGTCATGCGGTACTGCAAAAGCTGCGTGAGATATATCCCCCTCGCTATATCTATTCCGAGCAACATATTGATCACGTCAATGATGATGAGACCAAAAAGCTTGGCTGGCTGACGACCCGGCAAAGCAAGCCGATCATGATTGAGGGATTAAAAACACTTCTGCGCGACGATATATCCGGTATCCGCTGGTCAGGAACTATTTCAGAAATGACGACCTACGTTTACGACAAGAAAGGCAGCATGAATGCACAGGAAGGTTGTTTCGATGACCAGGTAATGAGTTATGCGTTGGCGCAGGAGATGCGCGCACGCATGCCAGCGCGCCCACGACATGAACCGATTAAACGTGACCCACAACACTGGATGGCCCACTAATGAGCGAAATGATTGATGTGATGGAGGCTGAACAGCCAGCAAAACCTGATAACCGCGACCGGTTCTCGCTTGATCAGCTTCTGGACATCACGGCTGATATTAACGACCAGCCGGACTGGCGCACGACCGCAAATAAAGCCTGTGCGTATTATGACGGTGATCAGTTGCCTCCTGAATTGGTAGCGAAACTTAAAGAACGCGGCCAGCCGCTTACCATGCATAACTTAATTGCGCCGACGATTGATGGTGTGTTGGGTATGGAAGCCAAGACGCGTACCGACCTGATGGTTATTGCTGATGATCCCACTGATGAATTTGAACAACTGGCAGAAGCTGTAAACGCCGAATTCGCTGACGCCTGCCGTCTGGCTAACATCAACAAAGTTCGTTCGGATGCGTACGCGGAACAAATAAAGGCTGGTTTGTCCTGGGTGGAGGTGCGTAAAAATGCCGATCCGTTCGGGCAAAAATACAAGGCTTCAACAGTACACCGTAACGAGGTTTACTGGGACTTTCACAGCCGTGAAGCCGATCTCAGTGATTGCCGCTGGCTGATGCGTAAGCGCTGGCTGGACGTTGACGAAGTGAAAGCAACATTCCCCGGAAAAGCCTCTGTGATCGATATGGCAGTGCAGGAATGGCGAGGCTTTATCGAGACGGATTTAGCCGAAGGGTTTGATCCGGACTTAGTTGCAGCGTACGAGGAGTACCAACAGTACAGCAATAAAGACATTGAGTGGATGAGTTCAAACCGCAAGCGCGTATTGCTACAGGTTATTTACTATCGCACATTTGCGCGTATCCCGGTTATGTACCTGCAAAATGGCCGGGCTATTCAGTACAACAAGAACAACATCATGCATGCAACTGCCGTGGCAATGGGGCGGGTGCGTGTTGAAATGGCGCGTGTGAGCCGCGTTCGTGAAGCATGGTTCATCGGTCCCCACGCACTGGTTGATCGTCCTTGCTCGGCGCCGCAAGGTATGTTTCCGCTCGTCCCTTTCTGGGGCTACAGAAAAGACCGGAACGGGGCGCCGTACGGTCTGGCATGCCGTGCAATACCCGCGCAGGATGAAGTTAACTTCCGACGCATCAAACTAACGTTTCTACTCCAGGCTAAGCGCGTTATCAAGGATGCCGATGCGGTCAATCTGAGCAACAAGCAGTTACTGGAGGAAGTGGAGCGACCGGACGGGCTTATCGAACTGAACCCCGATCGTCAAAACAAAACCACCATCGCACAGTCGATCGAAATCCAGCAGGATTTCCAAGTTGCACAGCAGCAGTTTCAGGTCATGGAAGAGTCGATGAAACTCATCCAGGACGGTATGGGCGTCTATTCTGCATTCCTGGGCCAGGACTCCAGCGCGTCTTCCGGTGTGGCAATTAGCAATCTGGTTGAACAGGGGGCGACAACGCTGGCGGAAATTAACGACAACTATCAGTTTGCCTGCCAGCAGGTAGGCCAGTTGCTGCTTTCTTATTTGCTTGAGGACTTAACAGGCGTCCGAAATTATTCGGTCATTATCAACCGGAATGATCCGCGTCGCCGTAAGCAGGTCATGATCAATATGGTGACGAATGAGGGCATGACTAATGATATTTCACGCCTTCGTGCTCACATTGCGCTGGCACCTATCCAGCAAACTCCGGCGTATAAATCGCAACTTGCTGAACGCATGTCGCAGGTCATAACAGGCTTGCCGCCGCAGGTACAGGCAGCGGTACTTGATATGTGGATTGAGTTGCTTGATGTACCTAATAAAACTGAGTTCATCGAACGTATTCGTAGTGCGCTGGGTACGCCAAAAGCCCCGGATGAAATGACGCCGGAAGAGCAGCAGGCAGCGGCACAGCAACAACAGATTCAGCAGCAACAAATGGAGCTACAGATGCGCGAGATGGCTGGCAAAGTTTCCAAGCTGGAGGCTGAAGCACAGCGCACGATGGCAACGGCACAGCGGGAACAGGCTCTTGCATCTGGTCAGCGTTTTAATGATGCGAAGACGCAGGCGGAAACAGGGCAAATTTTGCAGCAGATGGAGCAATTACAGAATGACGTTGGAGCGTTACAACAGCAGCTATTAAGTAATATTCAGGCTGAGATAGATAAAATTCCTCTTTCTGCTTAATTACTCTATTGCATGGCGAAAAAGAGTGAGCTAAATTCCCGAATGATATGAAGCCTCGCCCTAAAAAAGCGGGGCTTTTTTTATTGCCGCTTTTTGTCATTGTAATTCTGGTTTAGTCCTTAGCTTTAATTAACTTGCCCGCCCCGTGCGGGCATTTTTGTTTGTGCAGATAAGCGCTTTCCTTACATGAGAGTGCTTATTCGCATGGGCAGCGATACGCCTTATTAACTACCTCGGAGCTATCCGATAAATAGACGTGCAGGAGAGTATTGTGGAATTTGATGATCTGGACGGCAAAACGCCGGAAGAACTTGAGGCGATGTTGGCTAATACCGATTTTGATAGCGCTGAAGATGGTGAAGGTGAAGTCAAAGGCGGTAATGATTCAACGACTGGCACCGATAAGGACGCTGCAAAAAAAGAAACGGACACTGACCAGTCCAGGCCAGCCAGGCAGTCAGCTAAAACGGGCGATACTGAGACACCGCCGCCGGGTGATGCTGATGCGAGTGATGAGCCTCAGAAAGTTATCATCGGGAAAGATGGTAAGCACCAGATTCCCTACGATGTTTTACAGGCCGCACGGGAAGATGCGAAACGCAATGCGCAAGTCGCGCAGGCGCGTGAAACCGAGCTTAATGACCTGAAGCGTAATCTTGAATTGTTGCAGAAACAGATTAACGCCGCAGGCTTACAGCCCGCTCAACTTCCTGAAAACGCGAAAATCACACCGGAGCAGATAGCGACAGTCAGTGAAAACTTCCCTGAGTTAGCTGGTGTGCTGGAAACCATGGTCGCGAAAATCGACTTTATCCAGCAGACAGGCAAACCAGCGGAGGCGGAGGCCGATGCGTCCGGTGACCCGGTTCGTGATGCGATTAACCGTAACACTGAGCTTAAGTCATGGTTCGACAACGATATTGATCGCCGGGATATGGCTATCACTATTGATGAGCGCCTGAAAAACGATCCTGCATGGAAAGATAAGTCCCTTGATGAGCGCTTCACAGAAGTTGCCCGCCGCACAAAAGCGGCATTCGGCGATAAGGCTGAATCCGAACCAGCGGGGCAGAAGTTACCAACTGCTGAAGAGCTAAAAAAACTGGCGGACGAAAAACTGGCACAGGCCAAAGCCACTGCTGGCGCTCCCGCTTCCCCCTCCGATTTAGGTCAGGCCAACAGCCAGTCACCTCAGTCTACTCTCGACAAACTTGTTAATGGCAGTGATAGCGATATTTACGCAGCCATGAGCGGGATGTCTGACGATGCGATTGATGCGCTGTTGAGCCAGGCAGGCTTTTAATTTAAGGAAAAAGCATGACCACGATTACTAAAGCCCAGGCGAATAAGCTATTACAGGTTGCGCTGTTCACGGCGGCAAACCGCAATCGCTCTTTCGTTAACATCCTTACTGAACAGGATGCAGCACCGAAACAGGTTACGCCGGATAAAAAGGGGCCGAAGCAAACAAGCTTTATGGCGCCTGTTGTCCGCGTCACCGACCTCACCAAAACCAAGGGTGATTCGGTCGATATGCAGATCATCCATAAACTTTCCAAACGTCCGACCATGGGCGATAAAAAGTTGGCTGGTCGCGGTGAGAACCTCAACTTCTCTGACTTTGATTTAGGCATCAATCAGGGGCGTCACCTGGTCGATGCGGGCGGCAAAATGTCCCAGCAGCGTTACAAACATGATTTGCGTGCGGCCGGGCGCACTCTGCTTGGCACGTACTTTAACGATTTGCAGGATCAGAGCGCGACTTTCCATCTTGCCGGAGCGCGTGGCGACTTCATTGCTGACGATACAATCGTGCCGCTGGCAAGCCACCATGAATTCAATGAAATTATGGTGAACGATGTACTGCCACCAACGTATGACCGCCATTTCTATGCTGGCGATGCAACACGTTTTCAGGACATTGATGCGGCGGATCTGTTCTCGCTGAGCACGGTGGATAACATGTCGCTGTATCTCGACGAGATGGCGCATCCACTTCAGCCTGTTCGTCTGTCTAAAGATGAACTGAAAAACGAAGACCCGTATTACGCTCTGTTTGTCACACCACGCCAGTGGAATGACTGGTACACCTCTACCAGCGGTAAAGACTGGCAGGCTATGTTGTCCCGTGCGATTCAACGTTCTAAGGGCTTCGCGCATCCATTGTTCCAGGGGGAATGTGCGATGTGGCGTAACATCCTGGTCCGTAAGTATTCCGGTACGCCGGTTCGTTTCTTTACGGGGTCGCAAGTCTCCGTATCGAACAACGACAATGCGGCAACAACCTCGATCATTGAAGCGCCAACCAATATCGACCGTGCCATGTTGCTGGGTGGTCAGGCGCTGGCCAGTGCGTGGGGCATCGGTGATCAGGGTGGCTTCTTTGGTTATCACGAAGAGAAAGTGGACCATGATAACGGCACCGAAATTTCGATTAGCTGGATTAACGGCCTGAAGAAAATCCGTTTCCAGCAAAAGAATGGCCGTGTGCAGGACCATGGTGTCATGGTTGTTGATTCCGCAATCAGCGGTGACCGTCTGGCCGCACGCTAAGTTGCCAATATCCTTTCATTAAGAGCAGGCTTCGGTCTGCTTTTTGTTTTTCAGGAGAAAATTATGTCCGTAATTATTGCGCCATCGCTAAGCGAGCGAGTGTATCAGGGGCCACAGGGCAATGAGTCTGTCGCGGAAGGGAGCATTACGCTAAGTGCGGCTGCGCCAGGCGATATTGTCCAGTTGCTGGATTTCCCGATTGGTATGCGTATTAACAGCGTTCAGGTGGTAAGTGACGCGCTGGGTGAAGAGGTAAAGGTCGAAATCAAGAGTGGTGATACCGTTCTTGTCCCTGCCGATGACTTTTCCTCTGCGGTTGCAACGGTGGTACCTGTCCAGCCGTACATGACGCAGAGCGACGGTGAATTGCTGACTGCAACAATTAGTGGTGGTGCTGCGGCAGGGAAACTTGTTGTGCTTATCCGCTATGTGGCTGTTGGTTATTAATCCCTTTCAATCTCGGGCCCGCTCAGGTGGGCCTGCCTTGAGGTAACTCCATGTCAGAAAAAATCGATATTGCCTACATTGGCCCGAAACCACTCAAGCGTGACACCATTACCGGCAGTCGCCTGACCTTTCCTCGTAATACGCCGGTACCGGTATCACCGGACATTGCCTATCAGCTACTTAATTTCCCCACTGTTTTCGTAACTGCCGATAAAGTGGCCTCGATTCTGGGAGAGCAGGAAAGTGCTGAAGCGAATGCGGTACGCCTTCAGCAAGAGCAGGCAGAACTGGAACGCAAAAAGGCCGAAGAGAACAGCTTTGTCGTTATGGTTGGCGATCAGGAAACGGATATTTCCAAATACACGGCAGCGCAACTTGCAACGCTGGCGGAATCGCTTGACCTTGGCATCACAAAGGATGCACAGGAAAAGGTAGATAATTTCCGAGCCCGCGTTCGTGATGCGATCAAAACCGTACCCCAAAAGGAAGGGGAGTAAGATGGCGCAGCCTGATGTATTTCTTCCGTTTATCCGGTCCAGAATTAACGGGCCACTCGATATGATGATGCGGAACGCTGTAATCAATGCGTCAGTGCAGTTTTGCCGGGAGTCTCTTTACTGCCGCGAGTATGTCGAAATCGGCAATGTCGAAAAGGGGCAAACTGTTGAACTCACTACGCCGGATCAACCGGTAAAATGCGTCAGGCTGCTCAATATTACTTTTGCTGACGAACCTCTTCCTTACCATGATTATTATCTCATGAACAGCAACACGCTTTGTTTCCGGCGGAAATTGCTTGCTGTGAATGCAGTGATCGCTGTTGAGCCGCGCATCAGTGCCGCTGTTGTGCCTGACGCGCTTGCAGATGATTATGCTGAGGCCGTTGCATTCGGTGCATTACAGGAACTGTACATGATGCCGGGTAAGCCCTGGACAGATCCGCAACGCTCAGAATACTACCGACTACGTTTTACTGATGGCTTCCGCGATGCGTACCGCAAAGCACTGGAGTCCCATCCGTCCCACACCGGCTTTAACAATCCCGTTCGCCGACATTCCTTCTGTTAAAAACACATGACAACTATTGCTGAAGTGATTGGCCGCGTTAACACGCAGCTAAAGGATTCTGCCTGGCTACGCTGGCCGATTTCCGAATTGTGCGATTATTACAACGATGCGATACGCGCTGTTATTCTTTCACGTCCGGATGCCGGCGCCACCGTCGAAACGCTTGATTGTGTGGCCGGAACAAAACAAACGTTACCCGCCGGTGCCGTGCGTGTGATCGAGATTATTCGCGTGGTAGAGGGCAGAGCGTTATTACCGGTTCCCCGCGATGTACTTGATTATCAGTATCCGGACTGGCATGCCATGACCGGCACACCCGAGCGTTACGTATACAACGAGCTAACACCTCGCGTGTTCTGGTTATTCCCGGCGCCGGAGACCGCGATGCAGATTGAAGCTGTCATTTCCCGCATTCCTCCTGTCGCCAAAATTAAGGCGTTAAAAGACGCCAGCGCCAACAACGTTATTCCGATTGATGAGCTCTACATCAACCCCATCGTTGACTGGATGCTTTACCGGTCATTCAGTAAAGACAACGAAGGGGGCGCGAATGTAAATATTGCCACGCAGCATTACCAGGCTTTCGCAGATCAACTGGGTATCAAGCAAAGTGCAGACCAGTTTTCTCAGACGCTTAAACAAGCTCAATACACCGGAGGCCAGCAGTGAGCGTAATTATTTCCGGCGTGCTGGTTAATCCGGCAGGCGAACCTGTACCTGATGCACAAATCACGCTGACCTCATTATCAAATAGTCTTCAGGTTTTACGTGGGTTTTCGTCAACGGTCGAGACGGATTCCGATGGTCATTATTCCATTGAACTGGAAGAGGGCGACTTCTCGATCACGATTGCATGCGATGCCGGTAACCTGCTTTACGGATCAGTAACGATCAGCGATACAACCGGACCGGCGACACTGAATGAATTGCTTAAGCAGCAATTAATGGAATCTGAAGTTACGCCCGACGTGATTATCTATTTCCGTCAAATACAGCAGACCGTTGCTACCGATCTGGCGACGATGCAAACACTTAACAGCCAGGCTGTTCAGGCTGGTAAAGACGCCGAGGCTGCGCGTGACGCTGCACAGCAATACGCGACTGACCTTTCGGCAGCGGTAACAGCCGCGCAGGGAGCGCGCGATGCATCGGCAACAAGTGCGGCAGCGTCTGAAGCAAGCGCGACCGCCGCAGATAAAAGCCGCCAGGATGCATCTGCCAGCGAAGCCGCAGCAGCACAGTCGGAATCGAACGCAGCAGAAAGTGCCACTACAGCATTGAATGCGGCAAAAAATGCAGCTGAGGATGCTTCACAAAAAGCTGCACAGGACACAGCCGATAAAATTACGGCATCGGTCAAGAGTGATGCTGACCGCGCCGAATCAGCCCGCGACGCAGCGGAAACGGTTAAGGGTTCCGTTGATGACACAGCGACGCAGGTTCAGCAGCAATATGATGAAGCTTTAGCAGCGGCACAGGGCGCATCAGCAAGTGAAGCCAGCGCCGCACAGAACGCCAGTGATGCCGCTGGCAGTGCCTCGGCGGCAAAAGAAAGTGAGCAGACAGCTACGCAAAAGGCGAATGCTGCCGAAGATAGTGCCACGGCGGCGGCTGAGTCACAGAGCAACGCTTTAACAAGCGAACGCAACGCAGCTACCTCAGAGACCAACGCAGCAACTTCCGCAGACCGGGCCGAAGCGGCAATGTCCGATAAACAGGATAAAAGTGCGTTGCTGAGTGCTATTGCCGCGTTACAGACGGCAGCAAACCAGCTTATCTATCTGACAGGTGAGGATGAAGTAGCGGCGGCGGTACTTTCTGATTTCGCCCGCACGCTTTTGGCTTCTGAGGATGATGATGCCTTTCGCGAAAACCTCGGTTTGGGCGAAAGCTTTGTTACGCTGGATACGGATCAGGCCATTGGAGGAATAAAAAAGTTCACATACCCGCCAAGAGTAGAGACTCAATACCCGAATTTTACATTAAAAAGCACTGGCTCTAATGATAATGATGTTGGTAACACTGCTGGCATTGAATTATCGCCAGACAGATCACTATACCTTTGGTTGAGAGATTCCACTTTTTCAAACAACAACAATCAGCACATAATTGGGCTGCTGGACCTTAGACAGTTTAATGTAGACAGGGTAATGACTCACCAGTTGAATCTGAATTCATCTATTCGTGTTGGTTCTCCTAACATGGATTTTTCTTCATATGCATCAGCACCTAAAGGAATAAATTTTTTCGGTTATTCAAGCGCATCAGATAGTCCTGGTTATGCTGGACCTGTTCTGAATTATTGGGCAAACACACAAAATTATGCATGCCAAATTGCTACAGCCTATGGTGGCCGTCAAATGGCCTGGCGAAACTATAACGGTGATAATTCCACCTGGGGACCATGGAGTTTTGCATGGAGCACTGGTAATACAACAGTTGACTCAAACGGCTTTGTTAAGAAAGCATCCCCAATCGCGCGGCTCTCTAATGATCCGCATGATATGCCCGATGATTTTTTTGAAGGCTTTACGGGCGCCGGTTGTGCCGTCATAAACGAAGAGGCAACAGGCGTTACAGCAGAAAGAATTGATACCGGTATTTATCGTATTTCCGGATCGCTGGGGCTTGCAACTGAAGGCTGGCAAATTGAAGTACCCCAGGACGTAAACGGGAATCGACTCTGTTTTGTAGAAACGCAAACTGAGGGTGATGGAACGATCAATATTAAAGTGAGCACGCGGCGTTTCGACCTAAATACTGCAATGGTTGTCGCTGGCGAACCAATGGATATTCCTGAAGGGAGATGGATAGATTTCCGCTTATCGATGCCGGAAAAACAACCACCAGATGGTGATAAACTGGATTTTTAATTTCCATCTTTTGGCGGCATATTCAGACGAATATCAATCCAACTGTTTTCTGGCACGTCGATCGGGTCGCCCTTAGTTCTCTCGATTTCGCCGTCATCATTTAAGATGTATTTGCGTTTGTAGAGCCGGACAATAATATTGCCGTCAGTTCCTTCATCCGCTTCAACAACTCCTAGTTCGCCCATGCCAGCGGGGTCCATCGGGGGCAACAACTGCCAGCCTTCTGTTGCCAGTCCTGATGCTCCGGAGACTTTATAAACGCCAATATCCTCACGCGATATACTAATGCCGCGCGCTTCTTCATTGCATGTTCCGGCACCACACCATATGAAGCCGGTTTCATCTATGTCATTGCGTTTACTCTCATCTCGGGATCTGACTATACGAGCTACCGGAGATGCTGCTTTCAACGTACCATCACTGGCTTTTGTTGTATTTTTGTCAGTATAAATATTGTAATAAACTGTCGTTGAACCGTTGTTTGAGCCAGCACTAATCCGTACTCCTGCCCCTGAGTATCCGGCAGTCATAGCCACCCATGTATCAAATGTGCAAGCTAGAATTACAGGTGAATATCTAAACGTATATGACGTATCGTTATTATTTCGGAATATTTGGCTAACCCCGCTGCGTAGAAGAGTAGCCTGTTCTGTTTCAACCGATGTATTTATTACCTGTCCTGACCCTCCTATTCCAAAACTACCAACCTGAAGCAATCTTCCAGATGTGTTATCGAGGACAGAGGTAACGACATCTCTCGTTGCCGCAGTACCGAGTTCAAAATTATTTCTTGCTTGCTCCGGCGTTATTGCTCCCGTACCTCCCGACTCAATGGGAACAGGAAGATCAATTTTAGCCGCTTCGCCCAAACCGAGGTTTACGCGAAGTATTACTTTAAGTGAACAGCCCGTTGCTGACAGAATCCCACCCTTTAACGGTCGGGGTTTTACATGCAGATTGGCTATATACGTGTATCAACAAATGAGCAAAACACGGATTTGCAGCGGATAGCGCTTGAATGCTCAGGATGTGAGCAAATCTATGAAGATAAAATCAGTGGCAAGAGCACTAACCGCCCTGGCTTAAATAAAATGCTACGCGCACTGAAGGAGGGCGACACGCTTGTTGTCTGGAAACTCGACCGCCTCGGGCGCAGTATGCGCCATCTCGTTGCGTTAACTGGCGAGTTGCACGAACGCGGAGTTAATTTCCGTAGTCTGACGGATAGCATTGATACAGCCACGCCAATGGGGCGTTTCTTTTTCCACATTATGGGGGCGCTGGCCGAGATGGAGCGCGAACTAATCGTCGAGCGTACCCGTGCCGGGCTGGCTGCGGCGCGAGAAAAGGGAAGGATTGGCGGGCGTCAGCGCATCATGACGACTGAAGTCGTAGAAAAGGCGCGCCGGATGTTTGCTAACGGAGCGACGCTACAGCAGGTCGCCCTTGTTCTGGAGGTTGCAGTAAAGACAGTTTATAAATATATCCCTGCCGCTGAACAACATCGTTTACGCACTTCTTCACTTGCGGAAAAAGCTCAGGCCCTTTTTGATGATGAAGAAAAGAATAAGCGCGTAGAGCAATAACATCACCATAAGGGCAGTGAATGTGACAGGGTCGGACTCGCTTTCATAAACGCCAGTCAGAATATGGCTGAAGTGTGCGTACGACCAGTCAACAACGGATTGTGTCAGGCTATTAAGTGGCATTCCGTACATTGAAATGACGAAGGCCAGTATGAAACAAATGATAAAAAGCGCGATGTTTTTAACGTATTTTGCAGTTTTCAAAATCACTATTTCCCATGACATCAACCCATCCGTAAACTGCTAGCTGTAGGTTTCTTCTCTGGATAATTTTTTTCTTTCTCGCAAGCAACGAACGGCGAACAAACTGGAAGTCGGTCGGCCTGAAAAATGTAATGCATCCCTGGCTTATTCCGGCTCCATTCGGGCGTAGCGGGTGCAGTCTAAAACTTCCACGAGAGACGCCATTTATGAACACGCTATCACTCATCGTTGCATCACTGAACAAGCCGAACCATTCATCATGCCTGTTGCCTGAAATCCGATCCCAGACAGCGGCGCGGGCCTGGTTTGCGAAGCTGCCCTCGGGGCGGTCTACTATCCAGTAACGGCCAACGGGAATTGCGCTATTTTTAATGTAAGCGCAATTTGGATCGTTGGTGTACGGCTTTTCTCCGCTAAAAACGGGAAAGGTTCCAACCCCGTACACATGTAGTTTTGCTTCTCCACCACCCTTAGTCAGGTCGTCGTAGCTCATTCGCATAATCTGCATCGTCATTCCTTTAGACAGATATAAGTTTTGCTAATCATATGTCCGAAGTGGCAGAGTGGAAACCTGGTTATTTATCAGGTAGCGAAATCAAGAAGTGCCGTGCATTAAAAATTAAATTCCTTTCCTGCTCAAACGCTTCCTAAAAATCCCAAAAAAGCGACTTGATCGGCATGATATGCTGCCGATACTGTATGTATATACAGTTTGTTTTAAGGCGTACAAATATGCAATTCATTAGACCGGTTGAGATTAGGGCCATACTTCCGCTACCACTTTACATAGAGCGCGTGTCTTGTGGTTTTCCCTCTCCAGCGCAGGATTATGTAGAGCAGAGGCTTGATCTCAATGAGTTGCTGGTTCAGCGGCCTAGTGCCACCTATTTTGTGCGCGTCAGTGGCGACTCGATGATCGATGCAGGGATAAGTGACGGTGATATGCTCGTTGTTGACAGCTCACTAACAGCCGAACATGGCAGTATTGTTGTTGCCTCGGTTGAGGGGGAGTTTACAGTAAAAAAATTGCAGTTACGTCCTGCCGTCCAGTTGATACCGATGAACCCGAATTATTCTCCAATTGTTATTGGCAGCGAAGATAATTTAGAAATTTTCGGCGTTGTGACGTTTACGATTAAAGCGAATAAATGAGATGTTCGCGCTTGTTGATGTCAACTCGTTCTATGCGTCGTGCGAAACGGTCTTTCGCCCTGACCTGCGTGGTCTTCCTGTTGTCGTTTTGTCGAACAACGATGGCTGTGTGATCGCTCGTAGCGCTGAAGCCAAGAAGTTAGACATAAAAATGGGCGTCCCGTATTTCCAGATGAAAGACCTCATCCGAAAGCATAGAGTGCAGGTGTTCAGCAGCAATTATGCGCTCTACGCTGACATGAGTAATCGCGTCATGACGACACTCGAAGAAATGGCACCGGCTGTCGAAATCTACTCGATTGACGAAGCATTCATGAATGTATCAGGCGTCAGTAATTGTATGTCGCTTGAGCGATTTGGTCGCGATGTTCGTGATCGCGTGCAGCGTGAAACACATCTCACTGTTGGCGTCGGCATTGCTCAGACAAAGACGCTTGCGAAACTTGCTAACCACGCAGCAAAAAAATGGAGTAAGACAGGAGGCGTGCTCGACCTCTCTAACATTGATCGGCAGCGTAAATTGATGTCCATGGTTCCTGTTGAGGATGTTTGGGGCGTTGGTCGCCGCATAAGCAAAAAGCTGAATTTGATGGGCATCGAAACAGCACTGCATCTCGCAGAATGCTCAACATGGGTAATGCGTAAACACTTCAATGTCGTGCTTGAGCGAACCGTGCGGGAGCTTCGCGGAGAGCCTTGTTTAGAGCTTGAAGAGTTTTCTCCTACCAAACAACAGATAGTGTGTAGCCGTAGCTTTAGCAGTCGGATTACAGAGTACGAACAGATGCGTCAGGCAATTTGTGCTTATGCGGAAAGAGCGGCAGAGAAATTGCGTGGTGAAAGGCAATATTGCCGCCAGATAGCCGTATTTCTTCGCACAAGCCCGCATGTGGCTAACGAGGTTTTTTACGGTAATCAGGCAATGGGGAAATTACTCACACCGTCGAACGATACCCGCGACATTATTCGCGTTGCAATTGAAGCACTGGACCGCATCTGGATCGCCGGCCATCGCTATATGAAGGCTGGCGTAATGTTAGGTGATTTTTACAGCCAGGGCGTTGCGCAGCTTAACCTGTTTGATGAATTCAGGCCTCAACCCAATAGTGCGGCTCTGATGCATGTGATTGATGGTGTCAATCAGAGCGGTAAAGGCAAACTTTGGTTTGCCGGGCAGGGGATTGATAAACCATGGGCAATGAAACGACAGATGCTTTCTCCTGCTTATACAACGCGGTATTCAGACCTGCCTGTAGTTAAATAAACCAACTTGAGTTCATCCTGAAGGTGAGCTAAATTCCCGAATGATACGAAGCCTCGCCCTAAAAAAGCGGGGCTTTTTTGTTTTCTTCCTTTCCGGAAAATTCAACTGATGCCTGTCATTGACATAACGACCATGCGCGGAGAAATGCCCCGCGTGGTAGCTCATCTTTTGCCGCAGGAAAATGCGACCGTAGCGAACAACTGCCATTTCCGTTTTGGAGTGGTATCGCCCGTCATGGCCGATGCGGATACAGGTAAGGTGTTTACGTTCAAACCCCAAACGATTTTCCATTATCGGGATGATTTCTGGTTCGCGTGGAAAGGCATTGTTGACGTCATTCGAAGCCCGGTTGCTCAGGACCAGTACACCCGCATTTACTATACCGATGGTGCATATCCGAAAGTCACCAGCAGCCAAATCGCGACCACTGGTAATGGCAATTACCCCTCCGCAAGTTTCCGACTCGGGATACCAGCGCCAGCCAATGCTGTCACCGTCGCACAAATTACGCCGCCGGACGATCACGACGACGATGACCCGACCGATGACGAAACCAGAATTTATGTTGAGACATACGTTACAGCATATGGAGAGGAGGGACCACCCGGCCCGGCTTCGGATGAGGTAACGATTGTTTATCCTGGTAGTAGTGTCGATTTGCAGTTGCAACCGCCGGGTAGCCAGAACAATAACATCACACGGCGGCGGATTTACCGCTCGGTAACAGGAGGAGGATCGGCAGATTTCCTGTTGGTTGCTGAGACTGACATAGGTGTAAGGACGTTCCGGGACAATGTAGCCGATAAAGATTTAGGTCCGGTGCTGGAAACGTATAACTATCTTCAGCCGCCAGATAACATGATCGGCCTGTGTCTGATGGCAAACGGGATCGCCGCCGGATTTGCCGGTAACCAGGTGATGTTTTCAGAAGCTTATTTGCCCTATGCATGGCCTGACGACTATAAGCAGTCAACAGAGCACGACATTGTTGCTATTGCGGCGATAGGTACTGGTCTGGTGGTAGGCACAAAAGGCTATCCATATCTGTTTACCGGAGTGTCACCGTCCAGCATCAACAACAGTAAGTTGCCGGTTATGCAGGCGTGTGTGAGCCGTCAAAGCATGGTTTCAATGGATGGCTTCGCGCTCTATGCATCACCGAATGGGCTGGTTTCGGTTGATGCGTCCGGTAACGCGATTGTGGCGACTGAAAAAATCATTGAAGCTAAGCAATGGCGCAAGCAGTTTAATCCGGCGTCTATACGCGCATGGCAGGTTGAAGGGGAGTATTACGCCTTATATACGACAGCCAATAACACAGTGGCGGGTTTTATTTTTGATCCTGAATCAATGGATATTCGTCATTTCAATACGGTTTTCGATGCTGCTCATAATGTTCTTGAAGAGGATACGCTGTACGTAGCGAAGGGAACAAAGCTTTATACAGCGCAGAACAGCACTAATCCTTTACCGGTTACATGGCGCTCTAAAGAGTTCCTTGCGCTCAACTCTACGGCGTTTTCATGCCTCAGAATTAAGAGCGACAGTATTCAGCGCGTTGGCATTAATCTCTACGCTGATCGACAACTTGCTTTATCTCTCCCTCCCGGCTCGCTTCAGGACTCAACGCTTAAATTGCCTCCGCTGGTCGCATCGCGCTGGCAAGTGGAAATTTGGGGTTATGCGCAGGTGGATCGCGTCACGCTGAGCACATCAATGGAGGAAATGCCCGCATGAGCAGTAAAAATAAAAAAACGTTCCGTGCGGGACGCGACCAGGCTGCGGTTGCTGAAAATATCGAAATCCTTACCGGCCAGCGCGGCAACGGGCTTGATCGGGCTATTACACTGCGTGACCTCGGAAATCTTAAACTTGCCGACTTGCGGCAGGGGGCTGGTGGGGTTTATCAGCCGATACCGGGCGGCGGCAATGATATGGATGATCCGGGAGCCCCGCCGCAGATGCCTACGCAGCCACAAAATTTTCAGGTTAATGGTGGGTTTGCGGCCGTGTTGCTCGAATGGGATATGCCAACCTACCGGGGCCACTCATTAACAGAAATATACCGCAATCCTGAAGATAACCTCGCTAACGCGGTTCTGGTGGCTACGTCTGCCGCCACTGTTTACGGCGACCCGGTTGATCCGGGTTTTGTCGGTTATTACTGGATTCGTTTCGTCAACACGGCTGGTGTCCCCGGCCCGTATAACGCCGCAGCCGGAACGCTGGCAAAAACAAACCCGGATGTGGATGCCATTGTTGACCTGATTAATAATGAAATTAACGACTCTCCGCTGATAGGTGAGCTTGGCGGCAAGGTAGATGATAACGCCGCAGCTATTGTAGAGACTAATCAGAAAGTACAGCAGATAGATACGAAGGGCGGGCAGGCCTTCCAGGCAATGTGGGATGCCAAAGCCAGCGCGTCGGGTATCAGCGCCGGCATCGGTATCGTCGCCGGTAAAGATGCCAGCGGTAATCCCATCAGCCAGGTCGCTATATCAGCAAATCAATTCTTTGTTTTCGATCCCAATAATCCGACGAATACCGGCGCTTATCTTTCTCCCTTTGCGATCGAAGGAAACAAAACCGTCATTACGGAAGCGGCAATACAGCAAGCGACAATCAAGATACTGAATGCGCAAACCATTATTGCTGACCAGGTCAAAGCCGGAATAAGCATCTCATCCCCAACGATAACCAGTGCGAACTTAAGGAATGGTCCGTTTACAGTCGATCCGAACGGCAACCTGAAAATAGGTGCGGCATTTTCAGTAGATGCAAACGGTAATCTGCAAATAACCAACCGGTTTCGCGTGGATAACAACGGAAACGTGACGATTCGTAATTCGACGTCAAACCTCGGGCTGGTATGGGACGGTGCGAGAATCATTGTCTATGATGAATCGGCCTCGCCCTGCGCCGTGATGGGGAAGAAACTGTAATGTCGGCTTATGGTGCGCAGGTCTTTTTGAAGGGAACAGCATTTGATGTAATTAACGCGTTTGCTCCTTCTTATGTGATGGATATTATTACCGTTGCCTCGGGCAGTAAAACCTATGACATACCTCCGGGTACAGCAATTCAGGCTCAGCCTTATACTCTCACCTTCTTTGAGGGGGGAAACCTGCCCTCAATAACCATCTCAGGGCGTACGGTTAGCTGGAGTGGTAATGCGGGAAATAACGGCTATATCATTATTGTGTGGTCTTCCTGATGGCCTCGGCTTACGGCATGGAGTTACGGCGGGACGACGGGAGTTGGTTTGCCAGCCCTGACTATACGCCACTGAATCTTGTGCAGGTTATCGATCAAAGTTTTCCCCGTAACAACGCAGTGAACATTAACGTTCAGACGAATGTACCTAACGCTCAGCAGTGTCTGGTATTCGTTCGCTCGGTTACACAAACGGGTTGCTGCATTTATAAGGTCAATAACGGCGCGAACGGTTTTAAGGTGATCAATTTAACGTCAACCTATGGTTCCTCGCAGTTTAGTTCCATAAGTTTCCGTTTTTACGTGTTCTCGGACTTCGTTGCTTTCGCTCCCAATTATGGAATCTTTTTTTACCGTAACGGGAAAATGATTTATTGCGGGAATTGCCTGCCTTTGCAGATCAAATGGTATGCCGCCAACGCTACAAATCCCGGAAAGTCGGCAGCAGTGATGCCTGGCTATGCCACGCTAAATGCCAATGCCGGACCGCCAGGACCAGGCGGCGGCGCCACATTGATTCTTCTGATGGGATGGGTGGGGCAGTCTAACGGTATATCGCAATCAGTCTACCTTGAGGTTAACCGCAACTCTAATACGCCGATCATTACCCCGCCTAATGCTAAAGGTGTTTTATATATTGAGACTGCGTTATATGACCAGTATTACCGGCAATCGCTTGGCTTATGAAAAATATTAATGATGCGTTAAATAACTTCTTTGCTGAAAGCAAAACAGTCAAAGCAGAGGAAATCAGCGAGGCGGTAGAAAATGGCAACGCTGTTATTTTTGGTTCGGATGATGTTCGGATAGTTTTAAAGCCAATGATGGCTGAAGGCATTCCTTATGTGCTGGTCTGGTTGGCAGTAAGTTCGGGTGAAAACGGACTGGCTAAGTATATTCCTGAAGTGCAGAAACTAACCCGGCTTGTTGGTGGGCGTTGGTTTGAGTTTTATACGCAACGGAGGGGTTTTATTCGCGTAGCGGAAAAACTTGGATTTAAAAGAATGCCCGATGAGGATGGATTTATGAAATTCAGAATGATGATGTGAGGAAAAGGAAATGGGTAAAGGTGGAAGTAGCGAGGTTAAAGAAACATCTGCGGAAAAGGAAAATGCGCAGATAGCTAAAGAGAACTGGGATCTGTATTCAAATGAATTACGCCCCTATGAAAACCTATTTATGGACAAAGTGGACGACCTGAACAATACGGATAAATACGATAATCTGGCAGCAGGTACAAACGTCAGCTATCAACAGCAATTTGGTCAGGTCAAACAGGGAACAGCGGATAATCTTGCCGCTTCCGGCGTTGATCCATCAAGCGGAAAATTTCAGTCAGCGATGCAGGATATTACCGGCAATCAGGTGGCTGGCTTAATTGACACAACAAACCGTGCACAGACCAGTCAACAGGATAAGTATGTTGCTGGCCTTCAGGATGTGGCATCGATGGGCTCAGGCCAGAAAGCGGATGCGCTGTCTGGCTTCAGTAATATTGCCGCAAACGCACAGAACAAGGCGCTTCAGGATGCACAGGCAGCGCAGGCAAGCCAACAGGCTACAGCAGGGCTGGTTGGTGCCGGATTAGGGGCTGCTACACGCTGGGGGGCAGGGAACGCCATGAACGGTACATCGCAGCCCTCTTCAGCCAGTAATGGTGTATTCGGAGCATCAGGTAACGATGCTGGTGGGTTGGGTCTTTCAACATCGTATAAAGATTACTGAGGTGATGTATGGGATTTGCTTCCGATACGTATGCCGATATTAACCGGCAACAATATGACGACTGGCGCCAGCGGTTCTATCCGAAGCTGAAGCAACTAATGGACCTGTCAACCAACACACAACTCATGGATCAGCAGTTAGGTCGTGCGACGGATACGGGCCAGCAGGCGCTTAAATCAGGGCTGGTTGGGCAGGCTAATCAGATGGCGCGTTATGGCGTCGCGCAGAATACGAACCCGCAGGATAACAGCCTGGGGCTGAAAACGGCGCTGGCTACTGCTGGTGCCAAAAATGGCATCCGGGATGCAGAGGCCGACCGTCAGATGAATATTTTGACGGGGGGGACGTCGGGTTTACGTCAGCAGTTAAACATTGGTGGCACCGGGAGTAATCAGCAATGAGCTACGGGTTAATTGATGCAGCAGCACAAACGCGCCAACAGGCGCTTCAGGGAATGAATGAGGCAGCGCAGCTTGAGCGAAACCGGGAAACAGCAAAGGACCAGCTTAAGGCGCAGCAAAAGCAGGGACAGATGAATGCCGCAGGCGTCGGTGCCGGGGCTGGTGCGGCAATTGGTGCGACGTATGGTTCCTGGGGCGGGCCAATCGGCGCTGGTGTTGGTGCGGCGGTAGGTCTGCTGGCCGGTTCGTTATTTAAATAACAGGGGGATTTATGGCAGGCACGTTAGGGCTGGCAGATGGGTTCCTTGCGGGGTTTA
Organism: Paramixta manurensis; assembly: GCF_013285385.1. NCBI lineage: Bacteria > Pseudomonadati > Pseudomonadota > Gammaproteobacteria > Enterobacterales > Erwiniaceae > Paramixta > Paramixta manurensis. Next base: position 2,585,554 of record NZ_CP054212.1, on the reverse strand, counting down.
ATACCGCAGATGCGGCAATTAGCCGTAAGCAGGAACTTGGGTTGCGTCAGGCTGCACTGAATCAACAGCAGCAAAACTCAGACCGCAATTTTGGCCTGGCGCAGGAGCAATTTGGGTATAGCAAAGACCGCGATCAACGCAATTTTGATTATCAGAAAGGTCGTGACAGCGAAAGTGATCGGCGCTGGGGTTTAAGTAATGCGCTGGATCAGAAGCGGCTTGGTATCGCACAAGCTGATTTAGGTATGCGTCGTGATGAGTTGAATTACCGGCGGACGCAGGAAGCACGAAGCCAGAAGTTGCAGGAAGAAATGCCAGCAGTTCAGGCGTTTTATAACGGATTGCAAAATGGAAAATTTGACGATGAGGTTTATCAGCAAATTTCCCCGGATAATCCGCTCAACCCGAAACGCTTCTTTGGCAAGGATGCTATAAACACGGTAATGCAGTTTCATAAAGTCATGCCGCAGATACTTGACGGTAAGATGGATTATAACGACCCGCAGGCGCTTAACGTTCTGAACACGGTGTTAAACCCTGAAATTCAACGTGGCATCGGTGAGAAAGATCCGGCAACCGGCAAGACTATCAAGAGCAAAGAACTTGCGCACATTGGCTTCTCGGCAGATGGCAAAGGTATCATACCGACGATAAAGGTCACGTATGATGATGGTTCTACCGCACCGAAACCCATGACGCGTTACGGTTCATCTGACCCAAATGATACTGTGCCGGTTATACCGATTGAGAATGTCTTCAATAAGCTACGCGGATACAGCCAGATGGTCGGTCAGATGAATGACCCGGCGAAAGCGCAGTTCCTTGATAAGATGATTAATCCGGGTAATAAAACTGAAGCGCAGGCGATACGTGATTACCGGAAGGATAAAATAGAAGTCGGGAAGGCGCGCGCGAAGGCGCTTGCAAGTTCGCCTGATGATGAATCACGTGCAGCAGCCGCAGCGCAATTTGATAAACTCGATCAGGATGTAGACAAAACTTATGGCGTTATGTCAGGAGGTGATGATTCCAGTCCTCCTGATTTTGCCTCACTCTACCGGGCAAAAACAGGGAAGGACCCTGATATGAATGATCCGGCAATTAAAGATGCCGCTGCGCAATATCAGCAATATCTTCAGTCACAGCAACCCGCACCGACGGAGCAGAGTCAGACCCAGTCCCTACAAAAACAACCCCAGCCGGACAGCCACACTGCATCACAGTTGCGAGAACTCCGCCGCATGCGCTCTCAACCGTAGAATAGGTGGGCCTGTTCAGGGCCCAATCTAATCAGTGATTACGCTCGAAAGTGTTAGTGTAACTAAAGTAAATTCCTAAAATATCTTTGCGTACTGTATTTTTATACAGTATAAATATACTCACCTCTTCACATAATAAATTCAGCAGGGTGGGTTAATAAAATGGCTGAAAATCATAAAGTTATGTTAGACACATCTGTGTCTCTACTCGAACAGAAATTTGGCAAAGGCATTGTTTATGCGGCGACTAAAGGTAACCAGTGTAAGCAATTAGTTAGCATACCAACCGGATGCATGGGGCTGGATCGGGCACTTGATATTGGCGGGTTACCACTTGGCCGGATTGTGGAAATTTTCGGTCCGGATTCCTCCGGTAAGACGACACTGGCGTTATCAGTCATCAGGCAGGCTCAGCAACTTGGAAAGTCTTGCGCTTTTATTGACTCTGATCGGGCTTTACATACTGCCTATGCAGAAAACTCCGGTATCGACCTCGACAGGTTATTGGTATCCCGACCTGCGACAGGAGAACTGGCACTGGATGTATGCGAGAGCATAATCCGTTCGCGTGCTGCGTCCGTCATTGTTATTGACTCAGTAGCTGCGCTAATTACACGCGGTGAATATGAGGGCGCCATGGGAGATGCGCACGACGGCGAAATAGCGCGCCTGATGTCTAAAGCAATGCGCAAGCTTAGTCCACTGGCTCACCAGTACAATTGCCTTCTGATTTTTATTAATCAGATACGGAACCGACCCGGTGTAATTTACGGTAACCCGGAAGTTACCACTGGCGGTGCCGCTTTAAAGCAATTTGCGAGTATCAGGCTGGACGTTCGCCAGACAAACCAACTGGCGGAAAACAAAACGGTAGTAGCCACAGAGCATCGCGTCAAAGTGGTTAAGAATAAGATGGGTTCCCCATATCGTCAGGCCACTTTTCAAATCTGGTTTGATCACGGTATCTCACACGAAGGTGAAGTGCTCGATCATGCAATGCAAAAAGGGATAGTTCTGCGATCAGGTGTTTGGTACCGGTACGGAGAATTTACGCTCGGGAACAATAAAACATCAGCGATATGTGCGCTAATGCAGCATAAAGAAATCCGGGAAAAGCTTGAGCGTGAAGTGAATATAATTTTTAAGTCAGAAGACTTACACAGCTAAAAAATAGACAGTTGCTTACGGATCACTATGTGAGCTAAATTCGCGAATGATGCCAGGCCTCGCTTTAAAAAGCGGGGCTTTTTTTATGCCTGAAATCCGGAGAATGTAATGGCTGAAGACATGCAGCAATACCGCCCAGAACAACAATCAGATAATGATAACCGGCAAACCCTGAATATCAGCCAACCCGGCGAACGCGAGCCCTTTGATCTGGACGCAGCACTGGAGAAAGCAAAGGCAAAGGTTAATCCTAGCTTAACCAAAGGGGATATAGTTAGAACTGTCGCTGCTGTACCATTTGATGTAACAGAATCGATTGCGCAACTCCCCAAAGGACTTAATGATGTTGCGAATCGCTATGCAACTAGTCAGGAAAATGAGGCCCAAAGTCGTCTTGGTATATCTGACAATGCGATGAACACGATCAAAGGGGTTCGAAATGATATTGCTTCTGGGGTTGATAACACTTTTGGGTCCGTAGGACGATTGGCTAAAAAAGGCTCAGAGGCAATTAAAGAGGGATATTCCGAGGGAGCTAAGCAGGCAGCGGCTTTGCCATTTATCGAAAAGGATGCTGAAGGGGGTTACAAAGTTGGTCCTGGTGCTTTTGATAAAGATGCCTGGATAATTAATGCGACTCCAACGTTGGCTCAAATGTTCACGGTTGCAGGTATTGCAAAATTCGGCGCGTCAAAAGTAGCCAAGATTGCAGAGGATATGGCCTATAAGAGCTTAAGCAGGCAATTACCTGATGAGGTTGCCAGAGCGACAGCGAAAGAAGCGGCACAAGTCGCTGGTGATCGAGCCCAGAAAAAGATATTTGTTGGGGGAATGACAGCATCCGCGCAAGGTCAGGGTGGTATTGATATGCGCGATCAAATAACCAGCCTGCCATTTGATCAACTGATGCAGAGTCCGACATTTCAGAAAGCCTTTGATGATGTCGATACAGATGATGCGTATGCAAATCTGAGCGATACGCAGAAACTGACTATGGCTCGTAATATGGTCGCTGAGCAGGCTGCATCTTCTGTTACTGCCGATCCGCGCATGCTGGCTGTAAATATTGCAGCGGCGTCGTTAGGCGATCATACCTTGTTATCGCTTTTGACCAAAAAAGGAGCGGCTAGTGGTGTACTTTCTGGTGTAGCAACGGGGGCACTTGCTGAAGGAGGAACCGAGTTTGCGCAGGGTGCAACGCAGCAGTACCTGCAAAATCAACAACTGAAAGATACCGCTGGTCAGGACATCGACCCGATGAAAGGGGTGGTTGATACCGGTTTAAACAACGCGCTTTTAGGGGCGGGAATGGGTGCCGCAGCAGGTGCTATTGGTGGTGTTCGCGGGCGTAAAAATAATACTTCAGCGAGAAGCAATGAAGGTGATCCCGCCATCGAATCACCACCGAATGATGAGGGAACAAAGCAAGAAAGCGAGTCTCCAGCCACATCTGATGATGTAACTCCGGTTGCTTCCTCATCACCTACGCCCGATCTTGATACGCCAGCCTACCTACGCAATGACCCCCGCATTCAGGGTTTCGCTGATGACAGCGAGGTACAACAGGCATTAGGACAGGATGCTGCGCCCACACCTGAAGAACTCATCAGGCAGCAAATACAGAACGGCGATCAGGGCTTAACACCAGACGAACAAGCTACCCTGGCGGATGCTGATGCACGACGGCAGGCCAGAATCCCCCGATTACCGGCGCCCGGTGATACAAGTCTGGCCGAGGGTTATCAAATGCCCGGTCCCGTCGCGAATATTGATGAGCAGCAGGCCGGAAGTGGGCCACAGTTTCGTGGTGGTGAGCAAGTCCGTGGTCAGCGGCTACTGCCCCGTGAAGATGAGCCAAAACAGGAAGTTGGTCGCGCCAGCAATACCTATGAAGGTGAGACAGTGCCTGGCGATGCTATCGAAGATAAGAATATCATTTTCCAGCCAGGCAATTCTGACGAATCACAGGCCGGACGTTCACCGGATTTTACACGGGGAGAAACCGCGCCGCAGCGCCAGATGCGCGAATTTACTCAGGCTATGGGCAATGAGAACACGCCCCCCGGCATCTCTGATCAGCGCGTTCGGGCTGGAGATACACCAATCGATCGTGAAACGGCTGCTGTAGCGAAAGGGGCTGTTCCGACGCGATTGCAGTTCTTCAGTCCGGGAAAACCTTTTAGCACTGAGAAAGTCGCGCGTTATTCGAAGTGGGCCAAAATGCCCGGCGCGTCCGTTGAAAAAGTGGAAGGCGGTTATGCCGTTCGACTCCCCGATAAAAGCAAAGCCGCTTCAGTTCCTGCCGATCCTGACCTCAAGTTGTACCAGCCCGGTAAGCCATTCAGTAATGAGCGGGTAGCGCGCTTTTCCAAATGGGCAAAAATGCCGGGTGCCACGATTGAAAAAGTAGGTAACGGTTACGGCGTCCGTCTGCCTTCTGCACAGCCTAAAATTGAGGATTTTGGCGAGAAGCTTCAGGGTGCCGCTAAAGATCGTTGGGGCCAGTTCCGGCAGGCAATGCAGTCAAATAATACGGTGGAAGATATTGGTGCGCAGCCACTGAGTAGAACTTTCCCCCGCCCGGACTACGAAGCCCTTCACGCGGCAGGTATAAGTCATAAAGGGTTATCGATGGTTGCTGTTTTTCGCTCAATGATCGGCACCAAACCTACCATGCCGGGTCGTGTGAAACGATGGGCTGAACAGGCACATGAATTACGTGAGATGGCGAATGAAATACTGGACGGTAAAGTTGATCCGGATGAGATGCACCGTTTGTATGCAACGAATCCAAAGTTGCGCGACATCACTGATACGCTCGATTTGATGGCGAAACTACCCGCCGGGCAGGTTGAAGAAGCCTCACGCTACCGACTCCGCACGCATCACTATTCAATGTATAACGGCACCGATTACAGCAAATCAGGTGGCAAGACGATTTACGAACTTGAGGATCTAAAAGGTAAAAGTGTTCGTGGCGTTTCCGACGAGACTAAGGAAGGAGCGATTAAAAAAGCCGTCGCATATGTTAACCAGTCAACCAGCAAAGATGGCGTGAGCACAGTAAAGCAATCGAAACTCGAGATATACAGAGACCGGCATACGGGCGAACGATTTATCGCATATAAGGGTGCGACTGGGCTGGTGCCATTAAAATCAGGTTTTAAGGACGCTACTGAGGCACGCACCTATCTCAATGAAAACCGGGATGAGCTGGAGAAGAAGCTTTCCTCAATGCGTGAAACCTCCCGGACGGAGCAGCGAAACGCAGAGAACCGTAAACGAACCGGCCCGGCAGTTCGTGACAGTGCTGCAACACCAGAAAGTTTCACCGAAAAATTCGGTTTCCGTGGTGTTCAGTTCGGGAACTACGTTGAGGGTGCCCGCCGGCAGAAAGAATTAAACGAAGCCTATGATGCACTGACAGATATGGCTGATGTACTCAACGTACCCACCCAGGCACTTTCACTGAATGGCAATCTTGGGCTGGCCTTTGGCGCGCGCGGTCGTGGCGGGCTGAATGCTGCAAAAGCGCACTATGAACCCGGTCAGGTCGTGATCAACCTGACAAAAGGTAATGGTTCCGGATCGCTGGCGCATGAATGGTTCCACGCGCTTGATAATTTCTTCGGCCAGAGTGATGTTGGCCGCGATGGAGAGGTTAAGAGTGGTGACAACTTTATGTCGTCATCACGTCGGCGCGCGAAGGTTATCCGGAACGGACGTTTTGTTGATGCGGAGCATCCTGTACGACAGGAAGTATATAACGCATTTCGCGGGGTTATGGACGCGATTGATAACAGCGGTATGGTTGGCAGGGCGCGAAATCTTGATTCGGTACGCAGTAAAGCCTACTGGTCAACCAACGTCGAGCTGGCAGCCCGTGCCTTTGAACGGTACATGCTTGATAAAACTCAGGCTAAAGGCATTGATAACGACTACCTGGTTAACATCTGGAAAGGCGATGAGGCTAACGCCTCCGATACTTACGCATACCCTACCGATAAGGAACTGAGCGGCGGAATCCGTCAGGCATTCGATCATCTTTTCGCAACGTTGAAAACCCGGAAAACGGATCGGGGCACAACCTTTTATTCCCGATACGGTGGTGAGGATATTGGCGATGGAAATATCATTACCCGCGAAGGTTGGGAACCGGGTGTTGATAAACCAGCGCGGGGTTTAACGCGCCACGTTGCACAGGTCGCCGCCGACGGATTTGTTAAAAAAATGAACGGCGCAGCTAAGATAAAAGTGAAAGTCGTTCAGTCTCAGGATGAGGCAGCGGCCATGATGCCGAATGGTATACCGAAGGAATATGGCGTGGTGCATGCCATTTACCAACCTGAACTTAGTCGCGTTATCGTCGTTGCAGATAATATCCCCACACTTAAGGATCTGAACGCGAAGCTGCGTCACGAAATCCTCGCACACCACGGGCTTGCATCAGTAATCGGCGATGTTGAGTACGACCGTATCATTCGTGTGCTTCATCAGACGCGGCAAAGCCCTAATAAAGCAATTCAGGAAGTATGGGGCCAGGTTGACCGGTCATACAAAAATGAGTCGCTCGAAACCCAGGCTAACGAGTTTCTGGCTCACATGGCAGAGAATACCAGTATGTCGAAATTCGGTGCAGTGTATGACCGTATCGCAGGTGTACTGGTAAATGCGTTAAGGAAAGCGGGCCTGATTAGTCAGAACATTACGCCAGTCGAAGTGCGTAACATCCTTCGTACCATCGCAGGGCGGTTTAAACGCACGGCAATGCATGCAGACGAGCAACCGGGTACGCGAGAGTTTGAAGATACCTTTTCGCGGGCTGACGCGCTTTATTCAAAGGGCAATGACGATGTTGATCCGCTGAAACCTCTGCCACATGAGGCTGAACAGTACCGTACCGATCTGGATAAAGCCATGCGGTCGCTCAAGTCAGGTGAAATAAGCATCAAGATTGGACGAACGCCGCCGGTGCTGCGGGCGATGGGCGCGCCGAATCTGGATATGGTTATTACTCGCGACACAGTGCGTAAAGCCAGCAACGGCGCGAAGCATGATGTACCGATGGACGTAATTGAACGTCTTCCAGAGTTGTTTCATGATCCAGAAGCCGTCTTTGAATCAAAAACCAAAGACAACGCTGCTTCTGTGTTACTCAGCGCCAAGGATACCACTGGCCGTCAGGTGATGGCCGCCGTCCATATGAATATTGAGTCAGGACGTATGGTTATTAACCGAATCGCCAGCGTGTATGGGCGCGAGGCGAAGCAGTACCAGAACTGGATTGATGAAGGGCTACTGCGTTACCGTAGAAACAAAAAAGAAAACCCTGATAACCCTCATTCACAGGGGCTTCAATTGCCCAAGGAGGAGCGTTCTTATCAGGGTTCTGAGCCTTCATCTGGTACGACCCAAGGGCTGCAATTGCCCCAGCGTGGTTCACCAGATGTCGGTTCAAGCCAAAATATACTCACTTCTGCGGATATTCGCAAGAACAAAACGTTTTACTCCCGAGCCGCAGCGCCTGCTATGGATGATGTGATCAACCGTAAAATGGGGTTTCGTCGCGAAACCGGTTGGTTCGACAAGGCAAAAACCTTTTACGATACGTTCAACGGCAAGGATAAGGCTGCGAAGAAAGCCTGGTTGTCAGATTCAATGCGCCAGCTTAATACGCGCACGTTTGACGGACTGGCTCCAATCAAGTATGCCGAAGACGAAGCCGGTAAGTCACAAGCGGAGAGTTCGGCATACGTCGCGGCACGCATGGCAGCAGGTTCCGGTTCGGTCACCGCAGCAACGCTGGAGCACGGCCTGCCTCAATACAACGCTAAAGAAGGCGTGATTGAGCGTAAGGCAGGAACTACCAAAGCGGATTCGTTAATGGGCGTGCTTGACGGTCTCGGCAACCACCGTGAGGACTTTTTTAAATGGATTGCCGGTCACCGCTCTGAACGGCTGATGAAGGAAGGGCGCGAAAACCTGTTTACCGCACAGGAAATCGACTTCATGAAGTCGCTCGATAGTGGCCGGGAAAAACTCTTTGCCGATCAGAAAGCGAAGTACGACGCCTTTATCAAATCGATTATGGATCTCCAGCAGGATATGGGATTAATCGATCCAGAGAGCAGGGCGCAGTGGGAAGATGCCTGGTACATCCCGTATTACCGCGAAACGGAGGATGGTGGCGTACGCGGCCCGTGGTCAACACGAGGAATTGCGAACCAGAGAAGCACAGTTCGCCAGCTTAAAGGCGGCGAGCAAAATATAAAAGACCCGGTTGAAAACCTGTTTAATTACGTTTCTAAAGCTATCGATTCCTCAATGAAAAATGAGGCTATGCGTCGGACAGTCGTTAACTTAGCTGATACTGGCATGATTGATGTTATCGAATCGCCTAACAAAATCGATTATCAGCAAATTGGCAAAGGTGTTGCGAAGGTCTTCATCGACGGAAAAGAAACGCTGGTGCGTGTTCACAATGATGAGGTATATCGCGCCATGACCATGATCGACATGGAGAGAAGTAACTCAGTGTTTTTACGTGCAGCGCGCCAGGCAAAACGCGTGTTAACGATCGGTACCACTTCGATGCCCGATTTTATCCTGCGTAACTTCCTGCGTGATTCACTGCATTCATGGGCGATCAATAAAGACGGTTTTACACCGGTAAAATCCTCATTCGAAGGTTTAAAGAAGGCAATTAAGGGTGACGATACTCTGGTGGATATGATGTTTGCTGGCGCCACGTTTGGTGGAGGGTATTCGAACGTATATGACCCAGCCGGAACAGCCAGGAATATACGCTCAATCCTGCGCCGGAAAGGATATACCGATAGTCAAGTCAGGGAGTTTGAGTCTAGCATCGTTACCACTGGCCGGGATGCCATGAATAAACTCAATGGGGCGTTTGAAAAGTATAAGCACGTCAGCGAGGCAGCAGAGAATGCCAACCGCATCGCAACCTACGATGCGGCGATAAAATCGGGTAAAAGTAAGGCGCAAGCCGCATTTGAGTCTCGTGACCTGATGGACTTTAGTATGCAAGGCTCGGGTAAAATTATGATGACTCTGAGTGATGTATTGCCGTTCTTCAATGCGCGCATGCAGGGTTTTAGTAAGCTTGGCAGGGCAGTTAAAGCCGACCCGGCGGAAGTGCTCAAACGTGGTGGAATTATTGCTGCGGCTTCCGTGGCACTGATGGCCGCTAACTTAGACAATGAGAAATATGAAGAGTTGCCAGACTGGGACAAGGATACCTACTGGCATTTCTTTTTGGGCGATCAGCATTTTCGTATTCCTAAGCCGTTCGAGATAGGGCTTATGTTTGGCACGATGCCTGAACGCTTAATGCGCGCCATCGCCGGAAAGGACTCTGGTGCCAAATTTGCTAAGTTAGCAATTCATAATTTTATGGAGCAAATCGCTTTCAACCCTGTTCCGCAGGTCGCGTTACCAATTGCTGAAGCCTACGTTAACTACGATTCCTTTACCGGCAATCCGATAGAAAACATGTCCGACGGTAACCTACTCGCCAGCGCACGATATAACGACCATACCAGCATGATCGCACGCAAGGCGGGTGAAGCCTTTGGCTGGTCGCCAAAGAAAATTGACCACATCATAACCGGCTATACGGGTACGCTGGGGGCTTATGTACTGGGCGCCAGTGATATGTTGATACGCGGTATGGGTGATTATGGCGAAACGCCAGCGTTACGAACCGATGAGTTGCCCGTGCTCAAGTCATTCCTTCGCGGCAGTGACCCGGCCAAATCCACGCAGTTTACCGAAGACTTTTATCAGATGATGCAAAAAGCCAATGAGGTCTATAGCACGATAAATGCATTTCGTAAGCAAGGGCGATTTGATGATGCTCAGGAGCTTCAGGAAGAAAACCGGAAAGAGTTGTCACAGAGGAAGGGACTTAACGCCACACAGAAACAGGTAAGGGCGCTGAATGGGATGATCGAAATGGTTAAGAGTGACCGAATTTTATCAGCGGATGAGAAGAAGGACCGGATCAATAAGCTACTTGCCCGCCGGAATAAAATTGTTCAGCAGGCGGTTCAGCGTATCAATCCGTATTTTGATGTCAGATAACGATGCAGGCCTCCAGAAATGGGGGCTGATTTTTAAAGCAGTGCGACGATGAAGGACAACAACAAAATACTCCCTGTAATGCCTATTATTATGCTGGTGTTGCTGTCCATTCGCATGTCAACATTTGCAGCTAACAGGGCGGCAATGACTATAAAAGGGATGAGAAATACCGGGTGGGCGAGCATGAGTATGCCCCCAACGACCAGGCACATAATGAACAGGGTAGAAGGCATTAATTGCTCCGAAATTTTCCCGAAAACTCCCGAATTTAATGATAACCATCTGAAATTAAAGAATAGATTTGATAAGTGTTGATAGGTGCATTTATATCAAAAATTACATATAACTCATTGAAAAAAATATAAATATATTATCTTGATACGACAATAGGAATCGTATTCGGTCTTTTTTTAATCTGTATACTGAAATCCGATCCCAGACAGCGGCCTGGCCCCGGTTATGCTTAACTTTGGTTGGAATTTACCAAGGAGAGGCATCAAGGTGTATCGTTGCGAGACGGTTGGTATTTCTAAATGAGTATACTTCCCCACGAACACGCAAATAAACTTGACCTTCTTTGACTGCTATAGCGGCCGTATTGTCATTCGTAATCATAAATGGTGTTCTGTCGTCAACGTGAGCTATAAAATCAGCGTCGCTTTTTTTTGCATCATAAAAATAGTAATGATACGAAAATGAAGTCATAGCCCCGGCGCTGGCTTGTGTGATATACAAAACGGTCGATTCATTAATCCTTACCTTCTTATAAATTTCTTGCTCTACAGGGAATTTAAGAAAGTAAAACACCCACCCAAATACCAGTAAACTAAAAAAAACAGGCACCAGAATATAGCGTTTTTTAAAACCCTGTTCTTTTTGCATAATCGATCCCACATTTTATCCAAAATTGATCTTTGGGGTCATCTCCGTAAGGTGGCAGGCCGTACCAGTTACCATCCTCTGCCAGTCCATTTCCAGATCTGGATTGCGCCCAACCTGCCACCCGTAACAATACCGGCTCAGTTATACCTGCCGCTGTACCACCGACCGCACCATAATGAAAGTTTTCATACTGGCGACCAAGCCGAGTTTTATAATCCCAGGGGCCATGCAACCTTACCTGTTGATAAAACCACGCAAAAGTTAGAGCTGACGGCCCTTTATGAAACCGCGCCATCATCATATTATTGACTATGTTAATCCCCGGGGGAGCGAACGAAGACACATCATACGGCGGATGAGGCGATGCAGCTAATGTTGGGTATCTCATGCCTGTGCTCTTTCGTTCCAGCTATCGGTAAACATAATGTTTCCGTCGCAGTGCTTCCATGTGATTTTTTCATAACGAAGTTCCACGCATTCAAGGTGGTTATGCTTCTCTTTGGTTGCGTCCTTGGTATCGTGCATCACGGGGGACACGCCTACAATTTTCACACCTTCAAGCAGCATGTTGAAATATTCTGCTTCCTGACCTGCGTCATTGATGTGATACCACTTGAACTCTGCGGATTTAAGCGTCTGACCAGTGGCAACAGCCTTGTAGAGGTAAGGGGAGGAGCTATCAAATTCCTTTTGAATTAGCACGGCTGAGTGCTTACGGGTTCCTGTAATTTTTCCCGTCATTCCGTCAGTTGGTATGCTCAGGTTATGAGAAAATCCGGTGATCTCAATACTGCCGTCACGGTCTTGGACATCGACAGATCCTTTAATGTCTGCACCGCCATCATCTTTAAGCCATAGGTAAGCTGGAATAGCCATTTTTAGAAACCTCATATTTTTGTAGGTAATGAAAGCCTCAAGGTCACATAGGAAATAATCGATGCCAATACAATAAAAATAATCAGGATCTTATAGTGCTTCATTTTCTACGTACTCCTGTAATCGTTATGGTTGCACTCATATTAGTAAAAAAAGGCTTAAATCCAAAAGATTGCCAGTGTTGAAGTACAAACCATATCCGGAAAGCTCTTATATAGTGAAACTTTCTATTCATAATGTCTTCTTTATCAAGTTCAAAATGATCTTGCCCGGTATATTTTATGGTGGCAGTGAATTTATCCTTGCTTATTTCAAGGCTTGTTAGCTCTATTCATGTGGCATAAACATCATGCACTGACATTCCTAGCCCGTTAACGTAATCTATCCAGCGCCGAAACTTTGGCAAAGCTGTCCCACTAATATTTTTGAGGAAGTTATTGTCCTGAGATTGAGAAAATGTGCCTAATTCCCAGTCAATTCCATCATAAAGAGTAGCTTTAATTGCTAGTAATGAACTATTCTGTTCCGAAGTATCACCTATTATTTTCTCTTTGTAGGCACTATCAAGGAAAGGGCTAGAAAAAGGATTTCCTCGTCCGTTATAGAAATGTTTTACGAGGTCAATAAATAATTGTCGCTGCCCGAAATAGTATGCAGGCATCGACAGCCGCAGAAACTCGTTGAAAAGCAGGCGAGCCATCTCCTGTTTGGTCTTAGGTCTGGATTTATTGAAGGCACTAAACAGCGACACCTCTTCGCCGGTCCAGGGGTTAACCACATCTGATACGTCGTCAAGGTCACAATCTGTCCGGAGTTGCTTTTCTGTCAGATCGCCATACTGCATGTCATCGGTTGAGTAATCGTTAAATCTGTGCTGCGTTTGATAGAGAGTGCAAGGTAACAGTAATGCTGGCATACAAATTCCCTTATAGTATGGATATTTCAGCGTGTCATTCCTTACAGAGACAAGACTTATATCATAACGTGTGTTAATAATTTTAGCGTGGTGGTAATTTATACAGACTGTATAAATATCAGGTATATCCACAACTTAAGCGTACACCTTTTTTTTAATAGCATGGCAACCTTTTTCTCTGAGGTAAGTTTTTTCTGAAAAAATAATCCATTTTATTGAGATGCATAATCGTCTGGAGGACTATGTTTTTTTAACGTGTTTAAAATAACTACAAGTGAAATATGCGAAGGTCATGGGTTGACTATGCAAAAGGGATAGGGATTATCCTTGTCGTTTTAGGGCATGTAAATCGGGGGTTGTACAGTTCAGGAATCTATCTTTCCGACCGGATATATCAGCTAATGGACAGCGTTATTTATACTTTCCACATGCCATTATTCTTTTTTCTTTCCGGGTTATTTTTTATTCAGTCGATCGAGCGACGCGGTAAACCGGGGTTCCTGCTCAATAAAGTCAGTACGCTGATCTATCCATATGTTATCTGGTCTTTATTACAAGGGGGTATTGAGGTTCTGCTTTCACATTACACCAATAGTAAAACAGAAATCGGCGAGGTCTTATCATTATTATCGCAACCACGCGCTCAGTTTTGGTTTCTTTATGCTTTATTTATGGTCTTTTTTGTTGTCGCTTTATGTTACCAAAAAGCAATCTTCAATAAATACCTACCTATGTTACTGGTTATAACCCTGGCATTAAACCTCTATAATGACCGGTTAACCGATTTATTGCAGGTTGGCTATGTGGCAAAATATACTTTTTTCTTCATGCTGGGTATTGGGTTTCAACGGATAGATAACTACCTCAACAGGTTTATAAATGGCGCAATGCTTTGCGGTATTTCAATCTTGTTTATTGGCTTGCAATATTTATTTCACAGCGTTCATGGAAAGACATATATGGTTGCTGGTATTGAAAATGTGATACTGGCGACAATGTCGATTATGTTTATAATTTGTCTATCGGCCTATTTAGCCACCCTAAATATTACGCTATTACAGCGCCTCGGAGAACTTAGCATGATGATCTATCTGATGCATATCTTGGCCGGTAGCGGAATGCGTATTTTCCTCAGTAAAATCTTGCACAGTAGCGACTGGTGGCTACATCTCTCGCTGGGTGTAAGCGCTGGTATTTTGATACCGACAATTGCCGCGGTGTTTTTAACCCACCGGCGGTTTAATTTACTTTTTTCATGGCCGCATCGGCAGCTAAGTGAAAGAGGGAGTAAATAGCGCGCTGCGTGGCGATAAGCCTGACATTTATTGCGGAAGAGTGGAGGCTAACCCGCCTTTACTCACCCGACAATAACCAGATGCACTACCCGGGCCAAAATCTCCAACAGTAACAAGCTGCCTGAGAACAGAAGCACTAACGTAAAAATAAATTGTTTGCGGCTGCTCATTCTCTCCTCCCGTCGTCCGAAACCTCAACTGCTATACTTTACCCCTCGGTGTTTAAACAGCACATCAATATTAATAGCCTTGCTGTACAGGATTGTATGATGGTGTATCAATATCTTAATGGCGAAAATTGGCGGCATATCTATATTGTCGGTGACCTGCACGGCTGCCGCTATCTGTTAGATGAGCAACTGGTTGCACGTCATTTTGATCCGCAACAGGATTTGATTGTGGCGGTGGGAGATTTAATCGATCGTGGTCCGGAAAGTCTGGCCTGCCTGGCTCTAATCGATGAACCTTGGTTCCGTTGCGTTCGCGGTAACCATGAGGAGATGGCGCTCAATGCGTTAAACTCCGGGGATCGCATGCTGTGGGAACTCAACGGTGGCGAGTGGTTTTACCGTTTACGCGGTGTCGAGCTGGTTACCGCGAAGCATGCTCTGTTACGTTGTCACCAAATGCCGCTCATATTGCATATCCACTTGGAAGATAGAACGGTGGTGGTCGCCCATGCTGATTATCCTGCCGCGCATTACGCCTGGGGGCAGGAGATTGATGTACAGCAGGTGGTGTGGAGCCGGGAGCGTATCGACCGGCTACAGAGCGGGGAAGGTGAATCGATTAGCGGTGCCGATGCTTTCTATTTTGGACATACTCCGTTACAAAAAGTGCTGCACGCCTTTAATCAGCACTATATTGATACCGGCGCGGTGTTTGGCAACAGCCTGACGCTGGAGCAGATCCAGTAGCAGGCTGCTGGCAAGCTATCCGGCGCGGAATAATTTACCATCACGCACTAACTCGCGTGGGTAACTGTTTTTGAGACGCGTATTCACTTTTTTCGCCAACCCAAGCGGCTGATCTTGCCAGGTAACAATCACTTCATCGCGTGGTATCTCGCTTTGTGGGTAGATATCTCGCCCGCGATACCACTCCTCGGCTTCTGACTCGGTTAACGCAAAACTGTTATGTACATCGGGACGCGCCAGCGCGATAACCGCTTCGTGCTGCCAGCGAAAACCTTTCGGAAAGGTTTCTGCCAGCTTCACGCCAATGCGTGAAAAGCGCACTTTACCGAGCAGCGGTGTTATAGCGGAGGGAAATAACCACAGTTCTTTATCCCGTTGCCACAGCGTTAAGGCCTGGTCCCAGGCAAGCCCGACACGCGCCGCCGCTTGTGTAACCTCTTGTGTCAACTTTGCACTAAGTGGGGTGAACGGCAGTTTGCCAACTTTATAATTCGGTTGCGGCAAAGGCGGGATGCTGGCGAGTTTACGCAGACGCGCAACAAAGAAACCTTCACTATCAAACAACTGTGGGAAAACGTGTAAAAAACCTTCGGCTGTCACCGCGTGCTCCGCGCCGGGAAAAAGATCGTGCAGCGGATGCAGTGCCACCGCATCGGGGTAGCGGGCTAATAACCCGTTGACGACCTGCTGATTTTCTTGCGTGTTTAGAGTGCAGGTGGAGTAAATCAGCGTGCCGCCCGGCTTGAGGGCGTGGAAGGCGCTCTCAAGTAAATCGCGTTGCGTGGCGGCTATCTCGTCATTACTTTCCAGCGACCAGTTGCGTAATGCCTCCGGATCTTTACGAATGACACCTTCACCGGAACAGGGCGCATCCAACAGAATCGCATCGAATGTTTCCGGTAAGGCCGCGCCAAACACTCGGCCATCAAAATGGGTTAGCGCCGTATTGCTCACTCCGCAACGGCTGAGGTTGGCGTGCAGCACTTTGACGCGGCTGGCGGAATACTCATTGGCGAGAATTGCGCCCTGGTTATCCATTTTCGCCGCCATTTGCGTCGTTTTTGAGCCTGGCGCTGCGGCGACATCCATAACCCGCTGAGGCGAGGGTTGTGCATCAAACAGCGCACGTACCGGCAGCATAGAGCTGGCTTCCTGAATATAAAACAACCCACTGAGATGTTCCGCCACGCTGCCGAGCGGTAAGCTTTCATCGCTCTCTTCGCGTGAAATCCAAAACCCTTCCTCGCACCACGGAATCGGCGTTAGTTTCCAGTTGTACGGCGCGACTAACTGCAAAAAATCCGCCACGCTGATTTTTAGCGTATTGACGCGCAGGCTGCGGCGTAACGGTTGTTGGCTAATGGCGATAAAGCGATCAAAGCTATTTTCATCGGGCAACATTGCGCGCAT
Source organism: Paramixta manurensis (assembly GCF_013285385.1). Lineage (NCBI taxonomy): Bacteria > Pseudomonadati > Pseudomonadota > Gammaproteobacteria > Enterobacterales > Erwiniaceae > Paramixta > Paramixta manurensis. The sequence goes on along the minus strand of NZ_CP054212.1, from coordinate 2,568,729 downwards.
CAGGTCAAGAAAGGCTTGCGGAAAATAAACGGGGGAAGAGTGAGCCACTACCAGATTCCATAACTATTAATTAAACAGAGAGTTTATCACAGCCTGTCTGTAGCAGAAAAAACACGGGCGGCAGAAGGCCACCCGTGGAAGGTAACGATTAAGGGCGAGGGATCGCGGTGCCCCATTTCCGCCACTCTTTCGGCTCTTCATCCAGTAATAGGAAGTGTTTATCCACCGCAGCCTGCGGCGCCAACGGGACGGTTGGCGGCGTGGCAAACTGAATGCCGCCGCGAATAAATTGCTGGAAGGTGCCGGTTTTCACCACGCCGCCGATCAGCCCAAAATCGAGGTTATAGCCAGAGGCCAGCCAGAACACCGAATTATTGCGCACCAGATACTGATATTTTTTACTAATACGCAATTGGACATGCACGCGGTCTGCCATCCGTCCCAGCGAGGTGCCGGTAACGGTGCCGACTTCCACGCCGCGGAACAGCACGGGCGTGCCAATTGAAAGCGAACCGGCTTCCGGCGTATCCACCACGATATTCAGCCCATTTAGATAGCGAGAGTCGGTAATGGTGGTTTCTTGTAACTCAAAATCACGCATTGTGCGGCCCTTACCGGGATCGACATTGATATAGGGCTGGAGCAACGTTTCCAGATGATTAACGCCGGTAGCGGAAATTTCCGGGGAAACGACCGAGAAACGGCTGCCCTGACGGGCGAAGCTTTGCACATATTCCGGGTAGAGTACCGCTTTGGCAATCACCTGATTATTGTCCGGGCTGAGCGCTAGCGACTCAACCTGACCAACGTTAATCCCTAAATAGCGTACCGGCATCCCGGCGGCCAGTTTGCTGGCGTCAAAAGTGTGCAGCGTAATTTGGCTGCCCACCGCGCGCGCAGTGGTTTCGGAATCATACAACACACGTTTTTCGCCGGGCACGGCACCGGCCAGGTTGTCAAAACTGATCGCGCCTTTCAGCGCACGGTTAAGTGGCGATGCCTGCACCGTTAGCCCGTTGCCATTAAGTTGCACTTTTGCGCCGCCCTCGGCCCAGAACACGCTATTCGGCGTTAACAGCTTGCGATATTCAGGTTTGATGTGCACTGAGACGTCAAACTCATTCGCGCGCGGCGTAACATCAACAATTTCACCCACCTGGAATTTACGATACAACACCACGGAACCGGCCTGAATATCTGGCAGACTGCGTGCGGTAAGGGTAAGCGTGGTGGGCGCACGATCGGTGGTAATCCCTTCTTCTGCTTTTTCCGCATCGGCATACAATGGGTAGTGCTGCAGCGGCGCGCCGGTCGATCCGGGTTGCAAACGCACGCCGCCATCCACCCATTCACGCGCGCTGGCGCCCAGCACCTGCATGCCTTCCAAACCAAATTTAACGTCGAGACGGCTATTAATAATAAACTTGCTATCCGCATGCACTAACTGCCGATATTCCGGCGCAATTGCTGCTTCGAAACGAACTTCTTTTTCACCCAACGTGCGGCGCACAATTTGCCCGATCTGCATCCCGCGCATCACAATCGGTTGGCCGGCATCGATCCCAAAGGTCTCCGGCGCGCTTAGCATTACGGTCAGCACATTGGGGTGCTGTAGCAGCGCTTCATTACTTTGCCGCACCACAAAATTCTCTTGCGGCTCGCCTTCACCGGGGATGAGCTCCAGCGTGTCTCCGGTCAGTAATGAACTGAGGTTACTGTTCGTCAGGCTAATTTTCGGGCTACGCATCTCAATGCGCGTACCGGTACGCATCAAACCGACTACGGACGGATCGATAGTCAATTCGCCGCTGACTTTGCCGCCGCTCTGGAGGGTCATTTTAGTTAGCGTGCCAACCTCCAGCCCTTGATACATTAATGGCGTTCTGCCCTCTTTGAGGTTTTGTCCGTTCGGCAAATCGAGATGGATAATCACACCTCGTTGGCTATGGGCGAGATCCGGATAGAGAGGGTAACTGGCCTCGGAAGCGGCTTGTTGCGACTGGTTTGGCGAGTCAAACGCAATCGCGCCATTGACCAACGCCGCCAGGCTTTCTAACTGAACTTTCGCCCCGCTAAAACCGACATCCGCTTTCACGCCGGAAACGTTCCAAAACCGTGAGTCTTTTTTCACCAGATTGGTGAAACGCCGCTCGATTAAGACATCAATCGTTACGCCCTGATTGCCGGAGTTAATGCTGTAGTCGTAAACGCGTCCCACCGGGATCTTGCGGTAGTAGACCAGCGAGCCGCTATTTAGCGCCCCCAAATCCGGCGCATGCAGATGAATGAGCATTTCGCCGGTATTAACACGGTATTTAGGTTGCGTATCTAACGCGACGAAGTGATCGCGCGGTTGGCCTTTACCGGGCATCATGCCGATATAGTTACCGCCTACCAGTGCATCAAGACCCGAAACACCGGCCAGTGAGGCTTTTGGTGTCACCAGCCAAAACTGAGTATCTTCACGCAGCGCATCGCGCATATCGCTTTTTATACTGGCTTTAATTTTAATGGTGCGCAGATCATCGGTCATGCTAATGCCTTCCACGGTGCCGACTTCAACACCCTGGTAACGCACTGGCGTTCTTCCGGGAACAATACCGTCCGCCGAGACAAAATCAATCGTCACGGTTGTTCCGCGCTCTTGATAATTGGTCCACAGCAGCCAGCCTGCAATCAGCAGCGCAATCAGCGGCAACAGCCAGAAGGGCGAAATTTTGCGCTTATTGGTAACCCGCGCCCTAGTCGGTGTAGTCGGCGTTTCCTGTTGCATGTGCATCCCAAATTAGACGGCTATCCAGCCACTCAACGGAGAGGATAGTAAGAATGACCGCCGCGCCAAAATAGAAGGCGGCCGGCCCCATGGTAAAAGCCAATAATTGGTCGCGATTGACTAGCGACATAGTTAACGAAATCACGAAGAGATCCAGCATTGACCAACGGCCAACCCATGTCACCACGCGCAGCAAGCGGATACGCGTTTTCAGACCCTGCTCACAATTAAAATGAATACTAAATAGCAGAGTGATCAGTACCAGCACCTTAGTAAAGGGCACCAGAATACTGGCGATAAACACCACCGCTGCCACCGGGATATTACCGGATGCCAGCGAGAGAATGCCGGAGAAAATGGTGTCTTCCTGTCGTGAGCCATTCAAATAAATAATTGAAATAGGCAACAGATTCGCCGGAATAAGCAGTACTACCGAGGCAATTAATGCCGCCCAGGTTTTTTGCAGGCTGTGGCGGCGTCGAAAGGTGAGTGGGGTGTGGCAACGCGGGCAGCGCCCGCGATCGTCAGGCAACCCACTGTGGTGGCAGTTGAGACACACCTGCAGTTTTTGATGGTCGACATAATGCTCTGGCTGTGGATAAAAGCGTTGCCACAGTTGCTCGATATTCAGATGTATTAAGGTCAGTAAACTCAGCAAAGTCAGCGCGATAAACGCCACCAATCCGTAGCCGACATTAATGTCGGCATAATCCTTGACCTTAATCGAAGCAACCGCCACGCCCACCAAATAGATGTCGAGCATTACCCACTCTTTAAGGCGGTCCAGCATCAGTAACACCGGCCGCAGATTCATGCCTAATCGCTCGCCAAAAAACAGATAAATAATCGCCACAATCAGCGTAACCGGCGCGCCGATGGTACAGAACGCGACCATAGCAGCGGTGAGCGCGTTACCTTGCTGTGCCATTTGCAATACGCCCTCTAATAAGGTGGCGCTGATGCGGGTGCCGAGTAAGCGGATATCAACCAGCGGTTCGCTTAACGCAAATGGCAATAGTAGCAACATGGTGACGGCCATCGCGGCTAAACGTGTCATGGACCAGTCGCGCCCATTGAGAATTTTAGCGTTACAGCGTGGGCACCAGGCGGATTGATGAGATTTCACATTCGGTAAGGAAAAAAGGGTATCGCATTGCGGACAACGCTGATAACGTTCCTGAGGCAGAGCATGGCGGATAGCATGTATTTTCATAAGATGCAGTATTGGCCTGGTTACTTTACGCCGGGAAGTCCTGGAGAACGCTCCGGTTCCGGGACAGGTTAAACGATGCGTTGCCAACCGCAGGTAACACATTGGCTCTGCTATCCGATCAAGATAAGTCTAAGGTTATATTAACTAACCGAATGATTCACCTTGTGGTTGCGGATATTTAATGCTTATTTTAACGGGCGGTAAAAAACGCCGCGTACAGTTTGACAATGGTTATTAAATGAACAAACAAGAATTTTATCACGATTTGAATCGCGATTTGCAGGCGTTGATTTCTGGTGAGACCAGTTTTCTGGCAGTAATGGGGAACTGTAGTGCGTTACTGTTTGAACGTTTGGAAGGCGTTAACTGGGTGGGGTTCTATCTGCTTACTGAAGCGAATACCCTGGTGCTTGGCCCGTTTCAGGGGAAAATCGCCTGTGTTCGTATTCCGGTTGGAAAAGGCGTATGTGGCACCGCCTTCGCCGAAGATAAGGTTCAACGGGTTGATGATGTGCACGCGTTCCCCGGCCATATCGCCTGTGATGCTGCCAGTAATGCAGAAATTGTGCTGCCGCTGAAGGTTAATGGTGAAATTATCGGCGTTCTCGATATTGATAGTACAACGTATAAGCGTTTCGATAACGAGGACGAAATTGGCCTGAAAACCCTTACTGACGGGCTTTGTGAGGTGCTGGCGGGGAGTGATGTGCAAAAATTTCTTCACATCAACCGTCGCTAAAGCGCTGGATCACGTAGCAATTGCCGATGGGCTCATTATAATGTCGCCTGTTCATGCCTGTGGCTTGTTGGCAATTCCGTTGTAATCAGGAAATTTCATGGAAAATCAACCTAAGTTGAATAGCAGTAAAGAAGTCATCGCCTTTTTGGCCGAGCGTTTTCCTCACTGCTTTAGCGCCGAGGGTGAAGCACGTCCGCTCAAAATCGGTATCTTTCAGGATCTCGTCGATCGCGTTCAGGGTGAAATGAGTTTGAGTAAAACTCAACTGCGCTCGGCATTACGTCTGTATACGTCAAGCTGGCGTTACCTGTACGGCATCAAAGCGGGCGCGACTCGTGTTGATCTGGATGGTAATGCCTGCGGCGAACTGGATGAGCAGCACGTCGAACACGCGCGTAAGCAGCTTGAAGAAGCTAAAGCACGTGTTCAGGCACAGCGCCAGCAGCAGCAGGCGAAAAAGCGCGAAGCCGGTGAGGGTGATGAGAAGAGTGCGCCGCGTCGTCCGCGTAAACCCACACCACGTAAACCTGTCGCCGAAGGCGAAGCGCCGCGTAAAGTTCGGCCGAAAGCCTCACGACCGGCTCAAGACGGCAGCGCTTCTGAATCGCGTCAACCGCGTGCTATACCGGTGACCGATACCGCAGCTTTGCAAGTGGGCCAGAGCATTAAAGTGAAAGCAGGCAAAAGTGCGATGGATGCCACTATTCTGGAAATCTCAAAAGATGGTGTCCGGGTACAGCTCGCTTCCGGCCTGGCAATGATTGTGCGCGCAGAACACTTGCAGTTCTGAAACGGAGGCCAACCAGGGCATGAACAATATTTTTAGAATGACGATGATTGCGGGCCTGCTGTTAGCAGGCCATGCATTCGCTGCGGAAAATATTACCCGCGCAGACCAAATTCCCCAGTTACATCAGGAACCTCAGCACGCTACGGTAAGCGAACGCGTCACTTCTCGCTTCACTCGCTCCCATTATCGTCAGTTCGATCTGGATAAAGATTTTTCAGCTAAAATCTTCGATCGTTACCTGAATATGCTGGATTACAGCCATAACGTGCTGTTAGCGTCGGATGTAGCACAATACGCCGATAAGAAAACCACGCTGGGCGATGAGCTGCGCAGCGGCCAATTGCCGGTTTTCTATGATCTGTACAATTTAGCGCAGAAACGCCGTTTTGAGCGTTATCAATATGCGCTGTCGGTGTTGAGTAAGCCGATGAATTTCAATGGTAACGACACTATTGATATTGATCGGAGTAAAGCGCCGTGGCCGAAGAGTACGGCTGAATTAAACGCGCTGTGGGATGCCAAAGTAAAATATGACGAACTGAGTCTGAAATTGACCGGTAAGTCAGAGAGCGAAATTCGCGATATTCTGTCCAAACGTTATAACTTTGCTATCCGCCGCTTAGCGCAAAGCAACAGTGAAGACGTTTTCCAGTTGGCGATGAATGCCTTCGCCCATGAAATCGACCCGCATACCAACTATTTGTCGCCGCGTAATACCGAGCAGTTTAATACCGAAATGAGCCTTTCGCTGGAAGGGATCGGTGCGGTGTTGCAAATGGATGATGATTATACCGTCATTAATTCAATGGTCGCCGGCGGGCCTGCGGCGAAAAGTAAAACCATCAACGTTGGCGATCGGATTGTTGGCGTAGGTCAGCCGGGCAAACCGATGGAGGATGTGATCGGTTGGCGGCTTGATGATGTGGTGGCGAAAATTAAAGGGCCGAAAGGCAGCAAGGTTCGCCTGGAAATTTTACCAGCCGGTAAAGGTACCAAAACCCGTGTTGTGACGCTGACGCGTGAAAAAATCCGTCTCGAAGATCGGGCGGTAAAAATGTCGGTGCATAATGTCGGTAAACAAAAAGTCGGTGTGCTGGATATCCCAGGCTTCTATGTCGGTCTTACCGACGATGTAAAAGTACAGTTGCAGAAACTGCAGAAGCAAAATGTCGACAGCATCGTGATTGACTTGCGCACCAACGGCGGCGGGGCGTTGACCGAGGCAGTATCGCTCTCTGGTCTGTTTATCCCGAGCGGGCCGGTGGTTCAGGTACGTGATAATAATGGTCGCGTGCGTGAAGATAGCGATAATGACGGCATTGTCTACTACAAAGGCCCGTTAGTGGTGCTGGTAGATCGCTTTAGCGCTTCGGCGTCAGAAATTTTCGCTGCGGCAATGCAAGATTATGGACGTGCGTTGATTGTTGGCGAACCGACCTTTGGTAAAGGTACCGTGCAGCAGTACCGCTCGCTAAACCGTATTTACGATCAAATGCTGCGTCCTGACTGGCCTGCGTTGGGATCGGTGCAATACACTATCCAGAAGTTCTACCGTATCAACGGCGGCAGTACGCAGCGTAAAGGCGTAACGCCTGAAATTCTGATGCCGACCGGGGTTGAAGCGGTGGAAACCGGCGAGAAGTTTGAGGATAACGCCTTGCCGTGGGATAGCATCAATGCCGCGAGCTATGTTAAAACCGGTGATGTGAAACCGTTAGTGCCGCAGTTGACCAAGGATCACCAGGCGCGTATCGCCAACGATCCTGAGTTCCAGTACATCATTAAAGACATTCAGCGTTTTGATGCAATGAAGGATAAACGCAATATCGTGTCGCTCAATCTTGCCCAGCGCGAGAAAGAGAATCACGAGGAGGATGCACTGCGTCTGGAGCGCATTAATGCGCGTTATAAAGCGGAAGGTAAAAAACCGCTCGCGTCGCTGGATGATTTGCCGAAGGATTACAAGGAACCCGATCCGTATCTGGATGAAACGGTACAAATTGCTAACGATTTGGCCCAGCAAGAGAAAGCCCAGCCGGCAGAGAAACCTGCCGCCAGCAAATAACCCCACCAGGCACTGCGTAAGCGGTGCCTGTTTTTTTCCCCGCCGGGCTGTTTAACTGCCCTGATTCACGGTTTTTCCTCCTGCAATTCTGCACCGCGTGACAGATACGACAAAATGTAAAGTTATGTCTTTTTAGACACTTAAACGTTAAGGTCGCTTGAAAAGCTCGCCAATGACCCTAGGATGTAGATCCGCGCATAAGCGCTTTGTTAACCGAGGAAGATTAAAGTTTATGATGCGTATTGCTCTTTTCCTGCTAACCAACTTGGGCGTAATGTTGGTTTTTGGGCTGATACTCAGTCTGACAGGAATCCAGTCAAGCAGCGTGCAGGGCCTGATGATTATGGCAGGTCTGTTTGGCTTTGGCGGTGCGTTTGTTTCACTGCTGATGTCAAAGTGGATGGCGTTGCGTTCGGTTGGCGGCGAAGTGATTGAGCAGCCGCGCAATGAAACCGAACGCTGGTTGATGCAGACCGTGGGGCATCAGGCTCAGCAGGCGGGTATCGCGATGCCGCAGGTGGCGGTGTACCACGCGCCGGATATTAATGCGTTTGCCACCGGCGCCCGACGCAACGCGTCGCTGGTCGCGGTGTCGACCGGGTTACTGCAAAATATGAATCGCGATGAGGCCGAAGCGGTACTGGCGCATGAAATTAGCCATATCGCGAATGGCGATATGGTGACCATGACGCTGATTCAGGGCGTGGTGAACACCTTTGTGATTTTTGTTTCTCGCATTATCGCGCAGCTTGCTTCCGGCTTCCTGTCCGGTGATCGTGATGATGGCGAGAGCAGCAATGGTAATCCGCTGGTCTATTTTGCGGTGGCGACGGTGCTGGAATTGGTGTTTGGTATTTTGGCCAGCATCATTACCATGTGGTTCTCACGTCATCGTGAGTTTTATGCCGATGCCGGTTCCGCCAAGTTGGTGGGGCGCGAGAAGATGATTGCCGCGCTACAGCGTCTAAAAACCAGCTACGAGCCGCAGGAAGCCAGTAGCATGATGGCGCTTTGCATCAACGGTAAATCCAAATCGCTGAGCGAATTGTTTATGTCTCACCCGCCATTGGATAAGCGTATTGAAGCGCTGCGTAGCGGCCAGTATCTGAAATAATTATTCCGCAGGAAAAGCAAAGGCGACAGGGATGTCGCCTTTTTTATTGGCCTTGACCGTCCTTACTCGGCGGTGTGCTTCGGCTGCGTCATGCGTGAGGTGCTGACGATGGCGGCGGCGCTGGAAAATACGCCTGCCAGTAGCAGGGAAGCATGCGTGCCGTGCTCATTGAACAAGTTAAACATTAAGGCCACCAACGCTGCGCCGCTGGTCTGCCCAAGCAGCCGGGCAGTACCCAGCATGCCGCTGGCGCCGCCGCTGCGATGGCGTGGCGCAGAGGTAACGATAGTGTGGTTGTTTGGTGACTGGAATAGCCCGAAACCGGCGCCGCACAGGATCATGCGCCAGATAATATCCATATCGCCCGGCGCGGCAGGCAGCCATGCCAGCGCAAACAAGCCAGCGGCGAACATTGCCAGCCCAATACCGCCCAGTAGCCCTGCATGTACGCGTTCAATCAACTGACCGGCAATCGGGGCCATCACCATTGTTGCTAACGGCCACGGGGTAAGTAACAGGCCGGTGGCGACCTCATCACGTCCCGCTACGTTTTGTAAAAAGAACGGTAATGAAACCATCGCCAACATTTGGGCGCAGAAAGAACAGACCGATGTGCAAAGCGACAGCGTAAATATTGGAATGCGCAGTAGATCGATGGGTAGCAGCGGTATCGGCATTTTCAGCTGACGACGAATAAACAGCGTACCGATGACCAGCAAAGCGACCAGTTCCGCAAGGATAATCTTGCCGCTTTGTCCCTGAGCAAAGCCGCTTAGCGCGGAGATTAATAGCCCAAAGGTGAGGGCGTTCATGATGGCGCTCAGCGTATCAAACTTTTGTCCGCGAGCTTTTTGCGCATTGTCAGGTAAAAAACGCAGCGCCAATGCCAACGCGGCGAGGCAGACCGGCACATTAATAAAGAACAACCACTTCCATGATGCGACCGATAAGACCGCGGCCGCGACCGTTGGCCCGGCGGCGGTGGAGACGGCAACGATTAGCGAGTTGATCCCCATCCCGCGCCCAAGATAGCGCTGCGGATAAATAATTCGGATCAGGGCGGAGTTAACGCTCATCAGCGAGGCGCCGCCAAAACCTTGCAACACGCGCGCGAAGGCCAACATACCGAGCGAGTCCGAGAGGGCGCAGAACAAGGAGGTAAAGCAGAAAAGGAGCAGCCCCCATTGATAGACGCGGCGATAGCCGACGATGTCGCCAAGAAAAGAGAGTGACAGCAGCGAGACAATAATTGCCAACTGATAGGCGTTAACAATCCAGATAGACTCCGCCGGGCTGGCGTGTAATTCACGCGCGATAGTCGGCAGTGCAACGTTGGCGATAGCGCCATCCAGTACTGCAACGGTAATACCAAGCGCGATAGCAACAATAGCGCCGTAGCGCTGGGGGACAGGAATTCCGTCCGGGTGAGCAGTTTGCGGCATAAACAGAAAGGTAAAGTGGGGGAATATCATCATGCTAATGATTTTCGTCACGTATTGCATCTTTCTGATGGATAAAAAATTATCACAGTGTGTGTCGTGGCTTTTCATCGCTAATCATTGCGGAGTTCTGGTCGGCAATCGTATACTAGAAATAGTGTTCCATTTTTTATAAAACGATTTCAAAAAGGTTGAGACCATGGCGAATGCAGAGATCGATAAACAGCCGGATTCGGTGTCTTCGGTGCTAAAAGTGTTTGGCATTTTACAGGCGTTGGGCGAAGAACGGGAAAACGGCATCACCGAGCTATCGCAACGCGTGATGATGTCAAAAAGCACGGTTTATCGCTTTCTACAAACCATGAAAACGCTTGGCTATGTGTCACAAGAAGGGGAGTCAGAAAAATATGCTCTGACCCTTAAGCTGTTTGAGTTGGGCGCCAGAGCATTACAAAATGTCGATCTGATCCGCAGTGCGGATGTGCAAATGCGCGAACTGTCACGCCTGACGCGAGAAACGATCCACCTTGGCGCACTGGAAGAGGACAGCATTGTCTATATCCACAAAATCGACTCGCTGTATAACCTGCGTATGTATTCACGCATTGGGCGGCGCAATCCGTTGCATAGCACGGCGATTGGTAAAGTGTTGCTGGCGTGGCGCAGCCAGGCCGAAATCAAAGAAATCTTACACGAAGTGACCTTCACTCGTAGTACCTCGCGCACCGTCGGCAGTACGGAAGAGTTGTTGCCGGTGCTGGAGCGGGTGAAAACGCAGGGGTTTGGTGAGGATAATGAGGAACAGGAAGAGGGGCTGCGTTGTATTGCGGTGCCGGTGTTTGACCGTTTCGGCGTGGTGATTGCCGGCTTAAGTATTTCCTTTCCGACTATTCGCTTTTCCGAAGCGCGTAAAAATGATTATGTTGCGATGTTACATCGGGCGGCGAAACAGCTCTCGGCACAAATGGGTTTTCATGATTATCCGTTCTGAGTAGAAAGGATGGAAAACGCGGGCGAGTTTAGGCTCACCCGCGTAAGTTTTAATGGTTATCGACAACTTCAGTGCTTTTTTTCAACACCGGGCAGTCTGTAACACCAATAATGCCGCTATCAGTATGCAGATATTGCGCGCTGACCATTCCTCTGGCGGTGAGGTATTGGCATTGTAACCCCATCCCCGCAACGTTTTTGCTGCTACCGGTGAGTACACCATAGCCGGTTAATAACATCGCCAGCCAAATAATCGCCAGCACAATCACAATTCGCACCACAACCTTCATATTATCTCCTTAAGAAAAAGCCACTTTCGCGCTTCGCTGCGCGTCATAATCATAGCAGCTTGCCCGTTGTCAGGCTTGCCGTCGATCGGAGGAGACCGAAAGCGTGCTATCGCTACTGCGGCGGGGGCTGATTTTATCTGCGCTCGCTACCAATTCACGGTTTAGCGGGTAGAATCGTCTGCGTGACATTGGCCAGGTGCCGATGCGATAAGAGGCAAACGTTGAGGCAGTTATGAATGAGATGACAAATGGCGCGGCGGGGCTTGCGCCAATGATAATAAGCGTGGCGCTGGTAATTGTTGGGCTTATCGCCTGGTTTTTTATCAACCGCGCCAGCGTACGCGCCAGTGAACAGATTCGCTTACTGGAAGCATTGTTGGAAGAACAGAAGAAACAAAATGCCATGTTGCGCCAGCTAACGGCGCATGTCGCCGGTACGGATAAAACGGCTGAAACCACTGAGGATGCCAACAGAGACTTTACGCGCTTAATTCCAGAGCGCTAATCGCAGAATAAGGCCCTGGAGGGGTGATAATGGTTTGGAAGAATCCCTGGTATGATCCATCAAAAGCGCATCACACGCCGGAAGGTTTTTGTAATCCCGAAGCGGATTTACGCCAACCCGGCGACCTCCAGCGCTGGCGTAAGGAACGCAAAGCGCAGGGGCTACCTTTTCCACCCGCTGAGGGATATGAGGCGTTTATCCGCCAATGGTGGCAACCTGCCGATCTGAGCGGCGAGGATGACGCCGTTTGGTGGTTAGGGCACGCTTGCTTGTTGCTGCGTAACAATAATCGCTACTGTTTGATTGACCCCGCCTTGTCAAAGCGAGCGTCACCGCTGCGTTTTTACGGCCCGGCGCGTAAAACGCCTGCGTCGCTAAACATTAATCAGCTCCCTTCCTTAGACACTGTCCTGATTTCCCATAACCACTACGATCATTTGGATAAGCCCACCGTTCAGCGAATCATACGGCGCTTTCCTGAGGTACATTTTATTGTGCCATTGGGATTAAAGGCGTGGTTTGTTAAGCAGGGCGCACGGCGGGTCACAGCGCTTGACTGGTGGGAGAGTACGCAGCATGTCGGTTTTACCGTTCACGCCGTTCCCGCTCGGCACTGGAGTATGCGCACGCTGAAAGATCGCAACCGTTCGCTATGGTGTGGCTGGGTGGTGCAGACTAAGAATCTACGCTTCTGGTTTACCGGTGACAGTGGCTATAGTGAAAATTTACTTGAGATTTCGCAGCGCCTTGGCCCGTTTAACTTAGCCGCGTTGCCGGTAGGCGCGTATGCACCAACGTGGTTCATGCGCGGGCAGCATATGGATCCCGAACAAGCGGTTTCATTGCACCGCGATATTGGTTGCCCGCATTCGATACCGATTCATTGGGGCGTTTTTGAACTGGCTGATGAATCATTAGATGAACCTCCGCAAACCTTAGCACAGTCAATGGAGGTTGCCGGGCTTGATGGCAGCCGTTTTCGCGCATGGCGTATAGGCGAGAAAATGTCGGTAAATAATATTAGCCAGGATTAATCCTAAACACCGAATGGTTAATCGATAGCCCGTAAAGCCGGGCTATTAGTTTTTACAACCGCGCTGAACAAAAGCTTATTAGTGTGAAAAATGGAGGCGTGCTTTTTATTGGGGCATCAGGCCGGATAGTTTCCTGATTTTGGTGCAAATTAATTATTAAATTGTACTTGAGTATTTTTGTTGTACAGTTTAGCGCGACGATGAAATGTAAAATTTAACCGAATGGGCGGTGATTTTTATCGAAGAAATTTGATAATGTTATGCCATATTTATGCAATAAAATGTCGCTATGTTAGTCAGTTAACAGCTCATCGGATTAGACGAAAGCGGTGCTTTAGGCTAGAGTAATCTTCAAGTTAAGGCGTTACTGTCTGTTAGGTAGGCACTGTGTCGACTACGTTACCGATATCAGAAACAATGCATATATGTGCAAAGTGTGCGTTATTGCAATTATTTATTGTGCGGCATGTCGATCACTGTTTAAAAATGGCTTGCCATTAATTATGGGATATGTGATAACGCTTTCTGGGCAAAACGAGGTACAGTTCTGTTTATGTATGGCATCTTCAGTAAAGAAGTTCAGAGTAAAGACGTTGACGTTGAATACCGCTTCCTTGCCGAACCTTAATTAGTGCCTCATTCAGTAATGTCTCTGGTTTCTCTGTAAGTCAGCCTTCGGGCAAATAAACACTCTAAGGAATTTGCGAAATGGCAAAGATTAAAGGTCAGGTTAAGTGGTTCAACGAGTCTAAAGGTTTTGGTTTCATTACTCCTGCTGACGGCAGCAAAGATGTGTTCGTACACTTCTCTGCTATCCAGAGCAATGGTTTCAAAACTCTGGCAGAAGGCCAGAACGTTGAGTTCGAAATTCAGGACGGCCAGAAAGGTCCGGCTGCTGTCAACGTTACGGCGATCTGATTTCGATTGCAGCGTGCGCGTTACGAATAAGTAACCAACGACTGAATCTATAAAGTAAAAGCCCTGGCGCAGATGCCAGGGCTTTTCTTTTTACAACTGCGGGTTACGATAGCAAGCCGAAGCGTGTAAACTGCGCGCCTTAATTTATCCGCCCCGGAGAGAATACATGACCTGGCTTTGCCCGCTCTGTCAGCAGCCATTAACGCTTGAACATCAAAGCTGGATCTGCAGCGCACATCACCAGTTTGATTGCGCGAAAGAGGGGTACGTCAATCTGCTTCCGGTACAGCATAAACGTTCCCGTCAACCGGGCGACAGTGCGGAAATGATCCAGGCGCGGCGCGATTTTCTTGATGCCGGTTATTATCGCCCTTTGCAACAACGTGTGGCGGAGATATGGGCACAGCGGTTGCCGGATACCGCGGACGCGGTGCTGGATATTGGCTGTGGTGAGGGATATTACACCAATGCGGTGGCTGATGCGTTAGCACATTGCGGCCATCTGCAGGTCTATGGTTTGGATGTGGCGAAAGTCGCTATCCGTTTTGCTGCTAAGCGTTACCCGCAGATTCGGTTTTGCGTCGCATCCAGCCATCGGCTCCCTTTTGCGGATAAATCGCTGGACGGGGTATTGCGCATTTATGCGCCCTGTAAAGCTGCGGAACTGGCGCGAGTGGTAAAGAAGGGGGGCTATGTACTGACGGTAACGCCGGGGCCACGCCACTTAATGCAGTTTAAGGCGTTAATTTACCAACAGATTAAGTTACATGACACGGCTGACGAGCAACTGGCGGGTTTCACACGCGTCACACAAGAAGCGCTGGGATATTCGTTGCACCTAAATGGTGAAGCGGCGACCGCGCTGTTACAGATGACGCCATTTGCCTGGCGAGCGGATGAAGGGGTTTGGCAACGGTTAGCGCAGGAGACGGCATTTTTCTGTGAGACGGATTTTACCCTCACGTTGTGGCAACGGGATTAAGCGCCAGTCAGATTTTACGCCAAATGGCTAAACAGAATGTAGCAGCCAATCCCAATCAATACGACACCGCCGATAATTTCGGCGCGTTTTCCCAGCAGAGGACCAATAAAACGTCCAATCATCATACCCAGCGTGGACATAATAAAAGTCGCGCAGCCAATCATTAATGCGGTCTGAACGATATTGGCTTGCAAAAAAGCCAGACTCACGCCGACCGCTAACGCATCAATACTGGTCGCAATAGCGGTCATCACCAGCAGCCAAAAGCCATGACGTTGCAGCGGAAACGGTTCAACTTCGCGCTGGCGAAAACCTTCCCAAACCATCCGTCCGCCAAGGAAACACAGCATCACAAAGGCGATCCAGTGATCCCAGCGCACCACATAATGGCTGGCTAATTGACCCAGCGCCCAGCCAATCAACGGGGTCAGCGTTTCAATAATGCCAAAGATCAAACCAGTACGTAGCGCCTCGCGAAAACGCGGACGATGGAGAGTCGCGCCTTTACCGATCGAGGCGGTAAAAGCGTCCATCGACATGCCGAAGGCAAGGATCAGCGTGGCGGAAAGATTCATGGATATTGAGACCTCAACCGGGAGAGCCATGAAGTATGGCGGCAGATGTCTTTTCGACTGATCGAAAAAGCAGCTATTCCCTACGACGGCGCTACATTAACACAGCCAGAAATAATGTTAAAATCGAAATCACGTTTTTTTATAATGAATTTGACGTGGCTTGTTATTTAAAGCCTGAAAGAAGAAAGGTGTCTAAATAATAACAATGTTGTTGCGGGTTTGTTTGCCTTTAAGAAATGTAATGATAAAGTGTGTGGTTTTTTGATAAATATAGCAAAGGGAATATTCCTTTTGCTATATTTTAATCTATTGATTATTAACCATAAAATTATAGATGCTCTCAAGATCATCTAATTGTTTTACATGAATCAATAAACGACGATGTTCGAGTTGAATAACCAAAACACCGTCTTCGGATAAGTTCATGGCGCCGATGCGGGACCAGGCTATCCAGGCATTGGCATAGAAAAAACCCGCTTTTTTAAGCAGCAACTTAGGGCGGCGGATCCAGAAAGTCCAGGCGGCAATTAGCGCTAATGCCATTAATAAAACAGAGGTAATTTGCGGCCCCTGATGGATGGCATTGTTATAGATCAGAATGGCGATCAAGCCGATAAAAATCAGACTATCCAGCTTATTACGGCGCTGAAGTAAGATTTTCAGATGAGTTTCACCGCGTAGCTTCCCCATGATGAATTCATCAAATATGGCATACAGCAGGAAGAGGGCAATAAACGCGATAATGACGTAATCGGTGAGGGACATACTGACTCCGGTAAAGCGGTCTGATTAACAGTAGAGAGGTTCTGGTGCCGTAAAACCTGCGGCATGAAAGGAAAAGAAAAGCCGGGAGGAATGCTCCCGGCGATAGCGCTTACAGGCCTAACAGACCAATCCAGTATCCTACGATACCGATGATGAAGAAGCCGATGATGATCCACAGCGCGTTGACCTTTCTACGCAGCAGCCACATACAGCCAAAGGTTAACAACAGTGGGACCAGCCCCGGCATCAACTGATCGAGAATGGTTTGCACCGTCGTGACGTTCGTTTTACCGGTTTGGTCGGTAATCCGCGAGACCACTAAGGGTATGTTGACATGTGTCCACTTGTTGACCAGCGCCCCCATCACAAATAGCCCCAAAATTGAGGAGCCCTCCGTGAGTTTCTGCAAGAAGCCGCCGCCCATATCGTTAACGATATCGACACCTTTACGGTAGCCATAAGCGACACCGTAGTAACGGAATAACAGGCGAACCACGTTAAACAGCACAAAGAACAGTAACGGACCAAGTAAGCTGCCGGTCATCGCGATACCGGCGCCAAGCGCGGCGAATACCGGACGCATGGTGCCCCAGAAGATCGGGTCGCCCACGCCTGCCAGCGGACCCATCAGACCCACTTTAATACCGTTGATTGCCGCGTCATCAATGGCAGCGCCATTGGCACGCTGTTCTTCCATTGCCAGCGTAACGCCGAGAATCGGCGCAGCCGGGTAAGGGTGAGTGTTAAAAAACTCAAGATGGCGTTTAATTGCCTGCTTACGCTCATCATTATTCTCCGGATAGAGGCGACGAATTGCCGGTACCATGGAGAAGCAGAAGCCTAACGCCTGCATACGTTCGAAGTTCCAGGAGCCCTGAAACAGGTTGGAGCGCAGAAACACACCGCGAATATCACCGGAGGTGAGCTTTTTTGCTGCCGTTGTAGTTGTATCAACCATTTTCCCACCCCTTATTAATCTAATTCGTTATCCAGATCGTTATGAGACGGACCGGCCGTGGCGGCACCGCCCGCAACGCGGTTATATTTTGGACTCAACTGGATATACAGCGCGGCCATCACCACCCCAATCACGCCCAGCGCAACCAGGTTGAAGTTGGTAAAGGCAGCGGTAACAAAACCCAGGTAGAAGAACGGCATCAGATAGCCTGCGCGCATCATGTTAATTACCATCGCGTAACCCACCACGACGATCATGCCGCCGGCGATATTCAGACCATTGGTGACAACTTCCGGGATAGAGCTCAGCAGGTTATGGACTACGCTGGTGCCAACCGATACCGCAACAATAGCGGCAGGGATAGCAATACGCATCGCCTGCAGAATCAACGCGGTAACGTGAATCCAGGAGATGGCGGTAAGGTTACCATTCGACGCGGCTTTATCGGCAGCATGCTGGAAGGCAACGGTAATGGTACGAACGATAATGGTCAGAACCTGACCGGCCGCCGCCAGGGGGATAGCCAGCGCAATACCCGCGCCCACGCTTTGCCCACCGGCAATAACCAAGATGGTGGAGATAATCGACGCCAGGGCGGCATCAGGGGCAACCGCCGCACCGATGTTCATCCAGCCGAGTGCGATCATTTCCAACGTACCACCGATAATGATACCGGTCTTCATGTCACCCAGAACTAAACCGATCAGGGTACAAGCGACCAGCGGGCGGTGAAATTGAAACTCATCGAGTACCGATTCCATACCTGCAATACAGGCAACGATAAATATCAGCACAATTTGAAGAGTGGTAATCTCCATTGTACTTCTCCTCTGACATTCATAAGCTGAGTTAAGCCTGATAGGTTCTCAGGCAAGCGTGACGTTTTTATTTGCAGTTACTGTTGGCCAACTTTGGCAATGAGATCCATCATTTTCAGTCTGGGATCGGTTGAAACTTTACGTACCTCCAGCTCAATACCGCGCTGGTTTAATTTATTGAAGGCCTCAATATCTTTTGCGTCGACGGAAACCGCATTGTTAACCTGCGTTTTCCCTTGCCGGAAGGCCATGCCGCCAATGTTGACGGATTTGATCTGTACGCCTTGTTCAACAATACGTTCCACATCAGTCGGATTGGTGAATAACAACATCACCCGATCTTGACCATATTTCGGGTTGTTGTAGACGCGCACCATTTTATCGACGTCAACCACATGGGCGGTAACGCCGGGTGGTGCCACCTGAGTCAGCAGCGTTTTACGCACGTTATCGGCGGCCACTTCATCACTGACCACGATAATACGTGTGACATTGGTTTCTTTGGTCCAGCGGGTGGCAACCTGGCCGTGGATTAAACGGTCATCAATACGTGCCAGGCCAATCTTCATGTGATCGTCCGGCCCTAATGGTTTCTGCGGTGCCGCGGCAGCGGCGGGGCGTGCGGCAACCGGCGCTGGTTCAGGCTCTTTAGCTTTCAGTGCCTTCACACCTTCACGACCGGTTTCCACCGCGACGGCGACCAGATCGGCGAATGCCGGATCGTCGTCACGCGCCATGAAGGTTTCAACCAACATGGGGATATTCACGCCGGCGACCACTTCATAATTTTCCTTGTCAACCACGATACGGCTAGCGGCATTAAATGGGCTGCCTCCCCATGTGTCGACGAGGAAAAGTACCCCTTTGCTGGTGTCCAAATCAGCAAGACGCGCAGTATATTTTTCTATTAAAGTCTCAGCGTTTTCGCCGGGAACAAAGTCGATCCAGCCGACATTTTGCTGCTCGCCTAATAGCATTTCAGCGGTCTTCAGCAGTTGTTCCGCGGCCCAACCGTGCGTGCCGATTACAATAGCAATAGTCACTTGCTACCTCCGTTTACAATATTGAGCGAGCCAGTTAGTCGCACTGTTTCGCCAACCATGTCATCTGAGACACTGAATCCGGCCAATGAACCGGTTCAAATTTAGCGCGGCAGATGTCACATAAGTTTTCATACCGCATGGGTATGGAAAGCCATTACGTCGCGAATTATTTTAGACTGTGAAAAAATAAATTATGTGACGACGCTCAGCTATTTAGAGGCCTAAGTCATTGATTAACTCATCTGGACACTTATAAAGCAGTTATGTGGCAAAGCAAGGTTAAATGTAAGTAAATATATTGACGTCGATTGCGCGGCTGATACAGTAAGGGCTCTATTATTGTTACAGGAGTAATGGGCCTCAGCCCTCCCTATGGACTGTCACCGAAGAAGCGTTATTCTGCCGCCGGCTCATCCGGCTTGTTCTCAAGCGTCGCCAGGCGTTGTACTGACCGCCGTCCGTCTCATCCCTCGTTGTATGTTCGCTACATCCTACATCGCGTCGTCACGTTTTAATGCCCGGAGCTTGTCATGGAATTCCTTTTAGACCCCTCAATTTGGGTCGGCCTGCTGACGTTGGTGGTGCTGGAGATTGTGCTCGGCATCGATAACTTGGTTTTTATTGCCATTCTGGCCGATAAGCTGCCGCCGAAGCAGCGTGATAAAGCACGCCTGATCGGCCTCTCTTTAGCATTGCTGATGCGTTTGGCGCTCCTTTCGCTGATCTCGTGGATGGTTACCCTGACTCGTCCATTGTTCAGTGTGGCAAGTTTCAGCTTCTCCGGGCGCGATCTTATTTTGCTGCTGGGCGGTGTGTTCTTGCTGTTTAAGGCAACCATGGAACTGCATGAGCGGCTGGAAAACCGTCAGCATGAAGAGGGCGCGAACAAAAGTTACGCCAGCTTTTGGGCGGTAGTGGTGCAAATCGTGGTTCTGGATGCGGTGTTTTCGCTCGATGCGGTTATTACCGCGGTCGGGATGGTGAACAACCTGCCGGTAATGATGACGGCGGTGGTGATCGCGATGGGAATGATGCTGTTGGCGTCAAAACCATTGACTCGCTTCGTGAATGCACATCCAACTGTCGTCGTGCTTTGCCTGAGCTTCCTGCTGATGATCGGCCTCAGCCTGGTGGCGGAAGGTTTCGGTTTCCATATTCCGAAAGGCTACCTCTACGCGGCGATCGGTTTCTCAATCCTGATTGAGTTGTTTAACCAAATTGCGCGACGTAACTTTATTCGTCACCAGGCCCACCGTCCGATGCGTGAGCGTACCGCCGAAGCGATTTTACGGTTGATGGGCGGGCGGCGCGGTACCCAACAGGCCAGCCTGAACGAAGGAGAGGAGCGCGCGCAGGCGCTACCGCAAGAAGCGTTTAAGGATGAGGAGCGTTATATGATCAATGGTGTCCTGACGCTGGCTTCACGCTCGGTACGTAGCATTATGACGCCACGCGGGGAGGTATCCTGGGTCGATGCGCTTCGTCCGCAGGATGAGATTCGCATCCAATTGCTTGATACTCCCCACAGCCTGTTCCCGGTTTGTCGTGGCGAACTGGATGAAATTATTGGCGTAGTGCGCGCGAAAGAGTTGTTGGTGGCGCTGGAGACGGGGTTGGATGTGGCGACCGTTGCCGCCTCATCGCCGCCCATTATCGTACCGGATACGCTTGACCCGATAAATCTGTTAGGCGTGTTACGGCGTGCGAAGGGGAGTTTTGTGGTGGTAACCAACGAGTTTGGCGTAGTGCAAGGGTTGATTACACCGCTGGATGTGTTGGAAGCCATTGCCGGTGAGTTCCCGGATGAGGATGAAACCCCGGACATTATCGCCGATGGCGATGGCTGGTTAGTAAAAGGCGGTACCGATCTGCATTCGCTACAGTTGTTGTTGGATAGCCAGCAACTGGTTAATCCAGAGGAGGATTATGCCTCGCTGGCCGGGTTGTTGATTGCTCAGAAAGGCCAGTTACCATTGCCGGGCGAAATCATTGATTTGCCGCCGCTCCATTTCCAGATTGTTGACGCCACGGCGTATCGGGTGGATTTGGTGCGCGTCACCAAAGACCGTCCGGCGCAAGAGCAGGACGACCTCGACCAATAAGAAAGCAATCTGCAGAAAAAACGGCGCGTTGGCGCCGTTTTTTTAGGCATCCATGGTTGGCTGATGGCGGGTCAGCCAACCGGGGAACTCGCCCAATGGCATTGGGCGGGCATAAAAATAGCCTTGTAACGTATCAACGCCGCGTTCGCGTAAATAGAGCGCCTGTTCTGCGGTTTCCACGCCTTCAGCCACCAGACTGATATTTAGACGCTGCGCCAGTGAAATCACCATATCGGTCACCGTAGCATTAATTGCGTCAGTACCAATCGCAGCGGTAAAAATTTTATCGATTTTTAGCACATCAGGGCTGAGTGTTTTCAGATAGGAGAGCGAGCTGTGTCCGGTTCCGAAATCATCAATTGCCAGCTTAACGCCGATTTTATGTAGATGAGAGACTACGCGCTGATCCACCACCGGTAGCGCATCGCGTTCGGTCAACTCAACCACCAGTTGCGGCTTCGGATTTGCCGGCCACCAGAGACGTTGCAAGTCATCAATTATTGCACGATCGCGAAAGTGGCTGGCCGCAACGTTAATCGCGATATGAAAGGTTGGACAAGCGGGTAACGTCGGTAAATGACGAACGGTTTCACTAATCACAAAACGGGTTAATGGCGCGATCAAGTTTTGACGTTCAGCCATCGGAATAAACACATCAGGCGGGATCCATCCCTGGCGGGGGTTATGCCAGCGTAGTAGTAACTCAATCCCTTCACAACTGCCGGTACGTGCGCTAATTAATGGCTGGCAGTACACCATAAACTCTTGCGCCGAGAGACCATAGCTAATTTGCCACGAGAGGCTCATGCGGTTAGCGGTCGCCAGCCAGATGATATAGCCCATCAGCAGGCTTAATAACAACGCCAGCGGTAACTGGGAAGGCAATGTCATTAAGGCCAGACGCGAGGGCGCGGGGCCGAACAACGTGATACTAAACGGGTAACGTAGCGAGCTTTGCTGATAGCCCACTTCATCTTCTGACGGATGCACCGCTTCGATCATCGGATTACCGTATTCAAGGCTTTGCCCGCCAACGTTAAACACTGCGCGTTCAACCCAAGGCAGCGTCGGCTCCAGCAGATAGTTACTCATCATCTCAATATTGATGACCTGCAAAATCCCGGCGCGGTTATCCATACTTCTTGGCGTCCAGAACAGCAGTACTGGCGAGCCTTTCAGGAGGTAATTGTCGACGCTCAGCAACATGCGCTGATTATTGACCGCTAACTCCGGATAAGTTGTGCTGAAGGGAATATTGCGCTCGCCATAAATGCTGGAACAGTAAATGCGATCGTTATCGACCAATAACACCGCACGCACGGTTTGTAAGGTGGCGAGCTTTTCAACCAAAGGGAAACGGACAGTCGAACAACGCACCCCGACCAGGCCAAGTGTGTTGCTGGCAGAAACATCCAACGGAGAGAACATGCGATCAAAACGTTGAATCGCATTATTGGCAAAATTGCGTGATTGCTGTTCTATGCGGCCTTTCTCTTCAACGAAGCGGAAGGTTAACGTAAGAATGAGCACTAACGCGGCAACAATCGAAGCGATGAGCAATCGTTTTCGACGAAACTGTCCAACAATTTGCTGGGACACCTGCATCAGTAACCACCCTTAAAAGCGCAAAATAAAAACCCGACGTTTCGTTATCGGCAAAAGAGGTGCTAAGTTTAGTTGTGCTGGAGAAAAAAGCGGTTCTACTGACAAACAACAACGCGGCCAACTGGCCGCGCAAATTAACTCTAGCGGTTTCTCCCGCCAGGCGATAGCGGGAAAAGAAACTATTTTTGCCTCTTTAATGAAGCATTACCGCCAACTAATCGCACTGCACCTTAATTGCCAGCCCGCCGCGCGATGTTTCACGGTATTTCGCGTTCATGTCTTTACCGGTCTCATACATCGTTTCGATAACTTTATCCAACGAAACGCGTGCTTCACTGGTGCGACGTAATGCCATACGGGCGGAGTTAATTGCTTTTACCGAAGCAATCGCATTACGTTCGATACAGGGAACCTGCACCTGGCCGGCCACCGGATCGCAGGTCAGACCCAAGTTATGCTCCATGCCAATTTCCGCTGCGACGCACACCTGTTCCGGACTGGCGCCGAGCAGTTCCGCTAGCCCGGCCGCCGCCATCGAACAAGCGACGCCTACTTCGCCTTGGCAGCCGACTTCGGCGCCGGAAATAGAGGCATTCATCTTGTACAGCACTCCAATAGCCCCGGCGGCGAGGAAATAACGGATAAAAATATCCGGGCTTACTGACTCAATAAAATGATCGTAATACGCCAACACTGCCGGAACGATACCGCAAGCGCCATTGGTCGGCGCAGTGACGACACGACCACCGGCCGCGTTCTCTTCATTCACCGCCAGCGCAAACATATTCACCCAATCAATAACATTCATCGGATCGCTGGAGAGTTTATCCGACGACACCAGCATCCGGCGCAGCGCTGAAGCGCGACGCGGCACGCGTAGCGGCCCAGGCAACACGCCTTCGGTATTCAGGCCACGATCAATACAATCACGCATGACTTGCCAGACATTGGCGAAGTAACTCTCAATCTCCTGGCGCGAGTGAAGCGCCAGTTCATTTTTCATTACCAGCCCGGACAGTGATAAACCGGTCTGGTGGCAGTGCGCCAGCATGGCTTGAGCGGAATGAAAAGGATAGGGCACCGTCACTTCATTAAGCAGAGATTGCCCGAAATGCTCTTCATCGACGATGAAACCGCCGCCGATAGAGTAATAGGTTTTGCTGTAGATAAGGTGCTCGCCATCAAAGGCGTGAATACGCATCCCGTTTTCATGTAACGGGAGGTTTTCCTGGCTGAACGCCATACCGCCTTCGCGTGGGAAATCCACCTCGTGCTGCCCGTTGGCCAGCAACAAACGTTGACGCTGTTCAACATCGCGAATAAATACCGGGATACTGTCAATATCGACATCCTCCGGCGCGGCGCCAGAGAGACCCATAATAATGGCGATATCAGTATGGTGACCTCTGCCGGTGAGCGACAAAGAGCCATAAACTTCCACGGCGATACGTGTAACGGAAGCCAGTTGTTCATTCCGCACTAAATCATCGACAAACTGTTTGCCGGCTTTCATCGGACCCACCGTATGGGAACTGGAAGGGCCAATACCGGGTTTAAACATGTCGAAAACGCTAATCACGCTACACGCTCCTTTCTTTTTTACTGCCGCAGAGAGGAAATTTCTCTGCGTAATAGTAATCATCATGACGCCTAAAAAATCATCTTTTCGCATGAAATAAACTAAGCCATCGCAAAAGATAACCTTATGTACCGAACCGGATTTTGGTTATTAACCTCTATTACCCGGATGATAACGCATAATATAACCGTTAAGCGTGCGCCATGCAGTGATTCGGATCGCTTGTCTGAGTAATTGTAGTGAAAAATAAGGGTTAGATTGGTTTTTGTGCAATATCTGCCGGGTGATTAGCTGTTAAGCCACATCTTCGGCAATTTGTAGGCTGAGTTGGCGAATAATACCGGCAGTCATTCCCCAGACAAAGTAGTGCTGGTACCACGAAAGCCACACGCGGTGCGGCAAACCGTGGCGGTGAATATCAAGCGGATGGTAGCGGGCAAGGCGCAATGCCTCCTGTAGAGGCATTTCAAAAATGGCGTCGACTTCGTCTTCGCTGGCGCGCCGCGCGATATCAGGCGGAATAATACCCACCACCGGGGTAACCTGAAAACCAGTGCTGCTGGTAACCGGCGGCAAGGTGCCGATGACACGCACGCTGTCGGGTGGGATCGCCACTTCCTCCATCGCTTCACGTAGGGCGGTGGCGGTTAGAGAAACATCATCGGGATCCATCATCCCGCCGGGGAAGGCAACCTGTCCGGCATGTTTGCGTAGGTGTGTGGTGCGGCGGGTCAGTAACAGCCCCGGTTGCGCGCGTTCGACCACCGGCACCAGTACTGCTGCGCGCCGTGTCGGCAGTGGTTGCATTTGCGTAGGCGGCGCTTGTAATAAAAAGCGGGTTAAAAACCCCTCAAGGGTCAAATTAGTTGTCGCCATGTAAAGCCTCCGCCGCCAGGCAGGGCAAAATGCGGTTGACCTTATCCAGCGTTTCCTGATATTCCGCCGCCGCCTGACTATCGGCGACAATACCGCCGCCAGCGGCGCAGTAAAGGTGCCCCTGTTCGGCAATCAGGGTTCGGATGGTGATATTAGTATCCATGCGCCCGCAAACGCTTAGATACCCAATGCTGCCACACCAGGCATTGCGTCTTTGTGGTTCGAGCGTTTCGATGATCTCCATCGCCCGCACTTTTGGCGCGCCGGTAATTGAACCGCCGGGAAAACAGGCGCGTAACAAATCGGTGGCGTGCAAACCGGGTTTTAAACGCGCGCGAACGGTGCTGACCAAATGATGAACCGCCGGAAAAGGTTCGACGACAAATAATTCGGGCACCTCAACACTGCCAGGTTGAGCGACTCGCCCAATATCGTTACGCAGTAAGTCGACAATCATCAGGTTTTCCGCGCGATCTTTTTCCGAATGCGCCAGCTTTTGCGCCTGACGACGATCGGCCTCTTGTTCTGCTAACCGCGGCAACGTCCCTTTAATGGGACGTGTTTCGATCACACCCTGTTCGAGCGACAGAAAGCGCTCGGGCGAGAGACTAAGGATCACGCTGTGCGGCAGGCGTAGAAAAGCGCTGAAAGGCGCACGGTTTTGTTGATTGAGCAGCGTGAAAGCCTGCCATTCATCGCCCTGATAAGTAGCCTGAAAACGCTGAGCGAGGTTGACCTGGTAACAATCTCCGGCATGGAGCCACGCCTGAATACGCGCGAATTTGGCTTCATAGTCGGCGAGTGTCATGTTGGATTGCCAGGCGCTGGTGAGTTGAAATGCCGGACGTGCATCAACCTCAGGCAATGTTTCAAGCCATGCGAGGCGTTGTGTCGCGTCGCAATGCGCCACCAAAGTGAGTGTTTTTTGGTGGTGATCGGCGATTAATGCCCAGTCATAAATGCCGACCGCCATATCCGGCGTTTGCAATTGAGGCTCAGCAAGGTGCGGCAGGCGTTCGAAACGGCGACCAAGATCATAGCCAAACAAGCCGAGAGCTCCGCCCTGAAACGGCAGATCCGTATTGATATCGGCGCTTAATCCGCACTCATCGAGCGCTTGTTGTACTAATGCTAATGGATCGGCGTGTGATTCCGTGACCCTGTCACCTTTACGGATTACTGTGGTGATGCCTTCTGATTGCAAGGTCTGGCACGGGTCGGCCACCATAATATCAAAGCGGTTATCAGCATGGTCGGCAAAACCTGAACTGAGCAGCATCGACCAGGGTAAATGAGCGACACGGGAAAACAGACGTGTTAAGGCGTCTGGGGTATAATCGAAGCTGTGGTAAACAGGCAGCATGAGTTTCAAAAGGTGCACAACGTAAAAACAGCAAGCCTGGCATATTTTTTCGCGGTTGGCATCTGTTTATGCTCGCCATTGTTTAGCGCATCTGGCGCGTGAAATAATGCGCGTTCCTCAATCGATAAGGAACCACTATGACAACAGGTCTTCCGGCATTATCTCATGAGCAGCAACAACAAGCGGTAGAGCGCATCCAGGAATTGATGGCGCAAGGCTTGAGCAGCGGTCAGGCCATTGCTCAGGTCGCACAAGAAATCCGTCAAACCCATACCGGAGGGCTAATTACGGCGCGCTTCGAAGACGATGATGAAGACGAATAACGCGCCGGGGAACTATAGCGCGGCGATAATTTTAATTTCTACTTTGTAGCGCGGGTTCATTAGGCCCGCTTGTACGGTGCAGCGAACCGGCGCGTTACCGGGAGAAACCCATGCATCCCAGGCTTGATTCATTGCCGGGAAATCCTCTTTGTTAACCAGAAAAATCGTCGCGTCCAGGATGCGGCTCTTATCGGAATCGACACGGGTTAAGATTTTGTCGATAGTTGCCAGGGCATTGGCGGTTTGCGCTTGCGCATCATCGTCAAGGTTTTCTGGCACGCTGGTGTAATACACCGTGTTGTTGTGAACCACCGCTTCAGACATACGATGCTCGGGATCGATGCGGGTAATCGTCATTTACTGCGTCCTTATTTCCACTTTAATTGTTCGCCGTTAGCCTGGCACAGTTAACCGGGCGCTGTCATCTGTTGTGGAGGGAGGCGGAAAATACTGACATAATCACAGTGTTTTTATTCGATGTGTGAGGGTGTGTGGCAGACGATTTCGCAGCAGATGGCGCATTGGCGCAAGCGATTCCCGGGTTTAAACCGCGAGAAGCGCAACGACAAATGGCGCAAGCGGTGGATAAAGCTATCGCCAGCCGCAGTGAACTGGTAGTTGAAGCGGGAACCGGCACCGGAAAAACCTATGCTTATCTGGCACCCGCCTTACGCTCGGGTAAAAAAGTCATCATCTCTACCGGTTCTAAAGCCTTGCAGGACCAGTTGTATAACCGCGATCTTCCCACCATTGCCACCGCGTTAAAATTTAACGGCAAACTGGCACTGCTCAAAGGGCGTTCAAACTACCTGTGCCTCGAACGTCTGGAGCAACAGACGATGACCGGCGGTGAATTAAATGGTCAAACATTGAGCGACCTGGTGCATCTCCGCGGCTGGGCAAGTGAAACCGTTGAGGGGGATATCAGCACTTGCGGCGGCGTGGCGGAGGATAGTCAGATCTGGCCATTGGTTACCAGCACCAATGATAACTGTTTGGGCAATGACTGCCCGTTGTATAAAGAGTGCTTCGTGGTAAAAGCGCGGCGCCGTGCAATGGACGCTGATGTGGTGGTGGTCAACCATCATCTGTTTCTGGCGGATATGGTGGTTAAAGAGAGTGGCTTCGCGGAGCTGATCCCGGAGGCGGATGTCATGATCTTTGATGAGGCGCACCAGGTGCCGGATATTGCCAGCCAATACTTTGGTCAGCAGCTCTCCAGCCGCCAACTTCTTGACCTGGCGAAAGATATCAACATTGCTTATCGCACCGAAATTCGTGATGTTCAGCAACTGCAAAAATCGGCCGATCGCCTGGCGCAATGCGCACAAGATTTCCGGCTCGCGCTAGGCGATCCCGGCTATCGTGGTAACTTGCGCGACTTACTGAGCGATAGCACGATTTTACGTGCCTTAACCCTGCTTGATGATGCGCTGGAACTGTGTTACGACGTGGCAAAACTTTCATTGGGCCGTTCGGCGCTGTTAGATGCGGCGTTTGAGCGGGCGGCGCTCTATCGCAATCGTCTCAAGCGCTTGAAAGAGGTATCGCAACCCGGCTTTAGTTATTGGTACGAGTGTACCTCGCGCCACTTTGTGCTGGCGTTAACGCCGCTCTCGGTTTCCGAACGTTTCCGTGAAGTGATCGATGAGCGCCCGGCAGCATGGATTTTTACCTCTGCGACGCTGGCGGTTAACGAAAGCATGGTGCATTTCGTCGAGCGGTTAGGGGTGAAAAAGGCAGATTCGTTGATCCTTTCCAGCCCCTTTGATTACACGCGTCAGGCACTCCTTTGCGTACCGCGTAACCTCCCGTCGCCGAACCAACCCGGCGGCGCGAAACAGTTGGCACGTATGCTGGGGCCGTTAATCCAGGCCAATAATGGACGTTGCTTTTTTCTCTGTACTTCACACCAAATGATGCGCGAGTTGGCGGAACATTTTCGCGCCACGTTAACCTTGCCGGTATTGCTACAAGGCGAAACCAGTAAAGGCCAGTTGCTCAAGCAGTTTGTTGAGGCGGGCAATGCGTTATTAGTGGCTACCAGCAGTTTCTGGGAAGGGGTAGATGTGCGCGGCGATGCGCTATCGCTAGTGATTATCGACAAATTGCCCTTTACCTCGCCGGAAGATCCTTTGCTGAAGGCGCGGATGGAGGATTGTAAGTTACGCGGCGGCGAGCCTTTTGATGAGGTGCAGTTACCCGATGCGGTGATTACGCTAAAGCAGGGCGTAGGGCGATTGATTCGTGATGTTGAGGATCGCGGTGTTTTGGTGATTTGTGATAATCGCTTAGTCATGCGGCCTTATGGCGCATTATTTTTAAACAGTTTGCCGCCCACGCCGCGTACCCGTGATATTCAGCGCGCGGTAACGTTTCTACAACAGGCGCCGACGCAGTAATTCGCCTTGTGCTGTGGTAAGATGCGCGCCGAAAAATTGTTATCCCGCCCGAGGTTAGTATGTCTACGCGAATTTTAGCCATTGATACGGCGACGGAAGCCTGCTCCGTTGCCTTATTGCAAGACAGTCAGAGTGACGCGCTGTTCGAACTTTGTCCGCGCGAGCATACTCAGCGCATTCTGCCAATGGTGCGGGAAATCCTGACACGCCATGACGTGACGTTGCAACAACTTGACGCATTAGCTTTTGGTCGCGGGCCGGGCAGTTTTACCGGTGTGCGCATTGGTATTGGTATTGCACAAGGGTTGGCGCTTGGCGCGACCTTGCCGATGATTGGCGTCTCTACGCTGGAAACCATGGCTGAAGGCGCGTGGCGCAGTTGTGGCGCAACGCGCGTGTTGGCGGCAATTGATGCCCGTATGGGCGAGGTGTATTGGGCGGAATATCAGCGAGATGAACAGGGCGCATGGCACGGTGAGCAGACGGAAGCGGTACTGAAACCCGAGGCGGCATTGGCGCGCATGCACCAATTAGACGGTGGATGGGCGATGGTAGGAACCGGTTGGCAAGCATGGCCGATGTTGGCGGAGCAGGCGCCCCTGGCATTGAAGGAAACCGCGATAACGCTGCCCGCGGCACAAGATATGCTACCGTTAGCGTTACGTGCCTTGAACGCCCGGCAGACGGTATTGCCGGAACACGCCGAACCGGTTTATTTACGTAATGAAGTGGCGTGGAAAAAACTTCCGGGGCGTGAGTAAACGGCAACTAATTGCCTGCCGGGCAGTCTAAGGATGGAGTCTTGAGAGGGAAAGTTTATGCGTAAACGTTTTACCGGTTTTACTGGCTTGCTATTGCTGGCCACCGCTTTGCTTGCCGGCTGTGTATCGGTTCCTGATTCAATTAAGGGCACGTCGCCAACACCGCAACAAGATTTAAGGCGCGTGCTAAATGCGCCGCAGTTATACGTTGGGCAGGAGTCACGTTTTGGCGGTAAAGTAGTGAAAGTGACCAATCTTACTGGCCGCACGCGGCTCGAATTGGCGACTTTGCCGTTGGATGATACCGGGCGCCCACAATTAGGTAGCGCCTCAGTGGGGCGGATTTATGCCGATGTTAACGGTTTTGTCGACCCGGTTGATTTCAATAATCAGATGGTTACCGTGGTTGGGCCGATTACCGGAACCGAGAAGGGAACCATCGGCGAGGCAAGCTATAACTTTGTGGTAGTTAATGTCACCGGCTTTCAGCGCTGGCATTTGCGACAGCAGGTTGTCATGCCGCCGCAACCCATGGATCCCTGGATTTGGTATGGCCCGACGCGTCACCATCGCGGTTACTGGGGGCCGAGCCCATGGTATGGGTACTACAATACCGGCCCAGCCCAGGTGCAAACTATCCTGACCGAGTGAGCCTAATTTAACGCTGTTTTTGCGGCCCGAACGCGACTTCTGCGAGCGGGCCGTTTTGTTATGTCTCTCAGGAAGAGAGGAATTTAGTGATACGCTTCGCAACCTGACAAACGCGCAATTTGCAAACTGGTACAATGAGTTAAAATATTGTTAATAGTGCGGATGGCAGAGGCGGCGATGGCGATAAAATATGATATCCGAGGTGAGTCCTTGAATAAGGTTTGGTTAAACCGTTATCCGGCCGATGTCCCGGCAGAGATTAACGCCGACCGTTATACGTCATTGATTGATTTGTTTGAGCAAGCCGCGAAGCGCTATGCCGATCAACCCGCCTTTATCAATATGGGGCAAATGATGACCTTTCGTAAGCTGGAAGAGCGCAGCCGTGCTTTTGCGGCTTATTTGCAACAAGGGTTAGGGTTGAAAAAGGGCGACCGTGTAGCGCTGATGATGCCCAATCTCCTGCAGTATCCGATTGCGCTGTTTGGCATATTACGAGCCGGTATGACGGTGGTGAACGTGAATCCGCTGTACACGCCGCGTGAATTACAGCATCAGCTTACTGATAGCGGCGCCAGCGCGATTGTGATTGTGTCTAACTTCGCCCACACGTTAGAAAAAGTGGTAGATAAGACCCAAGTGAAACACGTCATTCTGACGCGCATGGGCGATCAACTCTCACCCGCGAAGGCGACGTTGGTTAATTTTGTGGTGAAGTACGTTAAGCGGTTGGTGCCAAAGTACAATTTGCCGGATGCGATCTCTTTTCGCAGCTTACTGCACAAAGGGTACCGCATGCAGTATGTGCGGCCAGAGATTACTAATGATGCGCTGGCCTTTTTACAGTACACCGGCGGCACCACCGGCGTAGCAAAAGGCGCGATGCTGACCCATCGCAACATGCAGGCCAATCTCGAACAAACTAAAGCGACCTATGGTTCGTTGCTGCGTGATGGCAAGGAGTTCGTGGTCACGGCACTGCCGCTGTATCATATCTTTGCGCTGACGGTGAACTGTTTCCTGTTCGTTGAGCTCGGCGGGCAAAATTTGTTAATCACCAATCCGCGCGATATCCCTGGTTTTGTGAAAGAGTTGAGCAAATATCCGTTTACCGCCATTACCGGCGTGAATACGCTATTTAATGCGTTGTTGAACGATAAGAATTTCCTTGAGCTTGATTTCTCTTCCCTGCGCTTATCGGCTGGCGGCGGGATGTCGGTGCAAAAAGCCGTAGCTGAACGTTGGGAAAAACTGACCGGGCACTATCTGCTGGAAGGTTATGGTCTCACGGAGTGTTCACCGTTGGTATCGGTCAATCCGTATGATATTACCTGTCATAACGGCAGTATTGGCCTGCCGGTGCCGTCAACGGATATTAAACTTATCGACGATGAAGGGCATGAAGTTGCGGCTGGTGAGCCCGGTGAATTGTGCATCAAAGGGCCGCAGGTGATGTCTGGCTACTGGCAATCTCCTGAGGCGACGGAAGAGGTGCTAAAAAATGGATGGCTTCGCAGCGGTGATATTGTTACCGTTGATAGCGAAGGTTTTTTGCGGATTGTCGATCGCAAAAAAGACATGATTTTGGTTTCCGGGTTTAATGTCTACCCTAACGAAATCGAAGACGTGCTGATGCAGCATCCAAAAGTTCGTGAAGCGGCGGCGATTGGCGTGCCGAGCGATCTTTCCGGCGAAGCGGTAAAAGTCTGCGTGGTTAAAAAGGATGCCTCTTTAACCAAAGAGGAGTTGATTGACCACTGCCGCCGCCATTTGACCGGCTATAAGGTGCCAAAAATCGTCGAGTTTCGTGAAGAACTCCCGAAAACCAACGTCGGTAAGATCCTACGCCGTGAGTTGCGAGAAGAGCAGGGAAAAACCGCACACGCCTAGCGTTAAGGATCTTCACCCACTAAGAGAAACGCCGGTCACACCGGCGTTTTTACTGTTATCCGACCGTTGCCTGTTTTTTTGTTAGCCGGCAGTGAGAGAACATTGATTTGAATTATACATTTGTCACCACCAATACGGCGCTGGATACTGTTTGCCAGGCCGCACGCCAGCATAGCGCGCTGGCATTGGATACGGAGTTCGTCCGTACCCGTACTTACTACCCACAGTTGGGGCTGATTCAGTTGTATGATGGCGAAACCATCTCGTTGATCGATCCGTTAACTATTACGGACTGGGCGCCGTTTATTGCTTTGTTACGCGATCGTGCCGTGGTCAAGTTTTTGCACGCCGGTAGCGAAGATCTTGAGGTGTTTTTAAATGCCTTTGAGACTTTGCCGCAGCCGATGATCGATACCCAAATTCTGGCCGCATTTAGCGGACGCCCGCTTTCCTGTGGGTTCGCGACCATTGTCGAGTCTTTCACCGGCACGGTGTTGGATAAAAGCGAATCGCGTACTGATTGGCTGGCACGCCCGCTAACTGAGCGGCAGTGCGAATATGCCGCCGCCGATGTGTTCTATCTGTTACCTATCGCCCACCAGCTAATGGAAGCGACCGAGGCGGCAGGGAATATGGCGGCAGCGCTTAGCGAGTGTGAACTACTTTGTCAGCGCAGGGCGGAGTTCACGGTGGCGGAAGAGGCGTATCGTGATATCAGTAATGCCTGGCAGCTGAGGCCGCGTCAGTTGGCGGCGCTCAAATTGCTGGCGGCCTGGCGGCTCAATCTGGCGCGTGAAAAAGATATGGCGGTGAATTTCGTGGTGCGTGAAGAGAACCTGTGGAAAGTGGCACGCTATTTACCGGGTTCACTTGGCGAACTTGACCATTTAGGGCTGAGTGGGCATGAAATCCGCTTTCATGGCAAAACGCTGGTGGGGTTAGTTGCGCAAGCTAATGCGCTGGAAGAGAGCGTATTACCCGAACCGATTATGAATATCATTGATCATCCCCATTACAAAAAAGCCTTTAAAGCGTTAAAAGCGTTGGTGCAAAACGTGAGTGAGCGGGCGGGGCTCAGCCCAGAGTTACTGGCATCGCGGCGTCAAATCAATCAGCTGTTAAGCTGGCACTGGAAAATTAAGCCGCGCCAACGGCAACCTGAATTGCTGGCCGGGTGGCGGGGAGAACTGATGGAAGCGGAGATCGGCGAACTGCTGACTGAATATTAAGCGTGATCCATAAAGGTTCCCCTGCACCAGAGCAGGGGAACATTATGAACAAAGACGCATCATTTCGTGGTTTCTTCCACTTCCGGTAGCGTGACGTTCAGCTCCAGAATCGAAATATCATCGCCTTTTTGATCCAACTGAACCGTTACCATTTCCGGATCAATCTTCACATATTTACAAATCACTTCCAGTATATCTCGCTTCAACTGTGGCAGATAATGGGGCTCGCTATCGCCCCTTCTACGTTCTGCCACAATGATTTGCAGCCGTTCCTTGGCTATATTGGCAGTGTTCTTTTTACGGGATAAAAAGAAATCAAGTAAGGCCATGGTTTATCCCCCGAACAGGCGTTTCAGGAAACCCTTCTTCTCTTCTTCAATGAAGCGGAAGGGACGTTCTTCACCGAGCAAACGGTCAACGGTATCAGAGTAGGCTTTGCCCGCATCGGACTCGCCGTCCAGAATGACGGGCTCCCCCTGGTTAGACGCACGTAGTACGGATTGGTCTTCCGGAATAACGCCCGCCAACGGAATGCGCAAAATTTCCAGCACATCTTCCATGCTGAGCATGTCGCCACGGTTAACACGCCCCGGATTATAGCGGGTCAACAACAGGTGTTCTTTCACCGGTTCTTCGCCATTTTCCGCTCGACGCGATTTTGAAGCGATAATGCCTAAAATACGGTCGGAATCGCGTACTGACGAAACTTCCGGGTTAGTGGTAATAATCGCTTCATCGGCGAAGTAGAGCGCCATCAGCGCGCCGGTTTCAATCCCAGCCGGTGAATCACACACCACAAAATCAAAATCCATGCCATTCAGGTCATTCAGTACCTTTTCGACGCCTTCACGCGTTAATGCATCTTTATCTCGCGTCTGTGAGGCCGGCAGGATATAGAGGTTCTCGGTACGCTTATCTTTGATCAGCGCCTGGTTAAGTGTGGCATCACCCTGGATAACGTTCACAAAGTCATATACCACACGGCGTTCACAGCCCATGATCAAATCCAGGTTACGCAGACCGATATCAAAATCGATCACCACCGTTTTCTTCCCTTTTTGGGCCAGACCGGTAGCGATGGCCGCGCTTGACGTGGTCTTACCAACGCCCCCTTTACCCGATGTAACTACAATAATGCGTGCCATATTTGAAATTTCCTTAAAGAAGAAAAGGGGTCTAATTCAATGTTTGTATCGTTAAAGCGCCATCTTTCAGGCAAAGGCGCGACGCTTTTCCAAAAAACTCTGCGGGAATTTGGTCCATAATCCAGTATTCACCGGCAATGGAAACCAACTCTGCGGACAGGCTGGTGCAAAAAATCTGGCAATCACGGTCGCCTCCCGCACCGGCCAGTGCGCGACCGCGCATCATGCCGTAAATATGAATATTGCCATCGGCAACTAACTCCGCACCGGCACTGACGCTGTTGGTGACAATCAGGTCGGCATTACGTGCGTAAATTTGTTGACCAGAACGCACTGGTGTATTGATCACCCGCGTTTTCGCTACTGGGGTTTCCACCGGAGGCTGAACCTGTACCAGCGGTTCAGGTTCGACACTTTTCTTCTGCCCTTTACCTTCCGATAACACCGGCAACCCGGCGCGGACGATCATGCGCTTTAACGCCTCATCCTTACAGCCGCTTATGCCGACGATACGTAGGCCGGTAGCCGCAATCGCCTGCTGCATCTCTTTCCAGTTGACGTCGCCGGTCAGTGTGGCCACGTTCAGAACGACCGGCGCGTTTTTCAGAAAGCCGGGAGCCTGGTCAATCTTGTCCTGTAGCGCCTGACGAACCACCTCGGGTTGAGTGTGGTGTAAATGAACAACAGACAGTGTGAAACTACTGCCTTTAAACTCGATTGGCGTTTGCGACATCTGTCCTGACTCAGTCCTGTTATGTCTTTACCCAACGCAATTATGCAACTAATTTCCAAATGCTTAATCACGCCGGGACATTATTCCGAAGTACTGCAAGCATGTTATAGTTACTGTTATATTCAGGCAAGCCACCATCCGGTTTAATTCGAGTAAAAAATATGTTTTGTGTGATCTATAGAAGCCCGTTGCGCGACCAAACTTACCTTTATGTAGAAAAAAAAGACGATTTTTCGCGCGTGCCGGAAGCCCTGTTACGCGGTTTCGGCAGGCCACAGTTCGCCATGATGCTCCCGCTGGATGGCCGCAAGAAACTGGTGAATGCGGATATTGAGAAAGTGAAAACCGCATTACAAGAACAGGGCTATTATTTACAACTTCCACCGCCCGCTGAAAGTCTACTTAAACGTCATCTGGAAAATAGTAAATAACGTTACTTCAGAATCCTCTGTAAAATATATCATCGCCGTCGTTATCACGCTTTTTATTATTAAATGATGGCCCAACCGATTATTAAAGGAACCCTGCATGAAGCAACCCGTTCTGAGCGCCATCATGTTTTCTCTCCTGCTGGCGGGATGTGCCGGTAAAAATCGTCCGGCGATGGCGGAACCGCAGAGCGCGCCGCCATCCACCCCCTCATCCACGGCGGCGCCGTCATCTGGCGGTTTCCTTCAACCGCCAACCGGCAAGACTACGCTGGCGCAGGAAGGCCGGAATCCGGCAGAGTTTCCCGGCTATGTTGAACAGTTAAAGGCGCAAGCACGTGCGCAAGGGGTTGATCAAGCAACGATTGCGGCCGCATTTGCCGAGGTGCATTTTGTCGATCGGGTCATAAAATCAGATCGCAATCAGCCGGAGAAAAATATCACGCTGGATGACTATCTCAGCCGGGTTTTGACCGCCGGGAAAATCGCGCAGGCACGCGACAGTGTAAAAAGTTATCAAGGCGACCTCGCGCCGGTTAGCCAACAATATGGCGTGCCGCCGCAATACATTGTCGCGCTGTGGGCGATGGAGAGTCAGTTTGGCAAGATCCAGGGAAAAGAGGACATCATCTCTGCGCTGTCAACGCTGGCTTTTGAAGGGCGTCGTGAAACGTTCTTCACTCAAGAGCTGATCGCCGCGCTGAAAATTATCCAGCAAGGCCATATTGATGCCTCTGAGATGAAAGGGTCATGGGCTGGCGCCATGGGGCAAAACCAATTTATGCCAAGCTCATACCTGCGTTACGGCGCAGATGGTGATGGCGACGGTAAAATCGATATTTGGCATAACGAAGCCGATGTGTTTGCTTCAACGGCCAATTATTTGGCGAAAGAGGGATGGAAAAACGGCGAAGGCTGGGGGCGTGAAGTTGTGCTGCCGGTGGATTTTGTTCAGCAGCAGGCTGGCTTGAAAACCGGGCAAGCGAAAACAGTGGGTGAGTGGGAGAAACTGGGCGTGCGGCTGACCGATAGCGTGAACTTACCGGACACTTCACAACGGGCCTGGATCATTTTGCCGGATGATATGCAGGGACGTGCATTCATGGTTTATGACAATTTCCGTACCATTATGCGCTGGAATCGATCTTATTATTTTGCCATTAGTATTGGCAAAATGGCTGATGCTATCGCACAGTAATTGTCCAACATTGGCCGACATCGCGTCGGCGCCACATTATCGCAAGGGGAAAGCATGTATCAGCATCGTGACTGGCAGGGCGCTTTGTTAGATTATCCGGTTAGTAAAGTGGTGTGTGTCGGCAGTAATTACGCTAAGCATATTAAAGAGATGGGGAGCGCCACGCCGACTGAGCCCGTGGTGTTTATTAAACCCGAAACGGCGCTGTGCGATCTGCGCCAGCCGCTGTCAATTCCAAAAGAGTTTGGTTCAGTGCATCATGAAGTGGAGTTAGCGGTATTAATCGGCGCGACTTTGAAGCAAGCGTCGGAAGAGCATGTGGTGAAAGCTATCGCCGGTTACGGTGTGGCGCTTGATTTGACCTTACGTGATGTGCAGGCGGGGTTAAAAAAAGCCGGTCAACCGTGGGAGAAGGCCAAAGGGTTTGATAATTCTTGCCCACTCTCCGGGTTTATCCCGGTTGGCGAATTTGACGGCGATGTCCAAAATACAGAACTGAAGCTGGTGGTTAATGGCGAAGTGCGTCAGCACGGCACCACCGCCGATATGATTACGCCAATTCTGCCGTTAATTGCTTATATGAGCCAGTTTTTCACGCTACGTGCCGGCGACGTTATCTTAACCGGTACGCCGGAAGGCGTCGGGCCAATGCACGCTGGCGATAAGCTGGAAGTGTCGCTGGCAGGCCATGGTATTGCCACCCGCGTACTCTAAAAGTTGCATCCCGCACATAACCTGGTTATAAGGTGCGGTTTTTACCCGACAGGACACCATGATGACTGATACCCCTTTCTGGCAGCATAAGCGGCTTGAGCAGATGAGCGATGAGGAATGGGAGTCCTTATGTGATGGCTGCGGGCAGTGTTGTCTGAATAAGTTGCAGGACGCCGATACCGATGAGATCTATTTCACCAACGTCGCTTGCAACCAACTCAATATTAAAACCTGCCAGTGTCGTAACTATGAGCGCCGTTTCGAATATGAAGAGGATTGCATCAAGTTAACGCGCGATAATTTGCCGACCTTCTCCTGGCTGCCGCCCAGTTGTGCTTATCGGCTACTGGCGGAAGGGAAGCCATTACCGGTCTGGCATCCGTTGCGGACCGGTTCGAAAGCGGCGATGCATGCCGAGCGTATTTCGGTTCGGCATATTGCAGTACGTGAAAGTGAGGTGGTGGATTGGGAAGACCACATCATGAACCGGCCGAGCTGGGCAAAATAATCTGTAGCAGGATAAAAAAAACGGCCTTTCGGGCCGTTTTTTTATGTTAGCGAGTGAACAGATCGCGGCGTTTAGGCTTGAAAAATTGCGCCAGTAACACCAGCAGGGCGATCAGTAAAAAGACGCCAAACACCACGATTAACCATTGTGGCATGCCTAAGGTTAAAAATGACCACTGTTTCTCCGCGCAGTCGCCAGAGGCAACGAAGATGCCCGGGAACCACTGGTTCAATGGCAGCCATGACGGGAAGCGAGCGGCAAAATCACAGGTCACAAACGGGTTCGGATGGAGCTGGATCATCGTATGTTCGTAAGACAGGCGTAGCCCTTCAACGGCGCTATACAGCCAAATCAATAAGGCGGCAAAACGTAATGGCGTCTTGGGTGCAATGGCACCAACAATCCCCGCGCCCATCACGCCGAATAACGCACAGCGCTCGTAAATACACATGACGCAGGGTTTTAGCATCATTACGTGCTGAAAATAGAGCGCCACCATCTCCAATACGAAGGCGGTAAATGCCAATAACAACCAGGCGCCACGTCCTCTGGAGCATTGATTTAAAAATCGCAACATAACTCTTTCCATGCAATAAGCGTTGAAACGGCAGTGTAAACCAAAAGTGTCCGGCTGCCAGCCTTCCGGATAAAAAAATCAGTAATGAAAATGACTTAAGGTAAATAAACCGACATTAAAGCGTAACTGTTCGCCAGCAGATGCCGCAACCAGTTGGTACGTAACGTTGAGCCTGGCCCTCTGGCAGCCAAATTTCTTACCCTGATAATGGCTTTCTACTCTGCCTGGCACTGAAAAACCCGGATGCCAAAAAGTAGTAAAAATGTCATTTTTTGGCTCTTATTCAACTGATTTTCTAGCAACTTTTCTGATATTTGCGCCAGGTTGGCTTTTTCGACCACCTCGAGGCTATGTCCCGCCTGGGGCCTCTGGTATGATGAGCTGAATATCGCCAAATAAGAAAGCAGTGAGAAAACTACACTATGGTCATTAAGGCGCAAAGTCCGGCTGGTTTCGCGGAAGAGTATATTATTGAAAGTATTTGGAATAGTCGTTTTCCACCAGGATCCATTCTCCCCGCTGAACGCGAGCTCTCTGAGCTCATTGGCGTAACGCGGACAACATTGCGTGAAGTCCTGCAACGTTTGGCGCGTGATGGATGGTTAACCATCCAGCATGGTAAGCCAACGCGTGTTAACGATTTTTGGGAAACCTCGGGGCTTAATATCCTTGAAACGCTAGCGCGTCTCGACCACGATAGCGTACCGCAACTTATCGATAATTTACTGTCGGTGCGAACCAATATTTCATCAATATTTATTCGTCGCGCGGTGAGTCACCATCCCGATAAGGCAAAAGTCGTGTTGGAGACTGCGGTCGGGGTCGAAGATCAGGCAGATGCCTATACCGAACTGGATTACAGTATTTTTCGCGGTCTGGCGTTCGCGTCAGGTAACCCGATTTATGGCTTAATTCTTAATGGGTTAAAAGGGCTGTATACGCGCGTCGGAAGACACTATTTCTCTAACCCGGAGGCGCGTAAGCTGGCGTTGACCTTTTACCAGCAGTTGCGCGCATTTTGCGAACGTGGCGAGACAGAGAGCGTCGTAGACGCAGTGCGTGAATATGGTCGTCGCAGCGGAGAGATTTGGCACAGTATGCAAAAAACCATGCCAACCGATATAGCGCACCAGCGTCGTTAAACGAAAAAAGAAGGCCGGGCATTGCCCGGCCTTCTTGTATCGGGTTTACAGTGTTCCGGGGCGCGGCGGACAGCGGTCAAGAATGTCGCTGCTGCCGTCCTCATTTTGCTGCTCAAGCTGTATATCAAACCCCCACAGCCGGTGAACGTGTTTCAATACTTCCCGTCTGCTTTTATCCAATGGCGCACGATCATTCGGCACATAGCGTAAAGTGAGCGAGCGGTCGCCGCGCAGGTCAACGTTATACACTTGAATGTTCGGCTCCAGGTTGCTCAAATTATATTGAGCCGACAATTGCTGGCGAATAGCGCGATAGCCTGCTTCATCATGGATAGCCGCAATTTCCAGATAGTTATTTCGGTCATCATCTAACACGGTAAATAACCGGAAATCACGCATCACTTTGGGCGACAAAAATTGACTAATAAAGCTCTCGTCCTTAAATTCACGCATCGCGAAATGCAACGTCTCCAGCCAATCTTTCCCGGCAATATCCGGGAACCAATAGCGATCTTCCTCGGTAGGAGATTGGCAAATGCGTTTAATGTCCTGAAACATGGCGAACCCCAATGCATAGGGGTTAATCCCGTTATACCACTGGCTATTATAAGGCGGCTGATACACCACGTTGGTATGGCTATGCAGGAACTCCAGCATAAAGCGCTCGGAAACTTTTCCTTCATCATACAAATGGTTAAGGATGGTGTAATGCCAAAAGGTTGCCCAACCCTCATTCATGACTTGGGTCTGCTTCTGCGGGTAGAAATATTGGCTTACCTTACGCACGATGCGCAGCACTTCTCGCTGCCATGGCTCCAGCAATGGCGCGTTCTTCTCCATAAAGTAGAGTAGATTTTCTTGCGGCTCAGAAGGGAAACGCATCGCCTCCGGCTGCACCTCTTCTTTCTCGCGCCGGGGCAGGGTGCGCCACAGCGTATTGACCTGGCTTTGCAAATATTCTTCCCGGCTTTTTTGCCGGGCTTTCTCTTCCTGTAATGAGATTTTTTGCGGGCGTTTATAGCGATCAACACCGTAATTCATCAGTGCATGGCAAGAGTCCAGCAAGCGCTCCACTTCCTCCACGCCGTAGCGCTCTTCGCACTCGGCAATATAGTTACGCGCGAACAGTAAATAATCGACGATTGAGCTGGCATCCGTCCAGCTACGGAAGAGATAGTTGTTCTTAAAGAAGGAGTTATGTCCATAACAGGCATGCGCCATCACCAACGCCTGCATGGTAATGGTGTTTTCTTCCATCAGGTAGGCGATACAAGGGTCCGAATTGATCACTATCTCATACGCTAACCCTTGCTGACCGTGTTTATAGCGTTGCTCGGTTTCGATGAATTTTTTGCCGAAGGACCAGTGGGTGTAATTAATCGGCATACCGACGCTTGAATAGGCATCCATCATCTGTTCCGAGGTAATTACCTCTATTTGATGGGGGTAAGTATCTAAACGGTAGTGTTTCGCTACCCGATCAATTTCCGCCAGATAGACGTCAAGGAGTTCGAAAGTCCAGTCAGGTCCGTCACTGAGTCGTTTGCTGTCCTTAATCGGATCGTCAAATAAAGTCGTCATAGCGCACCCCTCTTTTGGCACCTGATTCAGGCTCCTCACCGCATATCACGATGACTAAATCAGCTTGGTGTAGATTAAGGTTTTTTCTGGGCGAACACTTCAATGATAGTTCACTGTCTCCTATCCAAACCAGGAAAACAACCGCTATATTCGGTAGAAACCAGACCACCGAATAAAAAACAATTTATAAATAAGCATTAATGCGACTATTTTTCTTATAGGTAGCATAATCTACTATTTTATTCGCTGGCGCGAGAACAACGCTATCTTCGGCTCTGATGCGCAATATCTATTGTTGTCATCATAAGATGCTGTAAAGCTTTTAACGGCAAAATATTGCTCCGAAGTCGGCTGAGGCGCTTATTTTTAGTGACATGTAAGGTAAAAAAGATGTGAAATATGTCACCGCGATGTGATGATATTTGCACTAGTATTTTCGTCCGAATCGTTAGCTTATGGTTAGTATATTGTTCTTTTGTAATCGGCCGTGGGGTGGTTATGCGAGTTGTCATTCTGGGAAGTGGTGTGGTGGGCGTTGCCAGCGCATGGTATCTGGCGCAAGCGGGCCATGAAGTGACGGTGATTGACCGTCAGCCGGACTCGGCACTGGAAACCAGCGCCGGTAATGCCGGACAGATTTCACCCGGCTATGCTGCGCCATGGGCGGCGCCGGGCGTGCCGCTGAAAGCCATTAAGTGGATGTTTCAACGCCATGCGCCGCTGGCGATTCGTTTGGATGGTAGCCGCTTCCAGTTACAGTGGATGTGGCAAATGCTACGCAATTGCGATATGCGCCATTATCAAGAGAATAAAAGCCGTATGGTGCGGATTGCTGAATATAGTCGGGATTGCCTGAAAGCGCTACGTGAGCAGACCGGCATCGCTTATGAAGGGCGCCAGGGCGGTACTCTGCAGCTATTCCGTACCGAGCAACAGTATCAGAACGCCAGCAAAGATATTGCGGTGCTAAAAGAAGCGGGCGTTCCATGGCAATTATTGGAGTCTTCCCAACTTGCTCAGGCCGAACCGGCACTGGCGCAAACCTGCCATAAACTGACCGGCGGGTTGCGCTTACCCAATGATGAAACCGGTGATTGTCAGCTATTTACGCGTCGATTGACTGAAATGGCGCAGGCGGCAGGCGTCCGCTTCCGCTTTAACACGCCGGTTGAGCGGTTACTGCGCGAGGGTAATCAGATTGTTGGCGTCAAATGCGGTGATGAGATAGTCAAAGCCGATGCGTATGTGGTGGCATTTGGCGCATACTCCACGGCGCTCCTGGATGACATTATCTCTATTCCGGTTTATCCGCTAAAAGGCTATTCGTTAACCATTCCGATCAACGATGAAACGGGTGCGCCTGTTTCCACTGTGCTGGATGAAAGTTATAAAGTGGCGATAACCCGTTTTGATCAACGTATTCGCGTTGGCGGCATGGCGGAAATTGTCGGGTTCAATACCAAACTGTTGCCCGCGCGGCGAGAAACGCTTGAGATGGTGGTACGCGATCTCTATCCCACTGGCGGGCGGGTTGAACAAGCTACTTTTTGGAGCGGCCTGCGTCCAATGACGCCGGATGGTACGCCGATTGTTGGGCGGACGCCGCTGAAAAACCTGTTTTTAAATACCGGACACGGTACGCTGGGATGGACGATGGCATGCGGTTCAGGCCAGCTACTTTCTGATATTATTTCCGGTAATTCGACGGCGATTGCAGCGGATGATCTGTCTGTACTGCGTTACCTGCCGGGTTTTTCACCACTTACTCATCGTCCTTTACATAACGCTGACGCCACGCGTTAAGGTTTTACAAGGAGAAGTTATGTCACGTCCGATTGTCGCAACTCTCGATTGCGCTGCGTTGCGACAAAATCTGGCTATTTCGCGCCAGGCCGCGCCAAATTCGCGGGTCTGGTCAGTGGTTAAAGCCAATGCTTATGGTCACGGCATCGAGCGTATCTGGCAAAGCTTGTCCGATACTGACGGTTTCGCGCTATTAGGGCTGGAAGAGGCTATTCTGCTACGCGAACGTGGCTGGAAGAAGCCGATTTTATTGCTCGAAGGTTTTTTTAACAGTGATGAATTGGCGATTTTTGACCGCTATCGATTAACGACAAGCGTGCATAGTAACTGGCAAATCCAGGCATTAGCGAAGGCAAAACTGTCTGCGCCGCTGGATGTGTACGTCAAAATGAACAGTGGTATGAACCGCCTCGGTTTTCAACCTGAGCAGATACATAACGTTTGGCAAAAGTTACGGGCGCTGGAAAATGTCGGCGAAATGACGCTGATGGCGCATTTTGCCGAGGCGGAAAAAAACAGCGGCGTGCTGGAACCGAT
Organism: Paramixta manurensis; assembly: GCF_013285385.1. Lineage (NCBI taxonomy): Bacteria > Pseudomonadati > Pseudomonadota > Gammaproteobacteria > Enterobacterales > Erwiniaceae > Paramixta > Paramixta manurensis. The sequence goes on along the minus strand of NZ_CP054212.1, from coordinate 2,524,571 downwards.
GAAACGGGTAGAGCAGGCAGCGGAAGGGCTCGATTGCCCCCGTTCGCTGGCGAATTCGGCGGCAACCTTGTGGCATCCTGAAACCCACTATGATTGGGTACGCCCCGGCATTATTTTGTACGGCGCCTCGCCAAGCGGTCAATGGCAGGATATTGCCGGAACCGGCTTAAAACCGGTAATGACGCTAAGGAGTGAAATTATTGGCATTCAAAATCTCAAAGCAGGCGATGGCGTTGGCTATGGCTACCGTTATCATGCGCACGAGGAGCAGCGTATTGGTGTGGTAGCCTGCGGCTATGCCGATGGTTACCCGCGTCATGCGCCGACCGGAACGCCGGTTGCGGTCGATGGCGTAGTAACACAGACGCTGGGCGCGGTCTCAATGGATATGATTATGGTCGACCTCACGCCTTGCCCGCAGGCCGGGATTGGCTCTAAAGTTGAGCTGTGGGGCAACCAGGTGAAGATTGATGATGTTGCCAGTGCGGCCGGTACCGTAGGCTATGAGCTGATGTGTGCGCTGGCGCCGCGGGTACCGGTGGAAACCTTATAAAGCAAAGATATATCAGAGCGCGGTGAGCCGACCGCGCGCTGTCTTACTGCAGCGCCAGGCGATAAAGCTGAGCGCGGTTCCTATCAACATCATCAGCGTGAGCGCCGTTTTTTCATGTAACGGTAGCGCCATCATCAACAAACCGGCCGATGAACCGCCAGCCATCTGAATAAAGCCCGCCAATGCCGAAGCAACACCGGCCTGTTGCTGATAGGGCTCCAGCGCGTAGCTGGTGGCCGGGCCCACGGTAAATGCCAGCCCAGCGACCGCAATCGCTACCGGAAACATATACAGCGCCCAGTGTGTTTGCCAGCCTTCCGGCAATAGCGTGACGCCGCCGTACAGTAATGTGGCGCCGACCAACATGGTTAAACTGCCCATCGCCAGACAAAATGGACGGCCAACTTTGCGAATAATTTTATTTACCAGCACGCTCACTAGCATGATCCAAAACCCATTTGCGCCAAACGCAATGGAAAACTGGAGTGCACTGAGCTGCCCCTCGGTCATTAACACCTGCGGAGCCAGCGAGACATAGGTCAGAACCATGCCCATAGCCCCGGCATTGGCGAATGAGAAGGCGAGAAAGCGTGGCTGCCGTAAAATTTGAAGATATTGGCGCACCGGTAACCCTTTAACTGACTGGGTTTCTGCCGGCCGGGTTTCCGGTAAGAATAGAATAATTAACGCGCCAATAACCAATGCATAGCTGGTCAGAAACCAAAACGGTGCGCGCCAGCCAAATGCGTCGGCAAGAAAACCGCCAAGCATCGGCGCCAGCGCGGGCACAATATTTAAGGCGCCATTAAGGAAGCCATAGGCACGCGCTGCTTCTTCACCATCCAGCCGGTCCCTAACGCCGCTAAATGCGACAACCGCCGTGCAACACACCGCACAGCCCTGAATTAGGCGAGCGGTTAAGAACATTGGCCAATTTACCGCTAGCGCACCTAGCGCGCTGCCCAGCAGATAAAGCAATAATCCAATCAACGCGATGGGCTTACGACCAAAGTTATCCACCAGTGGGCCGGCAACAATTTGGCCAAGCCCCATCACCAGCAAAAACAGGGGGATGGTGGTTTGAATACGACTTACTGGCGTGTGAAGGCCTTCCGCAATTTGGGGCAACGTAGGGAGGTAGAGATCAATGCCGAGTGGTGCCAATAACACCAGACTGAGCAATAGCAGCGTGAATTTTTGCATAGAGGCGGTTAACGTCCTGTAAAATTAAGCCGCAAGGTTAGTGATAAGTCTGAAAAAAGGAAAGGGGAAAATTGCCGAACTCGCGTGAAGGAATGCGTTGGGCGAATAACTGCCCGACACAGCGTATCGGGCAGCAATACCAGTGGATTCAGGCCGGTTTCTTCAGTACCCAGCGATCCTGTTGCTTATCATAATGCCCGATTTCCAGATCGACCGGCTCTCCGTCAATCCAGGCGGGAACACTGGTTTCATGATCCCAACCGTCAAGCTGGTAGCTGAGGCCGGGATTGGTTTCGCAGGGAATGCTAACGGTATCCACCTGTTCTGCATTCAGATCTGCATCGATAATCTCGTAGCGACCAATTTTGACTACATGACCCATGATGTATTTCCCTTAAGGCAATGACATGAACTTTAAGCGTAGTCGTTCGCGGGAGAAAATCGAGCGCTACCGGCCAGGATTATTCCTTCTCTTCCGGTACGCGTACGCCAATCTTCATTACCTGGTTATCCTCTTTTTCCGCGACGGTCCACAACAGATTGTTCCATTCAACCTGATCGCCAACGACAGGCGCGCCGCCGATCATGCCGAGGATAAGTTGCCCCAATGTTTGCCGATCATTGGTGCCTTCCTCTAACTCCAGGCCATAGATTTGCGCCACATCACGCAACTGCGCATCGGCTTCGAGAATAAAATCGCCGAAGAAACGCTGATCAAGTGATACCGGCGGCGACTGACTGAACAGTTTACCTAGTGCGGGCAGGTCGCGCTCGCGCCCAATAATGCACAACACATCGCCCTCCTGCAGACGAGTGTTACCGGTGGGGTGCATCAGCGTATTATTGCGGAACAACGCGGCAATGCGGGTCTCACGCGGCATTTGCAGGTCACGTAGCGTGGCGCCGATGCACCATTTATCCGCCCCCAGTTGGTAGACAAACTGTTCCCACGGGTTTTCCGGATGAATATCCAGCCCTACGCGACTGATCGGCGAGGCGGTTGGCGGCACCACCACCCGCGCTTTACGCGCCACAAACCCCAGCGAAGTGCCCTGTAGCATTAATGAAACCAGTACCACAAAGAAGGCGATATTAAAGAACAGTCTGGCATTTTCCAGCCCGGCCATCATCGGAAACACCGCCAAAATAATCGGCACCGCGCCGCGCAGCCCAACCCAACTGATAAAGAAACGTTCGCGGATGTTAAAACCGCGAAATGGCATCAAACCTACCGCGATGGAGAGTGGACGAGCGACTAAAATCAACCAGAGCGACAAAATCATCGCCGGCACCGCGATGTGCCATAAATCGGACGGCGTTACCAGCAACCCCAGCACCAGGAACATGCCGATTTGGCTCAGCCATGCCATCCCATCAAAGGTTTGTTGGATGCCGTGACGGTTGCGAATAGGGCGGTTGCCCAGTAAAAAGCCGCACAGGTAAACCGCCAGGATCCCGCTGCCTTCCAGCACCGTGGTTAATGCGAACACCAGAATGCCGCCGCTGAGCGCCAGTAACGGATATAAGCCATTAGCCAGTGAAATACGATTAATCAACTGCTGTACTGCCCAGCCGCCGCCAAGACCTAACACGATCCCTAAACCAAACTGCTGGATTAGATGAACCACAAATAGCCAACTCAACCCGCTTTGACCTTGCTGAATCATGTCGATAAGCGTAATCGTCAGGAATACCGCCATCGGATCGTTACTGCCTGACTCAATTTCCAGGGTGGCACTCACACGCTCATTAAGCCCTTTACCGCCGAGCAGCGAGAACACCGCGGCGGCATCGGTAGAACCGATGATCGCGCCGACCAGGAAACCTTGCATGATATCGAGGTGAAACAGCCAAGCGGCGACCATACCGGTTAAACCAGCGGTGATTAGCACGCCAATGGTGGCCAGCGAGAGCGCCGGGCCGAGCGCGACGCGAAATGAACTGGCTTGAGTACGCATACCACCATCGAGCAAAATTATCGCTAGCGCCAGGTTGGAAACCAGATAGGCGGTAGGATAGTTATCGAAGGCGATACCGCCAATGCCATCAACGCCCGCCAGCATTCCAAGCGCAAGGAAGATAACTAAAATCGGGATACCCAAACGAGAAGAGAACGAACTTAACAAGATGCTCGCGCAGACCAGCACTGAACCAATAATAAATAAACTGTAGATCGCGCTGTCTTCCAATGGACGAACTCCTGCGTTGATAAAGTTTGGGATGAGTAACAGTGTGTTAAACACGGCGAAGAATGTCAAAAGTTATCCGACTTTCACCGCATAGAAACAGGGGGTTGTGAGCTGTCAGAGAGAATAACAGCTTTTACGGCGTATTATTCGTCGGTAAGTGCGGAAAAAACCCTTTATTTATGAGTAAAGCGCGGAAAAAAGAAAAGCCAGACATTGCGTCTGGCTTTCCGGTTCAGTAGCTTTCCTCTGCCTGTTTGTGGAAAAGCTCGCGGAACACCGGGTAAATATCTTCCGGCTCACGAATGTGCTGAATGGCGAAGTTATCGAACATCGCTTGCAGGTGCTCATATTCACGCCACAATGTCTGATGCGCGCGCCGCGTAATTTCGATATAGCTGTAGTAACGCACTACCGGCAGAATGTTTTTTGCCAGAATTTCGTGACACAACGGTGAATCATCTGCCCAGTTATCTCCGTCAGAAGCCTGCGCGGCATAGATATTCCATTGTGCCGGGTCGTAACGATCTTTCACCACCTCATCCATTAATTTCAGCGCGCTGGAAACAATGGTGCCGCCGGTTTCTTGTGAGTAGAAAAACTCCTGTTCATCAACCTCTTTCGCCTGCGTATGGTGGCGGATATAGACGACTTCAACATTTTTATAGGTTCGGCTCAGGAAGAGATAGAGCAAAATATAGAAGCGTTTCGCCATATCCTTCGTCGCCTGGTCCATTGAGCCGGAAACGTCCATCAGGCAAAACATGACCGCCTGGCTGGAAGGCTCGGGGCGTTTTTCAAAATTCTTATAACGCAGGTCGAAGGTATCAATAAACGGCACGCTGGCAATGCGCGCGCGCAGTTCGGCGATCTCTTTACGCAGCCGTTCCTCTTCCAGTAATTGTACCGGTTCGGCTTGCTCTACCGCGCTTAGCGCCTCTTCCAGCTCATGCAGCATCCGGCGTTTACCGGCGGTCATCGCGGTACGCCGCGCCAGCGAGTTCTGCAACGACCGGACAACGCTGATATTGGCCGGTACGCCGTTAGAGGTATAACCGGCGCGATGCATTTTGTACTCGTTCAACTGACGATGCTGATTTTTCCGTAAATTGGGCAGCGCGAGATCTTCGAACAGCAAATCGAGATATTCATCTTTCGAAATTTGAAAGACAAACTCATCCTGACCTTCGCCATCCTGGCTGGCATTACCTTGACCACTGCCGCCGCCTCCACCGCCTTGTGGGCGTTCGACGCGATCGTTCTGTACGAAGTGGTCATTCCCGGGATGAACGCGATGCCGATGCCCACCACGGCCCTGATGGAAAACCGGCTCATTGATGTCATCCACCGGGATTGAAACGGACTCACCACTTTCAACGTCGGTAACCGAACGCTTATTAATGGCCTCGGATATCGACTGTTTGATTTGCGACTTATAACGGCGCAAGAAGCGCTGGCGATTAACCGCGCTCTTGTTTTTGCCATTTAGCCGCCGATCGATGAAATAGGCCATAGTTCCCCCAAACAACGTTACAAGTCAGGCCGGGCGAACCCGGCCTTTAACGAGGCGGATAGAGTTACCGCTCTCCGACTTAAGACGATTTACGCACGCGCAGGTACCATTCACATAATAAACGGACCTGTTTGCGGGTATAACCTTTCTCCATCATACGGTCGACAAAATCGTCATGTTTTTTCTGTTCGTCGGTGGACGTCTTAGCGTTAAACGAAATCACCGGCAGCAGTTCTTCGGTGTTAGAGAACATTTTCTTCTCAATGACCGTGCGGAGCTTCTCGTAACTAGTCCAGTTTGGATTCCGCCCGCTGTTTTGCGCACGTGCGCGCAGAACAAAGTTAACAATTTCGTTTCGGAAATCTTTAGGGTTACTGATACCAGCCGGTTTCTCAATCTTCTCCAGTTCCGCATTTAACGATTCACGGTCAAATAACTGTCCCGTGTCCGGATCGCGATATTCCTGATCCTGAATCCAGAAATCGGCATAAGTAACATAGCGGTCAAAAATATTCTGACCATATTCCGAATAAGACTCCAGATAGGCGGTCTGAATCTCTTTCCCGATAAACTCCGCGTATTTCGGGATCAAATAACCTTTCAGGTGTTCAAGGTATTTTTCCGCTTGCTCCTGCGGAAATTGCTCACGTTCAATTTGCTGTTCAAGGACATAGAACAGATGAACCGGATTCGCTGCGACCTCCGCATGATCGAAGTTAAATACTCGCGAGAGAATTTTAAACGCAAAGCGGGTAGAGAGCCCATTCATGCCTTCGTCGACGCCGGCGTAATCGCGATACTCCTGGTACGATTTCGCCTTCGGATCGGTATCTTTCAAACTCTCACCATCGTATACCCGCATTTTGGAGTACGAACTGGAGTTTTCCGGATCTTTCAAGCGCGAGAGGATAGAGAAGCGCGCCAGCGTTTCTAGCGTGCCCGGCGCACAAGGCGCATGTGTAAGCTCACTGTGATTAAGCAGTTTCTCGTAGATTTTCATCTCTTCTGAAACCCGCAGGCAATACGGCACCTTCACGATATATACGCGGTCAAGAAAGGCTTCATTGTTTTTGTTATTACGGAACTGAACCCACTCTGATTCGTTGGAGTGCGCCAAAATGATGCCGTTAAACGGCAGGGCAGAGATCCCCTCGGTTCCGTTATAGTTCCCTTCTTGCGTTGCAGTCAGTAACGGATGCAGAACCTTTATTGGCGCTTTGAACATCTCCACGAATTCCATGATGCCTTGGTTCGCCCGGCAGAGTGCGCCGGAGTAGCCATAGGCATCGGGATCGTTTTGCGCGTGATTCTCCAGTTTCCGGATGTCGACTTTCCCGACCAGAGCAGAAATATCTTGGTTATTTTCATCGCCAGGCTCGGTTTTGGCGATCGCTAACTGCTCAAGGATGGATGGCCAAACTTTGACTACTTTAAAGCGTGTAATATCGCCGCCGAACTCATGCAGGCGTTTTGCCGCCCATGGCGACATGATGGTGCCGAGATAACGACGCGGTACGCCATACTCCTTTTCAAGGATGTTGGCGTCTTCCTGCGGGTTAAACAGGCATAACGGATGGTCATTCACCGGGCTGCGTTCGCCATCTGCGCTCAGTACGTAGATAGGAACTCGCTGCATCAGTGATTTGAGGCGTTCAGCGAGTGAGGATTTACCGCCGCCCACCGGGCCCAGCAGATAGAGGATCTGTTTCTTCTCTTCCAGACCCTGCGCGGCATGTTTTAAGTAAGAAACAATTTGCTCAATCGCTTCCTCCATACCGTAAAACTCTTCAAAGGCCGGATAGCGTGCAATGACACGATTGGAGAACAGTCGGGAAAGGCGTGGCTCTTGGGCAGTATCGACCATTTCTGGCTCACCAATAGCCATTAACAATCTTTCTGCCGCGTTGGCGTATGCACTGCGATCTTGCTTACAGATGGCAAGAAACTCCTGCAGTGTGAACTCTTCGTCCTTGGCAGCTTCATAACGCTGACGATAGTGATCGAATATATTCATAGCGATGCCCGTCCTTTCGTTTTTAGCACAGGTAATGGAAGCGTAATAAAAGGGACTTCAGCTCCCGGAAGATATTCTCATATGAGTACAGCAACCCTTATGCCAACCTGACGTTTTTATCGGGATATACACAACGTGTGGTTACTCTTCTCGCACAAATTAACGTTCTTACTTTTAACTGTAGATGGCATTCAGAAAATTTTCTGCCATGCCAGGTATTTTTAAAGAAATTTCAATAACAAAGTCAGTAGGGTGATAAGCGATGACCGGTACTGACGCGACCTACGGCATATTTGTAAATACGTGAAAATTGCCCTCCTGATACTATTTGTGGTGGAAAATGAATTCTGCGTGCGGCTAAATATGTAAAAATCTCATCATATTGAGCGAATACGGTTACACTACACGCCTGATTGTTATATTTATGGAATGAATAAATTGTGAACTATTTCAAACTTAGCGCGCTTGCTCTGGTTTTACCGGGCAGCCTAACTGCGGCTTACGCGCAAGACAATCCTCTGTCAGTCGGCGCATCAGTGCTTTACTACCAAAGCCCTTATAAAGGTGGACAAGATCGTTATCTTCCGGTTCCCATCATTAACTACGAAGGCGATAACTTTTACTTCCGTAGTCTGCAGGCGGGTTACTATCTCTGGAAGGATAAACAAGACCAGTTGTCGCTTACCGTGTTGGGCGGCCCGCAGCATTATGATCCTGATGAGAACGACCGTGGCGATATGAAACGGCTGGACAAACGTCATATGACCTTGTTGGGCGGCCTGGCTTATCGCCATGTTGCGGATTGGGGGATCGTTCGCACCACATTGGCTGGTGATGTGCTAAACAACAGTAATGGCATTTTGTGGGATCTGGCTTATTTGTATCGTTTCGATTTCGGCGACTTTAGCTTAACGCCGGGGATTGGGGCATTGTGGAACAGCGCCAATCAGAACCGCTATTATTACGGCGTCTCATCGCGCGAGATGGAGCGCACCGGTATTGACCGATACCGTCCGGACGATAGTTGGAGCCCATATGTTGAAATGAGCGCCGACTATAAGATTAATGAGAGTTGGCGTGCCTCGCTGGTGGGCCGTTACACCCGCCTGGGCGATGAAATTAAAGACAGTCCAATGGTGGACAATAATTCACAGTTGACCGTTTGGACGGGCGTGAGTTACACCTTTTGATTGGCTTGAATGGCATGCACAAAAAAGGGGCGCATTGCGCCCCTTTGCACGTTATTGGTGCGTTGTTTTGGTGCAAAGACGTCCGCGTTACGCTTTTTTGCGTAAGCGAAAGGTTGCGCCAAGGCGCGCCGGCATTTCACCTGCGCTTTTCAGCGGAGCGCTAATCCGGGCGGTTTCTACACAAACCATGGTTTTATAGCCATCGTTCGGCATATCACCCATGCTGCAAGAGAGTTCTGCTCCAGGATTCCAGGTCACCACATCGCTTTGATGGTGGTGATACACTTCTATAAAACGGCTACCGGCTTTGTCATTAATGACGCTGCAATCTTCCGGCTGGGTATGGATACGATCAACCCGTCCCGGATAGGTTTGTTTTCCGTCAGATAAGTTTCCTTCAACGCCATTATCAACTTTATCGATGAAAGGCTGACCTAAGCCGCTAATTTCTACGCCATCAATATCGGTAACGGCAAAGTAGGTGTGTAATGCAGCGGTAGAGTCGTAATCGCCATGCGCTTCCAGTTCAATTTCACAACGCTCGCCGAGGCGGAAACGGGCGAAGAGGGTAAAGTCATGCGGCCATAAACGCTTGGTTTGTTCGTTACTCTCCAGCACAAAAGTCAGCAAGACGTTATCGTCATTTTCGTCGTGAGCGGAGAGGCGCCAAGGCATATTACGCGCAAAACCATGTGCGGGTTCGCCTGCCGGGCCAAACCACGGCCAGCAAATCGGTACGCCGCCACGGATGGCTTTACCGGGTATAAAAGGGGTTTTTTCGCTCAACCAAATGACCGGTTTTTCACCCGTTGGTTGCCAGGCGATAAGGTGCGCCCCTTGCGGCGTCACGGCGGCGCGGACTTTAGGATGACTGATCACAATAACCGAAAGGGCATCGATTTGGCGCTCAGAGATATACGGTGTGATTTGGTTAACCACTGGCAGCGAAAACAGTTTTTCGTTCATGATGAAACCTTCTGTTGAACATCGCGGCAAAAAAAAGGGCGACCGTAGTCACCCTTAAATCATGAATGCGTCAGGATGCCTTATTTAGCGGCAACCAGAGCGATCAGATCCAGTACTTTGTTGGAGTAGCCGGTTTCGTTATCGTACCAGGAAACCAGTTTCACAAAGTTGTCGTTCAGTGCGATACCCGCTTTAGCATCAAACACAGAAGTCAGCGCTTCACCGTTGAAATCGGTAGAAACAACGTCATCTTCGGTGTAACCCAGAACGCCTTTCATCGGGCCTTCTGAAGCCGCTTTGATAGCTTTCTTGATTTCTTCGTAAGTCGCTGCTTTTTCCAGACGAACGGTCAGGTCAACCACAGAAACGTTCGGAGTTGGAACACGGAAAGCCATACCGGTCAGTTTACCGTTCAGTTCTGGCAGAACTTTACCTACAGCTTTCGCCGCGCCGGTAGAGGATGGGATGATGTTCTGTGCTGCACCGCGGCCGCCGCGCCAGTCTTTATGAGACGGGCCATCAACGGTTTTCTGAGTGGCGGTAGTAGCGTGAACAGTAGTCATCAGACCTTCGATGATACCGAAGTTGTCATTGATAACTTTAGCCAGCGGCGCCAAGCAGTTAGTGGTACAAGAAGCGTTAGAAACGATATCCTGGCCAGCATATTTGTCGAAGTTAGCGCCACGCACGAACATCGGAGTGTCGTCTTTAGACGGGCCAGTCAGAACCACTTTCTTCGCGCCAGCGGCGATATGTTTACGCGCGGTTTCGTCAGTCAGGAAGATACCGGTTGCTTCAGCAACCACGTCAACGCCGACTTCGTCCCACTTCAGGTTAGCCGGATCTTTTTCGGAGGTAACGCGGATTTTTTTACCGTTAACAATCAGTGCGCCGTCTTTCACTTCAACGGTGCCATCGAAACGGCCGTGCGTTGAGTCATACTTCAGCATGTAAGCCATGTAATCCGCATCTAACAGATCGTTAATTGCAACGATTTCAATATCAGAACGCTGCTGAGCAGCACGGAAAACGATGCGACCGATACGGCCAAAACCGTTGATACCTACTTTGATAGTCATATATTCCACCAGCTATTTGTTAGTGAATAAAAGGTTGCCTGTAAAATTACAAAAACCTTACCAGGCGTCAAGCGGAATCGTGTCAATAATTGCGACAAATCAAACCGCAGAGCAGGAATTATTGGTCTGTGAAACGCTTCCGCCGCCAAGGATATTCTCCACATGGGGGCACAGAGGTCGAATATAAAGGGGTGTCCACATTAAAAGGTGATATTGATCACAATTTTATAGGTTGCTTCAGTAAGCAGGTTCAGTGGTACGAAAAAAACGCCTGCTCGTGTTAAGTGTTTGTTAGAATATTAGCTGATTTTACTGGAATGACATTGTCAGAGACACGCAAAATGGCTAAAGATCCTTCCCGCATGATACCCGATACCGAATTAACTGAAATGCAGCGCTACGTTACCCAACAGCGCGGTACTGAGCCGCCGTTTTCCGGCGCCTTGTTACACAATAAAAGCGACGGCATTTATCATTGTCTGGTGTGCAATGCGCCGCTGTTTCTCTCCGAAACCAAGTACGATTCTGGCTGTGGCTGGCCGAGCTTTTATCAGCCCTATAGCGATGAGGCGATCCGTTATCTGGAGGATGACTCGCACGGTATGCAGCGGATCGAAATCCGCTGTGGCAATTGTGATGCGCATTTGGGGCATGTCTTCCCTGATGGCCCGCAGCCGAGTGGTGAGCGTTATTGTGTGAATTCAGCCTCGTTAAATTTTACCGACGATGATGGTCAGCAAACGCGAGGTTAAGGCGATGAAACATGACCTGAATGCCATGATAGAGGCCATGACGCCAGAGGTTTACCAACGCTTGGCGACGGCGGTGGAAATTGGGAAATGGCCGGATGGCGTGGCGTTAACAGCCGAGCAGAAAGAACACTGTTTGCAATTGGTGATGCTATGGCAAGCGCGTAACAATCATCAGCCGCAGCACATGAGTATTAACCAACAGGGACACGTGGTGATGAAATCGAAGCGCGAATTGAAAGAGGAGTGGGGTATTAGTGACGATGTCACAAAAATAACCCTGCAATAATCGCTGGTGGCTGGCAGGGATGCCAGCCCCATCATGACTAACGCCGTTATCAAAAAACGCCGTTATTGACACTAACACCAGCGCCTGTGCCAGCACTGGCTTCCTTAGCTAATTTCGTCAGGCGTCAGTTCTCCACGCAGATTACACTGCATTTGACGACGGACATCGACGTCTGAAAGCGGTTGGCTGAGCAGAAAATGCAATTTAGTCAGCGTCGCTTCAACGGTAAGATCATATCCGCTAATCACGCCAGCATGCGCCAGCGCGTTGCCGGTGGCATAGCCGCCCATGTTCACTTTGCCCGACATACATTGCGTCAGGTTTACTACCACAATCCCACGTTCGCAGGCGGCCTTCAGCTCAGCCAGAAACTCGGCATTTTGCGGGGCATTACCTACGCCATAGGAGCGTAAGATTAGCGCTTTAACCGGCTGACGCAGGAAATTACGCACCACCTCAGCGGAAATACCCGGATAGAGAGTCACTACGCCAATCGGTTGTGGTGTAATCGGATGAACCACCAAGTCGCCGCTTCCTGTCGGGGCTAGAGGTGTATTGAGGCGGCGTATATGAATGCCGGCTTCCAGCAAGGGCGGTAAGTTTGGTGAAGCAAACGCGTTGAAGCCATCGGCATGCGCTTTCGTGGTGCGGTTACCCCGATAGAGCGTGTTATTGAAGAACAACGTGACTTCATTAATCGGATAATTAGCGGCGACAAACAGCGCATTAAGCAAATTCTGCTGGCCATCGGAACGCAGTTCCGCAAGCGGTATTTGTGACCCTGTCACAATAACCGGTTTCGCCAGATTTTCCAGCATAAACGACAGCGCAGAGGCGGTGAACGCCATGGTGTCCGTACCGTGCAGAATGACAAAACCGTCGTATAACGCGTAATTATGGCGGATATCATCGGCAATCGCCTGCCAGTCTTGCGGCGTCATATCGGAAGAGTCGATCAGCGGATGATATTCGTGGATAGTAAACTCGGGCATTTCAGGGCGATGAAATTCAGGCATCTTCGCCAACTGCTGCTGAAGATGGCCGGAAACCGGAATGTAACCCTGCTCCGAACGTTGCATTCCGATAGTGCCGCCAGTGTAGGCAACATAAATAGATTTCTTCTGCATGGACTCACTCGGAGTTGCGTAAAAGGGGGCAGTATAAGGGGAAAGCAGGAGAAAAACAGCCCGGCGATGCCGGGCTGTTATCTTAGCGGACGTTACCGCAGGTGAGACAAAATGCGTAACGGTTTTGCGGGTCGTTAAGGTTATCCAGCAAACCCGGTTGGTTTTTCATCGCTGTCATCACGTCGAACATCGGTGCAGGCAGCAACGCTTTTAACGTCTCTGGCAACGTGGCGCGTACCGAAGCATCCATTTGCCCTAACACCAGGTCAAAGAAGCTCGGATCGTCCTGATACCAGCTCAACTGATAGTTTTTCACCTTCGCCAACTCGGCGGCTTTAGCGACGGCATCATCGAAATCGCCCAAGGCATCAACCAACCCGTTCGCTTTCGCATCGCTACCGGTCCAGACATGGCCCTGCGCGATCTGGTCGATCTGCTCCGGCGTTTTCTTGCGTGATGCTGCGACAATACCGAGGAAGTTTTTATAACCCTTCTCAATGCTGAGCTGCATCATCTGCTGTACTTCTGGCGGCAATGCTTTGGTGGTGGAGACATCAGCCAACGGCGATGTCGCCACACCGTCGGTATGAACGCCAATGCTGTCCAGCGACTGTTCAACGGTATTAATCACGCCAAAAATGCCGATAGAACCGGTTAAGGTACTCGGGCTGGCAACGATATAATCCGCAGGGGTAGAAATCCAGTAACCGCCGGATGCCGCCATACCGCCCATCGACACCACCACCGGTTTACCCGCCGCACGCGCTGCCGCTAACTCTTCACGTACCACTTCTGATGCGCTTACGCTACCGCCCGGGCTATTAACGCGGAAAACAATCGCTTTAATTTTCGGGTCCAGCCGCGCCTGACGAATCTCTTGCGCCGTGGTATCACCGCCTACGGTACCCGGCGTTTCCTCGCCGTCCATGATGGCGCCGTTGGCTAAAATTACCGCGATGTTCCCGTCCTGGCTGCCGGTATTCTTCAGAGCGTAATCATAGATACTGGTACTGTTGTAGTCGTTGTTCTGCTTATCCCAGCCAAACTGTTTTACCAGCAACTGATCGACTGAGGCATTGGAGGCCAGCTCATCAACCAGTTTGTTCTCTTTGGCATAGCGGGCGGTATCACCGTCTACTTTTTGTAGCGCATCCAACAAACCTTGCGCGCCAGGGAACACTTGTTGCGGCGTAAGCTGACGGTTAGCGGCGACGGTATTCAGATAGTTTTGCCACAATTCACCAACCCAACGGCTATCTGCATCACGTGCGGCGGGTGACATATCGTCACGCAGGAAAGGTTCCACCGCAGATTTATAGGTGCCGACCCGGAAGACATGAGATGATACTTTTAGCTTGTCTAACAAGGATTTGTAGTAAAGGCTGTTGGTGGCAAAACCATGTAAATCGACGGTGCCTTGCGGCGAAAGATAGATTTTATTGGCAAAGCTGGCGAGGTAATACTGCGCCTGGCTATAGCTGTCCCCGGTGGCGTAAATCGGTTTGCCGCTATCGCGGAATTCGCGTAGCGCTTTGCCGATATACTGCAATGAGGGCTGATCGGCACCGGCAAAATCACGCAGGTCAAGCACCATTCCGGTAATATTCTTATCGTCCTTCGCCTGACGAATCGCATCAACAATATCGAACAGGGAGTTTTCTTTTAAACGATCGCTACTGGCGCCCAATAGTTGGCGACCAATCTTGCTCAGTTTATTACTGACCGAAGGCTTATCAACCACCACACCGGTTAAATCAACGCGCAGCGCGCCGCGTGGCGTCTCCGCCGGCGCTTTAGCGCTACTAAGCTGGAACCAAATGCCCACGCCTACCAGGATAAGTAAAATTAGAAAAAGGTTGAGGATGAACTCTCGAATAAAGTTCAACACTCGCCAGGTCCATTTAAAAAAGCCAGCGATAATTCGCCACAACGTGCGCATGTTATCTCCACAATCGCTAAGTAATAAGGCAAAGAATCACGCTTTCGCCTCGAATATCGTCAACATCCTAAAGAGCGGCAGACAAATTGTCAGCAGGAAATCGCGCCATGCTGTAACAAAAGGTCAGCCTGTGTTAGTTTGCTGTGAATGCTAATCATTATCAGGAGGCATTAATGGATGCACTTGAGTTACTGCTTAATCGCCGTTCCGCCTCGCGTTTAGCGGAGCCGGCGCCAGCGGGTGAGGTCTTGGAAAAGATACTGCATGCCGGAATGCGCGCGCCCGATCACGGGACGTTGCAACCGTGGCGGTTTATTATTGTTGAAAATGAGGGACGAGATCGGTTTAGCGCCTTGCTGGAGCAAGCCGCGCGCGAAGAAGAAATGGATGAAAAAGGTCGCGAGAAAGCGCGGCAGGCGCCATATCGCGCGCCAATGATTATTACTGTTGTGGCACATTGCGACCCGCACCACAAAGTCCCGCATTGGGAGCAAGTGGTTTCCGCCGGTTGTGCGGTGATGGCGATGCAAATGGCGGCGCTGGCGCAAGGGTTTAACGGTATCTGGCGCAGCGGCGCCTGGACCGAGAATCAGGCGGTACGCGAGGCATTTCATTGCCGTGAGCAGGATGTTATCGTCGGCTTTCTCTATCTTGGCACGCCGCAGTTAAAATCTTCCACCACGGTTCTCCCTCCTGACACCCGCGACTTTGTCAGCTATTTCTGAGAGACTTTTTTAGCGCCATCGGGCAGGGTTGTGAGCAGCCCTGCATTTTGTCGGGATAGTGAGCGAACAGTCAGCGAAAAGCGCGGATACTCTTATCAGCCTGTGATGAAAACGCTAACATAGCGCAATTAAGGTGCGGACAAAGGAGTTACCGATGAGTGATGCTATTCGCCTAACACAGTACAGCCACGGCGCTGGCTGTGGTTGCAAGATCTCCCCGAAAGTACTGGAAACCATTCTCCACAGCGAAGCCGCTGCTTTTCACGATCCCCATTTATTGGTCGGCAATGAAACGCGCGATGACGCAGCAGTGTACGATTTAGGTACCGGTTCAGCGGTTGTCAGCACCACCGATTTTTTTATGCCGATTGTCGATGACCCGTTCGATTTTGGCCGAATCGCCGCCACCAATGCGATTAGCGATGTTTATGCCATGGGTGGCAAGCCACTGATGGCGATCGCCATCCTGGGATGGCCAATCGGTACTTTGGCGCCCGAAATTGCCCGCCAGGTGATTGAGGGCGGGCGTAGCGCCTGTCAGGCGGCCGGTATTGCACTGGCTGGCGGCCACTCGATAGATGCGCCGGAACCCATTTTTGGCCTGGCCGTGACCGGCATTGTTCCCACCGATCGCGTGAAGAAAAATAGCGCCGCCGAGGCCGGTTGCAAACTGTTTTTAACTAAACCGCTGGGGATTGGCGTACTGACTACCGCCGAGAAGAAAGGACTGCTCAAACCGGAGCATCAAGGTCAGGCGACTGAAGTCATGTGCCGGTTGAATAGCGCCGGCGCGCAATTCGCTGAACTGAACGGCGTGACCGCGATGACTGATGTTACCGGCTTTGGGCTATTAGGGCATTTGAGCGAAATTTGCCAGGGTTCGGCGGTGCGCGCCGAAGTGGCGTTTAGCGCGGTGCCGCGCCTGCCGGGCGTGGATGATTATATTGCTGCCGGTTGCGTACCGGGCGGCACCGATCGTAATTTTGCCAGTTATGGACATCTAATTGGCCCTATGCAAGATTCCTGGCGCAAGTTACTGTGCGATCCCCAAACCTCGGGCGGCCTGTTAGTGGCGGTTAAACCTGCTGCCGAAGCAGCATTCCTTGAGATGACGGCACAACTTGACGTACCGGCTTCGTTGATTGGGGAACTGTTTCCGGCGGAAGCGGGGCGCGCATTGATTGAGATTACGCCATGATGCACAAGGTTATTGCTGATTAATGCGCTTGTTTATTGCTGAAAAACCGAGTCTGGCGCGCGCCATTGCCGATGTATTACCGAAGCCGCACCGCCGTGGAGAGGGCTATATCGCCTGTGGTAACGACCAAGTGGTAACTTGGTGCGTCGGGCACTTACTGGAGCAGGCGCAGCCTGACAGCTATGACAGCCGTTATGCTCGCTGGTCACTGCATGATTTACCAATTATTCCGCAAAAATGGCGTTTGCAACCGCGGCCATCGGTAGCCAAACAACTCAATGTCATTAAGGGATTATTGGAACAGGCGAGCGAAGTTATTCATGCCGGTGACCCGGATCGTGAAGGGCAACTGCTGGTGGACGAAGTGTTGGATTATTTGGCCTTACCGGCGGAAAAACGCGAAAAGGTCCAACGCTGTTTGATTAATGACCTTAATCCGCAAGCGGTGGAGCGCGCAATCGGGCGTTTACGGGAAAACCGTGAGTTTATTCCTCTGTGTGTTTCAGCGCTGGCGCGCGCGCGCGCCGACTGGCTGTATGGCATCAATATGACTCGTGCTTATACTTTGCTGGGGCGCAATGCCGGTTATGATGGCGTGCTTTCGGTAGGTCGCGTACAGACCCCGGTGCTCGGTTTAGTGGTCCGGCGCGACGAAGAGATTGAAAACTTTATCCCGAAGGACTTTTTCGAGGTTAAAGCCCATATCGTCACGCCAAAAGAGGAGCGCTTTGTCGCCCTGTGGCAGCCGAGTGAAACCTGTGAGCCCTGGCAGGATGAAGAGGGGCGTTTATTACATCGCCCATTAGCCGAACACGTCGTGGCGCGGATTACCGGCCAACCGGCATGGGTTACCAGCTACCATGACAAGCGAGAAAATGATACCGCGCCGCTGCCTTTCTCGCTCTCCAGTTTGCAAATTGAGGCGGCGAAACGCTATGGACTCAGCGCTCAAATGGTTCTGGATACCTGCCAGCGTCTCTACGAAACCCATAAGTTGATTACTTATCCGCGTTCCGATAGCCGTTATCTTCCGGACGAGCATTTTGCCGGTCGCCATGCGGTGCTGAACGCCATTGCCGCGCATCAGCCGGATTTAACGCCGCCGACAGATTTCGATCCCGATCGTAAAAATCGCTGTTGGGATGATAAAAAAGTCGATGCGCATCATGCGATTATCCCTACCGCGCGCAGCGGAAAAATTACGCTGAGTGAAAACGAAGCCAATGTCTATGGGTTGGTTGCGCGTCAATATTTGATGCAGTTTTGCCCGGATGCGGTATATCGCAAATGCGTGATCGAACTGGATATTGCCGGCGGGAAATTTGTCGCTAAAGCGCGCTTTCTGGCCGAGGCCGGGTGGCGTGCTCTGTTGGGAAGTAAAGAACGAGACGAAGAGAATGACGGCACGCCGTTACCGGTGGTGGCGAAAGATGATGAGTTATTGTGTGAGCGTGGTGAAGTGGTGGCAAAACAGACACAGCCGCCGCGCCCGTTTACCGATGCCACATTGTTGTCTGCCATGACCGGGATTGCGCGTTTTGTTCAGGATAAAGAATTAAAGAAAATTCTGCGATCGACCGATGGTTTAGGAACCGAAGCCACCCGGGCGGGCATTATTGAACTGCTGTTTAAGCGTGCTTTTTTAATTAAAAAAGGGCGCTATATTCATGCTACCGAGGCCGGTAGGGCACTGATCCACTCGTTGCCCGAGATGGCGGCGCGGCCAGATATGACGGCGCACTGGGAATCGACGCTGACTAAAATCAGCGAAAAGCAGTGTCGTTATCAGGACTTTATGCAACCTTTGGTGGATACGCTGCAAAACTTGATTTATCAAGCCCGGCAGCAACCCAGCGCGCAGGCTTTTCGCGGTGTGCCGGCGCCCACCAAGGGTAATGCGAAAAAAACGCGCCGAAAATCGACCAAAGAGAAGGAAACTGAGTGATGAAATTATCGCTAGTATGGGCGTTAGGCGTGTTGCTTTGCGCCCCGGCCCTCGCGCAGCGCGTCGAGAGTTTGCATAGCGGCGGGAATACCGATGTGGTCGTGGATATGCCGCCAGAGGTGTGGACGCAGGGGCAAAATCGCCAGCAGTCGACACCTTGCGCGCAATGTTGCCTGTACGAAAATCGTAGTTACTCTGAAGGGGCGGTAGTGAAAGCCGAAGGAATTTTATTGCAGTGTACGCGTGATGAGAAGGTGTTAGGGACTAACCCGTTGGTCTGGCGCCAACTCAAATAATCCGTGCCTGCTACGGTAACCGCCTGGTCCGTAGCAGGTGGAAATACTACAGTTTAAAGGTTGCCCAAATTGGGGCGTGGTCGGAAGGTTTTTCCATACTGCGTATCTGGTAATCAATACCGGTATCGACACAGCATTCTGCCAGTGGGCGGCTGGCTAAGAGTAAGTCTATCCGTAGACCGCGGTTATCATCAAAACCTTTTGAACGATAATCGAACCAGGAGAAGCGATCGTTAGTGTCTGGGTTGGCGGCACGCCAGGTATCAACTAAACCCCATTTCAGCAGCCTAGTCATCCATTCACGTTCTTCCGGCAAAAATGAACATTTCCCGGTGCGTAACCAGCGTTTGCGGCTCTCTTCGCCGATACCAATATCCAGATCGGTTGAGCTGATATTCATATCACCCATAATTAATACGGGTTTATCTGTCTGGAGATTTTGCTCAAGGTAATTTTGGAGATCGCGGTAGAATTTATCTTTGGCCGGGAACTTAGTCGGGTGGTCGCGGCTTTCTCCCTGAGGAAAATAACCGTTGATTACCGTAATATCGCCGATTGGGCTGGGGATCTCGGCCATGATTAAACGACGTTGCGCTTCTTCGCCGTCATCCGGGAAGCCACGACGTACCATAACTGGCTGCACTTTGGTCATTAGCGCCACACCATAGTGGCCTTTTTGCCCGTGGTAAAAAACGTTGTAACCCAGTTTACCTATCTCTTCCAGCGGGAACATATCATCATGAACTTTGGTTTCTTGTAGGCCGATTATGTCAGGTTGATGTTGTTCGATTAATGCTGCCAGTTGGTGAGGGCGTGCACGTAACCCGTTGATGTTAAAGGAAATGAATTTCATTTCAGTCGCCATTTTGCAGGGAAAAGATGGCGGGATGGTAGCAGAGTTTTCTCAGTGTTGTCACGATTAGTGCAAAAGGGGAAACCATTAGGAGGTGAAGGCACCTTCGGGTCGAAGCTTCTCGTCCTTCCCATCGGGAATTATGAGTACTTAGCGTTGGCTGGGAAGAAAGGTGAATATCTGAAATGGTGGTGGGGGAAGGATGATTCGTCACTACGTTCCTCACCCTGCGGGCCGCGCTGTGCGCGTTGTCTCGCTATGCTCGACTCAAACCTTCGGGTCGAAGTTTCTCGTCCTTCCCGTCGGGAATTATGAGTACTTAGCGTTGGCTGGGAAGAAAGGTGAATATCTGAAATGGTGGTGGGGGAAGGATTCGAACCTTCGAAGTCGATGACGGCAGATTTACAGTCTGCTCCCTTTGGCCGCTCGGGAACCCCACCACTGGCCTTAACCGCTCTGCTGGAGAGCGGGGCGCATCATATCAAATGAACCGATGATGTAAAGTATGGATTAATGAAAACTTTTTCGTTTGCCGAAAAATTATGCACGGGCGCTGATTTGTCAAACAAACAGCGCCAAAAATGATCACAAAATAATCGTTCGGTTACCGTAAACAAACACGCGCTGAGACAGCACCTTATCTAATGCCCGGCTCAGTACATTCTTCTCCACATCACGCCCAGCGCGCATCATCTCTTCCGCCGTATAGCTATGATCAACGTGAATAACGTCTTGCATAATAATCGGCCCTTCATCCAAATTATCATTCACGTAATGCGCGGTAGCGCCAATAATCTTAACGCCACGCTCATAGGCTTGATGATAAGGGCGTGCACCAATAAAGGCCGGCAGAAACGAGTGATGAATATTGATAATCTGATTTGGAAAATGTTGCACAAACCCTGGCGTCAATACGCGCATATATTTGGCTAAAACAACATAGTCTGGTTGGAAATTATCAATCTCCGCCGCCATTTTATTGTCATGCTCTTCACGCGTTAACCCTTCGTGGCTGACCAGCACAAAAGGAATCTCAAACCGCTCGACCAGAGTCTGCAACGTCGCATGGTTACCAATTACCGCCGCAATCTCAACATCCAAACCGCCATAGGCCGATTTCATCAACAAATCGCCAAGACAGTGCGCCTCTTTGGTCACCAGAATGACAACCCGACGACGACCGGCTGCATTCAGTTCCCGTACTGAACCTTGCGGCAATGCGGCATCAAGATCGGCCAACAGAATCTCATCATTAAAGATGCCTTCAAGCTCGGTGCGCATAAAAAAGCGACCGGTACGATGATCGACAAATTCATTGTTCTGCACGATATTCAATTCATGCTGGTAACAAATAGTGGTGATCTTGGCAATCAACCCTTTGGCATCCGGGCAAATGGTGCGTAGTATTTTTCGTTGCGTAGTTTGCGCTTGCATCTTGGTCTCTATCCTGTCGAAACGAATAAGGTGAATCTCAACGGCAGCGGAATTATTGGCCGCAGCATTTTTTGTATTTTTTTTCGGCACCACAAGGGCAGCGATCATTACGCCCTACCTGCGGCGTAGTTCCATCAATATAGTACCAGCGTTGATCCTCACGAAGAAAGCGAGAACGCTCATACAGGGTTCCGGTACGCTGTTTCTCGAGGTATCGCGCAAAAAAGGTCACAAAACCTTCATTATCATGGCTTCCGGCCTCACAAGCGTTTACATTCAAGCTTAACCACGTGGTTGCGGCAAAACTTTCAGACAGAACCTGTGTCAACTGTGGCGTCCGGCAACTAGCATGCCAGGTGCTCACCAAGTATTCGGCGTTTTGTTTGCTATACGCGGTATAGCGTGACCGCATTAAAGCCTGCGGCGTTTGCACAATGGCTTCGCCGCTTAGATAGGGGGCGCAACATAGGCTATACTGCAATCCGCTACAGCATGGGCAGTTTTCAGACACGATAGCTCCGGTTTATCTACTCGCAGATATAAAGTGAAAAATACGCGCTATGTTAACCGAGGAAAGCGCGGTAAGCCATTTTAGACAGTTTAAGCAAGCACCAGAGGTTGAATGAGACAGGTAAAAATTGGATTGGCGCTGGGTTCAGGCGCTGCCAAAGGATGGGCCCACATAGGCGTGATCCACGCGCTGGAACGCGCGGGGATCGAGATTGATGTGGTGGCAGGATGTTCGGTTGGCGCTTTAGTGGGTGCCGCGTACGCCAGCCATCATCTGCCAGTCATGGAGAAGTGGGTCCGCTCATTTAGCTACTGGGATGTGTTGCGGTTGATGGACCTTTCATGGCGGCGCGGCGGGTTGCTGCGCGGTGAACGCGTCTTCAATCATGTACGTCGAATCGTACCTCATGAAGCCTTTGAAGAGTGTGGGCGCCGGTTCGGCGCGGTGGCGACCAATCTCAGTACCGGGCGCGAACTTTGGCTGACGGAGGGGGACTTACATCAGGCGGTACGTGCATCCTGCAGCATGCCCGGCTTACTCTCGCCAGTGCCTTATAACGGTTACTGGTTGGTTGACGGCGCAGTCGTCAATCCGGTACCGATTTCGCTTACCCGTGCTTTAGGTGCCGATATTGTGATTGCGGTTGATTTGCAGCATGACGCGCATCTGATGCAGCAAGATTTATTGTCGGTCACGCCGGAAGGGAACAATATAGTAGCGGAGTCGGCGACGACATGGGGAGGCCGCTTGCGGCAACAGTTGGGGAAAATGGCGCAACGGCGTATCAACCATACGCCTGGCGCGATGGAGATTATGTCCACCTCGATTCAGGTGCTGGAAAACCGGTTAAAACGTAATCGCATGGCGGGCGATCCGCCAGATGTATTAATCCAGCCGTTCTGCCCGCAGATATCGACGCTTGATTTTCATCGAGCTGAAGAAGCGATAGCCGCGGGCAAAGCGGCTGTTGAAAAGAAAATGGATGAGCTTCTACCGCTTGTTCGAAACAGATAATGCTTGTGGATCAATCACACATGTTACTTCAGTCAATTCTGACAGGCGCAAGTGCGTTTTATGAACCACTATTGAGTTATCTGATGCACTGGGGGGAGCGATGGAAAAACCATTAACAGGAAAAAAGATTCTCATCGTAGAAGATGAGATCGTTTTCCGCTCTCTGTTAGAAAATTTTTTGCAGGCTTTAGGCGCTGTCATCTGTTTGGCGGGCGATGGCCTTGAGGCCATTTCAATGCTGCAAAAAATAACGCCAGATATGATTGTGTGCGATTTAGAAATGCCGCGCATGAATGGAATCAAACTGGTGGAGCATATCCGTACCCAGGGAAATCAGGTTCCTATCTTAGTGATATCCGCCACTGAAAATATGGCGGACATCGCTCATGTACTGCGTCTTGGGGTACAGGATGTGTTGCTCAAGCCGGTTAAAAATCTTGAACGGTTGCGCGAGGCCGTCTATGAATGCCTCTATCCTTCAATGTTCACCTCAAAAGTCGAGGAAGATGAACAGCTATTTCAAGATTGGGAAGCGCTGACGCGTAATCCGACCGCCGCCGCAAAATTACTCAAACAACTTCAGCCTCCGGTGCAACAAGTTATCGCGAATTGCCGGGTTAACTATCGTCAGCTCACCATGGCAGAACAGCCGGGGCTGGTGTTAGACATCGCTGCGCTTTCCGATAAAGATTTAGCTTTCTACTGTCTTGATGTGACGCGAGCCGGGGATAACGGTGTTCTGGCCGCTTTATTATTACGCGCATTGTTTAACGGATTGTTGCAGGAACAGCTCTCGGGACAAAAACAGCGGCTGCCGGAATTAAGTAATCTACTGAAACAGGTCAATATGTTATTGCGTCAGGCGAATCTGAAAGGTCAGTTTCCCTTATTGGTTGGGTATTATCACCAAAGCCTGAAAAACCTGATCCTCGTTTCCGCTGGATTAAACGCCACGCTTAACATCAATACCCATCAAATACAGCTCAATAATGGCGTTCCGCTCGGCACGCTGGGCAGCACACATCTCAATCAAATAAGTCAACGTTGTGATGCCTGGCAGTGCCAGGTATGGGGCGCAGGCGGGCGCCTGCGTTTAATGCTGTCGGCGGAATAATAAGCGGAAAAATAATATTTCGTTTACCTCGGCAGACAGCATCTGCCATAAGCTTTACACTTGGGTAATAGTCTTAAATTAACGGGAAAGGGTTCATCCAGGATAAATCCGTCCTTACTGAACTGATATACTCGTTTCGTTTTTAAATCGACATATCAAGTAATAACTTGAACGGCCTAAAGAGAGGTACCTTGATGTCTGCCTATAAGTCCAAAGTAAAAAAAGCGGTAATCCCGGTTGCAGGTTTGGGGACGCGTATGCTGCCTGCTACCAAGGCAATTCCAAAAGAAATGTTACCGCTGGTTGATAAGCCGTTAATTCAGTATGTCGTTAACGAGTGTATCGCTGCGGGCATTAACGAAATTGTGTTGGTTACGCACTCTTCTAAAAACTCCATTGAGAACCACTTCGATACTAGCTTCGAGCTGGAAGCGATGTTGGAAAAACGCGTTAAGCGTCAGTTACTGGATGAAATCCAATCGATTTGTCCGCCGCACGTCACCATCATGCAGGTGCGTCAGGGGATCGCGAAAGGTCTGGGCCACGCAGTCATGTGCGCGCATCCGCTGGTGGGTGATGAGCCAGTCGCGGTGATTCTGCCAGACGTTATTATTGATGAATACGAATCTGATCCGACCAAAGATAACCTGGCTGAAATGCTGCAACGCTTTGATGAAACCAACCGTAGCCAGATTATGGTTGAGCCAGTTGCCGATGTTACCGCCTACGGTGTGGTTGATTGCCAGGGCGCAGAATTAAAACCGGGTGACAGTTCGCCAATGGTTGGCGTGGTTGAGAAACCAAAAGCCAGCGAAGCGCCTTCTAACCTTGCCGTTGTCGGGCGTTATGTGCTTTCCGCCGATATTTGGCCGCTGCTGGCAAAAACGCCTCCGGGAGCCGGTGGTGAAGTGCAATTGACGGATTCCATCGCCATGCTGATGGAAAAAGAGACCGTTGAGGCTTATCACCTGAAAGGTGTGAGCCACGATTGCGGTAACAAACTGGGCTACATGCAGGCCTTTGTTGAATATGGCATCCGGCATGCTTCGCTGGGTAGTGATTTTAAACAGTGGCTGGAAAGCGCCATCGGCGACAAAAAGTAATCTATTTTTAAAAACGGGATAACTCAATGAAAGTCACCGTATTTGGTATCGGCTATGTCGGGCTCGTTCAGGCCGCGGTATTGGCCGAAGTCGGACATGACGTTCTTTGCATCGATGTCGACGAAGCAAAAGTCGAAAATTTGAAACAGGGTCTCATCCCTATTTTTGAACCGGGTTTAACGCCGCTGGTCATGCAAAACTACGAGGCTGGCCGCCTTAACTTCAGCACCAATGCGGAAGAGGGCGTAAAACATGGCGTGATGCAATTTATCGCGGTAGGCACGCCGCCGGACGAAGATGGTTCTGCCGATCTTAAGTATGTTACCGCCGTGGCGCGTACCATTGCTCAGTATATGGATGAGCATAAAGTGGTGCTGGATAAATCCACCGTTCCGGTGGGTACTGCGGATAAAGTACGCAGCGTAATGCAGGAAACCCTTAATGCGCGCGGCGTTGAACTAACGTTCGATGTGGTTTCCAATCCGGAATTCTTGAAAGAAGGCGCCGCCGTCAGCGATTGTATGCGTCCTGAGCGTATTGTTGTCGGGACGGATAACGAAGATGTGGTTGATTTGCTGCGTGAGCTCTATGAGCCGTTTAATCGTAACCACGATCGTATGATCCTGATGGATATTCGTAGCGCTGAACTGACAAAATATGCGGCCAACTGCATGCTGGCGACCAAGATCAGCTTTATGAATGAAATTTCCAATCTTGCGGAACGATTGGGTGCTGATGTTGAAAAAGTACGTCAGGGGATCGGTTCCGACCCGCGTATTGGGTACCATTTTATCTATCCCGGCTGTGGTTATGGCGGCTCCTGTTTCCCGAAAGACGTTCAGGCATTGATTCGCACCGCCGAATCCATTGGTTATAATTCTCGTCTGCTACAGGCCGTTGAGGATGTTAACGACGCGCAGAAAATGAAACTGCCGGCATTTATTAAACGCCACTTCGGTGAAGACCTGAAAGGGAAAACCTTCGCGTTATGGGGCTTGGCGTTTAAACCTAACACCGATGATATGCGTGAAGCATCCAGCCGTGTGTTGATGGAGACATTGTGGGCGGCAGGCGCCACGGTGCAAGCGTTTGACCCGGAGGCGATGGATGAAGCTCAGCGTATTTATGGGCATCGTAGCGACCTTCGCTTAATGGGCACCAAAGAGGCTGCTTTGCAGGGGTGTGATGGTTTGGTGATTTGTACCGAATGGCAAAGCTTCCGTGCGCCAGATTTCGATCTGATCAAAAAATCGTTAAAACAGCCGGTCATTTTTGACGGACGAAATCTGTACGACCCCGAAAGGATTAATAAACGCGGCTTTACCTATTACGCCATTGGCCGCGGTGAATCTATCAAGCTGGCAGGCTAACGGGGATAATATGAACTATCTGGTTACCGGCGCAGCAGGCTTTATTGGTTCTCATGTCAGCCAACGCCTGTTGTCTGCCGGTCACCAGGTTGTCGGGATCGACAACCTGAATGATTATTATGATGTTAACCTCAAGCACGCCCGTCTCGATTTAATCCAGTCACCAAACTTTACCTTCATTCAGTGCGATTTAGCAGACCGTCAAGCGATTGCCGCGCTGTTTGAGGAACATGCATTTCAACGTGTTATCCACTTAGCTGCCCAGGCGGGGGTGCGCTATTCAATTGATAATCCCCATGCGTATGCCGATGCTAACTTGGTCGGGCACCTAAATATTCTTGAAGGATGTCGGCATCATAAGATAGAGCATCTGCTTTATGCTTCTTCAAGCTCTGTTTATGGATTGAATCGCAAATTACCGTTCTCAACCGACGATAGCGTTGACCACCCGGTTTCTCTTTACGCTGCGACGAAGAAAGCGAATGAATTGATGTCCCACACCTATTCGCATTTGTACGGTATCCCAACCACCGGTCTGCGCTTTTTTACCGTATATGGCCCGTGGGGGCGCCCGGATATGGCGTTATTTAAATTTACACGCGCTATTATCGCTGGTGAAAGTATTGATGTGTACAACAACGGGCAGATGCGTCGCGACTTTACCTATATTGATGATATCGCCGAATCTATTTTCCGCTTACAGGACGTTATTCCTCAACCCGATGAAAGCTGGACGGTAGAAACCGGCTCGCCAGCAACCAGCTCGGCACCATACCGTGTTTATAATATTGGTAATAGCCAACCGGTTTCATTGATGGCGTACATTGAGGCGCTGGAAGACGCGTTAGGAACCACCGCACGGAAAAACATGTTACCGATGCAACCTGGCGATGTGCTGGACACCAGCGCCGATACAGCCGCGTTATATCAGGTTATAGGCTTCAAACCGCAGACTGACGTGAAAGAGGGGATTAAACGCTTTGTCACGTGGTACAGAGAGTTCTATCGCGTTTGATAAGGTGGGCGTTGTGTTATCAAAAACAAAAAAGGAAGCAAAGCTTCCTTTTTTATTAGGATGACCTGGTGATACAAAAATCAAACAAAATTGTTCAATAAAAAACCCCATCAAGAGTAAATGGGGTTAATTGTGAAGCACCCGGATCAGGAATTACAGCAGGAAATCATCCAGCTTTTTGCCTTCTTCATCGATGGCTTTCTTGATCACTGCTGGCGTACGGCCCTGGCCAGTCCAGGTTTTGGATTCGCCATTCTCATCAATATATTTATATTTTGCCGGACGTGCAGCACGCTTAGCTTTACCTGCAGCCTTAGAGGCCGCCATGGTTTGCAGTAATTCGTTCGGATCAATGCCGTCTGCAATCAGCATTTCACGATATTGCTGTAGCTTACGGGTACGCTCTTCAATTTCAGCCTGAACCTGGCTCTCTTCTTCGCGACGTTCGTTAACGACGACTTCCAGTTTTTCCAGCATTTCTTCCAGCGTTTCCAGCGTACATTCTCTTGCTTGTGCACGCAGTGTACGGATGTTGTTCAGAATTTTAAGTGCTTCGCTCATTGTCCTAATCTCAAATATATATTGGGTGGGGGAAATGTTCTGCCTGATAATAATAGAGGCCGAAAATAGGAACTGCAATAGTTAATTGTGTAAGAAATTCAAAAATGCTTATTAAAGTGGGATTCGGGTAACGCTATTTGCAGCAATTTAATGCCAGATGTGCCACAAATAAGTCAGACTTTTAAAAACAACACGTAACATCCATAAATTTCGAAGGGATTTACCGTCGGTAATGCATCAAATAATCTGCAACAACCGGCTAAGACGGCAGTTCATCCGTACAATAGCGGTATATTTGACGGTAAACTGAACGATAATGATCTCACTATTCTGTTTTTTTAAGCGCTAAATGTGCTGTGCTAGCCGCCAGTACAACGTCATTTGTGCAACCATTATCCGCCCTGGATTGAGCGAGGTGGGGCTATAAAAATTGCGGTATTGCCGGGTTCACAGCCTATATAGGGCAACAATGTGGTACACTCCCCGACAGATTTTTCCGGTTAACTTTTTTTGCGGAGTTTGGCCCGATGGCTCAGCTTTATTTTTATTACTCGGTGATGAACGCCGGCAAGTCCACCGCATTGTTGCAATCTTCTTATAATTACCAGGAGCGAGGGATGCGTACCCTGGTCTATACAGCGGAAATTGATACGCGCTTTGGTAGTGGAAAGATTTCCTCACGAATAGGCCTTTCATCGCCGGCGAAATTGTATAATAACCAGAGCTTACTATTAGAAGAAATTGCGGCAGAACATGATGTTAATCCTGTACATTGTGTATTGATCGATGAGAGCCAATTCCTGACGCGCGAGCAAGTTAAACAACTGTCAGACGTCGTTGACTGTTTAGATATTCCCGTACTCTGCTATGGTTTACGTACCGATTTCCGTGGTGAATTGTTTAGCGGGAGTCAGTATTTATTAGCCTGGTCTGATAAGTTGGTGGAATTAAAAACCGTCTGCCATTGTGGGCGAAAAGCCGGTATGGTGCTCCGTCTCGATAGCCAGGGCGCGCCATTTAAAGAGGGTGAGCAGGTGGTGATTGGCGGTAATGAGCGTTATGTCTCAGTGTGCCGTAAACACTATAAAGAAGCGTTACAGAGCGGCTCTTTACACGCTATTTACGGAAATAAGATTGGGCAGTAATGGCAGAACAGCACAGATAAACAATAAAAAAAACCCGCCGAAGCGGGTTTTTTATCACCTAAAGATTAGGCTTTCTTGGTTTTCTTCTCGACTTTTTCTGCCTTAACCGGCTGCGCGGTAACCGCTTCGGCTACGCTGGCGAATGGTTCGGCAAATTCGCGACCATAGAAAGTGTCGAGCATAATTTGTTTCAACTCGGCAATCAGCGGATAGCGTGGGTTAGCGCCGGTACACTGGTCATCGAATGCATCATCGGCCAGTTTATCGACTTTCGCCAGGAAATCAGCTTCCTGAACGCCTGCCTCACGAATGGATTTAGGAATACCCAATTCCGCTTTAATTTCTTCCAGCCAAGCCAGCAACTTCTCGATTTTCTGTGCGGTGCGGTCGCCCGGCGCGCTCAGACCAAGATGATCGGCGATTTCAGCATAACGACGACGCGCTTGCGGACGGTCATACTGACTGAAAGCAGTTTGCTTGGTTGGGTTGTCATTGGCGTTATAGCGAATAACGTTTGAAATCAGCAGGGCGTTCGCCAGGCCGTGTGGAATATGGAACTCCGAGCCCAGTTTATGCGCCATTGAGTGACAGACACCAAGGAAGGCGTTCGCAAAGGCGATACCAGCGATAGTAGCGGCATTGTGCACGCGTTCACGCGCCACTGGATTTTTCGCTCCGTCACGGTAGCTGGCGGGTAGATTCTCTTTCAGCAGCTTCAGCGCTTGTAGCGCCTGGCCGTCAGAGTATTCGTTAGCCAGCACCGAAACATAGGCTTCCAGGGCGTGGGTTACCGCATCCAGGCCACCGAAGGCACACAGCGACTTCGGCATGTTCATCACCAAGTTGGCATCCACAATCGCCATATCAGGCGTCAGCGCGTAGTCAGCCAGCGGATATTTTTGCCCGGTAGCATCATCGGTCACCACGGCAAATGGCGTGACTTCAGAACCGGTACCGGAAGTGGTGGTAATCGCGATCATTTTCGCTTTTACGCCCATTTTCGGGAATTTATAGATACGTTTACGAATATCCATAAAGCGCAATGCCAGTTCTTCAAAGTGAGTTTCCGGATGTTCGTACATGACCCACATGATTTTCGCCGCATCCATCGGAGAACCACCGCCCAGCGCAATCACAACATCAGGCTTGAAGGAGTTCATCTGCTCAGCGCCTTTACGTACGATGCTCAGTGTCGGATCGGCCTCAACCTCAAAGAAGACTTCGGTTTCAATGCCATGTTTTTTCAACACGGAAACAATTTGGTCGGCATAACCGTTATTGAACAGGAAACGGTCGGTAACGATAAAGGCGCGTTTAGCCCCATCGGTTGCCACTTCTTCCAGGGCAATAGGTAAAGAGCCGCGGCGGAAGTAGATAGACTTAGGAAGTTTATGCCACAACATATTTTCAGCTCGCTTGGCGACAGTTTTCTTATTGATCAGATGCTTAGGTCCGACGTTTTCAGAAATGGAGTTTCCGCCCCATGAACCACAGCCTAATGTCAGAGACGGAGCCAGTTTAAAGTTATACAGGTCGCCAATGCCGCCTTGAGATGCTGGCGTGTTAATCAGGATGCGGGCGGTTTTCATTTTGTCGCCAAAATAGTTCACGCGCTCACGCTGATTATCCTGGTCGGTATACAGACAAGAGGTGTGACCGATACCGCCCATTGCGACCAGTTTCTCGGCTTTATCAACTGCGTCTTCATAGTTTTTCGCGCGGTACATCGCAAGCGTAGGGGAGAGTTTCTCATGCGCGAAAGGTTCTGATTCATCAACCAGTTTCACTTCACCAATCAAAATCTTGGTATTAGCCGGTACATTGATGCCTGCCATTTCCGCGATTTTCACCGCCGGTTGGCCGACAATAGCTGCATTCAGCGCGCCATTTTTCAGGATAATATCTTGAACCGCTTTTAATTCTTTGCCCTGTAACAGATAGCCGCCGTGAGTTTGGAAACGTTCACGTACTGCTTCATAGACTGAGTCAACCACAATAACCGACTGCTCAGAAGCGCAGATCACACCGTTATCGAAGGTTTTTGACATCAGGATTGATGCTACTGCGCGTTTAATATCAGCCGTTTCATCAATGACTACCGGCGTGTTACCGGCGCCAACGCCAATGGCGGGTTTACCGGAGCTATAGGCGGCTTTCACCATACCCGGCCCGCCGGTTGCGAGGATTAGATTAATATCCGGGTGATGCATCAACTGATTAGACAATTCAACAGACGGCACATCGATCCAGCCGATAATATCTTTTGGCGCGCCAGCTGCAATAGCCGCTTGCAGGACAATGTCTGCCGCTTTATTGGTGGCATCTTTAGCACGTGGGTGCGGAGAGAAAATAATACCGTTACGCGTTTTGAGGCTGATCAACGCCTTAAATATAGCGGTAGAGGTTGGGTTGGTGGTTGGAACGATACCGCAGATTATGCCGGTAGGCTCAGCAATGGTGATGGTGCCAAACGTATCATCCGTTTCAAGGATGCCGCAGGTCTTTTCATCTTTGTAGGCATTATAAATGTATTCAGATGCAAAGTGGTTTTTGATCACCTTATCTTCAACGATACCCATCCCTGATTCCGCAACGGCCATTTTAGCTAAGGGGATACGGGCATCCGCAGCGGCCAAGGCGGCGGCGCGAAAGATTTTATCAACCTGTTCTTGGGTAAAGTTAGCATATTCACGCTGGGCTTTTTTTACGCGTTCAACGAGTGCGTTAAGTTCAGCGACATTAGTAACGGCCATAATGCTCTCCTGATGGAAGTTAAACTCTTTTAGTAAATCAGCCTGAACTTAGGAGTATAGCTGCCGCTCAGTGAAGTGCGGCGGAGCAATACGTTACAACGTATTGAATTACTCGTTAAAAATCATGCCGTTTTACTGAAAGAGTTCCTCTGCATTGCTACCTTTGACTTGGTGTTCCGAAACGTAACTTTTCCCTTTGTTGAGACTGAGCTTACCTATAACGAGGTAATCATTTAGTGATTCAGATCATGTTTTATTGATGCTGACTCCTTTCAGCTGCCGGTTTTGCAGGGATTGCTTAGTCCTTGTGCAATGAGGAAAAAGAGACTATCGATAAATATCATTGCCTATACAAGCAGTTAACATTAGAAGGTTTATCTGGAAAGGAGCCAAAAATCCAGTGGTTAATCCTAACTTTACCCGCTAGTATCGCGGGGCATTTTCCATTAAATTAGGCCCCTGATTTTGGTCCCGGGTCAGGAGCGCTAAGTGACTCCCGCAATTCTTGATTTATCTGGTTATATAAAATTCTTTGTCGGTCTGTTTGCATTGGTTAATCCGGTGGGCATCATTCCGGTTTTTATTAGTATGACCAGCTATCAGGCGGCAGCAGAGCGGAATAAAACCAATCTTACCGCCAACCTTGCTGTGGCAATTATCCTGTGGACATCGTTGTTTCTCGGCGATGCGATCTTACGCGTGTTTGGGATTTCTATTGATTCTTTCCGCATCGCCGGCGGTATCCTGGTGGTTACGATTGCTATGTCGATGATTAGCGGAAAATTAGGTGAAGATAAACAGAATAAGCAGGAAAAATCGGAAACGGCGGTGCGTGAAAGCGTTGGCGTGGTTCCGCTGGCTTTGCCGCTGATGGCCGGGCCGGGGGCGATTAGTTCGACGATTGTCTGGAGCACGCGTTACCACAGTTGGTTTAATTTACTGGGTTTTAGCCTGGCGATTGCGCTGTTTGCCTTTTGCTGCTGGTTATTGTTTCGCGCCGCGCCAATGATGGTACGCGTGTTGGGGCAAACCGGGATAAATGTCATTACACGTATTATGGGTTTACTGTTAATGGCACTTGGAATTGAATTTGTGGTCGCCGGTATTAAAGCGCTATTCCCCGGGCTGCTTAATTAAACAAATCCCTCTTTTTTTCAACAATAAGCGCATTTTATGCGCTTATTTTTTGTCTCTAATTCCTTTTCGCCCTAACTTGGTGCAAAACCCGGTCTTTAATGCCTTATTTTTGTGCATTTATCAATTTTTCTTAACGTGTGCTGCACAAAATTAGCCTTTTTTCTTGCCAGAGAAGCCCTGATTTTAGTCTGGTTATCGAATGTTATTTTTTTCACATCATCTGCGTCGGCTATTGCCGTTTTTTTTAGATTGTTATCATTAATTATACTGTTAGCGTAGCGAAATATGCCATGTAAATGAAATGTTGCAAAAGTTTGTTCATTTTGTGCGCAGATAGATCTTTCCAGGTGTGGTTAAATTCCCTTCATTCGATTAAATTCGTTTTTATTCATGAGGTTATAGTTAATTTATTTTTTTAAATAACACTTCCGTGTTACAAGGGAACGTGATAAAAGAGAATTGGTTAACATTTTTGTTATTTAGCTTTGGCACCCATTGGCACCTTCTGTTAATTTCCGTCACATCGCTTTTTTTTGGCAACGACGGGCAGAATGAGAACGAATTTTGCTTGCCTGTTTGCAGGTTTCTTTTTTTAAGGGTTGAACAACGTTTAATGAAATGGGTTATCGCACCGCGCAACCGAGCCTTACCTCTGGCCGTTTTCTCCCTGGCTTTCATTGGTTCTTCTTTTGCTGCGACTGTCCCGCCGGGCGTGCAATTAGCCGCTAAGCAATCCATGGTGATTAATAATGGCACCGAAGTCGCTTCTCTCGATCCGCATAAAGTTGAAGGCACACCAGAAACTAACATTATTAACAATCTGCTCGAAGGGTTAGTGAGCACCGATAATAATGGCCATCTGGTGCCGGGCGTGGCGGAGCATTGGGAGAGTCAGAACGGTAGGATATGGACTTTTACGCTGCGTGCCGATGCGAAATGGAGTAATGGCACCCCGGTGACCGCCGCCGACTTTGTCTATAGCTGGCGCCGCTTGGTCGATCCGAAAACGGCATCTCCCTACGCCAGCTATGTGCAATACGCCCATATTGCCAATGTTGATGCCATTATCAGTGGGCAGAAAAAACCAGAAACGCTCGGTGTGAAAGCGCTGGATGAACATCACCTACAGGTCACATTAAGCGAGCCGGTTCCTTATTTTATCGCCATGTTAGCTCATACGGCGATGAAACCCGTCAATCGTCAGGCGGTAGAAACGTGGGGCGAGAAGTGGACTACGCCACAGCATTATGTTGGCAATGGCGCCTACACACTGAGTGATTGGGTGGTAAATGAAAAAGTGGTCGTAAAGCGTAATCCCAGTTACTGGAATAATCGCCAGACCATTATTGATAACGCCACTTTCTTGCCGATCGCCTCAGAAAATAGTGATGTTAACCGCTACCGCAGCGGTGAAATTGATATGACGAACAGTGCCATTCCACCCGACTTGTTCAATAAGCTACGCCATGAATTGGGCTCGCAGATGCGTGTTAGCCCGTATCTTTGTACTTTTTATTACGAAATTAATAATAAAAAGGCGCCATTTACCGATCCGCGTGTACGTGCAGCGCTTAAGCTGACGCTAGACCGCGATATTATCGCCAATAAAGTGATGGGGCAGGGGCAAATCCCGGCCTGGAGCCTAACGCCGCCATTTACCGACGGCGCACATTTCACGCCACCGGCCTGGTTTACGCAAACGCAGGCGCAACGTAATGCGACAGCGAAAAAATTGCTGGAGCAGGCGGGATTCAGTGCCGATAACCCTCTGAAGTTTACGCTGTTGTACAACACCTCAGATCAAAATAAGAAGCAGGCGATAGCCGCCGCGTCGATGTGGAAGAAAAATCTCGGCGCGCAGGTGACATTACAGAACCAAGAGTGGAAGACGTTGCTGACCACCCGGCACCAGGGCGATTACGATGTGGTGCGTGCGACTTGGTGTTCGGACTATAACGAGCCATCAACGTTCCTCAATATGTTATTAAGCGATTCGTCGACCAATACGGCGTTCTATCATAGCCTGGCGTTTGATGCGTTAATGGCGAAATCACTGGCGGCAAAAGATAGCCAGGCGCGTGCGGCGATTTATCAACAGGCTGAAACGCAGTTGGATAACGATTCGGCAATTGTTCCGGTTTACTATCGCGTTAGCGTGCGGTTAGTCAAACCGTGGGTTGGTGGGTTTAGCGGAAAAGATCCGCAAGATTTACCGGATTTGAAGTATTACTACATCACCAAACATTAATTTGCAGCGCATCGGGCGAGACAGTCCGGGCGTGGCGAACAATGGCAAGACCACCATTCGGGGTCAACAACAAAGCCGCTTAACGTTTCCTTTCGTTCCGAAACGGCAAGCAGGTTACCCGGTCAACGGGGGATAGCTGGGCTTTAAAGCCCCGGCAATTATAAAAACTGGAGTAGAGAGAAAATGACCAACATCACGAAAAAAAGCCTGATTGCCCTTGGGGTTATGGCGGCAATTGGCGCCTTGGCAGGGAACAGCGCTTTTGCCGCTAAAGTACCGGCAGGGGTAGAGCTGGCGGCGAAACAGGAGTTAGTGAAAGGGAACAGTGCAGAGCCGCAATCACTCGATCCGGATAAAATTGAAGGTGTGCCGGAAGCCAACGTATCGCGCGATCTGTTTGAAGGGCTGGCAATCAGTGATGAGAACGGCAAAGTGGTCCCAGGCGTGGCGGAGAGCTGGGATAATAAAGATTTCAAAGTCTGGACTTTCCACCTGCGTAAAGATGCCAAATGGTCAAACGGCCAGCCGGTTACCGCGCAAGATTTCGTTTATAGCTGGCAGCGTCTGGCTGACCCGAAAACCGCTTCGCCATATGCTAGCTATTTGCAATACGGCCATATTGCAAATATCGACGAGGTGATCGCCGGTAAAAAAGCGCCGGACGCGCTCGGCTTAAAAGCGGTGGATGATCACACGCTGGAGGTTACCCTCAGCGAGCCGGTGCCGTATTTCTATAAACTGTTGATTAACCCGGCAATGTCGCCAGTATATAAAGCCGCTATCGACAAATTTGGCGATAAGTGGACTCAGCCGCAAAATATCGTAAGTAACGGCGCGTTTAAACTACAGGATTGGGTAGTGAATGAGCGTATCGTCATGGTGCGTAACACTAACTATTGGGATAACGCGAATACTAAACTGGATAAAGTCACCTTCCTGCCAATCTCTTCTGAAGTAACGGATGCGAACCGTTACCGCAGCGGCGGTAGCGATATGACGTCTAACTATCTGCCTATCGAGCTGTTCCAGAAATTGCGGAAAGACACCCCGAAAGAGGTGCATATCGATCCGTACCTGTGCACCTATTATTACGAAATTAATAACCAGAAAGCGCCATTTAATGACCCACGCGTCAGAACCGCGCTGAAACTGGGCCTTGACCGCGATATTATCGTTAACAAAGTGAAGAATCAGGGTGATTTGCCCGCCTATAGCTTTACGCCGCCGTACACCGATGGCATCAAGCTGACTAAGCCGGAGTGGTTTAGCTGGAGCCAGGAAAAGCGTAACGAAGAAGCGAAAAAACTGCTGGCCGAGGCCGGGTTTACTAAAGATAAGCCACTGTCATTCAGCCTGCTGTACAACACGTCAGACTTGCATAAGAAACTGGCTATCGCTGCGGCTTCAATCTGGAAGAAAAACTTAGGCGTTGACGTTAAGCTGCGCAATGAAGAGTGGAAAACCTTCCTTGATACCCGTCATCAGGGGAACTTTGATGTGGCGCGCGCCGGTTGGTGTGCCGACTATAATGAGCCAACCTCATTCCTCAACATCATGTTAACCGGCGGTAGCAGCAACACCGCATTCTACTCCAACAAAGCCTACGATCAGGCGATTGCCGATTCGCTGAAAGTTTCGACCGAGGCGGAGCGTAGTGCGCTGTATCAAAAAGCTGAGCAGATCCTGGATAAAGACTCAGGCATCGTGCCGGTGTATTACTACGTCAATACCCGTTTGGTGAAACCATGGGTTGGCGGTTATACCGGTAAAGATGTAATGGATCAGACTTACGACAAGAACCTTTACATTATCAAGCACTAATAGCTGTAAGTTAGTGATATGGGCGGCCAGTTTGCCGCCCTGTGAAAGCAATGTGGCCGCAGGAGATATTCCTGCGGCTCAGTCAGTTAGGTACCAGCAATGTTAAAGTTCATACTACGTCGCTGCCTTGAAGCAATTCCGACGTTATTAATTCTAATTACGATTTCCTTTTTTATGATGCGCTTGGCGCCGGGGAGCCCGTTTACCGGTGAGCGTGCGTTATCGCCGGAAGTAATGGCAAATATTGAAGCCAAATACCATTTAAACGATCCGATGATTACCCAGTACTTCAGTTATCTAAAACAACTGGCGCACGGTGATTTCGGCCCATCGTTTAAATATAAAGATTATTCGGTGAATGACTTAGTTGCCGCCTCGTTTCCGGTTTCGGCCAAACTGGGGGCCGCCGCGTTCATTTTGGCGCTGGTACTGGGTGTTGCCGCTGGCGTAGTCGCGGCGTTAAAGCAAAACACCTGGTGGGACTATATGGTTATGGGCGTTGCGATGACGGGGGTTGTCATCCCCAGTTTTGTGGTGGCGCCGCTACTGGTACTGGTTTTCGCGATCTTGCTGGAGTGGTTACCCGGCGGCGGCTGGAATGGCGGCGCGCTGAAATTTATGATCCTGCCGATGGTGGCGCTGTCGCTGGCCTATATCGCCAGCATCGCGCGTATCACGCGTGGGTCGATGATTGAAGTGCTGCACTCAAACTTTATTCGCACCGCCAAAGCGAAAGGGTTGCCGATGCACCGCATCGTACTGCGTCATGCGTTAAAACCGGCGCTGCTGCCAGTGCTTTCTTACCTCGGACCGGCATTTGTCGGCATCATTACCGGCTCCATGGTGATTGAAACTATCTATGGTCTGCCGGGGATTGGTCAACTGTTCGTTAACGGTGCGCTGAACCGCGACTACTCGCTGGTCTTAAGCCTGACGATCCTCGTCGGTGCGCTGACCATTCTATTTAATGCGATTGTCGACGTGCTGTACGCGGTAATCGATCCGAAAATTCGTTACTAATCCTGGAGCTCGCCATGATTTTAGGTAAGAAAAATAGCGATGCTCTTGATGCATTCAGTGAAAAGCTGGAAGTTGAAGGGCGTAGTCTGTGGCAGGACGCGCGCCGCCGTTTTATGCATAACCGTGCCGCGTTAGCCAGTCTGGTTGTTCTGCTATTGGTGGCGCTGTTTGTTATTCTGGCGCCAATGCTTTCGCCCTTCGCCTACGATGATACCGATTGGGCAATGATGTCTGCGGCGCCGGATATGGCTTCCGGCCACTATTTCGGTACTGACTCTTCCGGGCGCGACCTGTTAGTGCGGGTGGCGATCGGTGGGCGCATCTCTCTGATGGTCGGCATCGCCGCGGCGTTAGTCGCGGTGATTGTGGGAACGCTGTATGGTTCACTGGCCGGTTACCTCGGCGGTAAAACCGACTCGGTGATGATGCGCTTGCTGGAAATCCTCAACTCCTTTCCATTTATGTTCTTCGTAATTCTGCTGGTGACCTTTTTTGGTCAGAATATCTTGCTGATCTTTATCGCGATCGGCATGGTTTCCTGGCTGGATATGGCGCGTATCGTGCGGGGCCAAACGCTGAGCCTAAAACGTAAAGAGTTCATTGAAGCGGCGCAGGTGGGCGGGGTGTCAACGCGGAATATCGTGCTGCGTCATATTGTGCCTAACGTTTTGGGCGTGGTGGTGGTGTATGCCTCGTTATTAGTTCCTAGCATGATTCTGTTCGAATCTTTCCTCAGCTTCCTTGGCCTCGGTACACAAGAACCGTTAAGCAGTTGGGGCGCGTTGCTAAGCGATGGCGCTAACTCTATGGAGGTCTCTCCATGGTTACTGCTGTATCCGGCGGGGTTCCTGGTGATCACGCTGTTCTGTTTTAACTTTATCGGCGATGGCCTGCGTGATGCCCTCGACCCGAAAGATCGTTAAGGAGTTTCCCGATGAGTACCATTGAAATACAGCCAGTGCAGGCGAGCAACGCGGGAAGCGAACGATTATTAAACGTTAAAGATCTGCGCGTGACGTTTTCCACGCCAGATGGCGATGTTACGGCAGTGAATGACCTTAACTTTAGCCTGCGGGCCGGTGAGACGCTGGGCATTGTCGGTGAGTCCGGCTCCGGTAAATCGCAAACCGCATTTGCGCTGATGGGATTACTCGCCGGTAATGGCCGCATTGGCGGTTCGGCGCTGTTTAACGGAAAAGAGATCCTTAATCTGCCGGAAAAACAGCTTAACCGGTTACGCGCTGAACAGATTGCGATGATTTTTCAGGATCCAATGACTTCGCTCAACCCTTATATGCGGGTGGGCGAACAACTGATGGAAGTACTGAAACTGCATAAAGGGATGAGTAGCAGCCAGGCGTTTGAAGAGTCGGTGCGGATGTTGGATGCGGTAAAAATGCCGGAAGCGCGGAAGCGCATGAAAATGTTCCCACATGAATTTTCCGGCGGAATGCGTCAGCGCGTCATGATTGCGATGGCGCTGCTGTGTCGGCCAAAACTACTGATTGCCGATGAACCGACCACCGCGTTAGACGTGACGGTGCAGGCACAAATCATGACGCTGTTGAATGAGCTGAAACGTGAGTTTAATACCGCAATTATCATGATCACTCATGACCTTGGCGTGGTCGCCGGTATTTGCGACAAAGTGCTGGTGATGTATGCCGGTCGTACCATGGAATATGGCATGGCGCGCGATGTGTTTTATCATCCGGCACACCCCTATTCGGTCGGCCTGCTTAATGCGGTACCGCGTCTGGATGCGGAAGGGGAAGCGTTAATGACTATCCCCGGCAATCCGCCCAACTTACTGCGCTTGCCAAAAGGTTGTCCGTTCCAGCCGCGTTGTCCGCATGCGATGGAGATCTGCGCCAGTGCGCCGCCGCTGGAAGCTTTTGGAGAAGGGCGCTTACGTGCCTGCTTTAAGCCGGTGGAGGAATTGGTATGAACGCCGTAGCCGAGAAAAAAGTCTTACTAGAAATTGCCGATCTAAAAGTGCATTTCAATATTAAAGATGGGCACCAATGGTTTTGGCAGCCGCCAAAAACCCTCAAGGCGGTCGATGGCGTTAGCCTGCGGCTTTATGAAGGGGAAACGTTAGGCGTAGTCGGTGAATCCGGTTGCGGTAAATCGACGCTGGCGCGTGCGATTATCGGTCTGGTTGAGGCCACCGATGGTCGTATTGCCTGGCTCGGGCGTAACCTGCTGGGGCAGAGCGAAGAGGAGTGGCGCAACGCACGTAGCGATATTCAGATGATTTTTCAGGATCCGCTGGCATCGCTTAACCCACGTATGACCATTGGCGAAATTATTGCCGAGCCGCTACGCACCTACCATCCGAAAATGCCGCGTCAGGAAGTAAAAGATCGCGTCAAAAATATGATGATGAAAGTGGGGCTGTTGCCAAACCTGATTAACCGTTATCCGCACGAGTTTTCCGGCGGTCAGTGTCAGCGTATCGGTATCGCTCGTGCCCTGATTCTTGAGCCGAAGCTGATCATCTGTGATGAACCGGTCTCGGCACTCGATGTTTCCATCCAGGCGCAGGTAGTGAACCTGTTGCAACAGTTGCAACGTGAGATGGGATTATCGCTAATCTTTATCGCGCATGACTTGGCGGTGGTTAAGCATATCTCTGACCGCGTATTGGTGATGTATCTTGGTCACGCGGTAGAGTTAGGCACCTATGATTCGGTGTATAACCATCCGCAACATCCTTATACCAAAGCGTTGATGTCGGCGGTGCCAATTCCCGATCCCGATTTGGAAAAGGAGAAAACCATTCAGTTACTGGAAGGAGAGCTTCCTTCGCCGATTAATCCACCGTCAGGTTGTGTGTTCCGCACCCGTTGTCCGATTGCCGGGCCAGAATGCGCGCAGACACGTCCGTTGCTGGAGGGCAGCTTCCGCCATGCGGTTTCCTGCCTAAAAGTCGACCCGCTGTAATAAAAAAAGCCGGACTGATGTCCGGCTTTTCTCTTTCTGAGTGCGCTTATTCACGCCACAAAATATGGCACAACTTATAGTCTTTCTCGCGGCACAGCAGTACGCGTGCGAACACATCGGTAATTGGCTCGCCGTCGGCTTCGCCCAAACCAATGACCACTTCACTGAAAAAGTCAGGA
Source organism: Paramixta manurensis (assembly GCF_013285385.1). NCBI lineage: Bacteria > Pseudomonadati > Pseudomonadota > Gammaproteobacteria > Enterobacterales > Erwiniaceae > Paramixta > Paramixta manurensis. The sequence continues at coordinate 2,483,375 of NZ_CP054212.1, read as the reverse complement.
TTCAGATCAAAATCAACGTGCTCTTGCCAATCCTCTGAAGGATCAAACAACTCCGCGCCGCCGCGCTCTTCGAACTGTAAGTTGAACAGAATAATATCGGCCGGATCGAGATTATCCCCCGCCAGCTCAAGAAAAATATCGTAAGCCTGTTCCAGCGTTTCATCTTCAGTAAGGCGATTATTTAAATCCATGATACGTTCCGTAAGCCCTAAGGCGTTTTACACTGCCGCCCGTTTTACAGCAATGGACTGAAGAAGTAAAACAGTCGTTCAACAATACGCTGCCAGTAAGCACGACCTGCCCAACGGGTGGCATCCACCAAGCGGGAACGGGCAATATAATCATCCTGCACGCAGGCTAAATCACTGCCGAAACCATCGTCATCAATCACCAGCGTGATTTCAAAATTCAGCCATAAACTGCGCATATCGAGGTTAACGGTCCCCACCAGGCTGAGTTGCCCGTCCACCAACACGCTCTTGGTGTGCAGCAAGCCACCTTCAAACTGGTAGATTTTTACGCCAGCCTCCAGCAGCTCGGCGAAGAATGCCCGGCTGGCCCAGCCCACTAACAGCGAGTCATTATGACGCGGCACAATAATGCTCACATCTACGCCGCGTAGCGCCGCAGTACAGATAGCATGCAGCAGATCGTCGCTCGGAACAAAGTAAGGCGTAGTCATAACTAACTGCTCACGCGCAGAATAGATGGCAGTCAGCAAGGCTTGGTGAATCATATCTTCCGGAAAACCGGGGCCCGAAGCGATGACCTGAATAGTGTGGCCGCTTTCTTGTTCGAACGGCATCACATTACCATCCGGCGGCGGCGGTAGGATACGTTTGCCGGTTTCAATTTCCCAGTCGCAGGAGTAAATGATCCCCATGGTGGTTGCTACCGGCCCCTCCATGCGGGCCATCAAATCAATCCACTGTCCCACTCCAGCGTCCTGTTTGAAAAAGCGTGGATCGACCAAATTCATACTGCCGGTATAAGCGATATAGTTATCAATCAGCACCACTTTACGATGTTGCCGCAGGTCCATCCGGCGCAGAAATACGCGCAGTAAGCTCACTTTTAGCGCTTCAACCACATCAATACCGGCGTTGCGCATCATCCCGGCCCACGGGCTGCGGAAAAAATCAACGCTGCCCGCCGAATCCAGCATTAAACGGCAGTGCACGCCGCGCCGGGAGGACGCCATTAACGACTCGGCCACTTCATCCGCGAGGCCGCCCGGTTGCCAGATGTAAAACACCATCTCAATATTGTGCCGCGCCAGTTGAATATCCCGGATCAACGCCTTCATGGTGTCGTCCGAGGTGGTTAGAAGCTGTAATTGGTTTCCTTTAACACCGGCGATCCCCTGACGGTTTTCACAAAGCTGGAATAAAGAGCGCGCGACCTCGCTGTGTTCGCTAGCGAAAATATGGTGGCAGGATTTCAAATCATTTAACCATTTCGCCGTGGAGGGCCACATGGTTCGCGCCCGTTCAGCGCGCCGTTTTCCGAGATGCAACTCGCCAAAAGAGAGGTAAGCGATGATCCCAACCAGCGGCAGAATATAGATAATCAGCAACCAAGCCATTGCCGAAGGCACGGCCCGACGCTTCATTAAAATCCGCAGCGTCACACCGGCAATCAGTAACCAATAACCAAAAAACAGCAGCCAACTGATTAGGGTGTAAAAAGTGGTCATTCAGTGAAAATCCTGTTCACACATTGATAACTGGAGTGTACGTGTAGATGAAGCCAGACGAAACCCTTTCGCGGTTTTAAAGCTGTTCAGTGATGGGGAAAGGTCTATAATGCGCCGCGGAAAAGTCTAACAGGTAATCAGGCAATGAAACGAAGCAGAACCGAAGTTGCTCGCTGGCGTATGTTACGCCAATCGCAACGCCATCGCGCCCGCTGGCGGGAGGGGCAGTCGCGCCGTTATGGGCGTATTCGCGCAGTGCGACAGCAACTTACCGCACAACAACTGCGGCGCTCTATTCTGTTCGTGAATCAACTGCCGGGATAACCGGACGGTGGATGGCACCGTCCGTGAGGTACGCAGTTTAAAAGGTGCGTTTGAAAGGTTTAACCGCCACCTGTTTATACACACCGGCGGCGATATAGGGATCATCATTGGCCCACGATTGCGCGGCTTCCAGCGAAGGGAACTCGGCAATAATGGTTGAGCCGGAAAAACCCGCCGCGCCAGGATCGTTGCTGTCGACAGCAGGCAAAGGCCCGGCAACGACTAAGCGGCCTTCATCATGCAGCAATTGCAAACGTGCCAGATGGGCAGGGCGGACAGTGTTGCGCTTTTCCAGCGAGTCGGCATGGTCTTCAGCATAGATTACATAGAGCACGTTAGAACTCCTGTCGGGAGGTGTAAATTTGGCGATCACGTTAAGCTATCGTAAAGTTTTCTGCAATTGAAAGATAACGTAGGGTTGATTCCCCGCAACTAAGGTTAAATTTGCCGTTCTTTTCGCGTCCCAAAGAGGGATGGTTATTGAAACTGATTGCTATTTGCATTTAATATTGGCGCTTCACTAAATCAGCCGAATGCTTATGACGACGCTAACAACACCTTTACCACGACGTTTATCTTTACCGGTACTGCTCTCCGTAGCGTTACATGGTTCGGTTATCGCCGGTTTATTGTATGCTTCCTTTCACCAGGTTGTTAAAGTTCCTACAGCGTCTCAACCCATCAGTGTGACGATGGTTGCTCCTCAGGTGCAGCCCGAACCGCAGCCAACACCTGCACCGCCCCCTCAGCCGGAGCCCGAACCACAGCCGGAGCCACAACCTGCGCCTGAACCGCCTAAACCTGAGCCGGTACCGATTCCGAAACCGGAGCCGAAACCCAAGCCGAAACCGGTGAAAAAGGAAGTGGTGAAGCCGAAAAAAGTGGTGAAACCAAAACCAGAACCGCGTGAGGCGTCGCCATTTAACCAGGAGACGCCGAAAAATACCGTATCCAAGCCGTCCACCGCGCCAAAACCAAATCCTGCGCCGCCGCAGCCGGTGGCGACCGGGCCGCGAGCGCTGAGCGTGAGTAAACCTGCTTATCCGGCGCGTGCCTTTGCGTTGCGTGTAGAAGGGCGGGTACGGGTACAGTTTGATGTTGATAGCGACGGGCGGGTGGATAATATCCAAATTCTGTCTGCCGAGCCGCGCAATATGTTTGAACGCGAAGTGAAACAGGCGATGAGAAAGTGGCGTTATGAGAGCGGCAAACCCGGTCATAACCTGACGATGAATATTGTGTTCCGTATTAATGGCGGGAGCAGCATCGAATAAAAAATCCGGGCGGATGCGCTAGCCGCCGTCCGCCCGGTATTTTATGCTTCAGCATCACCGCGAAAGTTACTTTTGCCCGGCGGCAATGGGCGTGATTTTCCTTCTTCGTCAACCGCCACATAGATAAATACGGCTTCGGTGGCGCAATAGCGTTGACCAATCGGTTCGGAAGAGACTTTTTTAATCCACACCTCAACGTTAATTGTCATTGAGCTGCTGCCGGTACGGATACAGCGTGCATGGCAACTCACTACATCACCAACCGCTACCGGTTTCAGGAATGTCATACCGTCTACACGCACGGTAACCACGCGCCCTTCGGCGATCTCTTTCGCCAGAATCGCGCCGCCAATATCCATTTGCGACATCAGCCAACCACCAAAGATATCGCCATTGGCGTTGGTATCGGCAGGCATCGCCAGGGTACGCAACACCATTTCACCTTGCGGTAATTTATGCTTATCGTCCATTGCTCTGCTTCTTAAAGGTACACCGCGCCCGATACTCGCTCGGGCGGATGAAGGTTATTTTTCTTCTTGCGGCATCAATCGATAGATATAAATACCGCTAACCAAGGTAAACAACAGCGTCAGACCGGTCAGGCCAAACACTTTGAAATTTACCCACACCGACTGCGGCAACCAAAACGCAACGTAGATATTGCCGATGCCACAAGCAAGGAAAAATAGCGCCCATGCCATATTCAGCTTACGCCAGGCGGCGAGCGGTAGATGCAACTCTTTCCCCAACATACTCTGTATCAGCGGCTGCGGCATCCAAAACTGGCTAAACAGCAGCGCAGCGGCAAACAGCGTATAGATAACCGTGACCTTCCATTTGATGAACTCATCATTATGGAAAACCAGCGTTAAGGTGCCGAACACCGCGACCAGCACAAAGGTAATAATGGTCATCTTTTCCAGCTTACGGTACAGCACCCAGCCGACAACCAGTGCAATGCCGGTCGCAGCGATCAGCGCGCCGGAAGCAACATAAATATCGTACAGTTTATAAAATACAAAAAAGACAACCAACGGAAGAAAATCAAGTAACTGCTTCATAGGGGTTCCCAAATAACCATCTGCGACGTTATTACAACGGCATACGCTTAACGTAACAGCATATAGAGTCGGAACAAATAGATAATCAATATGGCTGAAACCAAATTACTGAGTGCGTTCAGCAGCACTGAGGCCACGTTGGCCGGCAACACGGTAAACGAGGAGGCGAGCAGTAACAGCGCCAATTTCGCTAACAACCATACGATGACCGCCGGCGCGATTAATTTCATCTGTTGCCAGGCGAGGCGAGCGCTGGCACGCATTGCTGCCAGGACGCCCACTTTTTCCGTTGCCAAAATAATCGGCGACAGAGACAGAACCACGCCCAGCAGGACGCCTGGAATGACCAACACCATAAAGCCGATCTGCACGACCAGGGTAATCAGAAACGTCAACAATAACAGACGCGGTAGCAGCGGGGCGGATGCGCCGATAGCGCGCAGAGCGCTGGTACGCTGCCCGGCTGAGACTAACGGGATCAGAAACAACATGCCGCCAAGCAATAACGTATTTCCTACCAGCGAGGCAAAGGTTCCGGCGGCGGACGCACGCAACAGCACGTGCTGCTGCTCAGGCGTCATATTTTGCACCATCTCAAACAGCGAGCGTGCGCTACCGTTATCCCCATCGGATAAAATTGACAGTTGATCGGCATTGGGCGTGAGGGCATGCCCAATCATGACGGTAATAAACGAGGTGAGAAGCGCCATCAGCGCAATGGTGACCAACTGATGGCGTAAAAAATTTCCCGTGTCACGGTATAACGAACTCGCCGTGATAGACATGTACACTCCTTTGGTGAAAACCGGTTTACAGACCCGGCGATTGTACATGGTCTGAGGCAGTGCTGGCACCTGCACTTACATAACTTTCCGTAATTGCATGAAGTTGAGGCGTAAAAAGCGGCGGAAGACCATAGCGCGCACGGGCGCGATCGCAGGCCGGGTTCGCAACATTATCCTCGCCCGACTGCGCGAACGCACGACACGGCGTTGGGCGATCTTCATAAATAGTGCAAGACACGCACTGACCAATCTCACCTTCCAGCGCCACGCAGCGCGGCGTTTTACTGTTGGTCCCCCGCATATTGCGCATAAAGAGATTTAATTGTTCCGTCAGGTCGGCAGGCACGCAGCCACCGGCGTCGTTTGCTTCAGCCCAATAGAAAGAGACACGAAAGTGAGCGCAACAAGCGCCACAGGTAATGCAAGGATTGAGGTTTTCGCTCATTTGATCGCCCGCCCCTCCTGAGGCATCGAACCAAAATCACATTAAGAGAGAGAAGCAAAATAATGCTTCCATCGCATTTCTTCAATCGGTATCTGCTGACGCAGGAACCTCCTATTTTTGATCTAAATCAATTCATTGTTTTTTAAGGAGTTTGAAAGAATTGATTTGAATGATTTTCGATGAAATTAGAGGTAAAGATGTGTCACTGAATTTTCTCTACCCAAAAATGGGTATGAAACAACGGTGCATTTTTCAAAAGGAGAGAATATGAAACTGGCAGCTTTATCTCTGGTGTTACTCACGGTGGTACCCGCGCTGGCGAGCGCACATCAGGCAGGTGATTTCTTTATGCGTGCCGGTACGGCAACCGTGCGCCCGACGGAGGGATCAGACAATGTGTTAGGTATGGGCTCATTTGATGTCAATAATGATACGCAACTGGGGCTGACATTTACCTGGATGGCGACGGATAATATCGGCATTGAGCTGCTGGCGGCCACGCCGTTTCGTCACAAGGTGGGCCTGGCGGCGACCGGCACACTGGCAACGGTGCGCCAGTTACCGCCGACGTTAATGGCGCAGTATTACTTTTTTGATGCCAACAGTAAGTTTCGCCCGTATGTTGGCGCCGGTATTAACTACACCACCTTTTATGATGCCGACTTTAATCAAACCGGGCGTGATGCCGGGTTGAGCGACCTGAGCGTGAAAGATTCCTGGGGGATGGCGGGGCAGGTTGGGTTAGATTATGAGATTGATTCTAACTGGCTGCTGAATATGTCGTTGTGGTACATGGATATTGATACCGAAGTGAAATTTAAGGCAGCCGGTCAGCAGCAGAATATTAATACGCGTATTGATCCGTGGGTATTCTTCTTCGGTGTGGGTTACCGTTTTTAAGCGTTTTACGCAGGTTGAATGAAATAAAAAATAAAGGCCATCTCGCGGTGAGATGGCCTTTCAATCATTAACGCACGCGTTATCTTATTTGCATATTATTGACGACGGATTTCACTCCTGCCACGCCACGTGTGACTTCCACCGCCCGATTCGCCATCTGCGGTGAGGAGACAAACCCGCTCAACTGTACGCGCCCTTTAAAGGTTTCAACATTAATCTCGGTTGATTTTAATGAATCATCGCGCAGCAGCTCACTTTTCACTTTGGTAGTCACCACCGTATCATCAATATAACCGCCAGTGCCTTCTTTGGTCGAGGTGGGCGCACAGGCGCTCAGGGTCATGGCAACCACTGCCGCCGCGACAACGCCCGTCAGGACTTTCAAAAACTTCATTGTTTAATCTCCCTGTCACGATATGGAAAATTCCGCCAACGGCGGCGGAACCTTTCTAATTCTGGAATAAAGCTGGAAAATGTACAAATAGCGGAGAGAAATAACGCCTTAGCAAGTAAGGCGTTATCCAACATTAACGCGTAGCGGCTTTCAGGCTGCTAACAAAACCGGCCAGTTTATCCAGCATGATTTCAGGTTGATGATGGTGTTGCTCGATAATTTTTACGATCGCTGAGCCGGAAATCGCACCGGCGGCGCCAGCGCCAATCGCCTCTTTTACCTGCGAAGGTTCAGAAATACCAAACCCTTGCAGCGTCGGCGCAGCATGGTACTCCTTGAGTTTGTCAACCAAATGCTTCAGCGGCAGATTGGCGCGTTGTTCTGTACCGGTTACACCCGCGCGCGAAAGCAGGTAGATATAGCCGCGCCCGTGCGATGCAATTTCACGCAGCAGATTATCATCAGCATTTGGCGGGCAGATGAAAATAGGCGCAATATTGTGGCGCATGGCCGCTTGGCGGAACGGCATTGACTCTTCGATTGGCGCATCGGCAACCAGTACTGAATCGACACCAGCCTCGGCACAGCGTGCATAGAACGCATCAATCCCTTTGTGAAACACCAGGTTGGCGTACATCAGCAACCCAATAGGGAGATCCGGATATTTCTGGCGAATGGTGGCCAACATTTCGAAACACTGCGCGGTGGTGGTACCCGCAGCGAAGGCGCGCAGGTTAGCGCCCTGAATGGTCGGGCCATCGGCCAGCGGATCGGAGAACGGAATACCCAGCTCCAATGCATCAGCGCCTGCGGCGACCAGCGTATCGATAATTTTTAGCGACAGTTCGGGAGAGGGATCGCCCAGCGTGACAAAGGGAACAAACGCGCCTTCTTTCTTCGCTTCAAGGCGAGTAAACAGTTGCTGATAACGTTCCATCAGATTTCTCCCTTCGCTTTTAAAATATCGTGAACGGTAAAAATATCTTTATCACCGCGGCCCGAGAGATTCACCACCAGTAGCTGCTCTTTTTCCGGGTTTTCAGCAATCATTTTTAGCGCATGGGCTAACGCGTGTGAGGATTCCAACGCCGGAATAATCCCTTCGGCACGGCACAGGGTTTTAAACGCTTCAATGGCTTCGTTATCGGTAATCGAGACATATTCCGCGCGACCAATGCTATTCAGATACGCATGCTGTGGACCAACGGACGGGAAGTCGAGCCCGGCGGAAATTGAGTAGGACTCCTCAATCTGCCCCTCTTCGGTCTGCATCATCGGCGCTTTCATCCCGAAATAGATCCCCACGCGACCATGTTTCAATGGCGCGCCGTGTTCACCGGTTTCAATACCATGCCCGGCGGGCTCGACGCCGATCAGCCCAACGGATTCGTCTTCAATAAAATCGGCAAACATCCCAATCGCGTTTGAACCGCCGCCAACGCAGGCAATAACCGCGTCCGGTAAACGGCCTTCGCGCTCCAGGATTTGCGCCTTAGTCTCTTCGCCAATCATGCGTTGGAATTCGCGCACAATAGTAGGATATGGATGCGGACCTGCCGCGGTGCCGAGCATGTAGTGCGCGGTTTCGTAACTACCTGACCAGTCGCGCAGCGCTTCATTACAGGCATCTTTCAGCGTAGAGGAGCCGCTGTGTACCGGGATCACTTCGGCACCCATTAAACGCATCCGAAAAACGTTCGGCGATTGACGCTCAATATCTTTAGCGCCCATATAGATGCGGCATTTCAGACCGAGCAGAGCGCTGGCGAGCGCCGACGCGACGCCATGTTGACCCGCGCCGGTCTCGGCGATAATTTCCGTTTTACCCATCCGCTTCGCCAGCAACGCTTGCCCCAATACCTGATTGGTTTTGTGCGCGCCGCCGTGAAGAAGATCCTCACGCTTCAGATAGAGACGAGTACTCGTACCTTTAGTCAGGTTCTGGCACAAGGTTAGGGCGGTAGGACGCCCGGCATAGTTCTGCAGTAAATCAGTGAACTGCGCCTGGAATTCCGGATCGCGCTGAGCGCTAACGAACGCTTCTTCCAATTGACGCAGGGCCGGCATCAGGATCTGCGGCACGTACATACCGCCAAACTCACCGAAAAAAGGATTTAATAAAGTCATGCGTATTCTCTTTATTACAGGGAGCCGGTTATCCGGGCTCGTAAAAATCAGTAGGCGCGCAAGGTGCGGAACACCGCCGCGATTTTCTCGGCATCTTTGATGCCCGGCGCACTTTCGACGCCGGAATTAAAATCAAGACCGGCACAGCCGAGACGCGCGGCTTCGACGCAATTATCGGCGCTCAACCCCCCCGCTAGCAGAACATTGTTCAGGTCTTGGCCCTGTAGTAGCGACCAGTCAAAGCGCTTGCCGCTGCCACCACTCCCTTGGTCAAAGACATAGCGGTCAACATTCTGCCAATCGCGGGGCGGCAACTGTTCGGCAACGCTTAGCGCTTTCCAGATTTGTGTCTGCGTGGGTAACGCTGCGCGGAGTGCGTTGACGTACTCCTGATCTTCATCACCGTGTAACTGTACAGCGTGCAGCGCCAGCGTATTCACATGAGTGACAACGTCACGGAGATCGTGATTGCGGAACACACCCACATACTTGAGCGGTGCGGCAACCATCAGCGATTTGGCCTGCTCAATATCAATGCGGCGCGGCGAGCCATCGGCAAAAATCAGGCCACCAAAGATAGCGCCAGCCTGATGGGCCGCGCGGGCATCTTCCGCACGGGTTAAACCACAGACTTTATTATCGCCCAATATTACACGGCGCACGGCGGCGTTAAGATCCTCTTCCGCCATTAGAGCGGAACCAATCAGAAAACCATTGGCAAAGTGGCTTAACTCGCGGATTTGCGCATAGTTATTAATTCCTGACTCACTAATCACCGTCACGCCGTGAGTCAGACGAGGCGCTAACTGCCGGGTACGGTTCAAGTCAATCGAGAGATCGCGTAGATCACGGTTATTAATACCCACCACTTTTGCTTCCAACGCAATCGCACGCTCTAGCTCATCTTCGGTACTGACCTCAGTCAACACACCCATATTGAGGCTGTGGGCAACGGCCGCCAATTGACGATATTGCGCATCGTCCAGCACGGAAAGCATTAACAAAATCGCGTCGGCCTGATAAAAACGCGCCAAATGAATTTGATAAGGGTCGATAATAAAGTCTTTGCAGAGTACCGGCTGCGTCAGCACGGCGCTCACCACTGGCAGAAAATCAAAGCTACCCTGAAAATACTTCTCATCGGTCAGCACTGAGACTGCCGAAGCGTAATCTTTGTAAACACCGGCGATGGTTGCCGGATCGAAATCTTCCCGGATCAGCCCCTTTGAGGGCGAGGCCTTTTTGCATTCCAGAATGAACACGGTGCGCGTGCCTTGCAACGCGTCATAAAAACTACGCGTTGCGGGTTTTACCTCATTCTGAAAAGTGGCGAGCGGTTGTTGCGCCTTACGGGCTTCGACCCATACGGCTTTATCTCTAACGATTTTATTCAGTACAGTTTCTTGCATGATTATCCTCTCGCGGCTAAAGCCACAACACGTTCATAGGCCTGGCCACTGCGTATAGCATTCAGTGCCCGCTGAGCGTTGTCGCGCAAGTCTTCATTGCCGAATATTTTTAGCAGCATAGCAACGTTGATGGCGACCGCTTCTTCATGGGCGCGTTCGCCATTACCCTGAAGTAATCGAGTTAAAATGTCACGGTTTTCTTCCGGTGAGCCGCCTGCCAGCGCCTCTTTCGGATGGAAGTTCAGCCCGAAGTCTTCCGGCGTTAATTGATAGCTGGTCACTTCACCATCGCGCAGTTCTGCGACATGCGTGGCGCTGTGTAAGGCCACTTCATCCATACCGCCGCCGTGAACCACCGCCGCACGTTGGTAGCCAAGTACGCGCAGCGTTTCCGCTACCGGTAGCACCAGTTCCGGGCTGTAGACGCCGATTACCGCCAGCGGTGGACGTGCCGGATTGATTAATGGCCCCAGCACATTAAAAAGCGTACGGGTTTTCAACTGTTGGCGCACCGGCATCGCATGACGGAATCCACTGTGATACTGCGGCGCGAACAGGAAGCAGACATTTAACTCATCCAACGCGTTACGTGCTTGCTGCGCCGGTAAATCAAGACTAATACCAAAAGCGGCCAGCAGATCGGAAGAGCCGGATTTGCTTGAGACGCTACGGTTACCGTGTTTGGCGACTTTCAGGCCGCAGGTCGCGGCAACAAAGGCGCTGGCGGTAGAAATATTGATACTGTTGCTGCCGTCGCCGCCGGTACCGACAATATCGGCAAACGCGTATTCAGGGCGCGGAAAAGGTTTCGCATCTTCCAACAACGCGGTTGCCGCGCCGGCAATCTCTTCTGGTCGTTCGCCACGCACCTTCATAGCAATCAATGCGGCAGCCAGCTGGGTGGGTTCGAGTTGCCCGGTAATAATCGCGCTGAACAGTTGGTGGCTTTCCGCCTGTGTTAGCGTCTGCGCCTGGTAAAGCTTCTCCAATATGTGTTGCATCCTGATCTCCCGATAATTAAGCCAGCGCCCAGGCCAGAGTTTGTTCAAGTAACCGCGCACCCTGTGAGGTCAGGATGGACTCCGGATGGAATTGAAAACCACACACCCGATCGGCATCGTGGCGCACCGCCATCACCATGCCGTTAAAGGTGGCGTTAATCGTCAGTTCGTCCGGAGTATTGCTGCCAACCAACGAGTGATAACGCGCCACCGGCAGTGGATTACTCAATCCGGCAAACATCGCTTCACCATCGTGGGAAATGGATGACGCTTTGCCGTGGAGAATTTCACCTGCCTGACCAACGTAACCGCCATAGGCTTCGACAATCGCCTGGTGTCCGAGGCAGATACCGACAATCGGTAGACGTCCGCGTAAGCGTTGTAGTAACTCAGGCATACAGCCCGCCTCAGAAGGGGCGCCTGGGCCGGGTGAGAGCATCAGGAGTGGATTTTCCATTTCCTGTAAGCGCTCAATCAGCGCATCGGCCGGAACGTTATTACGATAAATCACCACGTTGTGGCCAAAGGCGCGTAACTGGTCGACGAGGTTCCAGGTAAATGAATCGATATTGTCGAGCAACAGGATATCGGCCATCAGAAAATCTCCGTGCAATGATGAGCGGTAGCAATTGCGCGCAGTACCGCGCGGGCTTTGTTGCGGCTTTCATCCGCTTCCGCCTGAGGGTTTGAGTCCAGCACCACGCCGGCACCGGCTTGAACCGTAGCAACGCCGTCTTCGACGTATGCCGAGCGGATCACGATGCAAGTATCCAAATCACCTTGCGCGGTAAAATATCCCACCGCGCCGCCGTAGCTACCACGGCGTGTTTTTTCCGCTCCGGCGATCAGTTGCATTGCGCGTACTTTTGGCGCGCCGCTTAGCGTGCCCATATTCATACAGGCGCGATAAGCATGCAGCACGTCGAGGTCTTCACGCAGTTTGCCAACCACCCGTGAGACCAAGTGCATGACAAAAGAGTAACGATCCACTTTGGTTAAATCGGCCACGTAACGGCTACCCGGCTGGCAGATGCGCGCTAAGTCGTTGCGCGCCAAATCAACCAGCATCAGGTGCTCCGCCAGCTCTTTGTGATCGGTACGCATCTCAAGTTCAATGCGGCTGTCGAGATCGCGATCTAGCGAGCCATCAGCGTGGCGTCCACGCGGGCGTGTACCGGCGATCGGATAGATTTCAATCTGACGCTGGAGGGATTCATATTTCAGCGAGCTTTCCGGCGAGGCGCCAAACAGGCTGAAATCCTGGTCCTGCATAAAAAACATGTAGGGGCTTGGGTTGCTGGTTTTTAAGGTGTCATAGGCGGCCAGCGGCGATGGGCAGGGTAATGAGAAACGACGTGAGGGCACCACTTGGAAAATCTCACCAATGCGGATGGCGGACTGCATGGTACGCACAACTTCACAATACTCTTCATCACTCTGATTGCAGCTCAACGCCATCTGCTCGACTTTCTGCACCGGCAGCGGCTGTGCCGGTTGCAACATTTGATCGTGCAACTGTTTAATGCGGCTCTGTAAACGCTGAAACTCGCTGGTTGAGGGAGCAAACAGGCTCGCTTGTAAGCGTGCGCTCTGCGTTTGGTGATCGAGCACCAATAAGGTTTCGGCGAGATAGAAACAGTAATCCGGGCAGCGCTGCTCGTTTTTCACTTCGGGTAATGGCTCAAAACCGGCAACCAAATCATAGGCGAAGAGGCCGCCCAGTAACATTGCCTCGCGTTCTTCTTCCGGCGTATTAAGCAGTTGTGGGATCAGGCGCAATGCATCGAATACTGACAGTGACTTCAGGCGAGAATCCTCATCCTGTAAGGCTTCGGTCTGCGGGAAGGTTAATTCCCGGCCGTCCGGACGCGGCAGGTTTTCTACCTCAGCCGGTAACGCCTGGTCCAGCAGCGGCAGCAGATTGCGCCCGTTTTCCGACAGTGCCTGCAGGGTGACTTTGTTATCCAACGCGGTAATGCGCAGCGCGCTATCGACAATCAGCAAGCTTTTCAGGTTACGCTTGCTGTCAATATCGGCGGATTCAAGTAACAGAGTCGCCGGGCGTGCGCCGCATAATTGATGAAACACCGCGGCCGGATCTTCGCGATAAGGCGCGTTGCCGGTAATCAACTTCAATGTAGGTTTCGCAATTGGCATGATGTTTTCTCTAAATTTCGCTCAAAAAAAAGCCCGCTTTAGCGGGCTCAGGTCTCAGCACTTCGGTTATACGCAGGTGCATGACGACGTCGCCCTAATAGGGAGAAGTGCGCCACCAACCTTTCATCAGCGTATTATTACTCGTCATGCTCTCAACCTCAGTGTGTGAACTTGCGTACTAGTTAACTGGTTCGTAGCAAAAAAGTCAATACTCTTTTTTTCTCTTCGGCGAAAATCTCGCTATCATGCCGCATGATTTCCTGACTGCCGGAGCAGGTGTGAGTAACACGACGCCGTTAAGTAATTTTCCTCTGTACGATCTTCATAGTCACACTATCGCTTCAGATGGGCGGCTAACCCCGGAGGCGCTAGTCTTGCGGGCGGTTGAACAGCGCGTTGGTGTTCTGGCGATCACCGATCATGATACGACCGCAGGCCTTGCTGCGGCACACGAGGCCATTGCGCGCCATCAATTGTCCTTGCGTTTAATCAATGGCGTAGAAATCTCAACCCTATGGGAAAACCATGAAATCCATATTGTTGGGCTCGGCATTAACCCGCAGCAACCGGCATTGATTGATTTCCTTAGCGATCAGGCTGAACGCCGCATGGCGCGCGCGCAACTCATCGCTGAGCGCCTGGAAAAGGCACATATTCCGGGGGCGTTGGCAGGGGCGCTGCGGTTGGCTCAGGGCGGAGCGGTAACGCGTGGTCATTTTGCGCGTTTTTTAGTTGAACAAGGCAAAGCGGAAAATATGGCGCAGGTGTTTAAACGTTTCCTCGCGCGCGGTAAAACCGGTTATGTCCCGCCCCAGTGGTGTACAATAGAACAAGCTATTGATGCTATTCACCATTCTGGTGGTCGTGCAGTGCTGGCGCATCCCGGACGTTATGACTTGTCGGCTAAATGGCTGAAACGCCTGATTGCCGTGTTTACCGAAGGCGGCGGTGATGCGATGGAGGTGGCGCAGTGCCAGCAAGCGCCTAATGAACGCAGCCAACTCGGGCGCTACGCGCAAGATTACGGTCTGGCGGCATCACAAGGTTCCGATTTTCATCAGCCCTGTTCGTGGATTGAGTTGGGTAGAAAACTTTGGCTACCCGGCGGCGTAGAAGCTATCTGGACGCGGTTTCCGCACCTGGCTGACTAACGCTTTTAAAGCGAAAAGGCGACACGAGGTTTGTTATGAGTCAATTTTTTTATATGCACGCGGAAAACCCGCAACCCCGTCTGATCAAACAGGCGGTGGATTATCTCAACAAAGGCGGAGTGATTGTCTATCCGACAGATTCCGGCTATGCATTGGGTTGCCGTTTGGAAGATAAAAATGCGATGGCCCGCATTTGCCAAATTCGTCAGTTAGACGGCAACCACAATTTTACCCTGATGTGCCGCGATCTCTCTGAGCTGTCGACCTATGCGCATGTTGATAACAGCGCATTTCGCCTGATCAAAAACAACACGCCGGGCAATTACACCTTTATTTTGAAAGCCACCAAAGAAGTGCCGCGCCGGTTAATGAATGAAAAGCGCAAAACCATTGGCCTACGTGTGCCTTCCAACCCGATTGCGCTGGCACTGTTGGAAGCACTCAACGAACCGATGATGTCGACATCGCTGATGCTGCCCGGCAATGATTTTACCGAAGCTGACCCGGAAGAGATCCAACACAGTATCGGCAAGCTGGTGGATTTAATTATCCACGGCGGAACATTGGGCCAACATCCGACCACGGTGATTGATTTAACCGATGACTCGCCGGTGGTGGTGCGTGAAGGTGTCGGCGATATCACACCATTTCTTTAATTGGCCTTTGCCGCACCAGGCGGCCAGGATTAGGCCGCTGGCGCGGTGGTCTGCGCCAGCCACTGTTTAAAATCACCGTAGGGAATATACAGCGAAACATCCTTTAGGATAGTTTTCCCGGTGTGGGTATTTTTTATCGCACTACTATAACCCACAATCACACCACCAATAGTGTCATCGTTATTATATACCGCGCCGCCAGACATCCCTTTCACCACGCCAGCATTAGAGGCCATCGCCATGCACGGTTTTTTATTCCAGCCGTTACTGATGCCAGTGCGAGCTAAATTCACACCGCTAGATTCAACCGGCATGGCGGAAATAAAACTAAAGCCATACATTTTGACCGCATCGCCAATTTCGCCAGTACGAAATGTCGGTAACGTCTTGATATCATTTTTATGATAAATAACCGCGAGGTCGCAATAAGGATGGTATGCCTTTACTCGTTGCACCGAAAATTTGGCGACGTGCGCTGCGGTAAGGCTGTATTCCGGTGTAATGGGGATGCTGGTTCCCAGCGTGCCAAGGCCAAGAATGGTCGGGATACCGGTAAAGTTCATATCAACCCGCTTCATGGCTTCGCTGCTGTACTCATATTTTCCGACAGAGCAGCCCGACAGCAATAGCGCGGCTATCACTGGTAATAACGTGATTTTTTTCATCAGATTCATATTCTCGCTGCAGGCCTGAAAATCCCTGGTGAAGATTAGTGGCCGGCAAATTATTCGCTTTAAAAGCAACAGTGACGCTGATTCATATCAGCGTGTTTATTTTTTTCAGTAATGCTAAACAATCTCGCAGAGCGAGAACACGGTTTATTGTGGAACGTTGTTATCGTATTTTTGGTGGGTACCTATTTTTTGCGCAAATATTACACAGTATCGTCCGTGAAACAAAGATCTTGATCAGTAAAAAATTCAATAATTCTTATATTAGAGCGGTAAACCAACCTGAGATTAAATACGTCTGTTAATTTGATGATAATGTTTTATTACTTTCTTAGCCCTGGCGTTAAGTCGAGATAAAATAATTTAAAAAGGTTTTATCTAAGTGATAACAACCAGCGGTGTGTGTTGGTGCTGAGCGAACGGGAAGAGAACCCTGTTGCGGCTATGGGGGAGCGCCGACTAATTATCAGTTTGCCTTACGTTAAGCGAAACATTAGGCGTAAGTTAATGTATACTACCCGGCCCACATTTAACGTTGGCGTGATTTTAACGCGCAACATTTTATTAATTGTGAGAGAAATTATTAGGTTAGGGCTTGCCAGGCCATGACTGAATACTGCAATACCAACGACGCCTGTGAAGGCGACAGCGAGGCAGCTCCATGAGCGAAAAGTTACAGAAAGTTTTAGCGCGAGCCGGTCATGGCTCGCGTCGTGAGATCGAAACGCTGATTTCAGCAGGAAGGGTCAGCATCGACGGGAAACTGGCGACGCTTGGCGATCGCGTTGAACTGGATAAGTCCCTTAAGATCCGTATTGATGGGCACATCGTTTCGATTAATGAGTCCGCGACCGAAGTCTGTCGCGTACTGGCGTACTACAAACCGGAAGGCGAACTGTGTACGCGTAATGATCCGGAAGGCCGGCCAACCGTGTTTGATCGCCTGCCACGTTTGCGTGGCGCGCGGTGGATTGCGGTAGGACGGTTGGACGTCAATACCTGTGGTCTGCTGTTATTTACTACCGATGGTGAATTGGCTAACCGTTTGATGCACCCGAGCCGTGAAGTTGAGAGGGAGTACGCGGTGCGGGTATTCGGTCAAATCGATGAAGATAAAATTCGTCAGTTGAGCCGTGGCGTGCAGTTAGAAGATGGCCCGGCGTCATTTAAAACCATCAAATTTACCGGTGGTGAAGGCATCAACCAGTGGTATAACGTGACCCTGACCGAGGGGCGCAATCGCGAAGTGCGTCGTCTGTGGGAAGCGGTTGGCGTCCAGGTTAGTCGATTGATTCGCGTGCGTTATGGCGATATTCCGTTGCCGAAAGGCTTGCCGCGCGGCGGCTGGACCGAACTGGATTTAGAGCCGACCAACTATTTGCGTGAATTGGTGGGCTTGCCGCCGGAAACTGTCAGTAAGGTGCCGGTTGAGAAAGATCGTCGTCGTACAAAAGCGAACCAAATCCGCCGGGCCGTCAAACGCCATACGCAAGTCAGCGGTAGCCGCCGGACGACTAAGCCAACGCGTAATGCAGGGCAGGCGAAAAGCGGCAAACGCTAAGCAACCTGATAAAAAGGCATCCGGAAGGATGCCTTTTTGCTACCAATCGATACCTTGTTGAGCCTGGATACCGGCATCGAAAGCATGTTTTACCGGGCGCATTTCGCTCACCGTATCTGCCAGCTCTAAAATCTCTCGATGGCATCCTCGCCCGGTAATAATCACACTTTGGTGAGTTGGCCTGGCGCGTAGCGCCTGTAGTACCTGCACCAGCGGTAAATAATCAAAACTCACCATATAGGTTAACTCGTCAAGGATAACCAGATCGAGCGAAGCATCGGCTAGCATCCGTTGTGCATGCTCCCACACCGCGAGGCAGGCGCGAGAATCGGTCTCACGACTTTGTGTCTCCCATGTGAAGCCGGTCGCCATTACCTGAAACTCTACGCCTTGCGGCTCCAGCAGGTTGCGTTCTCCATTTGGCCACTCTCCTTTAATAAACTGGATCACGCCGACGCGTTTTTGATGACCGACCGCCCGCGTGGCGGTGCCGAAAGCCGCCGTTGTTTTCCCTTTGCCATTGCCGGTGAAAACCATCAAAATCCCGCGCGTATCGGTGGCGGCGGCGATGCGCGCGTCAACCTGTTCTTTCAGCCGTTGCTGACGTTGTTGATGACGGTCGTCCATTATTCTGCCGGCCCTGGTTTACGTCCTGGTTGCGCATCAAAACTGATACCGGTTTTCCGGCGACTGTCATCGCCCATCAGGTAGAGATAAAGCGGCATAATATCGGCCGGTGTTTTCAATTTGGCGGCGTCTTCCGCCGGGAACGCGCTGGCGCGCATTTTGGTGCGGGTGCCGCCAGGATTAATACAGTTCACCCGCAGATTTTTACTTTTATACTCATCGGCCAGCACTTGCATCATCCCTTCAGTCGCGAATTTTGACGTAGCATAAGCTCCCCAGCCGGCTCGTCCCTCGCGGCCTACGCTCGAACTGGTAAAGACCAGTGAACCGGCATCAGATTTTAGTAACAGCGGTAGCAGCGCCTGAGTCAGGAAAAAAGTGGCATCGACATTAACTCGCATCACCTGTTGCCAAACTGCGGTAGAAAGCTCGGCCATCGGGACAATTTCACCGAGCACGCCTGCATTGTGTAGTACGCCATCCAGCCGAGGGTACTGCTCAGCGATACGGGCGGCGAGTTGATGCGCCTCTTCAGGCGTTGCCTGGTCGAGATCATGCAGAAACCAACGGGCATTTTGTTTACCCAACTGCGCAATTTCATCACAGACCAGGCGGAGTTTTTCTTCGTTACGACCCAGTAAGATCACGGTAGCGCCAAAACGCGCATAGGTTAATGCCGCCTCGCGACCAATGCCGTCGCTAGCGCCGGTGACCAGGATGATACGGTTCTCAAGTAGGGAGCTTTTTGGTTGGTAATGCACAACGTATTCCTCTGGCGATAGTGGGCACAAATAGCTTTGCTAATGTGATGTTAGCTTTGTGCGAACAGAATACTGTGCTTTATGCACCAAAAAACCGGGTAGTTCAATGTTAACAAGGCGCAATTCGAGCGGTATGGCAATGTAACCAGGCGACGAAGACCGGGGACTCGGTTAAACTAAGCTTTATTCTCTAATGCTATGTTAAATAAGGCGGGTTGAGTGGACTTACTCTACGGGTATGGATTGTTTTTGGCGAAAACCGTCACGGTGGTGGTGGCGATTGCCGCCATCGCGTTGATTATCGTCAACGTGGCGCAACGCAGACGTGGTCAAAGCGGCCAGTTAAAGCTGACGCAGTTAAATGAAAGCTACCAAGACATGAAAGACAACATGATGCTGGCGAAAATGAAGCATCAGGATCAAAAGTTGTGGCATAAGGCGCAAAAGAAAAAAGATAAACAAGAGGCGAAGGCGGCGAAACAGCGCGCGAAACAGGGGCTGAAAGCGGAAGAGGATAAAGCGACTTTATACGTGCTGGACTTTAAAGGCAGCATGGATGCCGGCGAAGTCGTTTCATTGCGCGAGGAGATTTCCGCCGTGATGGCGGTGGCAACGGCGCGTGATGAAGTGTTGCTGCGGCTGGAAAGTCCTGGTGGCGTGGTTCATGGTTACGGGTTAGCCGCATCACAACTACAGCGCTTGCGCCAAAAGGGGATTCGTTTAACCGTCGCGGTGGATAAAGTGGCGGCAAGCGGTGGGTATATGATGGCGTGTGTTGCCGATCGTATTGTTGCTGCGCCGTTCTCCATCATCGGTTCGATTGGCGTGGTGGCGCAGATCCCTAACTTTAACCGTCTGCTGAAGCGTAATGATATTGATATGGAGTTGCATACTGCGGGCGAATACAAACGCACGCTCACACTGTTTGGGGAAAATACCGAACAGGGGCGCGAAAAGTTTCGTGAAGATCTTAATGAGACGCACGGCCTGTTTAAACATTTTGTGCATGAAATGCGCCCGTCGCTGGATATTGACGCGGTAGCGACCGGCGAGCATTGGTTTGGTACTCAAGCGCTGGAAAAAGGGTTGATTGATAGCATTGGCACCAGCGACGATCTGATTATCGCCGAAATGGGTAAATACCAGGTTATTGGCGTGCGTTACGCGCGACGTAAGAAAATGATGGATCGCTTTACCCAGAGCGCTGCGGCCAGTGCCGAGCGCCTGTTTCTCAAGCTTTGGCAGCGCGGCGAAAAACCGCTGTTGTGATCGTGAAACGCCCGGCCAGACCGGGCGTTAATCAAGCAGATGGTATTTGGCCGATAGCTCAACAGTCAAAAATTTAAACACGTTAAAAACGGCGGTGCTTTTCGATGTCGGCAAGCCGTTCTCATCCAAAAAGTAGTTCCCGCGGAAAATTAACAGATTGCCGTTTTGTTCAACCGCCGTCGCTTCCAAACCGGCAAAATAATCATCATGCTCGCGGATTAAAGCATTGGCTTTTTCCAGTAATGCATCAGGCGCAATCGCATCCGTTTCGTTGTACATAATTTAACCTCGTTTGACAGACTTCCATTCTCTTCTATATTACTGGCCGAATATACCCGGCGGCAAATAACCGGGTAAGGTTTTTCGTTGTCTTCGAAACGATAGCGGGTGGCGGAAAACGGTACGGGATGCTAATTAAGTTGCGTAACAGATTTTATCAGGTACAGTGTGGGCGTTTCTGGTTTCGGGCGTAAAAATGCATTTGCGGCTGCGTCAGTAAGCGTTAAAACAGTGATAAAAGATGCTTTTAATCAGTAGGTTGACGTTTTTAGGAGCAGAGTGTTGCCAGCGTTGAGTTGTGAGGTTGAATTTTCCCTCTATCGCTGCAATATAAACATCGGCTGTCTGACGAGGTCGGAAAATGCCGAAACTTACATCCGGAAGTATTCATTAGGTAAAGGTAAATATGGGTAAAGCTCTCGTAATAGTTGAGTCCCCGGCAAAGGCCAAAACAATCAATAAATATCTTGGTAATGACTACGTGGTGAAGTCCAGCGTCGGTCACATACGGGATTTGCCGACCAGTGGCTCAACGGTTAAAAAGAGCGCTGACTCTACAACCAGTAAAACCGGCAGTAAGGGAAAAAAGAAAGACGAAAAAACGGCTCTGGTTAGCCGTATGGGCGTCGATCCCTGGCATGGCTGGCAGGCCGATTATCAAATTCTGCCCGGCAAAGAGAAAGTGGTTTCCGAGCTAAAAAGTCTGGCACAGAATGCCGACCACATTTATCTCGCGACTGACCTTGACCGCGAAGGGGAAGCCATTGCATGGCACCTGCGGGAAGTGATTGGTGGCGATGACTCGCGCTTTAGCCGCGTGGTGTTCAATGAAATCACCAAAAACGCTATTCGCCAGGCATTTGAGAAGCCGGGTGAACTGAATATCGACCGTGTTAATGCACAGCAGGCGCGTCGCTTTATGGACCGCGTGGTGGGCTATATGGTGTCGCCGCTATTGTGGAAAAAGATTGCGCGCGGGTTGTCGGCGGGGCGTGTTCAATCGGTCGCGGTGCGGCTGGTAGTGGAGCGCGAGCGCGAAATTAAAGCGTTTGTTCCCGAAGAGTATTGGGAACTGGATGCAGCTCTCACCACGCCCAAAGGCAGTGATTTGCCGATGCAGGTCACGCACCGGGGTGACAAACCGTTCCGGCCGGTTAATGGCGAGCAAACCCAGGCGGCGGTTTCCGAGCTTGAGAAAGCCCGTTTTTCGGTGCTGGAACGCGAAGATAAACCGACCAGTAGTAAGCCTGGCGCGCCATTTATTACCTCGACATTGCAGCAAGCGGCCAGTACCCGTTTGGGCTTCGGCGTGAAAAAAACCATGATGATGGCGCAACGTCTGTATGAGGCGGGGCACATCACCTATATGCGTACCGATTCAACCAACCTGAGCCAGGATGCGGTGAAGATGGTGCGTGATTATATCGACGACAGCTTCGGCGCAAAATATTTGCCAAAAGCGCCGAATGTCTATGCCAGCAAAGATAACTCTCAGGAAGCGCATGAAGCGATTCGTCCGTCTGATGTGAGTGTTCAGGCGGAAAAATTAAAGGATATGGAAGCTGATGCGCAGAAGCTGTATCAGCTAATCTGGCGTCAGTTTGTCGCTTGCCAAATGGTGCCTGCGCAATATGATTCGACCACGTTAACGGTAGAGGCCGGTGACTTTAAGTTAAAAGCCAAGGGGCGGACGCTGCGCTTTGATGGCTGGACGAAAGTTATGCCCGCCTTGCGTAAAGGCGATGAAGATCGCACCTTGCCGCCGGTTAACGTTGGTGAAGAGCTTGCATTGCAGCAATTGGTGCCAAGCCAGCACTTCACCAAACCGCCCGCCCGCTTCAGCGAAGCATCGTTGGTGCGCGAGTTAGAAAAACGCGGCATTGGTCGTCCTTCAACTTATGCTTCGATTATTTCTACCATCCAGGATCGCGGCTATGTACAGGTGGAAAACCGCCGCTTTTATGCCGAGAAAATGGGGGAAATCGTTACCGATCGTCTGGAAGAAAATTTCCGGGAATTGATGAATTACGATTTTACCGCCCACATGGAGGACAGCCTCGATCAGGTTGCCAATAACCAGGCGGAATGGAAGGGCGTTCTGGATCACTTTTTCACGGATTTCAGTCAACAACTGGGCCAGGCGGAAAAAGATCCGGAAGAGGGCGGCATGCAGCCGAACCCGATGGTAATGACCTCTATTGATTGTCCGACCTGCGGACGCAAGATGGGTATTCGCACCGCCAGCACCGGCGTTTTCCTCGGTTGTTCCGGGTACGCCTTGCCGCCTAAAGAGCGTTGTAAGCAGACCATTAATCTAATTCCTGAAAATGAAGTACTGAATGTACTGGAAGGCGATGATGCGGAAACCAATGCCTTGCGCGCCCGCCACCGCTGTAAGAAATGCGGTACCGCAATGGACAGTTACCTGATCGATAATCAGCGTAAGTTACATGTCTGCGGTAATAATCCCGGCTGTGATGGCTATGAGATCGAGCAGGGCGAGTTCCGCATTAAAGGTTACGATGGCCCGATCGTTGAGTGTGAAAAATGTGGTTCTGAAATGCACCTGAAAATGGGGCGCTTCGGGAAATACATGGCGTGTACCAACGATGAGTGTAAGAACACGCGCAAAATTTTACGCAATGGTGAAGTGGCGCCGCCGAAAGAAGATCCGGTTCCGTTGCCGGAATTGCCGTGTGAAAAATCAGACGCTTATTTTGTGCTGCGTGACGGCGCGGCTGGCGTGTTCCTTGCGGCGAATACGTTCCCGAAATCACGTGAAACGCGTGCGCCATTAGTAGAAGAGTTGCAACGCTTTAAAGATCGTTTGCCGGAAAAACTACGCTACCTGGCTGATGCGCCAGCGATGGATGATCAAGGCAACAAAACGTTGGTTCGTTTCAGCCGTAAAACCAAACAGCAGTATGTCAGCTCGGAAAAAGAGGGTAAGGCAACCGGCTGGTCGGCATTTTATGTCGATGGTAAATGGGCTGTTACCACTAAATAGTTCCAGATTACGGACCGACCCACTCGGTCCGTTCATTTTGCTTATATCAAAATGCTATTCATAGCAGCATAAAATGATATAGTAGTTATAGTCATTCGCTTCTTATTCCTAATATTGCTCAGACCGTAACCTTTTGCTCTTTGCTGTGGGAACAGAGTTTCTCTGGCGCACGAAGGTACTCGGCGCGTTGCTTCATACCGGGACGGAAAAACATGAAATTGCAGCAGCTGCGTTATATCGTTGAAGTGGTCAACCATAACTTGAATGTCTCTTCAACGGCAGAAGGCCTCTATACCTCACAACCCGGCATTAGTAAGCAAGTCAGAATGCTGGAAGATGAACTTGGTATCCAAATATTTGCACGCAGCGGTAAACACCTGACTCAGGTGACGCCTGCAGGCGAAGAGATTATCCGCATTGCCCGTGAAGTGTTATCTAAAGTAGATGCAATTAAGTCCGTTGCTGGCGAACATACCTGGCCGGATAAGGGATCGCTCTACGTTGCCACTACCCACACACAGGCACGTTATGCATTACCGGCTGTGATCAAAGGGTTTATTGAGCGCTATCCGCGTGTTTCATTACATATGCACCAAGGGTCGCCAACACAGATTGCGGAGGCAGTGTCAAAAGGGAATGCGGACTTTGCCATTGCGACTGAAGCACTGCATCTGTATGACGATTTGATCATGCTGCCTTGTTACCACTGGAATCGCGCTATTGTAGTGACGCCGGACCATCCGCTGGCGTCAAAAACCAAAGTTTCCATTGAAGAGCTGGCTGAGTACCCGCTGGTTACCTACACCTTTGGTTTTACCGGCCGTTCAGAACTGGACACCGCCTTCAATCGTGCCGGTTTAACGCCGCGCATTGTGTTCACCGCGACTGATGCTGATGTCATTAAAACCTATGTACGTTTAGGGTTAGGGGTTGGGGTTATCGCCAGTATGGCGGTCGATCCGGTTTCCGATCCGGATTTGGTACGGATTGAAGCAACCGATGTGTTTACCAACAGCACGACTAAAATTGGTTTCCGTCGCAGCACCTTCCTGCGCAGCTATATGT
Organism: Paramixta manurensis; assembly: GCF_013285385.1. Taxonomy (NCBI): domain Bacteria; kingdom Pseudomonadati; phylum Pseudomonadota; class Gammaproteobacteria; order Enterobacterales; family Erwiniaceae; genus Paramixta; species Paramixta manurensis. The sequence goes on along the minus strand of NZ_CP054212.1, from coordinate 2,458,755 downwards.
ATGATTTTATTCAACGCTTTGCGCCGCATTTAACGCGTGATGTGGTCGATACCGCCGTTGCGTTGCGTTCAAATGAAGATATTGAAGCCATGTTTAAAGATATCAAACTGCCGGTAAAGTAACGGCGCATAGGTTTACTGCCAATATAACAAGGTCGCTATGGCGGCCTTTTTTTTGCGCGAGATCAAAAAGGGCTGCACTTTGTTAACCGCTGCTTGTCATTTTTTTGTAAATGAAACATGCATCACATGTTTTTCCATTGTTATTGATTAAATGCGAAATAGAACACATTTTTCACCGGGTGGCTTTGCGCACAGCCAGGAATATTCTCATACTCTGGTTATGACGAAGCGGTAGAGGTAGCAGGGGATAGGTGTTAATCGAAACGCTCTAATAATTTCCGGACCTAATTTGGAATGTTTAGGAAATTATTTGAGTTAAGGATTAATTAATATTCTGATCCCATTTTTGTTTACACAGAGATAAAACATCAGCTTTGATAAATAGTATTAATCGTTAGCCAGATAAAAAAAATCTGGATTTTTCACGGTAAAATGTTTAGGATTTGTCCTAAATGTTGATTGGTGCTAACAATCGTTTTATTGAGAGTGATTAACAGAAACTATGGCTACGAGACTGACTGTACAACCGGAATTCCGGGAAAAAGCAACGCTGATTGAGCGTAGTAGTGACATCCGTCGTAACGCTTGGATCGCTGTCTTTGCTGTATCTGCACTGTTCTGGACGGTGGTTGGGCTAACTGTCTGGCATCTGTGGGGCTAAGTTATGCTGGAACAGCGGCTAACTCATAAACCCCAGTTGCTACGTAAGATGAAGGCGGAGTGCTGCAAGCCGAAAACGCCGCAAGAGGTAGCGATTCCTGAATCGTGGAATATCTCTGAGGTGCAGCGCAACTTTATCGAATCAATGGTTGAGAAAAAGAATAAATAATCGTTTGAACGCGAAAGCGAATAGACCCAACCTCAGTTTTTCCGCTTACTAAGCCGTTTTATCCGGCGCTGCTGGTCAACATTGCTCTTTAATCGTTCTCAATAGTTCATAACGAGTGAAATCAATTCGCGCTAATTGATTTAACCAGGTACACGTTAATTGACCGTGACCGGTCTAAGTGAGTAAACAATGAATATTTCACGGATCTCTTTATTAAGCGCCTGCGCTTACTCTCTGGCTTTTTGGGCTGGGGCCGTCTGGTTTCTTATGCAATAAAATCGCATTTCTTAAAAACGCCCCGGGCCTAAAGCTCGGGGCGTTTCTTTTTCAGCTCCCCGCCAACCTGTGTCATTTTGTGTTGTTATCAAAACGTTACCCCCAGTTTGTACTATCTTTAACACTGACCTTGTGAACATTCAGGTTATTGTTGAAACTACAATAAGAAGGAGGAGCTATGTCGTTAACCCTACGCGAACGCAGTCAGGACACACTGGAAGTGGATGGCCAACGCTATCATTTTTATAGCCTCCCACGTGCCGCGCAACAGCTTGGTGATATTTCTCGCCTGCCAAAATCCATGAAAGTGCTGCTAGAAAACCTGCTACGTTGGCAGGATGGCGACTCCGTTACCGCTGAGGATATTCAGGCGTTAGCAGATTGGCAGAAAGATGCGCACGCGAATCGTGAGATTGCTTACCGCCCGGCGCGGGTATTAATGCAAGATTTTACCGGCGTCCCGGCCGTCGTCGATTTAGCGGCAATGCGCGAAGCCGTTAAGCGGCTAGGCGGGGATGTCTCTAAAGTGAACCCGCTTTCCCCGGTGGATTTGGTGATTGACCACTCGGTCACCGTTGATCACTTTGGCGATGATAAGGCTTTCGCAGAAAACGTTCGCCTTGAAATGGAACGTAACCATGAACGTTACGTGTTCCTGCGCTGGGGACAAAAAGCGTTTAACCAATTTAGCGTGGTGCCGCCAGGCACCGGCATTTGTCACCAGGTGAATCTCGAATATCTTGGTAAAGCTGTCTGGCACCAGGCACAAGAGGGTAAAGAGGTCGCTTATCCGGACACATTGGTGGGTACCGATTCGCATACCACCATGATCAATGCGCTGGGCGTGCTAGGCTGGGGCGTTGGCGGTATTGAGGCGGAAGCAGCCATGCTTGGGCAGCCGGTATCAATGCTGATTCCAGATGTAGTAGGCTTTAAGTTAACCGGTAAGCTACGAGCGGGAATTACCGCCACTGACTTGGTGTTGACCGTAACCCAAATGCTGCGTAAGCACGGAGTGGTCGGTAAGTTCGTTGAGTTCTATGGTGATGGGCTGGACGATCTACCGCTGGCGGATCGCGCGACTATTGCCAATATGGCGCCCGAATATGGCGCAACCTGCGGCTTCTTCCCCATTGATGGCGTTACGCTAGGTTATATGCGTTTAACCGGGCGCAGCGAGGAGCAGGTGAAACTGGTTGAAGCATACGCCAAACAGCAAGGGTTGTGGCGCAATACCGGCGATGAGCCGATTTTTACCAGCTCACTGGCGCTCGACATGGCATCGGTAGAAGCCAGTTTGGCCGGGCCGAAGCGGCCGCAAGATCGCGTATCACTTGGTGATGTCCCTGCCGCGTTCCGCCAGAGCACTGAGCTGGAGGTGAACCATGCGCAAACCGCTGCCAAGTCTGTCGCGTATCAAGAAGCAGGAAAACAGTATCACCTGGAAGATGGCGCGGTGGTTATTGCGGCTATCACTTCTTGTACCAACACCTCTAATCCAAGTGTATTAATGGCGGCCGGGTTGCTGGCGAAAAATGCGCTTACCGCCGGTCTGCAGCGTAAGCCATGGGTGAAAGCCTCGCTGGCGCCGGGATCAAAAGTGGTGTCTGATTATTTGGCCGCCGCGCAATTAACGCCATATCTTAATGATCTGGGGTTCAATTTGGTGGGATACGGCTGTACGACCTGCATCGGTAACTCTGGCCCGCTACCGGAAAACATTGAGAGCGCCATTAAACAGGGCGATCTTACTGTTGGCGCGGTGCTGTCCGGTAACCGCAATTTTGAAGGGCGTATCCATCCGTTTGTGAAAACTAACTGGCTGGCATCACCGCCGCTGGTGGTTGCCTATGCGTTAGCGGGTAATATGAAAGTTAACCTGCAAACGGAACCGTTGGGTGAAGACCGTAACGGCAAGCCGGTTTATCTGAAGGATATCTGGCCATCGCCGGAAGAGATCGCCCGCGCGGTTCAACAAGTCTCGACTGATATGTTCCGTAAAGAGTATGCGGAAGTGTTTGAAGGTACGCCGGAATGGCAACAGATTCGCGTCAGTGAAGCGGCAACCTATGATTGGGACGACGAGTCTACCTATATCCGCCTATCGCCATTCTTTGATGAAATGGAGAAAGAGCCGAAACCCGTGGCTGAAATCAAAGGGGCGCGTATCCTGGCGATGCTTGGCGACTCGGTGACGACCGACCATATCTCACCGGCGGGCAGTATTAAAGCCGAGAGCCCGGCAGGGCGCTATCTTACCGAACATGGCGTCGAACGGCAGGATTTTAACTCCTATGGCTCAAGGCGTGGTAACCATGAAGTGATGATGCGCGGCACGTTCGCCAATATCCGTATCCGCAACGAAATGGTGCCGGGCGTTGAAGGGGGCGTAACGCGCCATGTTCCGGATAATGAGCAGTTGGATATTTATGATGCCGCAATGCGTTATCAGCAAGAGGGTGTACCGCTGGCGGTGATAGCCGGCAAAGAGTACGGTTCGGGTTCCAGCCGCGACTGGGCAGCCAAAGGACCACGTTTGCTGGGGGTTCGGGTGGTTATTGCCGAATCTTTCGAACGTATCCATCGTTCAAACCTGATTGGGATGGGAATTCTACCGCTAGAGTTTCCACAAGGCGTAACGCGAGGATCGTTGAAACTGACTGGCGATGAGCAGATCGATGTTGAAAATATTGCCGACCTGAAGCCGGGAGGGAAGGTTAATGTGACGCTTACCCGGCAGGATGGTAGTAAGGAAACCCTTGAAACCCGCTGCCGAATCGATACCGGTAATGAACTGACCTACTATCGCAACGATGGGATTCTGCACTATGTTATCCGCAATATGTTGCGCCACTGATGAAAATTAAGCCGGGAAATTTCCCGGCTTTACTTGCTACTTCGACAGCAGATGCCCCATCTTAGCCGCCTTGGTATCGAGGTAATGCGCATTGTTCGGGTTACGCCCAACAATTAACGGCACGCGCTCAACGATATTAATACCCGCCTCGCTCAGGATCTCCACCTTACGGGGGTTATTGGTGAGTAGCCGAACCTCATCAACGCCCAGTAACTTAAACATATCGGCGCACAGCGTAAAGTCGCGCTCATCTGCCGCGAACCCAAGTTGATGGTTCGCTTCAACGGTATCGTACCCTTTGTCCTGTAGCGCATAGGCACGGATTTTATTTAGCAGGCCAATATTTCGACCTTCCTGACGGTGATACAGCAAGATACCGCGACCCTCTTCGGCGATGGCATTCAGCGCAGCCTCAAGCTGGAAGCCGCAGTCGCAGCGCAGGCTAAACAGCGCATCACCAGTTAGGCACTCGGAGTGGACACGCGCCAGTACCGGATCGGGGGTACTGATATCGCCATAAACTAAAGCAACGTGATCGTGCCCGGTTGCCAATTCTTCAAAACCCACCATGAGGAAATCGCCCCAGGGGGTGGGCAGTTTGGCTTCTGCCACCCGTTTAAGCTGCATGTGACTCTCCAGAACCATCATTTGTTACGCTATCATCATGGTAGCGCGAGGCGGTCAATGTGACCTATTACCAAGCCGTATTTTGCCATAACCAATGGGATGGCGGTTAATGCGTAAGAGCGATTGTTGTGATAACGCACAATTATCTAAGCTGCAATCGTTATGTTATTATTTTTTAAGCTATTCTTAGATTAAAATTAACAAAACACAAGGAATTCGGATGCTGGAAATCGCCAGGCGCACGTTGGCAGGTGCGTTATTGCTGCTGATTATGCCAACCGTGGTATGGCTTTCTGGTTGGCAATGGCAGCCTGGTGCCAGCGGCTTGGGGCTGCGCATGTTATTCTGGATGACAGAAACCGTCACTCGTCCATGGGGCGTGGTGACCAGCGCCGTTTTGTGCCTCTGGTTTTTATGGTGCCTGCGTTTTCGTCTGCGACCTGCGTTTTTTTTGTTATTGATTATGGTCGCTGCGGTGCTGTGTGGTCAGTATGCGAAATCATTAATTAAAGACCACGTCCAGGAACCGCGCCCTTATGTACTATGGCTGGAAAAAACGCATGGCGTTAACCAGCAACTCTTTTATCAGCTTAAACGCAAGGCGCGCGGTAAATGGGTGGAGCACTTGGTGGTCGACGATAAGCAATTGCCGGGCTGGCTAAAGAAGCATTGGGCATTCGAAACCGGGTTTGCTTTTCCCTCCGGCCACACGCTATTCGCTGCCAGTTGGGCGTTGCTTGGCGTAGGGTTGTTATGGCCGCGCCGCCGTTTTTTCACCGTGGCGCTGCTAATGCTATGGGCTAGTGCGGTAATGGGCAGCCGCCTGTTATTAGGAATGCATTGGCCGCGTGACTTGGTGGTCGCAACGGCGATCAGTTGGCTACTGGTGACTCTGGCAAGCTGGGGTGTTCAGCGGATATGCGGGCCATTGAGCATTCCTCCCGCCGAGCGTAAAGAGATTGACGCGCGCGATAATGAAGAGGAATAGTGATTGCATTTCGTGGTTTTCGCCCCCATAAAAGTGATGACGGGATAAAAGAAAAAGTAGCGGGGAGGGCTGCGCGGGCGATTGGGGCAGTTTATCATGCAGCATCCTGGCAACTTTTTTGGCATAATTCATTTGGATAACACCAAATTACGGGACGAAATGTGAAATATTTGCTGATTTTTTTACTGGTATTAGTGATTTTCGTCATTTCAGTGACGCTTGGCGCGCATAACGATCAGGTGGTGACTTTTAATTATCTGTTGGCGCAGGGGCAATATCGGGTTTCCACGCTGCTGGCAACACTGTTTGCCGCCGGGTTTGTACTGGGATGGGCGATTTGCGGATTGTTTTGGTTACGTACCCGCGTCGCATTAGCCAATTCGCAGCGTAAACTGAAACGGCTTCAGCAACAGTTTGAGCAGGCAGATAGTTCTGTGACAGTGTCACCAACGCCTGTCGTCAAGGAATAACTACTCATGTTGGAACTGCTGTTTCTGTTATTGCCCGTAGCCGCGGCGTATGGCTGGTATATGGGGCGCAGGAGTGCGCAGCAGGACAAGCAACAAGAAGCGAACCGCCTCTCACGCGATTATGTGGCCGGGGTTAACTTCCTGCTTTCTAACCAGCAGGATAAAGCGGTTGACCTGTTCCTCGACATGCTGAAGGAGGACAGCGGCACGGTAGAGGCGCACTTGACGCTGGGTAACTTGTTTCGTTCCCGAGGTGAAGTGGATCGTGCGATACGTATTCACCAGTCGCTCATGGAAAGCGCATCACTGACCTATGAGCAACGTTTACTCGCTGTACAGCAACTGGGGCGCGACTATATGGCCGCCGGTTTGTACGATCGCGCTGAAGATATGTTCAGCCAGTTAATAGATGAAACCGACTTCCGCATTAGCGCGCTTCAACAACTTCTGATTATTCATCAAGCCACCAGCGACTGGCAGAAGGCGATAGATGTTGCCGAACGGTTGGTGAAGTTGGGCAAAGGGCGTCAACAAATGGAGATTGCCCACTTTTACTGCGAGCTGGCGCTGCAGGCAATGGGCAGCGATGATCTTGACCGTGCGATGAATCTGCTGAAAAAAGGCGAAGCGGCGGACAGGCAAAGCGCGCGCGTCTCCATTATGATGGGGCGGATTTTTATGGCGCAGGGAGAATACGCCAAAGCGGTTAGCCATTTACAGCGGGTACTTGAACAGGACAAAGAACTGGTCAGTGAAACGCTAGAAATGCTGGAAAGTTGCTATCAGCGGTTACAGCAACCGCAGGCGTGGGAAGCGTATCTGCGCCGTTGTGTGGAAGAGAACACCGGGGCCGTCGCTGAACTCTATCTGGCGGATATTCTTGAGCGTGAAGAGGGAACGGAAGCCACACAGGTGTATATCAACCGGCAGCTTCAGCGTCACCCAACCATGCGAGTCTTCCACCGTTTGATGGATTTTCACCTCAGTGAAGCGGAAGATGGCCGCGCCAAAGAGAGTTTGATGGTGTTGCGAGATATGGTCGGAGAGCAAATCCGGACCAAGCCACGCTACCGCTGCCATAAATGTGGTTTTACCGCCCATGCGCTGTATTGGCACTGTCCATCCTGCCGCGCCTGGTCTTCGGTTAAGCCAATACGCGGGCTTGATGGGCAATAGCAAGATTCCCGGTGACGGGAATTTTTTATTACCGTAATTAGTTACAACATACTGTTATCTTTTCACTGATTAGTACCCGAGAAAACAACCTGCTCGTAAGCGCCTGGCAGGGAAGACCAAAGCCGGACTCGTCAGAAAACTGTCATCCTGCCAACGGCACAGGTAGAATGCTGCGGTTTATCCACTGCGCCGTGCCGGTGCCTCACTGTCCAGAGGGTTTTTTCATGTCATTACCTCAAACTGTAACCGACTCACCGATATTGGTGGCGCTTGATTATGCCGAGCGTGACCTCGCGCTGGCGTTTGTCGATCGTATTGACCCACGCAGTTGCCGATTAAAAGTCGGTAAAGAGATGTTTACGCGTTTTGGGCCGCAATGGGTGCATGAATTACAGCAACGTGGGTTTGAAGTTTTTCTCGATCTCAAATTTCATGATATTCCGAATACGGCGGCACATGCCGTGGCTGCCGCTGCCGATTTAGGCGTATGGATGGTTAATGTGCACGCCAGCGGCGGGGCGCGTATGATGAATGCCGCCCGCGAAGCATTATTGCCTTTTGGCAAAGATGCACCGTTGCTGATTGCGGTAACGGTACTGACCAGTATGGATGCGGATGACCTACGCGGCATTGGTATCGATGCGACGCCTGCGGAGCACGCAGAGCGGTTAGCGCGCCTCACGCGTGATTGCGGGCTGGATGGCGTGGTGTGCTCAGCGCAGGAGGCGGCACGCTTCAAACAGGCGCTCGGGCAGGACTTCGCGCTGGTTACGCCGGGTATTCGGCCACCTGGCGCCGATGCTGGCGATCAACGTCGTATCATGACGCCTGCTGAGGCACAGCAGGCTGGCGTTGATTATATGGTGATTGGTCGGCCAATTACGCGTTCTGACGATCCGGCGGCCACGCTACAGGCGATTCATGCTTCGCTACGGGAGGATAAATGAGTAACGATAATCGTTTGGTCTATTCAACCGGCGTGGGACGTATTGATGCGCCAGAGGAAAAAGTCACGCGTCCGAAAGGCGATGGGATTGTCCGTATTCAGCGCCAAACCAGTGGTCGTAAAGGCAAGGGCGTTTGCCTCATTACCGGTATTGATCTGGAGGAGAGTGCGTTAAACGCGCTGGCTGCCGAGCTGAAAAAGAAATGTGGCTGTGGGGGTTCAGTAAAAGAGGGGGTGATCGAAATCCAGGGCGATAAGCGCGATCTACTAAAAACTCTGCTGGAAGCCAAAGGCATGAAGGTCAAACTGGCGGGTGGCTAAAGCGAGTGAGGCCGCGAAAACGCGGCCTTGTAATCATCAGATACGCTGCGGTAGATCTGTTTTATCGTTTTTATCAACCAGGCTGTTAGTGAACCTGATGGCCAATGATACCGCCAACGGCTGCTCCGCCGATGGTGCCTAACCCGCTGCCATTGGTCAGAATGGAACCACCAATTGCACCCGCGCCTGCGCCGATTGCCGTATTACGGTCACGTTTAGACCAGTGAGAACAACCACTTAAAGAAAGTACTAACGTTGCGGCCACCAAGGCGACGGTAAAGCGTTTGGTATTGATTGACATAATAACTTCTCCTTTATTGTTTCCCACAGCTGAGGGCGTTGGTTTGGCACCGTTCAACTGCGTCTCAGGTTTTTGACTGACAACGACTGACAAACGATTTACATCCTTGTCCTTGCCATTAAAGCGTCAAAACGTTTAATAACTTGTGGTCTTATTATTCAGCCAAAAAACAGTGATTGCCTGAAAAAAAGTGAGCAGGCTAACTATCACCCTTTTGGCTATCACATAAGAATATTGTAGGCATTCGTACGCCGCGCAGTAGGTTAAAAACTCCTAATTAGCGGGGAAAGTATGCAAATTTACTGATTTTATCCTGCCTGGGCCGCATAGCGCAGGGTTTATCTTTGATACCAAGTGGGAAGCCAGGCGCGGATGATCTAGCTGCCGTATAAGTGGAGGCTGGAGCGCAAACGTTTTTGGACTATCCTAGAGTTAGGTCTGCATCAAACAACTGAAATAATAACCCTCTAAAAATGAAACGTCGTTTCAAAAATTAAATGAAGATCACTTTTCTGCCCTAATAATCACGCTATGTTGCTTTCATGGACCCACTGGGTGGCCGCAGATGATAACGATTTCGTCTTGCTGAGAAAAGGTGAAAGACAACATGCAAATCAAACGTGCGATAGATAAAATTCCTGGCGGAATGATGCTGGTACCGCTGTTTATCGGTGCTATCTGCCATACGTTTTCGCCCGGAGCCGGTAAGTACCTCGGCTCTTTCTCAAATGGTTTAATTACTGGCACCGTGCCTATTTTGGCGGTCTGGTTCTTCTGTATGGGCGCCTCAATAAAGCTCAGCGCAACAGGTACGGTGTTACGTAAATCAGGTACCCTGGTGGTGACGAAAGTTGCGGTGGCGTGGGTGGTTGCGGCGGTGGCGTCGCGGATAATTCCTCAACATGGTATTGAGGCAGGGATGTTAGCCGGGCTCTCTACGCTGGCACTGGTCGCGTCGATGGATATGACCAACGGCGGTCTGTATGCCTCAATTATGCAGCAATACGGCACGAAAGAAGAGGCTGGCGCATTTGTACTAATGTCCCTGGAGTCCGGGCCGCTAATGACGATGATTATTCTGGGGACTGCCGGGATAGCATCATTTGAACCGCATGTTTTTGTTGGCGCGGTACTGCCGTTCTTGATTGGGTTCGCTTTGGGCAACCTTGATCCCGAGCTGCGTGAATTTTTTAGCAAAGCGGTACAAACGTTGATTCCGTTCTTCGCTTTCGCGCTGGGCAACACCATCGATCTGGCCGTGATTGCCGATACCGGTTTATTGGGCGTGCTGCTGGGCGTGTCGGTCATTGTTATCACCGGCATCCCGCTAATTATTGCCGATCGATTAATCGGTGGCGGCGATGGTACGGCGGGCATTGCGGCATCCAGTTCGGCGGGCGCAGCGGTCGCAACACCGGTATTGATTGCCGAGATGGTGCCGCAGTTTAAACCAGTGGCACCTGCGGCAACCGCGTTGGTTGCGACCTCGGTTATCGTTACCTCGGTTTTGGTGCCGATGATTACCGCCGTTTACTCTAAACAGGTAAAAAGCCGGCGGCTGGCGGTGGGGCAACGAGCCGCAATTAAATAACTCTGCTTATCAATTCCCGGCGTTAGCGCCGGGAATACTCTCCTTCTTTATCTTAAAAATCAACCTCTCGTTTAGAACCGTCTCACTCTGCATTACGCTGAGAATGCGTCAACGCATCAAATAAACAGAGGATGAGACTATGACAGTAATTAACCAACCAACCTGCCGGGCGTTTACCGAAGTTGGGCAAACCACCCAGCTTGTTGCGTACTATGAAGAGGCGCGTCGTACCATGTGGATGTTACTGCGTGCGGAACCGCGGCCTTGCTTTAATCATGCCTTGATTGAAGAGATCATGAACCTTAGCTACGCCGCACAGCGCTCTGGCTTGGTGATTGATTTTTGGGTTACCGGCTCGCTGGTTCCGGCAATGTTCAATACCGGCGGCGATTTGCACTTTTTCGTTGAGTCGATTCAAAATGGACGACGCGAAGCGTTGCGTGCCTATGCCCGCGCCTGTGTGGATTGTATCCATGCGGCTTCACGTGGGTTTGACACCGGCGCAGTCACCATTGCGATGATTGAAGGGAGTGCGTTAGGCGGTGGGTTTGAAGCCGCATTGGCGCACCATTTTATTTTGGCGCAAAACAATGCTCGCCTCGGGTTTCCCGAAATCGCGTTTAATCTGTTTCCCGGCATGGGCGGCTATTCACTGGTCGCCCGGCGTGCCGGTATGAAACTGGCAGAGGAGTTAATTTGCGAAGGAGAGTCACATACCGCGGAATGGTTTGAAACGCGCGGTTTGGTGGATCGTTTATTCCAGCCCGGCGAAGGGTATCAAATGACGCGTACTTTTATTGATACGCTAAAACCTAAGCTAAATGGGGTACGGGCGATGTTAAAAGCGCGTCAGCGCGTCTTGCAACTCACCCGCGCCGAGTTGATGGACATTACCGAAGACTGGGTAGACTTTGCCTTCACGCTTGAACCTAAAGACCTGGCCTACATGGAACGGCTGGTCCAACTGCAAAACCGTCACAGCGCGCAGTTACGTAAAGCAGGGTAATTATTGATATTCAGGATGTTGAATAAGCCAGTGTTCGAGTTGTTCTGCGGGCATTGGCTTCGCATATAAATATCCTTGGCGAATATCCACCTCGTTGTTCATCACAAAAGCTTCTTCTTCCACGGTCTCAATCCCTTCGGCAATCACCTGCAAATTCAACGCCTTCGCCACTGCGACAATGGCTCGCACCAATGACTGCGCAACCGGCTGAGTATTAACATCACGCACAAAACTTTGGTCGAGCTTAATCGCATCAATCGGCACGCGCGCCAATTGTGAGAGCGAAGAGTAACCGGTACCGAAATCATCAAGATGCACTTCCGCGCCCAACTCCTGGAACTGCTTCATCAGCATCAACGCCTGGCGTTCATTTTCAATCAGGCAGCTTTCGGTCAGCTCAATATCAATCGGGCATTGGTTTAACCCGCTCTCTTGTAATGCCTGTTTTAGGTCAGTATAGATGCTCTGATCGATGAGCTGACGCGCGGAAACATTCACCGCCACGCGCAAATCAATGCCTTGTTGACGCCAGGCGATAATTTGCGCCAGTACGGTAAGCATCACCCAACGGCCAAGAGGAACAATCAGCCCGGACTCTTCCGCATACGAAATAAAATCGCCCGGGGCGACCAAACCTCGCTCAGGTGATTGCCAGCGTACCAGCGCTTCGGCGCCGCGCACTTTACCGTTGCGATCGAGCTTAGGCTGATAGTGAATAATTAATTGTTGCTGTTCCAGCGCCTTACGCAGGTTAGTATCCAGCCACAAGTATTCGAATACGCGCTGGTTCATTTCGGCAGAAAACAGGCAAAACTTGCCGCGGCCATTCTCTTTAGCGTTGTACATCGCGGTATCGGCATTGCGGATCAGGCTTTCCCGATCCTCGCCATGCTGCGGTGCAATCGCGATGCCGATTGAGCTGCCGGTATACACTTCTAACAGGCCGATGCGGAACGGTTGACGTAAACGGTCGAGAATACGCGAGGCGAGTGATTCTAGCTCGCTTTGGGTGGTATTTACCGCTAACACCAAAAACTCATCGCCGCCAAGACGGGCCAGCGTTTGCTGTTTACCGAGACAGGTCAGAATAGCCAGCGATACGGCTTGCAATAATTGGTCGCCAAACATATGCCCGTAGGCATCGTTCACCTTTTTAAAATTATCGAGGTCAAGGTACACCAAGCCGGTTTGCCTTCCTTGCGGATTATCCAACGCTTCAGTAATCAACTGATGAATCGCGTTGCGATTAGGTAAACCGGTAATGGTGTCGGTATTCGCCAGCACGCGAAGCCGTTCCTGCGCCCGACGTTCTTCAGTAATGTCGGTACCGGAGCAGATGAGGAAAATTTCATTCTTACCGCTGCCGCTATGAACAAACTTATTGCGGAACAGAAATAGGCGCTGACCTTTACGGGTTTTAACCCAGCGCTCCACTTCGTATGAACTGCCTTCGCGGAAAAAACTGGCGATATTACGCCGTGACGCCGCCGCTTCTTGACGCGTCATAAAAAGTTGGAACACGTTACGGCCAATCACTTCTTGTTCTTTCAGGCCGGTATACTCTTCACTCAGACGGTTAAAGCGTTGGATGTTACCGCGTTGATCGAGGATAACGATCACCGAATTGGCCTCAGACACCACCTGTTCAGCAAAGGAGAGGCCATGCGTCAAATCGCGAGCGACGGAAGAGGTGTCACCCCATGCTGAAGCTGTGCCTGCCCACTCTGACTGATTCACCTTACGTCCGACAAAATGCATCGCGATTTCGGTTCCGCGCAAAGAGACAGTGAGGCTAATACTGGAGGTGATGACCGCCATCGAGCGCAACAAACTGGCCTGTGGCGGCGTAAGCGCTACGGCGAGGTTAACTTGGGCTGCTTCATCTTCCGAAAAATTAAGCGCATCGCTATCGGCGGATAGGTGCCAGTGAGGGCTGGTGGTGCCAAACAGGCTATATAGCAGTGTTTGCCCTCGATCATCGATCATTTAAGCCATCCTCAGGAAAGACGCGGTAAGCGTATCTTCTTATTTTAGCAGCACTATTCTGCTACAGGGATCGGACAATGGCGTAAAAGTAATATATTTTTCGTAATACAAATCAGCGGCCCTAAAAAAAGCCCCGTTTCCGGGGCATTGACGCTTAACAGGGACATTTTCCTAATTTTCCGCCTTTAGCGGGGAAGCGTGCTTCCAGACAGTAGCGATGAAACTCGCGTTCAGTCATGGGAACGGCTTGTGGATGGTGGAGCCGCATATGGCGCAGATAGTTTTGGTAATCATGAACGCCAACCATTAACCGGAAACTTTGCGCCAGGCGGCGAAAAATCAACCGTAAGGTCAGCGGCGCAGGCGTAGCGGAAAGGGTGCCAAGCGGATGACAACGCTGGATGTGCCACTCACCTTGTGGGCGCCGCAGAGCAGATAGGTTATCCGACATGACGAACCTCCTCACGTAACGAAATCTCTGACTCGTGCACGGTCGGCGTGGCGCTTTTTAAGGCGCGACGAATGACAAAGAACGCGGCAATCAGCATGGTGACCGCCACTAGCATAAAGAAGCCGCACAAAATGGCGTTGATTTGGTTACTGAACACAATGGTTTGCATATCCGCAACAGTTTTCGCCGGGGCGATAATCACGCCATCATCAATACCTTGTTTAAATTTGTTGGCCTGCGCTAAGAAACCAATGCTGGGTTTTTCATGAAAAATCTTCTGCCAACCGGCGGCCATAGAAGTAATAAATAACCAGACGGTAGGCAGAATCGTTACCCAGGCATAGCGTTGTTTTTTCATCTTAAACAACACTACCGTTCCCAAGATTAGCGCCATTGAGGCCAACATTTGGTTACCAATACCGAATAGTGGCCACAGGGTGTTAATGCCGCCAAGCGGATCGACGACACCTTGATAGACAAAGAATCCCCAGCCCGCGACCGCAACGGTAGTGCCGGCCATATTTCCCAGCCAGGAGCGATTATTCGCCAGTGAAGGGATCAGCGTACCAACTAAATCCTGCACCATAAACCGGCAGGCGCGCGTCCCGGCATCAACGGCCGTTAAAATAAACAGCGCTTCAAATAAAATGGCGAAGTGGTACCAAAACGCCATCATCGCCCGGCTGTTAAATACCTCGGTAATGATATGCGCCATACCCACCGCAAAGGTTGGCGCGCCGCCTGCGCGTGACAGAATGCTGGTTTCACCGACATCACGGGCGATGGTGGTCAGCATCTCCGGCGTGACGACAAATCCCCAGCCATTAATGACTTGAGACGCGCTCTCTACTGTGGTGCCAATCAATGCTGCCGGGGAGTTCATGGCGAAATAGACGCCGGGGTCGATCACCGAGGCACAAATCAACGCCATGATAGCGACGAAGGATTCCATCAACATTGCGCCGTAGCCGATAAACCGCATATGGCTCTCACGCTCAACCAATTTAGGCGTTGTGCCGCTGGAGACCAGCGCGTGGAAACCAGAAATCGAGCCGCAGGCAATGGTGATAAATAAAAATGGGAACAGGGCACCGGAAAATACCGGGCCGCTACCATCAATAAAGCGTGAGACGGCGGGCATTTTCATTTCAGGCAGCGCAATCAGAATGCCAATCGCCAGGCCGACAATGACGCCAATTTTGAGGAAGGTAGAGAGATAGTCACGCGGCGCCAGTAATAGCCACACTGGCAGAACCGAGGCAATGAAACCATAGATCACTAACACCCAGGTTAACGAGGTGCCGCTTAGTGTGAAGAAGGGCCCCCAGAATGGATGCTGCGCAACATTGCCGCCATAGATAATCGCCGCCATCATTAGCACGAAGCCAATCAGCGAAACCTCGGCAATTTTACCTGGCCGCAGAAAACGCATGTAGATGCCCATAAACAGCGCAATCGGAATCGTCGCCGCAATGGTAAACAGCCCCCACGGGCTGTTAGTGAGCGCCTTAACCACCACCAGCGCCAACGCGGAAAGGATAATAATCATTACGCCCAGCGCACCGAGCATGGTAATAACGCCCGCGAACGATCCCAGCTCCTGTTTTGCCATCTCTCCCAGTGAACGACCATCGCGGCGAGTTGAAATAAACAGCACTAAAAAATCCTGTACTGCTCCCGCCAGTATTACGCCCACCAAAATCCAGATAGTACCGGGTAGAAAACCCATTTGTGCGGCGAGTATCGGCCCGACCAGTGGGCCAGCGCCGGCAATCGCGGCAAAATGGTGCCCGAACAGCACCCATTTGTTGGTGGGAACATAGTCCAGCCCGTCATTAAATCGTTCAGCCGGCGTACGGCGGCGATCGTCCAGCGCAAAGATATTTTTAGCGATAAATAAGCTATAAAAACGATAAGCAATGCTATAGCTGGCCACTGCAGCAATCACCAGCCAAACGGCGTTCACATGTTCTCCGCGGCTTAGCGCTAACATGCCAAAGGCAAATGCACCAAGCAACGCCACTGCTAACCAGATAAGCCCGGTTTTGACGTTTTGCATGACAAAACTCCTTGTTGGGATCCACCAGGGAAGGTTCAGAATGAATAGCAGGTTAAAAGTAATGTAATTGTTTGTTAAAGAAAGTGAATCTGCGGAGAAGTGTGAACTGATAAGCGTTTTTAAACGTTAGGGACGTGAAGAGTAAATAAAGTGGCGGGATAACGCATTATCCCGCCGGGGAACCGTATCAGGCGACAGGACGGGCTACGATACTACGGGTTTCCATGCGCACTTCGGCAATGGTGACCTCAATAACATCGGTAACGCGCCAGACAACTTCACCTTTAATTTGTACAGTACCGCTCTCCTGGCTGCACACCAGCTCGTCGCGAACCGCATGTAGGAAAGGGGCGGGAATAAAGGCGATAGCACCGTTATCCAGCAGCCTAACGCGCATACCGCCGCGTGAAATATCGATGATTTCAGCGCTAAACCGGCTGCCATTCTGAACGGCTTTTTCAAGGAAACGCGCGTAGAGCCAATCACCGACATCGCGCTCAGCCATACGATTTAAACGGCGACGTTCGCCCATTTTGACCGTGACATCATCAGCAGGTCGTGCCACTTCCTCTCCGCGAATAATCGCTTTCAGCAGGCGATGGTTGACCATATCGCCATATTTACGAATCGGCGACGTCCAGGTTGCGTAAGCTTCCAGCCCAAGGCCAAAGTGTGGGCCGGGTTCGGTGCTTATTTCCGCAAAGGACTGGAAGCGACGAATACGGCTGTCGAGGAATTGAGTGGGTTGGGCATCTAACTGGCGGCGCAATTGACGGAACCCTTCCAGCGTCGTCATCGTGGCGGGATCAACAGTGACGCCATTATTCGCTAGCACTGCCGCGGCTTGCTCGGCATTAACCGCATCAAAACCGAGATGGACGTTATAAATGCCAAAGCCCAACTTATCGCGTAACTCTGTCGCGGCGCAGATATTGGCGGCAATCATTGCCTCTTCCACAATGCGGTTAGCGATGCGGCGTGGCTCGGCAACAATGTCCAGCACTTCGCCTTTGTCACCTAACAGGAAGCGGTAGTCCGGACGGTCTTTAAAGACCAACGCATGATTTTTGCGCCATTCCATACGCGACAGACACAAACGGTGCAGCAGGCGGATTTGGTTAGCAACAGCATCGGTTTCTGGCTGCCACTCGCCACTATTTTCCAGCCAATCGGAAACATGGTCATATACCAGTTTGGCTTTTGACTCGATCCACGCGGCAAAGAAATGCACATCGTTGGCAAGCGTACCATCCGCGGCGACGGTTACGCGGCAGGCCAGCACCGGGCGGCGTACGTGTGGGTGCAGCGAGCAAACATCGTCGGACAGGGCGCGGGGTAACATCGGAATGTTAAAGCCCGGCAGGTAGTTGGTAAACGCGCGCTCGGCGGCGATAGTATCCAGCTCACTACCTGGCGCAACATAAGCGGTAGGATCGGCAATGGCGACGGTGAGGCGCAGGGTACCGTCAGCAGTTTCTTCGACGTACAGCGCATCATCCATATCTTCAGTGCTGGCGCTGTCGATGGTAACGAACTCCAGCGCGGTGAGATCTTCACGCGTCAAGTTTTCGTCCAACATCTCACTAAATGTCACGTCTGGCGCTTCACGCTCCAGATTGTGGCGTGACAACGTCACCCACCACGGTGCCAAATGGTCATCGTTATGGGTAATAAATTGGGTTAGTTCCGCGTAAAAGCCGCGATCGCCTTTCAGCGGGTGGCGGCGCATCTCGGCGACGGCCCAGTCGCCAGCCTGAAAATCATGGGTTAAAGCACGATCGGGACGGCAAGAAATGGCTTCACGCAGTAACGGATGGTCCGGCACAATCGATAACCGATCATCTTTTTTCTGTACCCGGCCTACGAAGCGCGTCAGGAAAGGCTCAAGCAGTTTTTCCGGCTCGACAATCTCGCGATCTTTGTCAGTTTGCACGGCGGCGACAACGCGATCGCCATGCATCACTTTTTTCATCTGCGGCGGCGGAATAAAGTAGCTTTTTTGCGCGTCGACCTCTAAAAAGCCGAACCCTTTTTCCGTACCTTTGACTACCCCTTCAACGCGCGGCGTCTGGGAGTGAAGCTTCTCTTTAAGCTGCGCGAGCAGCGGGTTATCCTGGAACATAATTAATTTATTTTCGTGGCCTAAGAGCGGCAAACAGTTTTACGCGAATCACCGGTTTGCAGCAAGGTTAACTAAACGAAAAAAGCCGGACGAGTCCGGCTTTCTATAAAGACTAACACTGTATCAGGCAATACGGCGACTGACCACCTCTGGCGTCAGTGAAATCTTCACCGGCACCGATTTGGAGGTTGGCGTTCCGCTGCCTTCGCCAAAGCTGGAAAGGGGAACCAGCGGGTTGGTTTCCGGATAGTAAGCTGCCAGATTACCGCGCGGGATATTGTAGGGCACTAACTTAAAGCCGCTCACTTTGCGGGTAATGCCATCGTTCCAGAGTGTTTCGATATCCACATTTTGCCCGGCGCTCAGCCCTAATTCCTGCATATCGTCAGGATGAATAAACAGCACTTCACGCTGGCCGTATACACCACGATAGCGATCATCCAGACCATAAATAGTGGTGTTGTACTGATCGTGTGAACGCAACGTTTGCAGCGTAAACGGCACTTCAACATCACCGAGTTGCGGAAACAGTGAGTCAGGCAGGGCAGCGGCGCTAAATTGCGCTTTATTATGCAAGGTATTAAAACGCAATTCGGCAGCCGCGTTACCGAGATAAAACCCGCCAGGGTGCGCGCATTTTTGGTTGAAGTCGGCAAAACCTGGAATGGTGGCCGCAATATGATCGCGGATTCTGTCGTAATCATCAGCCAGTGCCAGCCAGTCGAGCGGCTGGTTACCGAGGACCGCGTTAGCAATGGCGGCCACAATCGCCGTTTCAGAGCGTTGGGTTTCCGCCAATGGCTTACCGACGCCTTCCGAAGCATGCACCATGCTAAAAGAGTCTTCTACGGTGATGAACTGCGAGCCGCTGGCCTGAATATCCTGCTCGGTACGCCCAAGCGTCGGGAGAATTAAGCCATCATGTCCGGGGACTAAATGGCTGCGGTTCAGTTTGGTACTGATATGCACGGTCAATCCGCAACGGCTCATCGCCTCTTCGGTGCGTGGGCTATCGGGCGCGGCGGCAGCCAGATTGCCGCCCAGTGCGATTAAAACTTTAACTTCATCGCGTAACATGGCTTCCAGCGCTTCCACCGTGTTGTGACCCGGCTCGCGCGGCGGTTCAAAATTGAAATGGGCGCCGAGCGCATCAAGAAACGCTTTCCCGGGTTTTTCATCTATGCCCATGGTGCGGTTGCCTTGCACATTGCTATGACCGCGCACCGGACATAACCCCGCGCCTTTTTTACCAAGTTGGCCGAATAACAACTGTAGATTCACGATCTCACGAACTGTATCTACCGAATGTTTATGTTGAGTGATCCCCATGGCCCAAGTGCAAATAACGCGTTCAGCGCGCTGATAAATTGCCGCTGCTTCACGTAGTTGCTGTTCGCTGAGTCCTGACTGTTTTTCGATCTTCGTCCATGATGTGGCATCGACTGCCGCCAGATAGTGATTCACGCCTTCGGTATGGGTGGCGATAAAGGTTTCATCAAACAGGCCCGCTTCACCGTTAGCAATACGTGCCCGATGCGTTTCTGCCAGCGCTTTAACCATGCCGCGCACGGCCGCCATATCACCGCCAAGATTGGGCTGGTAATAGGTAGAGCTAATCGCGCCAGCCTTAGAGGTAACCACTTCCAGCGGCTTTTGCGGGTCGGCAAAACGTTCCAGGCCACGTTCGCGTAGCGTATTGAAGGTAACGATATCCGCGCCGCGGTCGGCGGCATGGCGCAGGCTATGCAGCATGCGAGGATGGTTGGTACCCGGGTTTTGGCCGAAGACGAAGATAGCGTCTGCGTGTTCAAAATCATCAAGAAGAATAGTGCCTTTGCCCACGCCGATACTGCGTTTCAGACCGGTGCCGCTGGCCTCATGGCACATATTGGAACAATCGGGAAAGTTATTGGTGCCGAACATCCGGCCAAAAAGCTGATATAGCCAGGAGGCTTCATTACTGGCGCGACCCGAAGTATACAGTTCAATTTGGTTGGGGTTATCCATCGCGTGGATATGCTGTGCGATGAGCGCGAGTGCGTCGTCCCAGCTAATGGCTTCGTAGTGGTCTGTCTCGCGGTTGTAGCGTAATGGTTCAACCAACCGGCCTTGGTATTCGAGAAAGTAGTCGCTCTGTTGGTAAAGGGCGCTAACGCTGTGGGCGGCAAAAAAATTGGCATCAATAAACCGCCGCGTCGCTTCCCAGGTGACGGCTTTAGCGCCGTTTTCGCAAAAGCTAAAGGTGCTTTTATTATCATCGCCCCACGCACAGCCAGGGCAATCAAAGCCTTTCGCTTTATTCATGCGCATTAAGTTACGCATGTTTTTTAATGCTTGCTTACTGTCCATCACGAAACGCGTGGTGGCTTCCAGCGAACCCCAACCGCCTGCGGCGGCCTGATATGGCTTGATTTGCGATTTGAATTTCATGATATGTGCAGGCTTTTGTTGTTTGTATGTTAAGCGTTTATTACTTCAATGGATAAAGTCTGCAACCGGCTAGTAAAATTGTCTAATTGATTGGTTTAATGGTGCGATAGGTGTCCTTTATCGCAACGGTCTTCAAATAATGATTCCGTGTTACACTGTCTACCTGTGTTGCTGATCTGCACTCTCATGGACATTAAACAACTGATTTACCTTTGTAACCTGGAGCGCGAACGTCATTTTGGGCGTGCCGCCGAGGCCAGTTTTGTTAGCCAGCCGACGTTATCGATGCGGCTAAAAAACCTTGAGCGTGAACTGGGGTTGTCGCTGATTAACCGCAGCAATAACTTCGACGGCTTTACCGCCGAAGGGGAGCGAGTGCTGGCTTGGGCGCGTGAGATTGTTTCGGTCTATCAGGGGTTGAAGCTGGAGGTCGAGTCGCTTAAGCATGGCGTTAACGGTACGTTGCGTATTGGCGTGGTGCCGCAATGCAGTGTCTCGTTGCCGGTGCTACTTAAAGCGGTGCATGACCGGTATCCACAACTGGATTATCGTGTGGCGGTGTTGAGTGCCGACCAATTACTGGAATCACTGAATAGTCATACGGTAGACGTGGGCATCGGCTTTTTTGAAATGGCGACGCTGCGCGAATTGCATTTTCAGGCCGAAGCATTGCGCGATAACGGCGTTGAATTAGTGTATCACCCACACCATTTTCCCGGCTTAGCCGCAACGGATGATGCGTTAAGTTTGGCGGATGCCGCGGCATTGCCGCTTTGCCTGGCTGAACCGACCCGCTATTTTCGTCGTTATCTTGATAATCATTTTCGCGATGCCGCGCTGTCGCCGCGCGTTATTCTGGAAAGTACGTCGGTTTTTCAATTGATTCAGGGCGTGCAGGTTGGGTTAGGGTGTTTGATTGCGCCAGGCGGCCATTTGTTGCCTGAGATGGTGCCCGCGTTGCGTCACCGTCGGTTAGCGATCGCACCGATGGCGCGTCATGCCGCGTTGGTGATTGCGGAGCCTGGACGCGCGACGCCGTTAGCCCAGCATTTTTTTGATGAAGTGCGCCGCTGGCTGGTTCAGCCTTGATGGCGATGATCTCCATGATTAGCGAGTAATCAGGTATCCCTGTGTCCTGATTTTGTGATCCACTACACCCGTATCCGGGTAGCCCGTTCACGGGCGGTAAGTAACGGAGTTGGAGCAAATGTCAGACTGTGCGCGGTTGATATTGATAACAGAGCCTTACAGGCGTATCTAAAAAACCTCCGGCTATGCCGGAGGATATTTATTCCTACTTTTTTGTCCAATCAAAAAGTAGAATATTTTTATTCCCCATCGTGTTATAGCGATAAGGAATATTATCATAACGACGAATTTAGAGAATAACTCACTTCTTGATGCGGTATTCAAATCAAGGATATTGGCATGATTAATTAAAGTGAATCCGATAATGAACAAAAGTAAATATAGTAAAAAGTTGAAAATGACTTTCATCAGTTTCGCCTGCTGATTAATTTATTTTTATGACTTATAACTACCAAGTGCACTGGCCTCCATAGTTTGGGCTGGATTTTCCACTATCATTTTTATTTCCACCTCCGTTGCTGAAGCTTTCTTTTGTGCATTGACCGGCAATCATTCCACCAATAACACCTGCCGCCATGCCAAGAGGCCCACCAGGCATTCCTGCTACAAGGCCACCAAATATGCCAGCGGCACAGGGATCATTACCATAAGTACCACCTTTATTTCTGGGTGGCTTGTTTCTGGTAACGTTGAATTCAGAGTTAGAATTGGCACCACTACCAGAAACAATATAGATCTTTCTTTTTGATAAAATTTTTATTTTTATTTCCTTTTAAGTTAACTACGTCCAATCTATATTTTAGGAACTTAATGCATAGGAGTACTGTATATGGTTTTTTTTTGTTATTTCGTGATCTGTCACTCAAAAGAAAATAGTTAGGAAAATCGTGTTCGCTATGATTTTCTTTGGGGGTTGGATGTTTTTTTGTAACTTATTGGATTTCATTTTTATATATCTAACTAACTGAGTTCAATACAGCTATACTTTTGCCACCCATGTTTCCCTCCCGGGAATGGGCTAACGGTTTCCATAAAATGGTGAACCTTTTTCAGCAACTGCTACATTGAGCGGCATGGGTGGTTGCGGATCATCGTATCGTGTAGCGCCTGTCATCGCCGCTCGACATGATTTACCCACGGTGAGTACACTGGCGGATAGATAACATTGAATTTCGGATTCGCTTTCAGCCATCCTCTCGTTTTTTTCACTCTTAGGAATAACATGATAGTTAACCTCAAAAGACGCAACTATGCGTCCATTGGAAGCTGTGCCATGACCATTGTCGCTATGGCTAGCGAGTAATCTCTTGCCTGGTCAGTGTGAGGTTATGCACCCGTCCGTTGGCTATTTCGAAAGCAGACACGACGCTGCGGCGAGATTCGCTGTCTTTTTGCGAGGCAAGAATATATTGCACAATAAATTCGCCTTTTTCCGGGAATGCGTAAAAATCAGCAGGGAGACAGAGTTGACCATTTTGAACATGAAGATCCGGTTTACGCGTAAATGTCATCTCCTGAGAAGGTTTGTTGCGTTGATTAATAGCGATAAAAATAGGCTGATAATCACGAGAATTTGGAACCAGGAAGCATATCTCGTCTCTAATTTTACTCACAGAGGTTGTCTCGTCTGGTTGTAATCGATCGCCAATGCCCGGACATCCTGTAACAAGGATTGAAGAGATGAGTAACAGAGGTAATTTAATTTCCCCTAATGTCAGCAACCGGAGACTACCTTCTTTATAATCATCCATCTATTCACACCTTTTATCCTGGCCGCTATCTATCGCGGAACTAACCTCCATTTCAATAGGGACTAACTAAATTTGTGACGACCGTCGCAAGAAGAGAGTGCCTGACAAAGAAAATACGCCTAATAAAAAAAGCCTCTTTTAGAGGCTTTCTAATTACATAACCTAACGCTAAAACGTTATTCAGCCTGCGGTGCCTAACGTTTGCAGCAGGCGATTATTCCAGTTAGCAAAAGCAATTTTCTGGATCAGGCTGAAAATGGCCGCCGACGACAGACCACAATCTTGCAACGGTTGCAGGTGCGCGGCGCTAAAACGCTCCGGCGAACGGGTGAGTTGCGCGGCGGCATTTATCACCGCCATAGCCGATGAACCTTTCCCGGCTGCCTGCAGCGCTTCCTCAACCCCGATACGCAAAGCGGCTGCCAGCTCCCCTTGATAACCGGCAAAACAACCGGCGCTGCCGTTTATTCGAGCGCTTACCGCCTCGGCTAATCTCTCATCGGTAGCGTCGCCAGCCGCTTCCAGCTCGGCGTTTAACGACGCCCAGCCATATAAGGCACGGGCATCGTGCGCCAGTAGCCAGGCAATGTGTTGTAACCCTGGTTGCGGCTGGCAAAAGGTGAGTACCTCTAGTTGCTCCGCGTTGGCATAACGTAACTCAACCGGCGGTAACTGTGGCTGCCACTCAACGGCTTGAGTAAAACGTTCGGCTGGCGCATCGTCAGGAATGGTTACTCCGGGTATCCAACGTACCGGCATACCACTTAGCGCCTGCAAGCCAGCTACCACCCGCGCCTGATAGCTCACATAACCAATAATCTGGCTGAACGTAATGATATCCGGCGTCGTCAGGCCCACTTCATCAAGCCGCTGTAATGCCGCCGCATCAATCAGCGTGGGTTGGCTGGCGAGTTGCCGCGCATATTGCGTGATTTGCGTCAGGCGATTATTGCTTTCACGTGAAGAGTCCGGTCCCGGCAGGGGATTGAGGCGCGTGGCATAGTGGTTACACAGCCGCTGAACGCCGGTGACTTGGGCGACGGTTAACGCCGTACTCAAACGGTCATACAGCGTTAAGGTATGAGTCAGAGACGTTTCAAGCGCAGGCGGGAACAGAACCTGATGCAGATCGCGTGCAATGCGTAACGCGGGTTGAGCACCGTGTAATAGCGGCGTTAGTGTTGCATCTGCCTGCTTACGAAGGCCCGGTAAAAAGCCATCTTCCGGTTCAGCCGCATGAGAGATTTGCGATGAATCCGTGACGGCACAAAGGCTGGCCTGGGTTTCATGGTACCACTGGCTATTGCCGGGGTAACGGCGTTGTTCCATGGTCATTCCTTTTACATGTTAATTGACCCGGACCCAACAACGTAACCGGTCACGTCGCGGCTCGGGCCAGAATGGCATGACTATCCTGGCTGATGGCGCTACGCGAATGAAAGATTGTTCAGTGATAATTAATAGCAGGAAGGTATAACAGAAACGGAGCGGGATGATTGACGTAAGAAGCGGGCGAGGGGACCCTCGCCCGGACAGATTATTTCAGTTCTAACTCATTCATCGCGGCAATGCTGAAGCCGCCATCAACGTGAACCACTTCACCGGTAATCCCACCGGCTAAATCGGAACACAGGAACGCAGCGGAGTTACCTACATCTTCAATGGTAACGGTACGACGAATTGGCGTAACGGCTTCGCAGTGCGCCAGCATTTTACGGAAGTCCTTAATGCCGGAGGCCGCAAGGGTACGAATTGGGCCAGCAGAAACGGCGTTAACACGCACACCTTCCGGACCCATTGCGTTTGCCATATAGCGCACGTTAGCTTCCAGTGAAGCTTTAGCCAGACCCATAACGTTATAGTTCGGGATCGCACGCTCAGCGCCGAGGTAAGAAAGCGTCAGCAATGCAGCATTCGGGTTCAGCATCGCACGGCATTCTTTAGCCATCGCCACGAAGCTGTACGCGCTAATATCGTGTGCAATTTTGAAACCTTCACGCGTAACGGCGTTGACATAATCGCCATCCAACTGGTCGCCCGGCGCAAAGCCGATAGAGTGGACGAAACCGTCAAATTTTGGCCAGGTTTTTGCCAGTTCAGTAAACAGCGCTGTGATGCTCTCATCTTCAGCAACATCGCACGGCAGAACAATCTCAGAGCCCAGTTCTTTAGCAAACTCCTCCACACGACCCTTCAATTTGTCGTTCTGGTAGGTGAAAGCCAGCTCGGCGCCCTGTTTGTGCATCGCCTGTGCAATACCGTATGCGATGGAGAGCTTACTGGCAACGCCAGTAATCAGAATGCGCTTACCGGAAAGAAAACCCATAGCTGTAATCCTTATGGTCATTGTTGTTGGCGGCCGCATTTAGACAATAAAACTGCGACCGACGTTAATCGACCCGGCGATTCTAGCACGACTCCTTAGGAGGCGTTAGTATGAGTTGCGGCCGGGAATCGCTTGATCTCAGACAGCTTTCATGGTGACTCTTGCTGCCGATCACCAATCTTTACGCCAGGCTTCCGCCGTCAGCGCTTCGCCGAAATGACTGCTAATCAGCCGTTTTGTCAGTTCATGTAACGGTGAAGCCAATACATCGGCGGTGCCGCCGCGTTCCACCACTTCACCCTGATGCATCACGATCAACTGGTCGCTAATGTGCTTCATCATGCCGAGGTGCTGTGTAACGTAAATATAAGAAAGCCCCTGTTTCTCCTGCAACTCCAGCATCAGGTTGACTAATTGTGAGCGCATCGACATATCTAATGAGGCCATTGCCTCATCGGCAATAATCACTTTCGGTTGCAGAATCAGGGCGCGCGCCAGCCCAACGCGCTGTTTTTGCCCCGGCGCCAGCATATGCGGATAGTAAGAAGCATGGTCGCGTAGCAGGCCAACCTGGCGCAGAGTCGCGATGATGCGCTTTTCGCGCTCCTCCGCCTCAAAGTCTGTATTCAACCGCAAGGGTAAATCCAAGATCTGACTAATACGTTGGCGTGGGTTGAGCGACGTCGAAGGGTCCTGAAAAATCATACGGATGCGCTGGCTACGATACCCATAATCGCCATATTTAAGCGGATGATCATCAATCACAATCTCACCGGTAGAGGGAGCGATCATACCGCTGAGCATTTTGGCCAGCGTAGATTTACCGGACCCATTCTCTCCGATAATCGCCATCGTCTGTTTTTCCCGCAGGGTAAAACTAACTCCCTTAACCGCTTCGACATGCTGGCGGCGGAATAGGCCGGTGCGATAACGATAGGTCTTACTCAGATTCCGCACTTCCAGTAGCGTTTCGACCATTATTGCGTCTCCATATTCAACGGGAAGTGGCAGGCAAACAGATGATTTTTCGCGCCGGTCAGCCGTGGCGTTTCGGTACATTTTTTTTGTGCATACGGGCAACGCGGCCCCAGCCGACAGCCAATCGGTAAATGTTCCAGCGAGGGAATGGCTCCCGGCAGCGCATTGAGGCGGCTTTTATGCGGCAATGCACGACCAAAATCCGGCATCGCGCGGATTAACGCCTGGGTATAAGGATGATGCGGTGTGGCAATTAAATCATCGCTTCCCGCCGTTTCAACCGTTTGTCCGCAATACATTACATTGATGCGGTTGGCCCATTTGCTCATCATTTGCAGATCGTGGCTGATCAATAAAATGGTGGTGTTATTGTTCTGATTCAAACGGCTTAGCAACCTGAAAATCTGCGCTTGGGTGGTCGGCTCCATCGCATTGGTTGGCTCATCGGCAATCAACAGGCGCGGCTGGTTAGCCAGCGCGATCGCGATCATGACCTTTTGACACTCTCCTTCGGTGAGTTCGTAAGGATAACTGCGCATAATGTCTTTATGATCTTTAATCCCGACTCGATGCAGGAGCTCAATCGCACGTATGCGACGCCAGCGGAAACGCTGATACCAGCGGCCTTTATAGGTCCAGCCCGGAATCGCCTGAATCAGTTGCCGACCCACGCTCTCCGACGGATCGAGACAGGATTGCGGCTCCTGAAAAATCATTGAGACGTTGTGCCCCACGATTCGGCGGCGTTCACGTGGCGTCAGATGCAGCAAATCCACATCATCAAAACGCATCCGATCGGCGGTGACGCGCCAGTTATCTTTGGTAACGCCGCAAATCGCTTTCGCAATTAGGCTCTTACCCGAACCGGATTCACCCACCAGGCCGCGGATTTCCCCTTCGGTTAGCGTGAGGTTAACCCGGTCGACGGCTTTTACCGGGCCGTCAGCGGTCATAAACTCAATGGTCAGGTTACGAATATCCAGTAACGGCATTATTCCACTCCCGCAACGATGGCTCGGCGGATACCGTCGCCCAACAGGTTGACGATTAGTACACTAACCATGATTGAAGCACCGGGCAGCATAACGGTCCAGGGCGCAACATAAATTAACTCTAACGCATCGCCGAGCATGGCTCCCCATTCAGGAGAGGGAAGCTGCGCGCCTAAATCGAGAAACCCCAGCGCGGCAATATCAAGGATCGCCATCGATAATCCACGCGTAAACTCACTGACCAGTAATGGTAGAATATTCGGCAAAATAGCGTGCCAAAGAATATTCAGACGCCCGGCACCATCGAGGCGAACCGCGACCACATAATCTTTTTCCAGCTCATCGTGCACCGCGCTATAAATGGCGCGCACTAAACGCGGTAGCAGGGCAAGAAACACCGCTAACAGCGCGTGCTCTAGACGCGGGCCTAAAAATGCCACCACCACAATGGCGAGCAGTAAAGAGGGAATGGAAAGCAGTGTATCCAGCACATGATTCATAATTGCTGAACGTAACCCACGGGTTAACCCCGCCAACACGCCGAGCACCATTGCCGCCAGCGCCGCCAATAAGGTGACGAGAATGGCCGAACCGACGGTCGGCGCCGCGCCGCTTAGTAAACGGCTCAGTAGATCGCGCCCTAAGTCGTCAGTGCCTAAGAAAAACGACACGTCGCCATAACGCGACCAGGACGGCGGTAATAGCTGATAACCCAGGAATTGTTGGTCAATACCGTATGGTGCTAACAGCCCGCCAAATACACACAACAACAGCAGGGCGATAAAGCCGTAAAATCCCACCATTGCCGAGGTGTCGTGATAGAACAGCCGCCACGTATGCCGGAACGGGCTTGGCAGGCGTTTTTCAGCGTAAATATTATCTGAGGGCATACCATTCCTTGTGTTTCAGCGGGTTGGTCATCGCCCCCAGAATATCGGAAAGCACATTAACCGTAATCACCATGCCGCCAACCGCCATCACGCCTGCGGAAATCGCCGCGTAATCTTGTTGGCGAATCGCATTCACCAGCCAACGCCCAAGCCCCGGCCAACTGAACACCACTTCGGTAATCATCGCCAGCGTTAGCATGGTCGAAAACTGTAGGCCCAACCGAGGGATGACCGGCGGTAGCGCATTGTGCAGTACGTGGCGGCGGATCACAGTAAAACGCGACAGGCCGCGTGTTGCCGCGGCTTTAACATAGTTGGTATCAATCACTTCGCTGGTGCTGATGCGCAGCAGGCGCGCCACTTCGGTGGTCGGCGCCACGGCGAGCGCGGTCACCGGTAGAACCATGTGGGTCAGCACACTGATAATCATTTCATGGCGCCACGGCGAGTGGCTCAGCCAGGCATCGATTAACGCGAAGCCGGTAACGTGTTTGACTTGATACAACAAATCAATACGTCCGGAAACCGGCAGCCAGCCCAGGTTGAGTGAAAAGAACAGGGTCAGTAGTAACGCCAGCCAGAAGACCGGCATGGAAAAGCCCAATAGCGCGAAGGCGCTGATCGCTTTATCCTGCCATTTATTACGCATCACACCGGCGATAATGCCAAACGGAATACCGATCAATAACGCCAGTGTAAACGCCATAATGCACAGTTCCAGCGTGGCAGGAAAAACTTCCCACAACTGCTGACTAATGGGCTGACCGTTGATGCTGGAAACGCCAAAATCAAATTGCAATACGCCAGTAAACCAAAACCACCAGGCATCATACAGCGAAGCGCCCTGTAGCGGCGCATGGGGCGTAAAATAGCTCAGGCTAAAGCCGACCAGCGTCAGCATAAAGAGCGTAACGATCAGCAACACCAGGCGACGCAGGGTGTAGATAATCATGGTGTGGTCTCCTCGCGCGGATTGCGATGAACGCCAGCAAACGAGGCGTTGCCAAACGGGCTCAAAACCAGGCCTTCAATATCATGTCGATAGGCCTGTAGGCGTAATGATGAGGCGAGGGGCAGCACCGGTAATTGTTCCGCCAATATGCGCTGTGCTTCATCATACTGCTCGATGCGAGAAGCCAACTGCTGTGATAACAGCGCCTTGTGCAGCACACTATCGAATGCCGGATCACACCAATGCGCATAATTGGTCTGGGAACGAATCGCCGCGCAACTTAGCAACGGGCGGAAAAAACTGTCCGGATCGTTACTGTCTGTCGCCCAACCGGTCAGCGTCAAATCGTGATTCATCTCCATCAGGCGCGCCTCTTGAAAGCGCCCCTCAACCTGAACAATGGTCACTCGCACGCCAATCTGTGCCATATCGGCCTGAATGAGTTCGGCGGTCTTCAGCGGGCTGGGGTTCCAGGACTGTGAAGAGGAGGGCACCCACAACGTCAGATGGAGGTTTTCTATTCCCAGCGCTTTCAACTGCTCACGCGCTTTCTGCGGGTTATAGGGAGTAATGTGAGCGTTATTATCATAGGCCCACGACGCGCGCGGTAAAATCGAGGCGGCGGTTTCCGCCGTGCCGTAATAGATCGATTCCATCAGGCGTTCATTATTAATGGCTAATGCCAGGGCTTGGCGGACCGCCGGTCGATCCAGCGGTGGCTTGCGAGTGTTAAAAGCCAGATAAGCGATGTTCATGCCGGGGCGCAGCGTCAACCGCAAACGTGGATCGTCGCGTAAAATCGAGAGCTGGCTGGCGGCAGGATAGGCCAATACATCACACTCGCCGGTTAATAATTTTGATAAGCGGCCGGTGCCGCCTGCGCCCATGTCAATCACCACTTGCGGCATGCGCGGCACGCCTTTCCAGTAGTCCGGATTACGCGCCAGACGGATATATTGCCCCGCCCGATATTCACTCAGCATAAACGGGCCGGTCCCCACCGGTAGTTGATCCATCTGTTCCTGACGGTCAAGGCGAGTGAGCTGGTCGGCATATTCCGCCGACATTACCGGCGCGTAGTGTGTTGCCAGGTGCCAAAGGAAAGAGGCGTCCGGGCTGTTCAGCCGGATCTCCACCGTATCGTTATTCAGTTTTTTTATGCTTTGCACCGAATCGGCGAATTGCAGGCTATCGAAATAGGGATAATTACCGCCGCTGACGTTGTGCCAGGGATGATGGCGATCGAAGATGCGCGAGAAGCTAAACACCACGTCATCGGCATTAAGTGGGCGGCTGGGAGTAAACCAGGCGGTTTTTTGAAACGCGACCTTATGCCGCAAATGAAACCGGTAAGTTGCACCGTTATCCCGCACCTCCCAACTTTCGGCCAGTTCGGGAATCAAGCGATACGTATAGGGATCAACATCCAGTAAGCGGTCATAAAGTTGGGCGGAAAGGGTATCAACCGCTAAACCGCCGCTAGCGAGTTGAGGATTAAAGGTATTCATTACGCCATTAACGCAATAGACAAAACCGCTCTGGCGAATATCACCCGGCGAAGCCGACCAGGCCGAGGCGCTCAGGACGCTCAATCCTAACAGTAACGAGGAGAGTAATTTGGGCATAGGCTGCAATAGTTTACCGGCAATTGACAGAGTGTATCGCACTCTGCGCATTGTCCCAAAATTTGCCGGTATAACCGCTGTTTTTTCCGACAAACCGGGCATGATGTTCAGCCGGAGGTAGGGCAAACAGCGAGAGTACGCCTGATGTTGGTGTGGTAATGAGAAAAATTCTCAATAAACTACTTTACAGATGATAGTGAGAATGATTATTATTCATTTGCACTTCGACGGTGGCTCTACCGAAGAAGAGCACGACATTGCTCACATTGCTTCCAGTATTTTTCAGCCCGCCTTGCGCGGGCTTTTTTTTATCGTGATCACTCGTCCTGTAAGCGCTGTTCCGAATGCGAAACCACACCCTGCTTTTTTAACATCGCCCGAAACTGATGATAGGTCACCCCGAGGAGTTCGGCGGCGCGGCGTTGATTAAAACGCGCCTGTTGCAAGCTCTTCTCCAGCAATTGTTTTTCCTGCTGATTTTGCCATTGACGCAGGTCGAGCGGTAATGATGGCAATGCGTCAGTTGTCATAGGCACCGCCGGGGCGGCGCGTAGACTAAAAGGATTAATGATGATGGTTGCCAGTTCCTGACTGCTGGTACCGTGGCGATATACTGAACGTTCCACCACGTTTTTTAACTCTCGCACATTGCCGGGCCAGTGATAGTCCAGCAAGGTTTGTTGTGCCTGCGCCGAAAAGCCGGGGAAGAGCGGCAAGCTCAATTCACGACACATTTGAATCGCGAAGTGTTCCGCCATCACTAAAATATCGCCACGTCGCGCACGTAATGGCGGTAGTTGCACCACGTCAAACGCTAGCCTGTCAAGCAGGTCAGCGCGAAATTTCCCCTGTTCGGCGAGCGCTGGTAAGTCTTCATTGGTCGCGCACACCAGACGCACGCTTACCTGTAGTGGTTGGTTACCGCCGACACGCTCCAGTTGACCATATTCAATGACGCGTAATAGTTTTTCCTGGACCAGCATGGGCGCGGTCGCCAATTCATCCAGAAACAACGTACCGCCATCGGCCCGCTCAAAACGCCCTAAATGGCGTTTCTGCGCGCCGGTAAAGGCGCCAGCCTCATGACCGAATAGCTCCGAATCGAGCAGATTTTCATTTAACGCGGCGCAATTAAGTGAAATAAACGGCCCCTGCCAGCGTTCGGAAAGATAATGGAGGCGGTTCGCTATCAATTCCTTCCCGGTGCCGCGTTCGCCAACAATCAAAACCGGTTTATTTAGAGGGGCCAGACGTGAAACCTGCTCCAGCATCTCAAGGAAATTGTTCGCTTCGCCCAGCAGGTTTTCAATATGCTCGCTCATAATCAATTTCACCAACTGTTAGTGTGTTACACCACCTGAAATAACATTATAGAATCAGGAAAAACAATGTGCCATTAAAAATCAACAACATAAAAGTTGGCACGCATCTTGAATTAATCATGCTATCTACTGCACACCACAAACAGATAAAGAGGATGGTGATTATGGGTATTTTTTCGCGCTTTGCCGACATTGTGAACGCCAACATTAACTCGCTGCTGGAAAAAGCCGAGGATCCACAAAAGTTAGTGCGTCTGATGATTCAGGAAATGGAAGACACGTTGGTTGAGGTTCGTTCAACGTCAGCGCGCGCGTTGGCAGAGAAAAAACAGCTATTGCGTCGTATTGAACAGGCTGAAAGCCAACAGGCGGAATGGCAGGAAAAGGCCGAGCTGGCGTTGCGTAAAGATAAAGAAGATCTGGCGCGCGCCGCGTTAATTGAAAAACAAAAGTTAACCGATTTGATCAGCATTCTGAAGCAGGATGCCAGCCAGGTAGAGGAAACGCTGGAAAGAATGAAAGGCGAGATTGGCGAACTCGAGAAAAAACTGAGTGAAACGCGTGCGCGTCAACAGGCGTTGACTTTACGCCATCAGGCCGCCGCGTCTTCACGCGATGTTCGCCGCCAGTTGGATAGCGGTAAAATTGATGAAGCGATGGCGCGTTTTGAGTCATTTGAACGTCGTATTGACCATATGGAAGCGGAAGCGGAAAGTCAGCGGTTCGGTAAACAGAAATCGCTCGATCAGGACTTCGCTGAATTAAAAGCTAACGATGAAATCAGTGAACAACTGGCGGCGTTGAAAGCCAAAATGAGCCGTACTGAAAATCCGTAAACCCGGATGCAGAGTGAAAAACTTATCCCGCCGCGCATTTCGCGCGCGGGGCAGTGAATTCAAGGAGAGTGAATGAGCGCGTTATTCCTTGCCATCCCGTTGACAATTTTTGTGCTATTCGTCGCGCCGATATGGTTATGGCTTCATTACAGCAATCGCCCGAAGCGCGGGGAACTGTCGCACAGTGAACAGCAGCGTTTGTTGGCATTAAACGAAGAAGCGAAGCGTATGCGTGAACGTATCCAGGCGCTGGAAGCGATTCTGGATGCAGAACACCCAAACTGGAGAGGTCGCGAATGACACGGTTACTGAAAAATAAAAAACTTTGGCGCATTCCACAACAAGGGAAATTAAAAGGCGTCTGCGCCGGTATCGCGCACTATCTGGATGTGCCGGTGAAGCTGGTACGGCTGATTGTGGTGTTATCCATGATCTTCGGGTTGTTTTTCTTTACGCTGGCTGCCTATATCGTTCTGACATTTGTGCTTGACCCGTTGCCGTCCAACGCGGCTAACGGCGAAGAGGCGCCAGACAGCGAGACGTTGTTTGATGCGGTCGATGCCGAGTTAGCGGCGGGCGAGCGGCGCCTGCGTGAAATGGAGCGTTATATAACCTCCGATACTTTTACCTTGCGTAGCCGGTTCCGTCAGTTGTAAACCACCGATTGGGCGATGCGGGCCCGATTTATCAGCCATTAGGGGAAATGCGTATGTCAGCGTATCAGTCAGGTCGTTTCCGTCGCCATGCGGTGCCCGCATTGAAGTCGGTCGGAAAATTTATCATTATCAATGCAGCAACCTATGGCCCGGCAGGCATTGCCGGTTGGGCCGTCAAATCCGTGGCGCGTCGTCCGCTGCGTATCTTACTCACTTTGACGCTGGAACCGATTCTGGCGCGAGCGATGCGCCATGTGAGCGCACGTTTCAACAAGGAGACAAATGAAACGACTGCAAAATGAATTGATGTCGTTAGTTAATCGTGGCGTGGATCGACATTTACGCCTTGCCGTTACCGGGCTCAGCCGCAGCGGCAAGACGGCTTTTATCACTTCGCTGGTCAATCAACTGCTGAATGTGCATGGCGGCGCACGCTTACCGATGTTCTCCGCCTTACGGGAAGAGCGCATTTTAGGCGTGAAACGCGTTCCGCAACGCGATATGGGGATTCAGCGTTTTACCTATGACGAAGGTTTATCGCAGCTTTACGCCCAACCGCCAGCCTGGCCGACGCCGACGCGTGGCGTCAGTGAAATGCGTCTGGCAATACGCTACCGCTCCCGTGACTCCTTGCTGCGCCACTTTAAAGAAACCTCCACCCTGTATCTCGAAATTGTCGACTATCCGGGCGAATGGCTACTAGATTTGCCGATGCTGGCGCAGGATTACCATAGTTGGTCGCGGCAGATGACCGGCCTGTTACAGGGCGATCGCGCCGAATGGGCAAAACCGTGGCGTGCATTATGCGCCGGGCTTGATCCTTTAGCGCCAGCCGATGAAAACCGCCTGGCGGCGATTGCGCAAGCCTGGACGGCATATTTGTTGCGCTGCAAACAGGAAGGGCTGCATTTTATTCAACCGGGCCGCTTCGTGCTGCCGGGCGATATGGCCGGCGCCCCGGCGCTGCAATTTTTTCCGTGGCCGGAGGAAGATGCGGCCAGTGAGGCGCGGCTGGCGCAGGCGGATAAACAGACCAATATCGGGATGTTACGTTCACGTTATCATTATTATTGCCAGCATGTGGTGAAGGGGTTCTATAAGAACCATTTCCTGCGGTTTGATCGGCAAATCGTGTTGGTTGATTGTCTCCAGCCGCTGAACAGCGGGCCGCAGGCATTTAATGATATGCGGCTGGCGTTGACTCAGCTAATGCAAAGCTTTCATTACGGTCAACGCACGCTGTTTCGCCGTTTATTCTCGCCGGTTATCGATAAATTGTTGTTTGCCGCCACTAAATCCGATCACGTTACTGCCGACCAACATGCCAACCTGGTTTCATTGTTGCAACAACTGGTACAGGACGCATGGCAGAATGCGGCCTTTGAAGGCATTACCATGGATTGCGTTGGTTTGGCATCGGTGCAGGCGACACAAAGCGGCATGGTTGATCACCAGGGAGAGAAGATCCCGGCCTTGCGCGGGCATCGTTTGAGCGATGATAGCGCCATGACGTTTTACCCCGGCGAAGTGCCGCCACGTTTGCCGGGAAACGCTTTCTGGCAGCAACAAGGGTTCCATTTCGAACAATTTCGGCCACAAGATCTGGATGTCGATCGGCCCTTACCGCATATCCGAATGGATGCAGCGATGGAGTTTTTACTGGGAGATAAACTGCGATGACCGCACCGCTGAAACCGCGTATTGATTTTGCTCAGCCGCTGGAAACCGAATCTGAGACGCTAATTAAAGCGCCGAAGACGTTTAGCGAAGCCGAGAATCCCTCATTTATCGCTGAGCAGGCGTGGGAGCCGGAGGCGCAACCCGAACATAGCGGTGAACGCGTGGTGGAGGCCGCGCTACGCCCGAAGCGTAGTCTGTGGCGTCGTCTGGTCAGCGTCGGATTAGGTTTATTCGGCGTGAGCGTAGTTGCGCAGGGCATACAGTGGACACATCATGCCTGGATAACGCATGACTGGATTGGGCTCGGCGGCGGTATTGCCGGTGGGTTAATTGTGGTCGCAGGCATCGGTTCCGTGACCGCCGAATGGCGTCGGCTGTATAAACTGCGTGAACGGGCCGAAGAGCGTGAAGTAGGGCGCAGATTGTTAACCAGCCACGGCATGGGGCAAGGCCGTGAGTTTTGTGAAAAGCTGGCGCGTCAGGCGGGCCTCGATCAAGGGCATCCGGCGCTGCAACGTTGGCAGGCTTCGCTACATGAAACGCATAATGATCGTGAAATTGTTGCGCTGTACGCGCAGTGCGTTCAGCCAGTGCTGGATAAGCAAGCACGCCGCGAAATTAGCCGTAGCGCGGCGGAATCGACCTTGATGATTGCGGTCAGCCCGCTGGCGCTGGTGGATATGGCGTTTATCGCCTGGCGTAACTTACGTCTGGTCAACCGCATCGCCGCGCTGTATGGCATTCAGTTAGGTTATTTCAGCCGTATTCGTTTATTTCGTCTGGTGTTATTGAATATTGCTTTTGCCGGTGCCTCTGAACTGGTGCGGGAAGTGGGCATGGATTGGATGTCGCAAGACATTGCGGCGCGGCTTTCTGCGCGGGCCGCGCAGGGGATTGGCGCCGGTCTGCTAACCGCCCGTTTGGGAATCAAAGCGATGGAGTTATGCCGCCCGCTGCCGTGGCTTGAAGGCGACAAACCGCGGTTGGGCGATTTCCGCCGCGAGTTGCTTACTCAACTGAAAGACGCGGTACAGAAAGGCGGCGATAAAACCGCCAACTGAGCACCATAGTGGCAACTTGCGTTGCGCCGCTGTCAACTTTTCCTGACAGATCTCTTCTGGCGCGGCGCAAGTTATCGTATTATCTCTTAATTCGCCGCTACCTGAACTCAATTAAGGCCACC
Organism: Paramixta manurensis; assembly: GCF_013285385.1. Classification (NCBI taxonomy): domain Bacteria; kingdom Pseudomonadati; phylum Pseudomonadota; class Gammaproteobacteria; order Enterobacterales; family Erwiniaceae; genus Paramixta; species Paramixta manurensis. The sequence goes on along the minus strand of NZ_CP054212.1, from coordinate 2,421,917 downwards.
CCAATGCGTTTGGAAGTCTTTTGCCAGGACCGAATAGGTCTCACCCGCGAACTGCTTGATCTCCTTGTTGAACGAAATATTGACTTACGCGGCATCGAAATCGCTTCCATTGGTCGCATCTACCTCAATTTTTCCGCCATCGCGTTTGATCAATTTAGCCATCTGATGGCGGAGATACGCCGAATATCCGGCGTTACCGATGTACGCACCGTGGCGTTTATGCCTTCCGAACGTGAACATCGGGCGCTGAGCGCCTTGCTGGTCGCCATGCCGGAACCGGTGTTCTCGGTCGATATGAAAAGCAAAATCGAACTGGCTAACCCCGCAGCCCAGGTGCTATTCAGCCTCGACGAACAGAAAATCCGCAATTACAACGTTGGCGCGCTGATTAACGGTTTTAATTTTACCCGTTGGCTAGAAGGCGAGCGCGTTGACGCGCAGGCACAGCATGTGGTGATTCAGGGGCGAGATTTTTTGATGGAAGCGCGGCCGATTTATACCGCCGATGAAGAGGAAAACGCCTCTACGCCGGTCGGCGCGGTGATTATGCTGAAATCCACCGCGCGGATGGGGCGGCAATTGCAGAACCTGACGGTTAACGATGATTCCGGCTTTGAACATATCGTGGCGGCGAGCCCGAAAATGCGTCAGTTACTGGAGCAGGCGCGTAAGTTAGCCATGCTGGACGCGCCGTTACTGATTATTGGCGATACCGGTACCGGCAAGGATATGCTAGCCCATGCCTGTCACTTGCGCAGCGCACGCGGTAAAAAACCGTTCCTGGCGTTGAACTGTGCTTCGCTACCGGATGATGTCGCAGAAAGCGAATTATTTGGGCACGCACCGGGCGCTTATCCTAATGCGCTGGAAGGGAAGAAAGGGTTCTTTGAACAAGCGAATGGCGGCTCAGTGCTGCTGGATGAAATTGGTGAAATGTCGCCACGCATGCAGACCAAACTGCTGCGCTTTCTGAATGACGGTACGTTTCGGCGCGTGGGTGAAGAACATGAAGTTCACGTTGATGTACGGGTCATTTGCGCCACGCAAAAGAACTTGATTGAACTGGTTAATCGCGGTGAGTTTCGCGAAGATTTGTTCTACCGGCTAAATGTATTAACGCTTAATTTGCCGCCGCTACGTGAACGTCAGCCAGATATTTTGCCGCTCACGGAAATGTTTGTTGCACGCTTCGCTGATGAACAAGGCGTCGCGCGTCCACGCCTCTCGCCGCAGCTTAACGGGTTTTTATCGCGTTATAGCTGGCCGGGCAATGTGCGCCAGTTAAAGAATGTGTTGTATCGCGCATTAACGCAGTTGGAAGGGGATGAATTACGGCAGCAGGATATTGTTTTGCCAGAATTCTCGCTTGAGTCATTGCCCGACGACGAGGTCATGGAAGGCTCGCTGGATGAGATAACCAGCCGGTTTGAGCGGTCGGTTTTGACCCGACTTTATCTCTCGTATCCCAGTACACGTAAGCTGGCGAAACGTTTGGGCGTTTCACACACCGCGATTGCCAATAAATTACGCGAGTATGGGCTGAGCCAGAAAAAGAACGATATTGAGTCGTAGTGGCCGGAAATCCCCGGCCACTTTTACCGCGGGTTTATTTCAGCGATGCCAGCGCGGCATCATAATCGGGTTCGGTGGTAATCTCACTGACCAGTTGGCTATACAGCACATTGTCATTTTCATCAATCACCACCACGGCGCGCGCGGTTAGGCCTTTCAACGGGCCATCGGAAATCGCCACGCCATAGTCCTGTTTAAATTCACTGCCGCGCAGCGTGGAAAGCGTCACCACATTACTTAACCCATCGCTGCCGCAAAAGCGTGATTGCGCGAACGGTAAATCGGCGGAAATACACAGCACTACGGCGTTATCCATCTCTCCCGCTAGTTGGTTAAATTTACGTACCGACGCTGCGCAGACGCCGGTATCAATACTCGGAAAAATATTCAGAACCTTACGCTTACCCGCATATTCGGAAAGTGAAACATCAGAAAGGTTTTTGGCAACCAGCGTAAACGGTTTTGCTTTCTCGCCTGCTTTTGGCAACTGTCCGTCAACAGATACCGCATTGCCCTGAAAATGTACGGTTTGAGACATAATCGTTCCTTATTCATATGTTTAACACTTCGGGCCGCCCCCGAGGGCGGAGCCGGGTGAGACAGCGAAATTATATGCCATGTCCGTGACATGCATCGCGCCGTTAAGATTGGCACATCCACAAAATTTTGCGAAGGTGAGTGCTGTCAAAAAGTTATTACGCTATTACTCTATCAACCAGTAACAAAAGGATGCGTGGATGAGAGCGGTAAGAGTTTACCCTGAGGCCTGGCCGTTACATAAGCCTTTTATTATAGCACGCGGCGCGCGTACCGAAGCGGGCGTGGTGGTGGTAGAGCTGGAAGAGAATGGCGTTAAGGGGATTGGTGAATGCACGCCCTATCCACGTTACGGGGAAAGCGAGTCCTCGGTGCTGGCGCAAATTAGTGCGCTATTACCGGCGTTAGAGCGCGGTTTATCACGCGAGGCTCTGCAACAGGCGTTACCCGCTGGCGCTGCGCGTAATGCGATCGATTCTGCATTGTGGGATCTCGCCGCCCGTCAACAGCAGCAAACGCTGTGGCAATCGCTGGCTACGCCGCTACCGGCCACCGTCTCAATGGCGCAAACCGTCAGTATCGATACGCCAGAGGCGATGGCCAGCAGTGCACTGGCCGCCTGGGATAATGGTGCCCGGTTGCTAAAAATTAAGCTGGATGATCATCTGATTACCGAACGGCTGATGGCGATTCGTACCGCTGTGCCCGAGGCGCGGCTGATCGTCGATGCGAATGAGTCTTGGCACAGCGAAGGGTTGGCGGCCCGTTGCCAATTATTGGCGGACCTTGGCGTTGAAATGTTGGAGCAGCCGCTACCGGCGGAAGAGGATGCCGGGTTAGAAAACTTTATTCATCCATTACCGATTTGCGCCGATGAAAGTTGCCATACGCGTGAAAGTCTGCCAGCGCTACGCGCGCGTTATGAGCTGGTGAACATTAAGCTGGATAAAACCGGCGGGCTTACTGAAGCGCTGGCGCTGGCAAACGCGGCTGAAGCAGCGGGGTTTGGCGTGATGCTCGGTTGTATGCTCTGCACCTCAAGGGCGATTAACGCCGCGTTACCGCTGGTGCCGCGCGCGCGTTTCATTGATTTGGATGGCCCTACCTGGCTGGCGGTGGATGTAGAGCCCGGGCTACGTTTTTCCGCCGGGCGTATCGATCTTACGGCTGCCAGCTAAGTAAATCGATCATTGCCTGCAACCACGTCTCACTGGCGGCATCGGCGGAAACCGGCGGTAATTCGGCAGTAATGCACGGCAGACTTAAATCTGCGCACCAACTGCCGAATGAGCCTGGCGTGGCATAACCGACGCTGCTCACCAGTGGTAACGCCATGCGTAGCGCCAGCCAGTGACCTAATGGGCTGCTATGCGGATCTTCAATACACGCCAGCGGCTCATGAAAACTGACCACCCAACGCGGAGCCAGTTGATGAATCAGGGTACACAGCGCCTGTGTTTCCGGCTCTGAAGCCGGGGCGTCGCCGGTTGATAAAATCACATCGCGCTCATCCGCCGCACTATTCCAGCGGTACACCGACTCTCCAGACTGCCAGTTGGCCGCCGGAAAGTTGCGGTTAAGATCCACGCCGCGATAATTGGCCCGTAGACCAAGTTGGCACCCGTCCGGGTTGACCGCCAGCACCACATGGTGGCGGCGATGCGTTTCTTGCAATGTCCGCATCGCACAGGAGAGAGTGACGATTGAAGCCGTTTCATCGCCATGCGTGCCAGCCAAAATCAACCCACTGTTCGCATCGGCCAGCGGAGCAGGGAACCATAACAGCGGCGCGCCAAGCACCGAGGTACCGTAGGTTTTTGCTTCCACATCCAGTTTGCCGCGCAACGGACGCGGATGTAGCAACGACATGTCTATGAACTCCTGTGAAGATCCTCGCAAATAAAGCTAACGTAAAACCGGCCGGGTGAAAATAGCTATTTATCGATCAAGGATTTGCGATAAAGTGCCAGGCAATGATAGCGAATGCCTGTCTGGCATCTTCTCTTTGACAGATTTAAGGGCCGATGATGATGAAATCCTTTCGTTTTACTCTGGGGGCGCTGTGGGTTGCCAGCCTGTATGCACCTGCGTGGGCCGCAATCGTGCCACCGGGAACGCAACTGGCCGCTAAACAGGAAATTGTTCGTCATATTAAGGATGAACCTGCGTCGCTTGATCCGGTGAAAGCGGTGGGGTTGCCGGAAATTCAAGTCATTCGGGATCTGTTTGAAGGGCTCACCAATCAGGATGCAAATGGAAAGATTGTGCCAGGCGTGGCGCAGAGCTGGCAGACGAATGACAACAAAACCTGGATTTTTACCCTGCGTAAAGATGCCCGTTGGTCGAATGGCGATCCGCTGACCGCTCATGATTTTGTCTACAGCTGGCAACGTTTAGTGGATCCGAAAAATACGTCGCCGTTTGCCTGGTTCGCCGGGTTGGCAGGAATGTTGAATGCGGATGCCATCACCAAAGGCACTCTGTCACCCGATAAACTGGGCGTGGTGGCGCTGGATAATACGCATCTTAAAGTCTCGCTGGAACGGCCGGTGCCTTACTTCCCGAGCCTGGCGGCTAATTTCAGCCTTTATCCGGTACCGCAGAAGGTGGTTGAACAGTTTGGCGATGGCTGGACTAAAAAAGAGAATCTGGTTGGCAATGGGGCATATCGTCTGGAACAACGGGTGGTGAATGAAAAGATTGTGCTGGTGCGCAATGATAAGTATTGGGACAACGCGCACTCGGTGTTGACCAAAGTGACGTTTGTGCCAATTAACGAAGAGTCGAGCGCCACTAAACGCTATCGCGCCGGTGATATTGATATTACTGAGTCGTTCCCGAAAAATATGTATGGGCTGTTGAAAAAAACCATTCCCGACCAAGTGTATACGCCAGATCAATTAGGGACCTACTACTACGCGTTCAACACGCAAAAAGGCCCGACCGCCGATGTGCGGGTGCGGCGCGCGCTGTCGTGGAGTATTGATCGCCGCATCATCGCTGAAAAGGTGTTGGGCACCGGCGAGAAGCCAGCCTGGCATTTTACGCCGGATGTCACCGCAGGTTTTAAACCGAAAGCCAGTTTCCTACAACAACACTCCCAGGCGGAGCTTAACGCGCAGGCGAAAGGCATGCTGGCGGCGGCGGGGTACGGCCCAACTAAGCCTTTGCATCTGACGCTGTTATATAACACCTCGGAAAACCACCAAAAGATTGCTATTGCGGTGGCGTCAATGTGGAAAAAGAACTTGGGCGCTGAGGTGAAATTGCAAAATCAGGAGTGGAAAACCTATATCGACAGCCGCAATAGCGGCAATTTCGATGTTATTCGCGCTTCATGGGTTGGCGATTATAACGAGCCTTCAACCTTTCTCAGTTTGTTAACTTCGGCCCATAGCGGCAATATTGCCCGTTTTAACAGCGCTGAATATGATGCGGTGCTGGCTCAGGCGAGTAAAGAAACTAACGACAAGATGCGTAATGAGGATTATAACCGTGCCGAACAGATCCTCGCCGATCAGGCGCCGATCGCGCCAATTTATCAGTATACCAATGGGCGTTTGATTAAGCCGTGGGTGAAAGGTTACCCCATTAATAACCCGGAAGATGTGGCTTACAGCCGCGAGCTCTACATCCTTAAACATTAAATCTGTGCCGGGTATGGGCACTGTTGCGTAGAGATTGATTCTGTCGGGCTGAGCGCTAGACTGTATCGTATTGATTATTCTGATTACCGGGGCTTGAGGTGGACGTCATTCAAGGAAAAGCGTTACAAGTTTCTGATGCCATCATTGCCTGTCAGCTTGATGGTAAAGGCGGCATGGTTCCCATTGAAGATAAAGATGTGATTCATTGCGAACGTCCGTGTTGGCTACACCTAAATTATACCCATCGTGACAGCGCGGCATGGCTTTCCTCCACGCCATTAATACCCGATACGGTGCGTGACGCGCTGTCTGGCGACAGTATGCGGCCACGCGTGAGCCGCCTTGGCGATGGGTTTATGATCACGTTGCGCAGCGTGAATCTAAACAGTGATTCCCGTCCCGACCAGTTGGTTGCGGTACGGGTATTTATCAATGATAAGTTGATCGTGTCTACCCGGCGTCGGAAAGTGTACGCGATTGATGAAGTGTTAAGCGATCTGCAAGAAGGGAACGGCCCGGTTGACGGCGGAAGTTGGTTAGTCGAGGTGTGCGACGCATTAACCGATCACACCAGTGAATTTATTGAAGAGCTGCACGATAAGATTATCGAGCTGGAAGATGCATTGCTGGATCAACGGGTACCGGCGCGCGGTGAGTTGGCGTTGCTCCGCAAACAACTTATTGTGATGCGGCGCTATATGGCACCGCAGCGTGACGTTTATGCGCGGCTGGCGAGTGAGCGGCTTCCGTGGATGGATGATGATGAGCGTCGCCGGATGCAGGAAATTTCCGATCGCTTAGGGCGTGGGCTTGATGATTTGGATGCCAGCGTGGCGCGTACCGCGGTGCTGTCTGATGAAATTGCGTCGGTACTGGCGGAGGCGATGAACCGTCGTACCTATACTATGTCGTTGCTGGCAATGGTGTTTTTACCCACTACATTTTTAACTGGCCTGTTCGGCGTTAACCTTGGCGGTATTCCCGGCGGCACATGGCGTTATGGGTTTAGCGTTTTTTGCCTGTTATTAGTCTTGCTGGTGTTAGGCGTCGCGTGGTGGTTAAAACGACGCCGGTGGCTGTGAGATTCCGGCAAAGCGTGATGGAAAACTGAAAAAAAGCTGATCGACATCAATAAGCCTGCGCGCTCGCTGCGGCAAACTTTCTCTCGCAGGTGAATGCAACGTCAAGCGATGGGCGTTGCGCTCCATATTGTCTTACTTCCTTTTTTGAATTAATGCATAGCACAATTGATTCATACGATGCCGGCCTTGAGCCGGCTTTTTTTTGCCGTTTCGCCAGAGCTTATCATCTTCTTCTATGCTTACTGCTCATCCCGTAGATAAGGAGAAGAGCATGTTCACAACCTATTGGAGCGAACAAATCCGCGCTTCTGAACCGCTGCCTGCCGACCCGGTACCGGTTCCTGACCCGATCCCCAAACCACAACCTATTCCAGACCCTCCGCCAACCGAGCCGGACCCTACACCGATTATCGATCCGCCGCCGCATCGGTTCGTTGGGGCGATGTCGCCATCGCCCTGAAACTTACTTAAGTTCTAATACATTCAGACGAACGGCGGCCGCGTCTTCCTCTTCATCCGGTTGCCAACCGGCAGGGCGCAGCGGCAGTGTTTCGCGATCAAAAGCAATGTCGCCGCCCGCAACCACTTCACTGCCGTGCTGAATGCCCTTGAAGTCAAACAGTTCGAAATCGGCCAGATGTGAAGGCACCACGTTCTGCATGGCGCTAAACATCGTTTCAATGCGGCCAGGGTAGCGTTTATCCCAATCGCGCAGCATATCGGCGATGACCTGGCGCTGCAGGTTAGGCTGTGAGCCACAAAGGTTGCACGGAATAATTGGGTACTCACGCGCGATGGCGAAACGCTCAATATCCTTCTCACGGCAATAGGCCAGTGGGCGAATAACGATATGTTTACCGTCATCGCTCATCAGTTTTGGCGGCATGCCTTTCATCTTGCCACCGTAAAACATATTCAAAAACAGAGTTTGCAGAATATCGTCACGATGGTGACCCAATGCAATTTTGGTACATCCTAACTCGGTGGCGGTGCGGTAAAGGATCCCACGACGCAAGCGTGAGCAAAGCGAACAGGTGGTTTTCCCTTCCGGAATTTTCTCTTTTACGATGCCGTAGGTATTCTCTTCGACAATTTTGTATTCCACCCCGAGGGAGTCCAGATATTGCGGCAGCACATGTTCGGGGAAACCGGGCTGCTTTTGGTCAAGGTTAACCGCCACCAGCGAGAAATTTACCGGCGCGCTCTGCTGCAAATTGCGCAAAATCTCCAGCATGGTGTAACTGTCTTTCCCACCGGAGAGGCACACCATAATGCGGTCACCTTCTTCAATCATAGCAAAATCGGCAATCGCTTCTCCTACATTACGACGCAGGCGTTTTTGCAGCTTATTCAGGTTGTAGCGTTCGCGCTTATTTTCTGTTTGATCAGACATTGGGGACTCACATAGCTAAAGGAGCAATATTGGCGTGTATGGTACGGATTACGGCGCCGAATTCCAGCCGTTTTGGTGCGATATTCCCTGCGGAAAAATTTTCGCCTTGCATTGGTAGAACCTATTTAGCGAAACCGCCAAGGTTTTTCTGATAAACTGTGCGGCCATTAAGCCGCCTCAATGCCGCAGAGAGACTACCGTGACCGCTTTTTCTACCCTGACTCAACTTCCCGCTAGCCAGCTAACTAACCTCGCAGAAATGGGCTATCACAGTATGACGCCTATCCAGGCGGCCGCATTGCCCGCTATTTTGCAGGGAAGCGATGTTCGGGCGCAGGCGAAAACCGGTAGCGGTAAAACCGCCGCGTTTGGCCTCGGTGTATTGCAGCGTATTGATGTATCGCGCTATGCCACGCAGGGATTGGTGCTGTGTCCCACCCGTGAACTGGCCGATCAGGTGGCCGGAGAGTTACGCCGCCTGGCACGCTTTACGCAGAATATTAAAATATTGACGCTGTGTGGCGGACAACCGCTGAGCGCGCAGCGCGATTCTCTGCAACATGCGCCGCATATTGTGGTCGGAACGCCGGGACGTGTTCTCGATCATCTTAAGCGTGAAACGCTCAAGATCAGCGCGATAAGTTGCCTGGTATTGGATGAGGCGGATCGTATGCTGGAGATGGGGTTCCGCGACGATATTGACGCAATTATCAGCTATACGCCAGTTGAGCGCCAAACGCTGCTATTTTCCGCCACCTGGCCACAGGGCATTGCGCAAATCAGCCAGCGAATTCAGCGCCAACCGCTCACCATTGAAACCGATGATGTGGCGGAGTTACCGGCGATTGAGCAGCGCTTCTATGAAGTGTCCGGGCGTGAAAAGTTATCACTGTTGATTGGCGTTCTGAGTCAGCAACAACCGGTCTCGTGTGTGGTGTTCTGTAATACCCGGCGCGAATGTAATGACATTGTTCAGGCGCTTACTGAGCAGCAGATCAGCGCACTGGCGCTCCATGGCGACCTGGAGCAACGCGACCGCGATGAAATGATGATCCGCTTCGCCAACGGCAGTTGCCGGGTGTTGGTGGCGACTGATGTTGCCGCTCGCGGGCTGGATATTAAGTCACTGGCGCTGGTCGTGAATTATCAACTGGCGTTCGACCCGGAAGTTCATATTCACCGTATTGGTCGCACGGCGCGGGCGGGCGAGCAGGGCTATGCGGTCAGTTTGGTCGCCGCCGACGAAATGGTACGGGCGCATGCGCTGGAGGATTATCTGCAACAGACGCTTAACTGGCAATCTACTGCGGCGTTAAAAGCGGTGACTCCGCAACCTCTCCCGGCGGAAATGAGTACCCTGTGTATTGATGGTGGGCGTAAAGCGAAAATGCGCGCCGGCGATATTCTTGGCGCATTAACCGGCGATGCCGGTTTAAGTGCCGACCAGGTAGGGAAAATAACCATTACGGCAACCCATGCGTGGGTTGCCATTCGTCACGATGTGGCGCGTCGGGCATTGAAGCAGCTACAGCAGGGAAAAATTAAAGGCAAAAACTGCCGCGCTCGCTTAATGAGTTGAGGCGTTATGCTTCAATTTGTTGAATTTCCGGCGGTTGTTTTAGCAAGTGCTCTGAATCGGCAATAAGCTTTTTAAAATGCGGTTGTGCATTATGGGTTTCGACGGCCGCCGCATTTTTCCAGCGCTCATGAAACAGGAAGACGTTACCATCCTCTACGCTACGATAGAGATCGTAATGAAGATTACCATCTTCAGCGCGGCTGGGCGCGACGCAGGCCGATAACACTCTTTTCAGTTCTTCTGCTTTGCCCGGCTGGGCAACGAGTTTTGCCACAACAAGTATGTTTTTATCCTGCATAGTGCGTTCCTTCTCTGGCTAAACAGGCCGGGGTTAACCGGCCATGATGATATTGTCATTTACAATGTCGTTACGACGGATTTTTTTCCGCTTTACCGGCCATTTGCGCTAATAGGTCATAGCGACGCTGTAAATCTTCAGCGGCATCGCGCCACAATTGTTCCGCAACCTCCGGCTGCTGCGCATTAAGCCGACGAAAACGCTGTTCATTCATCAGCGCCGCGTCCAGTTCACAGGAGGGCGGACGCGAATCCAGTGACAATGGCAACTTGCCTTCTTCGGTACGACGCGGGTCGAAGCGATAGAGCGGCCAGAAGCCACTGGCGGTAAGCTGACGCATCTGATCATGGCTTAACGCCAGATCGTAACCATGCTCTTCACACGGGCTGTAAGCAATAATGAGTGACGGACCCGGCCAGGCTTCCGCCTCCTGAATCGCCTTAACGGTCTGGTTTAGCTGCGCGCCAAGTGAAATTTGCGCCACGTAAACATGACCGTACATCATCATGCTAACGCCTAAATCTTTCCGAGCCTTACGCTTGCCGTGCTCGCCAAACTTGGTGACCGCGCCCAATGGCGTTGCTTTCGAGGCCTGACCACCGGTATTGGAGTAACATTGCGTATCCAGTACCAGCACATTAACGTTTTCGGTGAGGCTCATAACATGGTCCAAGCCGCCAAAACCAATATCATACGCCCAGCCATCGCCGCCAATCAGCCAGATAGACTTATCCACCAGCGCATCGGCATCGGCGCTTAATTGGCGGGCGTCCGCTTCATCAATGTCGGCCAATGCGGCGCGTAGGGTAGCAATATGCTGACGACGTTGCTCTATTGTGGCGGTGTCACTTTTTAGCCCCTCCAGCAGGTCGTTAGGTAGCCGGTCGGCATAGCGCTCAAGCAGGCGGCGCACCCGCTGCTGGTGTTGGTCAACGGTTAGGCGGAAGCCGAGGCCAAACTCCGCATTGTCTTCGAACAATGAGTTCGCCCATGCCGGTCCGCGCCCTTCGGCGTTGGTGGTGTAAGGCGTCGAAGGCAGGTTGCCGCCATAAATCGATGAACAGCCGGTCGCATTCGCAATCAATAAACGATCGCCATAGAGCTGGGTGAGTAGCTTGATATAGGGCGTTTCACCGCAGCCTGAGCAGGCGCCTGAATATTCAAACAGCGGGGTAATCAGTTGTGAGGTGCGAATATCAATGCGCTCCAACTGCGCCGGATCGATTTCCGGCAAATCGAGGAAGAAATCGTAATGGGCTTTCTCCTCTTCCACATGGTCGAGACGCGACATCATATTGATAGCTTTGATCGACGGTTCCTGGCGATCTTTTGCCGGACACACTTCTACGCAGAGGTTACAACCGGTGCAATCCTCTGGCGCAACTTGCAGCACATATTTTTGTCCGCGCATATCGCGTGCTTTCACATCCAACGACTGGAGCGTATCGGGCGCGCCGTCCATCGCCTCTGGAGCAACCACCTTAGCGCGAATGGCCGAGTGCGGGCAGGCGGCGACGCAGTGATTACACTGGGTACAGAGATCCGGTTTCCAGATGGGGATCGCTTCGGCAATATTCCGTTTTTCCCAGCGTGTGGTCCCGGTCGGCCAGGTGCCATCCGGGGGCAGCGCGGAAACCGGTAATGCATCGCCCAACCCGGCCAGCATGGTGGCGGTGACCGTTTTAACAAAATCCGGCGCCGCATCGGAAACCACCGGCGGACGTAGCGGACTGTCGGCATTAACCGGCTGGAGCGTGACTTCCTGTAACGAGGTCTGGGCCGCAGCTAGCGCCTGCCAGTTACGTTCCACCAACTCCTGTCCTTTGCTGCTATAGCTGCGGGCAATGGCGTTTTGCAACGCTTCCCGCGCCGTATCGGGCGGCAGGATGGCAGTAAGTTGGAAAAAAGCCATCTGCATCACGGTATTAATGCGTGCGCCAAGTTGGCAATCGCGGGCAATTTTCGCCGCGTTAATCACGTAGAAACGCGCCTGTTTTTGATTCAGTACCGCCTGAACCTCTTGTGGCAGACGGGACCATACCTCATCAGCAGCATAAGGTGTGTTCAACAAAAAAATGCCGCCGGGCTTCAGCCGCTCGGCCATTTGATACTTGTCGATAAACTGCAATTGATGGCAGCCGACGAAATCGGCCTGGTCAATAAGGTAGGCGGAGTTAATCGGGCGCTCGCTGACGCGCAGGTGTGAAATCGTCAGGCCGCCAGCTTTTTTCGAGTCATAAACGAAATAGCCTTGCACCTGCCAGGGCGTGCTATTACCAATAATTTTGAGGTTATTTTTGGTGGCGGAAACACTGCCATCACTGCCGAGGCCGTAAAACAGCGCTTCCAGACGCGCATGGTTTGGTAGGGTATTTTCCGCTAATGGCAACGAAAGATGGGTGACATCGTCATAAATACCGACGGTAAAGCGCGGCGGTGGATTATCTTGCTGCAACGCATTGAACACCGCTAACGCGCAGGCCGGGTCAAACTCTTTTGATGATAAACCATAACGGCCGCCAATAACGCGCGGCATTTGCTGCCGTTCACCGCGACTAAAGGCTTCCGCCAATGCGGTCATCACATCCAAATACAGCGGTTCCGCCAGCGCGCCGGGCTCTTTGGTTCGATCAAGCACCGCAATTTTACTGGCGCTTGCGGGCAGCATCGCCAGCAGGTGGGCGGCGGAAAAAGGCCGATAAAGGCGAACTTTCAGCAGACCGACTTTTTCACCGCGTTGCAGTAATTCATCAATGGTTTCTTCACAAGTACCAACGGCTGACCCCATTAAAATTATTACTCGCTCCGCCTGCGGATGACCATAATATTCGAAGGGGTGATAATGCCGCCCGGTTTCAGCGGCAAAATCTTGCATCGCCTGTTCCACATGCGCATAGGTGGCGTCATACCAGGGATTGGTCGCCTCGCGTGACTGGAAATACGTATCCGGATTGGCCGAGGTCCCGCGAATTACCGGATGGTCGGGCGTTAACGCGCGCTGACGATGTGCATCAATCGCCGCTTGCGGCATCAGTTTGTGCAGGGTTTCATCCGCCAACGGTACGATTTTATTAATTTCATGCGAGGTACGGAAACCATCAAAAAAGTGAATAAACGGGACGCGGCTATTTAACGACGCCATTTGGGAAATTAGCGCAAAATCTTGCGCTTCCTGGACGTTGCTGGCGCACAGCATGGCACAGCCGGTTTGCCTCACCGCCATCACATCGGAGTGGTCGCCAAAGATGGATAACGCGTGAGTGGCGACGGTACGCGCGGCAACATGCAGTACAAACGGCGTTAACTGACCGGCCAGTTTATACAGCGTGGGGATCATCAACAGCAACCCCTGCGAAGAGGTAAACGAAGTGGAAAGGGCGCCGGTTTGCAGTGCGCCGTGCACGGTGGCAATCGCCCCGGCTTCCGACTGCATCTCTACCACGCGCGGGACGTCGCCCCATATATTTTGGCGACCATCGCCCGCCCAACTATCTGCCTGTTCTGCCATGGTTGAACTGGGCGTAATCGGATAGATAGCGATGACTTCGCTGGTACGAAATGCGACCGATGCAACGGCGCCGTTGCCATCAATTGTTATCATAAAAAGTCCTTCACCTAAACAGCCGTCAGGCTCGCACGCGAACCCGGATCAGCTAAGTTTAGCAAAGGGGGACAAGGCCATTTTTTGATTTGTGTGGTCACAACGGTGAATAGCACCGGCGAACAAAGTCGCGCTATTAATGTACTTCGACCGATTCGACGCCTTTCACCTCTAACAGATGCTCATAGAGGTTGCTACCCGAAACGGAGCGCGCCAGCGTCACTTCAATGGTCAGTTCGCATAACCCGCTCTCTTTATCACGGTTAACCACCGAAATTTGCCCATAGCGGATGCGATCTTTTTGCAGCGCCAGCAATACTGAAGGCACGCTTTTCGGTTTGAGCTGAACGATCAACGTATGGTGTTGGCCAATTAACCAGTGGCTAATACGGCGGAAAACTTCCAGCACGACCAAGGCCAGCACGGTGCCATAAATCCCAATTTCATACAGACCGCTACCAATGACCAAACCAATTGCGGCTGTCACCCATAGACCTGCGGCGGTGGTTAGCCCTTTTACCATCTGCTTTTGAATGATGATGGTACCGGCACCGAGGAAGCCCATTCCGCTGACGACTTGTGCTGCGATACGGCTGGGATCGAGCCCAATATGCGTTTGGTTGAGAATATCGTCAAAACCATATTTTGAGACGATCATAAACATCGCACTGCCGATCCCAACCAGTATATGCGTGCGAAGACCGGCTTCTTTGGCGCGCATTTGGCGTTCAAGCCCGATAAGGCCGCCCAAAACCCCGGCGAGGGCGATACGGAGAAGTAAATCCATTAACATTGGCTTTCCTCTGTTGTTATTGATTTTCAATCTATTTTAGCAAAAATAAAAATTCAGATTGCGCCTGGTGCTTTTCATAAAATTAAAATAAGTAAAAAAAGGTGTCATCTCTCGACCCGGCGCAAAAGCTGGATTATGCTGGCAGAGCCTTGCTACTCACATCTTCCCGGAGCCCGACACATGAAAGCAGCGACCTTTCTGCTTGCTGGCGTTGCGCTGCTGCTCTCCGCATGCAGCAACAATGCCGACAACGAACCGCCGCAACAAGCTACTGCCGCCCACGTTCAGCCCAGAGTGGTGATGAATGCGATGGCGGAAACTAATTGCGCCAATGCCGGCGGCACACTAGCCTTTTCTCGCCAGCTTGACGGCTCTAATATCGGTATGTGTCAGTTGGCTAACGGGCGCCGCTGTAGTGAAAATGCGCTGCTTAACGGGAGTTGCGCACGCCTCTAGCCGCGTATTGCTCAATGGGCGAAGTCCGTTTCGCCCGTGGAGCGATTAAATGCTGATGCTATTCGCGCAGGGCGTGCCATTTACCAGTTGTTGCAAATTTTCCAGCGTGGTGTGTGAAATCGCGGTTAGCGCTTCTGCGGTTAAAAAAGCCTGATGGCCGGTGAACAGCACGTTGTGGCAGGCAGACAGACGGCGAAAAACATCATCCTGGATCACATCGTTCGATTTATCTTCGAAGAATAAATCGCGTTCGTTTTCGTAAACATCCATCCCCAACGCGCCGATTTTCTGCTGTTTTAATGCCTCAATCGCCGCTTGCGAATCAATCAACCCACCGCGGCTAGTGTTAATAATCATGACCCCATCTTTCATCTGTGCAAAAGCGTGATTATCCAGTAGATGATGGTTTTCGGGCGTCAATGGACAGTGCAGCGAAATAACATCGGATTGCTGGAACAGCGTATGAATATCCACATATTCCGCGCCTAACGCCAGCGCCTGTGGATTAGGGTAAGGATCGTGCGCTAATAATCTCATCCCAAAACCGTTCAGGATGCGCAAGGTGGCGATACCAATTTTACCGGTTCCGATCACCCCGGCAGTACGCCCGTGCATATTAAAGCCAATCAACCCTTCCAGGGAGAAATTGGCGTCGCGCGTACGCTGATAAGCGCGATGGATGCGGCGGTTTAACGTCATCATCATGCCCACCGCATGTTCAGCAACCGCTTCAGGCGAATAGGCCGGGACACGCACTACCGCGAGCCCTAGCTCTTTTGCCGCTTGCAGGTCAACATTGTTGAAACCCGCGCAACGCAGTGCGATAAATTTCACCCCAAGCTCCGCCAACTCTTCCAATACCGGACGGCTGCCATCGTCATTCACAAAAATACAGACCGCGTCACAACCCACGGCGTTTTTAGCCGTGCGGGCAGTGAGCAAAAAATCAAAAAACTCCAGTTCAAAGCCAAACGCCTGGTTAACCTGTTCCAGATATTTTCGGTCATACTGTTTGGTGCTGTATACCGCGAGTTTCATTGCCGATCTCCTGTCGTCATGCCACCGGCCCATTTTACCTCCGGCATCGGACATAATAACAATTATTCTCACGGTCGGAGCCCTCTATCGCTTTATCTGCCTGGGCCGTACTCTCATCGCGATGATTTCCCGGCGAAAAACTTCACCCTTACGCCGTAACGTGCCATCATTCAAGACAGGAATTTCACCGAGAGAACAGGAATTCGCCGCCATGAGCCGTGGCTTCAACGTTTTCTGTGCCGCGATGCTGGCGCTGATCCTTTTATTGGTCGGGAGCGTATTAACCATCACCGAATGGTTGCCGCGCCTGGCGGGCATTTGGCTGCCGCAGAATACTGCCATTGCCTTTGATGGCCGGCTGGGATGGCGAAACGGCAGTCTGGTTTTACCCGGCGTGCATTATCGGGTGGGTGATTGTGAACTGGTTGCATTGACGCAGGTTTCGCTGGGTTGGCATCACTCGCGCTGGGAAGCGGAGGCAGATAAAATCACGCTGGATAGCGCGTGTCTCAATCAACTGACGCAAAGCGCGCCCGATACTACCGCGCCGCGCACGCTGGCGCAGTGGCAAGCGCTGTTGCCACATGCGCATCTGGTGGTACATCAATTAACACTCTCTCCTTATCCTGAATGGGCCGGGGCGTTGGATTTGGCGGTGAGTCCGGCGCGCCAAACTCTCCATTACCAGGGCAAAAATTTGCGGTTAGACGCGCGCCTGAGTGGCCGTCAATTAACACTAAACCGGTTCAGTCTTTCACATCCGTTGTTGCAACAACCGCTGACGCTGAGCGGTAAACTAACCCTGCCTGAAGTGCCGGATACTTTGCCGACGAGCGGCCATGTTGCCGGGACATTGGCCTTACAGCAGATACCGCAGCCATTGATATTAGCGCTTGACTGGCAGCAACAGAAAGGAACCTTCAGCGTGCTGGCGCAGCATGATCAGACGCCGCTACTGCGCTTACCGTGGACGCTTTCCGCCGACCGGTTGATGATTGAACAGGGGCAGTGGCGCTGGCCCTACGCCGCGCAGCCGCTCGCGGGCGGCCTTAACCTGAGTTTGACGCACTGGCGGCAAGGGTTATCCGCGACCGTTTTTCAGGGGCGTTTTAATCTGTTAACTCAAGGGCGCGGTGGTAAAGGTAACGTGGTCTTGAGTTTTGGGCCCGGCCGGTTGGATTTTGTTGATAGCGCGTTGCCGCTGCAATTAACCGGAGAAAGCAAACTCCAGGATTTACAATTTTATGCCGCGATCCCCGGCATCATGAGAGGCTCAGTGCTCAATCCGCTGGTAGAACTTCAGCCCGGCGCGTTATTGCGCATGCGCGGACGGCTCCTGTCAACCTTAGAGGTTGATGAAGCCCGCTGGCCGCTAGCCGGCCTCAAGGTTTCTCAGGCGGGGGTTGACGGGCGCTTGCAGGCGATACTCCGCGCGCATGATCCGAATATGGGGCGCTTTACCCTGCATTTGGACGGGAAGTCGCAAAATTTTTGGCCGGATAACGGCCGCTGGGCCTGGCGTTATTGGGGCAACGGCTATATGGCGCCATTAGCCGCACAGTGGGATGTGCGCGGTACTGGCGAATGGCATGACAGTACGCTTACGCTGGCGACACTCTCAACCGGCTTTGATCGCTTGCAATACGGAATGGTGGATGTCAATGCGCCGCGGCTGACCATCACAAAACCGGTGGTGTGGCAACGCGATACGCAACATCCTGCTTTTAATGGTGAGCTACAACTGGTCGCACAACGCACTGCGTTAAGCAGCGGAGGATATTTACCGCCTTCTACCTTGTCGCTGGCGGTAAAAGGGCGCGACCCGGCACGCTTCCTGTTCAACGGCTCGCTCTCGGCCGACGCCATTGGCCCGCTGCGCGTGAATGGTCGTTGGGATGGCATCCGTCTGCGTGGTCAGGCCTGGTGGCCGCAACAATCGCTGACTGCCTTTCAGTCGTTGCTAAGCCCGGATCTGAAAATGCGCATTCAGTCGGGCAGCCTGAAAGCGCAAGTGGCATTTTCCGCCGCCAGCGATCAAGGGCTGGAAGCCGGCGGGCATTGGGTGGTTAAGGATGGCAGCGTAAAAATGCCGGACAACGAAATAAACGGCATCGATTTTTCGCTCCCTTTCCGCCTGAAGGCACATCAGTGGGTCTTTGGCGCGCGTGGGCCAGTGTCGCTACGCATCAAGGCAATCAATAATCAGTTTGCGATGGCAAACATTAGCGCCGATCTTCAGGGGAGCTACCCGTGGAGTGAACGCCAACCGCTCGACCTGACTAATGTCAGCGTTGATATGCTTGGCGGGACGCTGAGCATGGCGCACCTTGGGTTACCGCAACACGCGGCGGCGACCCTGCGGTTAAGAGGGATCAATCTTAGCGAACTGGTTACCGCCATCAATCCTAAGCAGATTGCCATGTCCGGGCATATCAACGGTGAACTGCCGCTATGGGTTAATCATTCACAGTGGCTGGTTAAAGATGGCTGGATAGCCAACGAGGGCAGCCTGACTTTACGTCTTGATAAAGACATGGCGGATGCGATTACCCGCAATAATGTTGCCGCTGGCGCTGCGCTGGATTGGCTGCGTTATATGGAGATTTCACGGGCCTGGGCCACGCTCAATCTGAACACCATTGGTGACCTTACTATGAGCGCGCAGGTGGATGGGAAAAGCCGCTTTATTAACCGTACCCAACGCGTCTTGTTGAACTATACCCATCGGGAAAACCTCTTCCAGCTCTGGCGCAGCTTGCGCTTTGGCGATAACTTGCAATCCTGGGTGGAGGATAACGCCACCTTGCCGTCGCAGAAGGAACAAAAACCATGATATTAAGGCTGAGGCACCTCGCGTTGTTCGCATTGAGCGGGCTGTTGGCTGGTTGCGTGCCGCGTATTGAGGTTGCGGCGCCGAAAGAGCCGATAACCATTAATATGAATGTAAAAATCGAACATGAAATCCATATCAAAGTCGATAAAGATGTGGAAGCCTTACTGAAGAATCAGAGCGATTTGTTCTGACAGGAAATGCCGATGAAAAGAGTGGCCTGGGCGTGCGTCTGCGCGCTGTTATTTTCCCCGTTAGCCAGTGCCTTAACGCTGGATGAAGCACGCCAACAGAGGCGAGTAGGGGAAACGTTGAGTGGTTATGTCGCACCGCTAAAGCAGGATGCACAAACGCGCGCTTTGGTTGAGCGGGTAAATAAGGGACGCGAGGTGCAATATCAGCAATTGGCGCAGCGTAACAATCTCACCACGTCTGCGGTGGCGCGTATTGCCGGTGAGAAGTTGGTTCAGCGTGCGGCGGCGGGCGAATATGTGCGTGGTATTAACGGACAATGGCTGAAAAAATAGCCAGTCTGGCAAAAATAAGCAGGAGCGCCACCCGTCCGTGTGGCGCCTTGCGTTACAGCGTCACTAATTACGCGGCAACGATTTGTTTGATAGCATCTTTCGCGTCGGTGGTGGACTTGGTTGCCACTTCCGGCCCATAGGCGATGCCTTCAGCAAACACGAAGTTTACGTCAGTGATACCGAGGAAACCGAGGAACAGTTTTACATACGGCGTTAACAGGTCGGTAGGGGTGTCTTTATGGATCCCACCGCGGCTGGAGAGGATGACCGCACGCTTGCCTTTCACCAGGCCTTCCGGGCCAGCTTCGGTGTAACGGAAAGTCACGCCTGCACGGGCGATCAGGTCAAAATAGTTTTTCAATTGCGTCGGGATATTGAAATTGTACATGGGTGCCGCAATAACAATCACATCATGAGCTTGCAGCTCGGCAATCAGTTCATCAGACAGCGCTAACGCTTCTTGCTGACGCGGCGTCAGCGGGCTATCGGAAGGACGCAGCGCGCCAACCAGTTCGCCGTCAAGTACCGGAATCGGGTTCGCTGCTAAATCGCGTACCGTAACCTGATCGCCTTTGGCAGAGACCTGCTCAGCGTAAAAATCAGCCAGTTGGCTTGACTGGGAATAACCGGCGAGAATACTGGATTTCAGAACTAAAACTTTGCTCATGATTTTTTCCTGTCTGTTAGCGCGGAAAGGCCATCCGCTCGTTGAAATACACTCTATGGTCATTCTTAACCAAGTGATAGCGCAATATTTCGAGACTTATATTCGAAAATATTGAAGAAGTATACGTGGGTAGGCAACGCACGTAATTATCGGGCTGTGCTACTATGCGCGGCAGCAAAATAGATGCCGGTTCAGCCGGCGACCCGCAGTGGTTTCATCGCTCTGAACGGCCGCTGTGCGTAGAAGGTAAAAGATAATGTCTGTAGAACCCAATACTTCGCCGTTAGCGGCGCTCTGGTCCCGTCTTGATGAGGTCTCACTACGTGACCGTCAGCGTTTCCAGCGTCGCTTACAAGGCGCAAAGAAAATAAAAAATCCGGCAGCCCTGCGTGAAGTTGCTGAGTCATTGCGTCATGAAATTGATGCGGCACAACAACGAATACAGCAACGACGCGCCGCGACGCCGGTGATTACGTTTCCGGAAAACCTGCCGGTTAGTCAGAAGCAGCAGGATATTGCGGCGGCGATTCGCGATCATCAGGTGGTGATTGTCGCCGGTGAAACGGGTTCCGGTAAAACCACTCAATTGCCCAAAATTTGCCTGGCGCTGGGGCGCGGCGTGAAAGGGTTAATCGGTCATACACAGCCGCGTCGCCTGGCGGCGCGTACCGTGGCTAACCGTATTGCCGAGGAGTTAGAGAGCACGCTGGGCGGCTGCGTAGGTTATAAAGTGCGTTTTAACGATCAGGTCGGTGACACAACCCAAGTGAAACTGATGACCGACGGCATTTTGCTGGCGGAGATCCAGCACGATCGGATGCTGATGCAGTATGACACTCTGATTATTGATGAAGCGCATGAACGTAGCCTGAATATCGACTTTTTGCTCGGCTACCTACGTGAGTTATTGCCGCGTCGCCCGGATCTGAAAGTCATTATTACTTCCGCCACCATCGACCCGGAGCGGTTCTCACGCCACTTTAATCAGGCGCCCATTATCGAAGTGTCCGGGCGGACTTATCCGGTTGAGATGCGTTATCGTCCGGTGGCGGAAGAGGCCGATGAAAGCGATCGCGATCAGTTACAGGCTATTTTCGACGCAGTTGATGAATTAGGTCAGGAGAGTCGCGGCGATATTTTGATTTTTATGAGCGGCGAGCGGGAAATCCGCGATACCGCCGATGCATTGCAAAAGCGCGATTTACCGCATACGGAAATCCTGCCGCTGTATGCACGTTTGTCCAATGCCGAGCAGAACCGGGTTTTCCAGTCTCACGGCGGTCGGCGTATTGTGCTGGCGACCAATGTGGCGGAAACCTCGCTCACCGTGCCGGGGATCAAATACGTTATCGATCCTGGTACTGCGCGTATCAGCCGTTATAGCTATCGTACCAAGGTACAACGTTTACCGATTGAGCCCATTTCGCAGGCGTCGGCTAATCAGCGTAAAGGGCGCTGCGGGCGCGTCTCGGAAGGGATCTGTATTCGTCTTTATTCCGAAGATGATTTTCTCAGTCGCCCGGCGTTTACCGACCCGGAAATTCTGCGCACCAATCTCGCCTCGGTTATTTTGCAAATGACTGCGCTAGGGTTGGGCGATATTAGCGCTTTCCCGTTTGTGGAAGCACCGGATAAACGTCACATTCAGGACGGCGTCCGGTTGTTGGAAGAGCTGGGTGCCATTGTTCAGCAAGAGCAGCAACGCTATCAACTCACCGCTTCAGGCCGCCAACTGGCGCAATTACCGGTTGACCCGCGCCTGGCACGCATGGTGCTGGAAGCGCAAAAATATGGCTGTGTGCGTGAAGCGATGATTATTACCGCCGCGTTATCGATTCAGGATCCGCGTGAGCGCCCGGTTGAGAAGCAACAGGCATCAGACGAAAAACATCGCCGT